>CAZPLQ010000002.1:0-846500 GCA_964587445.1 uncultured Hyphomicrobium sp.
ATCCGCTGCGCGGCCAGAACAACGTGCAGGGCTCGTGCGACATGGGCTCGTTCCCCCATGAGTTCCCCGGCTATCGGCACGTCTCCAACAAGGAGATACGCGGCAGTTTCGAGAAGGAGTGGGGGGTCACGCTCGATCCTGAACCGGGCCTGCGCCTTCCCAATATGTTCGATGCGGCAATCGACGGCTCGTTCCGGGGTATGTTCATCCAGGGTGAGGACATCGCCCAATCCGATCCCAATACGCACCATGTCGAGCGCGCGCTTTCTGCGATGGACATCGTCGTCGTTCAGGATCTCTTCCTCAACGAGACGGCGGCTTTCGCCCACGTCTTCCTGCCGGGGACGTCCTTCCTCGAAAAGGACGGCACCTTTACGAACGCGGAGCGCCGCATCAATCGCGTGCGTCCTGTCATGCGCGAAAAGCAGGGCATGCCGGAATGGGAAGTTGTGTGCCGGATCGCCACCGAGATGGGCTATCCGATGCAGTACAAGAACGCCGCCGGGATCATGGACGAGATCGCGCGCATGACGCCGACCTTCCAGGGCGTGTCGTTCGAAAAGCTCGACGAGAAGGGCTCGCTGCAGTGGCCGGTGGACGATGCGACGCCCGATGGCATGCCCATCATGCACGTCGAGGAGTTCACCCGCGGCAAGGGCCGCTTCATGCTGACGAACTTCGTGCCGACGGACGAGCGCACCAACCGCAACTTCCCGCTGGTGCTTACCACGGGCCGCATCCTGGCGCAGTACAACGTCGGCGCACAGACGCGGCGCACGGCGAACGTGGCCTGGCACCCTGAGGATGTGCTGGAAATCCATCCGCACGACGCGGAGGTGCGCGGCATCAGCGACGGCCAGATGGTCTCGCTGGCGAGCCGCGCGGGCGCCACCACGCTGCGGGCCAAGATCTCCGATCGCATGCCGCAAGGTGTCGTCTATACTACGTTCCATCATCCGTTGACGGGCGCCAACGTCATCACCACCGATAACTCGGACTGGGCCACCAACTGCCCAGAGTACAAGGTAACCGCGGTGCAGGTGAGACTAACCAACCATCAGTCCGATTGGCAGGAGGATCACCTATCGCGTAACACCACGAACCGGCGCATTGGCACCGAGCAAACCATGGAACCGGCCGAGTAGCTCAATGCAGAGTCGTACGTGATGAACCTCATGGGCAAACCGGCCGAAAGCGAAACGCGCATCGTCAAAACGTGCTCGCGTATCGCCAAAGGCATCGCCCATGAGGCAGACGGCAATGTGCGCGCAATGACGTGGGCCCTGCCCGAGGAAGTGCCGGTTGCGGTGCAGATCAACTCGGAAAGCTTCACAGTCATGATGGCGACGCCCGCGGACATCCGCGACTTCGCTGTCGGCATCATGCTGTCGGAAGGGATCGTGAAAGACGCCGGGGACATCCGCGGCGTGCTGGCCATGCCGGTGGAGAACGGCATCACCGCCGACGTTGCCATTGATGCTGCCGCACTCGATCCCGCGCGTGTCAGCCGGCGCTCCATCGAAGGGCGCACAGGCTGCGGGCTATGCGGTGTTGAGGATATCGCCGCGGCCTTGAAGCCCTTGCCGCATCTCGAAAACCCTTATGCGCCCTCTCCTGCTGCCGTCTTGAAGGCCGCGCAGGCCTTACCCGGCCTTCAGCCCATGAACCTCGTCAACCGTTCGGTCCATGCGGCGGCCTGGGTGTCGCCGGAAGGCGAGGTGCTGGTTGTACGCGAGGACGTGGGCCGTCACAACGCGCTCGACAAGCTCATCGGCGCGCTTGCGCTCGCGCACACCGATACGCGCTGCGGCTTCGTGCTGATGACGAGCCGCTGCAGTTTCGAGCTTGTGCAGAAGTGCGTCCTGGCCGGCATCGGCGCACTTGTTACCGTCTCCGCCCCAACCGCGCTTGCGCTTGATCTTGCGCGCGCCTCTGGGCTCTATCTGGCCGCCCTCGGCCGCGACGAGGCCGTGGTCTTCAACCCCTGACATCTTTCAAAATTCTGGAGTTACGCCTGGACATGGACAATCGCGATCTCGTGCACATGGCCAATCAAATCACAGCCTACTTTGCAATCTACCCGAAAGGCGAAGCGCTGGACGGCATCGGCAAGCACATCCAAATGTCCTGGGATCCGCGCATGCGCAACCAACTCAAGGCGCTCCTCGACGGTGGCGGCGATGGGTTGGATCCGTTGTTCGTCGAAGCCATGGCCGACTACTTCAAAGGGCCCAAGTCTCCGGCCGCAAAGACCTCGGCAAAGGGCGCGCTGCCGAACAAAGGCGCAGAGCTTGGCTCCACACGCGGCACCTGAGGGCGCTGCCTTCTATCTTTGTCCATGATGCAACGTGACGGCCCTCCATCAAAAGGCGGGCCGCCTTGCGATGGAGTTCTGACAGCTTTATGGGTTTCTAACATCCAAGCCTCAGGAACGATGCTCATGACGTACCAACCTCCCCTCGACGACATGCTGTTCGTACTGAATGAAATCTGCGGCGCACACCGCATCAGCGGATTGGCTGGTTTTGAGGATGCGACACCAGACACGATCGCAGCCGTTCTGGAGCAGGCCGCGGTCTTCACCAGCGAGGTGCTCGCGCCCCTGAACCGCACGGGCGACAAAGCGGGAGCACGGCGCACGCAAAACGGCGTTGCCACCGCGCCGGGTTGGAAAGAAGCCTACGCGCAATTCACCTCCGGCGGGTGGAACGGCGTGGTCTTTGAGCATCAATGGGGCGGAATGGGTTTGCCGTGGATGGTGGGCGGCACGATCCAGGAAATGCTGAACTCATCCAACATGGCTTTCGCGCTTTGTCCGCTTCTCACGCAAGGCGCGATTGAAGCGATCCTTCTGAACGGCTCGGACGACATCAAGGCGACGTATCTGCCCAAGATGGTCAGTGGACAGTGGACCGGAACCATGAACCTGACCGAACCGCAGGCCGGCTCAGACCTGGCGGCGGTACGCACCAAGGCCGAGCGCGCGGACGGGCATTACCGGATCACCGGCCAGAAGATCTTCATCACGTACGGCGATCACGACCTGACCGAGAATATCGTACACCTCGTGCTCGCACGCCTGCCCGATGCGCCGGACGGCGTCAAAGGTATCTCGCTGTTCGTCGTGCCGAAGTTCCTTCCCGACGCGAACGGCGCCCCAGGCGAGGCCAACGATCTGCGCTGCGTCTCGCTCGAGCATAAGCTTGGCATTCATGCCAGCCCGACGGCTGTGATGTCGTACGGCGATCACGGCGGCGCGGTTGGCTTTCTGGTAGGCGAGGAGAACCGTGGCCTCGAATACATGTTTGTGATGATGAACCAGGCGCGTCTCAGCGTCGGCATCCAAGGGCTTGGTATCGCCGAACGCGCCTATCAGCACGCGCGCGCCTACGCGAACGAGCGCATCCAAGGCCGCATCGTGGGAGACCGCACGCCTGGCGCCAAACCGATTGCCTGGCATCCCGACGTCCATCGCATGTTGATGAGCATGCGCGCACGCACCGAGGCCATGCGTTGTCTAGCCTACTGGGCCGCAAGCGCACTGGACTATGCGAGTGCAGCGCCCGACAAGGCGGAACGCACCGCCCAGCAGGCCCGCCTCGATTTCCTCATTCCCATCGTGAAAGCCTGGTGCACGGAGAGCGCCTGCGAGATCTCTTCGCTGGCCGTGCAGGTTCACGGCGGCATGGGCTATGTCGAGGAAACCGGGGCAGCCCAGCATTTTCGGGACGCGCGGATTACGACGATCTACGAAGGCACCACCGGCATTCAGGCCAACGACCTGATCGGCCGAAAGATGCAGCGTGACAATGGCGCTGCCGCGCTCGCCGTTCTGAGCGAGCTGAAGGCGATCGAAGCCGACCTTGCCGCCGCCGCACTCAATGATCCGCTTTTTGAGAGCATCCATGCGTCGGTGTCGCGCGCGACCAAGACGATGGTGACCGCCGGGCGCTGGTTGTTGGATCACAGCCGGCAGAACCCGATCGCGGCCGCTGCAGCCGCGGTCAACCTGCTGCATGTCTTTGCGATAACCATCGCGGGCACGCTCCTCGCCAAGAGCGCGCTCATTGCGGCCCGCCAGATCGCGGCCGCAGAAGGCAACACGCAATTCTTGAAAGAGAAGATCGCTGTAGCGCGCTTCTTTGCAGGCCAGATCATGCCTGAAACCGGCGCTCGGATGGCCGCTGTTCTGGACGCCGGGGACGGTGCATTACAACTTTATCCAGGCGCACCTGTCTGACCCGCCACGTTGAAAGCAACCTACTGCAGACGATGTTGCGTTGCACCGCAACGATATATTGCGTCTGCGCTGTGCAGGTGCGCCTATGCGCTGAGACCTGTGCTTGGACGACCAGTCATTAAATTCAACGTTCGTCTCATCATTCGCTTGTCAACGATGTGGCATGCTGGCACAGTCCCGCACTTAAGACTTATTTCCAGAGCTTTCAAAAATGCGCGATGGTGCAGGTGAATCGAGTGCGGCGTGGGGTGTGCCGCGCAGCCTTGACGGCGATATCGTGCGCGCGTCTTGGCGTCGCTGCATTTCCGAATATGGCCTCGATCGCGCCCAACGCCGTCCTATTGAGCGCGTGACAAGCTCGATCATACGCGATCTGCGCGAAGGAATGGAGGACATCCTCCTCCAAGCATCGCCTGTGGTGGATAGCGTGCGCCGCATAGCTGCCGATGCCGATCATGTAATCCTGCTAAGCAATGCCGACGGAATCGTCGTCAACAGCTTCGCCGACTCCCCGGGCAGCCTGGAAGTATCTCGCGCGGGGCTGGAAACTGGCTCTTTTTGGTCGGAGCAGCGCGTCGGCACCAACGGGATCGGCACATGTCTTGTGTCCCGCCAGCCCATCACGGTTTTCGGTCGCGCGCACTTCAATGAGAATTTCGCGACCTTCACCTGTTCTGCCGCGCCGATATTTTCACCAGACGGCCAGGTCATTGCCGCTTTCGACATTTCTGGTCGCGCGGTTCCGGGATTGGGCGAAGGCAAGTTTGCGCAGTATTTCGCCCGCGAAGCCGCCTCGCAGATTTCGATGATGCTGTTCCGGAAATGGCATCGCGATGATTGTATCATCGCAATCTCCGCGGAAGCGGATCCGATGCCCATGTCGGCGAAAGCACTCATCGCAACGGACGAGAGCGGGTGCATTTTGGGCGCCACGCAGGAAGCATTGTCACATCTGAGTGCCCCCGACCTGACCGACATCGGCGGCCGTTATGTCCACGACATCTGGAACGTTTCGTTCAGTGATCTGCGCCCGCTCAGCAAACACAGCGTGCGCCTGGCTGGCCCCAATGGCTCCAGTACGTTCGTCACCGCGTTCCTGCCAAAAAAGAAGCCAGTTTCGACGCTTGCGCGTTCTGCGACGCTGATGGATGAGAAGAAGCCCAGGACTCAACACGCTCCGGCACGCGCGCTCGATATTGTGGCCGGCGCTGATCCGCTCATGATCCAGAACGTCAATCTCTGCCGCAAGATCATCGACAAGGACATCCCGCTGCTGATCCTCGGCGAGACGGGCGTCGGCAAGGATACGCTGGCACGCGCCCTGCACGCCGAGAGCAAGCGCGCGGACAAGCCCTATGTCGCCGTCAACTGTGCTGCAATTCCCGCCACGCTGCTGGCGAGCGAACTCTTTGGATACGCGCCGGGCACGTTCACCGGCGCCGCCAAGGGGGGCCGCACGGGCAAAATCCTGGCCAGCCACGGCGGAACCTTGTTCCTTGATGAAATCGGCGACATGCCGCTCGACCTGCAGGCGCATCTGCTTCGTGTTCTGGAAGAGCGCACGGTCACGCCGCTTGGCAGCGCCGAGACCATCCCCGTCGACATGAAGATCGTGTGCGCCACGCACCGCAACCTTCCCGACCTCATCGGCAAGGGGCAGTTCCGCAAGGATCTCTACTACCGTATCCGTGGTGCGCAGATCGTGCTGCCAAGCCTGAAGGATCGCAGTGACCTCCCCGAGCTTATCGCCAGCATCGTGCGCGATGAGATGGGCTCCGATGCAGGCAGCGTCTCTTTCTCCGCCGCCGTGATGGATTTGTTCTGCCGCTATCCCTGGCCCGGCAATATCCGCGAGTTGCGCAATGTTCTGCGCTTCGTCACGTCCCTGCATGCCGGCAAGAAGATCGAGGTCGAAGATCTGCCCGATCAAATCCTGGACTTCTCGCGCGCCAGCCAGCCGGCCTGCGCCAGCGATGCTCTCCGCGCAGGATACCAGAGCATACAGGTGGAGGAGCGCCGCGAACCGGCTTTATCCATGCCCACACCGCTTGGCGCAACGCTGCATGAATCCAACGAAGCCGCCGAGCGCCGTCGGATCGTGGAGGTACTGCGCGCCAACCGCTGGAATGTGACCGAGGCCGCCAGCCAACTCGGTATTTCGCGCGCCACGCTCCACCGCAAGATCCGCCGCTACGCCATTACGTCGCCCAACAATCAAGATTGACGCTTGCAGCCGTTCCGGTTTTTGGCGAAACCTCCCACAGGTTCTTGGTCTTTGCTCATCTTGCTTCGTAGCGGAAAGCCGGTTCCCAGCTCAGCCAGCGCACGTGCGATTGAGATAAGCGCTTAATGCTTGCGCCACGTGGGATGCGTCCGCCCGGTCTCCGCCGATGAGTTCGGCCAATGTGACGTGGCGGGCACGCTCGATGCGCCGCTCCGTGCCGCTCGCGGCATAAAAGGCATTTAGGGCTCCAATGGCGCCGTCCAACTCGTTGGACGCCATAAGCGCGACATGGGCGAGCACACCGACCCGGCGCATCGCACCTTCCCCACCCAGCAGCTTCCAGCGCTGCGCCGTGCCGCCGAGCTTCAACGTGTCGACGGCTATATTGTAGGCCCCATCGCAGAACGCACCCGGGATCGAGGCGGCATGACCTTCGATGCCGTAGGTTTCGCGCAGGAAGGCAAGAACCGGCGCGGTAAGCCGGCCGTAGGCATGCGCAATGGAGGCCTCCTCGCCGGCGAGCATGAAGCACAGGGACAGGTTCACGACGCCGGGGTCTTGGGGCGTGAGATCACCGCCGGTATCGCGTTCGTAGACCGGATAGCCCAGCGCCTCGACCGTGGCGCGCGCCTTATCGAAGTAGCCGCGTGAAGGAAGGCCGCGCGGGACGATGATCGCACGCGGCGTACGCCAGACAAGCGCACGCGCCTGTCCCGCGCCTGCATCGCGAACCTCCGCGAGCAGACTACGCTCGAGGGCAAGCGCATCGGAGAATGAAACCGGCGTACTTAGATGAGTGCAGACTTGCTGTTCCGGCTTGGGCGATTTCACGCCATGCCTTCGATGATCTTGCAAAGGTCGGTCAGGAAATCACCGGCCGGCGCTCCATTGACGGCGCGATGGTCGAAGGTGAGCGACAAGCCCATGATGGGCCGCGGCACGATCTGGCCGTCGACAACCCACGGACGCATCGAGGTCTCGCCGACGCCGAGAATTGCAATCTGCGGCACCGGCAAGATGGGCGTGAAGAAGCGAACGCGCGTCAGGCCAATATTGGAGACCGTGAAGGTTCCGCCCGTCATCTCCTTGACGGTGACCTTGTTGAGCTTCGCGCGATCAACGAGATCGCGGCGGGCCTTGACGCGGTCGGCAAGAGACATGTTGCCCGCATTGAAGATCGCCGGAGCGACGAGAAGATCGCCCGGCAACGCAACGGCAACGCCGACGTTCATTTCGGAGCGTTGCGTGATCTCGTTGCCGGTCAGCGTGGCATTCAAGGCCGGGTGCAGGCGCAAAGCCTGCACCACGGCTTCGACAATCAGATCCTCGACGGACGCTTTCAGCCCCTCGTCCAGAAGGCGCGCCTTCATCGCGGCAAGGCCGGTGGCGTCGCATTCTGCAAAGTGCGTCAGCTGCGCGCTGGTTGACAGGCTCTCGAGCATCTTGCTCGCGATCATGCCGCGCATGGCGGTAAGCTTCACGACCTTATCGGCCGGGGCCACGGGTGCTGTTGTGTCCGTCATCGGTAAGAAACTGCCCTATTTTAAACTGTGCGAACTTTACGTGATGGTGCCGATCTCGGCTCCCTTGGCAACGACAGCTTCGGCGGGTTGCGTGATTTTGATTGTGCCCGATGCAGGTGCGCGCACCTCATGCTGCACCTTCTCGACCATGATCTCCGCAATGAGCTGTCCTTCGCTGACCGCTCCACCATCTCCAACCAACCACGTGGTGATGACAGCCTCGGTATCTTCTTCCCAAAGGTCGGTAGGAATCGTGACAGCAACCATTTTTAAGTCCTTTCCATTGCGTGGAACGCTTCAACGATCTTATCGGGGTTCGGCATAGCAAACTGCTCCATCGGGCGCGCAAAGGGGATCGGAATATCCGGATAGGCGACGCGCTGCGGCGAGGCCTTGAGCACCGAAAGATCCCGCTCCGCGACCGTGGCGATGATTTCGCCGGACAAGCCGAAGCTTTGATAGTCTTCGTCGACGACGATCAGGCGACCCGTCTTCTTGACCGAATTGAAAACCGTATCGCGATCCAGAGGAACGAGCGTGCGCAGGTCGATAACCTCAGCGCTGATGCCTTGCGCGGCGAGCTTGTCGGCGGCTTTGAGGCCGTTGTGTACGCCCATGGCGACGCCCACGATCGTGACATCGCTGCCTTCGCGGACAACCGCCGCCTTGCCGAAGGGAATCGAATAGGTCTCTTCAGGCACATGCACCGTCGCAGCGGGCTCGGTGCCGAGCCAGCCCATACCCTGCAGACTCTTGTGATACATATAAATGACGGGACTGTCGTCGCGGATCGCGGTGACCATGAGCCCTTTGGCATCATACGCATTCGAAGGACAGACGACCTTCATGCCAGGCAGATGGGCGAAGGTGCCGTACAGGCATTGCGAGTGCTGGCCCCCGTCGCTATAGCCGCCTCCCGTGGAGGTCATCAGAACGACGGGAACCTTCACCTCCCCGCCCGAGAAGTAGATGTTCTTGGCCATCAGATTGTAGATGGCATCGAAGCACACACCGAAGAAATCAACGAACATCAGCTCCACGACCGGCCGCATACCGTCAGAAGCCGCACCGACTGCCGCGCCCATGAAGGCCGTCTCGGAAATCGGCGTATCACGTACGCGCTCCGCGCCGAACTCTTCGATGAGGCCGCGTGTGTTGCCATAAACGCCTCCGAGTTGGCCGATATCCTCGCCCATCACGAAGACTCTGGGGTCGATGCGCATCTCCTGCGCGACGGCTTCCGCCATGGCACGCGCAATGGTGACGCGCCGTTCATTCTGCTTCGGCTTGGCAGCCGTAGAGGTCAAGGTCGACATTGCATTCTCCTCCCGGGAAGTGACTTGTTTTTTTCTCTAGCTATACGAGCGCGCCGCGCAATCGGCTCGCGGACAAGACGGGCTACCGCATGGGAAGGCGGCGGGCTTGGCGCGCCTCCCCAGCGGTTTCAGACAACGTCAGGCGAAGACCTTCTCCAACGCTTCTTCGGGTTGAGCGTACGGGCTCTCACGGCCGAATTGGATGGCGTCATCGACCTTGGCCCGGGCGCGCGCGACGATGGCGTCATTCTCCTCTTGCGTCATGCCGTCTTCCGCCATCAGGCGCGCCTTCATGGCGGGGATCGGATCACGGGCGCGCAAGGAGTCGAGCTCTCCCTTGGGGCGGTAGCCTTCGGCATCACCCATGAAATGGCCTGCCAGACGCGACGTCTCGATCTCGATCAGAGAAGGACCTTCGCCGCGGCGCGCCCGGTCGATGCACTCGCCAGCCACGCGGAAAATCTCATAAGGGTCGTTGCCCTTCACCAGATAACCCGGCATGCCGTAGGCCTGGGCGCGGATGGAGTTGTCCTTGACCGCCGTGGAGGCGGATTTGGCCACAGAGATACCCCACTGGTTGTCTTCGATCACACAGATGAAAGGCAGCTTCCAAACGGCCGCCAGGTTCATTGCCTCGTGGAATGCACCCTGGTTGACGGCGCCATCGCCAATGTAAGTCACGGCGACCCCCGGCTTCTTCTGCATCTTGCGCGACAGTGCCGCGCCGACGGCGGGGCCCATGCCCTGCCCGATGATGCCCGAGCAGCAGAAGTTCACGTTGGCGTCGAACAAATGCATATGGCCGCCGCGGCCACCACTCAGGCCTGTCTTCTTGCCGAAGATTTCCGCCACCATCTTGCGCAGGTCTACACCCTTGGCGACGGCGATATGGTGCGGGCGGTGCGTTCCCGTGACGACGTCCTCGGGCTTCAAGTGCGCGCACACGCCGACGGCACAGGGCTCCTGCCCGTTGGACAGATGCATCTCGCCCGGTATGGGGCCGTTTGCCATGTTGAAGACCGGCTTTTTCCCCTCGAGGTAGATCTTTTCGATCGTTTCCTCGAGGAAACGGCTCACCAACATATTTTCATACATCCAGACCTTCTGGTCTCTGGTTGGCTGCATGATCTTCCTCCCTGAATTTTTTCTTTTGACGTCGTTTTTTCTTTTGCCGCCGCGGGCCGGCTCGAGCCTTGAACGCGGAGTCAATTTTTCAGTTTAATGAAAGCATCCTGCGTGCCAAAACGCCGCTTATTACACCTGAACAAATTTTCCTTTCGTTTCAAAGCGTTGGTGGCCCACATCCCGACAAATCGAGTTACGCGTGTCGCGCTGATGTTCCACCTGTCGCGAGGCCTACTGTGCAGCTTCGCGCCAGTGGTTTATTTGAAGAAGGATCGCCGCCCGTGCGCAAGGGCAAAACTGCCCGGTACATATGGGCGGTTTGATCCCTATTTCGCAACCGCCTCGGTAATCGATAGGAGTGCCGGCGTGTGAATGACGCGCGAAAGCTTGAGCCCTGCGCGCTCAAACAGCGCGGCAAACTCTTCCTGAGTGCGCTCGAAGCCCGGCAGCGCCGACATCATCAGCACGTCGAGCACCTTTCCGCCATGCGGACCATTGCCAGGAGGAATGACGCAATCACATACAAGGATGCGGGCGCCGGGGTTCATGACCTTGCGAATGTTGGAGAGGATCGTGACGCAGTCATCATCCTTCCAATCGTGGATGATGCGCTTCAGCATGTAGACGTCGGCACCGGGAGGCACGTTCTTGAAGAAATTGCCCTCCACGCAACTCCAGCGGCCGGCTTCCTCGTTGACGCGCGCATCCTTCAGCACATGGGCGACATCATAAAGGATGCCCTTGGCCTTGGGCGCGCACTTCAGCGCCTCGATCAGCAAGCCGCCATGACCGCCCGCGACATCGATGATGGTGTTGACGCCGCTCCAGTCGTAGGCCTGGGCGATGGGGGCGTTTTCCAGATCCGACAAACTCGACATGCCGCGATGGAAGATGGCGCCAGCCTCTTTGTTCTTTTCCAGATAATCGAAGAACGGTGCGCCGAAGTGCGGGATCATGCCATTTTCGCCCGTGCGCACGACCTCGTCCAATTCACCGGCGGGCTTCCAGAAAATGCCCTGTGTGACCATCAGGGCGGCGTGATGCAGCGTGTGGGGGAGACGGGTGCGCAGCAAATCCGCTGCAGGCGTAAGCTCGTACTTGCCGCCGTCCTCCTTGAAAACGTTGAACATGGCAAGCAATCGCAGCACCCGGTTGAGCGACTGGGCGTCGACACCCGCCTCTTTGGCCAGTTCCCCGACCGGCTTGGGCCCCGCTTCCAGCTTATCGGCGATACGCAGCTTGGCGGCAGTGGCGAGCGCACCCGACAAGATGAAACCAAAGGCGAGATCGACGATGATTTGACCGGGATCTGGTGATTGAGACATGAGGCGCAGCATTCCAAGTTCAACGTTTTTTATGTCTTGTGAGCTGTTGGGGCGGGTGAAGTTAAGAGGGGGCAGCGTGCGGCTGGCAGACCCGAATGCGGCCTCGCGCGCGCCCTTGTCGAGCGCGCATCTATTGCGATATGGCGGAAAAAGGCGTGGGCCAGCCAGCCGCAGGTCAACGCCCGTTAGGCGGACAGAACGTGCGGTTCCATTCGCAGAGCAGTCCGCGCGTGTTCTTCACTTACTTGCGGTGCGAACCGGCTAATCCCGCGAAGGTCAACGGCGCGCTGTCGTCCTCGTCCAGCAGGCCATAGCGGACACGCTGTGAAAGCAGCGCAGCCTCAGTGCGATTCCGGCAGCCTGCCATTTTGAAAATGGCCGAGACGTGCGCCTTCACGGTCGACTCAGCCACGCGCAGCTCATGCGCGATGGCTTTGTTGGACATTGCTTTGCCGACAAGCAGGAAGACGCGCCACTGCTGAGGCGTCAGGTTCCAAAGCGGCGTCGCGGCGTGCACGGGAGCTGCCACGGGCTTGTCGGGCTCGATGTCCGAAACGTGGCTGTGCTCCTTGTGAGCGTGATGGTCGTTGCGCCGCGCGGTCATTGATGAGTACAGGCGAGCTTCTGTCATGGTCGTTGATCCATTTGTTGGGCGTTATCGGCGAAAACTGCGTCTGAAAGATGCGGCGCCTCGATCGAGCGCGCCGTACAGGCGGCAAATTCAGGAATCGTGGAGATCGGAACCTGCTGTCGCCGGCTGCGCGATGCGGGCACTGCTGATGCGCATTTGGCTGTGCATCTGTCTTTCCTCCCAGGTCTTGTTTTTTGTTCGTTCATTGCCGCTCAGAGAATGGATGCACCCTCATTGTTTTGCGTTTTGCGAGGGCACTTTTGCTTGCCTGACTGGCAAGTGTCGTGCCAGCTTCGCATCTTTTTGTTATTGGCTGATTTTTCGATTTTTATTGGAGCAGCGCGTGTCTCTTCACGTCTCGCAGCTGCTACACACGTCGCATATGTTTTGCCGCAAGCATGGGGCCAGGGGCACATGCATGCCGCCAACATTGTCCAAAAGTCTTAGAGGGCGATATAGGGTGGAGAGTTGGCGAGTTCCCCATGAAACGAGTGGACTCTTGCAACAAGTGTCTCATCGCACCGTGTATTGTCGCAACCGCGCAACGCGTCGGGCTCGCGTACGGTGCTGCGATTGCTAACAACGCAACTGCGCACACGCCAGGCCAACTTCCCGCCGAGGCATACCGGTAAGCACAATGCGTGGGCGGACTTCTAGCCTGACAACGCCGCCGTCATTTCATTCAAGGAACATTGGATCACAAAGCGTTTGCAGCGCAACAGCGCTGCATTGGCACATGGCTTGCTCTCTATAAGACGGGAAGGCGCTGTGCCCTCATGGCGCAGCCTTGTCCAACAACAAGAACAACAAACCCAAAAGTCAGAAAACCGAGGAGGATTATGGCGCCATGCTTCACGATCTGACTACGATCGCCGCAAGGCCATTCGCGTTCGCGACACCGACGCGGCGCCAGTTGTTGGGCACGACAGCCTTCGTCGCGCTGACAGCCGGTCTGCTCACCACCACCATGAGCCGCTATGCGGTCGCCGCCGCAACCTTCGACGACGCCCAGAAGATGATGCTCCTGCGCGTAGCGCGTGACATCTACCCCCATGAGACGCTGCTCGACAACGCGCCCTACCAGACCGTGGTCGATGCCATTCTGACGGAGGCGGACAAGGACGAAAAGGTCGCCAAGCTGATGTCGGATGGTCTCGCCGATCTCGATAAGCGCGCCGACACCGTCTACAAGTCCAAGTATGTCGATGTGAAGAACCCGTTGGAACGCGAAGCCCTGCTTCGCCAGATCGAGTTGACCGACTGGTTCCAGAAGGTCCGCGGCGGGCTTCTGTTCGGTCTCTATAACAACAAGGCCCTGTATCCGAAGTTCGGCTACGACGGCTCGTCGTGGGAACACGGCGGTTGGATCAACGATCCGTCGTTTGGAAAGGTCGACTGGCTCTAAGGGAAGGAAACACAGACAATGGCAGCAACATTCGACCTGAACGACGACAGCGTCGTCGTCATCGTAGGGTCCGGCGCGGGCGGTGGCACCATGGCCAACGAGCTCGCCCAAAAGGGAATCAAGAGCGTCGTCCTCGAAGCCGGCAAGACACTCAGCCTCGACGACATCGAGAACGACGAGTGGGCCATGTTCATGAAGATCTCATGGCTCGACAAGCGTTACTCGGGCGGCACCTGGCACGGCCATATCAACCATCCCAATCTGCCTGCCTGGATCGTGAAGGGCCTGGGCGGTTCGACCGTGCACTGGGCCGGCGTCTCGCTGCGCTACCAGCCGCACGAGTTCAAGATGAAGACGACCACGGGCGGCGTGCCCGGCGCCAACATCCTCGATTGGCCGATCAGCTACGACGAGCTCAAACCGTATTACGACAAGGCCGAACTCAAGATGGGCACCACCGGCGATGTTACCGGCATGCCACATCTGCCCTGGAGCACGGACTTCAAGGTTCTGGCCGAAGGCGCCCGCCGCATCGGCTACTCCAAAATGCTCTCCGGCCCGATGGCGATCAACTCGGTGGAGCGCGATGGCCGCCCCGCCTGCCAGCAGATCGGCTTCTGCATGCAGGGCTGCAAGATCGGCGCGAAGTGGTCGACACTCTATACTGAGCTGCCGCGGGCGGTGGACACCGGCAACTGCGAGATTCGCACGGACAGCATGGTTCTGCAGATCGAGCACGACAATTCGGGCAAGGTCACTGGAGTTGTCTATGCCGACAAGGATGGCAAGCACCAGCGCCAGAAAGCTCGCGCGGTTTTCGTGGCCGGCAACTCGATCGAGAGCCCCCGCCTGCTGCTGAACTCGGCATCGAGCAAATTCCCAGACGGCTTGGCGAATTCATCCGGCCAGGTCGGGAAGAATTATATGTGCCATATGACTGCCGGCGTTTACGCCGTCATGCCGGGAAAGGTCTTCCAGAACCGCGGCACACAGGTGGCGGGGATTGTGCGTGACGAATCGCACCATGACGACAAGCGCGGCTTTGTGGGCGGCTACACACTCGAAAAGCTGACCCTGGGTCTGGGCTTCCTGTCGGCGTTCCTTGTTCCCGGCCCGACGGGTTGGGGTCACAAGGTTTCCGCGGCGCTTGAAAAGTACGATCAGACCTCGGGCGTGTGGATCTGCGGCGAGGACCTCCCCCAGGAGATCAACAGCATCCAACTCCACAAGACCGAGAAAGATCAGTACGGGTTGCCGGTTCCGATTGTGAGCAAGACTGACCACCCCAACGACACCAACATGCGCAACCACGCTTATGCTCAGATGGGTAAGATCTACGATTCCATGGGCGCGATCGAGGTTTGGAACCTCCCGGCGTATCCGGCGAGCCACAACATGGGCTCAAACCGCATGTCGGAGAATGCAAAAGACGGTGTCGTCAACAAATGGGGCCAGACTCACGACATTAAGAACCTGTTTGTTTCCGATGGTAGCCAGTTCACGACCAGCGCCTCATGCAATCCGACGCTGACCATCGTGGCACTGGCCATCCGTCAGGCCGAGTACGTGGCAGACCAGATGAAGAAGGGTGCCATCTAGGCAACACAGTTGTAGAAAAGCGCTTCGTAGCCTTGCGTGTTTGGCAGATAGAGTTTAGCACAGCACCATCGATGCGAAGCGCCTTTCTCAAGGCCATGCATTTCACTACCGATCTGCTGCACCATGTTGAGATTTGCAGCAATCAAAGATCAGGACTGAACCAGTGTCGCGTCAGGTAGCTGCCAGCTACAGGCACTTCAGTTCGGTACCGACCAAGGCTGTTGTAACTGCGTAAGCGGCCACCGGATCAAGGCTGCTTGGTAAGCGCGTCACGGCCAGTACCTCAGTAAACAAAGGCTGTTTGTAACTGCGTTCAGGTGATCGGGTTTTGCCCGTATCGCTCCTGCGCAGTGACGTCGCGGCCAAGAAGCATGAACTTTAGACGGGTAACTTTGGATGGGGGACTACAACATGAAAGCAAGACTGCTGGCGGCGGCTATGGGAGCTGCTACCGTGCTTGGCGGAGGCAATGCCTTTGCAGCCGATCTCGGCGGCAATTGCTGCGCTGACCTCGAGGAGCGCATCGCTGAACTCGAAGCTACGACGGCTCGCAAGGGCAACCGCAAGGTTAGCCTGACGATCACGGGCTGGGTTTCGAGCCAGCTGTACTGGTTCGATGACGGCGTTGAGAGCAACGTTTACGTTGTCGACAATCACAACGACTTGTCGTCGAACGTGAAGTTCACGGGATCTGCACAGATCTCGCCCGGCTGGAAGGCTGGTTACTCGTTATGGATCTACACCAACGGTCCCTCTTCGCTCAACGCGAACGAGGACTGGGACAGCAATCCGGGTCGCGGCTGGGGCCTGAACGTCGAGAACTCCTACTGGTTCATCCAGTCCGATACGCTCGGCAAGTTGTCGGTCGGCAAGCAGAGCCTCGCGGCGGATAACGCCGCACTCGGCACCGACTTCTCGGGCACCTTGTTCCCCGCGAACAACGTGACCTTCGACGGCGGCGCTCTCGGCGTCGCGGTTAACGGCGTCCGGACGGATGCTCGCTGGCTCAACGTCGCCTTCTGGTGCGAGCACGCTGGCGTCGGCATCGGCAATGACTGCGCCGGTGGCCGTCTGAACGGTGTGCGCTACGATACCCCGACCTACGCTGGCTTCACGCTCGGCGCATCGTGGGGTGAGGATGACTACTGGGATATCGCTCTGCGCTACTCGGGTGAATTCTCGGGCTTCAAGCTCGCGTTCGCCACGGCGTATTCGGAGAGCACGGACGCTGACATTCTGGGCACGGGTGCCAACACCAACGACAACCAGTACTTCCAGATTGGCGGTATGATCAAGCACCTCGCTTCGGGTCTGTGGGTTCACGGCACCTACGGCAAGAACTTCATCGACGATGTTCCCAACCACGCTGGTCAGCCTGACATCACGGGCTGGTACTTGAAGGCCGGTTGGACCACGAAGTTCCATTCTCTCGGCAATACGCACTTCTACGGTGAGTATGGCCGTAACGAGGACGCCTTTGTGGTTGGCACTGCTGGTCAGCTCGATGCTACAGACGCTGGAACCCAGGTTGTCGGATCGACCGCTGATCGCTTCGGTATCGGCGTCGTGCAGGAAATCGACGCTGCCGCCATGTCGCTCTGGGCCAAGTGGCGTCACCACGAACTCGACGGCGTGCTGGCTAACGGTGCTGCCTTCGATGCCGATGACGTCGACATGTTCCTCGCTGGCGCTGTGATCTTCTACTAAGATCCCACGCAGGCAAGAGATTTGGGAAGGGCCGCTGAATAGCGGCCCTTTTCATTTGCGCAATAGTCTCATCCGGAGCGTTAGTTGTGCGACCCAGCCACAGGTGTGTGCTCGCCGCATTTGTGGTGTTTGTGCGCCACACGGCGGTGGGTAAGTGATTCGGATCGTGCTGTTCGTACTGGACTTGCAGGGGCTCATGATGAAGAACTAGCCCCAGGTTCGCCCAACCCCAAGTGGCGCGAGTACCAGGAGATTAGACGGGTCAAGTTAGAGTAATGGGGGACGATAATATGAAAGCAAGACTGCTGGCGGCGGCTGTTGGAGCCGCTACCGTGCTTGGCGGAGGCAATGCCTTCGCAGCCGATCTCGGGGGCAATTGCTGCGCCGATCTCGAGGAACGCATCGCTGAACTCGAAGCTACGACGGCGCGCAAGGGTAACCGCAAGGTCAGCCTGACGATCACCGGCTGGGTCTCGAGCCAGCTGTACTGGTTCGACGATGGCCTTGAGAGCAACCTTTACGTTGTCGACAATCACAACGACTTGTCGTCGAACGTGAAGTTCACGGGATCTGCACAGATCTCGCCCGGCTGGAAGGCTGGTTACTCGTTATGGATCTACACCAACGGTCCCTCTTCGCTCAACGCGAACGAGGACTGGGACAGCAATCCGGGTCGCGGCTGGGGCCTGAACGTCGAGAACTCCTACTGGTTCATCCAGTCCGATACGCTCGGCAAGTTGTCGGTCGGCAAGCAGAGCCTCGCGGCGGATAACGCCGCACTCGGCACCGACTTCTCGGGCACCTTGTTCCCCGCGAACAGCGTGACCTTCGACGGCGGCGGTTTGCGCGTCGTTGAAAACGGCGTCGATACGGGTGGCCGCTGGCTCGACGTCGCCTTCTGGTGCGAGCACGCTGGCGTCGGTATCGGCAATGACTGCGCTGGCGGCCGTCTGAATGGCGTGCGCTACGATACTCCGACCTTCGCCGGCTTCACGCTCGGCGCATCGTGGGGTGAGGACGACTACTGGGACGTCGCTCTGCGCTACTCGGGCGAGTTCTCGGGCTTCAGGCTCGCGTTCGCCACGGCCTATTCGGAGAGCACGGACGCCGACATTCTGGGCACGGGTGCCAACACCAACGACAACCAGTACTTCCAGGTTGGCGGTATGATCAAGCACCTCGCTTCGGGTCTGTGGGTTCACGGCACGTGGGGTAGGAACTACATCGACGATGTTCCCAACAACCCGCCCCATCCCGACAGCACTGGCTGGTACTTGAAGGCCGGTTGGACCACGAAGTTCTCTGCTCTCGGCAATACGCACTTCTATGGTGAGTATGGCAAGAATGAGGATGGCTTCCGCAACGATCAACCTTGCGGCTCGGCATTTGGCGACGGCTGCATCAATGGCGTCCAAGTCGTCTCTTCCGACGCGACCCGCTACGGCGCAGGCATCGTGCAGGAAATCGACGCTGCCGCCATGTCGCTCTGGGCCAAGTGGCGTCACCACGAACTCGACGGCGTGCTGGATAACGGTGCCGCCTTCGCAGCCGACGACGTCGACATGTTCCTCGCTGGCGCTGTGATCTTCTACTAAAGATCCACACCACGGATTGGAAATTAAGCAAGGGCCGCTGCAAAGCGGCCCTTGCTGCTTTTCCTCTCCCCCGGGCAGAGGGGCCGGGGTGAGGAGATGGTCTGTCGCCCTCAGCGCGATTTCGACGGCGAGCGGGAAATTTAAATCGCGTGTCCCCCACTCTCACCCCGCGCACGAAGATCCGGCGCTGGCCTCTCCCTTTCGCGCTCACCCTTTCGGCGAACTTGCGGTGCAGCATCGAGAGGCGCATACCTACCGGCACGCAGCAACGACGGCAGGCTCATGGTTACCCTGATCGACACCCGCTCCGAAGGACCCACCGGCGGCAGCTCCACCCCTTCCTCCGAACGTCTCCGGCACCCGGAAAAGGCCGGACGGGCGGATACGCCCACGATACGAAAACCACACTGGATCCGCGTGAAGGCCCCTTCCTCGCCGGTCTACAGCGAGACCGCGGATATCATCCGCAGCCAGGGCCTGCACACGGTTTGCGAGGAAGCAGGCTGCCCGAACATCGGCGAGTGCTGGAGCCAGCGGCACGCCACGATGATGATCATGGGCGATACCTGCACGCGCGCCTGCGCCTTCTGCAACGTGCGAACCGGCCTGCCCCTTCCGCTCGATGCCGGCGAGCCGCAGAAAGTTGCCGATGCCGTCGCCAAACTCGGCCTGGCGCACATCGTGATCACCTCCGTCGACCGGGACGATCTCAGTGACGGTGGAGCGGATCATTTCGCGCGCACGATCCGTGCTATTCGTGCCACTGCACCGGATGCGACCATTGAAGTTCTGACGCCGGACTTCCTGCGTAAGGACGGTGCTTTGGAACGCGTCGTGGACGCAAGGCCGGACGTCTTCAACCACAACCTGGAGACCGTGCCGGGGCTGTATCTGCGCATTCGTCCCGGCGCGCGCTACTTTCACTCGCTACGCCTTCTCCAGCGCGTGAAGGAGCTCGATCCAACCCTGTTCACCAAGTCGGGGATCATGGTGGGGCTTGGCGAGGAACGCGATGAAGTCCTCCAGCTGATGGACGATCTGCGCTCTGCCGACGTCGATTTCCTCACCATCGGCCAGTATCTGCAGCCCACCCGCAAGCATGCCGAGGTGAAAGCCTTCGTCACGCCTGACGAGTTCAAGGCTTACGAGACGGTTGCCTATGCCAAAGGGTTCCTGCTGGTCTCAGCAAGCCCGCTGACAAGGTCCAGCCATCATGCGGGGGAAGACTTCGCCAAGCTGAAAGCGGCCCGCCAGGCGGCGTCTGGAGCCGCTCACGCCGGGGTTTCAGCCTGAACCTGAAGAGAGAAGGAGCGGGTGGGCGTCAACGCGCCGGCCGGACGCGTTTCGTCCGGGTGGTGTCGGGCGCGCAGAACAGATCATAAAGCGTGCCCATCATGCGAACGGCCTTTGGATCGGCAAGACGGTAGTAGATCGTCTGAGCATCGCGCCGGGTAGCGACGATGCCGCTGGCCCGCAGCTTCGCCAGATGTTGCGATAGCGCCGATTGGGTCAGCCCGACGGCAGCCTCGAGAGCCCCCACCGACCGCTCCCCCGCGTTCAATTCGCACAGGATGAGCAACCGGCTGGAGTTGGCCAGTACCTTGAGGTAGCTGGCGACGTCCTGACTGCGTTCTGTCAAATCGCTGACATTCATGGCGCTACTTGAGCAAGTGCTAATATTCCCGTCAAGCAGGATCGCGAACGCGCGGCCCAATCACACCGGAATTCTTCCAACGCCCGCTCCGCCCGATATCGAAAGAAGCTTGGCGTTTTTACGCGAACGTGATTTGTGCTTTGGTCACGCCTTCACTGCCCGGCCAAGGGCGACCGGAATGACATCGCAACAAACATCGCGCGACACAGCGCATGATGCGGGGCGGCACGGAACCGTAAGGCGCCGGCTCCGCCACTACTACACATCGTACACGCCGGAAGGCCGCCGCTTCAGATACGCTCTGCTTGCCTTCGATCTGGTGACCGTGGCGTTCATCATTGCGACGTCCTTCCTGCCGCGCAACAACGCCATCGAGTGGCTGGATGCGGTTTTTGGCATAGCCATACTGGCGGAATTCTCCGCGCGAATGTACAGCGCACGCACGCCGGTGCGTGAATTTCTCCATCCTGCGACCTGGGCCGACGTGGCCGCGATCGCATCCTTCCTTGCTCCCATACTCGGGGAGGGCCTCGGATTTCTACGCGTCCTGCGCACCGTGCGGCTGCTCCGGACCTACCACCTGCTGCATCAGCTTCGGCGTGATATGCCCTATTTCCGCCGGAACGAGGAAATCATCCTCGCCAGCGTGAACCTGTGCGTCTTCCTATTCATCATGACAGGGCTCGTCTACGAAACCCAGCACCTCACCAACCCGCAGATTCGAAACTACGTCGATGCGCTCTATTTTACGATCACAGCGCTCACGACGACGGGGTTTGGCGACGTCACCTTGCAAGGGACATCCGGGCGTCTCATCTCTGTCGTGATCATGATCCTGGGCGTGACCCTGTTCCTCAATTTGCTGCGCACCATTCTGCAACCCTCGAAGGTGCGCCACCGCTGCCCGACATGCGGCCTGATGCGTCACGACTATGACGCGGTGCATTGCAAAGCCTGCGGCACCATTCTCAACATTGCAGATGAAGGCAACCTGTAAGCATCGCTTGCTCATGGCGGCACGACAGCCGTGCGCCCCGTCAGCTCTTAGGTTTTACGATCTCGTTGATGTTCGCCATACCCTTCTCGAACATGCCGCCGACCATCCTATCCATGTTGACGAAGGCGCAGATGGCGCGGCCAATGAAGCCGTTATGGCCGCTCATGGTCCACGTCATGCGCGTGCCGTTGCCCTCGGGCGCAAACTCGAACACAGTTTCGTTGGTGGCCTGCATCGGCTGCAAAAATTCCAGCCGCATGACAATGCGCTCGTTGGGCTTGGCCTCTGTGATGATCATCTTGCCTTCTCCCACCTCGCTGTTGCCCGACCACGCAAATGCCGCGCCTTCGCCGGAGTTTGCGCCTTCGAATGTGGCCTTGGCATTGGGATCGAGCTTTGCCCATGGCGACCAGTTTTGCCAGTTGTGATAGTCATTGACCTGCGCGAACACCGCGTCGGGCGGCGCATCGATATGCGCCGTGCGCGTGACTGAGAACTCGGACGGCAGCATGGCGACATATCCGGCGAAGAGCGCTATCGCCGCAACGATCGAGATCATGATCCATTTCAGCATGTCGTTGCTCCGTTATCCTGCGCGGCGTGCCCTTCACACAGGCCCTTTAGCGCCCAATCTTGGCGTTGGATTGACCCATGGGCGCGTTAACCGCATTCCTCATCGCGCATTTCCTTGGCTTTACGAGGATTTGACGTAGACAGCACAACCGGGCACGATCCCGTCCTGACTTCGAGGTTTTGTGTATGACGTTGGTCGAGCACATCCGCATCGGTGAGGGCGCACCAGTGGGAGCGCACCAATGAGCATGCACACGTCCGTGATGCGCGCGATGCACCGTTGCGCAGTTGGTCTTCTTCTTGCGGCCGCCGCAAGCACGCTCTCCCGCGCGGCCGCTGAAGACCAAGCGCCGCCGCCCGCCAGCACCAGCGAGACTGCCAGCACTGCGGCGCAGGACCCCGCCAAGACCACGGCCGCTACGTCCGCGCAGACATCCGGCCAGCCCGATGACAAGCAAGAGGCCTCCTCCCCGGATGGGCTCACCATGGAGATATTTCTGGACCGGCTGATGCGCGCCGAGAGCGGCGGGCGCACGACTGCGCGCAATCCGCGCTCGACCGCTTTGGGGCCTTTCCAATTCATCGCTTCGACCTGGCTGATGATCGCCAACAAACACTTCACCAAAGAGACGGAAGGGCTGCGGGTCGACCAGGTGCTGGCTCTGCGCACGGACATGGCTCTGTCGCGCCGGGCAGCGCAGATCTACACGCATCAGAACGCGGCCTACCTTTTGGCGCAGGGCCATAAGGCGACCTACCCCAACCTGCGCCTTGCTTTCCTGGTCGGCCCCGGCGCGGCGGTGCGCGTCCTTGCGGCTCCCGCCGATGCTGCAGCGAGTGCGCTTCTGGGCGGCTCTGTCATTGCGGCCAACCCCTTCATGGCGCGATTGACGGCGGGCGGCCTCATCACCCGCGCGGCCCGCGATATCCTTGCAGATCCCGGCACGCTCGCCGGCGTCACGCCGGATCCCGCGCTGGCAGCAGCGGGAGGATCGGCACGCAAACAGCCTGCGATTGCAGTGCCCTGCGAACTCAGCCTGCCATCGTGTCGCCGCTGGCTCGCGCTCGCGCAACGGCGGGTTGATCGCAAACAGCGCCGCGCAAGCCGCTGAGAGCACGCGTTTAGTCTCTCGCACAGCACAAGACGCCTCCCGCTAAATTACGCAAAGAGCCCAAGAATCATCCGAATCTGCTAGATAGTTGAAGCTCCACCTTTGACCGCACGAGGAGTTGCGACATGTCCGATAGAACCCAGCTCGCCATTGGCCGCAACATGCTGAGTGTGCCGCGCGTCACGAAACGGGCGCTTGAGGTGTTGATCGCGACAGGCGTGACAGGAATGGTGTCCCTGCTCATCCTGCTGCTGAACAACGTGCTCACAGGGCGCGGCGGCTGGCTGAATGGCTTCGATGTCTGGATGTCTTTCATCCGCAGGCCTGATATTCTGGGTACGATGGTCCTGACCGCAATTTGCACGGTCGCGTTCCTGCAGTGGCAGCGCGACGGGGGCGGCAAGCGCTGAGCCAAGGCGCCATCACCGGGAACGAGAGGCAGTCCGCGCGGTGATGTCCCTGCGGGCTGAAACGTAGAAGGTGATCCTCCATGAGTGCACTTCTCCTGACGGCGCTGATCATCCTGCTGACCCTGTCCGCCATCAGCTATGTCGCAGCCCAGCGCGCCGCGCGCGAAGACCAGTCCGATCCCAAACTGACCTTGCTGCCAGGAGATATCTCCTATGAAAGCAAGAGCGGGAACGTAAAGGTCTACTTTCCGATCACGACTTCCATCGTGTTGTCGATCGTGCTGACGCTTCTGATGCGGTTCTTCGGCTGACCTTGAGAAAAGGGCTGCGACCCGAGACTGTGCAATGCGGCGGGTAAGGCAAGGCTCCCGCCGTCGCGGCTCTCATCCGCCCTGCCACGACTTCACCACCTCCAGCGGATAGATCAGCATCAACACGTTGAGCGTGAGGTTATCGCGGATCATATAGGCCATGAGGGCTTCAAGGCCGAAGAACAGCGCCACGCTGACCCAGACGGGTAGCCGGGAGGCCAAGGCGAAGCCGGCCATCATGGCGATGATATCAGCAACCGAGTTGATGACGCTGTCGCCATAGTAGTCGAGGGATATCGTTGCCGCCCGATAGCGGTCGATGATGAGCGGCGTATTCTCCAGGATCTCCCATCCCGCCTCGATGGCGACGGCCGCCGCGAATCGCTGGCCCAAGGTCCACTGCGGCGTAGCCCACCAGAACAGCGCGTAGAACAGCAGCCCATGCAGCACATGAGAGAGGGTGTACCAGTCGGTGAGATGCTGGGAATTCTCCGAGCTTTGCACCACCCCGTGCCACAGCTTGATGGTGCCGCAGGTACAGATCGGAACGCGTCCCATGGCCAGCAGCACGAGCGCCGTCGCAATCAGGATGCCGACGGCGACGCGTGCACCGTGCTTTTCCGTCAGCGTTGCCAAGTGCACGTCAATCCTCCACCCCGGCCGGCGTCGCCCTGCGGGCCCTGCGGCGCGTGCGCCAGCGCACCCAGCCTTCGACCAACGCCCAGACGACGAGAAGGCCTAGCAGCATCGGCAGGGTAATCAGCGCCATCCAGCCCATGACGAACATGGGTGTGAGCAGCCCGCCGATATCCAGCCCTGCAATGGAGCACACGGAGGTTGAGGCTTCGTTGAGTTCGCAGCCCGCGAGCGCGGCGATGGTCGCACTCACCAGGACCGAGGCAAGCGGCAACAGGCACAATAGGGCAAGCGCGATGAAGATGCGGCGAAGCAGGCGCATTCCTTCTCCTCCCCGGCCCATCCGGCGTTGACCGGCCGTGCCGCGTGCGGGCAAGACGCCGTTTCCGGCTTTTGCAGAATCGCGGAAAACGACTCTGGATTTCGTATTATCGTGTTTCTTCTTGGAAAACCGGTCCGCGTTGCTTTAGCCGATGAAAACGGCGCTGACAGGCACGCTGGAGCCACGCCGCGCGCCTCATTGTGCTGATATGCCTGACCGGGTGGTAGGCCCCGTAACCCAAGGGAGCCGTATCAAGCCCGCCGGACTTAGATCAGCCAACGGGGCGCGGACGACAGGTAGCGCCCGTACTCGTCCCCGAACGCGGCGAGCAGGTCACGCTCCTCCTTGCGGATGACCGTGAGATTCATGGCCAGGACGTAGAGTGCGATGGCCGCAAGCGCCGCCGATATCGAGAAGATCGCAATCGACGCCAGCGGAATGAAGAACGCCACATAGATGGGATTGCGCGAATAGCTAAAAATACCCGACGTCACCAGATGACGCGGCGCGCCGAACGTGTTGGCCAGCAGCGACAGGCGCATATGGCGCTGAATGGCGAGCACGCTGCCGATAAACACCGCAAAGGCGCCGAGCAGCACGTAGAGTCCGGTGCCGCCGGAAAAGAGGCTCTGAGCCATGGCGGGGGAAGCAGCCAACGCCATGCCGGCGGCGAACGACGCACCACTGATCCAGGCGGACAGATCGATGCGATTGAGTCCGCCCTTGAGTTCGATGAGGGGAGCTTGCAGTTCGATAGATGCCGGCATGGCTGTTTTTCCAAGGCTCTTTATCGTAACGGCCGCATGACAGGCTCGCGGCGCTTGTCTGACGGGCGCACAGTGCATCCCGATTTGGAACACCATGCAGCGTCTGAAGGAAAACCTGCAAAGCAGGGGCCATGAGCGGAAAGACGCAAAGTCCGCCGTCCAGGAAGCCGCGTTAACGATCCCTGGGCTTGGGGTCCAATGCCCGCCTTGCGCCGTTAACGCTTGCAGTCCGTCGCCGCGCTGCCCTAATGCCCCAAAAGAGGCAACGCGGCCGGCACGGGCTGCATCGCCGCAAGCCAAAGGAGTAAAAGTCGTGGCGGATCTTTCCAAACTACGCGTTGGTCTCGAAGGTTCAGCACGGACTGTCGTCACGCCCGGCCGCATGGCGCCCGCCATGGGTTCTGGCGGCGCACCGGTCTTCGCCAGTCCTTCGATGATCGCGCTCATGGAGGGCGCGGCCGTCGATTGCGTGGAATCCCTCCTGCCGGATGATCATCAGAGCCTCGGCACCCATCTGGACGTGCACCATATTGCGGCAACGCCAGAAGGACTGACGGTCACCGCCCGCGCGAAGCTGACCGCGATCGACGGGCGCAAGCTCACGTTCGCCGTCGAAGCTCACGACGGGGTGGAAACCATCGGCAAGGGCACTCACGTCCGGGTCGTCGTCGATACGCCGCGGTTCATGTCCCGGCTGGCCCAGAAAGCCGGGACAAAAGCGTAATCGGGCCCAAATCAGCGCCACCTTTGCACGTTATTGCACCTGCACACGGCATGCTATGAAGATGGGCCAAGAGGGTGCATTGCGCCCGTAACGGAGTGCACACGGCGATGTTGAGACGTCTCTGGCTTGTCCTGGCGATACCCGCTCTTGCTTGCGCGTGGGGGCTGCGCGCCCACGCCGAAGAGTGCACGGCCGCCGATTATGCCGCCGCCGTGGACCGCTCCGGCGCAGAGCTGAGCAGGGAGAGCCGCGCGGTCCAGCCCAAGATCCAGCAACGCATGCGTCGCTATCAGCAGGCCATGGGCCTGCCTGACGCCAATTACGAGGATGCGGCGCTCCAGGCCATTCACGACGACCGGCTGGAACAACTCGACATCAACGGCAGCGAGCTTATGCTGAAGATCGAAAGCATGGGGCGATTGCCAGATGGGAAACCGCCGAGCTGCGCGGAAGTAGCCGATATCGACGCCTTGGGCAAGGAGCTGCTTGGGATCGTCCGCGCCAAGGCGGACTATATTCTCGCCCGCCTCGATGCCAAGATCGCGGAGGCCGGTGGTTCCAAAACAGCCACCGCCGCGCCGGCCAAGAACGAAGCCGCCCAAAGCGATCCCTCGACGAGCCCGCCCGCGAAGACAGAGCCAACCGCGCCGGCGCCGGAGCTCAAGGCCGAAGCCAAAGAACCCAAGTCCGAATCCAAAACCGAGCCTAAACCGCAAGTTGCCGTGCGTGAGAACTGGTCCGCGAAGACCAAGCCGAGCGACGCCTTCCAGCCCGGCCCTGCCGCGGACGCGGTCGTGCCTGCCCCCCCACCCGTCGATACTCCGCATGCCGGCAGCAACGAGGATGGTTATTCCATCGACGAGATCCGCGATGCCACGCGCGGCTTCTTCGGAACCATCTCAACGAGCCTCGCCAGCGTCATCGAGCACGCGTTCAAGACTTCAGGACGGCCGACCGCCTACGTGCTTGGAACGGAAGGCGGCGGAGCTTTTCTCGCCGGACTGCGCTTTGGCGAGGGAACCCTTTTCATGCGCAAGCACCCCGAAACCCGGAAGGTCTGGTGGCACGGGCCCTCGATCGGCGGGGATTTTGGAGCCTCGGGCACACGCACGATGTTCCTGATCTACAGACTCGATAACGAACAGGGCTTGTTCCGCAGCTTTACCGGAGTGGATGGGTCGGCATTCTTCGTGGGCGGCGTCGGCATGACGGTGCTCAAGGGCGGAGATGTCATCATGGCGCCGATCCGCACCGGGCTCGGTCTGCGCGTGGGTGCGAGTGTCGGGTATGTGCGTTTCACGCCCGATCCGACATGGAATCCGTTCTGACGCGCCGCCTCGCGCAACGACGACAAAAAAGAAAGCCCGGCGCACGTCCGGGCTTTCCTATTCTCGATCGCTTCGGTCTGCAAACGCCGCGCATCACCAGCTGCTGGCGTATCCGCTGCGGTAGCCGTTGTAATAGCGGCGGGGTTGATTGCCGCTTATCCGCTGTCCCTTCTTGCCAACTGCATAGGGATAACCCTTGTAGTAAGCCGCCGCGGCGTTACGCTTCTTGATGAAATTCGGATTGTAGGCCGAGGACGAACCACCAAAATCAAACAGGCCCCAGCCGCTGTTCTCGTTGGCGGCATACTGAGGCGCAGGCGCGTTCTTGCTGCTGGCAATGGCCGGCGCACCGTATTTGGGCGTTCCGTACACCGACACGCGCGTGAACTTGAGACCGTGCTTGTGCACAAGGCTGTAGAATGTCTTGGCGTTTGCCGGGGCAAGACGGATGCAGCCGTGCGATGCTGGACGCCCAAGCATACCCGTTGCGTACGTGGCATGGATCGCGACGCCGCCATTGATGAAGACCGCATTCGGCATCGGCGCATTATCATACTTGCGCGAGTACCACATCTTGGCCGTCCACTGCGGGCGGAAAGTTCCACGCGGCGTAGGGTGGCTCGCGGTGCCCGAGGAGATCGGCCACGCATACTTCACCTGGCCGTGTTCGCTGACCGTCAGCTTCTGAGCGGCAAGGTCGATTGAAACTTTCAATGTCGGATCAGGCAGTGGCGCGGGCTTGGGCTTGGCCTCGGCTTGCTCAGGCTTGGTCTCCGGAGTTGCCGTTGCAGTTGGTGCGGAGGTTGCTGGCGCAGCCTCGGCGGCAGGCGCTTGAGGTGCCTGCGGCGCCTCGTCGGCTTTGGCGAGCACCGTGGCATCCGCCTTGCCTGGCTCGGCCTGGACAGCACCTGCGAAAAGCACGGTGAAACTGGCCAGCGCCAGCACGCTTTTACGCAACATCATCAACTCCAATCTTAGAAACGAAAAAGACGAATACCGAACGACAACTATACGATAATCGGTGCTGAAAGCTTAACGCTGCGGGCGATTTCCACATCACCATGACATCCGCGCCACGCCTGAAAAGTTCCGCTATCCGATTGTCCTGCCATGACATTTTTCTATCGCTTTCGCCGCGTCTCCCGCGCCGGTCGATAAATACGCGCTATTGTTGTTAGTAGACGGAGATCCGCGTGCGGCTCATCCCGTGATTGGAGACGAGCGAATACAGTTGCCTTGCGTGGCCCGGCGCCAGACGCACGCACCCATGGGAGGCAGGCCTTCCAAGAAACTGCGTGTGCTGCGTGCCATGGATCGCGTAGCCACCCCGGAAGAAGATGGAGTATGGCATCGGCGCGTCGTCATACTTCCTGGAGTACCAGACCCGCTCCAGCCGATGGGCGCGATAGCTGCCGCGAGGCGTGCGGTATCCCTTGCGGCCGGTCGATACGGGCCATGAATAATAGTGCATTCCATCGACGAAGACGTTCATGGTCTGCGATCCAGTATTGATCTGAACGGACACATCAGCCTTCGCCGCCATTGGCACGGCGATAACGAACAGCGCCATCGCGGCCGCTGCCATAACCCTCAACATTGTAGATCCCTCGAATGCAAGTGAAACGCGATACTAAAACTTGCAGACGGCTTCACCGCCGCCGGAAAACGATCTCCTATCTCAGCACTTTGAAGCGGCTGCGAACCGGACGATCTATCCCGTTAGAGAAGATCGATGATATGGGTAGCAAACGCAAGTCCGTATTGGCACCTAATCCCGCACGTCGCTTTCAATCGCATCAAGAAAACGCTGCTGGTGTCCACGTTTCGATTGGATATCGCGGCTCTCATGTCTTCGTATGCGGCTAACGCGCGCGCATGCGCGCTGTCACGATCAACACGTGCACTACTTGAATATGTCTCGCCGGGAATGACGCCGGCGGACTGCAGGATCGGCGGCGGCGCGCGACAGAGTGCGTGGATATACTCATCAAGAATATTGGCAAGCTCAGGACATAACTGGCGCACGTAGACGCCCTGGGGAATCGCTGCTCGCGCGGCTAATTGAATAGAAGATCGAAAATGCT
This sequence comes from uncultured Hyphomicrobium sp., assembly GCA_964587445.1. Taxonomy (GTDB): domain Bacteria; phylum Pseudomonadota; class Alphaproteobacteria; order Rhizobiales; family Hyphomicrobiaceae; genus Hyphomicrobium_B. The sequence continues at coordinate 29,609 of CAZPLQ010000002.1, forward strand.
CTTGGGCTTTGGCTGGTGCCGGCGCTGCGACGACGCCGACCGCCGGGATCTTTGATCGCCTTCTCCCATTCCAAACGGCTGCCCCCAAGGAGACCACGCCGAACCGCTGTAGGATTTCGACGCCGTGCGCCGCGACGTCCCAGGCGATGCCGGGATCGCGGGTTCCGCCACCACGCGCGCACTCATGCGCAAGGGAAACTCGTCGGTGACGCCATCGATGCTGGCAATCTGAACCCGGTCGTCCTCCCACGTCCATTTGGCGACGCGGGCGCCCTGCCGGCTGGGCTGGACCGCGACGATCTTGGCATTGTCGATATCGACGATAGCCGACTGCTCGGTCTCCTCCGGACCCGACGTGCCGATCACGCGGCCAGCCGAAAAGCGCAAGACGCCGTAACCTTTGTAGGGTTCCTTCTTCAACTCCCAATCCAGGAGCTTTGGCGTCCCCTCACCCATCATCTCCAGCGGAATGCGAAGGTTGGGGAATTCATCCGACACCGCGAAGAACGCGGCCTTTCGCGAAACCACACGCCAGTTTCCGGTGCCCGCATCGGCGACAATCTCGTCGCCCGCCTCATCATCGGACGCGCCCAGCCGCTTCAACGCGTCTTCCGCCATTTTCCAGCCGGGCTTTAAAACCAGCGCGTTGCGCTGCGCGGCAATCGCCGCATCCGGCCGGCCGCGCGCCACCTCCATCTCGCCCAACGCCCATTGCACTTCTGCCCTGGCAGCGCCGAGCTTCAGGGCCGCGTTCATATCCTTTTGCGCCACGTCGAGTTGCTGGGTCTGCTTGTAGAGATACGCGCGATAGGCGAACGCGACCGCTGAACGCGGGTCAAGTTCAATGGCGCGATTGAGATCGGCAAAACCTGCGTCGTAGGCTTCGGCCATGCCGTTGGCCAGCCCGCGCGCCTCGTACGCCTCGACGGAGGAAGGCGCAAGCTCGATGGCGCGGGTGAAATCATTGATCGCCGCCATGACGTTGGCCGCATCGAGATACGCATAGCCGCGAACGATATAGAGTTCAGCGTTGGTGCCGTCGAAAGCTGCCGCGCGCGAGAGATCCTCGATCGCCTCCTCGCCTTGGCCGATGGCAAGCCGCGCCTGCGCGCGGTTGCGGTAGGCGGTCGCAAACCGCGCATCGGCGTTGACCGCACGCGAAAAGTCACGAATGGCCGCGTGCGGCTTGCCTGCCGCCAGATGCGCAAGGCCACGCCCCGACAACGGCGGCGCGCTTTGCGGCGACAGCTCGATCGCGCGCGTGAAGTCAGCTATGGCCTGCGTCCGCTGGCCAAGCCTCAATCGCGCGTTGGCGCGATTTGAGAAGGCGGCCGCATAGGACGGTGCCAGAAGGATGGCGCGGTCATAATCCTTGATCGCCTCCGCATACTGGCCCAGAGACAGAAGCAGGTTGCCACGATTGTTGTAGGTCGGAGCGTACTCGGCAAACAATTTGAGGGCCGTATTATAATCATCGAGCGCCAGCTTCGCCTCGCCGCTCTTTGCCAGCGCGACGGCACGGTCGTTGAGGATCGCTGCGCGGCGATCGTTGGCAAGCCCCGTGTCGCTCAACGCTTCCGTGTAGGCCGCGACGGCCTTGGCCGTATTGCCGCGCGCCAATTCCTGGGCGGCTTGCGAAGCCTTCTGCATGGGGGATGCCGCGGCGCTGCTCGCGTCCGATTCCCCACCAGCCGCCTGAGATGTTTGCGCGGCCGTACCGGCCTCCCCGCCGGCTTCCGCGGCATCGACACGGCTGCCCAATCCGGCCGACGCTACAAGAAGCGAAGCCGCAAGACCGCTAAACAGCACGGACGAGAGCAAGCGACGGCGCATCGATCCTCTTGGAATGGGTTCGTCTCTAGCAGTATATGACCCCCGACTCATATTCGCTGGGCCAATAAATGCTTCTAGCGGCCCATTATGGCCCGTCGAGGACGAAATGCCAAAGCGGGCCGCTTGCAAACCGCAAATCCCGGGTTCCCTTGACCGTTTCGGGGCCCCGCCCTAGAGCCGGAGCTTTATGAGAAGACCGGGAATTCGCGCATGAACCTATGGTTGCGACTGATCGGAGTGATCATCGCCGGCGTGTTCGGGACTGCTCTGCGCATGCCACAGGATGTGTCGCGGCTGACGCTGCGCGTGTGGCCGCATGATCTCGATCCCTTCCGCCACATGAACAACGGCAGATACCTCACGATCATGGACTTGGGGCGTACCGACATCATGGTGCGCTCAGGCCTGCTGCGCGCCGCGCGACGCCATAAGTGGACCCCGATCGCCAGCGCCGTCATCATACGATTTCGCCGCGAGATGCGGCTCTTTCAGAAATTCCGGCTGGAATCGCGCATCCTCTGGTGGGACGAAACACGCAGCGTCATCGAACAAGTGTTCGTCCTGGAAGGCGGCAGGCACGATGGCCAGGTGGCCGCCCACGCCCTCTTCCTTGGCGGATTGTACGACCGCGCAATCCGCAAGTTCGTGCCGATAGCGCGGCTCATGGAGGAAGTTGGCGCTTCAGGTGAAAGTCCCCCCATGACTCCGCAAGTCGCCGCTTATCTCGCCACCGATGCTGCCATGAAAGAGACGCTGCTGCGGCGCGCCAGCGAGGGCACATCCGCCAAGACACCTGCTGCATCGTGACAGCCGGCTTATTGCGATGGCCGGGTCTCGCTGGCTTTCACGTCGCCGTACGAAGCTTCTTCAAGACTTGAGGCATCATCTCGGGAAGGTCCTCGGCAATCAGTCCCGGGCCGAACACGTTGGCGCACTCTCCATGCAGCCACACCGCCGCACACGCCGCCTCGAACGCCGGCATGCCTTGCGCGAGAAGCCCTGCTATGAAACCCGCAAGCACGTCACCGGAACCGGCGGTGGCGAGAGTGGGTGGAGCATTCGCGTTGACGGCCGCAAATCCATCCGGCCGCGCGATCACCGTATCGGGGCCCTTGAGGATGACGACGGCGCCGCTCTCCTTTGCGGCCGCGCGAGCACGCTCGAGCTTTGAGGGCAGATCCGCGACCTTCGCAAAGAGCCGCTTGAACTCGCCTTCGTGCGGGGTCAACACGACCCCGCGTTCGGACTTCTCTTTGATGGCCGCAAACAACGTCTCCGGGTGATTGGTCGTCGGCCTGGCCGCTCCCGTAAAGCCAAAGCCGACGCTGCCCTCCCCTTCATCTTCGCCTTGCGCGAACGAGGTGAGCGCATCCGCATCGAGCACGGTGGCCGCACCTGACTTTAAAGCGGAGAGAACAAGGTCGCGCGTATCTTCGCCCACGCCCGCACCAGGGCCAATGAGGCAGACGTTCTTGCGTTTGTCCGCAAGGATTTCCGAGAGGGCGCGGGCGGACGGGCACGGGTGCAGCATGATCGCGGTGAGGTGCGCGGCATTCTCCGGCAGCGCGGACGTGGGGCTTGCGACCGTGACGAGACCGGCGCCGATGCGCAGCGCACCGCGCGCCGCCATACGCGCCGCGCCAGAATGAAAGGCTGAACCCGAAACGACGAGCGCGTGACCGCGGGTGTACTTGTGACCGTCCCGCTTCAGCAATGGCATCGCGCCGCGCCAGGAGACCGGATCGTTCTCAAGGGCATGACAAAGAGAACCTGCGAGCTGTGCGGCTGCAGGAGCGGCGAGAACGTCATCGGGGATGCCGATGTCCGCCACCATTGACTCGCCGCACAGGGCGCGCCCCGGCATCAGCAGATGGCCGGGCTTCTTGCGAAAGAAGGTGATAGTACGGTCGGCCGTCACCACGGTCTCACCGGCTGGCTGTCCCGTAGTGCCATCGAGCCCGCTTGGCACATCGACCGCCGCCACGCGCGCGCCTTGCCCGCGCGCCGCGTTGATCGCTGCAATGGCGTCTGCGAACGCGCCTGCGGGAGCGCGCGCAAGACCCGCGCCGAAAATCGCGTCGACAATCAGCGCATCGCTGTCCAGGTCCTTTGGAATAGAGGCCCCGACCTCACCCATCCAGCGCTTGGCCATCTCGGCGGCGTCGCCCTTGAGCTTATCGACCGGCACGAGGCAGGCCACGCGCACGTCGTAGCCGCGCTCCTTCAAATGGCGCGCGGCGACGAAACCATCGCCGCCATTGTTGCCGGGGCCGCAAAGCACCGCGATGCGCGATCCCGGCGCCACCATCTTCGCCGCCTCGCCGGCGACCGCGCGGCCCGCATTCTCCATCAAGATGAGCGACGGCACACCTAACGCCACGGCGCGGCGATCGGCTTCAGCCATCTCCTCGGTCGTGAGCAGTTCATTCATGGTGACTTTGGCCCCGCTCTATTGCCTGCGGCTTTTCGACCTTCGGTGGGCCAATCCGGCCCGTAACGCAACAGAACCTCCCGCCCGTGCCGCATCAATTGTCATTTGCCATCGAAACAGCCAGGGCACGACGCCTATTTTTTCCCCACGACGCCTAATAATTAGCCTATTAAGGCGCCGCCCAGCCGCGAAATCTGGCCAAGGCGAAATCTAACGCATTGTAACTCCTGACAATCACACCGCTCTGCCGGTCTGGCACAACCCCTGCTAACGCTGTGGGGCAAGACCGGCAAGGGACGAAATCAAGTTCTAAACCCAAGGGGCGCCATGAAAAAAATCGAAGCTATCATCAAGCCATTCAAGCTGGATGAAGTGAAAGAAGCACTGCAGGAAATTGGCCTTCAGGGCATTACCGTCATCGAAGCAAAGGGTTTTGGCCGCCAGAAGGGCCATACCGAACTCTATCGCGGCGCCGAGTATGTTGTGGACTTCCTGCCGAAGGTGAAGATCGAGGTGGTGATAACGGACGAGCTGCTCGACAAGGCCGTCGAGGCAATTCAGAAGGCCGCCAAGACCGGGCGCATCGGCGACGGAAAGATCTTCATTTCTTCCATCGAGGACGCCATCCGCATCCGCACCGGCGAATCCGGCCGCGAAGCGATCTAGCTACTGACCAACCAACAGCCATGCCCAAGTTTTAGGCTTGGCAAGTTCTGCACGCGCGGATACGCGTGTTCCGCCCAAACGACTTGAAAGCCAGGGGAGTTCTTATGAAGAGCGCGAGTGATGTCCTGAAACTCATCAAGGACAAAGATGCAAAGTTCGTCGACCTGAGGTTCTCGGACACCAAAGGCAAAATGCAGCACGTCACCGCGGACGTGTCCTGTATCGACGAGGATGTTTTCAACGACGGCTATGCGTTCGACGGGTCCTCGATTGCCGGCTGGAAGTCGATCGAAGCCTCCGACATGCTTTTGATGCCCGATCCCGCCTCTGCGCACATCGATCCCTTCTTTGCCCAGACGACGATCGCGATCTTCTGCGATGTGATCGAGCCTTCGACGGGCCAGGCCTACGAGCGCGATCCGCGCGGCATCGCCAAGAAGGCCGAAGCCTACATGATGTCGCTTGGCATCGGCGATAAGGTCTTCTTCGGACCGGAAGCCGAGTTCTTCATCTTCGACGACGTGAAGTTCTCCGTCGACATGTACAATGTCGGCTTCAAGCTCGACTCCTCGGAACTGCCCACGAACTCCTCCACCGACTACGAGATGGGCAACCTGGCTCACCGTCCACGCGTCAAGGGCGGCTACTTCCCCGTACCGCCGATCGACAGCTGCCAGGACATTCGCTCCGAGATGTTGTCGGTTCTGATCGAGATGGGCGTCACCGTCGAGAAGCATCACCACGAGGTCGCCGCCGCCCAGCACGAGCTTGGCGTGAAGTTCGGCCCGATGATCACCATGGCCGACCACATGCAGATTTATAAGTACGTGGTCCATCAGGTCGCCCAGGCCTACGGCAAGACGGCGACCTTCATGCCCAAGCCGCTGTTTGGCGATAACGGCTCCGGCATGCACGTCCACCAGTCGATCTGGAAGGGCGGCCAGCCGATGTTCGCAGGCGACAAGTATGCCGACCTCTCGCAAATGTGCCTGCACTACATTGGCGGCATCCTGAAGCACGCCAAGGCCATCAACGCCTTCACGAACCCGTCGACCAACTCCTACAAGCGTCTGGTTCCCGGGTACGAAGCGCCCGTTCTGCTCGCCTACTCGGCGCGCAACCGCTCCGCGTCGTGCCGCATCCCGCACGTGTCCTCGCCCAAGGCCAAGCGCATCGAGGTTCGCTTCCCCGATCCGTCGGCCAACCCCTACCTCGCCTTCACGGCGATGCTCATGGCGGGCCTCGACGGCATCCAGAACAAGATCGATCCCGGCCCGGCGATGGACAAGAACCTGTACGACCTGCCGCCTGCCGAGCTCGCCCAGATCCCGACAGTCGCCGGCTCCCTGCGCGAAGCGCTCGACAGCCTCGACAAGGATCGCGAGTTCCTCAAGAAGGGCGGCGTCATGAACGACGACATGATCGACGCCTACATCGCGCTGCGCATGGAAGAGAACATGCGCTACGAGATGACGCCGCATCCGGTCGAGTACGATATGTACTACTCGGTCTAAATGCGTCCGGAAAAGTGAGACACACAAGAAAGGCGGCCCCGTGTGGCCGCCTTTTTCGTTGCTCGTCGTGCTGCTACTTCACCTCGATGCGTCCCGTCATGTTGGGATGGTAGCGGCAGATGTAGGTGATGATGCCGGGTTCCTGCAGTTTAACGCGCTGCGTTTCTCCCGGCGCCATGACGATGTCGAAGTGAGCCGCCGCGTCGGTTGCCGTGTGATCGATGAAGTCGCCGTTCACCCATTCAATCGTGTCCCCAGGCTTAGCCGTGACGGATGCAGGCGAGAACGTGAGATCACCGATGGTGACGCGGATCACCTCACCGGCCCCACCGCCGGCGGGCACCGCGCTCGCGAACAGCAAGCTCACCAATGCCAGGCTCGATGCGGCGGCGTATGCGCGCGCACTCACTTCTGCAGCTCCTTCAAAACGTGCTCTGCGTGCTGCTCGTGTCCTTTGAAGATTTTCAAGCCTGTTTCCAGCAGGCCCTTCAGCTCTGCATTGGATGCGGATGGAATGAGGGTCTTGTCCAGCGCGCCGTTGACCGTCTTGTGATAGTCGACCTCGTTTGCGGCATAGGCCTTGTCGAAGGCAGCGCCGGACAGCTTTTCAAGCTCGGCACGCTTGGCCTCGGCGCCCTTCACCAGCGCCTTGCTCGTGTCGTTGTCCTCAGGCGTGACGTTGAGCTTTTTCACCAGCGCGAGCGCCTTGTCGTTGACCGCCTTGTGATCGCGCACCATATCCTGCGCGAACGACTTCACCGCCGGACTGTGCGCGCGCGTCAGCGCGAACTCCGCGGCCTTCACGTCGATATCTCCAGCGGTGTAGGCAATGTGTGCGATCTGGGCGTCGTTGAGTTTGTCCGCCGCGACCGCGTGCATCGCGAGCAAAGCAGGAGCCGCGACCGTGAAGAATGCTGCAGCTTTGATCAGTTTCATCGTTATTCTCCCATGGGCTTGAGCCGTGAGACCACCAGGGGTCCGCTCTCTTACCTGGAAGATTGGATGAGACTGCCGGCGTAAAGTTCCCTCTAATCATCAGCGCTGCGAAAGTTTATTCAAGACGGCGTCGGTCAACCGTCCGCAACGTGCTCCGTCGAACGGAAACAGATCGGAGAACAACGGCTCGATGTGATCGTCAAGTGCCTCCCGCAACATCTGGCGTGCCCGGAAGAGCCGTGTCTTCACCGTCTCCGGACGAACCCCCAGGAGCTCTGAGGTTTCCTCGATGCTCAGGCCCTCGATGGTCCGCGCGACCAGGACCAAACGGAATTCCTGCGGCAACTGATCGATGGCGCGTTCGAGAAGTTTCGTGATTTCATTCTGGGCCAAAGCACGCTCCGGATCGATGGCGGGATTGCCCGCGAGTGGAAACGGAATGATATCCGCCATGGGCCCGGCCTTGCCCGGAACCGGTTCAGCGGGTAATTCGTGCCTGCGGCGCAGGCGTTGCAGGGCCTCGTTCATGACGATGCGCGTCAGCCATGTTCCCAATCCCGCGTCGTGCCGAAACGAAGCCAGAGCGGAAAAGGCCTTGAGGTAAGCGTCCTGCAGCACATCCTCGGCTTCCTGGTCGTCGTGCACAATGCTGCGCGCGATGCGGTAAAGCTTGCGGTTGTGCGTTTGCAGGATCGTGCGAATCGCGGCTTCGTCGCGCTTCACTGCGCGTGCGATCAGATCGGCCTCCTCGCGCCGCGTGCAAACATCCAGACCGTGACTCATGTTTCCGGTCTCCTTCAGACTTTCTGTGTATATCCGCAGTTGGATGCGCGCGCACCGCGAAGGTTCCCAGCGGCGGCGCTTTTCAGGCCAGGCGGAGAAGATTTTTTGCGATGCGAACAGGGGCAACGTGGCGCCGCGGCCACTGAGAACGCCTGGGCATGATGAATTTAGATAACGATAGCCGCCGCCGGCGACGCCTGAGCAGCGCAAATGTGCTAATATGCAGCCACACAGCACGGGTTGCGGCCGGGAGCCCCTGACCGGGACGTCCCTCCTTGAGGATTAGAGCAAGTGGCGCCGTGTGCTCGTGCTTTTGCGAAGGCATATGGGACGCGGTCTTGCAGCCGCCGAAAGGATTCCCATGATCAAACACCAGCATTTCATCGGACGTTTCGAAGTCACCTCGCCACCGCTCGAAGGCGACCAAGGGTATCTTGAGTCCTGGATGTTCGACCTGATCGAAGCCCAGGGCATGAAGGTGTTGTCGGGCCCGCATGTCGCGTTTGTCGCTAACCCCGGCAATCGCGGCTTGACGGGGGTCGCCATCATCGAGACCTCGCATGTCGCCGTTCACATCTGGGACGAGACCTCGCCAGCACTCGTGCAACTCGATTTCTACACCTGCGGCACGCTGCACAAGGATCTCATTCTGGAAGCCATCGCGCCGTGGGGCGTGGCCAAGCACGCATTCCTCGTGCTCGACCGCGAGACCGATGTCGTGGCAATGGAGACGGCTTGACCGAAGTTCGCGTGATGGCTTGCCTGCCGGTTTGCGCACGCTCGTTCGTGCGTGGGGGGTGTGCGGGATCAATAAAACAGCAGCACGCCGATGCATCCGGCGATGAGCGCATAGTAGAAGAACTGGCGCTCGCGCACCAGAAACCACGTCACCACGCGGCGGGGAATGTCGGCCCAGTGGTAGCGCCCCAGAACGCCAAACCCCAGGCCGACCGCCAGACCGAGCACGGCCGATCCCATATGCAGCCCCGTGCCCGGCATCATGGCCTGCACGCCATGGCTGTTGAGCCAAGGCAGCATGAGTGCGAGCATGCTGAGCGTCATCACGCCCAGCGCCAGCATGGAAAAGAACTGCAGAACCGAGCGCATCATCGGCAACACGCTTTCGCAAAGGGTCTCTATGACGGCGGCCTGCCTTCGCTCGCAATCCGCCTGCCTTTGCAGATTAGAAGAGGCAAGCGAATAAATTGTTAACCATGTTGCTCAGTGGGAAGCGTCCCGAGACCCGCTGCGCCGCGGGGCCATTCAGTCTGAGATCATAACGCTCGCGGCGCCCTCCTGCCTCACGGGCGACGCGTTGCCCAGCGCTATGGGCCGCATGGTGGGCACACCGTCGAGGGTCGCAAAGACCTCTGATGCATCTTGCGGGCGCACGCCGCGACTATCGAGCAAGTGATCGCACAACGCGGCGTAGGCCTCGCGTGCAGGATCCGCGCTTTTGTCCGCAAGGAACAGGTCCAGAAGGCGGCCATGGATAAGAGTCGTCACTGCAAGAGCATGATGGCGTTCGATGTCGTGACGCAGAATGGCACGGCGGCCCTTGCGGCTTGCGGATCGCGATCGCAAGCCGAGGCGCTGGACGAGGCTGGGCACTGCTTCCCGTTCCGGTGTGCCATCGTCTTTCGGCAGCTTGAAGACTATTCCCGGCAAAGGCGCGGCGAAGGGCCGACGCCAGCTCCTGAACACCTGATCGGGTGCAACGACCTGCAGCGTATGCTCGTCAAGGCCAAGTTCACCGTAGTCCCCCACAAAGGCGTGGCCCCCGGCCGGCGCCGCGCCAAACGCAACGACACAGGCGACGTTGCGCCCACGCTTTGCAAACTCATACGCCGCGAGCATTGCAATGCTGCCGCCACGATGATGCCCCGCAATGAGGATGGCCGGCTTTTCATCGTCTTCGTCTTTCGGCAAGACATCCTTGAGCCACGTCTCGACGCCTTCGCGTAGGCCAGCCCAGGCGCGCGCCGCTCCGCGTGCGCGAGGCGCTGCATCCCAAACGGTGTCCTCCGGCACATACTGGCGTGCGCCGGCCTTCGGGCTGAAGAGTGCTGTGGCCACGGCGCGCGGACTGGCACCCTCAGGGTCCGCGAGAGCGATGACGATGACACCTTCAAACAGAAAGCACAGGGCCTGCGCCTCCCCGTGCCTCACCAGATGGGACGCCGCTATGCGCGGACAATGGGTGCTCAGATACTGCGCCCCATCGTCATGATAGGCGAGCGCACAGGCGTAGCTTAGGAACTCCACCAGCGCCACCGGGACATGCCCTTGCGCAAGCGCTTGCCGGCTCTGCGTGATCGTGACCTTACGCGCGGACGCCGGCTTGCCGAGCCCAGCAAGATAGTGCTTCACGGCCACCTCATTGAAGGGATGGAACTGAAGCCCTGGCTCGGCGCTGCGGCTCCGAGCCTGGCTTCGCACCGGCGCGCTCGTTCCCTCGCGTGTCGCCTCACGGGGCGCACTATCCCCCACATCGCGCCGGGCACGCGCTCTGCGCTGTCCGGCGAGGCCCGCGATCAACAGAAGAAGCGCGCCGCCGCTAGCTGAGAGCAGAGCGGGTGCGAACGCCGCTGGAAGGTCGCTAAGTCTTGCTTGGGACGGGTCGGACGCATCGTAGAGCACGACGACGCCCTCGCCGGGGGCATAGCGGACCGCGCTTGACGTCTGCGCCGCCATGAAGGTGTGACGGCCGCCGCGCTCATCGACAAAAGCGACGACCGGGGCACGGCGTGCATCATTGTCCCGGTCGACAAGTTTTACGATCTGTCCGGCAGCCCTGCTCGATCGCCAGATCTTGTGAACCTCGAAGGCGGCGAGCGTCGCGCCCCAAAGCAGGACCGCAACACTGGCGAGCCCGGCCAGGCCCGCGAACAGGCCGCGCCCACCGGTGGGGTCTCGTTGCTTGGAACTGGCCGCCGTGCCTGCCAACATGCCTGCCGTTCATGCCATTGAATAATCGAGCCGCATTTGGTGCCAACCAAACGGCACGGACAAGGCATCCCGATGGCGGTTCGGCCACCGCCGCAGATCGCGTAGGCACTCGGAAACGGCCATCGGTCAGCGCCGGGACCAGCCTGCCAGCCAAAGCAAAGCTGCGAGTGCCAAGGTCATGGCCAGCGCCATGGCGTTGACAAAGCCTAAGACGGGTGAAACCGACATCGCCACCCCTGCCGCCGCAGGGCCAAGTATGGCTCCAAGCTGGTACATCACCAAGAACGCCGCGTTTGCGGCCGCAAGATCGCGTGCCTCGACTTCCTCGCCCACAACCGCCAATCCCACCGTGTAGAATCCGAGCACCACGCCGCCGAGGACGAACGCCAGCGGGAAAGCCCACGGCGGATTGGCCAACCCAGCGGGCAGCAGCAGCGAGAGAACGATGAACGCCACAGCGAGCGCCGCCGTGACCCGGGTCCGCGCCACCTTGTCAGCGAGATAGCCGATGAGAAACTGCAGCGCGACGCCGCCGGCCGTCATGAAGCTCATGAGGCGCAGCGCGGTTGCCTGGTCGAGGCCGCCGGCAAGACCCACGTTGCCGATGAGCGCGAGATAGCTCATCTCGGCAAAGCCACCGATGAAGCCGCCCATCATGCCGACAGGCGCAAGGCGCAAGGCCGAGAAGGGCGAATGGCTCGAACCGTGCTCCGAGACGTCAGGTGCAAGTCGCGCTGCCAACACGATCGGCAATCCCGCAAATGCCATCGATGCGGCGCCCGCCAGATAAGGCGCCAGCCCGGCAAAACCCGTCACATCGAGCAACAGCGGACCAACGGTGTAGCCGGTGAAGAAAGAGATGGCGTAGATGGCGATGACGCGCCCGCGCGTTTCCTCGCGCGTCACCATGTTGATCCAGGTCTCTCCCGCAAGCCAGGGCAGCGCGAGACCCGCGCTCATCAAAAAGCGGATGGCGATCCAGGCATGGACATCCTGGAACAGCCCCAGCGCCATGAACCCGGCGGCGCCCGCAAAGCAGCCCAGCGTGATGGCTCGCACAGCACCCCAGCGGGCAACGAACTTGGGCAGGAATGGCAGCGTCGCCAACACGCCCATGGACGGAGCAGCGCCTGCAATGCCGATGAGCCACTTGGGCGTTGCCCAGGCCTCAAGTGTCAGCGAGGTGAGGGGAAATCCGATGCCGAACGCCAAGCCGACGCCGAACGCCGCGGTGATGACGGCGGCAAGGCTCGCCATACGGCGGCGCTCTTCACTTTGCGACGCGCTGCCTCGCGGCGTGCCCGGATCGGGCGATGCAGCGCCTGGCGAGGTCATGCGCCGGCCGCAGCATTGCGCCGCGCATCGGCCAGAGCCGGCGCAAGAGCCTGCGCAAACAGGTCGAGGTCGGCGTCGGTTCCGCAGCTGACGCGGATGCAACGGTCCAAAGGCGCCACCGCCGGCTTTCGGATGAAGACACCGCGATCGAGCACGCCATCCAGCACATGCATGGCAAACGCGCCATCGCCGCCGCAGTCGATGGCGACGAAATTGGTTGCCGACGGGAGTGGATCAAGACCACAGGAGCATGCAATTGCGCCAATGCGGTCACGCGCGCGGGAGATTTTGCCCACCACCTCCGCAAGATATGGCTGATCGTGCAGAGCCGCGAGCGCACCCAACTGGCCGACACGGTTGATGCCGTAGTGATTACGCACCTTGTCGAAAGCAGCGATGATCTCAGGATCACCCAGGGCATAGCCGATGCGCGCACCCGCCAGACCGTAGGCCTTGGAGAAGGTGCGGTAGCGGATCACCTTCGTATTCGTCACGTCGATGGGCGGCAGGGTGCCTTTGGGCGCGGTGTCCGAATAGGCTTCGTCGAGGATAAGCAGCGTTTCCGGCGGCAGCTCCGCAATCAGTTGGGCGATGTCTTCCGCCGGCCACCAGGAGCCCATGGGGTTGTTCGGGTTGGAGACGTAAAGAATGCGCGCCTTTTCCGCGTGCGCTGTCTCAAGCAGCGCGGTCAAGTCCTCGCAGTCATGCGCCATCGGCACTTTGACGAGACGGCCGCCGTGGGCGAGCACATGGAAATTGAAGGTCGGATAGGCGCCATCGGACGTGACCACCGTCTGACCGGGCACCAGATACATCAAACAGGTGAGACCGAGCAGCCCGTCAATGCCTTCGCCAATGACGATGTTGGAGATGTCGAGACCATGAAATGCGCCAAGGGCCGCACGCAGGTCGTGGTTCTCGGGATCGGAATAGCGCCAGTTCGTCTCGGCTGCCTGACGCATGATGGCGATGGCCTTGGGGCTAGGCCCGAAGACGCTTTCGTTGGCGCCAAGGCGCGCGAGGAACTTACGGCCCGTATTTCGCTCGATGGCCTCGGGTCCGACGAAGGGCACGAGCCTGGGCAGAGCTTCAATGACGGGAGAGAACGGGATGCGCGGCATGGCTGGATGAGATGTCAGATCAGGCACAACTCGGCAAGCGCCTTGCGCATGCCGGGCGGCATGGCCGCAATGCCGTTACCCGTTCCCTTACCCAAATCCGGTGGCGCATCTTCAGCCGTCAGGTACCGCCAGCCTTGAAACGCGCGGCGCGGAACGGGCCGCACCGGAACGAGTTCGGGATCGAGCACCATGACACAGCACGGCGTACCGTCCTCTTTGGCGCCCTCCTCGAAGGCGACAAAACGCTGGCGAACCGTAATGATGCCTTTCATCACCCAGTAAAGCGAACCGCCATCGAGCAACTCCTGCTGGCGCTTGGGGCTTTGAAACGTGGTGTGATAGGGCAACGGCGCCTGCCCCGCCTTCTTGCGCGCGGCCATGCGTCCAAGTTGCCAATCCGCCAGATCTTCAATGGCGTGGGCGCCGACACACAGCTTGATCATATGAAGTGCCATGGGGCGATTTGACCTCAGTCTTTGGCCAGACGCAATCGCCCTGTCCACAGTCCTGATTCTCCAAATGCGCGCAGCTACTTATTCGTGCAGGTCCCGGCATACTGCGCAAACATCGGCTGACCGAGCAGGCCAAAGTGACGCGAATGCACCGCCGGCTGGACCCCGGGCGTGGCTGTATCTGCGTCGTAAATGGTCGTGAGGTTGAGGAAACCCTCGTTGGCCACCTCAAGGAAGTGATTGGCGTTGAGCGCCCGCACGATGCGCAGCTTCCCGGCCTCCTTGCCTTCGATGATGAGCTTGGCCGACTGCCCTTCCAGATCGATATCATCGATTTCGAACATCAGCGGCGAAGGGGCCGAATTGGAGAACTTGCCGGCTTCATAGCTCCACACATGACCGGTCTCAAAACGGCAGACGAGCTTTGCCGGAGCCTCCTCGGCAGACAGCGGGGTGGCCAGCGTCGCAAGCCAGATGACGGCCATCCCTGAACCGAGAGCGAGACTGCTGCGTGGGGCCATCGATGGCTTCCTTCTGAAGAGGGTTGGCTCAGACTGGTGACCTTGAAAAAGGGCAGCCCTGGAACAAGATTGCGGCGATAGAAGCCCGGACGACGCAAGAACGCAACGGCTTCACCATATTCAGCATCGTTGGGCGCATCGCACCTCGGCAACACGCGGCTAAATTGCTAAGCGAAAGGAACTTCGCCCCGACTCGGCCCTGAAAGCGCCGGATATCTGGTTCCTTTGACGCCCGTGACACCGACATCCTCAATCCGGACTGCCTTGGCTGCCTGCATATTGGCCGCGCTCACGGGCTGCGCGGCCAGCAATCTTGAGCCGGTCACCGCCTCCACCGCAGGATTTGTACCCGCAGCATCCGGCGACGGAAATATTCAGACGGTGGCCGCCACTAGCTACGAGCTCACGCCTGAGGAGCACGACTACGACTGCAAGCACCTGACCGGACAGCTCCAGATTCGCATCCTCGAACTGCGCAGCCGATTGAGCGATGCCCAAACCTCTGCGTTGTCACGCTCACTCAACACGGTCGGTTCTGCGGCTTTCGGCAGCACAAGCTTCGGACTCGATCCCAAGAGTGATCGCGCGCATGACGTCGCGCAGATCAAGGCCTTCAATGACGAACTCGTGGCCAAGCAGTGCAGGTCTTTCGACCTGGCAAAGGCGCTCACCGGCACGGATCTGCCGCCCTCGCCCACGGTGCCCGCGTCCTCGTCTAAGTAACGCGCGGCAGACGAGCCTGCCGGCGTTAACGCAATCACATCCTGGCGCATGAAAATCGCAATGCAGGCTCACGGCGGCGCGCGTTTCGCGTTATGACTGCTGCCTCAGCCATGATGAGGCATGCGACCCCGCCGATGACCCATAGCGACCAGACCTCCGCAGCCGAGCGCGCCAATTCCTTTCCCTGGCCGCCCGTGCTGCTGGGCGCCTCCGTCGCGGCCGCGTTCGCCTTGGACCGGTTGGCGCCGCTGGGCTGGCCCGGAACAGACGACGGGCCGGCGCGCTTCATCGGAATCGCCATCGGCGCTGTTGGCCTTATGCTGATTGCGAGCGCTGTCTTGACGCTGCGCAGCCACGAAACAACCGTCATGCCGGACAAGGCGGCCACGACGCTGGTCACGGCCGGTCCGTACCGCCTCTTTCGCAATCCCATCTACCTTGGCGAGGTCATGGCCATGTTCGGCCTCGCGGAGATGACGAAGAACATCTGGTTTGTTATCACAGGAGCTGCTTTTGCCCTCGCCGTGACATGGCTGCAGATTTTACCCGAGGAGCGCCACTTGGAGGCGCGCTTCGGCGACGACTATCTCGATTACAAACGGCGCGCCCGGCGCTGGATCTGAACGGGATCGTGCGATGGCCCGAGATCTGGGGGAACAAGAGCGCGCATTCGTCCATGCGCTGAAGGAAACAACCGGGCGCGACCTTGCCGGGTGGATGGAGGCGATCGACGCCAGCGGCCACACACGGCGCAACGACATCATCGACTGGCTGCGCCATCGGGGTTTTGCCTTCGCCAACGCCTCCTGGCTGGAGCGCATTCACCACAACAATGGCCAACTCATCTATGGGGCTGAACTTGATACCGGCATTGCCGAGCGCGCGGCGGAGCAAGCCTCCGGGCCGGTGGCGCGAGCCTCCAGATCAGCCTCCGATGACAGGACCGAGCCCAATCCCTCCACGCCAAGAAGCGCGCCAGCGAAGTCTGCTCCCGTGGCGCCGGTTTCGGCGTCCTCCGCCTCCGCCGCACAAACGCCCGCGCACCTCACGCCAGCCAGCGACGCCGACATCGCTGCGCTGCTCCTGGCAGCCAAGGGACTTCGCCCGCTGGCGGAACTCGTCCTGCGCGAGATGAGTGCCCTCGTGCCCACCTTGGTGCGCGCGGCCAGCCCGCCGTTGATCACCATCGCAAGTCCCATGCCGTTCGCGGCCCTGCTGCCCGCGCCCAAGGACGTGCGCCTGTTCGCCGATTTCGGACCAGCCAGCCGCGACCGCACGCGCAAGGCGGACGCGGGCCGCCTGGCCGTGCCCTTTCCTGATGTCCTGGTCCTCAACGATGCCCGCCAGATCGATGACCGTTTCCGTGAGCTGGTGGCGGCCGCGTACACCCGGGCGCTAACGTGAGTTGCATCAACGCCTTGCGGTCGAACCATCGATTCGCCAGAATTTTCATGACTTTTGGGTCGCGACGCGGGAGGACGCTATGACATCTGACCACGGCCGGCTGGTAGCGAGCACGCGCGCAATTGCGCTGGCGTGCGCGCTGGTGGCATGCGCGGCTGTCCCCGTGAGGGCCCAGACGGCGCACCGCGACCACATTGCCGATCTTATCAAGAAGACGGCGGCCGCGACGGATGCCGACGGTGCCGCCCGGGACAAGGGCACTACCACCGGCACACGTCAGCAAAAGTCCGATGCCCCCGCGGCCGATCCGCGTGCGGGTGATCCTGAGTTCGAGCAGGCGGCAGCGCTGATGGCGGCAGTCGACGCCATCCTGAAGGATAGCGCCGACAACCGCGCGGACGCGGAGCGCTTGCCCAGCCGTGATGACTTCATCCTGCCCCCGCTGTGGCGCGAAACGCGTGAGGACCGCGAGGAGAAGGTGCGCAATCTGCTCGATGCGGCACTCTCCATCGTGACCAATGCGCCCGTCGTCGAGGTCCAGAAGAAGATCGAGGGGTTGCGCAGGAACATCCGCGAATTGGAAGACGAGAACGCGCGTTTGAAGGAGAAGCAGCTCACCGCACCCAAGGACGCAATCGTCGCCGATACGGTTCAGTCGCTGCAAAGTTCGATCGACGAGAACCTGAAGCGTATCACCGCCAACCGGGATGCCATCAAGGCCGCCAAAGGCGAAATCGCCGAAGCATTGAAGACTTCCGGCATCGAGTTGGCAAGCGATCAGGTCGATCTGCTGCTGGACAGCGTGCTTTCGAGCGATCTGGTTCGCTTGGTCGCCGCTTTCGAGGCGGCCCGCCTCATCGACGGTCAACTCGCCAAGCTGATCGCGACGACGGGCGAAAACATGAACGCGGCGCGCAGATATTTCGCCATGCACGCGGCCTTGTTCGCCATGCTGGTGCATGCCCAGGACGCGACCATCGCCAAGATCGACACCCAATACATGCCCAAGCTCGACGCCATCCTGGCCGATCTCAAAGCGGCGAAGGCCAAGACGGCCACCCTGCTCAAGGCAGAAAACAGGCCGGATCAGAAGCGGGCGCTGGAGGCCAACCGCGAAAGCCAAAAGGTGGCGGAGGATGCGGCTCAGGCTTACCGGCGCTACCTGCAAGGTCAGCGCGAGCAGATCGCGAAGGCGCGCATCAAGGCTGTGCACGACCTGCGCATCGCCGACAATACGTATGAAACGGTTGAGGCAAGTGTCCAGCTTCGCAACCTCATGCGCGACAGCTCGGCTTCGTTCGAAGCCATCCAGAAGCTGGAGGCCCCAAGCTTCGAGCATATCTTCCGGAACGACGAACTGCGCCGTGAGTTCGAAAATCTGACCAGGCGCCTCGACGCGCCTTCAAGCTGAAAACGTTAGAGGGGCGCGTTCACTCGCCACGGCGGTACTGGAGGAAGTCGGTCAACTCACCGATGCGGTCATAGAGGCGACGCGCCGTTGCATTCTTCTGCTGGGTCGCCCAGTAGGTCCTGCTGGCGCCGCGCCCGTCCGCCAGCGCATAGGTCGCCTCGATCAGCGCCCGCCCGACGCCCGTGTCGCGCACCGCGGGATCGACGTAAAGGTCTTCCAGATAGCAGTACCAGGTCGGCGACCAGGTGGAGCGATGGAACACGAGGTTGACAAGCCCTATCGGGTTATCGTTGGCGTCCACGGCGACCAGGCCCGCCATGCCGTCCTCGCCCGCCAGCAGCCGCTCAAAGGTCAACGTGATGACCTCGTCCGGCACTTCCGCCTCATAAAACCTGATGTAACCGTCAAACAGATCGCGCCAGCGCGCCTCGTCCCGCGCCTCAAGAGCCCGAACCCTCGTTTCACCCGTCTTGCCCATTCCGTCACCTTTAACCTGAGCGGCCATCCTCATAGCAACCAAATCGAAGCCAACGCGAGAAACGAAAAGAAACCCACGATATCCGTGATCATGGTCACGAACACGCCCGAGGCAGGCGCGGGATCAAGACCAAAGCGGTCCATCGTCAAGGGTACGAGAATGCCGCCCAAACCGGCAGCCAGCGAATTGCAGATCATGGCTGCCGCAATCACCGCGCCGAGCTTGCCGGAGCCAAACCAGATAAACACCACGAGCGCGATGACCGACGACAGCACGAGACCGTTGAGCAGGCCGACCACGGCCTCCCTGGAGATAACGCGCGGAGAGTTGACGCGTCCAAGCTTGTTGGTGGCCAGCGCACGCACGGTCACGGTCATGGTCTGCGTGCCGGCATTGCCCCCGACGGAGGCGACGATGGGCATCAGCACGGCAAGCGCAACCATCTGCTGGATCGTCGCATCGAAGGCCTGGATGACGAACGAAGCCAGGATGGCCGTACCCAGGTTCACGATCAGCCAGGGGACTCGCGAGCGCACTGTGGCCAGAACACTGTCGGCGAGGCTTTCATCGCCCACGCCTGCCAGCGCCTTCATGTCCTCTTCGGCCTCGTCCTGAATGATCTCCACGACGTCGTCGACGGTCACGACGCCCACGAGCCGGTTGTGCACGTCCACGACGGGCGCGGACATCAGGTCGTAGCGCTTGAACTGACGGGCCAGCTCCTCCTGGTCCTCGGTGGCGAGCACCATGTGGCGCTCGGTATCCATGATGGCCGAGACCTTGATGTCGCGCTTGGTGCGCAACAGACGCGACAGGTCCACTGAGCCTAGAACGCGGAAACTCGGATCGACGACGAAGATCTCCGAAAAATGCTCCGGCAGCTCTTCGGTTTCGCGCATGTGATCGATGACGTGGCCGACCGTCCAGAATGGCGGGACGGCCACGAACTCCGACTGCATCAGACGCCCGGCCGTCTCTTCGGGATATTCGAGGTTGCGCTCGATGGCCTCGCGATCCTCGGAGGGGAGCTGAGCAAGGATTTCCTGCTTGTCGCTCTCTTCCAGGTTCTCGATCAGGTAGGCGGCGTCGTCGGTTTCCAGCTCCGTGACGGCCTTGGCGAGGAGGTCATTGGGCAACGCCTCCGAGAGCTGGTCGCGGACGGTTTCGTCGATCTCGGACAGGACTTCGTAGTTGAAAGATGATCCCAGCGCCTGGATCAGCTCAACGCGCTCGCCGGGAGCCAGAAGTTCGATGACTTCGGCAAGATCGGGCGCGCGCAGATCACCGACGAGCTTGCGGACGTCTTCGGTATCGCGACGGCCAAGCGCATCCGAAATCGCGTGGACCAGAGTGGTATTCTCCGCCTCGTCGATGTGTTCCTGATCGTTTTCGCGTTCGTCGGCCACGTGCGCAGGCTTTCTCGCTTTGATTGGTATGGGTCCCGTGCCGGGACAGGCTTTCGTTCAGGATGCCACACGCGGGCGCGGGGTCACTTTTGCCGCACCATCGCACCATATAGGGCGTGAACCGGCAGAAGACCGTTACTCATCGGGCACAGACAGAGGGTCGATTCGGACTACTTATCCGTAAGGCCGCAAATTCGCCAGCTATTCTCGATATTTTGAGAACGGAGTGCGGCCTAGCCAAGCCTTGACGGATCAACCCTCTTGGGGTTTCTGTGGCATCGACGCGCTGCGCGGCGATTTCTACGGGACCGCAAGCAGGCAAAGCCGGAATGTCCGGTGCGGGAATCGCCAAGGCGGCCCGAGTATTCATAATAGAGTGGGCACACGCATGGTGGCGGGGACTTTCAGGAATGCATGGGTGTTCGCGGCCTTCTGCGCCGCGGGCCTTGGTATCACCGCAGCGCTTGCGGAAAACGCCCCGGGTCAGGACGATGGAGCCTACGGGCGTCCCCAGACGAGCGCCGTCGGCCGCGATGGTTCTCAAGATGACGCCGGTGAGGATGCGGAAGCCCAGCGCCTTGCGATCCCGGCCTGCGCCAAGGACCCTGACAAGCTCGGGATCTCCCGCGTCGTCGAGATCGACTCGACAGGTGGACCGGTATTCGGCGGATCACACATCCACAACGCGTTCCTGAAGGACCGCGAAGTCGTCCTCACTTTCGATGACGGCCCCATGCGCACTCACACGCGCCGGGTGCTGAAGGCTTTGGAGGATCACTGCACCCGCGCAACTTTCTTCATGGTTGGCCGAATGGCTGTGGCCGAGCCTGCCATGGTGCGCGAGGTCATTGCCGCAGGCCACACTGTCGGCACGCATACCTATGCGCACCGGAACCTGAAGGCGATCGGCCTTCTCAAAGCGCGCTCGGACTTCGAGCTAGGCTATTCGGCTGTCACCAAGGCTGCCGGCCAGCCCATCGCACCGTTCTTCCGCTTTCCCTACCTGAGTGAAAGCCGGCAGGTCCTTGATCACTTGAAGAAGCGCAACATTGCCTCCTTCTTCATCGACGTAGACAGCAAGGATTTCCAGACGCGTGACTCCAACGTCGTCTTCAAGCGGATCATGAGCCAGCTCAACGTGTCGCGCAAAGGCATCATCCTGATGCATGACATCCAACCCTCGACGGCCGGCCTGATCGATCGGCTGCTCGATACGCTCCATGATCAGGGCTACAAGGTCGTGCACATCGTCCCCAAGACCAGCGAGCCGACACTTGCCGAGTTCGACGTGCCTGCCGCACAGGCGCTGGCTGCCAAGGGGGGCAAGGCCAAGCAAGGGTCCGTCTCCGACCGCTCGATTACGGCGACAATGCCGGACAAGGATGACCCCGAACCCGAAACCGCTTCCAACGCGGCGGATCATCTCCCCTGGGCGGCGAAGCCGGCCGCCAAGCCACGGCGCGCGCCCAAGCCCTCCGTGCAACCCCAGCCTGAAGATCTGCCGTGGCAGACGCGCAGTTTTCCAAACTGATCCGGTAGATGAACGCTCAGCCTGCGCTTGAATCCTGCGTGTCAGGGCTGATTCTGAAAAGGATCGCTTTCTCAGCGGGCGAGCTTTGAAGCCCAGGCCTCAAACCTGCACTCCAACATATGATGACTGAGAATAACGGGGACCTGCCTCGCACAACGTCCTACGAGCCCTAGACAGCACGATGGCTTGGTCGTCCGCATCGTGCGAAGGATAAAATATGGTGCGGTTGAGAGGACTCGAACCTCCACGCCGTTTCCAGCGCTACCACCTCAAGGTAGTGCGTCTACCAATTCCGCCACAACCGCATTTAAGGCCACTTTTCGTAGGGGCCTACGATCCGGCCAGCCCCCATTCAAGAGGCCTCAAACCGGAGAGGTCGCCCCAGGTAACAGAGCGCCCGCTCCAACGCAAGCAGCAGTTTTGTCCCGCCGCCGCAAAGGGCAAAATGGCGCGATTCTAAAGGTACCCTGGGATCGCTGCACGGCCCTGAACGACGCGCGATCCGGCCGTTGAATAGAAAAAGAAGAGCGCGGGGTTCGCACCCTGCCAACAAGGAGTGAGACGATCATGGATATCCCCCGCGCTTCTGCGGCGTCAGGGCCAAGTCCCATCGGCTGGGCGATCTCGGAACGGCCCGTGCCCTATCCACAAGCGCTCGAGGCGATGAACGCGCGCGCGGATGCGATCCGCCGCAAGCAAGCGCCTCAACTCGTCTGGCTGCTGGAGCATCCTCCTCTTTACACCGCCGGCACGAGCGCACAGCGCGAAGACCTGCTCGATCCGGATCGCTTTCCGGTCTTCGAGACGGGACGCGGCGGGCAGTTCACCTATCACGGCCCCGGCCAGCGCGTGGCCTATATCATGCTCGACATGAAAGCGCGTGGCGGCGACGTGCGCGGCCTGGTCGCCGATCTGGAACGCTGGGTGATCGAGGCGCTCTCAGCCTTCAACATCAAGGGTGAGCGGCGCGAAGGCCGTGTCGGCATCTGGGTCCGCCGGCCGGAGAAGGGCGAGACCCGTGAGGACAAGATCGCAGCCATCGGGCTGCGTGTGTCCCGCTGGGTAACGACCCACGGCATCAGTTTCAATGTCGAGCCTGAGCTGTCGCATTACACCGGGATCGTGCCGTGCGGGATTCAGGCGCACGGCGTCACATCGCTTGCCGATCTTGGCTTGCCGGTGAGCATGGCCGATGCCGATGTGGCGCTGCGCGTGGCCTTCGAGAAGGTCTTTGGACCTGTCGTATCCGCCGAGCCGCCGGTTTGAAGATGGGATAAGTCAAAACGGCGCCAATGATCGATGGGACCGATGGATCGTCCCCCCACCAAATTCGCCTGCGGGAGGCTTGCGCGACTCAATCGGGAAGAGAGCGCGCCTGACGGCAGCTGGTCTCGCCGGTCTCGATTCGAACCGAGCGACGCAAAGAGCACGCCGCAGGGACCCCGCAGGTCGCGCGAGAGGGTTGCTGCGGGCTGGCCTGCCGACAAACTAACCTTATGAGCTCGAAAAGAAAAAAGCGCCTGTTCCGAGGTCTGGGGAACAGGCGCTTCATGTGCCACCGCGATACGCGTCTACTCCGATTTTGGCGTATCCGCAGGTCCGGTGCTGCCGCCTTGCGGCGCGCCGTTATCCAGCGGCGTATCGTAGTAGAGGAAGCCCTCTTCGACGGACACGGCTTCCGAGCCTTCCAGCTCGTACTCATCGTTGTCGCTGTCATTGAGGCGGATAATACAGCCCTTCTGACAGACCCCCTCAATCACCTTGCCGGACGGGATGACCTGCTCCTGCCTGACATCTCCCTCGATGATAGTGAGCTTTATTTCCCGATCATCGCGGTTGGTGATGCTGACCGCATGGGCGGTCGAGGTCATAAGAAGAGCTGCGATCATACCAGCTGCAAGGGAGGTGAACTTCATTACAGCTTTCCAGATCGCGGCAGAAACGAATTACTTCTTCTTCTTCGCCGCCGCCTTCTTGGCCGGGGCCTTCTTGGCAGCTTTCTTAGCAGCTTTAGCCATAGGATGTCGTCCTTCTGTTGTGGCTAGTTCCGGCGCACGTCCGGCGCCGCGACTCGATGCTCATTTATCGAGACGCACGCACTCTGGTGAATTTCAAGCTTGTTCACAAACGAATTTTGATGGTTGGTGATATCGATTTTTTCGATAGATACTTTTTTGTGACTGAGTTGGCTTCGCTTCGAGAGTGGTCGCGTCATGGATGTCAGCCTCGCACGAACGTTTCTGATGGTCGCCGAAACCGGCAGCTTCATCGATGCAGCGCGCAAGATGAACGTCACCCAATCCACCGTTTCTGCCCGTATTAAAGGGCTTGAAGACATGCTCGGGCGTCCGTTGTTCGAACGCTCGAAGGCAGGCGCGGAGCTGACGGGCGCGGGCGAACTCTTCCAGAAGCACGCACTCGCCATGGTGCGCGTCTGGCAGCAGGCTCAGCTCCAGGTGTCACTCGCTGACACACATCGTGATCACTTATCGATGGGCGCACCCATGAGTCTGTGGAGTTCGTTCCTGCTCAAGTGGGCGTCGGGATTGCGTCTGGCCATGCCCGACGTCGCGATCTCCGCGACCGCGGGCGCCTCCGCCATCCTCACGCAGCGCCTGATCGAGGGTACGCTCGATGTCGCCGTGCTCTATCGCCCATCGGCGCCGCCGGGGTTGACGATTGAACACCTGTTTGATGAGGAATTCGTGCTGGTATCGAGCGCAAAGCCGGGTGGACGGCGCCAGCCGGCAGACTACGTGCTCGTCGATTGGTGCGCTGAGTTCATGCAGGACCATGCAGGGGCCTTCCCCGAGCATGCCAACCCCGCCGTCACCCTGGATCTGGGGCCCATGAGCCTCGATTACATCCTCGCGAACGAGTGTCAGGCCTATTTTCCTGCCCGGATGGTGCGGCCCTTGGTGGCTCGGGGGCGGCTGCGTCAGCCCAAGCGGGGGCGCAAATTCGTCTATCCGGTCTGCATGGTCTACCCGGAAACCCGCAACGAAGAGGCCTACGAGACGATCCTCGATGGTATCCGCACCGAAGCGGCACGGTTTGCCTGAAACCAGGTTGAGTGCGGCAGGGAAAGCAAAACGGGCGCTCCTTGTGAGCGCCCGTTCAAAAGGAAACCAAATGCCGTCAGCCTTGCGGCAGCACAGGTCAGGCAAACTCGATGATGACGGCATCGACAGCCAGACTGTCGCCCGGCTTGGCGGCGATCGTCTTGACCTTGCCATCGCGCTCGGCCCGCAGGACGTTCTCCATCTTCATGGCCTCGACGATGGCGAGCGTATCGCCCGCCTTCACGTCATCCCCCTCCGCCACGCTGATGGATTTGACGAGACCGGGCATCGGGCAGAGCAGGAACTTGGACATGTCCGCGCCGGCCTTCACCGGCATGAGGGCCGCAAGCTGCGCTTCGCGCTCCGTGTAAACGTAAACGGGTGCCTGAATACCGCGATAGGCGAGGCTGAACCCGTTGGGGATCGGGCGCACCAGAAGGGAGGCATGCTTGCCGCCGACAGTGCCGCTCCACACCGGCTGACCGGGCCACCAGTCGGAGGCAACCTCAACGGTGGTGGCCACGTTATCTTTGGCGTCGAGCAGCGAGACGGCATAGGGGCCGGGAACCTCGCCCGCCACATCGAGTGAAACGGTGGTATCGCCGACGCGCACGACGCGGCGCTTGGAAAACGTCACGGACTTGCCGGTCATCTGATGGGTGATGGCGCGGCGGCGCTCGTTGCCCAGATGGTCGATGACGGCAGCGACCGCCGCCAACACGTTGAGATCCTCGCCCTTCGGCTCGATCGGCTTGAAGCCTTCGGGGAACTCTTCCTTGATGAACCCGGTCGAGAGATTGCCGGAACGCCAGCGCGGGTGCTGCATCACGGCTGAAAGGAAGGGGATATTGTGCTGGATGCCGTCGATATAGAACGCATCGAGCGCTTCGGCCTGGGCATCGATCGCTGCCTCGCGCGTCGCCGCATGGGTCACGAGCTTGGCGATCATCGGATCGTAGTACATCGAGATCTCGCCGCCCTCGAAGACACCCGTGTCGTTGCGCACCGTGACGCCGGCTTCGGTTTTCTCGGCCGCCGGGCGGTACTTCACCAGCCGTCCGATGGAGGGCAGGAAATTGCGGTAGGGGTCCTCGGCGTAGACGCGGCTCTCCACTGCCCAACCCTTGAGCTTGATGTCGGACTGCTTGAAGGGCAGCTTTTCGCCAGCCGCGACGCGGATCATCTGTTCCACCAGATCGATCCCGGTGATGAGTTCGGTCACCGGATGCTCCACCTGCAGGCGGGTATTCATTTCCAGAAAGAAGAAGGAGCGATCCTGGCCGGCAACGAACTCGACCGTGCCGGCTGAATCGTATCCGACCGCCTTGGACAGCGCGACGGCCTGCTCGCCCATTGCCTTGCGGGTCTTCTCATCCAGCAGCGGCGAGGGGGCCTCTTCCAGAACCTTCTGGTTGCGGCGTTGAATGGAGCATTCGCGCTCACCCAGGTAGACCACGTTGCCGTGCTTGTCGCCCAGAACCTGGATCTCGATATGCCGCGGGTTCTCGATGAACTTCTCTACGAAGCAGCGGTCGTCGCCGAAGGACGACTTGGCTTCCGAGCGGGCGAGTTGGAAGCCCTCTTCGGCTTCCTTGGCGTTGTAGGCGATACGCATGCCCTTGCCGCCACCGCCCGCCGACGCCTTGATCATGACCGGATAGCCGATCTCGTCGGCGATCTTGACGGCGTGCTTGGCGTCCGAGATTTCGCCCATGTAGCCGGGGACCGTGGATACTTTCGCAGCAGCCGCGGCCTTCTTGGATTCGATCTTGTCGCCCATCGCCGCGATGGCCTTGGCGTTGGGCCCGATGAACACGATGCCGTTCTTCTCAAGTTCAGTGGGGAAGGCTTCGCGCTCCGAAAGGAAGCCGTAACCGGGATGGACGGCCTGCGCCCCCGTCGCCTTGCAAGCGGCGATGATCTTGTCCATCAGCAAGTAGGATTGGGCCGCTGGCGGAGGCCCCAGATGGACGGCCTCGTCGGCCATCTCCACATGCAGCGCATCGCGGTCGGCGTCCGAATAAACCGCAACGGTCTTGATACCCATCTTGCGCGCAGTCTTGATGACGCGGCAGGCGATCTCACCGCGGTTAGCGATCAGGATTTTCTTGAACATCTTGCGCCCTTATTCCCGGCAGCGGACGTGGTTAACGCCCAGGCAGCTTGTGTCGATCGGATTGTCCATCGGACCTTCTAGTCATTGGCGGGGCGCTCGTAAACCGCCCACAGCAGGCCATGGTGCCGTAGCGCCCGCGCTTCTGAGCCGCACTTTGAGAGGGATATCTCCGGACAGCCGATGGCCCACGCCTGCCGTCGCGGCCGCAGGCGCCGTCACGCGCAATTTGATAGGACCGTTCGTGCAAACGCACGGCCAGGAGCGCTTTCAATCCCCAAGACGTCCGGCGTTCTCCGAAAGTCGGATGGCTCTAGGCGGCATCACCTAGATGTTCCACTGCTTTGCTCAGCATGGGATGGATGTTCGGGTTCTCGCTGCGCAGGTAGGCCACGAGCGCGGTCTCCGAGGGCGACATCCGGCCATCACGGCCAAGGCGGCTTGCAAGCCAGGACGCGTCCGCTTCCGAGATGCTTTCATTGGTTATGATCTCGATGCGCTGGTGCTCCAGGCGCGCCAATGCCCGCTCTTCGCTCGTCTGGTCATGGTAGGCATCGCGAACCGACGAAAGGTTGGAGCGCACCATCGAGAGCAGGAACGCCAACACCGAGGTCTTCTGTTCCGGCGTATCCAGCGAAGCTTCCTGGCGAAGCGCCTGCTCGCGCGAGGGCACGGCGTATCCGGACGTGGCCATGATGACGTTGGCCACCGCTTTGACGAAAAGATCGGTCCAGGCCGGGTTGGGCGCGGCGTGAGCCACAGCTTCGTCGATATCGAACAATACGTCGGCCTCCTCGCGCGTGATGGCAACGTGGCCGTCGCCGCCGAACGCGTAGAGTATCCGGCGCAACAGATCGACTTCGCCGGCCGTGATGGTGCCGGCCGGAGCGGATGGATCGGCCCGCAGCGGGCCTGTGCCCGTGACGACGGCGTGTTTGATCTGATCCAACGCAAACTTTGCCAGACTGACGGGGGCCCAGCGCGCCTTGTCGAGCACGCTAACGGCGAGATCGAGTTCGATCTTGCTGGTCACGAACCCGCCGTGGCTGATGCGGTCGAGCAGCCAGTGTGCATTCTCGCTCGTAACATAGCCCTGGGGATGAGCCTGAAAGACAATATAGTCCGTCACCGCTTCGACGAAGAAGTCCGCCCAGGCGGTGCCGTCAAAGTTGCATCTGGAAAGCTTGAAAAGGATTTCGGCTTCCTCAGACGATACGATTCCGTCCTCGTAGAACACGCGGCGGAACCTTGCGAGGTCAGCATTCGTAATCGTACCGCAAGCGAGGATGTCTTCGACTGGCAACGACTTCAGACCACTCATCAGGAATCCTCACGAAACCGCGCAGAAATTATCGTCCGGAGGATAGGGATCGGTGCTTAATCAGCACTTAACGAGCATCCCAAAACAACATTCCAGACCGGGTACTGTGGCCATGCAGACACGTTGGTTTGGTGGCTTCGAACACCAGCAAGATCGTGACCTGCGAAGGGTGTTCGCGTTTCTCTGTCATCCCGGGCAAGCGAAGGCGGATGCAATCCGGCCGGAGCGCAGACCCGGGACCCAGCGCATCAGTGCGAAGCGCAAAACGTCTCATGGCAAGCTCGCGCCAAGCCCTCTCGGTCCCGGCGCTCGCTACCGCGCGGCCGGGATGACAAGGAGAGAAAATGCTCGGCCAGAATGACAAGAGAGGGTTGGCAGAATGTGCTTTGCGTCGATGGCCGGCTTTCGGGTATGCACGCGAGCACCGATCGAGCGAGACGCATCATGACCACCCCCGAGATTCTCAGTCAGGCTTCCCGCAAGGTCCGTTGGCGGCTGCTCCCTTTTCTCATCGTCTGCTATTTCATTTCGTATCTCGACCGCGTGAACATCGGATTTGCCGCGCTCACCATGAATGCCGATCTGGGCATCGGACCGGAAGCTTTCGGATTCGTCGCGGGCATCTTCTTTCTCGGCTATTGCCTGTTCGAGGTGCCAAGCAACATTGCGCTTGCGCGCTTTGGCGCACGGCTCTGGATCGCGCGGATCATGATCACCTGGGGTCTTGTCTCCATGGCCATGGCGTTCGTGACAGGGCCGACCAGCTTGGCCGTGGCGCGATTTCTCCTGGGCGCCGCGGAGGCCGGGTTCTTTCCGGGCATCATCTATTATCTCACCCGCTGGGTGCCGGCGGGGGAACGCGCCACGACCGTCTCGGCCTTCATGGCGGCGGTGCCCGTCTCCGCGCTGATCGGCGCGCCGGTTTCGGGTTTCATTCTGGATGCCTTTGCGGATGTTGGCGGGCTCAAGGGCTGGCAGTGGCTGTTCATCCTGGAGGCCGCGCCCGCCGTACTGCTCGGACTTGCCGCACTCGTCGTGCTCAAGGACGAGCCCAAGGATGCGCCCTGGCTAACGCGGGAGGAAGCCAACGCCCTCTCTGCCACGATCGCTGCCGAAGACAGCGCCCGCAAGGGCGCCGGCGACATCACGCTGCGCCAAGCCCTCACGGAGCCGCGGGTCTTGGCCTTGAGCCTCGTCTACTTCGGTATCGTGGCCGGGCTCTACAGCCTCACATTCTGGACGCCGCAGATCGTGAAAGCTTTCGGCTTGTCCAATACCGCGACCGGCATGGTTGCAGCGCTCCCATTTCTCGCAGGCGCGCTCGTGATGTATCCCTGGGGCCGCAGTTCCGACCGCCGGGCCGAGCGCGTCTGGCACGTGGCACTGCCGTCATTCCTGGGAGCGGCAGGGTTGATTGCCGGCACCTTCGCGACGCAGCCGGCGTGGGCCATGGCCGCGCTCATCGTTGCAGCACTCGGCATCTTCGCGGCGCTGCCCACTTTCTGGACGCTGCCGACGGCGCTGTTGTCGGGCACCGCGGCCGCCGCAGGCATCGCGCTCATCAACTCCATCGGCAACATCGGCGGCTTCGCCGGGCCGTACGCAGTCGGCTGGCTCAAGGGCACGGGCCTCGATACCGCCAGCGCCGTCGCGGCGATCTCCGCGCTGATGGTCCTGTCGGGCGTGGTCGTTCTGGGCGCCGGGCGCGCCCAGGCGCGCAGAGCCGCGTCAGCCAGCCAGCTCCCTTGAGGGAATCGCCCGGCGTTTCCAGCCGGTTCGCGCAACGCGTGCCGGAAGCGCCAACTAAAGCGGAATGTTGTCGTGCTTCTTCCAGGGATTCTCGAGGGTCTTGTTGCGCAGCATGTTGAGTGCGCGGCAGATACGCCGGCGCGTGCCGTGGGGGAGGATGACCTCATCGATGTAGCCGCGCTCGGCCGCCACGAACGGGTTGGCGAAGCGCTTTTTGTACTCGTCGATGCGCACCTGGATCTTCTCGGGGTCGTTCAGTTCCGAGCGGTAGAGAATTTCAGCCGCACCCTTGGCGCCCATGACGGCGATTTCGGCCGTGGGCCAGGCGTAGTTCACATCGCCACGGATGTGCTTTGAGCTCATCACGTCGTAGGCGCCGCCATAGGCCTTGCGGGTGATGACGGTGATCTTCGGCACGGTGGCTTCCGCGTACGCAAACAGCAACTTGGCGCCGTGCTTGATGAGACCGCCGTATTCCTGTGCCGTACCGGGCAGGAAGCCCGGAACGTCGACGAATGTGATGATCGGTATCTCAAAACAATCGCAGAAGCGTACGAAGCGCGCCGCCTTGCGGGAAGCGTCGGAGTCGAGCACGCCGGCCAGCACCATGGGCTGGTTGGCGACCAGACCGACGGTACGGCCTTCCATACGCGCAAACCCGGTGATGATATTCTTCGCGTAGGCTTCCTGGATCTCGAAGAAATCACCCTCGTCCACGATCTTGAGGATCAGCTCCTTCATATCGTAGGGCTTGTTGGGATTGTCGGGAATGAGGGTATCGAGCGAGAATTCCTGACGGTCGGCGAGATCTTGCGTGGGCAGTTCAGGCACGCCCGTCTCGTTGTTGGAAGGCAGGAAGTCCATCAGCCGGCGCATCTGCAGCAGCGACTGCACATCGTTCTCATATGCGCCATCCGCCACCGACGACTTGGAGGTGTGCACCTTGGCGCCGCCAAGTTCTTCGGCCGTCACGGTCTCGTTGGTCACCGTTTTGACGACGTCGGGACCGGTGACGAACATGTAACTGGTATCCTTCACCATGAAGATGAAGTCCGTCATGGCCGGGGAGTAGACATCGCCGCCCGCGCACGGACCCATGATGAGGGAGATCTGCGGGATGACGCCGGAAGCCAGCACGTTGCGCTGGAAGACCTCGCCATAACCGCCAAGGGCATCCACGCCTTCCTGGATGCGTGCGCCGCCCGCATCGAACAGTCCGACGATCGGCGCGCGGTTCTTCAACGCCATGTCCTGGATCTTGGTGATCTTGCGGGCGTGCGTCTCGGAGAGCGAGCCGCCCAGCACCGTGAAGTCCTTGGCAAAGACGTAAACGACGCGGCCATTGATCGTGCCCCAGCCGGTGACGACGCCGTCGCCCGGCGTCTTGTTCTTCTCCATCCCGAACTCGGTGCAGCGGTGCTCCACAAAGGTGTCGAACTCCTCAAAGGAGTTCTCGTCCATCAGAAGCTCGATCCGCTCGCGGGCCGTCAGCTTGCCCTTGGAATGCTGGCTGTCGATCCGGGCTTGGCCACCGCCCAGGCGGGCATTGTCGCGGCGCTTCTCGAGCTCTTCGATGATGTCTTTCATGGGGAGCGGCCCTTGGACTTGGTCGATTGTTCGGGAAAAGAAAAGGTCTGATAGCACGCTTGGGCTCAAGCGCAAGCGCGGCCAAAGGCGCGGCTTAACCATATGGGCCGTCTTCGGAATTGTGCCGATCCGTGCGGTGTTTAAGGCGCTGACGGCGAGGCCGCGTGATCAAACCGGGCAAGACGGGAGGCAACATCGGCAGCTTCAAGCTCGACGGAGCCGGCCCCAGGGATCGGCTCCAGGACAACGAGGTGTCCGCGCTCGGCGAGCCAAGGCAGTGTCGAGGTGCGAAAATCCGCGATCGGATCGGCAATGATGCGTTTGCCCGGTGTCACGCGCTTCATGAGCCGTTCGGCTTCCGAGCGCACCGGAAAGATATAAAGTGCCAGGCGCTCCACCCCGCGCCGGGCCAAGGGCAGAAGTTGTGGGCCATCTTCGCCTTCCGCCATGAAGACGGCGCCGCGCTCGCTGACCAACGCCAGAAACACCAGGACGGCTTCCATCTTGAGGCGCAAAAGCAGGTCGGCAGGTTCGACCTCGGGCTCGATGGGATCCGAAACCCAGTCGGTACCGGCAAGCCCCTTGCCACTCTTCAATCCCGGAAGGATATCGCCTGCGAAGTCGAGCAAGCTGATCTCCTGAAGGCCGTCTTCACCGGCCAGCGCCTTGGCCCAGCGCTTGGCTTCCTTCGGGCACGACCAGAAGAGTTGCACAGTCCGCCCTGCGCTCTTTTGTGAAGGCACGCACGCGCTCTGTTCGTCCGCAAGGGTGAAGACGCGCCCCTCCTTCACCGTTCGCTTCACGAAGCGGTCGCGCTGACCAAGCTCTGGAATGCGTGGACTGGGAAAGTTCACTCGCGAACCCGTTTATGGCTTGCTTCTGCTCGAATCGGACGAATCAGTTGCATGAGTCTCGCTGCAAGCCGTGCCTGGGGCAAGAGCATGGCGCTCGCCCTGATACCGAAAGCGCACGTGTGCGTGGCAGGCGCGTTGCGGTTATCTATCGCCGACGAAGGCCGCGAACTGATCCTCCAGCGTCCGCTTCAAGAGCGTGGCATAGCGGCTATAACAGGCTTGAGCCTGATTGATGCGCCCATATTGGGCCTTCTCCCCGTTGCGCAGCCGGGTCAGCACGATGGGCGCCGCGACGGGTGAGAGGTGCGCGCCCCTGCCGGATTGCAACGTCGTCAGGATGCCATGCATGTCGCCCGTGATGGTGGGACGCGCCACCACGATCATGCGATGCTGCCCGTGCCGGTTGGTGACGAGATAGATGTGTCCCGATTGATGCGGTACGGCGACTGTGCCGAACTGCGTGTAGTCGGTGTCGACGCGGTCGCCTTCGCGGAAGATCAGCGCGCCGGAGGCCTCATTCCAGCTTATGTCCGTGCGATAAGCGTACACCGCGTTCTTGTCCCCAAACGAAGGACGCAGCGTAAGATAGGAACCCTCCAGCCATTGGACGGCCGCGCGGTTGTAGCTTCCAAGCTCGTCGGGGGCGGTTGCCACATCGCCGGACACGGCCGCGCGCGCGGAGGCCGCCGGCAACAGTTTGATGCCCAACCCTTCCTCCAGCCGAACGATGGTGGCCAGCGTGAACGTGCGCCGCCCGGCCAGAACCTTCTCCAGTGTGGAAATGGAAATCTTGGCCGCGTCTGCGAGACCTTGGCGGGTCATCCGACGCCGCGCCAACTCCTCCCGCAAGCGCAGCGCAAGTTGCTGGCTCTCCTCGCCGGAAAGCTTCAAGGCCCTGCCGTCGCTCATGGTTGCATACCCTCGTGGCGTCGCTCGCAAGCCTCACATATCCGCACAAGTTTGGCGACCGCAAGGCGGGCCGTGCCTGGAAATTCAAGGAATTGACTAAGGCGGTAAATGGCGCTTGCGGCCAGGGTTGATGCAGGACGAAGCCACCCCGGAGCACTCCTGATGCATGCCAACCGCCCTCATCGCGCGTACCCTGACGAGACCTTGTTCTGCCAGGCGCTCATCGCCCTCGCCTGCCGCCCACGCGACGGCGTGCGCGATTTGGGCTCTCGCCTTCTCGCACGCGCCCTGCGCGCCTCGTTTTGAGCAGGTGCGGGCGCATGAAAATCCTCATCCTCAATCCGCCCCACCAGGCAATCGGATCACGCATGCCGGGCGAGATGCTGCCGCCCCTGGGGCTGCTCGCCATTGGCGGACCGCTTATCGACGATGGCCACGCGGTCTCGCTGCTCGATGCCGATGTCGACAATCTCGCGCTGGAGACCATCGTGCGGAACGCGGCTGCGCACGCGCCCGACGCCGTGCTCATCGGGCACAACGGCTCGACCAGCGCGCACCCCACGGTTGTCAGATTGCTCAAGCTGTTGCGTCCGGCGCTCCCCGATGCCTGGTTCGTCTACGGAGGCGTGTTTCCGACCTATCACTGGCGCGAATGCCTGGAGGAGATGCCGCAAGTCGATGTCATCATACGCGGCGAAGGCGAGGAGACGACCCGCCGCCTGATGCGCGCTATCGCGGAGCGCACGCCGTTTGAAACAATCGCCGGGTTGGCCTTTCGCCGCGCAGGCAGCGCGCACGCCACGCCGCCCGCGTCCATGATCCGCAATCTTGACGATTATCGCGTTGGCTGGGAGCTGATCGATCACGCGCGCTATTCCTACTACGGGGGCAAGCGTGGCGTCGTGGTGCAGTTTTCCCGTGGCTGCCCGCACTTGTGCAGCTACTGCGGCCAACGCGGCTACTGGACCCGCTGGCGGCATCGCGATCCAAAAGCCTTCGCCGCCGAGTTAGGGCGGCTCTATCGCGAGCATGGCGTCACCATGATCTCGTTTGCCGACGAGAACCCGACGACATCCAAGAAGGTCTGGCGAGAACTGCTGAAAGAGATCATCGCGCAGAACTGCAAGTTCACGATGATCGCGACGCTGCGGGCGTCCGACATCGTACGCGATGCCGACATCCTGCACCTTTACAGAAAGGCGGGCTTCGAGCGGTTTCTCATCGGCATGGAGCACTCCGATCCCGAGACGCTGGCCAAGGTGCGCAAGGGCAGCGTGACAAAGGACGACCGGGAAGCGATCCGTCTCCTGCGCCACCACGGCATCTTATCCTTGTGCACGACGGTATTCGGTTTCAACGAGGAAAGGGATCGCGATTATTGGCGGATCTTCCGCCAGCTCCTCGTCTACGATCCCGACCAGATCATCACCCTGTTTGTCACCCCGCACCGATGGACGCCCTTCTTCACCCAGGAGAAGGATCGCAAGGTCATTCAGACGGATCAGCGCTGGTGGGATTACAAGCATCAGGTGCTTGCAAATCGGTATGTGCCCGCCTGGCGCAGCTTTCTCTGGGTCAAGCTCATCGAAGTGGCCGTCCAGACGCGGCCCAGGGCGCTGTTTCGCACCTATCTTCATCCCGACCCATCCGCGCGTCACGGAATGCGCTGGTATGCCCGCATCGGCCGCAAGGTCTGGCTGCACGAGATCTGGGAGTTTCTGACGGCAGTCCGCTTCACGCGCGGTGGGCCCACGCTCGCCGGCTTCTGGGGCGCATCCCAAACGGGCGGAGAAGAAGCGCTCAGCGCCCGCAAGGACGTTGTGCGCGAGGGGCGTCCCGCTCACGTCCTGATCGAGGACCGTCCCGCCGCGTGAGGCGCCGTTTTCCTGCCGTGTCGGCAATCCTAAGACCGAAGGCTGAAAGGATTGGCGTTGACGCCGCCCCGGGCCGGTTGAACACTTGGTCAACCGCGGCGAAACGCGACCTGGAGGAGACCGGCACCATGAAGATCTACGACTGGCACATCGCACCCAATCCCAGGCGGCTGCACATCTATGTCGCCGAGAAGGGATTGAACATCCCGCTGGTGGAAGTCGGCACCGACAAGCTCACGCTCAGCGACGAGTACAAGGCCAAATACCCCCACGCGATGGTGCCGATGCTGGAGCTGGACGACGGCACCTGCATCGGCGAGGCCATGGCGATTGCGCGGTATCTGGAGGCGCTCTATCCGGATCCGCCGCTGTTTGGCACCGACGCAAAGGACCGCGCCATCGTCGATATGTGGGAGAAGCGAGCCAACGAGGAAGGCATGTTGGCCGCCTCCGAACTCTTCCGGAACACCGCCCCTACGTTTGCGGATCGTGGGTTGCCGGGGTCCGCTGCGCCGATCCCGCAGATTCCGGAGCTCACCAAGCGCGCGTTGGAGCGCATGAACCGCTTCTTCAATAAGTTCGACGGTCAACTGGCTGACAAACCGTTCGTGGCTGGCGATCGCTATACGGTGGCCGACATCACAACGCTGTGCGCCATCGACTTCGGCAAATGGACAGAGCTCGACATTCCGGAGGACTGCAAGAACCTGCGCCGCTGGTACGACGACGTTTCCGCACGGCCCAGCGCGAAAGTTTGAGGTAGAAAGCTCCATTTCCGTTCAAGCTTCCTTTTTGCGGGTAATGCCGTTCTCTTTCCGGCGGCCGGGCGTATTGTTCTCGCATCGGTTGAAACGAATGGAACGAAGACAATGAGCCTGCGATCTGTGAGGTGGTGGCTGTGCGCGGCGGCATTTTTCGCTAGCACGCCGGACAATGTGCTTGCGAGCGACTACGCCCACGAATGCCGGTCCGCCGATGGGTTGTATGAGATGTCTGACGAGCAGCTCTTCGCGGCGGGCGACGAGCCGCGCACGGCCATTGCCTATCGCACGCTCAAGGATACCGTGCTGTCGGAGCGTAAAGGGTATTGCCTCAGCCACGGCCAGCACTTCCAGTTCGAAGCCAAGAGCTACCTGCGCCGCGTTCGCTTCCAGGTGGATGGCAATCCGGTGGAGGTAGAGATGTTGTGCGAGCTTGCCGCCGATGGACTCCCTGCAGCCTTCAATTGCGAAAAGGAGGTCGTGACGCTCCAAACCAACTCCGGCACCGCTTCGGCGAGCACGGCCATCTGGACGCACAACGGCTCGGTGATGCGGCTCGACGCCAAAGGCACCTCCCGCGTCTTTTCCTACCAGAAGCCCCGGGCCGGCATGCGCCGGGTGGGCGCGCGCGCTGGCGATGTCGTGTTCGAAGGGACGCGCGAAGGGGCCGCCTACTCCGGCACGGCCTACATGTTCTCCCCCACCTGTGGCCGGACGCCCTATGCTGTTGCAGGCAACGTCACCGCGGACGACAGGCGCGTCATGCTGGAAGGGCAGGCACCCGTTCTGGATGCCGATTGCAAAGTCGCCGGATACCGCCGCGACCAGCTGCGATTCGATTACCTCAAGCGCTAGACGGCCGCCTGCGGCTCGATATGGACGGCGCATGGGTGGGCGTGATTTGGCCGGATTGTTTGCCACCGCGCCGCCGCCTATAACCGGCCCATGACAAACCTGTTCGAAGCCGCCGGCCTGGAAAAAGGCGCGCCCCGGCCGCTCGCCGACCGGCTGCGCCCGCAAAAGCTCACCAATGTCGTCGGCCAGGACCATCTCGTTGGCCCCGACGGCACGCTGACGCGTATGTTGAAATCGGGGCGCCTGCCGAGCCTCATTCTGTGGGGTCCGCCGGGCTCGGGCAAGACGACCATCGCGCGGCTCCTGGCCGGCGAGACGAAGCTCGCCTTCGAGCAGCTCTCGGCAATCTTCTCAGGTGTCGCCGATCTTCGCAAAGCCTTCGACCGGGCGCGGATGCTGCGCGAACAGGGCAAGGGCACGCTGCTGTTCATCGACGAGATCCACCGTTTCAACCGCGCGCAGCAGGACAGCTTCCTTCCCTACATGGAGGACGGTACAATCACGCTCGTCGGCGCGACGACGGAGAACCCGTCCTTTGAACTCAACGCCGCTTTGCTCTCGCGCTCCAACGTGCTGGTGCTCAACCGGCACGACGAGGCCGCGCTTGAAAACATCTTGAAGCGCGCCGAGACCGAGATGGGCCGCAAGCTGCCTCTCGACGCGGATGCGCGCGAGGCTTTGAAAGGCATGGCCGACGGCGACGGACGCACCATGATCAACCTTGCCGAGGACGTATTCGCCGCCGCCGGCGACAAGGCAAAACCCTTAGACCGCGAAGCACTCATCAAACTCGTTCAGCGCCGGGCGCCGCTCTACGACAAGTCGCGCGAGGGACACTACAATCTCATTTCGGCGCTCCACAAGAGCGTGCGCGGGTCCGATCCCGACGCAGCCCTCTATTACTTCTGCCGCATGCTGGATGGCGGGGAGGATCGGCTGTTCCTGGCCCGCCGCCTCGTGCGCATGGCGGTGGAGGATATCGGCCTTGCCGACCCGCAGGCGCTCGTCGTGTGCAATGCCGCCAAGGACGCCTTCGATTTCCTCGGCAGCCCCGAGGGCGAGTTGGCGCTGGCGCAGGCCGTCGTCTATCTGGCCACCGCACCCAAGTCGAATGCCAACTATGTGGCCTATAAGGCGGCGATGCGCGCGGCCAAGGAGCATGGCAGCCTCGCGCCGCCCAAGACCATCCTCAATGCGCCCACCAAGCTCATGGAAGAGGAAGGCTACGGCTCGGACTATCTGTACGACCACGACCAGCCCGACGCCTTCTCGGGTCAGAATTACTTTCCCCCCGAGTTCAAGAAGCGGCCGCAATACTACGATCCGGTGGAACGCGGGTTCGAGCGCGAGATCAGAAAGCGGCTGGAATATTGGGCCCGCCTGCGCAAGGAACGCGGCGGCCAGTAGATTAAGCAAACCGGCCAACAGTCTTCCGGCTCGAGCGGTTCACCCTTGCGCTGCGCACTGCCGTGTTCAACGCTATCCACGCCGGTTATCGCAGGTTCGAAAATGGACAGCCTTGAACTCCTTCAGCGCTTGTCGGTGGCTCTTGCCATCGGGCTGTTGATCGGCTTGGAGCGCGGCTGGCAGTCCCGCATGGAGGCGGAAGGCGAACGGGCCGCTGGATTTCGTACCCATACGCTGGCCGGCGTCCTGGGGGGCGTGTGGGCCGCCATGGTTTACGGAACAGGCGGCGGAGGCTTGATCGCACTCGCCATCGCCTTCACCGTCTTTGCGTTTCTGATCGGCCTGTTCCGCTATCGCGAGACCCAACACGAACGCACGTTTGGGGCGACCACGCTGGTCGCGGCCATGCTGGCTTTCTCGCTCGGCGCGTTTGCGGTGCTCGGCAACATGCAGGTGGCAGCGGCCGCGGGCATCGCAACGGCGGGCCTGCTGGCCATGAAGACCGTGCTCCATGCGTGGGTGCGGCGCATGACGTGGCCGGAGCTGCGATCCGTCCTCGTCCTCGCGTCGATGACATTCATCATGCTGCCCATACTGCCCAACGAGACGGTCGATCCGTGGGGCGCGATCAATCCCTACGAGATCTGGCTGCTCACCGTTCTCATCGCAATGATTTCATTTGCAGGTTACGTGGCGATCAAATTGCTCGGAGACCGCAGCGGTATCGTCGTGACGGGGCTCGCAGGCGGTCTCGCCTCCTCCACGGCCGTCACGGTCAACATGGCCAAGCTGGCCGCTGATCAGCCCGATCATCGCGATCCGCTTCTGGCTGGAGCGCTGCTATCGGGCGCCGTCATGATGGTGCGCGTGCTGGCGGTAGCCGGCATCGTCAATCACGCCTTGCTGTTGAAACTGGCGCCGCCCTTGGTTCTTGCAAGCCTGGTGCAGGCGGGAGCAGCCGCCTATCTCCTCGCCCGCCAATCGCAACCCGACCAGGGCGACAAGGGTCTGGATCTCAAGAACCCCTTCGACCTCATCAGCGTTCTCAAATTCGGCGCGCTGCTGACCGCGATCATGGTTCTGTCGTATTTTGCCACCCGGTACGCGGGCGACGCGGGCGTCTATCTGCTGTCTGCGTTCTCGGGCATCGCCGATGTCGACGCCATCACTTTGTCGATGGCACGGCTGGGCGGAGGCGAACTCAGCCTCGAGGTGGCGACCCGTGCGATCCTCATCGTCGTTGCCGTCAATACGATGTCCAAGGCCGCCCTCGGCTGGCTCACCGGGGGTGCCGCGTTCGGCGCCCGCATGGCCGTGGTCGGCTTGGCGGCCCTCCTCGCGGGTGCCGCATGTCTGGCGTTCTTTTGACGCCACCGCCTTTGCCCTGCCACGGCCACGGACTATAAGCCGGTAAAGCAACAAACGGGCTTTGAAGACGAAACGTATGGTCCAGTTCATCGATCTTTGGCGCGGGCACCCCACCAACGAAAGCATCGACGTGCCATGCACCATTTCCGGCGGCCGCGCCCGCTCGCCCGATGAGGCGCCCGTCGACACGGCCCCAGGCATCAAGCCGGCCGAGGCTCATGTCGAGCCGGTCGCCCCGCGCGATCAGTCCGCTATTTGCCTGGGCGTCGCGATGCGCCGTGCCGGCGTGCGCTTCGAGGAGTTGGGCGCACGCCTTCAAACCTGCGGCATCCATGACCGCTCCTTGATGCATATTCTCTCCGCCAGCCAGTTTGCCGCCGCACTACGGCGGGCAAAAATCGCCGGCTTCGGCGCTGTCGAGTTGATTGCGGGCAGCGACGTGGAGCGCTTCCATACACGCATCGTCGGCCGCACGGGCGTTCTGTACGTGCGGGACTACTGGATGCGGCCGGACGATCCGGAGGGACGCCCCACCGGCGATCTCATCGATTTGTGGAACGGCTACCGCACGACGGATAGCTGGCTCATGGATTGGATGTCGTGGGCCGGCTACACCAGTTCCTACGAGCTGGCGCGGGAAATGTGGTTCTGGCCCGTGGCCTGAGAAACGAGGTCGAGCGAAGGGATCGAAAGGTTGCGCATTCTGGTCGCCATGTTTTTCGCACTTGCCGCCACGGGCTTTGCGACATTCACCATCTCGCACAACGTGGCCGACAATATCGTCGCGAACCAGCATTTCACCATGCCCGGCGAAGCCGCGCGCCTCCATGCGCTTATCTATATGGCAACGAATTTCCTTGCCCTGCTGTGCGGCTATGTCGTCGGCTGGCTTCTGGGATATCCGGTACGCCGCCGCCCGCAAGGCCATTAAGAACCGCTCTAGACAGGCCTGAAACGGCCGGAGCGCTTCCTTAACGGCTGCACAGAGGCTATAGCTTCGCCCGAACGGATTTGAGGATTTCTCATGAAACTTCTCCTTCTCGCCTCCGTGGGCGGCGCGATCGGGGCTGGCGCGCGCTTCCTTGTCAACCAGGCGTTTGCCACACGGGGCCTTATCGGCTTTCCCTGGGCCACGCTCACCGTCAACGTCGTGGGCGGATTTCTCATGGGCGCGATCATGGTACTTGTCTTGGACCGTTTCGATGGCTCGCCCGAGATCCGCGCCTTTATCGCGACAGGGATACTGGGCGGGCTGACGACGTTTTCCGCATTCACCTACGAGTTGTCGCAAATGATTGCCGCCGACGGCATCGCCAGTCCCCGCCTCTTCGCCTATATCGCGCTTTCCGTCCTGTTCTCGCTTGCCGCCCTTTATGGCGGCATGGCCTTCTCGCGTGCGCTGATCTCATGAGCGAAGCTGGGTCCAAAGTCGAAAGCATCCGCGTCAAACAGGGCGAGGCCGATATGCGCCTTGACCGCTGGTTCCGCGTGCACTTCCCCGAAGTCGGCTACACGTATCTCCAGAAGCTGCTGCGCTCGGGCCAGGTCCGCGTCAACTCCAAGCGCGCCCAGGCCAACGACCGCCTGGAGCCCGGCTTCGAGATTCGCGTTCCGGCGATGGTGCGCCAGCCCAAAAGCACCGGCACTGGCCTCAAGCCGCCGCCCGGTTTGTCGAAGGGCGACCGCGACGCCATCGAGAAGATGATCCTCTACGAGGATGAGCACGTCCTGGTCCTCAACAAGCCGTTCGGTCTTGCCGTTCAGGGCGGCACCGGCACCAAGAAGCACATCGACGGTATGCTGGCGGGCATGGCCGACCGTTTCGGGGGCGAGCGCCCGCGCCTCGTCCATCGCATTGACCGCGATACGACCGGCATCCTGCTCGTCGCCAAGACGCGCGATGCCGCCGCAAAGCTGGGGCGCACATTCCAGACGCGCTCGGCGGCCAAGACCTATTGGGCTCTCGTCAAGGGCGTGCCGAAGCCCCCGCAGGGCAAGATCGAGGCGGCGCTCGTGAAAGCCGCAGGCCCGGATGGCGATCGCGTGCGCAAGGCGCTGCCCGGCGAGCAGGACAAGGCCATGCATGCGACCACGCATTACTCCGTCATCGATCGCGTGGCGCACAAGGCGGCGTGGGTTTCCTTGAAGCCGGTAACCGGGCGTCAGCACCAGTTGCGCGCGCACATGCACATGATCGGCCACCCCATCGTCGGCGACAACAAGTACGAGGGCGA
The DNA here is from genome assembly GCA_964587445.1 of uncultured Hyphomicrobium sp. Lineage (GTDB taxonomy): Bacteria > Pseudomonadota > Alphaproteobacteria > Rhizobiales > Hyphomicrobiaceae > Hyphomicrobium_B. Next base: position 71,197 of record CAZPLQ010000002.1, read on the forward strand.
CATCAACATGCCTGCGGAAAACATCGAGAAGAAGCTGCATCTGCACGCGCGGCGTCTCATCATTCCGCACCCCGTCACCAAGCAAAAGATCGACGTGACAGCGCCCCTGCCGCCTCACATGAAATCCACCTGGGAGACGCTGGGATTCGAGGAAAAGAAGTTCGAGGGCAAGGAGGAATGAGCGCCCTGACGCCCAATCCGGACCGGGGAGGCAACGCATGAAGCTGCTGATCTTCGATTGCGATGGCACCATCGTGGACAGCCAAGCCGGCATCGTCCTGTCGATGGATCATGCCTTCCGCTCGCTCGGCCTGACGCCGCCGACACGCGCTCAGACGCTCTCGGTCGTCGGCCTGTCTCTGCCCGAGGCTTTTTCGGTGCTCGCGCCCGGTGTCGATCCCGATGTGCGCATCATGCTGGCTGAACGCTACAAGAGCGCGTTCCGTGATCTCGATCACGACCCCTCCGACTGTGAGGTGCTGTTTCCCAGCTGCCGCGATATCATCGGCCAGCTTGCCGCTCACGAGGATATCGTCCTCGGCATCGCCACGGGAAAATCCAAGCGCGGTGTCGACCGGCTGATCGAGCGGGAGGGATGGCATGGCCACTTCATGACTATCCAGACCGCGGATGACCATCCTTCCAAACCCCATCCCTCGATGGTGCTCACCGCCATGGTGGAAACGGGCGCGGCCCCCCACGAAACCATCATGATCGGTGACACGACCTACGACATCGAGATGGCGTGCGCGGCCAAGGTTGGCGCCCTGGGTGTAACCTGGGGCTATCACCCGCGCGAGGAACTCGCCGAGGCGGGAGCGCATCTCATCATAGACGATTACGCGGAGATGCCCGGCGCACTCGATCAGATATTCGAACAGTTGAGCAGCACGCATGAGCAGCACGGCGAACGGCAACGGCCCGGGCAGGGAGAAGAGATCTTCTGAAGCATCCGGCGGCCCCAAAAGCCACATCAGCGACAGTCTCTCCAAGCCCCTGCCCAAACGGTTCTACAAGGCCGTCACCCTGAGTGAGGAACCACCCTTTCAGGTGCTCCTCGACGGCCGCCCGGTAAAGACGCCCAAAAAGCGGCCTCTCGCGTTGCCGGCGCGCAAGCTTGCGGATGCCGTTGCCGAGGAATGGCGGGCTCAGAACGCCGTGATCGATCCCTCCACGATGCCGTTGACGCGCTTTTCCAATACAGCACTCGACGCGGTGTCGGACGCAACCAGCGAGGTCGCCGCCGACATCGTCGCCTACGCGGGCCGCGACCTGTTGTGCTACCGCGCCGAGGCCCCGCAAGAGCTAATAGCGCGGCAAGCGCAGGCCTGGGACCCCGTTCTCGATTGGGCACGCGAAGCGCTAGGGGCACGTTTTATCGTTGTCGGCGGCGTGATGCCCGTCGATCAGCCGGCGGCCACGCTGGAACGCGTGGCACGCGCGCTCGAACCTCATGAGCCTTTCCGCCTCACGGGCCTGCATGTCATGACGACGCTGACCGGATCCGCACTCCTCGCACTCGCCGTTGCACGCGGGTTCCTCTCGCAAGAGCAAGCCTGGGCTGCCGCACACGTCGATGAGGATTACCAGATCTCGCTGTGGGGCGAGGACGACGAGGCGAGCGCGAAACGCAAGCAGCGCGAGAAGGACTTCGCAGCCGCCTGCCAATTGATCGCTTCGCTGGCGGCGTAATTCCTCGCTATGAACTGCGGACCGCAACGCGCACGGTCTGAGGGGCGCCCGAGACCGCACCCGAATGATCGGCCACCACGACGTCGAACTTGGCCGTGTCTGAACTCGACCCGTCGTGAGAGAACAGAACCTGTCCCCGCTCCAGATCCTCTTGCGTGAAGCTCGTCACCGGCCGTGACGGTGCGCTCGCGATGCTTATGAAGCCATTTGAGGCGTTCGAAACGGAAAACGTCAGGTTCTTTGCCTGATCGTCCGGATCGACAGCGGTGAGATCGGCGGTCGTGATGCGCACCACACGGCCTTTGGCAACCGCCAGATCGAGATCACCCGCGACCGTCGGCGGCACATTGCGCACGCTTGCAGAGAGCTCCGCGCCCTCCTCCATGGCGAGACGGCCATATTTCACGTTGCCCGTTACGGTGCCGGTGCTGCGAATGGCAATGAGATTTTTGACGCGCACGTCGCCTTGCAGCTCACCCTGAACGTCCGCGTTCTCGGTTTTTACGGTGCCGAACAGGCGGCCTTGGGGATGCACGACCACTCTACCCGCCTCGAGTTTGCCCTCGGCATAGCCGAACACCTCGATCTCGCGGCAGTTGCGGACCTCTCCCTTCAGGATCGTATCCTTGCCGATGACCAGAACACCCTTGTTGTCCGACACGCAGACTCTCCCCCAACGTAAGCTTCGCTCAGACTACATCTGAGGCAGGATTGTGTCAGCTTATCGGCTCCGAGGCTTCGTTAACGCAAGCGACCCCTACGCTCTTCGAACGAAGACGGGCAGAGCCGCAAAAATCGCGAAAAGGACAAGCGAGATACGTCCCTCAGCCGTGTGGAGGTGCTCCAGCCATTGGGCAAAGTCCCAGCCCCTGAGCAATCGGGAAAGCCCGATCTCAGCAGCGATGAGAAATGCGAACGCGACCAGTCCTATCATCAAGCGCTGACCGGCCTGCCAGTCCTTGCCGGTACGGCGGACAACCCAGCACGCTGCCAGATAACAGACCGTGCACATCACCGGAGCCTCAATCGCGGTCGCCAACGCGGGGCCCGTTGTGGGCGTAATCAGAAGCTCGCGCACCACGCCGAAGATGAATCCAGCTCCGAAGGTGACGAGGAAATAGAGCGCGCCGGCAGCGATTATGCTCATGCGTCATCCAGGGACGTTGAGCTGGAGAAGCCGCTCGCCCCGCTTGACGGACACGCTCCACATGCGTTGCCGCTTGGCGAGCGCTGCCTCCACATCGACGACATTGGCGATCGTCTTGCCGCCAATTTCGACCACGATATCTCCGGGCCGGAATCCGAGGGATCTGGCGACCGATCCATTGCGCACCGAAAGAATGACGACGCCTTCTGTCTCGTCCAGGCCCATTTCGTCGGCAAGACCCGGCAGGATGTTGGAGACGCGCGCGCCGTCCAAGGGATGAGGACCCGACAGGTTGCGCACGTCATCCTTGCCCGCCTTGGGCGGAGAGACGAGCGCGAGGTCGGTCTCAAGCCCCTTGCCCTTGCGCAGCACCGCCAGCTTGGCCGTCTGGCCGACGCCCTTTGTCGTCAGACGATAAAAGACGGCGCGCGGGTCGGAGACTTCGACGCCGTCGACACGCATGATGACGTCGCCGGGTTCGAGTCCCGCCTTTGCCGCAGGCCCCGCCGCGGAGATGCGCGTCACGACGGCCCCTGCAATGCGGCTCAAACCCAACCCTTCAGCGATCTCGCGGGTTACAACTTCAAGCTTCGCGCCAAGCCATGGCCGTTCGACCTTGCGTCCTGCCACGGCACTCTCAGCGTAAATTTTGACGAGGTTTGAGGGAATGGCAAAGCCGATGCCGACCGAGCCGCCGCTCTTGGAGTAGATCATGGTATTGATGCCCACGACTCGGCCGTTCATATCGACAAGCGCGCCGCCCGAGTTTCCGGGATTGATGGCCGCGTCGGTCTGAATGAAGATCTGCGCATCGGACGCGCCGACATCGGAGCGTGCCAAGCCGGAAACGATGCCGCTCGTGACGGTCTGGCCGACACCGAACGGATTGCCGATCGCCAGCACGACATCGCCGACCTCCAGGCTGTCGCTGTCTTCGAACTCAAGATATGGAAACCGACCGTCGCCGTTCTCGATCTTGAGAACCGCGATGTCGGTTTTGTCATCCTGCGTGATGACCTTGGCGTCGAACTCGCGCTTGTCGGCGAGCGCCACGCGAATTTCCGTCTCGCCGCGGCCTTTCACGACGTGGGTGTTGGTCACCACGATGCCATCCGCTGAAACGATGACACCCGAGCCCAGAGAACTCATCACGCGTTCGGACGGCTCGCCGAACTGATCGCCAAAGAAGCGGCGGAACCAGGGATCGTCGGCAAAGGGGGACGTGAATGCCTGAACACGGCTTCGAACATAGACGTTGACGACCGCAGGCGCCGCCTTGCGCACGATCGGCGCAAACGAATACTGCACCGCCTCCCGTGAGGGCGGCGCCACGCGCTGCTGGGCGTTTGCCGTACCTGCAAAGGCGAAGCAAACCGTTTGGATGCCCGCAATTCCCAGTCCCGCCACAGCGATGCCGACTGCAATCAGTGAGACAAATCGAGCACTGCGCGACATGAAGGGCCTCGTAAGGTTTGAACAGCGACGCTCAACGGCGCTGTAAACGGTCTGCCCGGCTTATCTAGGATCGGGCGATGCGCCGCTCAAGTGAACTCGGACCCGCGCCCACAGGCCAGCGAGACCACCGCCGGGCGGATCAAACCAAGCCCAGCGCGCGTAATGAGCGGATGGCGTCGCGGATGGCGTCTTCGCCCGGGCGTAAGGCGAGACCGAGGCGGCTCGTAACCTTTTCGCTGGTGACGGCCTTCACGCGCCCCAGCTCGGGCAGGATGGTGCGCAGCCGCTTGTCGAACACCGCAATGGCGCGCACGGCGGTATCGGGAAGCTGGAATTTCGGAATCTTGGATTTCAGGTCAGGGCATTCCGCCGCCAGCGCCTGCCCCAATGCGAAGAGCCCCGTATCATCGCGCGCAACGATGAAGCGTTCGCCCGCTGCCTCAGGGTGAGCGAGCGAAACGGCATGGGCTGCCGCAACGTCGCGCACGTCGCACACGGGAAAGCGAATGCGGGGCGCCGCCGGATAGATGCCGCGCGCCATCAGACGGTAAAGCTCAAGCGAGGTCGACAGATCGTCATCCAGAGCAGGTCCCTGCACGAAGCCGGGATTGATGACGGTCAGCTCCGGAGCGCCCGGTGTGCTCTCTAAGAAATTCCATGCGGCCTTTTCGGCAATCGTCTTGGAGCGGATGTAGGGCGTGAGCCCCGGTGCCGTCTCGTCGGTAAAATCGGTCTCGCTGAAAACATGGTCGGGTCCATAGTTGGCCGGATACATCACCGCCACCGTCGAAGACGTGAGCACGACGCGCCGGATGCCGTGGCGATGCGCTGCCCGCAGCACCCGCAACGTCCCCTCGCGCGCCGGAAGGATGACGTCGTCGGGGTTTTCAGGCTGCTCCATGGGAAAGGGCGAGGCCGTATGGATGAGGTGGTCTGCACCTTGAATTGCCTCGTCCCAGCTCTCGTCCGCCGTCAGGTCGCCGGCCGCGAAGGACAGTGGTGCGGTATCCACGCCCGCCTTGTTCAGCGCCGTCACGACCTTGAGCGGGCTTGCGCTTTTTCGCACCGTACCGCGCACGGCATAGCCGCGCCGCAACAGCTCCGCGATGATGTGTTTGGCGATGAAGCCGGTTGCGCCTGTCACCACCACCGTTTCCGCCATCTCGCCCTCCCGGGATGCCGTCCTCGAGGCTGGCGCAGACCGGGCCCGCCACCCCTACAGTTGCTCAGCTGGAGCAGGCTTGCGCACAATTGGAAAGCCGGCTTCTACGCGTTCCCGGAGGCACTCTAGCGGTTGAAGGAGCGCTCGGCCACAACACCAATGGGCGCGTTACAGCACGACGGCACCATCCCAAACGAAACATGCCCCGCGCGGTTGGCACGGGGCATGTCAGAAATTTCAGTAGAGGAACGCCTGTCAGGCGTTCTGCTCCTGCGCCTTGAGCATCTCCTCATGGCGCGCCTTGTCCTCGGCGCCCTTGATCGAGGTGTCGCGATCGACAAGTTCGATTACGGCGCGCGGGGCGGCATCACCATGACGGAAGCCGGCCTTGAGCACGCGCGTATAACCGCCGTTGCGGTCCTTGTAGCGCGGACCGAGCACATCGAAGAGCTTCTTGGCCATGTCCTCGTCGCGCAGACGAGAGGCCGCCAGACGGCGCGAATTGAGATCGCCGCGCTTGGCGAGCGTGATGTACTTGTCGACGACGCGCTTCAGGTCCTTGGCCTTGGGCAGCGTGGTGACGATCTGCTCGTGCTTGATGAGAGCGGCGGCAAGATTGGAGAACATCGCCTGGCGATGTCCTACGTGGCGGCCGAAACGGCGGCCGAGCTTCTTATGACGCATGGGTCTTCGATCCTTATGTTTCGTTTTGCATTGGTTATGGGAGGTTCTATGGCCTCGCCTTTTGCAATTCCCTCTCCCCTTGGGGAGAGGGCTAGGGTGAGGGGGCTGGCTTGCTTCCCCCTCATCTGCCCCTTCGGGGCACTTTCTCCCCAACGGCAGAAGGGTTGTCTCAGTACTGGTCCTCGAAGCGCTTGGCCAGCTCGTCGATGTTGTCGGGCGGCCAGTTGGGCACTTCCATTCCCAGATGCAGGCCCATGGAGGCCAGCACTTCCTTGATCTCGTTGAGCGACTTGCGGCCGAAGTTCGGCGTCCGCAGCATCTCGGCTTCCGTCTTCTGAATGAGATCGCCGATGTAGACGATGTTGTCGTTCTTCAGGCAGTTGGCAGACCGCACGGAAAGCTCCAGCTCATCCACCTTCTTGAGCAACGCAGCATTGAAGGCAAGCTCGGGATGGGAACGTTCCTCGACGGCCTTCTTGGGCTCTTCGAAGTTGATGAAGACCGCGAGCTGGTCCTGCAGGATGCGCGCCGCGAGCGCGACGGCATCTTCAGCGCGCACCGAGCCGTCCGTCTCGACGGTCATCGTCAGCTTATCATAGTCGAGGATCTGGCCCTCGCGGGTGTTCTCCACCTTGTAGGACACCTTCTTGACCGGCGAATAGAGGCTATCGACCGGGATCAGGCCGATAGGCGCGTCTTCGGGACGGTTACGGTCAGCCTGCACGTAGCCCTTGCCCATGTCGGCGGTGAACTCCATGCGGATGGAGGCGCCCTGGTCGAGGTGGCAAATCACGTGGTCGGGATTGAGGATTTCGACTTCCGACGACGCTTCCATGTCGCCCGCGCGCACGGGGCCGGCGCCTTCCTTCTTCAAGACCATGCGCTTGACGCCATCGGAATGAATACGCAGCGCGATTTCCTTGATGTTGAGGATGATGTTCGTCACGTCCTCGCGCACTCCGGGCACGGAGGAAAACTCGTGCAGCACGCCGTCGATCTGCACCGTCTTGATGGCCGCGCCCTGGAGCGAGGACAGCAGCACGCGGCGCAGCGCGTTGCCCAGCGTCATGCCGAAGCCGCGCTCCAGCGGCTCGGCCACGACCGTCGCGATGCGGGTGCGATCGCGGCCAGGTTGAATGTCGATCTTGGAGGGTTTGATAAGGTCTTGCCAGTTCTTCTGCAGAACGTTCACCACGGGGAGCCTCGCTTGCGATGCGGCGCGGGTTGATGAAGCCCGCGCCTACCAAGGGACGAATGTATAAGTTAAACCAAGCTGTTAGAAGCTGGGCCGGATGGACGCACCACCCTCGAGCGCTTTAAACGCGGCGGCGCTTGCGGGGACGGCAGCCGTTATGCGGGATCGGCGTCACGTCGCGAATGGAGGTGATCTGGAAGCCGATCGACTGGAGGGCGCGCAGCGCCGACTCACGGCCCGAGCCCGGACCGCAAACTTCAACCTCGAGGACCTTCATGCCGTGATCCTGGGCCTTGCGGCCGGCATCTTCGGCGGCAACCTGGGCGGCATACGGCGTCGACTTGCGCGAGCCCTTGAAGCCCTTCGTACCCGACGATGACCAGGCGATCGTGTTGCCCTGGGCATCGGTGATCGTGATCATGGTGTTATTGAAGGACGCGTTCACGTGGGCGACGCCCGACGTGATGTTCTTCTTCTCGCGCTTTCTGACTTTGCCGCGCGCGGCTGCTTCCTTGGCCATCTCGACTTTGCTCCTTACCCCTATGGCCGCGTTCGGCGCCGCCAGGGCTCAACTCGAATTTGCGACCCATGAGTTCTGCAAACCGGGCCGGTTGAAAGATGCCTCGCGCAGCCGCGCGAGAAAAACTACTTCGTCGCCTTCTTCTTGCCGGCGATCGCAACGGCCTTGCCCTTGCGGGTGCGGGCATTGGTGTGCGTGCGCTGACCGCGAACCGGCAGGCCCTTGCGGTGACGCAGACCGCGATAGCAGCCCAAGTCCATGAGGCGCTTGATGTTCATCTGAACTTCACGGCGCAGATCGCCCTCGACCGTATAGTCGCGGTCGATGGCCTCACGGATCTGGAGGACTTCCGCGTCCGTGAGCTGATTGACGCGGCGCTCAGCAGGGATGCCGACCTTCGCGCAGATCTCGCTGGCGAACTTGGGGCCGATGCCATGAATGTAGCGTAGCGCGATGACGACGCGCTTGTTGGTCGGGATGTTGACGCCTGCGATGCGGGCCACGTTGGTCTCCTGCCGTCTTCTTGCGGTAGCGCGCCGGAGCGCCCACCTGATGGTTAGCGATGCCTTCCGGCATCGTGGTAAGTTGACTATCGCCTGCCTGCACCTCGCGGGTGGCCCGGTTAAGCGGTCGTCCAATGCACAATATGCCGGGCCCGGGCTTTCGCCCCGGTCCGGATTTCATTTGGCCTGCGCTAGAAATTCCGCTGGTTTCTATCGCGCAAACCTTGATCCGTCAATCCGGCGAGGTCCCTTTCAGGATACCTCGACGGCCGCCAAAATCTCGTCGATCTGGCGGGTCACGTCCGCAATCGGAGCCATCCCGTCCACGGTCCTCAAGAGCTCGTGGGCGAAATAATACCCCGTGAGGGGGGCCGTCTCGCGGTAATAGGCCATGAGGCGCGTTTTCAGCGCCTCGGCGTTGTCGTCGGCTCGTACCGTGCCGCCGGCGGCCAGCGTCTCGCGGGCCCGGTTTTCGATCCGGTCGACCAGGATCTGGTCATCGACCTTCAGTTCGATCACGCAATCCAGCTTTTTCTTTTTTGATTTTAGAAGCTTATCGAGCGCCGCAGCCTGCGGAAGGGTGCGCGGAAAACCGTCGAGAATGAAGCCCTTGGCGCAATCAGGCTCAGAAATGCGATCGGCGATGATCCCGACCACGACCTCGTCGGGCACCAATCCGCCCGCGGCCATGATCTCTTTTGCTTTCAACCCGACGGGGGTTCCCGCCTTTACAGCCGCGCGGAGCATATCGCCCGTTGAAAGCTGGGGAATGCCAAGCTTCTTGCAAAGCACCTCCGACTGCGTCCCTTTGCCCGCCCCTGGCGGTCCGAGAAGAATGAGGTTCATCGCCGTCCCTTCGATGACGAGGCGCCCTTCAGCTTGGCCTTCTTGATCAGGCCTTCATACTGCTGGGCAATGAGATGGCTCTGAATCTGCGCCACCGTATCCATCGTAACGCTGACGGCGATGAGCAGGGAAGTACCGCCAAAGTATAATGGGATACCTGCGTACGACGTCAGGATTTCGGGCAGCACGCAGACGGCGGCCAGATAGAGCGCGCCGATCACGGTAACGCGGGTGAGAATGTAGTCGATATATTCGGCCGTCTTATCGCCCGGGCGAATACCGGGAATGAACCCGCCGTACTTGCGCAAGTTGTCGGCCGTATCCTTCGGGTTGATGACGACGGCGGTATAGAAGAAAGCGAAGAATATGATGAGCGCCGCATAGACCGCCATGTGCAACGGCTGACCGCTGCCCAGCGCCGCCACGATGTTGTTCAGCCACTCAGGCCCCTGGCCGGCCGTGAACTGGGCGACCGTGATCGGCAGCAGCAGCAGGGATGAGGCGAAGATCGGCGGGATGACGCCCGACGAATTGAGCTTCAAGGGAAGATGCGAAGCCTCGCCCTGGAACATCTTGTTGCCGACCTGGCGCTTGGGATACTGCACCAACAAACGGCGCTGCGCGCGCTCGAAGAAGACGATTGCCGCGACGACGGCGAGAGCGAGCACCAGGAAGGCGACGAGGACTATCGGGCTGATCGAACCGGTCTTGGACAGTTCGAAAAGCTGAACGAGCGCGCCGGGCAGACCCGCCACGATGCCGGCGAAGATGATGAGCGAGGTGCCGTTGCCAACGCCGCGCTGCGTGATCTGCTCACCAAGCCACATCAGGAACATGGTGCCACCAACCAGCGTGATGACGGTGGTGGCGCGGAAGAACCAGCCAGGATCAATGACGACGCTGCCGGCCGAGTTTTGTGAGCCTTCAAGGCCGACCGCGATGCCGTAGGCCTGAAAGGCGGCGAGCACCACCGTAAGATAGCGGGTGTACTGGTTGATCTGCTTGCGCCCGGCCTCGCCTTCCTTCTTCAGCGCTTCGAGTTTCGGATTGATCGAGCTCATGAGCTGCATGATGATCGAGGCGGAGATGTAGGGCATGATGTTCAAGGCGAAGATCGCCATACGCTCGAGCGCCCCGCCGCCCAGCGTATTGAACATTCCAAGGATACCCTGCGACTGCTGAGCGAAGGATGCTGCATAGGCCGCGATATTGATGCCCGGCAGCGGAATATAGGTGCCGAGCCGATAGACGACGAGCGCGGCGAGCGTGAACCAGATGCGCTTCTTCAGATCCTCGGCCTTGGAAAAGGCACCGAGGTTGAGATTTGCGGCAAGCTGCTCGGCAGCGGAAACCATCGTGTCATTCTCCTGACCGAGCGCAACGGGTGCGCGGGTCCAGATCTCGTTTCAAGGATGGCGTGCGGACGGCCTGGTAGTCCAGCCCGCCCGCTACCTTATTCGTCCTTGGCGCTGGCCGGCTTCTTACCCGACGCCGCCTTCTTTGCAGCCGATTTGGCCCGCTTCTTTTCATCGGCTTCCAGCACCTTCACGGGAATGACCGTGACGCTGCCGCCTGCCTTTTCGATCGCAGCCTTGGCCTTGGCCGAAGCGTGATTGACGGTGATGGAGACCTTCGACTTGATCTCGCCGTCGCCCAGCAGGCGCAGACCGTCCTTGGCACGGCGCAGCACGCCGGCTTCGACGAGCGAGGCGACATCGACGGGCTTGCCGGCGTCGATGCGGTTGTCCTCGATGGCCTGCTGCAGGGCACCGACGTTGATCTCGTTGTAGTCGGCAGGACGCCACTTGTTGAAGCCGCGCTTGGGTAGCCGGCGATGAAGCGGCATCTGGCCGCCTTCGAATCCGCCGATCGCAACGCCGGTACGGGCCGTCTGACCCTTGCCGCCGCGGCCACCCATCTTGCCGAGGCCGGAACCGATGCCGCGGCCGATGCGGGTGCGGAACTTGCGAGAGCCCGCGTTGTCTTTGATGCCGTTGAGCCGCATGGGCCTACGCTCCTTCTTTGGTAGCGCCGGGCGGCTCGTTGTCTTTCAAGCCGGGCGCAAACAGAATTCTTGTCCTTCGAACGTTCCCGGTGCACCCCTTGGGGGGATGCGCCGGGCGCGTCATTACTTGTCGTCGACGACGCGGACGAGGTGCGACACCTTCTTGAGCATACCGCGCGTGGCGGGCGTATCCTCAAGCGTCGCGCGGCGGCCGAGCTTGTTCAGTCCCAGGCCGACGAGCGTCTCAGCCTGGCGCTCGGGACGCCGGTTGGGGCTGCGGATCTGCTCGATGGTGATCGTCTTCTTGCTGGCCATGTGGTTACCTCGAAAGCAAATGTGGAGCCCCCGGAAAGGGCTCCAAGTCTCCTCAGGCCTCGGCACTCACGTCTGCGGCCGAGCCATCACGGCGGCGCGAGACGATGTCCGAAACCTTCTTGTTGCGGCGGGCTGCAACCGCACGCGGATTTTCCTGCGCCTTGAGCGCATCGAAGGTCGCGCGCACGACGTTGTAGGGGTTGGTCGAGCCCATCGACTTGGCGACGACGTCATGGACGCCGAGCATCTCGAACACGGCGCGCATGGCGCCACCCGCGATGATGCCGGTACCGGCCGGCGCCGAGCGCACGACGACCTTGCCCGAACCATGCCGGCCCACGCTGTCATGGTGCAGGGTGCGTGCGTCGCGCAGCGGCACGCGCAGCAGGTTGCGCTTTGCGCCCTCCGTCGCCTTGCGGATGGCTTCGGGCACCTCGCGCGCCTTGCCATGACCGAATCCGACGCGACCCTTCAGGTCACCGACCACGACGAGCGCGGCGAACCCGAAGCGCTTACCGCCCTTCACGACCTTGGCGACGCGATTGATGTGCACCAGCTTGTCGGTGAACTCGCTATCGCGCTCCTCGCGGTCACGGCCGCGCTCTCTTTGAGGTCCACGTGCCACGTTCAAATCCTCTCCATTAGAACTTCAGACCGCCCTCGCGGGCGGCATCGGCCAGCGCCTTGACGCGGCCATGAAACAGAAAGCCGCCGCGGTCGAATACGACTTCGCTGACGCCGGCCTTGACGGCCCGCTCCGCGACCAGCTTGCCGACGGCGGCAGCCGCATCCTTGTTTGCGCCGGACTTGAGCGAGCCCTTGAGCTCCTTGTCCATCGTGGACGCCGCCGCAAGCGTTGCGCCCTTTGCGTCGTCGATCACCTGCGCATAGATGTGGGCAGACGAACGATGGATCGAGAGACGCGGACGCCCGCTCGAGTACTTCTTCACGCTGCGGCGCACGCGGGCCCGGCGCTTCAAAAACTTCTCTTTGGAATTGGCCATGGTCGCCGTCCTTATTTCTTCTTGCCTTCCTTGCGGAAGATGTACTCGCCCTTATAGCGCACGCCCTTGCCCTGATAGGGTTCCGGCTTGCGCGATGCGCGGATCTCGGCGGCCATCTGGCCCACCGCCTGCTTATCGATTCCCGACACCGACACCTGATCCTGCTTGGCGCCACCGACCTTGACGTCGACGCCCGCCGGAATGGTCAGCACGACTTCGTGGCTGTAGCCGACAGACAGCACGATCTGATCCTTGCCCTTCATCGAGGCCTTGAAGCCAACGCCGTGGATTTCCAGGTCGTGGCTGTAACCATCCGTCACGCCCTTGATCAGGTTGGCGATCTGGGTTCGCGACATGCCCCACTTGGAACGGGCGGGCTTGGTGTCCTCGATGAGCGAAACGAGAACGCCCTCGTCCGTCTTCTCGACCTTGAGTTCCTCAGGAACGCTGAAGGAGAGCTCACCCTTGGGGCCCTTCATCTTGACGTTCTGACCGGCCACCGTCGCCGTCACGTTGGACGGCACGGGAACGGGTTTCTTACCGATGCGCGACATGGGTCAATGAACCTTTTTTCTTCAGTCCGGCCGATACTTCGAAAGCCCGTCCGGCCCTTTCGCGATTAGAAGATGCTGCAGATGATCTCGCCGCCCACGTTGGCCTCACGCGCCTTGGCATCCGACATCACGCCCTTGGGCGTGGACAGGATGGAGACGCCGAGACCGTTGGCGACGGTCGGAATGTTCTTGACCGGCGAGTAAACCCGGCGGCCCGGCTTGGAGATGCGCTCGATTTCGCGGATCGCTGGCTGGCCGTTGTAGTATTTCAGCTCGATCTCGAACTGCGCAGCCTCGCCCTTCAGCTCCACGCGCGTATAGCCGCGGATGTAACCCTCGTCCTGCAGCACGTCGAGGACGCGCGCGCGAAGGCTCGAGGCTGGCGTCGACACTTTGGGGCGGCGGCGCATCTGCGCGTTGCGGATACGGGTGAGCATATCGCCCAACGGATCATTCATTGCCATTGCGCGCTCTCCTTACCAGCTCGACTTGACCATGCCCGGGATGCGGCCCTGGCTGGCGAGTTCGCGCAGCTGGTTGCGACACATCTTGAGCTTACGGTAGTTGCCGCGCGCGCGGCCAGTGATCTCACAGCGATTGCGCACGCGCACCTTGGCGCCGTTGCGCGGCAACTCGGCCAGCTTCAGACGGGCCGCGAAACGCTCTTCCGCGGTCTTGGTCTTGTCCTTGGCGAGGTCCTTGAGCCGCTTGCGCTTGGGCGCCTGCTGCTCGGCCATCTTGCGACGGCGCTTGTTCTTCTCAATCGAACTGGTCTTAGCCATATAATCTCCTCCAAAGGCCTTTCGGGACGGCCGCGTTGAGCTGGCCCGAGGTCCTCTAGCTGCGGAACGGGAAGTTGAAACCCTTGAGCAGTTCGCGGGCTTCCTCATCAGTGCTGGCCGACGTGCAAACGATCACGTCGAGGCCGAGGACGTTGTCGACCTTGTCGTAATCGATCTCGGGGAACACGATGTGCTCCTTGAGACCGGTCGCGTAGTTGCCACGTCCATCGAAGCTCTTCGGGTTCAGGCCGCGGAAGTCCTTCACACGCGGCAGCGCGATCGTGACGAAACGGTCCAGGAACTCGTACATGCGGTCGCCGCGCAGCGTCACCTTCGTGCCGATCGCCATGCCTTCGCGCAACTTGTAGGTAGCGATGGCCTTGCGGGCGCGGGTAACGACGGGCTTCTGACCTGCGATCATGGCGAGATCGGAAACCGCGTTGTCCACCTTCTTGCGATCGTTGACGGCGTCACCCACGCCCATGTTGAGAACGATCTTCTCGAGCTTGGGGATCTGCATGACGTTCTTGTAGCCGAACTTCTTCATCAGAGCGTCACGAACGACCTTCTCGTAATGCGTCTTGAGGCGCGGCTTGTAATCCTTGGGACGCGGCGCGGCTACGCGCGCTTCCTTGGGAGCGGCAACCTTCTTGCCGCCACCACCCTTGGCGCCGCCCTTGGCCTTGGCGTCCTGCGGGCCACCCTGGGGCTTGCCGCCCTTTTGAGCTTTGTCTTTCTCAGCCATGGCTTAGTTCTTCTCCGGGATCTGCTCGCCCGAGCGCTTTGCGACGCGGACCTTCTTGCCGTCGGCCAGCACCTTGAAGCCAACGCGGGTCGGCTTGCCGTCCTTGGGGTCCTCGATCGCGAGGTTGGAAATCTGGATGGGGCCTTCCTTGGAGATGATGCCGCCTTCCTGCTGCGCCGTCTGACGCTGATGGCGGCGCACCATGTTGATGCCGCGAACCAGCGCGCGGTTCTCCTTCGGCATGACCGCAATGACCTCACCGCGCTTGCCCTTGTCGCGGCCGGCCAGGATGACGACGCTGTCGCCTTTCTTGATCTTGAACGACGCCATTACAGCACCTCCGGCGCGAGCGAGACGATCTTCATGTGGTTCTTGGCGCGCAGCTCGCGGGTGACGGGTCCGAAGATACGGGTGCCGACCGGCTCGCCGTTGGCGTTGACCAGCACGGCGGCATTGCGGTCGAAACGGATCAGCGAGCCGTCGGGACGGCGCACGCCCTTGGCAACGCGCACGATCACGGCCTTCATGACCTGGCCCTTCTTGACGCGACCCTTCGGAATAGCCTCCTTGACCGACACGACGATCGTGTCGCCCACGGTTGCATATTTGCGCTTGGAACCGCCCAGCACCTTGATGCACTGGACGCGGCGCGCACCCGAGTTGTCGGCGACGTCGAGATTGCTCTCCATCTGGATCATCGCATCATTCCTTCTTTTGCGCCGGCAGGCAGGGCTGACGGCTCATTCTCTTCTTGGGTCCTTTTTCGCTCCCGGGGTCTTGGGGCCGCCTCAAAATATGAGGCTCCCAACGCTCCGGCGGCTCAAAGGTCTTAATCGAGGACGGTCTCGAAATCGGTGAGTGGAGGCCCAGGCTTTTGAGCCCGGCTTACACCTTGGTTTCGACGACAGTCCATCGTTTATTCTTCGAGATGGGCGCCGACTCCTGAATGGAGACCTTGTCGCCAACCTTGAATTTGTTCGCCTCGTCGTGCGCGTGATACTTCTTCGTACGGCGCACGGTCTTCTTGAACAAGGGATGGGTGTAGCGGCGCTCGACCTGAACGACAATGGTCTTGTCGTTCTTGTCGGAAACCACGACTCCCTGCAGCACGCGCTTCGGCATCGTCTTCTTGCTCCTTTACGCGCCCTTCTGGGCGCTGCCGGCCCGCTTCGTGCGGGCTGCTGTCTTGATGCGGGCGATATCACGGCGGATGATCCGGATACGCGCGGTGTTCTCGAGCTGGCCGGAAGCCCGCTGGAAGCGCAGGTTGAACTGCTCCTTCTTGAGCTTCACCAGCTGGTCGTCGAGCTGATCGAGCGACATGTCGCTGAACTCGGCTGCCATCGTTCTTGTCCTCTACTGTTCTTGCGCGACGCTGCGGGTTAGCCCACGCGCATCACGACACGGGTCTTGATCGGCAGCTTGGCGGCGCCCAGGATGAGCGCCTCCTTGGCGATCTGCTGGTTGATGCCGCCAAGTTCGAAGATGATGCGGCCCGGCTTGACGCGCGCCACCCAGAGTTCGGGCGAGCCCTTGCCCGAGCCCATGCGGACTTCGGCAGGCTTCTTCGACACCGGCACGTCGGGGAACACGCGAGTCCACATGCGGCCCGCGCGCTTGGTGTGGCGTGCGATCGCGCGGCGCGCGGCCTCGATCTGGCGCGCCGTCAGGCGCTCAGGCTCCATGGCCTTCAGGCCGACTTCGCCGAACGCCAGCGTGGTGCCGCCCTTGGCGGCCCCGTGAATGCGGCCCTTGAAGGCCTTGCGGAACTTTGTCCGTTTCGGTTGCAGCATTGTTGTGATGCCTCAAATTCTCTTTATGCGCTAAGCTTCGCTGCCGACATCGCCGCCACCGCCCGACGACCCGCCAGGACCGCCCCGGGTGCGGCCGCCACGATTGCCGCGGCGCTCGCGCCGCTCACCGTCGTCCCGGCGCGGACGGGGGGCGGCGCCCTCCTGCATCTCGGCCGCCTTTTTCTCGGACGCCATGGGATCATGCTCCATGATCTCGCCCTTGAAGACCCAAACCTTGATGCCGATGATGCCGTAGGCCGTCACGGCACGGCCGTAGCCGAAGTCGATGTCCGCGCGCAGTGTGTGCAGCGGCACGCGGCCTTCACGGTACCACTCGGTACGTGCAATTTCCGCCCCGCCCAGGCGGCCTGCGACGTTGATACGGATGCCAATTGCGCCCAGACGCAGGGCCGACTGGACGGCGCGCTTCATGGCACGCCGGAATGCCACGCGGCGCTCCAGCTGCTGAGCGATCGATTCCGCAATCAGCGTCGCGTCGATCTCGGGCTTGCGGATCTCGACAATGTTGAGATGGACTTCCGAGTCCGTCAGACGGGCCAGCTCGGAACGCAGACGCTCGATCTTGTCGCCCTTCTTGCCGATCAGAATACCCGGGCGCGCGGTGTGAACCGTCACGCGGCACTTCCTGTGCGGGCGCTCGATGATCACGCGGGCGATGCCGGCCTCGCGCTGATCCTTCATGATATGCTCGCGGATCGCGCGATCCTCGTGCAGCAGCTTGCCGTATTCCCCCGTGCGGGCGAACCAGCGGCTGTCCCAGTTGCGGTTGATGCCAACGCGCAGGCCAACGGGATTGACTTTCTGACCCATATTACTTGGCCTCCTTGGCGGACTTCTTGGCCTTCGCCTTCTTGGGCGCCTCGTCTTCCTCGACTTGCCGGACGACGACGGTGAGCTGTGAGAACGGCTTGAGGATCGCAGCACCGCGGCCACGTCCGCGGGCGTGGAAGCGTTTCAGCGTCAGGTTCTTGCCGACGTAAGCCTCCGCGACCACCAGCTCGTTGACGTCAAGGCCGTGGTTGTTCTCGGCGTTGGCCACGGCGCTCATCACGCATTTGCGGACATCGCCCGCGATGCGCTTCTGGCTGAACTCGAGTTCGGCCATGGCCTGTTCGACCTTCTTGCCGCGAATAAGGCCCGCGACGAGGTTGAGCTTTTGAGGCGAGATGCGCAGGGACTTGACGACAGCCTGCGCCTCGTTGTCCGCCAAGCGGCGTGCGTGAGACGGCTTGCCCATTATTTCCTCACCGCTTTCTTGTCCCCGCCATGCCCGTGGAACGTGCGGGTCGGTGCGAATTCACCCAACTTGTGGCCGATCATGTCTTCGGTAACGGCAACGGGAATGTGCTTTTGCCCGTTGTGAACGCCGAAGGTCAGACCGACAAACTGGGGAAGGATGGTCGAGCGGCGGCTCCAGGTTTTGATAACGTCGTTGCGACCCGACGACCGCGTCTTTTCCGCCTTCTTCAGGAGGTAGCCGTCGACGAACGGACCTTTCCAGACTGAGCGTGCCAAAGTGCTTCTCCTTGCGTTCCGCGCTTACTTCGTCTTCTGACGGGCGCGAATGATGAACTTCGTGGTCTGCTTGTTCTTGCGGGTCTTGAAGCCCTTGGTCGGCTTGCCCCACGGCGTCGCCCAATGCTTGCCGCCCTTCGTGCGGCCACCGTTGGGATGGTCGACCGGGTTCATCGTAATCGAGCGGTTGTGCGGACGGCGGCCTTTCCAACGGGTGCGTCCGGCCTTACCGACGACAGCGTTCATGTGATCGGGATTCGACACGGCGCCGACGGTGGCCATGCAATCGGCCGGAACCTTGCGCGTCTCGCCCGAGTTGAGCTTCAGAACCGCCCAGCCGGCGTCACGGCCGACGAGCTGGACGAAAGCGCCAGCGGACCGCGCGAGCTGTCCGCCCTTGCCGGGCTTGATCTCGACATTGTGCACAATCGTGCCGACGGGCATGGCCGCGAGCGGCATGGCGTTGCCGGGCTTCACGTCGACCTTGGCGCCCGAGACAACCGTATCGCCGACGGCAAGACGCTGCGGAGCCAGAATGTAGGACAGCGTGCCATCCTCGAACTTGATCAACGCGATAAACGCCGTGCGGTTGGGATCGTACTCGAGGCGCTCCACCACGGCCGGCATGTCCGCCTTTGTGTTGCGGCGGAAGTCGACCTTGCGGTAGTTCCTTTTGTGTCCGCCGCCGATGAAGCGCGACGTGATGCGCCCGTGCGTATTGCGGCCGCCCGACTTGTTGAGTCCCTCGACGAGCGTCTTGACGGGACCGCCCTTCCACAGGTGACTCTTGTCGACCAGCACCAGATGGCGTCGGCCGGGAGATGTCGGACTGAATGTTTTAAGCGCCATAGTTCCTGAACTCCTTAGAGACCGGTCGTCACGTCGATGGACTGACCATCTTCGAGCGTCACGACGGCTCTCTTGGTGTCGCTGAGCAATGCTGGGCGGCCACGGAATGCCTTCAGCTTGCCCTTGCGAACGATCGTGTTGACGGCTTTGACCTTCACCTTGAACAGGCTCTCGATCGCGGCCTTGATCTCGGGCTTGGTGGCCTTCGGGTTCACCTTGAAGATGACCTGGTTGGCCTCCGACGCGAGCGTCGCCTTCTCGGTAATGACCGGCGAGACGATGACGTCATAGGCGGTGCGTTTCGTCATTTGAAGCGCGCCTCCAGCGCCGCGACGGCTGCCTTTGTCAGCACCAGCTTCTTACGACGCAGAATGTCGTAGACGTTGATGCCCTGAACGGGGAGCACGTCGATGTTGGGAATGTTGCGGGCCGCGCGTGCGAACGCGGGTTCGAGCTCGGCGCCATCGATGATGAGTGCATTCGACAGCTCGAGCTTGGCGAACTGTGACTTCAGGCCGCCGGTCTTGCCGTCCGCCGAGGACGCCTTGTCGAGGACGACGATCTCGCCGGCCTTCGCCTTTGCCGACAGCGCATGGCGCAGGGCCAGAGCGCGGACCTTCTTGGGCATGTCGACGGCATGGCTGCGGGGCTTGGGGCCGAACGCCTTGCCGCCGCCGCGGAACTGGGGAGCCGACTTGTCGCCGTGACGGGCGCCGCCGGTGCCCTTCTGCTTGTACATCTTCTTGCCCGTGACCGCGACTTCCGAACGGTCCTGAGCGTGATGCGTGCCGGCCATGCGCTTCAACGTCTGATAACGCACCATGCGGTGGATCAGGTCCGGGCGCGGCTCAAGGCCGAAAATCGCATCGACGAGTTCGATGTCGCCGGCTGTGCCGGCATCGAGCGTGGTGACAGAGGCCTTCATCACGCACCTTCCTTCTTGGCTTCGGCACGCGGCTTGAATGCGCCGGGCTTGGGCAGATCCTTGGGAGCGGGCTTCTTGACCGCATCGCGCACCAGCACCCAGCCACCCTTGGAGCCAGGCACCGCGCCGCGCACCATCACGAGGCCGCGCGCGACGTCGATCTTGGCAACCACGAGGTTCTGGGTCGTGACGCGCTCGTCGCCCATGTGGCCGGCCATCTTCTTGCCCTTGAACACCTTGCCGGGGTCCTGGCGCTGACCGGTCGAACCATGTGCACGGTGGGTGACAGACACGCCGTGCGTGGCGCGAAGGCCGCCGAAGTTCCAGCGCTTCATCGCGCCCTGGAACCCCTTACCCTGGTTGGTGCCCGTCACATCGACGAACTGACCGGGTACGAAATGATCGGCGGTGATTTCCGCACCGACATCGATCATGTTCTCAGGACTGACACGAAACTCTGCGATCTTGCGCTTGGGCTCGACTTCGACCTTCGCGAAGTGGCCGCGGTCGGCCTTGGTCAGGCGCGAAGGCTTGCGGGTGCCGGCTCCGAGCTGGAGCGCGGTATAGCCGTTCTTCTCCACCGTGCGGTGCGAGAGCACCTGCAGATTGTCGAGCTTCAACACGGTCACCGGGACGTGCTCGCCGGTTTCCGTGAAGATGCGGGTCATGCCCACTTTCTGTGCTAGTACACCGGAACGCATCAGCATTCCTTCCTATCGTTGGGGCCGTGCTCACTGTTTTGAGAGTAGAGGGCCCGGAATTTTGTTTCGTTTTCTTTTTTACAGTTTGATCTCGACGTCCACGCCGGCGGCAAGATCGAGCTTCATGAGAGCATCGACCGTCTGCGGTGTCGGATCGACGATGTCGAGCAAGCGCTTGTGCGTGCGCATCTCGAACTGCTCGCGGCTCTTCTTGTCGATGTGCGGCGAGCGGTTCACGGTAAAGCGCTCGATGCGCGTGGGAAGCGGGATGGGCCCGCGCACTTCAGCGCCCGTGCGTTTCGCCGTGTTCACGATCTCGCGGGTCGACGCATCGAGTATGCGATGATCGAACGCCTTGAGTCGGATGCGGATGTTTTGGCCGTGCATGGTGTCGTCGCCTTCACTCTCGAAAAAAGACTTGAGGATGCGTCCCTCGGGAGGGAACGCATCCTCGTGCTATGAGCTACTCGATGATCTTGGTGACGACGCCGGCGCCGACGGTGCGGCCACCTTCACGAATGGCGAAGCGGACCTTCTCCTCCATGGCGATGGGTGAAACGAGCTCGACCGTGATCGAGACGTTATCGCCCGGCATCACCATTTCGGTGCCTTCGGCAAGCTTCACCGTGCCCGTGACGTCGGTCGTGCGGAAATAGAACTGCGGGCGGTAGTTATTGAAGAACGGCGTGTGACGGCCACCCTCTTCCTTGTTCAGGATGTAGGCCTCGGCCTGGAACTTCTTGTGCGGCTTCACAGAGCCGGGCTTGCACAGCACCTGGCCGCGCTCAACCGCTTCCTTGTCGATGCCGCGCAGCAGGCAGCCGACGTTGTCGCCGGCCTCGCCCGAGTCGAGCAGCTTGCGGAACATTTCGACGCCCGTGACGACCGACTTCTGCGTGTCGCGCAGACCCACGATCTCGACTTCTTCGCCGACCTTGATCAGGCCGCGCTCGATACGGCCGGTGACGACCGTGCCGCGGCCCGAGATCGAGAACACGTCTTCGATCGGCATCAGGAAGGGCTGATCCTTCGGACGCTCGGGGATCGGGATGTAGGTGTCGAGAGCTTCATACAGTTTGACGATGGCTTCGTCGGCCAGAGGCCCCTTCTCGCCGTTGAGCGCCTTGATCGCCGCGCCGCGGATGACGGGCGTGTCGTCGCCGGGGAAGTTGTACTTGGAGAGAAGCTCGCGGACTTCCATCTCGACGAGGTCAAGGAGTTCTTCGTCCTCGACGATATCGCACTTGTTCAGGAACACGACGATGCGCGGCACGCCGACCTGACGGGCGAGCAGGATGTGCTCGCGGGTCTGGGGCATCGGACCGTCGACGGCCGAAACAACGAGAATCGCGCCGTCCATCTGCGCCGCGCCCGTGATCATGTTCTTCACGTAGTCGGCGTGGCCGGGGCAGTCGACGTGGGCGTAGTGGCGGTTTGGCGTCGCATACTCGACGTGCGAGGTGGCGATCGTCAAAATCTTGGTTGGGTCGCGCCGGCCCTGGCTTTCGGACGCCTTGGCGACTTCATCATATGCGATAGCAGTCTGGGTCCAGCCGCGGTCGGCGGACACTTTCGTCAGAGCTGCGGTCAGCGTCGTCTTGCCGTGGTCAACGTGGCCAATCGTGCCGACGTTGCAGTGAGGCTTGGTGCGCTCGAATTTTGCTTTGGCCATCGGAGGCTCTCCACTTACTTCTCAGTTAGTCTTAGTTGTCATTCCCCGGTTTTCCCGGGTCGAAATCCTTGTCGGTGATAATTCGCCCGGAGGATTTCCGGTCACTGGGCGAATTGAAATCCTGGTCTGGGTCTACCCGTCTGGAGGATTTCCTGTTGCCAGACGGGTTATGCGTATTTTGCCTTCACTTCCTCGGCGACATTGCGCGGAACTTCCGCGTAATGCGCGAACTGCATCGTGTACTGCGCGCGGCCCGTGGACATCGAGCGCAGCGTGTTGATGTAGCCGAACATGTTCGCCAGCGGCACGAAAGCACGGATCACAGTGGCGTTGCCGCGCATCTGCTGATCGCGCACCTGGCCACGGCGGGAGTTCAAATCACCGATGATGCCGCCTACGAAATCACCCGGAGTGACAACCTCGACGTCCATGATCGGCTCGAGAATCTTTACTCCAGCCTTTTCGCAGGCTTCCTTCATGGCCGCGCGGGACGCGATCTCGAAGGCAATGGCCGACGAGTCGACTTCGTGGAAGGCGCCATCATACAGATTGACCTTCATGTCAACCATCGGGAAGCCGATGAGCATGCCGTTGTCCCACACCGACTTGACGCCCTTTTCGACGCCCGGAATGTATTCCTTGGGCACCGTGCCGCCGATGACCGATGTCGAGAACTCGTTGCCTTTGCCCGTCTCGTTGGGCTCCAGCTTCAGCTTGACGCGCGCGAACTGACCCGTGCCGCCCGTCTGCTTCTTGTGCGTATAATCGACGTCCGTCGCCCGCGCGAGAGACTCGCGGTAGGCAACCTGCGGCTGGCCAACGGCGGCATCGACGCCGTAGGTGCGCTTCAGGATGTCGACCTTGATGTCGAGATGCAGCTCGCCCATGCCCTTGAGAATCGTCTCGCCCGACTCGGGATGAACCGAGACGCGGAAGGAGGGATCCTCGAGCGCCAGCGTGTTGAGCGCGATCGCCATCTTTTCCTGGTCGGCCTTCGTCTTGGGCTCGATCTTCATCTCGATGACGGGCTCGGGGAAATCCATCTTTTCGAGAATGACAGGCTTGCTGGGGTCGCACAGCGTCTCGCCCGTGCGGGTGTCCTTCAGACCCTGCAGGGCGACGATGTCGCCGGCGAAAGCTTCCTTGATTTCCTCGCGGTCGGCGGCGTGCATGAGGTACATGCGGCCGGCGCGCTCCTTCTTGTCGCGCGTCGTGTTGGCGAGCGCCATGCCCTGCTCGAGCTTGCCCGAGTAGATGCGGCAGAAGGTGATCGAGCCGACATGCTCGAAATTCATGATCTTGAAGGCGATCATGGCGAGCGGATCGGCGTCGGTGGGACGGCGCGGCGCCTCGCCACCCGTCTTGGGATCGATGCCCTTGTAGGCTTCGCGATCGGCCGGCGAGGGGAGGAAGTCGACAACGGCATCAAGCAGCGTCTGCACGCCCTTGTTCTTGAAGGCCGAGCCGCACATCATCGGATAGAAGGTGCCGGTAATCGTCGCCTTGCGGATCAGCTTGCGCAGCGTGTCGGCGTCAGGCTCGTTGCCTTCCAGGTAAGCTTCCATAACCGCGTCGTCCATCTCGACGGCGGCCTCGATCATGGCAGCGCGATATTCGGCGGCCTTGTCCTGGAGGTCGGCGGGGATTTCGCCCTCGACCATCTTGGCCTCCTTGCCGTCCCCATCCCAGGTGATCGCGACCATCTTGATGAGGTCGACCACACCCTGGAAGTTGGACTCCGCGCCGATCGGAATCTGCAGCGGAACAGGACGTGCGCCAAGCTTATCCTTGATGTCCTGGACGCACATGAAGAAGTCCGCACCCGTCTTATCCATTTTATTGGCGAAGATGATGCGCGGAACGTTGTACTTGTCACCCTGACGCCAGACGGTCTCTGTCTGCGGCTCGACGCCCTGATTGGAATCGAGGACGCAAACGGCGCCGTCGAGCACGCGCAGGGAACGCTCGACTTCGATCGTGAAGTCGACGTGGCCAGGCGTGTCGATGATGTTGAGGCGGCGCTTCTTGCCGTCGCGACCGGTCCAGAAGCAGGTCGTCGCGGCGGACGTAATCGTGATCCCGCGCTCGGCTTCCTGATCCATGAAGTCCATGGTCGCGGCGCCGTCATGGACTTCGCCGATCTTGTAGGACTTGCCGGTGAAATAGAGGATCCGCTCGGTCGTGGTCGTCTTGCCGGCATCGATGTGGGCCATGATGCCGAAGTTGCGGTAGTCCTCGATCGGGTATTGGCGGGCCATGAGTTGCCTCAAAATCCGTTCTAATGTGCGCTCAGGCTGCCTGGCGGGCAGCCCGCGCTTTTACCAGCGGTAATGCGAGAACGCACGGTTGGCTTCCGCCATCTTGTGCGTGTCTTCGCGCTTCTTGACGGCCGTGCCGCGGTTATTGGCGGCATCCAGCAGCTCACCTGAGAGCTTGTCGACCATCGTGTTTTCGTTGCGGGCGCGCGCAGCTGAAATGATCCAGCGGATCGCCAGCGCCTGACGGCGCTCGTTGCGAACCTCGACGGGCACCTGATAGGTGGCACCACCGACGCGGCGCGAGCGAACTTCAACGGTTGGCATCACGTTGTCGAGCGCCTGCTTGAACAGCTCCAGAGCGTTGGCCTTGGCCTTCGCTTCCATCTTGTCGAACGCACCATAGACCATGCGCTCGGCGACCGACTTCTTGCCGTCTGCCATCACCGCATTCATGAATTTGGTGACGATAACGTCGTTGAACTTCGGATCCGGGATCACTTCCCGCTTTTGCGCCGCATGACGACGAGACATCCTTATGTCCTTCGCTTCGAATTCTGTTTCGGTTCAGAGCCAGATGACCGGCTCAGCTGCAATCTTTACTTCGGCCGCTTGGCGCCGTACTTGGAGCGGCGCTGACGGCGGGCGGAAACGCCCTGTGTATCGAGTACGCCGCGGATGATGTGATAACGAACACCCGGCAGATCCTTCACGCGACCGCCGCGGATCAGCACCACGGAGTGCTCCTGGAGGTTATGACCTTCACCCGGGATGTAGCCGATGACCTCATAACCGTTGGTCAGACGGATCTTCGCGACCTTACGGAGAGCCGAGTTGGGCTTCTTCGGCGTCGTCGTGTAGACGCGCGTGCACACGCCACGCTTCTGCGGGCAAGCATCCATATGGCGCGATTTCTCGCGATAGGTTTTCTGTTCCCGGGGCTTCCGGATCAACTGTTGTATCGTCGGCATCCGCCAAATCCTGCCTTCGTCTCACGAACCTGGGCACGCACCCGTTATGGAAATGCGCCAAGCAACCCTGCCAGGCGGCGCAAAGGACGCCCCTAGCATGAAAAAACCAGAGGATCCTGCCGCCCCAAGAGCGGCAGATCATGGTCCGTCGATGTGCTCTGCTTTAGTGAACGGTAGCGTCTAGGCCGGCGTCGCATCCCAAAAAGGGCGCCGAAGAGGGCCTACCGCCTACCGTGAGAGTGGGGGAGCTATATACACGGGTTTCATATTGGTCAACAGTCATGGGCCCGCGATTTCAAATTATTTTGCGCCTGCGAAGCCCATAGGCGAAAAAAGTGACAGCGGCGTGGTGTCTTCACCCGCAACCGCACCCAAAAAACCGAAAAGACGGCCGCGAATCCGATCGCGGCCGTCTCCTTTTCGTATGCGATGATCGACGCGAGGGCGAATGACCCCTCACGCCGCCTCGTCCGCTGCCGGGCGGCGGCGGCGGCGCGCGTTGGGACCACCACTCTGAGCGTCAGGCCCGGCCAGCGAGTTGGCCTTCGCCTGCTCCATGGCGATGAGTTCGTCGCGCTTTGCCGCAATCTTGCGGATACGGCGCAACATGCCGCCCGTACCTGCCGGGATGAGGCGGCCGACGATGACGTTCTCCTTGAGCCCGTCGAGCGTATCGGCCTTGCCGTTGACGGCAGCATCGGTAAGGACGCGCGTCGTCTCCTGGAAGGAGGCAGCCGAGATGAACGAGCGGGTCTGCAGCGAAGCCTTGGTGATGCCGAGCAGCACCGGATTGGCCGCCGCCGGGCGTTTGCCGGCCTTCTCGGTAGCCGCGTTCACCTCATCGAACTCGATCCGGTCGATCTGCTCGCCCTTGATCAGGTCGGTCTCGCCGGAGTCCGTGATCTCAACCTTCTGCAGCATCTGGCGGACGATCACCTCGATGTGCTTGTCGTTGATGGTCACGCCCTGCAGGCGGTACACGTCCTGGATCTCGTTGATGAGATAGTTCGCCAGCTCCTCGACGCCCTTGATGGCAAGGATGTCGTGGGGCGCGGGATTGCCGTCGTAGACGAAATCGCCACGCTCGATGCGGTCGCCATGCTGCACGGCAAGGCTCTTGCCGCGCGGAATGAGATACTCGACCGGTTCCTTGCTCTCGTCGTCGGGCTTGATGGTGATGCGCTGCTTGTTCTTGTAGTCCTTGCCGAACTCGATCGTACCCGAGATTTCCGCCAGGATCGCGTGATCCTTGGGACGGCGCGCCTCGAACAGTTCAGCCACGCGCGGCAGGCCGCCCGTGATGTCGCTCTGCTTGGCCGATGAGGTCGGAATACGCGCAAGCACGTCGCCCGCCTTCACGTCCGCGCCGCGGTCGACCGACAGCACGGCATCGACCGACAGCAGGTAGCGGGCATCGCCACCGCGGGCCACCTTGATGGGCTTGCCCTTGGAGTCCTTGATGACGATGGCGGGCTTCAGCTCCGAACCGCGCGGGCTCGTACGCCAGTCGACGATGACGCGGTTGGACGTGCCCTTCATCTCGTCGGTCTGCTCGCGCACCGATGCGCCTTCGATGAGATCCTCGAAGTCGACGGTACCGTTGGCCTCCGACAGGATCGGGCGGGTATAAGGATCCCAGCTCGCCAGCTTTGTGCCGCGCTTGACCGTATCGCCCTCGTCCACGAACAGACGCGCGCCATAGACGATCTTGTGCGACGCAAGCTCCTTGCCGGTCTGATCGATGATCAACACCGACATGGTGCGCGTGGTCGCGATGTTCTGACCCTTGGAGTCCTTGGCAATGGCGCGGTTCTTGATCTTCACCGTGCCGTTGAAGTTGCTCTCGATATTGGACGAGTCGACGACGTTCGCCGTGCCGCCGATATGGAACGTGCGCATGGTGAGCTGCGTGCCGGGTTCGCCGATCGACTGGGCGGCGATGACGCCGACGGCCTCACCGATGTTGACCGGCGTACCGCGGGCGAGGTCGCGCCCGTAGCACTTGGCGCACACGCCATTGATGGTCTCGCAGGTGAGCACCGAGCGGATGCGCACCTCCTGGATCTCGGCCTTGCCGATCGCCTCGGCATGGCGCTCCTCGATGAGGTCGCCGTCCTTGACGATCATCTCGCCCGTAACGGGGTGCTTGATGTCCTCGGCGGCCGTCCGGCCCAGGATGCGCGCCGCGAGCGACACGATAACCTGACCGGCATCCACCACCGCCTGCACGTTGATGCCGGCGTCGGTTCCGCAATCCTCTTCGGAGATGATCGCGTCCTGCGCCACGTCGACAAGGCGGCGCGTCAGGTAGCCAGAGTTCGCGGTCTTCAAGGCGGTGTCGGCCAGACCCTTACGGGCGCCGTGGGTCGAGTTGAAGTACTCGAGCACCGACAGGCCTTCCTTGAAGTTCGAAATGATGGGCGTCTCGATGATTTCGCCCGAGGGCTTGGTCATGAGGCCGCGCATGCCCGCAAGCTGCTTCATCTGCGCGGGCGAGCCGCGCGCGCCGGAGTGACTCATCATGTAGATCGAGTTGATAGGCTTCTCGCGGCCGGTCGTGGCGTCCCTTTGAACGGCCGAGATGCGGTCCATCATTTCCTTGGCGATCTGATCGGTGCAGCGCGACCAGGCATCGACGACCTTGTTGTATTTCTCAAGCTGCGTGATCAGGCCGTCCTGATACTGCTGCTCGAAATCGCGCACCTCGGCGTTCGTCTTCTCGACGATTCTCTCCTTGGTGTCTGGAATGAGCATGTCGTCCTTGCCGAACGAGATGCCCGCCTTGAACGCGTGGTGGAAGCCAAGCTGCATGATGCGGTCGCAGAAGATCACCGTCTCCTTCTGGCCGCAGTTGCGGTAGACCGCATCGATCATGCCGGAGATGTTCTTCTTGGTGAGCAACTGGTTGACGAGCGCGAACTTCACGCCGGGCTGACGCGGCAGCAACTCGCCCAGGATCAGGCGTCCCGGTGTCGTGTCATGAATCTCGGTGACCGGCTCGCCGTTATCGTCGACCGTCTGGTAGCGGCCCTTGATCTTGGCGTGCAGCGTCACAACGCCCGCCGCCAGCGCGTGATGAATTTCGGCGAGAGAGCCGAACATCATGCCTTCGCCCGGCTCATGCTCGCGCATGAGCGAAAGATAATAGAGACCAAGCACGATATCCTGCGAGGGCACGATGATCGGCTGGCCGTTGGCCGGATGCAGAATGTTGTTGGTCGACATCATCAGCACGCGGGCTTCGAGCTGGGCCTCCAGCGACAGCGGCACGTGGACGGCCATCTGGTCGCCGTCGAAGTCGGCGTTGAAGGCGGCGCAGACCAGCGGGTGAAGCTGAATCGCCTTGCCCTCGATCAGTTGCGGCTCGAACGCCTGGATGCCGAGGCGGTGCAGAGTCGGCGCGCGGTTCAGCATCACCGGATGCTCGCGGATGACCTCATCGAGGACGTCCCAGACCTCCGGCTTCTCCTTTTCGACGAGCTTCTTGGCCTGCTTGACGGTGGCCGCCTGGCCGAGCGTCTGCAGACGCGCGTAGATGAAGGGCTTGAACAGCTCCAGCGCCATCTTCTTGGGCAGGCCGCACTGATGCAGTTTCAGCTCCGGCCCCACCACGATGACCGAACGGCCAGAGTAGTCCACGCGCTTGCCGAGCAGGTTCTGACGGAAGCGGCCCTGCTTGCCCTTGAGCATGTCGGCGAGCGATTTCAGCGGACGCTTGTTGGCGCCCGTGATGACGCGGCCGCGGCGGCCGTTGTCGAACAGCGCATCGACCGCTTCCTGGAGCATGCGCTTCTCGTTGCGGATGATGATGTCGGGTGCGCGCAACTCCATCAGCCGCTTCAGACGGTTGTTGCGGTTGATGACGCGGCGGTAGAGGTCGTTGAGATCGGAGGTCGCAAAGCGGCCGCCATCGAGCGGCACGAGCGGACGAAGCTCCGGCGGAATGACCGGCACCTGGGTGAGGATCATCCACTCGGGCCGGTTGCCCGACTCGATGAACGCCTCGATCACCTTTAGACGCTTGCCAAGCTTCTTGGGCTTCAGCTCCGTCGTCGCCTCGGCGATCTCCTGGCGCAGATCGACGGCGATCTTGGGCAGGTCCATGGCCGACATGATCTCGCGGATCGCCTCCGCGCCGATGCCGGCGGTGAAGCTGTCGGCGCCGTACTCGTCGATCGCCTGGTTGTACTGCTCTTCCGTGAGCAGCTGCTTCTCGGAGAACGGCGTGACACCCGGCTCGATCACGATGTAGTTCTCAAAGTAGAGGACGCGCTCGAGATCCTTGAGCGCCATATCGAGCAGCAGGCCGATGCGCGAGGGTAGCGACTTCAGGAACCAGATGTGCGCAACGGGCGCGGCCAGTTCGATATGGCCCATGCGCTCGCGGCGCACCTTGGCGAGCGTTACTTCAACGCCGCACTTTTCACAGATCAGGCCCTTGTACTTCATGCGCTTGTACTTGCCGCACAGGCACTCGTAATCCTTGATGGGTCCGAAGATGCGCGCGCAGAACAGACCGTCTCGCTCCGGCTTGAAGGTGCGGTAGTTGATCGTCTCGGGCTTCTTGATCTCGCCATACGACCACGACAGGATGTCGTCGGGCGAGGCGATGGATATCTTGATCTGGTCGAAGGTCGGGAGCGGCGCCTGCGCCTTGAAGATGTTGGTGATCTCGTTCATCAGCTCTTCTCCTCGTGAGACCGGCGGGGGCACCGGTCCCGGAAAAATCGAAAAATCTCACAAGCCTGTGAGCCGCAAGAGACGTCTGCGAGAGCCTTCCCGCGCCCAAGCGGGATGGCATCTCGCCTTGGACCCGGCTATTCGGCCGCCGGCGGCAACTGCGCCTGGGGCTCTTCGGGTTGCGCCTCGCCTTCCGGCGCTGCCGGCAGGTCGGAGTTTAGCAATTCCACGTTGAGACCCAGCGCACGCATTTCCTTGACGAGCACGTTGAAGCTTTCCGGAACGCCCGCTTCGAACGCATCGTCGCCGCGCACGATGGCTTCGTAGACCTTCGTGCGGCCCGCCACGTCGTCCGACTTGACGGTGAGCATCTCCTGCAGCGTATAGGCCGCGCCGTACGCTTCGAGCGCCCACACCTCCATTTCGCCGAAACGCTGGCCGCCGAACTGCGCCTTGCCGCCCAGAGGCTGCTGGGTGACGAGCGAGTACGGACCAATCGAGCGGGCGTGGATCTTGTCGTCGACAAGATGATGCAGCTTGAGCACGTACTTGTAACCGACCGTCACCTTGCGGTCGAACGGCTCGCCCGTACGCCCGTCGAACAGCGTCACCTGACCGGAGGAGTCGAAACCTGCCATCTGCAGCATCTCGACGATGTCCTTCTCGCGCGCACCGTCGAAGACGGGCGTTGCGATCGGCACGCCGCTTTTCAGGTTCTCAGCGAGCGAGGCAAGCTCCTCGTCCTTGACGGCCGGCTTGATGTCGTTGCCGTAGATCCTCGTCATCTCATCGCGCAGCGCTTTGCCCTGCCCGCTTTCGTGGAACTTCTGCAACGCGTCATCAATGGCGCGTCCCAGACCGCGGCAGGCCCAGCCAAGATGCGTTTCGAGAATCTGTCCGACGTTCATGCGCGAAGGCACGCCCAACGGATTGAGCACGACGTCGACGGGCGTGCCATCCTCCAGGAACGGCATGTCCTCCGACGGCACGATCATCGACACGACGCCTTTGTTACCGTGACGGCCGGCCATCTTGTCGCCAGGCTGGATCTTGCGCTTCACCGCGACGAAGACCTTGACCATCTTCATGACGCCCGGCGGCAACTCGTCGCCGCGCTGGAGCTTGTCGACCTTGTCCACGAAGCGGCGCTCAAGGCCTTTCTTGGCCTCTTCGTACTGCTTCTGGATGGCTTCCAGCTCGCCTTGCGCCTTCTCGTTGGCCAGACCGATTTCCCACCACTGGCTGCGGGGAATGTCGTCGAGGATCGCATCGTCGATCGTCGTGCCCTTGCGCGCACCGCGCGGACCCTTGGCGACCTCCTTGCCCATCAGCGCATCCTTGAGGCGCGCATAGACGTTGCGGTCGAGGATCTGCATTTCGTCGTCGCGGTCCTTTGCGAGACGCTCGATCTCCTCGCGCTCGATGGCCATGGCGCGCTCGTCCTTCTCGACGCCGTGGCGGTTGAACACGCGCACCTCGACGATGGTGCCCGAGACGCCCGGCGGCAGACGCAGCGAGGTATCGCGCACGTCGGACGCTTTCTCGCCGAAGATGGCGCGCAGCAGCTTCTCTTCCGGCGTCATGGGGCTTTCGCCCTTGGGCGTGATCTTGCCGACGAGAATGTCGCCAGGATGCACTTCCGCGCCGATGTAGACGATGCCGGCTTCGTCGAGGTTCTTGAGCGCCTCTTCCGAAACGTTGGGAATGTCGCGCGTGATTTCCTCAGGGCCCAGCTTCGTATCGCGCGCCATCACCTCGAACTCCTCGATGTGGATCGAGGTGAACACGTCCTCGGAGACGACGCGCTCGTTCATGAGGATGGAGTCTTCGAAGTTGTAGCCCATCCACGGCATGAACGCGACGAGCACGTTCTTGCCGAGCGCCAGTTCGCCGAACTCCGTGGAGGGACCATCCGCGATGATCTCGCCCGCCGTCACCTGATCGCCCACGTTCACCAGCGGCCGCTGGTTGATGCAGGTGTTCTGGTTGGAGCGCTGGAATTTGCGCAGACGGTAGATGTCGACGCCGGGCTTGGAGGGATCGGTTTCCTCCGTAGCGCGGATGACGATACGGGTTGCATCGACCTGATCGACGGTCCCCGTGCGGCGCGCCGCAATGGCGGCGCCCGAGTCGCGTGCAACGCGATCTTCCATGCCCGTGCCGACGAGCGGCGCTTCCGCCTTGATGAGCGGAACGGCCTGGCGCTGCATGTTGGACCCCATGAGCGCGCGGTTGGCGTCATCATTCTCCAGGAACGGAATGAGCGCGGCGGCAACCGAAACGAGCTGCTTGGGCGATACGTCGATGTAGTCGACCTTGTCGGGCGTGACGAGAAGCACGTCGCCCTGGTAGCGGCAGGTAATGAACTCACCCGTCAGCTTGCCCTTGGCATCGACTTCGGCGTTCGCCTGAGCAACATGGTGGCGCATCTCCTCCATGGCGGAGAGATACACGACGTCGTTCGTGACCTTGCTGTTCACGACCTTGCGATAGGGGCTCTCGATGAAGCCGTACTTGTTGACGCGTGCGAACGTCGCCAGCGAGTTGATGAGGCCGATGTTGGGTCCTTCAGGTGTCTCGATGGGGCAGATGCGGCCGTAGTGCGTGGGATGCACGTCGCGAACCTCGAAGCCCGCACGCTCGCGCGTCAGACCACCCGGGCCGAGGGCCGACAGGCGGCGCTTGTGGGTGATCTCGGAGAGCGGGTTCGTCTGGTCCATGAACTGCGAGAGCTGTGAGGAGCCGAAGAACTCGCGCACGGCGGCAGCCGCCGGCTTCGCGTTGATCAGATCCTGCGGCATGACCGTGTCGATATCGACCGAGCTCATGCGCTCCTTGATCGCGCGCTCCATGCGCAGCAGGCCGACGCGGTACTGGTTCTCCATCAGCTCGCCGACCGAGCGCACGCGGCGGTTGCCCAAGTGGTCGATGTCGTCGATGTCGCCCTTGCCGTCGCGCAGATCGACGAGCGTCTTGACGACTGCCAGGATGTCCTCCTTACGCAGCACGCGCATGGTGTCGGGCGCATCCAGCTCCAGACGCATGTTCATCTTCACGCGGCCGACAGCCGACAGATCGTAACGCTCCGGGTCGAAGAACAGGCCCTGGAACAGGGCCGTCGCGGCCTCGATGGTCGGCGGCTCACCCGGGCGCATGACCCGGTAGATGTCCATCAACGCTTCCTGCGTGTTGGCATTCTTGTCGATGTGGAGCGTGTTGCGGATGAAGGCGCCGATATTCACGTAGTCGATGTCGAGAACGTGGAACTCCTTGACCTTCTGCTCCTTGAGCTCGGCCAGCAGGTTTGCATCGAGCTCATCGCCCGCTTCCGCAAAGATCTTGCCGGTATCGAGATCGACGATGTCTTCCGCGATGAAGCGGCCCGAGAGATCCTCGGCCGAAACCAGGATCTCCTTCAGACCGTTCTCGGCCAGCTCACGCGCCTTGCGCGCGGTGATCTTCTCACCCGCACGCGCAACCACTTCGCCGGTCTTTGCGTCCGCGAAGTCGGACTGGGGCGTGAAGCCGCGGAACTTCTCGGGGATGTACGGCATCTTCCAGCCGCGCTTGGATTCCTTCACCGAGATGTGGTTGTAGAAGTGCGCCAGGATCTGCTCGTCATCGAGCCCCAACGCGTACAGCATGGTCGTCACCGGCAGCTTGCGGCGGCGGTCGATGCGCACATAAACGATATCCTTGGCATCGAACTCGAAGTCGAGCCAGGACCCGCGATAGGGAATGATGCGGGCTGCGAACAACAGCTTGCCAGACGAGTGCGTCTTGCCACGGTCGTGATCGAAGAACACGCCCGGCGAGCGATGCATCTGCGAAACGATCACGCGCTCGGTGCCGTTGATGATGAATGTGCCGTTCGAGGTCATGAGCGGCATGTCACCCATGTAGACGTCCTGTTCCTTGACGTCCTTGATCGATTTGGAGCCCGTCTCCTCGTTCACATCGAACACGATCAGGCGCAGCTTGACCTTCAGCGGCGCGGAGTAGGTCATATCGCGCTGCATGCACTCGTCGACGTCGAACTTGGGAGCTTCGAATTCGTAGCGCACGAACTCCAGCGTCGCCTTGCCGGCGAAGTCGGAGATCGGGAAAACGCCTTTGAAGACCGACTGCAGGCCGAAATCGTCTGGGCGCCCGTGCGGGGGCTCCTTAACCATCAGGAAGTCGTCGTAGGAAGCCTTCTGAACCTCGATGAGGTTCGGCATCTCAGCTACCTCGCCGATCGATCCGAATTGTTTCCTGATACGCTTGCGGCTGGGAAGGGTCTGAGCCATGTCCGCTCCTATGCTCGTGTTGGCGGGCGAAATCCCGCAATCAAATCGTGTCGTGCGATGCCGTCGGCCTTAGCGGCCTCTTGAAACGGCTCACCGGAGGGTTCTTTTTGGGACTTTCGATCCCAAGAGAACCCTCCGGAAAGACGTTTTTGATGACGCCGGACGACTCCCGTTCCGGGAGCCGGCCGTCCGGCGCGGAAAACGATCGGGTGCTCCGGCCGAACGCCGGAGCACCCGGCCGATTACTTCAGCTCGACCTTGGCGCCCTGGTCTTCAAGCTGCTTCTTCAGCTTGGCGGCCTCGTCCTTGGAGACGCCTTCCTTCACGGCCTTGTTGCCAGCCTCTACGAGGTCCTTGGCTTCCTTCAGGCCCAGGCCCGTGATGGCGCGGACTTCCTTGATGACGTTGATCTTCTTGTCGCCGCCCGAAACGAGCAGCACGGTGAACTCCGTCTTCTCCTCGACAGGAGCCGCGCCAGCGCCGCCGGCGGCGGGAGCAGCAACGGCAACGGCGGCCGCAGCCGACACGCCCCACTTCTCTTCGAGAGCCTTGGCGAGCTCGGCAGCTTCCAGAACGGTCAGGCTGGAGAGATCTTCAACGATCTTTTCGATCTTCGACATAACTTACTTCCTTCGGTTTGAACCAGTTGGTTGTTGAGTGCAGCCAGCGGCTGCCAATCGTGCTTTTCATCGAGGCCCTGTTTGGGACCTCTCCCGAAATCAAGCGGCTTCTTCCTTGGATGCCTTTGCTTGAATGACGCGAGCCAGCTTCGCACCGGGCTCCTTGATCGTGCGGGCGATCTTGGTCGCCGGCGCGTTGAGAAGACCGATGAGCTTTGCGCGCAGTTCATCGAGCGAAGGCAGTTCGGCGAGCGCCTTCACGCCAGCTGCGTCGAGGACGTTGGTCCCCATCGAGCCACCCAGAACAACGAGCTTTTCGTTCTTCTTGGAGAATTCGACGGAGATCTTGGCGGCAGCGATCGGATCCTTCGAGTAGGCCAGGACCGTGGGTCCCGTCAGAAGGTCGGCGATGCCATTGTAGTCGGTGTCCTTGAGCGCAATCTTGGCGAGCCGGTTCTTGGTCACCTTGACCTTGCCGCCGGCAGCTTTGAGCTGCTGACGGAACTGGGTCATCTGAGCGACCGTCAATCCGGAATAGTGGGAGACAACGACAACGCCCGTGTCCTTGAACACGCCGTTGAGATTGTCGATGAGCTCACGTTTCGCGGCTCTATCCACGTCTCGTCTCCTGCTTGCGGATCTGATCTCTTGCGAGAGGATCCGCGGGGTTGCACCTTGCCGCGCTCTTTTTTCAAAGAGGGCGACGGCTGGTCTGTCCTAGTTACCGGCAACCTCGTTTGAACAAGGCGGCACGGTGCTGACCCAGAAGGTTCAAACCGGATAATCGGGTTGCCCCGGCCATCCAGCCGTCTTCTGTCTCATGCGGGCCCTCGGTCTTGAGAGACTTAAGTGCCGCGCGGAAGCTCCGCTGAGCACACCCACAATCTCGGACAGTGAACCGGACCGGAGGCTTGCAAGAACCCCGGTCCGGGGCATTCCAGGTTGCCCTGGAAATTCGTGTCGTGCCTTAGACCACAGGGCCCGAGGCAACGGTCGTCGCGTCGACCTTGAGGCCGGGCCCCATGGTGGAGGACAGCGACACCTTCTTCAGGTACGTGCCCTTCGAACCCTGCGGCTTGGCCTTGACCACGGCATCGACGAACGCCTTGATGTTCTCGACCAGGGCCGCTTCCGTGAAGGAGGCCTTGCCGACGCCGGCATGCACGATGCCCGCCTTCTCGACGCGGAACTCCACAGAGCCGCCCTTGGCGCCCTTGACGGCGCCCACAACGTCCATCGTCACCGTGCCGACGCGCGGATTAGGCATCAGGCCGCGCGGACCCAACACCTTGCCCAGACGGCCGACCAGACCCATCATGTCGGGCGTCGCGATGCAGCGATCGAAGTTGATCGTGCCCTTGGACACGATCTCGACCAGATCCTCCGCACCCACGATGTCGGCACCGGCGGCCTTGGCCTCGTCGGCCTTGGCGCCCTTGGCAAACACGGCGACGCGCGCGGTGCGGCCCGAGCCGTTGGGCAGATTGCACACGCCGCGCACCATCTGGTCGGCGTGCTTGGGATCGACGCCCAGGTTCATGGCGATCTCGACGGTCTCATCGAACTTCGCCTTGGCGCGGGCCTTGATGATCTTCACGGCCTCATCGACGGAATAGGCCTTGCCAGGAGGCAGACCCTCCTTGACGGCAAGCATACGCTTGCCACCGGCAATCCGCGTGGCCTTGATCTTTTCGGGCGAAAGTTTTGCTTTGTTATCGGCCATCGACTTACTCCGCCACCTTGAGACCCATCGAACGCGCGCTGCCCGCAAGGGTCCGCGCCGCGGCATCGATATCGTCGGTGTTCATGTCCTTCATCTTGACCTTCGCGATGTCGCGGAGTTGCGCCATCGTCACCTGACCGGCAACCGAACGGCCCGGCTCCTTGGAGCCCGTGCCGCCCTTGCCCGTCGGACGCAGGCCAGCGGCCTTCTTGATGAGGAAGGTCGCAGGCGGCGTGCGCATCTCGAAGGTGAACGAACGATCGGAGTAGACCGTAATCTTCACCGGGATGGGCGTTCCCTGCTCGAGATCCTTCGTCTTTGCGTTGAAGGATTTGCAGAACTCCATGATGTTGACGCCGCGCTGGCCAAGCGCAGGGCCGATGGGCGGCGATGGGTTCGCTGCGCCCGCCGGCACCTGGAGGTTGATATAGCCGTCAATTTTCTTCGCCATGGTCTCCCCTACTCATTGAGGACGCTGAAAGCGCCTCGGCGAAAGGCGCTTTTTGGTCCAGGGTTAGCGGTCCAACGGACAGACGCTTCTTGCGAAAACCACTGTCCTCCCGCACGTCACCGCCGCGAATGCTCATCACCCCCGGCAGTTCCCGGCAAAACCGCCGGTAGTCCTTCGCGATTGCCGCGCGCACTCTCCGCTTAGAAAACCAAGCAGCAAAAATGCGAAGCGCGGCGATCAGCTTGCAATCTTCTCCACCTGGCCGAACTCGAGTTCGACCGGCGTCGGCCGCCCGAAGATCGAGACGGCCACCTTGAGGCGCGAACGCTCCTCATCCACTTCTTCGACGACGCCCGTGAACGATGCGAAGGGACCGTCGGCAACCTTGACGTTCTCGCCGATTTCAAAGGTGATGGTGGGCTTGGGACGCTCCACACCCTCTTTGACCTGATTGAGGATGCGCATCGCTTCATCCTCGGAAATCGGCATGGGCTTGTTGTCGGCGCCGAGGAAGCCCGTGACCTTCGGCGTATTCTTGATCATGACGAACGCGGCGTCCGTCATCTTCATCTTCACCAGCACATAGCCGGGTAGAAACTTGCGCTCAGCCTGGATCTTGCGCCCGCGCTTGACTTCGACGACCTCTTCGGTCGGCACGACGACTTCCTCGAACAGATGCTCAAGGTTGCCCGCCTTCGCGCGCTCGCGAATAGCGTCGGCCACCTTGCGCTCGAAGTTCGTATAGGCATGGACGATATACCAGCGCGTGCCAGGCACCGTCTTTTTGTCTTCGCGTTGCTGCGCGAGCGTCATCTTTTCTTGCCCTCTGGCCTGCTAGTCCTAGGCGCCCAAGCCCAAGACGAGGCGCACAATCCAGCTCAAAGCCTGGTCGACCACCAAAAAGAATAGAGAGGCAAGCGCGACCATGATGAGCACCATCACAGTCGTGATCCATACCTCTTTGCGCGTCGGCCAGGTAACTTTGGCAGTTTCTTGCCTGACTTCCTGAATAAACGCGATCGGGTTGAACTTCGCCATCAATCTGCAATCCTGACAGGGCATGCGACAACTCGCCGCAACGGCCTCGGACATTTCCGGGGCCGGCGCCGCGAGCTTGGCCGGAAGCAAATGGCAGGGGCGGAGGGTCTCGAACCCCCGACCTTCGGTTTTGGAGACCGACGCTCTA
The DNA here is from genome assembly GCA_964587445.1 of uncultured Hyphomicrobium sp. GTDB lineage: Bacteria > Pseudomonadota > Alphaproteobacteria > Rhizobiales > Hyphomicrobiaceae > Hyphomicrobium_B. Next base: position 109,457 of record CAZPLQ010000002.1, read on the forward strand.
CCAATTGAGCTACACCCCTAGAAAGCACCAGAAATGGGGCGCTGACATCGGGCCAAATTGTTCCAAGGCCCGTCTCCATAGACTATGTTCACGCGTTTGTCACCCTTCGCCTTAGCCAATTTGCTGCGCTGCCATGTTGCGACCGTGGAGACCCTATGTCTGATCGTGTCCGCCCGAGTTCAAGCCACACAACCCATTGATATACCCGGCGACGGCAGAGGCGTAGGAACACGCGTTAACCCGAACGGCGGCAGGTAGGGCCCCTTACGTTTGGCCGGGATCAGCTGGCAGGTGCGAGGTACGACCGTGACGTCGCGGTTTTCAGCTTGGGGTTGATCCACCGCCGCGCTTGCCAGGCTTGGCCAGCATCCCGGCGATCGTCGCGCGACCCCGCGCGGTGCAATTGATCCGGCCCTCAGCCAATAGGTTCGATGACCACGGCCGAGCCGTAGGCCAGAACTTCCGTCACCGCGGCCGCGATCTCATTGGCGTCATAGCGCATGGCCAGCACGGCATTAGCGCCCATCTCCTGCGCGTTTTTAACCAGAAGATCGAACGCCTCCTGACGGGTCTGTTCAGCGAGCTTTGTGTAAACCGTGATATTGCCGCCGAAAAAGATCTGAATGGCGGCGCCCAGGTTGCCCACCACGGAGCGCGAGCGCACGGTGAGGCCTTTGACCATCCCCAGATGGCGCACCACGCGATATCCCTCGATTTCGTTGGTCGTGACGACGAGCATGCCTTCAATTCCCAGAGCGTGGGCCGGCCGAATTCAAGTCTGAGGCATCAGCCAGTTTCCATATTGCTCAGCGTAGCTGTTGGCGAGCCGGACGTCGAGGTCGGTGGAGAACTGGTCGACCAGAGTCCCGAGCCAGCCGTTTCCAGCCGCCGCGGCCGCAATCTGTTCCTTGCGTTCCGCAATAACCTCGCCTGTAGATGCATCGCGCAGAACGGCCGTTGCCGACATCACTGGCACGCCTCCGATGACCGCGCGCTGGACCGCAGACGGCACGGTAAAGGAATGGACGGTGACGTCGAGATTGACGGGACGGTTGCCGGCAAGCATGCGCGGCTTGACCTGCTGATCGATGGCTGTCCGCACACGTTCGCTGATCTTGTCGCGGACGTAAGCCTTACCGTCCTCAGAACCAACCAGTTGCGTGTGAACCGCCTCGTCGGCGGCGTTGGGATTGCCCGGAATCGAAGCGGTTTCGGTAATTTTCTTGGGAGGCATTTGCCCGCCCGCAGTGCGGTGCGCGTTGACGTATTCGTTTTCGGCGTTGGCCCAGCTTACCACCGCCTCGGGCGCAACCGTAACATTGATGTTCTCAAGACGCAGCGTTCGCGCCGCATCGGCCGTCAGCGGGCTCGGAGGGATGGTGGCGCACGCAAACAGCATCGCCGTGCACATCATCAGCAGCAACAAAGAACGGCCACGCATATCGCTCTCCCGGGCACCTATTCGCAAATCATCCGGGGGCAGGCTAGGCGGTCGCAGCGGTTCTCGTCGAGGGCACGTGGCTCTCAACAAACCCAATAGGCGGGGAAAAGCTGGAAGTGTGGAAGCGGCGCCGCAGGGTGCCCCTCTCTGCACATGAGGGGACTTGGAGCGGGTGATGGGAATCGAACCCACGTATTCAGCTTGGAAGGCTGCTGCTCTACCATTGAGCTACACCCGCGCAAGGCGCTGACTGACACGGCAAAAAGGCGGCTTCGCGACGAAATTGCCGCTTGCATCTTGCCTAACGCCAGTTCGCACCTGGGAGCCGCTTGATAGACGTTTCGGGCTGCGATGTGAAGTCTCCCGTTCAAGCCCGCCTAACGGCCGATTTCAGCAGGCCTGGTTCACCCATCTCCGGCGGCATGTTCGTAAATATCATCCTCCTGGGCACTATGGATGCGCACCAGGAACTCGATCGATTCGATGACCCGCTGGGCGTCACGGATCAGGTAGCGGTCCGTATCCTCGGGCGTCAGCGCTCCCGAGAGCCGGGCCAGCAGGCGGGCCAGGTGCAGGATCTCGCGGTGAGCGCGGCTCATCGCGGCAAGACCCAGGCGGTCAGGCAGGATCTCGATCAGCTCTGGATAGACTCGCACCTCGTCGTCACGCTCGTGTTTGACGATGGTATTGCTCACGCACGCGTTGGCCTCGAGAATGAGTTTCACCGCGTCCGCGCCTGTCGCCTCATCGAGCGCATCGGCAATCTCGCGCAACCGGTCGAGCGCGCGGGTCATTTCAATATGTCCCTGGCGCAGCGCGCGGCTCGCTGCTGGCTGTAGCGTCGCACGATTGATCTCACGGCCCGGAACCAGAGCGCGCAGCGCGTTCAGGATGACGGCGATGTCGATGCCCTCTTGTGTCAAAGCGCCTGCCACGGGCGTCAGGTAGCCAAACGCGGCCGCGACCATGGCGGCGCCCGACAACGTCATGCCGACAACAATGCTCTGCACGGCGATCTTGCGCGTGCGCCGCGCGATGGAGACCGCATCGGACACGCGATCGAGCGAATCCACGAGGATGACGGCATCAGCGGCCTCCGAGGAGGCGCTGGCTCCGTGCGCGCCCATGGCGATGCCGACATCGGCGGCCGCAAGCGCGGGCGCATCGTTGATACCGTCGCCCACCATGGTCGTGGAATTGAGCTTCTGCTCGGCCGCCACGGCCTCAACCTTGTCGCCCGGAACGCGGTCCGCAAGCATCGCATCAAGGTCAAGCGCGGCGGCAATGGTTTCGGCAGACTCGGCACGGTCGCCCGTTACCATGACGATGCGTTTGACGCCGCTGGCGCGCAGCCCCTGAATGGCGTGCGGCGTTTCCCGGCGCAATTCATCCGCCAATAGGATGGCGCCAACGAGCTTGCCGTCCTTCGCCACGAACACACTGAGCGCAGAGCGCCAAGACGCACGCCGCAGGGCGCGCGCCGCCCATCCCTCCGGGCGCGCAGTACCGCAGACGAATTCGTAGGAGCCCACGCGCGCTTTCGCGCCATCGATCCGCCCTTCCAATCCCGAGCCCATCGTCTCGCGTACCTGATCGGGCAGACTAAGCGACAGGCCGCGGGCGCGCGCCGCCTCCACGACGGCACTTGCTACGACATGCTGCGACGCCTGTTCAAGCGAGCTTGCCAGGCGCAGGACATCCTCCGGCTTCTCGCCCGGCGCCGTCTCAATGGCGACAAGGCGCGCACCCCCAACCGTAAGCGTACCGGTCTTGTCGAACATCACCGTATGCGTACGCGCCAGCGCCTCCAGCGCCGCGCCGCCTTTGATCAGGATGCCCCGGCGCGCCGCGCGCGAAACGCCGGCGATGAAGGCAACGGGTGCAGCCAGGATCAAGGGACACGGCGTGGACGTCACGAGAACCGCCAGCGCGCGCACCGGGTCGCCCGACCATGCCCATGCGGCTCCCGCCAGCAAAAGCGTGGCAGGCAACAAAACCAGTGCGTACTTGTCGGCGATGCGGATGAAAGGCGCCTTGGCCGTCTGGGCCGCGGTGACGAGGCGCACGATCCCGGCATAGGTACTTTCCGTTGCCGTTGTCGTGGCGCGCATTTGAAATGTTTCGCCCGCGTTTATGGTTCCCGACCGCAGCGCCTCGCCCTTGGCGCGGATCACGGGAAGGGGTTCGCCCGTCAGAGCGGCCTCGTCGATGAGCGCACCGTCATCCACGACCAGGCCGTCCACGCCGATAACCTCGCCGGCGCGCACCAGCAAGATGTCGCCCGGAGCGATCTCGTCGATGCCGATGTCCTCGTAGCCATCATCGACGCGCCGGTGGGCGCGGCGCGGCGCGCGATCCACGAGGGACTTGAGATCGCGCTCCGCGCGCGAAACGGCGAAATCCTCCAGGCGATTGCCACCCGCGTACATGACGGCCACGACGATGGCGGCGAGATTTTCGCCCAGCACGAGCGCGGCTGTCATCGATACGAAGGCGACCGCATCGACGCCCATGCGGCCCGCCAGCAGGTCGCGCACCATGGAGACGAAAAGGCCGATCGCTACCGGGACCGTGCCGATGCCCCAACACCATTGCGCAAGCCGGGGCGCGCTTGCCAGCCAGGCGAGCGCGCCGCAAATCAGGCCACCCAAAGCTACGATGACCAATACCTTACGCTGAATTCGTTCCGACGTGAAATCCGGCAAGATATCGCCCTTTGCTTGACCTCCGGCTCATCGGATGTGAGCGCGGGTCAGACCTTATTCGATGCCGGCCCAAAATACCGATCGACGGGAAAACGAGTGACGGCTGCTCGCGTACGCCGCTCTCGTCAGCTTGCTGCGGGAGGTGCAGCATCCCCGTCAGGGTCTTGCTCCTTGCTGCGTCCCAACCAGTTTCCTTCGCGAAGGTACTGGAACGTGACGTACAGCATGGGGATGATCAGAATGCCGGCCAGCGAGGCCGCAAGCATTCCGGCAATGACCGGCAGGCCGACGGCGAACATGCTGTCGGCGCCAGGTCCATAGGCCACCAGGAGCGGCACAAGCCCCGCGATGAATGCGATGCTCGTCATCATCACGGGCCGGAAACGCTGATGGGAGGCATGGATTGCGGATTCCACGATGCCTTTGCCTTCCTCGCGAAGCTGAACCGCGACCTCGACGATCAAAATAGCATTCTTCGCCGCCAACGCGATGAGCACGACGGTTCCGATCTGCGCATAAAGGTCGAAGTTCGCACCCACGATCCAGACGCCGAAGATCGCGCCGAGAATCGCCGCCGACACCGACAGAAGCACCGGGATCGGAACGTTCCAGCTCTCATACAGCGCGACGAGGAACAGATAAGCGAACAGCAGTCCGAAGCCCAGCACGATGCCGGTCTGCCCGGCTGCCGCTTTGGTCTCCAGCGCCTGGCCGGTCCACTCGTAGCCGTAGCCCTGCGGAAGCGTGGTGCGCGCCAGATCTTCCATGGCCGCGATCGCATCGCCGTCGCCGCGGCCGGGCGCGGCGCTTCCGGTGATCGAGATGGCACGATAATTATTGTAACGCGTAATCGCGCGTGGCGAAGCTTCCAGATCGGCAAGCACCAGCGCCGACAACGGAACCATATCTCCCGACGCGGTCTTCACTTGCAGGTCGTAGATCTGCGAGATGGTCTTGCGATAATCCTTCTCAGCCTGGATCATCACCTGCCAGGTGCGGCCAAAGCTGTTGAAGTCGTTGATGTAGTAGCTGCCCAAAGACGCCTGCAGCACGGAGAAGAGATCCGACAGGTCGATCCCCAGCACGGCGACCTTGTCGCGATCGACCGTGAGGCGGATCTGCGGCGTGGAAGCATCGAAGGTGGTGAACACGCCGGCCAGCTCAGGACGCTGGCTTGCAGCGTGGATGAGCGCGCGCGCAACCGCCGCCATCTCAGCGGTATCCTGGCCTTGCAAAGCCTCCAGAATGAACTCGAACCCGCCGATGGTGCCCATGCCGGGAATCGAAGGCGGATTGAGCGCAAAAAACATGCCTTCCGGCAGGACAGCCAGGGCTTGGGTCAGCCGCTGCGCGACGGCCGTGGCGTGCGCGTCGCGCGTGGCGCGTGCGTCATAGTCTGTCAGGCGCGCGAACATCACGCCGGAATTGGAGGCACTGCCGCCGCCCAACAGATCGTATCCGGCAATGGCGACGATATTGGCGACGGTGGGCTCGTTTCGAATGATCTCTTGTGCCTTGTCCATCGCCTCGGTCGTGCGGTTCAAGGACGCGCCAGCCGGCAACGTCACGACCGTAATCAGGTATCCTTGATCCTCAGCCGGCAGAAACCCTGCGGGCGTCACGGTCATGAAATGGCGCGTCGCAAGACCAAGCGCGAGCACGACGGCGAGCGAGACGGCGGCCACGCGCACCAGCCGCGTGACGATCGATGCAAAGCCGTTTCCGGTGGCGTTGATAGCCCCCGTAATGGTTTTCATGATGCCCTTGGGATGGCCGGGTTTGAGAAGAACGGCGCAAAGGGCCGGCGCGAGCGTGAGCGCGACGATGGCCGAAATGACCATGGCTGCGGAAATGGTGATCGCAAACTGGCGGAACAGCACGCCGCTGCTGCCGGGAAGAAAGGCCACCGGCACGAACACCGAAAGCAGCACGAGTGTAATGGCGATGATCGCGCCCGTGATCTCGCTCATGGCCTTGTGGGTTGCTTCCGGAACGCTGAGTTCCGGGTGCTCCTCCAGAATGCGCTCGACGTTCTCGACCACGACGATGGCATCGTCGACAACCAGACCAATGACCAGCACCATGGCCAGCAGAGAAATCATGTTAGCCGAGAAACCAACCACGAGGAGGACGGCGAACGTCCCGATAACGGAGACCGGCACCGCCAGGAGCGGAATGAGCGTCGCGCGCCAGCGCCCGAGAAACAGAAACACCACAAGCGCGACGAGCGCGAACGCTTCGACGAGCGTATGGAGGACCTTTTCGATCATCTGGCTCACGAAGTCGGCCGTGTTGTAGATGTACGAGTAGGTAATGCCCTCCGGAAAACGAGGCTTGAGAGCTTCGAGGCGCTTGGCGACCGCATTGGCGACCGCGACGGCATTCGCGCCAGGAGCAAGGTAGATGCCCATGGGGCTGCCCGGCTTGCCGTCAAATGTGCCGACGGCGTCGTACGTCTCGCCGCCCAATTCCACGCGCGCCACATCGTTGATGCGCACGAACGAGCCATCCGGAGCGCTTCGCACGATGATGTTACCGAACTCCTCCGGATCGACGAGGCGTCCTTTGGTGGTGATGGTGAGCTGAAGCTGCTGATCCTTGGACAGCGGAGCGGCGCCGATGCGGCCGGCAGCGGCTTGGGTGTTCTGCGAGACCACAGCGGCGATCACATCCTGCGCAGAGAGCTGCAGGTTGGCGAGCTTGCCCGGGTCGATCCAGATGCGCATGGCGTAATCGCGCGCGCCGAAGTTCACCACATCACCCACACCGGGCACGCGCTTCAACTCGTCGATGATGTTGATGGTTACGAAGTTGGAGATGAAGAGCTGATCATGCTCTGGCTTTGAAGAGTGGAACGCGAAAACCTGCAGAAGACTGGTCGAAACCTTTTTGATCGAAAGGCCAGTGCGCCGCACGACTTCGGGCAGTTTGGTCTCCGCCTGCTTGGTGTTGTTCTGGACGTTCACCGTGGCGATGTCAGGATTGGCCGTGAGCGCAAAGCTGACACTGAGCGCGTAGCCGCCGTCATTTGACGAGGTGGACTTCATATAGCGCATGTCGCTCACACCATTGACGACGCTTTCCAGTGGCTGGGCGACACTCTCCTCGACCGTCTTGGCGTCCGCACCCGAATACGTGGCGGCAACCTGAACCGTCGGCGGCGCGATGTCCGGGTACTGGGCGACGGGAATGGAGAGAATCGAGATCAGGCCTGCGATTGTAATGACGATGGCGATGACGATCGCAAGTCTCGGCCTCTTGATGAAGACATCCGAGATCATGATTTCCTGCCTCGATCTAGTTAGGAATGGCGGGGCGCGTCGGCAGCGCGGCGAACATCGTTTGACGGCGGCTCAGTTTGACTGCGCGACCGCCATGACCTTTTGACCCGGACGGGCCTTCTGGTGGGCGCTGACAACGACACGGTCGCCGGCTTTGAGGCCAGAGTCCACGATGATCGCGGTGCCACGCTGCTTGCCGAGCTTCAGCCGCGCGATGCCCACCTTGCCCTCCTCGTCGACAGTCAGCGCGTAGCTTCCCTGCTGGTCGAGCAGCAGAGCCGACTGCGGCATGACGAGCCTCCTTTCGGACTCCTTGCTGACGACGTTGACCTGCACGATCTGCTGGTCGATAAGCAGCCCTTTAGGGTTGGCGATTTTTGCGCGCACAGCCACCGAATCCGTCGAGAGCGATGCCGTCACGTCGGAGAATTCGATGCTGCCTTTCTCAGGGTAGACCGAGCCATCCGCCAAGGTGAGTTGCACGAAGAATTGCGACTTGTCCTTGTCCTGCTGACGTACCTCCAACCGCACCGCCTGCGGCAAAGGGAAATTCACATAAACCGGATCCTGCCGCACCAGTGAGATGAGCGGCTGGCTGGAGGTATTGACATATTCACCGGTCGAGTAGGTGGCGCGTCCGACCTTGCCATCGAAGGGTGCGGTGATCTTGGTATAGCTCAGCATCAGCTTGGCGTTATCCAGATCCTGCTGGCGTGCCTTCACCGCGGCCTCGGCCTGCTTGAGACCGGCCGACGACTGATCGATCTGCTGCTTTGAGATCGCGCTCGAGTTGCGATCGGCCAGTTCCATTTGCCGGTCAAGGGTGATCTGGGCAAGGGTGCGGGCAGCTTCCGCATTGGATAAATTCGCCTCGGCAAGCGACACATTGATCTGATAGGTGGCCGGGTCTATCTCGAACAGAACATCGTCTTTCTTGACGATCGCCCCTTCAGTGAAGCGTCGCGGCATCAAGAACCCTTCCACGCGCGCACGCAGCCCGACTTTTTCCATGGCTTCCACGCGCCCGGTGAAGGAGCGCGATCCGGCGATGTCGATTTCCTTGACTGTCTCGACCAGAACCGAAGGCAGCGGCGGCGCTTCTGCGGCGGACTTGTCCTGCGCCGCCGCGGAGCCCAGCGCCGGACTCAATGCCAATAAAACGAATACCAGCCGCCGGATCATCACCCAACCTCATTCAAAAATATTGGAGGACCGATCCTCGCATGCCGAGGGCATGACGCGAGATCCCGCACTGTTTCGCAATCCTAGGTTCAAAGCTTCATCGCGGCAACGGTCCGGCCGGGGGCATCCCTCCGCGAGATGCGCGATGCCTCGGTTACCAAGGGCTATAGCCGCGCTCGATCGCCGGGATTAGACAATCCGAGGGGCCGTCAACAGGTTAGCCTCCCAGCCTCGCTCTCGCACAAATCCCGAAAATCTGCGACGCTCGCAGGGCGGGGTCATGTTCTAGCGTTCGAAGTCTCTTGGACCGGAGTATAACGTGCGGGATTTTTTGTGACCGATGTACATGCTGTTGTTCTAACGTTGCATTTCAAATCGCAAAGGGACCTCCATCATGTCGGATCATCTCAAGGAAGGCCTCGATCGTCGCGATTTCATGGTCGCATCTATTGTCACGGTCGGCGCGTCGGCGGCCCTCGCCGTCAACGCTGGCACAGGTGCTGCAAATGCCCAGGACGCAGCGACACCTCCTGCCAATGCGCCATCGGGAACGGTCTATACCGGCGATGTTATCGAAGGCAAAAAGGTCATCAGCGTGCTCAACGTCAACGACCTGGAGCCCGGCAAGAAGCACCTTTTGTATTTCCGGGGCGTTGAGATGCCGACCGGACAGCACTGGTATGTGTCTGTGACGGTCGCCAAGGGTGCAAAGCCAGGAAAGCGCGGCGTCCTGACGAGTGGCGTACATGGCGACGAGATGAGTTCCGTGCATACGGTCCAGACCGTGATGAACCAGCTAGACCCGGCGCAGATGTCAGGCACGGTGATGGCGGTCACGGACGTGTCGCTCCCGGCGCTCGAAAGCATGCAGCGCAGATGGCCCAACCAGGGCAGAGGCATCGATTTGATCGATATGAATCGGGAGTGGCCCGGGAACGAGAACGGTGCCACCGCACCCAGCCGGCACGCCGGGCTTCTGTTCAACCGGCTGCTGCGGCCGAACGCCGACTTCGCGATCGACTTCCACACCGGGACAACCGGATTTGAAGTCACCGCGTTCAATATCGGTGGCATGGATGTGCCGGAGGTCAAGGCGATGATGGAATTGTACCCCGTCGGCCAGATCTTCGACAATCATGTATATCCCGGCGTCCTGCACAACGCGTTCATGGACGTGGGCATCCCGGCCTTCACGCCGGAAATCGGCGCGGCGCGCGTCCTGAACCCCGAGATGATCTCGCTCTTCGTGGAAGGCACAATGAACGTCCTCAAGCTTCACGGCATCGTTGCCGGGCCGATGGGACGGACGGGCAAGGACGTGACTGTCTTTGTCGCGAACAGTGCCTTCCCGATCCTGGCCACCGCGGGCGGGCTTGTCGAGCATCTGGTCAAGCTCAACGACAAGGTCGGAGCCGGACAGAAAGTAGCCATCCAGCGCAATAGCTTCGGCGAGGTGGTGGCAGAGTACACCAGCGGCGTGGCCGGAGAGATAACGGGCCAGCGCAGCGATGCCATGTCCGAACCCGGCAACCCCTTGACGTTTATCCTTTTCAACAAGGCGACGCCGGAGGGCGTCGAGTCTTATCCCGAGTAATTTACCGTGTGCACGATCTTTGCTTGTCTTAGAGACGTTCCGTTTTTGATGGAATCGCGGAACGCCTCTAGGCTTTTGTTTTTGCCGTGCTTCTTATCGGAAAACCGGCGGGGTTGTCTTCGAGTGGTCATCCCGCAAGAGCGTGGAGCCCCAATTCGTGCCCGACAGAATGAAATTGCCTATCGAGAGCAAGCCAGTAATCGAAGCTCCAAGTGTTCTGGATCCTATCGAGCGCTCGTCCGAGATCATGTTCGGTCTGATCATGGCGCTGACCTTCACTTGCACGATCAGCATAACTTCAAGTACCCGCGCCGATGTGATGACGATGCTCGCAGGCGCATTGGGCTGCAATATTGCGTGGGGCCTCGTTGATGCCGCGATGTTTCTCCTTGCTCAGATCGTATCGCGTGAACAACGCCGCAGCCTCGCCCTGGATATTGCATCGGCCTCCCCTCTCGAGGCGCGACGGCTCCTGATCGACAATCTTCCTGAGGGCGCCGAAAGAGTCTTCAATACCTCAGATCTGGACCGCTTCTCAGCAGCAATTCGCGTGATGCCCCCCTCACCGCGCCGGGCAGTCCCAAGCGCTAATGATCTTCGAGGTGCGATCCACATTTTTTTCCTGGTTTTCCTCTCCACCATGCCAGTCGCCTTGCCGTTTCTATTCATGGCTGACGTCGCAATTGCCTTGCGTACCTCGAACGCCATTGCCATCGTTCTGCTTTTTCTAGTAGGGACCGGACTTGGAAAGCATATGAAGTGGCGGCCCTATTGGGTCACCGGACTGTGCGTCGCGCTATGCGGTGCACTTCTTGTGGCAATCACCATCGTTCTTGGAGGATAATGATTTTCTGGAACGCCTCAGCGCTGGCGCAGCGACCGCGGAGGGGGGCTGAAATGTAGTTCGAGAGGGCATGATGAGCAGCAGACCCACCAAACTTGGCTATGCCGATCTGGGGCGTTGGGTTCCTGCTACTGCCTGGCTGAAAACCTATGAGGTGTCTTGGCTGCGCGACGATCTGATCGCCGGCATTACGCTTGCGGCCTACCTCCTGCCTGCAGGTCTGGGAGATTCCTCACTGGCCAATCTGCCGCCTCAGGCGGGATTATATGCTTGTCTCTTCTCCGGCCTTTTATTCTGGCTTTTCTGCAATTCCCGCCACACAGCCATATCGGTTACCTCCGCGATATCCTTGTTGATCGGCGCATCGCTGGCCGACGTTGCCGGAGGTGATGCTTCCCGTTTTGGAGCGCTCGCCGCAGGTACGGCTATCCTTGTCGCCGCGATCGCCTTGATCGCGTGGTTCGTTCGTGCCGGTGCTATCGTCAATTTCATTTCCGAAAGCGTCATGGTCGGCTTCAAATGCGGCGTAGCCCTTTACTTAAGCAGCACGCAACTGCCGAAGCTCTTCGGCATCCACGGCGCACACGGCGACTTCTGGGCTAACAGCGGCCATTTCATCAAGCATCTGAACGAGACCAACTCGGCCTCACTCGCCGTAGGGCTTACGGCTTTGGCAGCTCTCGTGCTTGCAAAGGTTCTCGCCCCCAGCAAACCCATCGCCCTATTTGTGGTCATCGGTGGGATCGTGGCCTCCGCAATGTTCGGCCTCGAGGCAAAGGGCGTCAAGCTATTGGGGGATGTACCGCAAGGATTGCCCACGATTGGAGTGCCTGAGGTCTACTGGTCGGACTTTAATGCCCTCCTGCCGCTGGCATTTGCATGTTTTATGCTTGCCGCGGCGGAAACGGCCGCCATCGGCCGAACATTCGCGGCGAAACACAGCGGCCGCTTCGATGCCAATCAGGAGTTTCTGGCGCTCGCCGTTTCCAATCTCGCTGCAGGTTTGGGGCGGGGTTTTCCCGTCAGCGGCGGCATGTCCCAGTCGTTGGTCAATGAGGATAGCGGTGCCCGCTCGCCTCTTTCTGGTGCGTTCTCCGCACTGTTAATTCTGTTGGTGATCCTCTTTTGGTCGGATCAGCTGAGCGCGCTGCCACAGCCGGTTCTCGCGGCCGTGGTGCTCATGGCAGTCGCCGGTCTGTTCCAAGTTGATGCTTTGCGGCACCTCTGGCTGGCAAGCCGCTCGGAATTCTTTGTTGCCATCGCATCTTTAATCGGCGTCTTGGGCTCAGGTCTATTACGTGGCGTGATGATCGGCGCCATAATTTCTCTGGTTCAGCTTATGCATCGCGCGGCACGCCCTCACGTCGCGATACTCGGCCGCATTCCAGGCACGCGCCGTTTCTCGGATATGGCACGACACCCGGATAATGAAGCAACGCCCGGCGTCTTGATCGTCCGTCCCGAAGCAAGCTTGGTCTACTTTAACATCGACTACATCTGCGACACGATTCTTGGTCGCGTACGAGCCGAGTGCATCAAACCCGGATTAGTCGTGCTCGATCTTTCGGCGGCACCTTACGTGGATCTGCAGAGCGCCCATTCACTCGCAGGTATGGCCGATTCGCTGCGGGCAATCGACGTCAGGCTACAGGTCGTCGAGACGCACTCGGCCGTTCGCGACCGGCTGAATAGCGAGGGATTTGAGGCGCGGATCGGCAGGACCAACCGGTTTGTCACAGTTTCTGACGCTCTCGATGAATTCGAGCGGCATAGATTGCAGCGCCCAGACTCCAATACTGCGGCTTCATGAGAGCGGGCTGGGAAGCAGCCGTTTTTGGCGGAGGCTTTATCCGAAGTTATTCCTTCTCGCTACTTGCCTTCACAAACTGCAAGTGGCGCTCGCTCCGTGGCGAGAGGCTATCGTGATGTGTTCGAAGCCTCCATGCTTTCCATGAACAGATAGCGAAAGCAGATCGTGTCAGAGTATTTTGCGCGATTGCAATTGGCAGATCGCCTTCTTCTGATGGCGCCTACCCCGTCAAATCTCGCGAACCTTTGCCTTGCATGTCATCCGCTTCCGGCGAGCCGTACCTGGACGAATGTGGCTCAGTCGACGATGTGATATCCTCCATCAACATAGATCGTGTCACCGGTCATCAACTTCGCACCGTCGAGGGCTAGAAAAGCGACGGCCAGGCCAACATCTTCGATCGATACGAGGCTACGAGTTGGAGCCTTGGCCTCGGCCTTCTTCAACAGCTCGTCAAAATCGCTGATCCCCGAGGCCGCGCGCGTTTTCAGAGGGCCTGGAGATATCGCATGCGCGCGAATTCCTTTGGGACCAAGCTCTGCTGCAATGTAGCGCGTGGCGCATTCCAAAGCGGCCTTGACAGGGCCCATGATGTTATAGTTTTCGACCACCAACTGTGAGCCATAGTAGGTCATCGTAAAAAGCGTTCCGCCATCTTTCATGAGCGGCTCGGCTAATTTTGCCATGCGGATGAATGACCAACATGACAATTCCATGGCCTTGAGGAAACCCTCCTTCGAGCAGTCGACAACACGGCCTTGAAGATCCTGCTTGGGCGCAAATGCGATTGAATGCAGCACTATGTCGAGCTTGCCCCATTTCCTTTCTATGGCTTCAAATACCCCCTCCACGTCTCCAGGCTGCTCCACGTTCATCGGCATGTAAATGGCAGGCTTGATCTCGGACAACAGCGGGTCGACGAACTGCTTCGTCTTCTCGTCGCGATAGGTAATTGCGAGTTCGGCGCCAAGCGCGTCAAACGCCTTAGCGCATCCCCAGGCGATGGACTGGTCGTTCGCGATCCCGGTAACGAGCGCCTTTTTCCCTTTAAGCAGCTTGAACGTGGCAGGGTTCTTCATCGGATCTCCTTATCTGGGCGCGTGTTCGCCGCCGCCATACAATCGAGTGTGTGACGAGCAATCATCAATTCTTCGTCGGTAGGTATGACGTAGCATGCAATCCGCGATTGTCTGGTCGAGATCAGCGGGCCGCCGTGTTCGTTTGCTTGCTCATCCATTTCGAGCCCCATCCAAGCCAACCGCTTCGCTACGGCCGCTCGAATTGCCGGTGCGTTCTCGCCAATGCCGGCTGTGAATACGAAGCCGTCCAGCCCTTCCATCGCCGCCGCGAGCGCCCCCGTGAATGCAGCAATGCGATAGACGAAATAATCCAGCGCCAGTTGCGCATTGGGCTCCTTGCTAGCTAGCAACACGCGCACATCATTGCTGACGCCCGAAAGCCCTTTGAGACCGCAATCGTGATAGAGGAAGTGCTCAACCTGGGCAGGGGTCATGCCCTTCTGTTGAATGAGAAAGAGAACCACGCCTGCATCGAGCAGGCCGGGTCTCGTGCCCATTGGCAATCCATCGAGAGCCGTAAAACCCATCGTGCTGTCGATACTCTTGCCGTTTGAGATCGCACACATGGACGCGCCGCTGCCCAGATGCGCGACAATGATTTTTCCCTGCGCAACAGACGGTGCGATCGTCTTCAGGCGCTCGGCGATGAATTCGTATGACAGGCCGTGGAAACCGTAGCGGCGGACGCCTTGAGCATAAAACGGCTCCGGTATGGCGTAGCGATCAGCGAGTATGGAGTGAGTGCGATGAAATGCGGTGTCAAAACAAGCAACCTGCACCACATTCGGCAGGCGCTCGTGGATGATTTTGATTGGCGTCAGATTGTGCGGCTGATGCAGCGGGGCAAGCGGCACCAAAGGTTCAAGTCTTTCGATGACGTCGCCGTCAATTACAGTGGGCGTTGAAAAGTGAATGCCTCCATGGACGACACGGTGGCCGACAGCGACCGGCAGAGCGCCGCCAAGGTACTCGCGAAGGACCTGAATAACCTGCTCGAGCGCTTGATATGGCGTAGCCAAATCGCCTGCGGACCAATGCTGATCTTTCAGAAGCTCCCCTCGAGCGCTCTTCATAACGAGGTGCGGGTTCACCCCAATTCCTTCGACCTGCCCCTTGACGAGGCGGCCAAGCTCTTGACGGTGCTCTATTGCAAACAGCTGGAATTTCAGACTCGAACTGCCAGCATTCAGCACGAGTATGGTTTCGCTCATGGGATCATGACCGGATAGGCGCGTCCGCCCGCAGGCTATGCGCGTACACACTTGCTATTGCACATGAAGCCAGACGAGTCCGAACATTATCGGCACGTGACGTCAGAATAACAGGAACCCGGGCGCCGACGATGATTCCGGCAGCATCGGCACCGGAAAGGAAGGAGAGATTTTTGGCGAGCATGTTGCCAGCTTCCAGGTCTGGCACGACAAGAATGTTGGCGCGCCCCGCGACTTCGGACCTAATACCCTTTATGGCTGCGGCCTCAAGGCTAATTGCGTTATCGAACGCCAGGGGCCCGTCCAACACGCCACCGGTGATCTGGCCGCGATCCGCCATTTTGCATAATGCGGCAGCGTCTATTGTCGAGGGAATGCTGACCGTTATGGTTTCGACCGCTGAAAGTATAGCAACCTTTGGCGTGCCAAGCCCAAGTCCCTGAAAAAGATCGATGGCATTCTGGACAATATCGCGTTTTGCCATGAGATCGGGAAAGATATTGACGGCTGCGTCGGTGATAAACAGCGTCTCAGGATGATTTGGTACATCCATGATAAAGACGTGGCTAATGCGTCGGCCGGTTCGAAGTCCCGTATCCTTCTTGGTCACCTCAAGAAGAAGCTCGTCGGAATGAAGGCTGCCCTTCATAAGAATTTCCGCGCGGCCAGATCGCACGAGTTCAACGGCCTTGAACGCTGCGTCATGACTGTGTGGAGCGTCGATAATCTCGATGCCCTCGAGCGACAGTCCCAACTTGTCCGCAACCGCTCTGATTTTTGACGTTGGGCCGATCAACGCCGGCACGATGAGACCAGCGTCAGCAGCCTCCAGCGCACCCTTCAGCGACGTCTCATCACAGGGATGCGCGATTGCTGTCGAAACCGCCGGCAACGTCTTTGCCTGCGCGATGAGGCGTTCATATTTTTCGTGCTTTCTCTTGGGCAAGCTCGCGCTTTTTTCCGGCATGTTAGCTACCATTATGACCCATTGGCGTATGCGGTGTTGTCAAGGAACGTTGTATTGGAACTCATGCCCACCTGAGGAACATGCCCACTTCGCCCGGCAATCCACCGGGAAAGTTGATTATTTCGCAATGCAGCTTGTATCCGAGTGGTTGCATTTCTTGTTTGTAGAATGCGAAAGCTCGCTTGGCGAAGCCCTCGAGTGACTTCGGCCATTCGGGATCAAAATTGTTGATGGCGCGACCGCCGTCGTTGCAGTAAGCGGCGGGAAAGGTCATAACCTGAATCTGGTGAAGACCATTCTCAGCTGCACGTCGTATCGCTGCATTGACGCGTTCTCTTACTTCAGAGTGGAGTTCCTGGGCCATGAAAGCCTCCTGCAGCTCCTTTTTCTGCTTCTCCTTTTTTTCGCGTTCTTTGCGTTCCTCTGCGACCTTCGCATCGTCCGCGGCGGCGCTGATCATGTACAAGTCTTGAGGTTTGATAATTTCGGCCATGGGACTTCCTCTATCTTGGCTTCATGTCTTCCTGGGCGAGCTGTGACCCTTCTTCAATGGCACAGTAGGCACTTCTACGGCTGGGATTTCGGGGGCTGCAATCGCGGCAGGGTTCTCATGGACTTTGTCGAACATCGCTTCGATCACCCCCTGTCGCGATATAGCGGCCGTCGTTTGCAGCCCGGTCGTTTCGATCAGCCGGTCGAGCTTCCTCTTCAGGGTCGAAGCAAGCTTCGGATCGCGTTCAAGCATGGAAGGGATAGCGTCGAGGGCTGCACGTTCGTCAATAATCAGCATGAAGAACTGTTGACGCAGGATCTGCTTGAAGGTCCGTAGAGACAATCCGGCTCCGGTTTCCTCGCGCATCCGGCGCAGGAGCCTAAAGGCTCGTTCGTCAGCCGCTCCTTCAGGCAAACGAATGTAAATCAGAGCGCGTATCGTCGCCTCAAGCGGCCCGCCAATCGCTATGTTCGACTTCAACTCTTCAATTCGCTGCTCGACAAGGAGCCGGTAGGCTGCGCCATCACACGGCTTGGGTCGGGGATTTTGCTGTGATCCATTGAGTCCAACCAACGCCTGAACAATGGGAGAGCCATAGAATGCATGAAACCATGCTTCCTGCAGCTGGTCCCTCATATTTTGGAAGCCATCGAGTGACGCTACCATAAAATCCGAGAAGGCCTTTTGGGCCTGCCAAAAAATGTTGCTTTCATCGACAGGGCTTCGCGTCTTCTTGGCGCTGTCGATCAGCGGATCGAGCGCGTGCCACATCGGATTGCTGTTTGAAAACATTTCATACTGCAAGCGTGCGGGATGCATGCGTCTGAGAAAGTCCGCCGAAGTTTCGTTCGCGAGCATTTTTACCCAGGGCTGAGCCAGCGACTTGTAAAGACCGAGGTTTATTTCCGACAGGCGAGCGGCCGCGGCGAACTTCCGCTCGTCATCGAGGCTGTTTCCACCGAACGCTCGAATATCGTCGAGGGTGCGGGTTTCGAAGCGTGCAAGATATTCGCCACCAATGAGATCAACGGCCGGATGCTCTTGGTCCTTGGGCGTCAAAACAGCTTCATAGAGGCCCGGTGGGAGGACATCTATCAAATCAATGTTGCTCGCAAACTCTTCATGCTCCTTCCTTGCAACCGAACTCGACACAAAAATTCCAAGATGGCCGATGTTCGCGTGCACGGAGTAGACGATCGTCTGACCATGAACCCTGATGTCGTCAACGCTGTCGTACAGATCGAGAATCCAACCGAGGGCCTGCTGCGGCGGCGTGATGTTGTCCCCTTGTGAGCAGAAGACGACAATGGGTGTGCGAATATTGCGCATATCCACACGTGTACCGTCCGATAGAATGATCTCGGCCGTTGCGAGCTTGTTCCCAACGAAAAGGTTGTCGGCGATGAATTGCATCTCCTCCGCATTGAGGAGGACATGGCCGCCCCACCACTGCTCAAACTCCAGATAGCGTGGGACTTCAGTGTCCACCTTGGAGTAGAGATTGTAGGTCTTGGTCCAGTAGGTGTTGGCTGGATTGAGATTCTCAAAATTCGTGACGAGCCAGGCGCCATCGAATTTTCCGGCTCCCAGGTCGCCTGTGAGGGTCGTCATCCACGTGCCACCGAGCAGACCGCCGGTGTATCGCATCGGGTTCTTGCCGCGCACACCTGCCCAATACGAGAGTGGGGAGCCTGCCAGAATAATCGGTCCGAAAAGATCCGGTCGCAACGCGGCAACGATCATCACCGCCCAACCGGCCTGGCAATTTCCGATAACTGCGGGACGGCCTTCTGCCGATGGATGAGATTCGATCACGCGCTCCAGAAAGGTGATTTCAGCGTGAGCGATGTCTTCGATCGTCTGACCCTCCATGGGTTCGGGCAGGAAGCCGACGAAGTAGCAGGGATGGCCGGACTTCAACGCTACGCCGATCTCGCTCTCGGGCTTAAATCCGCCGATGCCTGGGCCGTGTCCCGCACGAGGATCGACCACAACGAAGGGCCGCTTTCTCTCGTCGATGATCACACCCTCAGGCGGCTTTATCCGCACCAAGGCGTAGTTGACAGGGCGCGGCAGTTTGCGCCCATCCATGACGAGATCGCATTCAAACTTCAGGACATGGGGAGCGGCCTTGGCCGAATGCTCCTCGTAACGATCGGAGCGTTGACGCATCACATCGAAGAAGAGCAATCCGCGCTGACACGCGTCTATCCAGTAGTTCCAGGCGTCCAAAGCCGGATTGCCAGGCTCAGAGCGAGAACCGCTGTCAATCAGCGGACGCGCTGAAGACGATGCGTTGATCTCCTTCACATTCTTCATTGCACTGCCTCCGCTAGATGATTGGCCCACCCAACAGCACGGCATATGCATTGGTCAGCCACAAAAGCAAATTTATTTGGTTCTTGCAACATATGGTTATTCCCATCGGCTCAGCGATACGTATCCCGGCCTCGAGCGCATTTAATAAGGATGTATTGGTTTGATTTGTTCGCCTCGATCCAAAAGCTGCAATTCAACATGAGCAATCCCCGCCTCGTGGTGCACAGACATGGAAATACCACTTCGCCGGAAGACTTTTAGCATTGCGATATTGCCAGACATCACCTCTGCCACAAATCGAGTAATGCCCGCTCCTTTGGCTATCTCGGCCAACTCGCGCAGAATAAGGCCTGCAAGTCCCTGGCGCTGGTAGTCTTCTCCGATTGTAAAGGCGACCTCCGCAACGTCTGGCTCGCGCGGACACAAGCGAACATAGCGGCCGCTGCCAATGATCACTTCTTCGGCCGCTGTTGCCACGACGGCAACGAGCGCAACTGTGTGATCGAAGTCGACGTGGGTTGCAGCCCTTAATTCATCATCGCTTATGTTGTGCTTCATGCTCATGAAACGCGTATAGATCGATTGCGGATCGAGCGTCTGAAAGGCCGCGAGAAGCCGTGTGTCGTCATCGGCCGAGATCGCGCGCAGTGTGACCTCCGTTTCATTCCTGAGAGCGAACTGACGACGATAGCTGCGCGGGTCCATACTTTACCTGCGAACCGGGCTAAAATTTTTCTGAGATTATCCGGAATTGCAGATCGTGTGTAAGCTTTTGATTCTTGACGTTGCGTTTTGGCAGCTTGACCTTTTCGCGAGCGACGTCCTCGTAAGGTATTTTGCTCAATAGATGACTGATGATGTTCAGCCGCGCACGCCTCTTATCGTCCGAGCGCGCGATATACCAAGGCGCCCAAGCCGTGTCCGTCGCCCTAAACATTTCGTCGCGTGCGTCGGTGTAATCATCCCAACGGCCATAGGACTTCAGATCCATTTTAGACAGCTTCCAGATCTTGCGGCCGTCATCAACGCGAGCTTCGAGCCGTCGCGCTTGCTCTTCGGGGCTGACCTCAAGCCAATATTTGAGAAGAATGATGCCACTCTCTACCATAGCCTTTTCCACGCTGGGTACCGCGTCCAAGAACTTCTTCACCTGGTCCTCGGTGCAGAACCCCATCACTCTCTCGACGCCGGCGCGATTGTACCAGCTCCGATCAAAAATCACGACTTCGCCGGCGGCAGGAAGATACGGTATATATCGCTGAACATAGAGCTGCGACAGCTCCCGCTCGGTGGGAGCCGGGAGGGCTACAACGCGAAAAGTGCGCGGGCTGACCCGGTCGGTAATGGCCTTGATCGTGCCTCCCTTGCCCGCACCGTCACGCCCTTCAAAGACAATGCAGACTTTGCCGCCCTTGTGGCGGACCCATTCCTGCAGCTTGACAAGTTCGACGTGTAGTTTCTTGAGTTCCCCTTCATACGCCTTGCGCTTCAGGGGTCCCGCTTGTTTATCTTCCGTCGATCTTTCAATTTTCTCTGCATTATCGTGCTTTTTTTGTTTCGTCATGACACTCAACACTTTGGGTTAATCGTAAGTCGTCTCAATGTCCGCCCGAAAAGACGAGAGTTTTTATCGGCAGCAAGAGCGCCTGCGCGCGCAATATAAGCGCGTGCACAAGCGCTACCGCATCCACGATGTGGAGATAGACTCGGTTCAAAAAGCCAAGATCTTCGTTGGCAAGGCGGGAATGGTTGTTCGAATAGGCATTTACAATGCAGCTCGAGCCGGGCGTTACGTCATCGAGCCCGTTGTTGAAGAGCGGCTCCAGAAAGACAGTGATGGTCCCCTGTTGCGGAGCCTGCTTCAGATCAATGAGCTGTTCGCCGGCCCGGAATTGGCCCGCAGCGATATAATCTTGAACATCGATGACGACCAGCGGGATAATGGCCAGCGGCTTTGAAATGCATGTCGCTTCCGCCACCATCCCGACCTGCATGATCTGCGCTTCGATCTGGCCGAAGCCGGCATGGAGCCGCCGCCTGCCGGTCGAGGCGGGGATGAGTATTCCTGCAGGCCTCATGAACGGATTGACAAAATCACCGACCTTCAAAACGAACTGTTCAATTGTTCCGTCTGTTCCAGCGTAGATTGTCGTCTTGTCGAGATCGACCTGCGCTTGCTCTCGTTCAGCTTCTGCGCTGGCCTTTTGGGCGGGCAATTGCGTACTCAGGCGGATCTCAGTTGCCTGCTTTGCAGCTTCGACGGCCTTGAGAGCACCCTTCTTGCCTTCGACCGCGACTGTCAGCTTCTCAATTTCGCGTTCTGCAACAATGCCAGCATTGCGGGCAACCAGCTCCTGCTTCGTCTCCAGTTCATCAATGGCTTGCTGCAGGGCGCTTCTGGCTTGCTCTATCTGGCCTTCGGCAGCAACTATATCGGATTTTGCTGCTACCATTGCGGCCTCGATCTCGGCGATGCGCTTTTGAGCTGTCGTCAACGCAGCCTCTTGCTTTGAGCTGTCGAGCCTAAACAGCTTCTGGCCTTCCTTCACTTCGTCGGTGATATTGATGTAGACTTCCGCCACGCGGCCTGGCGTTTCCGGAAGAATGGGCACGGTTCTAAAAAACGAGACGGCGTTGGATGTCGACGGATGATTATAGAAGATAACCGTTATGAGCAGTACCGTCAGGATAACGCATCCGGTCAGACCCCATCTCAACTCATACCAGACCGAATAGATCGTGATTTCGCGGCCTATTCTCTTTCCCTGCCTGTAATAGCGATACAAAAAGTCAGGCACGATCGTGAACAGCGAGCAGAAGATCAATTCAAGCATCGGCCGCATCTCCCGCGCTTGTCCTGGCAGCGCCAGGCGTTTTCAACGTGGGTTCCGCCACATCAGATTTGCCTGCTGTTTCAGCGTCCGGCGGTGCAGAAGTCTTGAGGCGAGACAGGAGTCGAGGTGTCTCTTCAGGTGGCGGCTCGATGCCTGCCATCTTTTCCAGCGCGGCAGCCGAACGCTTCGCCGGGGTTTGAAAATCAGGCAAATCGATCAATGCCAGCAGCAGGCCTATCACCCAGAACGCGTGGATATGGGTGAACAGAGAGAGCAGGCCAAGAACAGCGACAATTTCAAACTGAAGCTTCTTATGGCCCAAGCGTTCGGGCAACGAATGAAGAGTAAAAAACAGGATGCCAAGACCGAGTACCGCAGCGATCAAGAAAATCGCCGTAATCACATACAAAACGTCCGTCTCGCCAGGAGCTGTTATGAACCACGGCAAATGGGACGTCACTGCGGAATGCATTGCGGACCGCACACCAAATTCTCCCCGCTTCGGGCGGATACCAAGACGCAACACCCCCGCACCCGAGCCGGGGTCTTTAAAAAGAGCGTGTCACCCCTAAAGATGAGACCGACCTCGCCCTGCTGTGCTGCAACATCATGTTTGCATGTGCGAGAATAGCAGCTCGTGGACCATGACGCGTTGATCTTTTGCGACACTTATTGTTAACGAGAGACTTAGCTTTTATTTTTGACGCATTCAATTGGCTGCTCGAAAGATTTTTCGTCGTGAGCAACCAAGCCTAAGCTTGTTTAGCCCTCTAGGACCGAGTGGCAAAAAGATGAACCCCTTGATTACGCCCCTTCATGACTTGGGGGTCCAACGCTGCGGTGTGCTGACAGTCTTGCCACGCATGATTGAGGAATATGAAATTGATCCAGACCCAGTTCTTTCCCGCAACGGCTTTCAAAGAGACGATTTTTTAGACCCGGAGCGGGCGTTGCCATATGCAAACGTTCTGGAACTGCTAGACGATTGCGCGCGGACGACCAAGCGGGACGACTTTGGTTTGGCGCTTGGCCTCAAGGCGCGGCTAGACCACTTGGGTCTCGTCGGCAAGTTGATGCAGAATTCACCTAATTTCAATTTAGCGCTCAAAAATTACATTGCTAATCATTGTCGTTTCGTTCGTGGCGGCGTGCCCTATATCGTGCATCAATCATCGTATCGCGTAAACAGCGTCTCCGAGTTTGTCGTGGGCTATTGTTGCATTGTCGGATCTGCGCCGACGGTTCAATTCTGCCTGGCGGCAATGGGTGTTGGGTCAAGTATCTTTTTTGAACTTACGGGGCAGCGGCCTAAGCGTGTTCTTTTAGCGCTTTCCAAGCATAGTCCTCTTGCAAAATCCGCCGAACGCGTTCTTGCACCGACGCCCGTCGTCTTTGAAAGTCCCCATTACGGGCTGGTTTATCCAACCGCACTGCTGGCCCGTGTGAATGCAAGAGCCGACGCCGAGTCATATGAGTTCCTGTCGGCCGCGGTGCAAGAATATTGGAACGGCTTAGAGCCTGATTTTGTGGATCAGGTCCGCAGGAGTGTCCTTCCGAGCCTTTTCGTGAAAACCTCACAGATGCGCGAACTAAGCAATGATCTGCGAATTCATTCGCGAACCATCAATCGCCGCCTCAAAGAAAAGGACACGACGCTACGGACGATCTTAAATGAGATGCGCTACGAGATTGCAAGCCAGCTCTTGAGGAACACCAGTCTTTCCGTCTCAGCCGTCGCAGATGCGCTAGGCTACGCCGAGGCGAGCGTATTCGTTCGGACATTTCAACGATGGTCGGGTCAAACTCCGGAACGATGGCGTAAATCGAAACTGACGTAGTTGAGCCCGCGAAAACACTACGTGGCAAGACCGTCTTGCCCGCGGCAATCGCCTTTCCGAGGAAGGCATGACTTTTGAGATCTTGCGTCCGAAATCGACCCGTACCGGTATTGACAGAGGCGAAGCAACGGCCAAATGTTATCGCGACTTCAAGCAGAAACTTCCCGATTGAACCCACGCAAACTCGCGGCACTGGTGTGACGCCTGTGGTGCGTGCAATGGCTGACGGAGGAGAAAAAAGAATGTCCAAGAAGGTACTCTGCGCTGTGGACGGCACCGACCATTCCAACCGCGCGATTGAAGTGGCGGCCGAACTCACAAAAGCAGCAAACGGCGAGCTGGTTCTTCTGGTCGTCGATCAGGTGATGTTGGAAGGCCGGGGCGGCCCGGTTCACAAGCTTGGATCTGAGAAAGCCAAGAACATGCTGGGCGCGGCGCAGCGCACGGCAGCCGGTGCCGGATGCCCGAACACGCGGCTCGTATCGGTCGCGAGCCGCGACGTGGCGCGCGCAATTTTGAACTATGCCGAAGACGAGAATGTCGACCATATCGTCGTCGGGACCGGCGAGAAAGGTGCCACAACGCGCCTGGTCGTCGGATCGGTCTCCCACGATCTGGTGGTGCGCGCCCATTGCAGTGTGACGGTCGCGCGCTAGAGTGCTTTGCGAAAAAGTGAGAACCGGTTTTTCCGATAAGATGCACGATCTTGCTTTTTTTTGATGCGCGCCTATGTCGACGCCCGAAAGGTCGAGATGGCTGCCCGCCAGCGGACCGATGGCGGGCAGCCTCGAACAAATAACGCGCGCCTCACAGAGACAGCGCTTCGCATGGCAATCTGACCCTTCAGAAAGCTGGGCGGGGGGGGGTGCAGCATCATGGTTCTCATCCGGCGTTCGGCTATGCTCCTTGTCGGCGGGACGGCGTGCACCCCCATGGCGTTGCCTCAGGTGGCCCAGCGCAGGATGGCGGCGACGGGGCTGTCGGTCGGCAGGTCGTCCTTGCGGACAGCCAGGACGCGTGCGCCCGATTGCAGCGCCCGGCGCGCAATCTCGTCGACCACGCTATAAGCCTTGGCGTCATCCTGCTGCACGAAGGTTACCGCACCCGTTTCATCGTCTACGAAGCCCGGCACGCTGCGGTCGATATCCACCAGCAGGGTCTGCACCGCGCCCTGCGTCGCCGCACGCGCGGCCTGGTCGATGTCGGCGGTCGCCCGGCCGCTACTCTTGCGATCGTGGAACTGCGCGTTCAGCCCCGCCACATCCTCGCTGTGCAGCCGGTCGAGCAGCCGGCGCGCGGCTTCCGAAATCTCGCTGTCGGTCAGCGTCTCGGGCGTCTTGTCGATCCCGAAAGCGGCGAAGTGCGGATAGCTGGCGAGACTGCGGTAGATGCTGCCCAGCGCCGGATCGGCCGCCAGGAACAGTGGCACGTGCTTGCCCGCGAGATAGGGGCGAAGCGCCCGGTCCACCGCGCGGCAGAACTGTCCGACCAAGCCCCGGCGCCCACCCATGGTGTCGGTGCGGCGGCTTTCCGTCTTCACCCCCATGGAGGATACGCCAAGAGCGTCAGTCGCGCTTTTGGGCAGGTCCGCCACGCGCACTTCGGTCGCGGCCTGATCCGCCGTCAGTTGCAGCAGGCGCACATGGCCTTCGGCAAGCGCCAGCACATAAGCCGCCTGCCCGAACGTCACGGCGCGCAGCAACGGCTTCAGATGGAAACGGTCGGACACGTCAAAGGAAGCCGTCAGCGCATTGGGCACGCGGAAGGTGCGAACATTGTCCGGCGTGGCGTAAATCGCCAGGCTGTTGGCCTGGAAGCGCCAGAAACCATCGTCTTCCACCAGTTCCTGAAGCGCGTCCGCGAGGGCCTCGCGCTCCTTCTTGGGGTGGTTGGCGGCCTCCAACTGCGCCAGCACCTCGCTCGCCAGATTCTTCAGCACGGTGCGGTCGCCCGAGATTTCGCCTGCGACGGGTGTCGTCGGCAGGAAGATGGAGACGCTGGCGGGATTGCGCGCCTCGGCCAGCGCCAGAAGGTCAGACTGGGTGGGAATGTCGACATGCAGGAACATGAGTGCTCTTTCTGTTGGTCGGTGGAGGTAACTGCTTCCTGGTTCACCGGGCTGCGGATTCGTTGCTGGGATTATGAAGAGGGGCGGGCCGGACAGACGTCGCCGGGACGCCGGGCCATTGCCGCGAAAGCGAGATACATGCCGCCGATTGCCGCCACATAGGTCAGCGCCGCGTCGGGCGCGCCGAACGACGGCGGCACAAGAAGCGCCAGCAGAAGCAATTCCAGCACGGCCCGCGCCGGGGAGAGTGAAAGCGAGAACTCGTATATGATTGTCGTACCAATGTAAATTGCGAGGAGTGGCGAACTATCTAGAATCGAGGTGTAGTCGGCCCGTTGGCGCGTCGCGAGCGCCTATCGCCTTTCGAATTTCCCGCCCTTTGTTCTATGGTCAAACAGCAGATAGCAATGTACGCCTTAGTTTAGCATAGTGCCCAAGAGCCATTGTACGATAGCAATTACCGCCGCCTGGGTGTCGACTGCGCAAGAAGCACGGGCGCCAATCCAAGCCTTCGACAACGAGAGCGAAATTCCATGCCCCGGTTGATTTCAGTTGCCGCTGCATGCCTGATCGTCTTGGCTGCCGCGCACGTTGCGTCCGCCCAAGCGCCACCGCAAGGTCTGCCCGTTACGGTGGCGCCACCACTCTTCAAGAGCGTGACGACATGGGATGAATACTCAGGACGCTTCGAGGCTGTGGAGCGGGTTGATGTGCGCCCGCGAGTCGGCGGCTTCATCGACAAGGTGCATTTCAAGGACGGCTCGCTGGTAAAGATAGGCGACCTTCTGTTCACGCTCGATAAGCGCCCCTTCGAAATCGCGGTAGAGTCCGCCAAGGCCGAAATCGCGCGCCAGGAAGCTCAGGTTCAGTTTGCATCCGCCGATGTCGAGCGCGCCGAACCGCTGGCGGCTTCAAAGGTCATGAGTGAACAGGTATTCGAGCAACGCAAGGCAACACTGAGTCAGGCGCAGGCTCAGCTGGCCGCCGCCAAGGCATCTCTCAGGTCAGCCGAACTGAATTTGGAATGGACTGATGTTCGCGCACCGATTGCGGGCCGCATCTCCGACAAGAAGGTCGACCCCGGCAACGTCGTCGCCGGCGGCGGCGCCGACGCGACACTGCTCGCGCGCATCGTTTCGAACGATCCTATCCACTTCGTCTTCGACGTGTCGGAAACAGACTACTTGCGCTATGCGCGCCTGAACCTTTCGGGCGCCCGCCAGTCGTCACGCGACATCGCAAACCCCGTGAAGGTGAAGCTTGCCGACGAAACGGAGTTCACCCACCCCGGCCGCATGGACTTCGTCGACAACGCGCTGAACGAGCGTGCCGCAACCATGCGCGGACGCGCCGTTTTCGAGAACACAAACGGCCTCTTCAGTCCGGGTATGTTCGCGCGTCTCGCCCTGTTTGGCGGCGACGTCGAGTCGTTTCTGATTCCGGACCTGGCGATCGTGTCGGATCAGGCACGCAAGATCGTCTTCACCGTCAACGATGAGAACACGGTCGTCGCGACCCCGGTGACGCTTGGTCCCATCATCGATGGTCTTCGCGTGATTAAGTCGGGCCTCAAGTCCGCTGACCGCATCATCATCGAGGGGCTGGCCAATCCTGCGGTGCGTCCCGGAGCCAAGGTCGTGCCGACCGACGGAACGATTCAGACCGCCAAAAAATAATCACAGCACGCGTATCGGGACGGGTCATGGCATTATCCCACTTCTTCATCGACCGGCCGATCTTCGCATCGGTCGTATCGTTGATCATCACGATCCTGGGGCTGATCTCGCTGCGTTTCCTGCCGATCGCCGAATATCCGGAAATCGCGCCGCCGACCGTCAATATCCGCGCCACCTATCCAGGTGCGTCCGCTCAGGTCATTTCCGAAACCGTCGCCACACCGATCGAGCAAGAGGTGAACGGCGTCGATGACATGCTCTACATCAATTCGCAGTCGACCGGCGACGGGCAGCTCTCGATCAACGTGGTTTTCAAACCGGGCACCAACATCGACCAAGCCCAGGTTCTCGTCCAAAACCGCGTCGCCGTTGCCGAGCCGCGCCTGCCCGAGGACGTCCGCCGGCTTGGCATTTCCGTGCGCAAGGCCTCTCCCGACCTGATGATGGTCGTGCACATGGTCTCGCCCGACGGTACGCGCGACCAGCAGTACATTTCGAACTATGCAACCCTTTACGTGAAGGACGTGCTCTCGCGCATCGATGGCGTCGGCAACGTCAACGTATTCGGTGCGCGCGACTACGCGATGCGCATTTGGCTCGACCCCGCCAAGGTCGCCGCGCGAGGCTTGACCGCTGGTGAAGTCGTCGATGCGCTGCGAGCGGCCAACCTCCAGGTGGCGGCCGGCGCCATCAACCAGCCGCCGGCAACGTCCGATGGCGCGTTCACGTTGAACGTCCAGACGCTCGGCCGTCTGACCGACCCCGCGCAGTTCGAGGACATCGTCGTACGCTCCGAGCCCGGCGGCGAGGTCATCCGCGTGCGAGACATCGCCCGCGTTGAGCTTGGCTCGCAGGACTACACCGTCAATGCCTACCTGGACAACAAAACGGCGACGGCCCTCGTCATCTTCCAGAAACCAGGCTCGAACGCGCTCGCGACCGCCGAAGCCCTAAAAAACCAGATGGAAGTTCTGAAAAAGGACTTCCCTTCCGGCGTTGGTTACACGGTCGTCTACAATCCGACCGAGTTCATCCAGTACTCGATCGACGCAGTCGTGGCGACGCTGCTTGAGGCGATCCTGCTCGTCGTGCTGGTCGTCATCCTATTCCTGCAGACGTGGCGCGCCGCCATCATCCCTATTCTGGCGATACCGGTCTCGCTTATCGGCACGTTCTTCATCATGAGCGTGCTCGGCATCACCTTCAACACGCTGTCGCTGTTCGGCCTCGTGCTAGCCATCGGCATCGTGGTCGACGACGCCATCGTCGTGGTCGAAAACGTCGAACGCTACCTGCGCCAGGGCCTGAGCCCGAAAGAAGCCGCCCACAAGACGATGGACGAGGTCGGCAGCGCGCTCATTGCCATCTCGCTCGTACTGATCGGCGTATTCCTTCCCACCGCCTTCATCACCGGCCTGCAGGGCACGTTCTACAAGCAGTTCGCGATCACGATCGCCGCCTCGACCGCCATCTCGCTCATCGTATCGCTGACGCTGTCGCCTGCGATGGCCGCGCTCCTGCTGAAACCGCACGAGGAACACCACGAACAGAAACGCGGCCTACTTTCCATCCTGGCCATGCCGATCAACTGGTTCTTCCGCGGCTTCAACCGGCTGTTTGAGGCCATGTCACACGGTTACGCGTGGCTGACGGGCAAGCTCGTGCGCATCGGCGGCATTCTGCTCGTCGCCTATGCCGGCTTGCTGTTCCTGACTTATGAACGCTTGTCCGCCACGCCGACGGGCCTTATTCCGCAACTCGATCGCACGTACTTCATTGCCGTGTTCCAGCTTCCGCCGGGCTCCACGCTCGAGCGTACCGACGCCGTCGTGCGCAGAGCCGGTGACATCATGTTGTCGCGGCCGGGTGTCACGGCCGCCGTCGCTTTCGTCGGATTCGACGGCGCGACTTTCACCAACGCACCAAACACCGGCGTCATATTCGTGCGCCTTACACCCTTTGAGGACCGCATTAAGCTGAACCTGACGAAAGACGCGATCCTGGCCGACTTGCGCGGGCAGATGGCGCAGCTGACGGACGCCTTCGCTTTCGTTTTGGAGCCTCCGTCGGTGCCAGGCATCGGCACCGGTGGTGGCCTCAAAGGGTATGTTCAGGATCGCTCAGGCCGTGGCCTTCCGGCTCTTGAAGGTGCAGCCTGGGCACTCGCCGGCGCCACGGCACAGACGCCAGGATTCGCGCAAGCTTTTACGCTCTTCAACGTGCGCGCGCCCGAGATCTACGCCGATATCGACCGCACGCGAGCCGAGCAGCTGGGCGTACCCATCAGCCGGGTCTTCGAGACCCTGTCCGTCTACATGGGTTCTGCTTTCGTCAACGACTTCAACATCCTGGGGCGCACCTATCGCGTCACGGCACAGGCCGACAATCCCTACCGCCTGTCGTTGAGCGACGTCGCCAATCTGAAAACGCGCAACGCGACCGGCGACATGGTGCCCATTGGCTCCGTCGCGGCCTTCACTGACACGACCGGCGCCCACCGTGTGCCGCGCTACAATCTCTACCCAGCGGCCGAAGTGCAGGTGCAGTTGCAGCGCGGATATTCCTCAGGCACCGCAATTCAGACCATGGAGGAACTTGCCGAGAAGGTTCTGCCGTCAGGCTTCGGCTTCGAATGGACGGAAATCGCCTTGCAGGAAAAGCTCGCAGGTAATACGGCCTACATCGCCTTTGGTCTCGCCGTCGTCTTCGTATTTCTGCTGTTGGCCGCGCTTTATGAAAGCTGGCTTCTGCCGCTCGCCGTCATTCTCATCGTTCCGATGTGCATCCTGGCGGCGATGATTGGCGTCAATATAAGAGGTCTCGACCGCAACATCCTGGTGGATATTGGCCTTGTGGTCCTTGTGGGACTTGCGGCCAAAAACGCGATCCTGATCGTCGAATTCGCCAAGCAGGCAGAGGACCACGGCAAGAACCGCTTCGATGCCGCTGTCGAAGCCGCGCGCACGAGGCTCCGTCCGATCCTGATGACGTCGCTCGCCTTCATCCTGGGTGTCGTACCGCTCCTGATCGCGACAGGCGCCGGCGCCGAGATGCGTCAGTCGCTCGGCACCGCCGTGTTTTACGGCATGCTAGGCGTGACGTTCTTCGGCCTGATCTTCACACCGGTGTTCTATGTGCTGGTCCGCAAACTATCGCGCAACACTCGACACGTCGAAAGCAGCCCCGTACCGCCGCAGATAGCGCAATCTTAAGCGCTTTGTGGCTGGTACTTCTGGTCCTCAATCAGGTGATGTGTCCCGACCGGTATTTAACTCGATGACACATATCGAGCTGCCATAGTAAAGGAGCAGCTATGTACGGAATACCGGAGCAGATTGATTTAAAGTTCTTTGACGGCCAGGTTTTAGTACAAATCTGCTTCGGTCTTCACGATCTGCGCTTAAACTTTGACAAGGGTGGTGCAATTCATACTGAGGGCTGCGTGCAGCTTTTTGCAAATGGCAGTCAAGATGTTTTTGAGTGTGAGTCTATAGTTAGAATGGCGACATTACTGAGTTGCCTTCTCAATCAGAATATAGTGACCACACGAGTGATTGACGCAAAGATCTTAGAATTTTTGTTCTCAAATGGCGACTATCTAAGATTCATCGACAGTAACGAGCGGTATGAATCATTCCGGATCATATCATCCGATATACTACTAGCTGTGGTATGAGCGCGTGCGAAATTATCTGTCATCTGCCGAATTTTTCTAGCAGGTGAACTCAGACAGTGCCAACGGCACATCTTGGTTGCGCTCCGGATACCCACTCGCATCCGCGCGCGGCGCAGGCATTACGATCCAACACTGGGACGATATACACAGCCAGATCCACTCGGCTTCGTCGATGGGCCGGGGTGTGTGCGTATGGGCGGAGTGCGCCGTTTAGATTTGTTGACCAGGATGGGAGATTTGCCCAAATTTTAGTTGTATTGTGTCTTGAGAATCCTGCCGCCTGTGGCGGGCTCATAATTACAACCGCCGAAATTGGGCGCCGTGTCATAAATATATGCATGGCACCAATTTACAAAGATACCAAGCAATGCAAGAAGGAAATGGAGAAATGCAAGGACAAATGCGCTGGAGCGGCCGACGGCGATCGAGTTATACTTCCGTTGTATAAATCAATGAATGTTTGACGCTGGCTGTGGTGGGACGGATTACTCAAATGATTGAGCATCAACTCGCGGCGTCTATGATGAACGCTATATTAGAAAACAATGATCAAATTGTACAAGCGATACATGATGCAAAGGAGGCGGGAAACGAAGCATTAGTTAAATTGATCCAGCGAAGGCTCGAGTCAGTACTTGCGAATAACCTTATTTATATAATGAACCCGATAGGTGAGCAATATCCGGACCTCTATCCGGAAGCGCTACGATCCAAGCCACGCACGCCCGAAAATTAGGGTATAATGTTTATATCCAGCTGACGACCGTCTTCATACCTGGGATTTAACTCACCTCAAGGCCGCTCGGACAACCTCAACATCACGTCCATCGGCGATACGGTGACACCGGCCAACAACTAGTCCTTGGGCTACTCGGCCGCCAACCGGCTGAAGACGGTATCGCAGTCGGGCAACCTGCTCGGCACCTACACCTACAATGGCCGCGAGCAGCTCGCCACGCGGGTAATCACCAACTCGGGCAGTGCCAACGGCACGACACACTTCGTGCACGACCAGTGGGGCAACGTCATCGCCGAGCTGGATGCCACCGGCGTCACGCTTCGCGAGTACATCTGGCTGGTGGAAGCAAAAAACCTGTTTCACACCTGCTATGCCAGGTGAAGTGCGCGTCGACCAACTGTGAATGCGAAGAAGAAATGAAATGATGGGGGTACGCAGGTTATGGGCGAGAACTGTCGACCATTTGATTGTTTTGACGGTGTTCGCATACTTCAGTGACATCGATCGAGCACATCTTGCAGATGCGGCTACCATGGGCTGGGTGCTCTGGCTGTATGCGCCAATTGATTGCCTCTTCACGTACTTCTTCCAAGCAGGTCCTGGAAAAATGCTGATGAGGCTACGGGTTGTTGGGGAAACCGGTGCGAAGCTTTTCTTCATGCAGTGCATAATAAGGTCAATAGCCGTTCTGATAGTGGGAGAAGGCCTAGCCGTTTTCCCGCTGTCAACTATGGCCTTAACGGTGTCCGCGATCATCTTTTACGCATATAACACGACCGCATGGGACAGATGGGCGGGAACAATGGTGATATCGCGTTGAACAGCGCCAGCACCGTATGGGTCAAAGTCATGAACCTACGATGCGTGAGCATCCGAAGCGCCACATAAAAGCGGGAAGCCGCACGATGGTCGACCGGCCGATCGCGGTCGTCTCCAACGTCAGCACCACGCCTGCGCTCCTCATGGTCCATGTTGATCAGCTCCACCGGCCCATGAAGATGACGGACGCCTCAGGCGCGGTCGTGTGGAACGCCGTCTACAGTCCGTTCGGCGGCGCCTATACGCTCTCAGGCTCCGAAACCCTCAACGCCCGCTTCCCAGGACAGTGGTTCCAGATGGAAGCAGGCTTGTGTGTATGCTTATGCGGGGTCTAGCCCACCGCATAACGTCGATCTAAACGGACTCTTCAGAATGTGTCATAGACCACTAAATAGCACTATTTTTGGGCGCACCAGTTATCGGCACTGCTTCCTTCAATTTGATGATGGTACGAGCTTGAGCTTCGACCAACAAGGCGTGCACCCCGATCCTGTACCCGATCACTCACAAAGGGTTTGCACGGCAGAGCAGGATAAGGACAAAGATGACTGCCTGAGGCGCGAAATGATGAGATGCACTGGATATCGCATGCGCGGAAATAACTGCTGCAATTGCGTTGCCCGAGCGCTCGCAGCATGTGAGGCTACCGTTCCTCCTCAGAGCTTTCCCGATAATGGTTGGTTCAACTAATGGCAGGGTCACATCATTGGTTGATCGGGGTAGTCCTCGTTGTCATTTGGTTGGCAGCGCTGACAGCAATTTCTTATATGCAGGGCCATCAGATAATTGAGAGCTGGTTGTTCTATCCCCTTTTGACGCTCCCAATTGCGGCATCGTTCCTCGTAGCGAGGGCTGATGAACACGCCGTCCCTAAGGCGCTTCTACTTGTACTCCTAATAGCCATTCTCGGTCCGCTATTTGATCTTGTGGGCCAAAGATTAGGTACTAGCACGGATTTTCCGGGGGTTACGGGTGCGAAAGTCACTTTTTTCGGCTATCTGCTCGTTGGAACCGCGACGGTCGGCATCGGCCTTATTGCTGGGGTGTTGTTTAAGAAACTGGTGCGGTAAATCGTATTGGTAAAATAACGGCGCGACGGCGGTGGTCGGTGAGACCTGGGGCCGCAGCGACCTCCTCAACATCACCTCGCAGGGCGACACGGTCATCCACGCCGACGACACGACGGTGCCGGTGCCGGCGAAGGGTAAGTACACGACGGCGCTTCTGTGGGCTTATGTGCGCGATGATCGTTTGTTCGGAGGTGGCGCGGCACCGGCCGTTCTCTTGCATTACTCGCGCGATCGCAGCGCCGAGCATCCCGAGCGCCATCTCGCTGGCTACAGCGGCCTGATGCAGGCTGACGCCTACAGCGGCTACAACGGCCTCTACGTCGCAGGACGCAAGCCAGGTCTGATCATCGAGGCGGCGTGCTGGGCGCACGGCCGGCGCAAGTTCTTCGAGCTGGCCGAGCTTCAAAAGGCTCCGGTCACGATCGAAGCCGTGCGCCGCATCGACGAACTCTTCGCCATCGAACGCGAGATCAACGGCAAGACACCTGCCGAGCGCCGCGCCGCACGACAGGAGCACACAAAGCCGCTCGTCGACGCCCTCGAAACGTGGCTGCGCGAGCAGCGCAAGAAGCTCTCATCGAAAGAACCGGTCGCTAAGGCAATCGACTACAGCCTGAAGCGATGGCGCGCGTTCACGTGCTTCCTCGATGATGGGCGCATCTGCATGAGCAATAACGCAGCCGAACGCGCCGTGCGCGGCATTGCCGTCGGACGCCGAAACTGGACCTTCTGCGGCAGCGATAGCGGCGGACAGCGGGCGGCTGCCATGTTCACGCTTGTCGAAACCTGCAAGCTCAATGACGTCGACGCCCGCGTCTGGCTCGCCGACGTCCTCGCCCGCATCGCCGATCACCCCGCCAAGCAGATCGCCGATCTGCTGCCCTGGCACTGGAAAGCGGCACACGCCACCTGACCGCTCATCCCTGCGGTCCTGGCCGGATGCTTACTTACCACTACGCGACGCATGATGAATTACGGCTCACCTCGCATTCTTCGTCGACGCCTATAACTTCGGCAAACGAGGAATTGAACATCTAGGGATTCGGCACTGGACCTGAATCGGCCGGACTTCGTACAGAGACCGGTCCTTGCTGCGATTGCAGATCAGAGAAGAGCTGCAACTTCCTGGTTTCGCCGGTCGCTGTCAGCACCACCTCATTCATCTGGATAGACGTTACCGTCCATCCGCCGAGCATGGCGCCTTCTGCGTAACTTTGGGCTCCCGCAACGCCATCTGTTCGTATCATTGCCCGGTGACCTTCCGATGTGTTCACAATCCCAACAAGCACCAAGCCAAGTGGCAAGACGGGCGGAGGCGTCGGAGGTTTAGAGGGCGCAACACTGACAGCGGCCACTTTGGGAACATAAGGTTGTCGGTCTGGCCGGAAGAGCGGGCGTTTCAAAGTCTCAGTCAACTTATCTGACGATATTTCCGGAAATAGCACGTCAGGCGCTGCAGCTTCCTTTAGCGCTACCGTCGACTTCCGCTCGGCCGGCACGATCGGCAACACATCAATCTCGTGATTATAGATCTGCCAGTTCAAGGCAATCAGCGACAGGGCAGCAGTCATTCTTCAGATCGGAGACGAGGTTCCAATGCTCACGCAACAAGCACGAGGCCAAACATCAGCGGACGCACGTCTCGTAAACCAGTGATGTACCGAAATATGGGAGTGGTCCTGAATATCACGCCGGACGCAGCATCATGGCTCATGAGGTCTTCGGCATCGGGAATCAACATCCCGCGGAGCGCCCACATCGGATCACGCAGGAAGAATTCAAACGCATGAGGGTCGCGGTGGTCGACTATCAAAACCGGCTCAAGGCAGATCCGAACGCGATGCCACCTGCGCCAGCCGCCGGAAATGTGGGGTGAATTCGAACAGCCAGAAATTTATAATCTTATGTTGAATCAATGCGTTAGGTTGGTGGTGGAGACAGTCTGGCGCGAACGGGCCTCCCCGGTGAAGTGGGCGAGGAACAGGGAAAATTCGGCGGTTTGCGCGCCTGAGGGGTCGGAAAAGGCTCTGTTTCCGGCCGGAAATTGCGCTTTCTGATGAAAATTCCCGTGAACCAAAACAGGGAATTTCTCGACCTGTATCAGGGATTGCACGTAAGCGTTCAGGGAATGCATGTATGGACGGCGCCCAGGATGCAAGCGGTATTTTGTCGTTCAGCGAGACGCCGGGTGCAAGTCATGTATCCGGCCTGTGACGCAGCCACCAATTGCTGCTGGCCCTGATGTTGTCCGCGAACAGGTCCCAAATCACACTAGCGCGGTGCTTGTCCGCTTGCATTCCCACGGGTTGTCCTGTCCTCGGCTCGACCGTCTCGCATCACTCCAATCACCCTTGCCTCACGCCACGGACAGCCGTGTTGGCCGCCGTTGATCCTTCAAGCTTCCATTGCAGAGCTTCCTCGGCACACCGCAAGCGCCGGCGCCCGGTAATTTTCCCCCCGGCTCAGCACCGCCCAGGCGATGCGCGCCATCTTGTTTGCCAGGGCGACAATGACAACCTTGGTTGGCCTCCGGTCCAGAAGCTGGATCAACCAAGGGTGCTTGCCGGGGCTTCGGCGCGCTTGTTTTAGCATAGCGACCGCACCGACCACGAAGAGCCTTCGCAAATACCGATCACCTTGCTTGGAGATGCGGCCGAGCCGCTCCTTGCCACCGCTCGAGTTCTGCCGCGGCACGAGCCCGACCCAGGCCGCCAAGTCGCGTCCCGACCTGAACACGGAAGGATCCGTAATGGTGGCCGCAATGGCGGTGGCGCCAATGACTCCGATGCCCGGTATCGTCTCCAGACGACGGCTCACCTCACTCGATCGATGTTGCGCGTGGATGGTCTTTTCCAGCACGCCGATCTGCTGCTGCAGGGCCTCGAGCTGATCGATCAGCGGCGACAGTGCGGTACGTACGCTTGCTGGCAACACCTGCGCTCCGTCTGCCTCGACGAGGCTGATCAGAGCGGCAACGCCCTCCCGCCCCTGCGCGGCGATGAGCCCAAGCTCGGCCAAATGCCCACGCAGCGCATTGATGATCTGCGTGCGCTGCCTGATCAGCAAATCACGATTGCGGTGCGCCATCAGCGCAGCCTGCTGCTCGACCGTCTTCACGGGCACGAAGCGCATCGACGGCCGGGTCACGGCCTCGCAGATCGCCGCCGCGTCAGCCGCGTCGTTTTTGCCTCGGCGCACATACGGCTTCACGTAGGACGGCGGCATCAGCCGCACGCTATGACCGAGCTTCGTCAGCTCGCGCGCCCAGTGGTGCGCCGTGCTGCACGCCTCCATGCCCACGAGGCAGGACGCAAGCTTGCTGAAATACGGCAGAACCTGGCCGCGCCGCAGCGCCTTCGTCACGATAATCTTGCCTTCGGCATCAACGCCGTGGACTTGGAAAACGCTCTTGGCGAGATCAAACCCGATCGTAGTAACTTGCATGTGGACGGTCCCTCTGATGATTTGTCTGAAACGATCACCCTATGGAACTCAGGCTGCGTGAGGGCGCCGTCCACACCATCACACTTGAGAACAGGGAGCGGTCCCCGACCTTCTTTTGCACGGTGATGTCTGCAAGGGGAGGCGGGAGATGGTCCGGAAAGGGCGAGCGAGGCGCCTGAAACTCGAAGCATTTTGGCGCGCGCATCTGAAGGGCTGGCGCGACAGCAATTTGAACCAGCGCGAATATTGCGAACTGCACGGGCTGCCGCTGAAGCGCTTCGGCAACTGGCGGGCCGAGTTCAAGAACGAACAGACGATCGTCCCGGAAGGCCTACTTTGGCGGCGCGGCGGCGGCGATCAGCCTAGGCTTAACCCTAGGCGTAGGGAAATTCATCCGCCGCCAAGGCGCCGACGGCGTGACTACTCGGACACCGACAAGAAGCGCATCATCGAGGAGGCATCGCGCGAGAACGCGTCGGTCTCGGGCGTCGCCCGCAAGTACGGCATCTCGGCCAGCTTGATGTTCCAGTGGCGCAAGCAGCTGGGCATGGGGCCTGCCCACCGGATCGTGCCGGTGACGATCACCGACACGGCGGACGGCCTTGCCGATCTGGCCGCCATGACGTCGTATCCGACGGCATCGGCGCGGGAACGAGAAGCCGCAGCGATCGAGATCGAGCTGGCAGGCGGGCGCCGTTTGCGCTTCACGCGCGACACCGATCCGAAAACCATCCAGCGTCTAGTCGCTGCTCTGGACCGAGGTGCGCAATGATCGTGGCTCCCTCCGGCGTGAAGGTTTACATTGCCTGCGGTGTGACCGACATGCGCAAAGGCATCGACGGCCTGGCGACCCTGGTCCAGGAGGTCTTGCTGCACGACGCGTTCGCGGGCCACCTGTTCGTGTTCCGCGGCGGCAAGGCCAACCTCATCAAGGTCCTCTATTTGGGACGGCACCGGGCTCTGCCTTTTCACCAAACGTCTCGAGCGTCGAATCTTCGAATGGCCGACGGTTGGCGGGACGGGAGAGACGGTCAGCCTCACCTCGGCGCAGCTCGCGATGTTGATCGAGGGCATCGATTGGCGGTCGCCAGATCGAAGCTGGAAACCGGCCGTTGCGGGTTAGACTCACATCCTCAGCTCATCGCGTTCATTGCAGCAATCAGTCTCGTGATAGTCCTTTCGACGACGTAAACTTAAGGGCATGAGAATCGATCTCGACGCTCTGCCAAACGACATCACGGCTTTGCATGAGATGATTGGCGCGCTCGTGGCGGAGCGCGCCAACGAGCGCGTCGAGGCTGAGGCCGAGATCGACCGGCTCCGCAACCTCGTCAAGACACTGCAACGCAGCCAGTATGGCCGCCGCTCGGAACGACTCGATCAGGATCAGCTCGATTTCGGACTTGAGGATCTCGACGCTGACGTTGCACGAGCCGAGGCGGCGTTGCCGGCGGTCGCGACCGAGAAAGCGCAGCAAGAGCCCGCTGCCAAAGAGCGACTCAGTCTTCCGGACCATCTCGAACGCGAAGACGTGACGCTCGACATCAAAGCTGACACCTGTCCCTGCTGCGGTGGCGCCATCCATCAGATCGGCGAGACGGTCAGCGAGGTGCTGGACTACGTTCCAGCCCGCCTGCGCGTCATCCGTGTCCGCCGCCCGAAATATGGATGCCGCGCTTGCGGCAAGCTTCATCAGGCGCCCGCGCCGGAACGGCCTATCGCGAAGGGACTCGCAACCGCAGGCCTGCTTGCACAGGTGATCGTCAGTAAATACTGCGACCATGTTCCGCTCTACAGACAGTCGCAGATCTTCGCCCGCCAGGGCGTCACGCTCAATCGCTCTACGCTCGCCAACTGGGTCGGTGGCGCCGCGTGGTGGCTCGAGGCGTTACACGCACGATTGGCCGAACAGGTGTTCGCGTCGTCGAAACTCTTCGCCGACGACACGACGGTTCCCGTTCTCGATCCCGGCCGCGGCCGGACGCGAACCGGGCGCTTGTGGGTCTACGCTCGTGACGACCGGCCATGGGGCGGGACGGATCCACCGGCCGCGATCTACTACTACAGCCCCGACCGCAAAGCCGAACGACCAGCAGGACATCTCAAGCGGTTCAAGGGCATCCTGCAGGTCGACGGCTACGCCGGCTTCGAGCAGCTGACGACGAGCGGCGCCATCGCGCTGGCGGCCTGCTGGGCGCACACGCGGCGGAAGTTCTACGACGTCCATCAGGCAACTGGCTCGCCGATCGCCGAGGAGACTCTGCGCCGCATCGGCGCGTTGTACACCATAGAGCAGTCCATCCGCGGGAAGCCACCCGAAGAACGACTGCGCTTTCGCAACGTGCGATCGCGTCGACTGGTCGATGCCATGCGGCCGTGGCTTGAGCGCCAGCTGCGACGCGTCCCGGCGCGCAGCGGTCTTGCCGAGGCGATCCGCTACGCGCTTGCACGGTGGGAAGCACTCTGCCGCTTCCTCGACGACGGCCGCATCGAACTCGACACCAACACGGTCGAACGCGCGATCCGCCCGATCACGCTCGGCCGCAAGAATCACCTCTTCGCCGGATCGGACGGCGGCGCCGATCGATGGGCCGTCATTGCGACGCTCATCACGACCGCGAAGCTCAATGACGTCGAGCCCTATGCCTACTTAAAGGACGTGATCGAGCGCATGGCGAGCGGCCATCCCATGGCCCGTCTCGACGACCTCCTCCCCTGGAACTGGAAGACCGCCGCTGCCTCCGCCTGAACTCCCACGTGTCAGAATTGGACGCTTACGATTGCACACTTGAGAACAGGGAGCGGTCCCGGCCTTCTTTTGCACGGTGGCCGCGCGCTCGATCCAAGGCGATAGCGCTGCTTGTGCGGCAGCGCAAGTAACATTGCCGCACTTTGAAAGTCCGGCAAGCTTAGTACGCCTGCGGGCCGACAGCTGCCTCGGCACCAAGCCACGCAGCGAAGTCCCTGCCTTGTTTGAATGTGCCGCCCGTGCCGATTGCCGAGACGACAGCGCTCGAGATGATCACGCCTATGCCGGATACGGGTTTCCGTACCTCCACGAGTAGATTGACCGTGGCAGGGCTCCTCGGGTCTTCGGCTTATCGCCGCGGCTCGAGATGTAATCCTTGGCCATAGCGGAGTGCTATCGTTACGGTAGTCTGCGCGGTGATTGGCGAAGTGCACGCTTCACGTCATACTCCCTAAAACGGACCCACTTGCACCGGCTGCTCGGGCGCGGAGCCCCAAGGAACGAACTGTGTCTAAGCCAGCAAGCCTAGCCGAAGCATTCGATCAGATCTGCGTCATGGAAGGGCCGCTGAGCGAAAGGCTGGCTGCTTACAACGACCGTCTCAGGGAGTTGAATTTTCCGTTTTCGGAAGCCTACGACGATCTCGTTTCTCGCCTGATCGAGGGCGAGATCGGGGAGACCGCGCCTAAAGCCGGTGAGATTATGCCACCTTTCCTGCTGCCTGGACCTGATGCGCGCCTAGTCAGCCTTGAGGAGGTACTGGCGCACGGTCCGGCTGTCTTGAGCTTCAACCGGGGCCATTGGTGCCCTTTCTGCCGCATCGAATTGCGCGCAATCAGCGATAATCACGAAGAGTTCGAGGCCCTCGGCGTCACCGCTGTCTCAATCATTCCAGACCGCCAAGCCTTTGCTGCGCGGCTGGACAAGGAACTGCACTCGCGCGTTCTTATCCTCTCCGACATCGACAATGCCTATTCGCTATCCCTCGGACTAGCGCTTTGGCTGGGCGACCGCCTGCACGAACTGATGCTCGGCCGGGGACATCACCTGGAGGCATATCAAGGCAACGACGGCTGGTTCGTACCCTTGCCGGCGACATTCGTCGTGTCCCGCGAGGGACGTATCGCCGCCAGCTTTGTCGACCCAGATTTTCGCAAGCGGATGGACCCTCAGTTGATACTCAAGACCTTGAGAGATCTGTGAAGGTCTGGCATTCTTGGTGCTAAGGCGAGCCGCTGCAGACGTGAAGGCGCAGAGCAGATGAGCAACCTAGAAAATCTGGACGACGTCGTCAAAAGGCTCTGCTCGCTCGAAGCCCCTCTGAACGAGCGCCTGAAGCTTTTTTCAGAGGCCTTGCATCAGACCGATCCCCGCTACAAGGCCACCTACGAAATTCTGATAGAAAGGTTGGCAGCCGCAAAAAGCGGATGCGGTGCGCCAGACACTGGCGATGTCATGCCACCTTTCGCTCTGCCGGACGGAGACCTTCGCGTTCATCGGCTTGAAGATTACTTGAATAAAGGTCCTTTGGTCTTGAGCTTTAACCGCGGCCATTGGTGTCCGTACTGTATGGTGGAACTCAACGCGCTGAAGCAGGCACTAAAGCGCATTTCGTTGTATGGTGCGAGTGTTGTTGCCATTATGCCGGAAATGCCGGAGTACATCGCCATAGTCGCGAACGACGTCAGCCGCGCCTACGATATCTTATCGGACCGCGACAACGGCTATGCCTTGGCGCTGGATCTCGTCATATGGCTTGGAGATGACATCCGGGAACTTCTGCTGTCCGACGGCATCAATCTCGAAACGTATCAGAAGAACAGCGCTGCCTTTCTCCCGATTCCTGCGACATTCGTTGTCGGAAGGGATGGGCGGATCATCGCCCGTTTCGTCGATCCAGACCATCGCAAGCGCATGGAAATGGATCAAATTATCGATTGCCTGAAGCACGCTTGACATTGGCCGAGGGTCCTAAGCCTCCATGGCGCTCCAGTCGGCGGCGCGCAATGACTTGATCAATGAGTTTGCTGCGGCGGAGCGCTGCCGGCCGGCGGCGGCGAAAACGCCGACCGCGCGCGTCACATCGAGCCCCTCGATCTGCAGGACGCGCACACTGGTGTTTCCATTGATCGAACTCCGAGGCGGAATGGCATAGCCGAACCCCGCGCCGATCAGTTCCATAAGATCCGGATCGCTCACGACTTTGTGACTCACTTCCTGGCTCAATCCATTGTCTTTGAGGAAAGCCGAAAGCTCGGCCGTGCTCTCGCAGTATGTGCGGCACAAAAAGCGCTCATTCGAGAGATCATCGGGGCACACTTTCGGCTTTTCCGCCAGACGGTGGTGCTGACCGACCACAATGCAGTAGGGTTCCTTGAAGAGCGTCCAGCCCTCAAGCCTATCCCAAGTTTCTCCAAAAGGCCCGGAGACGACCAGTTCGACTTCTCCCATCTTGAGATGCTCTGCGAGCATCGCTGGGCTTCCGCGCTCGAATCGCAACTCCAATCCTTTGAAGACCCGTGTGAGTTCAAGTAGATGCGGCACCAGAATGCCGAGGTTAACGGCGTGCGAAATGCCAATTGGCAACGGCGCAAAAGCACCTGATTTGAATGATGTCGCGAGCGATTTGGCCGCCGTTGCACTATCAAAACACTGTTGGAGGAGCGGACGCATCCGCTGCCCAAACTCGGTGAGATGCGTGAAATTGCGCTCGCGGCGGAACAGATCTCCTCCCAGTTCTTCTTCCAGTTGCTTGATGGCGCGTGTGAGAGACGGTTGGGCGACGTGACACTCTTCGGCGGCTCTCGTGAAGTTGAGCATGCGCGCGACAGCCAGAAAATACCTGACTTGATGCATTTCCATTCAGCAATTCCCACCCGGTGATACGTGTAGAAACAGCGGGGTCATAATACGAGGTACCATAGCAAAGGGCTATCGTTATCGCACCTAAACGGTATTTCAAACATACAAGCGGGCAAGGTAACCCTGAGGCATGAAGCGATCAGCTTCCCGGCCAGCGATCCCAGCCTCCTCCTCGCCGCCGGCGCTCGACCCGGGTGGCATCCCTCCCACCACCGCCACGCCACCCGGGTCGACTTTTCGAGAGGACGCACGGAGTTGAGCGATGCAGCTTTATCAAAATGCACAGTCCGAGGGCAAACCGGCACGCGCAAGGCCGCTTGCGGGAAAAACCTCGCTCATAACCGGATCCACAAGCGGTATTGGACTTGGAATCGCCGAAGTCCTCGCCGATGCGGGCAGCAATGTCGTTCTCAATGGCTTCGGTGACCTCTCCGCCATCGATGATATTAGGCGCGATTTCGAGGCACGGTACGGCGTTTCCGCGGTTTACTCGCCAGCAGACATGGCATCACCGCCCGCGATTGCCGCAATGTTCGATGCCGCCATCACTCAGTTCGGCACTATCGATATTTTGATCAATAACGCCGGCATTCAGCACGTTGAAGCAATAGAAACGTTTCCTACGGAAAAGTGGGAACAGATCATTGCGATTAATCTCTCAGCTGCGTTTCACACCATCGGCCGCGCAGTCTCCGGCATGAAGTCGCGAGGGTGGGGCCGAATAATCAATGTTGCCTCCGCGCACGCCCTTGTCGCATCTCCGTTCAAGTCTGCCTATGTGGCGGCAAAGCACGCGATCGCCGGTCTTACGAAGACCGTCGCGCTCGAGACTGCGGAGTTCGGCGTCACTGTCAACGCCATCTGTCCAGGTTACGTGCTGACTCCTCTCGTCGAGAAGCAGATTCCCGAAACGGCCAAAGCCCGTGGATTGACCGAAGATCAGGTCGTTCGCGACGTTCTGTTAAAGGCGCAGCCAACCCGCCGCTTCGTGGCCACGAGCGAAGTTGCAGCGCTTGCGCTTTTTCTTTGCTCTGAGGGAGCCGCATCAATCACCGGAGCCATTCTGCCCGTCGAGGGCGGTTGGACAGCGCAATGAACAGACACGATCGCATTACCTCCCGGAGCGGATGGGCAAAGCCCGTGAACATTGCTTTGCAGGGTGGCGGAGCACACGGCGCGTTTGCGTGGGGTGTCCTGGACCAGCTGCTTGAAGATGGGCGTCTCGACATTTCCGCTATGAGCGCGACGAGCGCCGGAGCGATGAACGCGGTCGTTCTGGCTTATGGAGTTTCTATAGGTGGCCGCGACGGGGCGCGGGAAAAGCTTGCGGAATTCTGGAAAGAGATCTCGGCCGCCGGCGAACTTTACAGCCCCGTGCGCACGCTACCTTGGGAGAAATGGCTGCAGATGTTCGGATTTCAGTTGGAGTTCTCTCCAACCTTCATGGCGTTCCAGGCGATGACGCATCTGTTTTCTCCCTATCAGCTCAATCCTTACAATTTCAATCCTCTCAAGGAAGTACTGCTGAAAGTTGTCGATTTCGAACGGCTTGCTGTATGTAATCGTGCCACGCGCATTTTCATAAGCGCTACCAATGTGCGTACCGGCAAGATCAAGGTATTCGGCAATAGCGAGTTGTCTGTGGAG
Source organism: uncultured Hyphomicrobium sp. (assembly GCA_964587445.1). Taxonomy (GTDB): domain Bacteria; phylum Pseudomonadota; class Alphaproteobacteria; order Rhizobiales; family Hyphomicrobiaceae; genus Hyphomicrobium_B. Next base: position 153,805 of record CAZPLQ010000002.1, read on the forward strand.
GCCGTGCTCGCCTCCGCATGCCTGCCTTACATTTTCAAGGCTGTCGAGATTGACGGCGAGGCCTATTGGGATGGTGGCTTCATGGGAAATCCAGCCATCTTTCCCCTTATCTATCAGGGCGTGTCGCACGACGTGATCATCGTGCATATCAACCCTATTGAACGCGCGAAAATTCCGGGCACGGCACCTGAGATCTTCGACCGCATCAACGAGATCAGCTTCAATTCCTCCCTGCTGCGGGAGATGCGCGCCATCGAATTCATAACACGGCTCATCGATAGCCAGGTCCTGGATGCCAAGGAGTACAAGCGCATTTACGTTCACTCGATCGGGGATGATGCCCAGATGACCCAACTCGGCGTTGCGACGAAGCTCAATCCGGATTGGGAATTCCTTTGCCGGCTCCGCGATGCGGGGCGCCGGCGTGCGAGTGAATGGCTCGATGAGCATTACGATAGTGTCGGCCGCACCTCGACGCTCGACCTGCAGGACGTATTTCTTTGAGAGGCTGCGATGGTTCGGAGAGGTTCTTTTTCAGAACTCTGGCAACCGGTCGGCCCCGCAGCACCAGGAGAGCTGCCGGCGCGCGTACTAGATCTAGTGCGCCGCCGAGACCGTCAAAGCGAATATCTGCTGTGCTGTACGCAGCTTCTCCTAGCGGGTACACTGGGCCTTCTGTACACCATCGCGCCGCGTCCAGCCGATGCTGGTATGGCTCAACTTGCTCCCGTGCCTATAGCCTTGACGCTCTATGTCTGCTTCATTGCAAGCCGCATCTGGCTGGTGGTGAGGCAGCCATTACGGCGGTGGATTGTTGCCGCTTCGATTACCGCCGATATGGCCCTTCTCCTTGGCCTGATCTGGTCGTTCCAGTGGACGTATAGCCAGCCGCCAGCCTTCTCGTTGAAGGCCCCGACGTTCGTCTACATATTCGTGTTCATTGCTGTTCGCGCGCTTCGCTTTGATTATAGGTACGTACTGATCGCGGGATGTGCCGCGGCCTTGGGATGGCTACTTCTGAGCGCGCTCGCCATCTATGTCTCCCCGCCTGGGACCATCACTCGCAATTTCACGAGCTACATCCTCTCCAACCGCATCCTCGTCGGTGCGGAATTCGATAAGATCTTTGCGATCATCTGTGTCACGGGCATCTTGGGTCTTGCAGCATGGAGATCCGAGAGGACCCTGGTCGAAGCCGTGCGAGAGCAGATTGCGAACCGTGAGATCGGAAGATTCCTGTCCCATGGCGTGGCCGATCAGATCGCCAGATCGGCATTTGAAATTCAGGCCGGTGACGTCACCGAGCGTGAAGCGGCGATCATGTTTCTCGATATTCGCGGTTTCACGTGCCTCGCCACATCCATGCCACCGGAAGCACTCGTGTCCCTGCTGACGTCCTTTCATCGTCATGTCGTTCCTATCGTACGAGCGCGAAATGGGGTGATAGACAAGTTCCTCGGTGATGGTGTCATGGTCACGTTCGGTGCCGCGCGTCCTTCGAGCCGTCCGGCGGCCGATGCGCTGCAGGCCCTCGAAGAGATCCTTCTTGCCATGAAGCCGTGGCAAGCAGAGGTATCGCGAAGCGGTTTGTCGGAGCCGCTGCGTGTGAACGGTGCTGTCGCCGCGGGTCGCGTCGTCTTTGCAGCTTTGGGGGACAACAATCGCCTTGAATACACGGTGATCGGTGAAGCGGTGAACCTGGCTGCGAAGCTGGAAAAGCACAATAAGGCCGAAGGCACCGTCGCGCTGACGCCGTTCGCCATATATGCGTTAGCAAGCGAGCAAGGCTTTGTACCGACCCTGGTGCCGCATATCAGAAAGAATGTTCGTGTCGGCGGCGTCGATGCAGAAACGGACTTGGTTTGCTGGTTGAAACACGGCGAACTATAGCAAAGCGCTATCGATTGTTTCGCCAACAAGTATTTCAAGGAACCAGAACGACGCGTCACTCTCCTTTGTACGGCAACCAGGCTACCGCCCGTCGCCCAAGCAACCAAAGGAGATTGAGCATGTATTTCATATCCAAGCGCGCAGGTTTCGCATTCGCTTTTGCATCCCTGCTACTCACCGCGGCGCCGGGCACTGCCTCCGCCGGCGAATGCCCCGCTGGCAAGGTCACGAATGATGGCCAGAAGCCGGGCTCCACCGCACACAAAGCGGTTGAAGAGAAGCTATTGGGGTCGATCGATCTTGCTAAAGAGAAGGTCCACATCGACGGCCGGCTACTGCGGCTCCGCCGTCTCGTGGTGCAGCCAGGCGGCGAGGTTGCCTGGCACAGCCACGAAGACCGCCCGGCACTTATTTATGTGACGGACGGTGTGATCACAGAATACTCCAGCCACTGCGCCGTGCCTATTGAGCACAAAGCGGGCGATCTTTCCGTCGAACGCGGAGGACTTTCACACTGGTGGAAGAACAACTCCAAGAAACCGGTGACGTTACTATCTGCCGACGTCGCCACCGCTCCAGAAGATCACAACATGTAAGCCTTGGCCTGGAGCAGGCGGCAAGCCTATGGGTTAGGCCGCCTGCTTCCGGCACAAATCCGGTTGCACCAATGCAAACATCTACGCAAGCGACGGCGGCCGATAGTGAGTGCAAATCCCAGACGGGACTTCCGCTGAGCGTAATTGGCACCCTGGCCTTCCTGACCGTGGTGGATCTGTTCGCCGCTCAGGCCATCCTGCCCGCGCTCACCAGTCATTATAGTGTCTTGCCATCGCAAATGGCCGTTGCGGTGAATGCTTCCACGATGGGAATGGCAGCATCGAGCGTCCTCGTCGCGCTCTTCAACCGCTCCATTCCCCGGCGGGCAGGCATCATCTGGTCGCTGCTGATCTTGACGCTGCCGACGGCCTCTTTGGCGCATGCTGCAAATCTCGTAGAGTTCACAGCGTTGCGTATCATCCAGGGACTTTTAATGGCCTGCGCCTTCAGTCTGACGCTGGCGTACCTGGGCGAAAGAACACCCCCGCGCACTATGGCCACTGCATTCGCAGCCTACATTGCAGGAAACGTGGCAAGTAATCTCATTGGCCGCTTCGTTGCGGCTTCCGTGACCGACCACTTCGGACTAGCGAACACCTTCTATACTCTGGCAGCGTTGAACTTGGTAGGTGCCGTGCTGGCATTTGCGAGCCTCTCCGGTATGGCTTTGGAAAATGAGGCCACGGTTCCAATGCCACCCCGAGCACGTTTGACCTCGCACATCGCTAATCCCGCGTTGCTTCTCGCATTCGCCATCGGCTTTCTCATCCTCTTTGTCTTCATTGGCACATTCAGTTTCATAAACTTCAAGCTCGCCAGTCCTCCACTGAGTGTCAGCATGGCCGGCATAGGTTACACCTACTCGGTCTTCGCGCCCTCGATCCTGACCACGCTCGCAGCCGGCTTAGCGGTACAACGCTGGGGCACGCGCCGCGCGCTGTGGCTCGGGTTCGCCACGGCGGCCCTCGGACTTCCGCTGATCCTGGCGCAAAATCTCGCAGCGGTTCTCGCCGGCATGTGTCTCGTCGCCGCTGGAACATTCTTTGCGCAAGGCACCGTCACGGGCTTCGTGAGCCGCACAGCAACGTCCGATCGCGGTGCCGCAAGCGGCCTCTACCTCGCGTCCTACTTTCTCGGCGGCATCACTGGCGCCGCCGTCTTAGGCCGCGTGTTCGATACCTTCGGTTGGACCGCAACGGTCGCCGGAATCGCCATCGCTGTCTCACTGGCCGCGCTGCTTACTTTCAGACTGACCGAAGCCACTGACAAGCCCTGTCATCCATGAGTGCGGATATCCATGCGCTCAACAAATCAGACCTTCCGCCCCAAGGCCTGCGTACGCTTCATAACGTTTGCTACGCATAGCCGGACGAATACCGATGCGAGCGGCGACCAGTACATATCTGGAAGCCCTTTCGAGAATCCAATCCGCGCCCTCATGCGCGACGCTGACGGCAAGACTGCCGCATCCAAGCAACAGTGCGCGCTCTTGAGAGCTGCCTATTTCGCCTCCTTCAGCGACAGCTTTTGAGTTGCGTCTATTCCCGGGGGCCGCGCCCCAGTTGTGGCGCGGCCCTTTTTGAGCCCGGCTGTTTAGTACGCCTGTCCGCCCGTTACATAGCCGGCAGCTATAGAAACAGAGCCCAAACGGCATTTCAGATCGCTTCTTACGGTGGGTAACGTCTCCTTGTCAGAACGGCGCACACCCCAGTCAAGCGCATGCGCCACATCGATCATCAGCAACTCAATCGTTTCAGGAGATCTGGAAATGCAGAAGCTTCCTTTCGCCGCCATCGCCCTCGCCATCGTTGCGGTTTCGAGCCCAGCGCTCGCCGCTAAGCCTGACTGCTACGGCGGCTACAAATCCTTCCTCGGCAAGGTAAACCCGTACATCGGCAAGATCGAGGACGTCGATCTGCCGACCCTCATGCGGCGCGGTTTGAGCGTCTACGACGCGTGCTTGGCGGGCGACAACTTCGTGCCCGAAGGGGCCTGGAATCAAGTGATCTTCGACATGGAAAAGGCCTCGAAGAACAAGTGACCGCGGCATTGGCATTTACAGGGCCGTGCAGGCGAAGGGCTTGCACGTGCTCCTTCGATGAAATCAAACCTCACGGAGACAGCAAATGACCACAAAGACGACGATCGCTGCGCGTACTCTGGCGGTTTCGTTCGCAACGGCACTTGCCTTTGCGAATGCTCCAGCCAATGCCGCGGACAATCCCGACATGGAGAAATGCTACGGCATCGCAAAGGCCGGCAGCAACGACTGCGCATCAGAAGGTTCGAACTCTTGTGCGGGCACATCCAAAGTCGACTACCACGCCAAGGCCTGGAAACTCGTGAAGAAGGGTACGTGCACGACGACAACGGTGACGTTGCCCGATGGCGCGTCGCGAACCGGTTCCCTCGAGCCTAGCAAGGGCTGAGCCATGCTGACAGCATCTCCACAGCATCGCACGCAGGCTTTGGAGTTTGACCCGATCCCGGCAGTTGCCGGGATCGGACTGAAGCCGCAACATTACGCCGAGATCGTCACCGGGATGCCGGCGCTTGGCTGGTTTGAAGTGCATCCTGAAAACTACATGGGTGCCGGCGGCGCACCTCACCACTACCTTTCCCGCATTCGCCACGACTATGCGCTCTCGATGCACGGCGTTGGGTTGTCCATCGGAGCGGCAGGACCGCTCGACCGTACACACCTGTTGCGGCTCAAGGCACTCAACGACCGCTATCAACCCGGGCTCTTTTCAGAGCATCTTGCGTGGTCGACGCATGGCGAAACGTTTCTGAATGATCTTCTGCCACTCCCTTATACGGATGAGACGCTCGACCTCGTCTGCAATCACGTCGATGAGGTCCAAGACACACTGCACCGCCGCATTCTGATCGAAAATCCGTCGACCTACCTGACCTACAACGTCGATGCCATGAGTGAGGTCGGCTTTATGTCGGAACTCTCGCGCCGCACGGGATGTGGGCTGCTGCTCGACGTCAATAATGTTTTCGTCTCGGCGCAAAACAATCACTTCGACCCCTATTCCTATCTTGCGGACTTTCCCCTGCATCGCGTCGAGGAGATCCACCTCGCGGGCCACGCGAACATCAACGACGAAGCAGGTGCGCGCCTCCTGATCGATACTCATGACCGCAGCGTTTGCAGGGAAGTCTGGGAGATGTATGCGAGCGTGATTTCCCGCCGCGGCCGCATCCCGACTTTGATCGAATGGGATAGCGATGTCCCCGAGCTAGCAACGCTGCTGACAGAGGCGGCTGCTGCAAACAGAATTCTTGCGCGGGAACGAGTATGATGGCTAGCTTATTAGCCATGCAGCGGCAGTTCGCCGCCAGCCTCGCGGTTTCCGGCGCGCCGGTCCCAGAATTCCTGAAGTGCGCGAACGCGGTCGTAGCGCACCGCCTGTGTGTCTACCGCAACAACGCCGTCATCGGGCTCGCGCACGTTCTCAGCTCGCGCTTTCCTGCGGTTGAAACCATCGTGGGCGATGAGTTCTTTGCGGGCTTGGCACGGCAATTCATAGAGCAGCATCCACCTTGCTCGCCGGCGCTCATAGAATACGGTGCGAACTTCCCTGCTTATATCCGTACCTTGTTGGAGTGCGCGGATGTTCCCTATCTGGCTGACGTCGCCGACATCGAGTGGCAATTGCACCTATGCACCCACGCCGCCGACGAACCTCCGCTCCGTCTAGATGATCTCGCGGACCTTAAGGCCTCACCAGATGCGCTGACATTCCGCTTCATGCCATCGAGCGGACTCGTTTTTTCCGGCTACCCCGCGCATACGATCTGGCGCGCCAACACAGGCCCGGCACCGGAATCGCTCGTGCTCCCGCGCGCAGCGGAAGCCACGTTGGTCACACGGCGCCGCCTGCATTGTGAAGCCGTTCTATTGCCGCCTGGCGGATATGAGTTCGCTGTGGCTCTTGCGGCAGGACGGAGGCTTGCTGAGGCAGCGGCTCTCGCCACTGTGCAAAAGCCCTCATTCCAGCTCGATCAGTCACTGGGCTTGATGCTCCGCCAGGACGCATTCAGCCGGAACTTCTCCACCTCTGGCGAAGGAGTCCACTCATGAAAAATGTTCTTGCTAAATCCGACCGTCTCTTTGCGCTCGTCCCGCATGATCTGATAGCGGGGATCGCGCGAATTGCCATCGGCACGACGTTCTTCCGTTCAGGATTGACCAAGATCGAGGGCTTGGCTTTAAAGCCCAGCACGTTTTTTCTGTTTGCGAACGATTACAAGTTGCCAGTAATTCCACCGGAGATCGCCGCCTACATGGGCACCGCGGTCGAGCTTACGATGCCGTTCTTGATCTGGTCGGGATTGCTCACACGATTCGCGGCCTTGGCGCTCCTCTTTATGACGCTTGTCATAGAGATCTTCGTCTACCCAAACGCGTTCGATACGCACGGCGTGTGGGCGGTATCGCTTTTGTACCTGATCAAGTTCGGTCCGGGCACATATTCGCTCGATCGTGTTCTTTTTTCTCAGGGCACCGGCGCCGCCGTCATGGCCAGTTCGACAGTGACGGCGCGGTGATGGGAAAAGAGGAATTCTGGCATGAACGGTCGCATCTTCATATTCCTGCTGTTGCTGACCGCCTCGACGGCGCCAGTGGGCGCATCGACTGACAAGTGCGCCGCCGAATATAAGAATTTTCTCGGGAAGCGCTCACCGTTCGTCGAAACTGGCGGAGAAGACGAGTTGCCCCGCCTTATGCGCCGGGGGTTGGGCATTCTCGACGCCTGTGCTTCAGGAGACGAGTTTGCACCGGCTGACATATGGGAAAAGCTGCTGACAGAAGCTCGACAGCATTCGCTCGCGCCACCGTCAGAAGAATCTGCTGGGAGGGGGCGATGAGGCGCCTCTCTAACATCCGCCGGCACCTAGTGATATTTTCAGCACTCGCCGCTAGCCTTTTCGGGTCCTTTGCCGCTCTTGCCGGAAGCGATGCTAGCGCGGTCTCGCGGCTGCTGCTGTCACATCTCCCGCTGAAGACGAGCCGGGCCTACCACGATCTCCTCAAAGCTGCTGAAAGTGCGAGCCGCGAGATCCTGCCCATGACCAAAGCCGAGATGTGGCTCGTACCCGCCGATCGCGTTACGGAAGTCCGCAAGCGCGCAGAGGCCGTGGGCGCGAGCGTGGAGTTGCTAGATACGGCGCAACTCGATGCCTTACGGCCAATGCAACAGCAGGCCATAACCTCGCGTCAGGCCAAGATGATCCACGAGGCAATGAGCGAGCCTGCCACGATGGGCGTGAACATGATGGCACTAGCCCCGCCTGAGAGCCTCGAGTACGCCCTCACACGGCCGCCTGACGAACATGGAGAAGCGCGAATCCAGCTCAAGCTGAGCGAGAGCGTAACCATCGTGGCTATTCGCAGCAGCTTGATGAAAGATGGCGATAGCTACCTGTGGCAAGGCGAGGTCGAAGGGACTTTCGAGCCCGTCAGTCTGGTGTACTGGCCTGCAGGCCGCTTGAGTGGAACGATCCAGCATCGTGGCCGCCTTTACACGGTGAAATCATTCGGCGGCGGCATGCATGGCGTTATCGAAACTGCTCCCTCGATGCTCCCTCCTGAACATGCGCCGATGTCCGGTCCCATGATGCAACAGTTCAACATGGGGAACGATCCTTTGAAAATGCGCGGCGACGCGGGCGAGGTCCTGGATCACATGGGCCATAGCCCCGCCCCCACCCCAAATCTGAAAGATGAGCAACCTACTAAATCCTCCCAGTTGATTGCGCTCAATCCCGTACGCGCCGCCAAGCCTGATGCACCACCTTCGGGCGTGAGTACAATCACACTCATTGTGGCCTACACGCGCGCCGCCGCCCGTCATTATCAAGATATTCGCAAGGACCTCATTGCGCTCGCTGTGGCCGAGGCGAACCTGTCCTTCGTACGTAGCGGCATCAGCAACATCCGTCTTAAAGTCGTCCATAACTACGAGACGGAATATGTGGAGCAGGGCTCGCATTTCGATCACATGTTCCGGTTTGCCGAAAAGAGCGATGGGCATGCCGACGAAATTCACGCGTTGCGCGACAAGTATCGCTCCGATGTCGCCGTGTTGATTGTAGATGATGCTAACGGTTGCGGACTTTCGGCCGGTGTCGCGCCACCAGCCGAGCGCGCCTTCGTAGTCGTCCACCACGGTTGCGCAGCCACAACCTATTCGCTGGCTCACGAAATAGGACACATCATCGGGGCGCGCCACGACGTGGGTTATGACGATACCGCTACGCCGTTCCCGTATGGTCACGGATACGTCAACGGCAACAAGTGGCGCACGATGATGAGCTACGAACAAAGCTGCGACGGATGCCCGAGGTTGCCGATCTGGTCGAGCCCAAGCGTGAACGTACAAGGAGAGCCGGCCGGCACAGAAGCTACCGACAACGCTCGCGTCATCCGGGACGGCGCGGAGCGCGTTTCAGAATTCAGGTAGCAGATTCCGCTCTTCGCAATGTGCCTGTGCCCTTGGGCGGCACCGTGCCTCTCGGCTACGGCGTCGAGGACCGCAGGGGTCAGCGGCGAGAGCTTCAAGTGCACCGACGGGTGATAGGCGGGCCGGCCGGTGTCGGAGGGCGAGGACTTTTCACACGACCAGGGTTACGTACGTCGCTGTCGGCTCGAGGATCGACTGCTCAGATCCGAAAGCCGCCATGGTTCCGGGTAGCGCCTGGGTAGCGGAAACCGCGGTTTTCGGCGGCACACGGCGATACTGGACGGCGCTTGTTGAAACCGCGTCCGAAAACGTCATCCCGTCCAAGGCGTTAGTGGAAAACGGGTGAGCGGCGTTTGGTCGGGGCCACGAACCAGTTGTCAATGCGATCCGGCTACGATCAGGCTCGGGTCGACAGAGCAAACGCGAGACACTGTTGCAGGGGCGAGGTTTCTACCAACCCCACTCGAAGCGAACACCGGCGCTGCCGTTACCGTTCTGGTTTACGTGCGTATTGTTGCGCTTGCCGAATTGAACCAACGCGAACGCATTGTCATTTCCGTTCTGACTGATGCTTCCGGAATTTCCCCGTCCACGCTGGAACACATGGCCCCAGTTGTTCTCGCCCCGCTGAGAGATCGCCGCGCCGTTGCCCTCGCCGTACTGCTCGATTTTGGCCCGGTTCTTCTTGCCCTTGCGGATGCTGCGGACAACCGAGTATAGCGCAAGGCCTGTACGCAGGGTTTCGGCATCCCGACCCTCGGGCGTCACCGTATAACCGATGCGCCCTCCGGCCTCAGCGGGAGCTGCGGGCGCAAAAAAAGGCAGGACTGCTGCCATCAGGGCAACTCGCACGAACGTGGCGGCGCGGGTCATATCAGTACACTCCTGTACGAGGCGATTGTCACAAGCTGCCACGGACGCTTTTGCGGCACTCGGCGCTCTTTCCGTCCCACTTGATCTTGAGCTTGGCGGTGTAGGATCCGCCATCGCCCGCCAGCACTACAGTGCCTAGAGGCGTCCGCGTACCGGATTTGGCGGAGAACTCGCCGCCCTGCCAGATGTCGGAGCTTCCGCCGCCGCCCTTGTTGGTGACGAGCAATTCATAGGAGCCCGAAATGCTGGATGCTGCATCGACGAACCCTTCGAGCGTAACGCGCCCGGCTTGTTCTTCGACCGCGATCTCGCAGTGCATCTCATCGCCAGCCGCCGAAGCGGACCCGTCAGGTCCTGCCGCAGCACCTGCTGCAAGCAGTCCTGCGATGGTGAGAGCCCCTATCGAAACCGAATGCCGCATTGCTGCCTCCTTCAGTCTGTGCCGCGAGAGGAGAGTGCATCGAGTGCACTCTCCTTCGTCGCGACGCGTTCAAGCGCTAGTCCTGCACGATGACGGACACGTTGCCGGCACCGACCTGTGTTGCCGTGGCGCGGTTGTTGCGGCCACCCTGGATCACGCCCACGGCATTGCCCGAACCGTCTTGCATGGTGACGACCGAGTGGCCTGAGCCGAACTGGCCAACGCCCACGATGTTGCGGCTGCCGCGCTGATACGTGTCTGCCGAGTTGCGCGAGCCGTTCTGGCCGATGACGGCGCGGTTGCGCGAGCCGTACTGATTGGAAATCACCGAGTTGCGGCGGCCATCCTGATAGATCGTCAAGCGGTTGCGGTACCCGCGCTGACTGCCGCCGGCACCGTTGCCCCAACCATACTGCTCTATGTTGACACTGGAGCCGCCCGCATGGGCTGGCGTCATTCCAAGCCCGATCGAGAGGGCCATAATCGAAACACTGAAGAACTTGGCAATCATCGTCTTGTGCTCCAAAAGTTGCCAGAGGATTGCTCTGCACCACGCGTCGGGTGGATGATGCGAATTTACGAGGAGCGCTTTGAACTCAAGCTGAACCCGATGTTAATCTCAGCTTCATTCTCAACATCGCCACGGCAATAGAGACTGGAAGGGGCGGATGTGGGTGGGCACCCGCGATCTTGGCGTCATCGGACGCGACCTCCGTTTCCACCCCTTCGCCCCGCCGCGTGCGCGGCTGCGCTCAGTCGTGGAAACGGAGCAAGTAGAAGCAGTGTCAGGGATGCTGCCGGTCTAAAATGTCAGGAATGTCCCCGGCCGATCACGATCGAGCGTCGTTCGGTTCGATGCGCCGTGTTCGTTTTTTTGGGAACTAGGGTTGTATAGCGAGGATGCCTCATGACGAAGCGTCGGCCCTGTACTGCAGGTCCTTGCGCTTCAGTCCGGTGAGGGGATTCTCGGCGATGATCTCGCGGTCGATGGCCCAGTTGAAGAGGCGCGAGAGATGTTTCCTGACGTCGCTCGCCGTGCCGGTCTTGCCTTTGGAGACGAGGCCGTCGAGCAGCGCGTGCACGTCGCGGCGGCGGATGCCGACGAGACCGGTGCCCCTATTGCCTCCGTCCTGACCGGTTCCGCCGTCGCCGCCAGCGCCGGAATTGTCGCTGCCTGCGGTGCCACCTGCGTTGGCCGCTGCTGCCTCGCCCTTGGGCCTCACCTTGGAGGGCTTCTTTTTCGCTGCTGCCTGCACGCTCGGCTGTGATGTGCTGCTCGCCGGCGACATCGACACCGGAAAGGCCGTACTGCGCGACTACATTCAACGCCACCATCGGCTTCGAGAAGCTGGCGGAGGAGACTGGGATGCCGGCCAAGAGCCTGATGCGGATGCTTGGCCCGCGCGGCAACCCGAACGCGCGCAACCTGTTCTCCGTGCTGCACCGGCTACAAAGTGCGTCGGGCGTGAGCCAGCGCGTGCGGCCGAGTCGGTAACTCCTATGCGTATGAAGAGCCCTACACATCCCGGTCGTCTCTTGAAGCACGATTTGGACGAGCTTGGCTGGACCGTTGCCGGCTCTACGCCGAGCTGGGATCGGTGCGGCGGCTGGCGCCCGAGTTCGCCCGGCGAGGTATCGTCAGCAAACGTCGCGCGAGATCCGGTGGTGCGCCGATATCCCGCGGCGCTCTCTATCTCATGCTGCAGAACCGACTTTACCGCGGCGAGGTGACTCGCAAGGGCAATGCCTATCCCGGCCAGCACGAAGCCATCATCGATGCCGAGCTTTGACAGATCGTGCAGGAGAGGCTTTGCCGCCAGCCGGCAGGCCCGGGCCCTCTCCGTCGGCGCCGAGGCGCCGAGCCTGCTCTGCGGTCTCATCTTCGATGGCGACGGCAACCGGGTGACGCCGACGCATGCCAACAAGCCCCGGCGCGGGGTTGGCGGGGCGGCCGCGCCCAACAAGAGCGGCCGGCGGTCGCTATTACATCTCGGCCAGCCTGCTCGATCGGGCCGATAGCGGATTGAATGCGATGCGCGTTCCGGCGAGCGATGTGGAGGGCGTCGTGCTCGATCGGCTGCGCTCATTGCTGTCCGAACCGAAATCCATCGCCGATGCACTGTTGCCTTTGGAGCCAGACGCTGCCCGCCTCGATCGCGCATTGCGCCGCGCAGCCGCGCTCTCGGGGCGATGGCTGTCGATCCCGGCTAACAAGATGCGCGCACTGGTGCACGAGATCATCGCTCGCGTCGTGCTGACGCCAGATCGCATCACCATGGAATCGGCACCGCCGGCCTCGGCGTCACGCTCGGCATCAATGTCACGGCGGCGGACACGCCGCAGCAAACGATCCTGCTGTCGGTCGCGGCCGCATTGCGTCGGGCGGGGAACCGGACACTGCCTGCCTACCGCCGGCGCACCCAGGAGGTCGACGCCCTGATTGCGAGTGCCTATTCGCTCCTTACCTTGAAGCCTCGACAATGTTCTGGACGAGCGCGCGTAGTCCGCTGACATGCGGACCTGTGCCAATGCCATCGCGAAGCGAAATAGCAAGCTCGTTGATCCGCGCTAGCCTCGCCTCAAGCTCGTTTATGTGCGCTAGCCTCGCCTCGTATCTCTTGTCGTTGTCGTGGTGTGCTTCCTCTAATGCGGCGACGTATTCGACCGCAAAGGCGTGATCGCGAAGGCGGTCATTGAGGTTCAAATCAATTTCACTCATCGTCGTCTCCTTTAGGCGAAGCACTCAACCTCAACGGCCCTAAGCGCGTGCCGCGAGGTAACAGACACTTTACTGACCAAACCCATCGAGTGGTCCAGGTGCAATGTTAGTTCATGGCGTTTCCTTCCGCTAGACCATCATGTCCGGTGGGGACAGGGAGACTTGATCGGTGACCCGCCCCGACGTGTCGACTAAGGCGCGTGAAGCGCAACGGGGGTTGCCTGGGCGGACGGCAGCCGCCGAAGTTGAGCGCGATCAAGCTTCTGCGCGCCGGTCGGCTCACGCAACGCTGGCCCGATCAACGCCGCCGGTTCGGTTTCGACTGGAACCGGCACCTGCCGGTTGAGACCCGGCCGGTTCCTCGTTCCAGACCATGATCAGCGACAGGCGTTGCGTCGGATTCCACCGCGAGGGTCCGGTTCACCCATGCAGTCGTGCCGCCCTCGGCCGTCTCGATGCGGGCGCGCGGGACCGCCACCGTCGCGAGTGCCATTACTGCAAGAACGCGCGTGCCGCGCAGTTGTGTTGCCGACGACCTCTGATGACGGCTCAACGATCGATCCTTTTCAAACATGACCAACGTAGCTCGCATGACGCTTATCCCAAACTGAAGGTGGATGGGAAATCCTTGCGGCCCAGCGGGGGCAGGCGCAGTAGGGCCGTTCAAGAGATGTCGCCAAGCGGATGTCGCGTGGGTTGTTTTAGTCTTTTGTCACCGCATCGCGAATAGCTCTTGGTGGAACCGCTCCTCCACAGGCACGCCCTGTGCTGCGAAATTCTTGCGCAGTGCTTCACCGAAACTTGGCGGACCACAGAACCAGATGCTGGCCTTGCGCCACTCCGGCACGGCGGCACGGATGCGGTCGCCGGTGAGAAAGCCATCACGCGAGTCGACCAGAACATGCAGGCGTATGTTTGCAGCCGCAGCGTCCTCCTCCAACTTTGTGATGGCTGCTTGGTCATACTCGGCGGTGGTGTGAAACAGGTCGATTGCTGGTGGTCGTTGGTCTACGTGAATACGACGCTCCGTCGCGATGTGCTTCATACGGGCAATGAAGGGCGTGATGCCTATCCCGCCGCCGATCCAAATCTGGCGCTCCCGCTCGTCGTCGAAATCGAAACAGCCGTATGGCCCTTCGATCGTGACGTTCTGCCCCGTCTTAAGCGTGTCGCGCAGCCGATTGGTATGGTCACCCAGCTCTTTCGTGATGAACGTGATCCGGCGCTCCTTGTCGTTCCAAGACGAGGCGATGGTATAGGGGTGAGCGCCTTCGTCGCGGTCCGACGTCGCGAAGGCGAACTGACCGGGTTTGTGGCCGGGCCAGCCCTCCGGCACCTCGATTTGGGTCTCAAGGGCGTGCACGCTGGGATAGTATTGGAGCGACGCGATCCTGCCGCGAACCTGACGAGCGGCACCGACGCGGCGCACGAGGACGATCACAGCCGCATATGTGCCGGCCAGCATCAGCAGTCCCATCATTACGCCGAGCGGCGTCGTCCAGTAGCTGAACTTCGTCAGCACGATAGCGTGGAACACCAGCACCAGATAGCTCACCGCTAGCAGACGATGCGTCTTATAGAAAAGCCGGTAGGGGAATGACTTTATGAGCGCCAATACGATAAGCAGGACTACGGCGTAGAAGGCCCACTCCCCTATTCCTTCGGCGGTGCCGCGAAGCGACATGAAGGCTTGTTCGACCGGGTTTTCGATGGGGGCCCTTTCTTCCTGCGCTGGCCGCTCGAGCCAACCCCAGCCAACCGCCCATTTCGGCCCCTTGCTCCAGAGCCAGTGGATGATCGAAACAACAAGTGCGGCGATGCCAAGCCACTTGTGCAGACGGTACATCTTGTCGAGCCCGCCGAGCCACGGCTCCGGCCAAAGCGGCCTCAGGGCCAGAACCATGGCCACGCTCATGCAGACCATCGCGATGACGCCGCTAAACTGCACCATCGCATTGCGCAGCGGGAAGAATTCGGAAGTTTGAAACACCGACGGTTCTGCGAAGAACCACAGAGCGCTCCACAGGGCCAGCAATCCCAGGAATGTGCGTCGGATGGTCTGCATCGATCACTGCTCCCCGTCGTTCATGTTCGACCAGTGCTCAGGCACCGGGAAAATAGCGTTTCAAGTGAAGGGCACCTCGATGAAGTCGTCAAGCGGCGATGGTACGAGGACAATACAGTTTCGTGAGTGATTTGACATTGGCAATGCCTTTATGGTTTTGCGTATCAACGCGACGCCGCGGGCACCGCCTCGCACTGCTCCTCGGTGCCGTACTTCTCGTTGAGTTCCTTGAGGCTCATGATTTTCCGGAACCGGACTGGGTTGCGCGGCATGCCTCGCCTCCTCACCTCAGCGAACCAGCGAACCCTATCAATGCCTTGTGGCTTGATGCACACGGGCCGGGATAATCAGGTGGAAGTTCGAATGTCCATTCCAGGCCCGGGACAGTCGCAATCAACGCATCAGGTTGCGCCGGCGTTCTCGGCTTCGAGACGGCCATCGCGCAGCATGAATATGCGGTCGAAGCGGTTGAAGATCTTCTCGTCGTGGGTCACGGCGATGATAGCCGCTTGCTGATCGACGGCAACCTTGCGTAACAAATCCATGACAATTCCCGCGCGCTTGGAATCGAGCGCCGCCGTTGGCTCGTCGGCGAGGATGATACGCGGCCGGTTGGCCAAGGCACGCGCGATGGCGACACGCTGCGCCTCACCGCCCGACAGCTTTGCTGGCATGGCCGACTTTCGGTGCCCGATCTCCAGATACTCCAGAAGCTCGATCGCCCGGCGGCGGGCCTCCGGCGCCTCCACGTCTGCGAGCTGCAGCACGAGGGCGACGTTATCTGTCGCATCGAGAAACGGGATGAGGTTATGGAATTGGAAAATGAAGCCGATCTTGTCGAGGCGAAGCTGTCTCAGGTTGGAGCGCTGCCATCGCCCCTGGTGAAGCACACGCTCGCCGTCGAGTTCCATTGAGCCAGATGTAGGATCCAGAATGCAGCCGATGACGTTGAGGAGCGTCGTCTTGCCCGAGCCCGACGGGCCAAGCAGGGCCACCACCTGTGAAGGAAAGACCTCGATGGAGACTTCGCGAAGCGCATCGACGCGTGTATCGCCCTCTCCGAAATGTTTCGAGATGCGGTCGAGCTTGACAAGTGGATTGGTCATAATGGCCTCATCCGCCAAGCGCTGTCGCCGGATCGACGCGCAATGCGGCGCGCACGCCCAGGCCGCTCGAAACCAGGCACACGATAAAAACGATGGCAGCTAGCACGAGGACGTTGTCGGGTTCGAGAACGACGCGCCTTGGAAAATAATCCTTGATGTTGAAGATCAGCGAGGTGCCCGTCGCGAAACCGATCAGGCCGAGCGCGAGGGCCTGCTGCACGATCATTGCAATGATCGTGCGATCGGGCGCGCCAATCAACTTCAGCGTGGCAATCTGCTTCAGCTTCTCCATGGTCATCGTATAGATGATGAGGGCGATGATGACTGCGGAGACGACGAGCAGCAGCGATGTAAACAGCCCGATCTGACGGCGGGCTCTATCCACCAGCGATTCGGTCAGGATCGTCTCCTGGGCCTCCTGGGTTATCGCAGACAGGTGCTTCCAGCGGCGCACCGTCTCGGCCACCTCCGATGGCGATGCATTGTCTTGCAATTGAGCGACGACGGCGTTGACGGTGTCGCGGCTTGCGCCCCCGGTTCCACGCGCTTGCTGGACACGCGCTGCTGATGGCGAAAGATCGAATTGCAGCTTCTGGGCATCGGGAAGCGTGATGTAAACTGCAGGATCGCCTCCCGAGTTGACCTGATGCCTGGTAAGCCCGACCACCGCGAACACGTTGCGCCCCAGCCTGACGCGGTCGCCCAGCTGCAAGCCAGAACTCAGGTCGGCAACCATCTCATAATGACGACGCGCGATGCCTCGCCCTTCAAGCACGGCGGGGGGGCCGCCCGGCCGTGTGAGTTCGTATCCGATGACATAAAGGCGCAGTTTCTTGCCGGCGTGCTCCGTTTCCACGGTCTGGTAAGTGATGCTGCCCACACCCTCGACACCCGAAATCCGCGCAATGGCCTCGCGGGTGTCGCCTGGAATGCGCGAGGCTTCCGCAAAAGGCCCTCGCGTTCGAGCTTCCACGACCCAAAGGTCGACATCGGGCGCGCGCGCAATCGTCAACGCATCGACGACGAGACCGCGGTAAATTCCGATCATCGCCAGGACGACGCCGAGAAGCAGACCAAGCCCCAGGCAGGTCAGGATGAAGCGGAAGAGATTGTGTCGGATGTCGCGATAGGCGAGATTCATTGCGGCTTGCCTTCTCTGACCGCAACCGCGCGTCCCTCGCGCAATCCATCGCTGATCCGCGTGACGACGCGCACATTTTGCGGCAGCGCGCTTACGATTTCCAGCCGGGCGTCTTCCGTGCGGTGACGAAACTGAACCGATCTCAGGCGAAGGCGTCCGTCCTCGACGGTCCAAACCATTCCCTCGCGGCCATTGTATCCCTTCACAGCCGCCTCGGGCACGAGGAGCGCTTCATCGAGCGTTGCAACCGCTATCCAGAATTCGACCTGCTCTCCCAGAAAGACGCGCGGGGGCGGGTTGTCGCCCTTGATGAAAACGCGGCGCTCCTCCGTTACGCGGTCGCTTTCCAGGCCGACGCGAACCACGCTGCCGGTAAAAGCATCCTGCGGGCGTGACCGCAATCGCGCGTCGACCTTCTGACCTTCGGTGATGAAACCGGCCTGCGCCTCGTCCACGTAGGCGAGGCCCCAGTAGCTCCCAACGGCGATGAGGGTGAAGATCGGATCGCCCGCCTTTATGACGGTTCCGCGCTCCTTGTGCCGCTCGATGACGATTGCATCGTAGGGCGCCTTGAGCGTGCGATGGCGCAACATCGTCTCTTCGAAGTTCAGCTGGGCCTTGGCATCGCTCAGTTGTGACTTCGATGAGGAGACCTCGCTTTGCGCAACCAGGGCATCGGCTTTGGCCACCGCTTCATCGCGGGCGGCTTCCTCAGCCGCCTGTTGCGAGACGATGTCGCGTCCGGCCAGCGTCTGCTTGCGCCGGTTGGCATCCTCCTTCTGCTTCAGGACGGCTTGTGCCTTCTCGAGGTTTGCCTCCGCCCGCTTGATGTTGACGTCGGCGATCTCGACTGCCGCTTGAGCCTTGGTGACCCGCGCCTCCTGTTCTCCGGTGTTCAGCTTCGCAAGCACCTGGCCTTCGGACACGCGATCGCCATGGTCCGCATTGAGTTCATCGAGAGTAGCGCCGACCTCGAATCCGATCTTGGACATGATCCGCGCTTCGACCGTTCCCAGCCCGAAGACCCGAACGGGGATGTTCTTCTCGATCGTTGCGACGTCCACTGTCACGGGCCGGTTCCTGTAAACAGCAACGGCGGCCACCGCCAGGAGCGCAACCCCGCCCAAAGTGAGCGCCCACTTTGCTGCCGGGCTGCGCAGGAAAGAACGGGGCGGAGGATGTTTGTCAGGCATCAGGGTTGCTCCCCTGGGCTGTGTTTCTCTTGGGGTTGGGCGCGGCCCTCCCAGCCCGCATGGGCGAAATAACGCGGATACGCATCAAGCGCAGCATTTATGACCGAAAGACCGCGCACCGAATCGCTTTCCCTGGAGACGAGATCCGCCCCCTGCAGGAGATCCGCGAGCAAGACATGGAGCGTAGCATCGGCCTCGGGAGCGAGCTTGCAGTTCTGGATCAGATAATCGACCTGTTCGCGAATGCCCCCGGCGAGTTTTTGCTTGGAGGCTGCGTCATCGGGCGCCACGTTGGCGACCAGAACGCTAATGCGTTCCATGCCGGTGCGAAGCGGTGCGTCGGTCTCCCATTTCTGGCCGGCGTTGAGCTGCATCTGCCCATGGGCGCCATCGTGCTGGTGATCGTGCGAGGGACCGTGCAGATGGTAAAACACGGCTGCGCCTGCCACCAATACGAGGACGGAAAAAACGGCACCTAGAATTTTGCGGTTCGACATCTACTTCTCTCTTCTCGCACGCTTTGAGGTTCGTTCGTGAGGCGAGCTTGCGGCCTCCACGCCACGCAGGAAAATAGCGACGACGCCGGGCGCATTCTTGCGCGCCGCCTGGAGGTTGCCTGACAACATCGATTGCATCACAAGCCCCTGGATCGTGCCGATGAACAAAATCGCGGCTGCATGGGGATCGGTCTCGTCGCAAACCTCACCTTCAGCCTTTGCGTTTTCCAGTTGGCGCGTCAGGCGTTCCGCGTAGCGTTTCAGCAGGCCGTGAGCGATCTTCTTGGCGGGCGTCGGCTCGGCGCGTTGCAGTTCTCCAAAGAGCATTCGGGGTACCCCGGGGTGAGCAACGACAAAGTCGATATGGGCCATGAAAATGGCCCGTAGCGCATCCAGCGGCGAATCCGCCTCTTGAGCCGCGCGATCCAGCCGATCAAGCAGCTTGTCGGCCACCCATTCCATGACCGCTTGCCAGATCGCGTCTTTGGTTGGGAAATGCCGAAAAAGCGCGCCCTGCGTGACATTCATCTGTCTGGCGATGGCCGCGGTGGTGATGTCGCTCGGGTTTTGCCTGCCCGCGAGCGAGACGACGACCTTGACTGTAAGAGACTTGCGTTCGTCAGCTGGAAGGTGGTTCGAAGACATGGTCGTAGCCCCAATGTGAGTAGTTAATTACTATCTTTTGTGATCATGTCAATTGTGCGCACCGTCGGCATCGTGCCGAAGGCCCGTCTTCGACACGCCGTGCGGGCGAAAGCCAAGATCGGACTGCAGAACCTCGTCTACAACATGCGCCGGCTCGTGACCGTGGAGCAAATGGCGGCGGCATAGGGGGGGCATTGGTGTTCAAGATGGCGCTGGTCTCGGCTGCGAACTCATAAAGCCTGAGCCACAGACATGTCGAGTAGCTTGATCATAGCGAGATAGTTTTCAGTAGGTTGGGGTCGAAGCGCATGGGGATATGCCTGCTCAGCTTGTTGAAGCAGCGCTCGATGAGATTCCCGTGCCTGTAGCGCCGTTGTTATAGGTAATGCCGTCGTAGCGATGACGTCGGGGATGTGGGGTCGCAGGCGCCTTGAGCCTCGATCCGCTCCCGTATCCAGTCGGCATCGTAGCTCTTGTCGGCGAGCACGTGTGCACCCGCCGACAGATCGCCGAGGAGGAACTCGGCCATCGGTGCGTCGTTGGCCTCGCCGCCCGGTGTCCCCTTCCGAGCCATTCGTCAAGAGAAATATGACTGATGCGGCCGATGCCGAAGCTATTTGCGAGGCTGTAACGCGACCGACAAAGGATCAGCAAGCCCTCATAATGCTTCATCGAGCCAGAGATTTTCTGATCCGACAACGCAGGAACGTCGCCATGGCACTGCGCGGGCATCTCGCGGAACTTGGGATTGTCGCTTCAAAGGGCATGGCAAACACTCCGCAGCTTACCGCGCTGATGCAATCTGCGGGCGGGATTCCAGAACTCGTCCAGGACGTACCAGAGATCCTACACCAACAGTTCCTCGATCTTGATGCTTGGATTCAAGTTTTCGAGAGCCGTATCATGAAGTGGCATCGGTCGCGTGAGACGAGCCGGCGGCTGGCAGAAGTTCCGAGTATCGGGCCAATTATAGCTACGGTCATCATCGCACTCGTCGGTGATCCACTTGCCTTCAATCAGGACGGCAATTCTCCGCCTGGCTCGGGTTGGTGCCCCGCCAACATTCAAGTGGCGGCAAAGAGCGATTGTGCGGAATCAGCAAGCGAGGCAACCCGGGTCATCAGCAGCGACTCATGCGAGGCTTTACTGATTGGCCCGCTCACGATGCATTTCGAGTGACCGAAGCCGGATCGCAAGTCCGCACCGGATGCGGGGCAAGGCACGGACGCCGCACGGCAGCTGACAAGCATTCAACGGAAGCCTGTCATTTCGGCGGCGGGATGCTCCAGAATATCCATATCGCCACGATAATCACCGGTGCCGATCTCAAACAATCCCAACAAGGTCGCAAATACGTTATCGTGCGACCATCGGCGGCGGCTGCGTTCCCCAAGCGTGGCCAGTACAACGTCGTGCTTGATGGCTGCGCCGAGCCACATCACGGCTGGAACATGCCTTTGTGCCTCCGGCGCGAACACGTACGGCGCGCCGTGTAGATAAAGGCCATACTCGCCGAGCGACTCACCATGATCGCTCGCATAGAGCATCGCGGTCTCGAAGCGATCATCATTGGCCTTCAACAGCGCAATCACTTTGGACAGAAAATGATCCGTATAAAGGATCGCGTTGTCGTAGGCATTATGGATTTCTTCGGTCGTGCAAGACCCCAGGTCGCTGGTGCGGCACACCGGAGTGAAGCGCTCGAACGCCTTCGGATAGCGCTTGAAGTATGCTGGTCCATGATTGCCCATCTGATGCAGGACAATGAGAATGTCGCCGCTCTGAGCATCGATATAGGATTGGAGGCCATCGAGCATCCCCTCATCGCGACACTCTTGGTCATCGCACATCGGATTGAGCTTCGGCGACTTGAAATCCTGGTATGCCAGCCGGTCGGCAACGCCCTTGGAGCTCGAGTTGTTGTCGCGCCACAAGACACTCACCCCGACGCGCGACAGGACGTCCAGAACGTTCTCTGTCGTGCGTGCGGTGCCGGCATTGAAGCGGGCGTGACCCAGGTTCGAGAACATGCACGGTACCGATTGATCGGTCGACGTCCCGCACGACCAGAAGTCCGGGAGATTGAGTACGCCCGCCTTCCGCAATTCTGGTGTTGTATCGCGAGCGTACCCGTTCAAACCCCAATGATCGGCGCGGACCGTCTCGCCGACGACCATGATGATGAGCTCGCGATGGGCATCGCGGAGAGACCTGGCGGCATCCGGTGCCACCGCGACGGGCGGGTCTGCCGCGTCAGGCGCTGTGCGAGCAGCGTAGCGAATGGCCGACAAGAGAGCGTAGGTTGGGATGGCCGCGCTGGTTACTTCGCCGTGCTCGCGCAATAGTCCTGCATAGTGTCCGCCAAACGCCACGGTCGATGCGACAAGCGCGACCGAGGAGAAGCCGGCGAGCTTCAGGCGGACGATGGTTTCGACGCGCCAAGGAGGGAAGATCAGGCGCGTACGCCAGATCGCAAGCGAGGGTAGAATGCCGAGAAGTCCGATCCAGGCGATCATCATGGGGTTCCAAAGATCCCCTGCCTCGGCGCGGTCGGTTTCAAGTGCGTTGGCGACCATCTGTGTGTCGAACACCGTGCCATACGTATGGGCAAAATACGCCAGCACAGAACTCAGGACGAGCACGAGCATTAGAATCGGCTTGATGAGGAAGCGATGGCAGACCGCCGACAGGAGAAGAACGAAGAGCGCCGCGAGACTTACGAAGAGCGATATGTAGAAAGGCCAGCTCGACGCAGAAGATCCAAAGGCGCGGGCCGCAGCCGCGAAGAATGCGGTGTTGTCGAAGAGCGCGATGAAGATCGCGACGGCAGCGATGATCTCACCGCTGGTTGTGGGACGATTGAACCATTGCTGATCCGGTTTCGATAGCTTCATGAGCATAACCGCTGCTTTGCTCTACCGTCTTCTTGTGAGATCTTCGGATGTTGCCGTTTACATCCATGCGGCAAAGCGCGATATCTCTCATTTATGGCGAGCTCAAGTCGAAAATGCCTGCCGCCCGCACGGTGAACTTGGCTTTGTCGGATGAGCAGCAATCGCGACGGTGAAAGTTTAAAACAGAAAATTCGACGCTGATGCGAGGGCAATAAATGGAACAGAGCCGTTCGAAGCATAAGCGGAAGATATCGAATGCCTGTCCCGGCCCTGACTACCGAGGACGGTGCGATTGAATTGAATATCGACACACGGTTCATGATCCATCGTCGAGGTCAAAATCGACAACGCGTCCCCAATATCCTATTCCGACGAAAAAAACGCACGAAGCCGAACGACAACCAGCCCTCCGACATCGCCGGCCAGTAGCCGCGCCGGCCGGTCTTTTGAGCAGCCACCAGGGTAGTGCCGGAGCCAGCGAAGGCGCCGAGAACGATTCCCTTGCAGGTCGAGCAGTCGAAGATCGCGCCGGTGGCGAGGTCAGCCGCATGGCCTCTTGGGCTCGATAAGGGCGCGACCTTTCACGTTCTTCCCGGCACGATCGGAAAAGGGCGGCCAGTTCATCGGCAGACGATCTGCCTTGTGACAATAAACGCGCGTATGAATGTTATGACAGTGTCTATAGGAACGAGCATCCGCTACCACTAAGCGATCCGTCTCCTGATCCGCAACGCGGACGACCGTCGATGCCGGGTCCGTGATGCTGGCCTGCGCCGCGCTCGTGAGCAGCGATGTCAGCGCCGCCAAAACGACCAATCTCTTTATCATCTGTTTCAGTCCTTTGCCTTCAAGCTATGAACGCACTTTGCGCGACGTTGCTGAAACCAACCTGAAAGGGCTGACCGATGAAGATATGTCGCAACCCAGTCGCCGCTCAGTCTGCAGGTAGCTCGGAGCGCGCTTGCGGCGGCGACGACTTTGATCTCGTCACCTCGGAAATGAATCCCGAAATTTCTTTGGGCTCCGCCAATGCGATGATTGCGATGCTCCACGCGCACACGGTCACGACGGTGGGCCAGAAAAACCAGAATAGATAGCCGGCAACCCCCCAATCCATCACCTGTCCCCTTCTACCACGAGACCGAACGGCGAAGCCGGATCTGTCGGAGTTGCGCTCGAATCTCTGCGTTGCATTCGCCCGAAGCTCTCGACCGGTTCGATCCAATAAGTGAGATGCGGCAGAGCTGCCTTGTCCTCGATCTCGGTGAGCAGTTTCGTCGCGGTCTCCCGAACGAGGACGGTAGTGATCATCTGTCGGCGTACGCTGCCCCGAACTCGTTCGTCAACGCTGGCGCCTGTGAAGGCGAACCCGTGCCCCTCCACGCTCCAGGTCGTGAAACCTGTGATCGGAGGATCGAGCGTCAGCATCAGTTCGACGATCCGCTCAAAGCCTGCGACTGGGCAGACGAGCGTGAATTTGCATAAGGATTTGTCCATCGAAGTGTTCCAGAATCACCGCCGTCCTCGGTTGCAACGGCCCCGAAACGGCGGAAAAGGATGGGAAGAAGGATCAGTGTCAGCGCCGTCGACGTGATGAGCCCGCCGATGACAACAATGGCCAGCGGCCTCTGGATCTCCGATCCCGGACCAGTGGCATAGAGAAGTGGGACAAGCCCAAACGCGGCGATGCTTGCGGTCATAAGAACCGGGCGCAGACGCCGGATCGAACCTTCGAATACCACGTCGCGGATCGGCATACCCGTCGCCAGAAGCTCGTTGAAGTGACTGACGAGCACCAGCCCATTGAGTACCGCGATACCCAGAAGCGCGATGAAACCGACTGAGGCGGGAACCGAAAGGTATTCCCCGGATGCCCAGAGCGAAAGAACGCCGCCCACCATCGCGAAGGGAACGTTAGCCAGAATCAGAATTGCCTGGCGCATCGACCTCAATGTCGCGAACAGAACGCCGAAGATCAGTGCAAGCGCGATGGGCACGACGATCGACAGCCGCGTCGCCGCCCGCCGCTGGTTTTCGAACTGTCCGCCCCATACGAGACTGTAGCCGGCCGGCAGCGGGACTTCCTGGGCGACAGTGCGCTGTGCATCGTCGACAAAGCCGACAAGATCGCGCCCGCTCACGTAGGCCTGCACGATTGCAAAGCGGGACGCATTCTCCCGTTCGATCTTGACGGGCCCCGCCACACGCTCGAGCTTTGCAACATCGCCGGCCCGTACGAGCCCACCGTCTCCGGCCGCAAACTGGGTTAAAGAAAAGACTTCCGGAGACTCGCGAACGTCTTTTGCACCCTTAACGACGATGTTGGTGCGACGGCCCGTTTCCGCGACGATGCCCGCGTTGGTTCCTTCGAGTACGGCGCGCAGTTCGTCTTCGAGGCGCGCGACCGATAACCCGGTTCGCCCCGCCGCGAGGCGATCGATTTCAATCTGCAGGTAATCGACGTTGTCGTTGGCAACCGTCGATACCTCGGACGCCCCTGAAACCTTCGATAGCGTTGCCTGGATCTTGCCGGCAAGATCCGAGAGTGTCGCAAGATCAGGCCCGAAGATCTTGATGGCAAGATCGCCTCGCGCGCCGGTCAGCATCTCGGCGGTACGCATTTCGATGGGCTGCGTGAAGGCGAACTCGTAGCCCGGCAGATCCGACATCGCCAACCGAAGTTGCTCGATGAGCCACTCCTTGTCGGGCTTGCGCCACTGGTCCTTCGGCTTCAAGACCATGAAGGTGTCGGTCTCATTGAGCCCCATCGGGTCGAGGCCGAGCTCATCGGAGCCGACACGCGCGACGATGCGCTCAATCTCCGGAACCTTATCCTTGAGGAGCCGCTGGATCAGCAGATCCCCTTCGACGCTCGCCTGTAGATTGATCGATGGATTTTTCGTGATCTGGACTATGACGGCGCCCTCGTCCATCGTCGGCATGAAAGTCTTGCCGATCGCGCCATAGGCAATGACGACGACCACGAGACCAGCTGCTGTCACAATGTAGACAGGCGCTGGATGGCGCAGGCATTGCCGCAGCAGCGCCTTGTAGCCGCGCGACAGGTACCGCACGAGAATTGGGTCGGAGTGCGCGCCTTCCTTGAGGACGAACGAGGCGAGCACCGGGATGAGTGTCAGCGAGAGCACGAGCGAGCCGCCCAGCGCAAAGATGATCGTCAAGGCGACGGGGCCGAACAGCTTGCCTTCGAGACCCTGGAGCGACAACAGCGGCAGGAACACGAGGCAAATGATCAGCATGCCCGAGGCGACGGGCGTCGCAACTTCACTTGCGGCCCGGTAGATGACGTGCAGCTTAGGTACCGCAACCGGACCCGAGGGATGGTTCAGGCGCTCGAACGCGTTTTCGACAACGACGACTGCGGCGTCGACGATAAGGCCGATCGCAATGGCAAGCCCGCCGAGGCTCATAAGGTTCGCCGACATCCCGAAATACCGCATCAGGATGAAGGTGATCAGCGCGGCGAACGGCAAAGTGACGGCCACCACGACCGCGGCCCGCAAATTACCCAGGAAGGCCAGGAGCAGGATCACGACCAGCACCGTCGCTTCCAGGAGCGCCTTGCTGACCGTGCCTACGGCCCGCGAGATCAAATCGGAGCGGTCATAGAACACATTGAGCGTGACATCCTTGGGCATATGAGTCTGCAATTCATCGAGGCGCTCGCGCACCGATGTCACGATGGAGCGGGCATCCGCGCCGCGCAGCGATAGCACGAGCCCCTGCACCGCCTCGCCCTTACCGTCCATCGTCACCGCGCCATACCGCGTCAGATTACCGATCTCGACAGTGGCGACATCGCCGACACGAAGCACGCGGGCGCCTTCCATCTTGAGCACGATCTGCTTGAGGTCGTCGGGCGTGCGTATCGCGCCCTCCGAGCGCACGACGAGCGCCTTTTCCCCCTCGCTCAGCCGCCCGGCTCCGTCGTTACGATTGCTCTGCTCGATCGCTTTGACGAGATCGTCGACGCCCAGGCCGCTGGCGGCTAGCGCTGCGCTGTTCGGCGTGACCTCGAACGTCCGCACCATGCCGCCAAGCGCGTTCACATCAGCAACGCCCGCTATCGTGCGCAGTGCAGGCCGGATCGTCCAGTCGAGCAGGCTGCGGCGCTCTTCCAGCGAAAGATCGCCACCATCGATGGTAAACATAAAGACGTCGGACAAAGGCGTTGAGACCGGCGCCAAACCCCCTGTGACGCTTTCAGGAAGATCGCCCCGCACGCTAGCCAGCCGCTCCGCCACCTGCTGGCGAGCCCAGTAGATGTCGGTCCCATCGACGAAATCGAGGGTAATGTCGGCGATAGCATATTTCGCCGCCGAGCGCAGAATCGTCTGCCCCGGAATGCCAAGCAGCTCCATCTCGATTGGCGTGATGACCCGCGTCTCGACCTCCTCGGGCGTCATCCCCGGCGCCTTCATGATCATCTTGACCTGAACGGGCGAGATGTTGGGGAACGCATCGATTGGCAGCGTGTTGAACGCATAGCCGCCGGCAATCGCCACGAGCGCGTAGAAGCACAACAGAAACAGCCGTTGCGTCAACGAGAAGCCAATGAGGCGACGTAGCATGACTTAATTTCCCGCCAGGAGCTGTTCGAGCTGCGGGATGCCGCTCGATGCCACCTGGGCATCCGCCGGCAGGTTGCCGCTGATCGTCGCCTCGCTTTGGGATTTTGCGAGTAGATCGACGGGTTGCGCCATAAACCCATCCTCGGTGCGCACAAAGACGATGACTTGGTCGTCGATACGCGCCACGGCCCGCGCCGGAACCGAAAAGCCCTGGGCGGTCACCGCGCGCATCAAGCTGAGCGAGATCATCTGGCCCGGCAGATAGGGCGCAGCCTTGGGCAATTCGACATACATGATCGCCGACCGCGTCTTGGCGTCGAGAACGGTGCCGACCGAAAGAACGCGCCCTTCCTCGCCGTCCGGCAGCTTGACCGCATCGCCCGGCTTGATCTTTGCCACGACACTCGCCGGCACCTGCACTTCGGCCCACAGATCCTCGCTGCTGTCGAGGCTGACGACCGCAGCCATGGACTCGATCTTGTCGCCAGGCATGACGTCGATCTGGGCGACGACCCCATCGTGGGTTGCCGGAATCGCATACTCCCCGCCCTCGCCGGCAACGATCCCGTTCAGCTCCAGCGTCCCCTTGTGCCGGTCGACGACGGCCCGGACCTTCGCCACCTGGGCTTCGGCCTCCTCGGCCAGAAACTCGCTTTTGAGCTGTTTGTCCGCCAGCGTTCTCAGCCTGCGGGCGATGGCGTCGGCATTCTGCAATTCGGCCTGCGCTTGCGCGAGCTGGCTTTGAGCCTCCAGCAGATCACGGCTCGATACTCGCGCGATAAGTTCCCCCGTGCTGACCTGCTGACCCGGCAGCACAAGCACTTGCGTCACCGTCCCCGCATAAGGAGCGGTGGCGACGATGTGAGCGTTGGGCGGACGGACCACAGTCGCCGGCAGAACGGCAACGAGTTCAGACGACGTCGGGCGGACCGCCTCGACCTTGATTTCAAGCTTCGACACCTGATCCGGCGACAGTCGAACATCTCTGGCCATGCTCGTGGACGCCGGCCAAAATGCCAGAACTGCGGCTGATCCCTTGATCAAGATCGCTCGACGCATGGGTTGCTCCCTGAATACCTTAAGACAGGGACAACTCCTGAAGCGTGGACCTGAAAGCTACCTGAACGCGAAATTGCGGCAGGATGACGCTGGAGTTTCAGCGCGGTTTCAGATCTGCGGTGCTAGTATCCCCTTGAAAGAAAAAGGATGATCCGTGCGCATTCTGCTTGTTGAAGACGATGACGAAATTGCAAGGCGGCTGGTGGAAGGTTTGACGCACGCCGGGTTCGCGGTCGAGCGCGCCGACAACGGCAGGGACGGCTGCACCATGGGACTGGACAGCGACTTCGCCGCCGCGATCCTCGATCTGGGACTTCCCGGGATGCCGGGACTGGACGTCCTCAAGGCCTGGCGGGCGGCCGGTAGCCAGCTTCCGGTCCTGATCCTGACAGCCCGCGGTACGTGGGCTGAAAAGGTCGAGGGTCTCAACGCCGGAGCCGACGACTACATCTCCAAGCCATTTCACGTTCAGGAGGTTGCCGCTCGCCTCAACGCGCTGATCCGGCGCGCGTCGGGTATTGCAAGTTCGACCATCACACATCGCGACATCGCCATGGATACCGCATCAAAGCGCGTAACGCTGAAAGGCGAGACAATTGAACTGACGGCGCGCGAGTATATGATGCTCAACTATTTCCTGCACCGGATCGGCCGCACCGTCTCGCAAGCCGAACTCATAGACCATCTCTACACGCTCGATGGCACACGGGAGTCGAATACCATCGAGGTGTACGTCAGCCGGCTACGCCGTAAGCTCGGCTCCGACTACATCAAGACCGTGCGCGGCCTTGGCTACAGGATGGACTGAAGATCATGGTCAGTCTCAAGCAGCGCTTGATCACGGCCGCAACCATCTGGATCGCGATTGGGTTCGTAGCCGCCGGATTCGTATTCTCGGCGATCTTCAGGCACGAGGTTACAACCCAATTTTACGAGGAGCTTTATGTTCATCTCGAAGAACTCCAGCGCCTCACGCAATTTGCTTCCGGCGGGCGCCCCCATCTGCAACGGGATTTGAGCGATCCGCGCTACGATATTCCTCTTTCAGGATATTATTGGGAGATTCAGCAGGCCGACAAGGTCCTGGCGCGATCTTCGTCATTGATGGGCCACACACTTCCCACTCCGCCCGATAAGCCGATAGACACCGGCACTCACACACACAAGATGACAGGTCCGACCGGCCCCCTTCTTGTGGCGGAGCGCACGCGCACCGATATTCCAGGAGCGCCGCCAGTCCGCTTCATCATTGGCACGGACCAGCGGCATCTCGATGCCGTGCTCGACGACTTCAACAGGATTCTTGCCTGGGCTCTCTCAGGTTTCGGCGTCTCCCTGGTTGCAGTCGCAGCTCTCTTGATCGCATTTGCCCTCCGGCCTTTTCGACAACTGCGAAGCGCCCTCTCGCGGGTTCGGTCGGGAGAGACCAATCAATTGCAGGGTGAATTTCCCACCGAGGTCCGCCCCCTGGTCGCAGATCTCAACACACTGCTGCAAGCCGCGACCGATAGGATCCAGCGGGCACGCACCCAGGCGGGCAATCTCGCCCACGGCCTGAAAACGCCGCTCGCCATCCTGACGGACGAAGGCTACCGCCTGGCGGATGCCGGGGCCGCGGAGGCCTCCCGGACGATCCTTTCCCAGTGCAGCAAGATGCAAAGTCAGATCAACTATCAGGTGACGCGCGCACGCGCCGTCGCCATGCGGGCCTCTCCAGGGATCGTTGCGGATGTCCGTTCAGCCGTCGCTGATGTAGCCAGCGCGCTAGGGCGCCTCTACCGGCCGGCGAACATCGCCATCCAGACCGACGTCAAGGAGGGTCTCAAGGTTGCCTGTGACCCCCAGGACCTGAACGAGATGGTCGCCAACCTCGTCGATAACGCCTGCAAGCATGCCCGGGCGAAAGTGAGATTGTCGGTCGCGGATACCCCCGCCCAAAACCGTCTGCTGAGCATAATCATCGACGACGATGGCCCCGGTCTGCCGCCTGAAGCGCGGCGCGTCGTCTTCAACATTGGCGAACGCTGGGACACGCAAGCGCCCGGTACGGGGCTTGGATTGACCATCGTCAAGGACCTCGCAGAACTCTACGGCGGCGAAGTCGAACTTGGAACATCGTCCATGGGCGGCTTGTCCGTCGCCCTACGGCTGCCGCGCGCCGAGCTGTGATGACGGCCGCGCAGCTGCAATCAACGCCTCCATTGCGCCAGCGTCCTCGGCGTCGAGACGACCGTCGCGCAGCATGACTTATGCGGCCGAAGCGGTTGACGGAGACGTTGAGCATCATACTCGCCGACTTCTAGCCGGACCGATGTAGCTCAAGCGCCACACTAAGCTGCCCAACATACACGGGGCTTAATATTTACTTCGATCATATAGAATCAATAAATAGCTTGATTTCGATACCTTGAATATCAGCATACCTGGGGGGAGCTATTGGGGCGCGTTGTTGCACTGGTGCTAATGGCGGCGGGCATAAACTTGGTTGGCACGACGGCCGCGCTTGCAGGGCGAGGTGCCAATTTCGTGCTCTACAATCATCACATGGAAGAACAGGGCGCCACGGAGGTCGAGGTCTACTCGGATTACGGGCGTGTAGGGAACGGAGAGCCGAATTACACGGCTCAAATGTTTGAGGTCGAGTACGGCGTTACCGACCTTTTCGCCACAGCCTTATACCTTGAGGGCGCAAAGACGTTCGGAGACGATGAAAGCTACGAATTCGGGTCTTTTCGCTTCGAGAACCGCTTGCGGCTCTTTCGTGAGGACACGCTCCTCAATCCTGTGCTCTATGTCGAATACCTCTACAAAAAGCCCGAAAGCAGATATGTCCGGGACGTTGTCGGCCGCATCGATGGCGAGGAGGATGAAGAGGAAGAAGGTAGCGAGCACGAACTCGAAACCAAGGTGATCCTCGGTCACGACATCACGAATAATCTGAACATCGCCTTCAACACGATACACGAGGTCAATCTGGAGAATGGGCATTGGGCCTTCGGTTACGCGACCGGCGTAAACTACACATTCTTCCGCGTCTCCGACGCTCGACCTCGATACGATAACTTTAACAACAGCCGAATCGAGAAACTTACGATTGGACTTGAAATGTTTGGCGGCGTTGGCGATTCCGTTAAGGGACTTACCCTGGCCGGCAGCAAGACAGAGCAGTACGTTGGCGTTAATTTGCGCGCCGACTTCAAGGACGAATTCCACGTCGGTATCGGCGGCGCATTCGGCCTGACCGGCCACAGCGAAGACGCCATTTTCCGGCTAACGGCGGGCTTCGAATTGGAATAGTCGCCCTTCGAGCGAGGCCCGTTTCCAGTCGTCCGCTCTATTGAGCAGCGGCTACCGGGTTGGCGCGTGCGTGCGCGTGTGTCGGCCGGCTTACGACTGCGATCGGGCGGGGTGCCGGTTGAATTTCCATTCCTGTCCCGTCGTGCCCGATGCGTCGCAGCGCGGCCATCAGCACGTAGGCGAAGGCCGCAAACCACAATCGCAATTGATTGGCGCGCATCGTCGCCGCGCTGGTGCGGCATGCGAACAGGTCGGACTGGCATTCCTTGATGCGGTCTCCATCTCGCCACGCGCGCAGTAGATGGCCGAACGACGCGTTTGGCCCCAAGCCGTCATTTTGATCTCGGTCGTGTTGACACGTATCATGGCAGCGCTCCTGATCTTGACCTACCAGAGCAACAATGGGCTGCGGGGAATTGTGTTTGATCTTCGTGACCCGGACGCGATCCTGAAGGCGGTATTTGAGGTGCTTCATGCGCGAACATCTCCACTGGTCGACGTGCCGTGCCGTTGCATGGGTGCTTTTGAGCACCACCATGTGTCCAGCGCAATCGGCTGCAAGTCCGCCGGGCCGATTGCTTGCATCGAACTGCGCGCAGTGCCACGGGACGAGTGAAGCATCCCCAGGGTTCGAAAGCCTCTTCGGAAAATCCGCCAATAAACTTTTCAATGAACTCAAGGAGTACCAGTCAGGTACAGAGGGTGAGGGCATCATGGCCCGACACGCATGGGGCTATACGGATCAGCAGCTACGCGATATCGCGCAGTGGCTATCCAAGCAGCGGTGAGGTGCACCATGCTCGATCGACGCACACTTCTATTTGCTGCGTCATCTGCGGTTTTTCTCATGCCCGGCGGAGCGCGGGCGGTCTCGCCGCCAACTGCCTCCAAGGCTCGGGTCATCGTCATCGGGGGCGGCATGGCAGGCGCCACCATGGCCAAATACATGCGGCTGTGGGGCGACAAGGTTGCCGTCACGCTTATTGATCGAAATCTACGATACGTATCGAGCATCATGAGCAGCCTCGCGTTGACCGGCCAGAGGTCAATGTCCAGCCTCACATTCGGCTACGAGGTCTTGCAGAACCGGTATGGCGTCGAAGTGATCGTGGACGAAGTATCCGAACTCGATCCTGGACCTCCGTCACTTAGGCTCGCGTCAGGCAAGACGTTGAGTGCGGATCGCATTATTCTGGCACCCGGCATTGATTTTGATGCCGTGCCCGGCCTTGCGGATGCAAACCAGATGCCCCATGCTTGGCAGGCTGGTCCTCAGACCGCCCTGCTCGCTAAACAGCTGGCAGACATGGCGCCCGGCGGCGTCTTCCTCCTCACCATCCCTAAAGTCCCCTATCGTTGCCCGCCCGGCCCCTACGAGCGCGCTTGCCTGGTCGCGGACTGGCTCAAGGCAGCGAAGCCACGCGCCAAACTCATTGTGCTCGACGCCAACCCGGATATCGTCGTCGAGAAGGAGAACTTTTCGCGGGCCTTCTCCGGCATTCATGGCAAGGTGATCGAATACCACAGCGGCGTCGATATCATATCGGCAGATCCGTCGTCGATGACCCTGTCAACCACTGCCGGTCCGGTTCGCGGCGACGTCATAAATTTGATCCCGAGCCAGCGGGCGAGCTTCATTTTGGCGGCCGCCGGTTTAACGGCAAGTGGCGATGGTCGCTTCGCACCAGTTGATGTGTTGAGTTACGCTAGTATTCATGCACCCAACGTGCATATCATTGGCGATTCGAGTGCCACCACGCAGCCTAAAGCGGGCCATATCGCCAATCAGGAGGCCAAAGTCTGCGCAGATGCGCTCGCACGAATCTTCTCAGGAGGTCAGCCCGACGCGTCGCCTGTCACGAATTCAGCCTGCTACTCGACGATTACCCGAACTGAAGCGAGTTGGCTCAATGCCGTCTATCAATACGATCCGACCGAGAAGGCGATGAAGGCTGTCACTCGGTCGGCTGCAGCGTCAGACGGATGGACCGCGGAGAACTTCAAAGAGATGGGCAAGT
The DNA here is from genome assembly GCA_964587445.1 of uncultured Hyphomicrobium sp. Classification (GTDB taxonomy): domain Bacteria; phylum Pseudomonadota; class Alphaproteobacteria; order Rhizobiales; family Hyphomicrobiaceae; genus Hyphomicrobium_B. The sequence continues at coordinate 187,288 of CAZPLQ010000002.1, forward strand.
GGTTCGATGGCCTGATGGCCGACACGTTCGCCTGACGCATAGAAGGCGCTGGCCAAATTAACTCCTTTGATGCGTCAAGCGGGTACTGCGATAGTGGTCAAGGCCGTTTGCGCCCAGTGATCATCGATCTTACCAAGTTCTCGCCATGCTCGAAGCTGGCGACGATGACGCCCAACACGTGCAGGGCGATCAAAATCAGCATTCCGTTGGCAAGGAGTTCGTGCACTTCCTCCAAGGCCTTCGAGCCCCAATAGGCATCCGTCGTCATCATGAAGCCGGTGATTGACAGCCCGGCGAGCGTTGCCAGCAGCGCCACGATCATGAGACCGCCCGCGGGATTGTGCCCTAAGGACCGTGGAGCCTCGAGGCGCACGCTTTGTTTCAGGAACACCGCGACGGCGCGCGGGCCTTTGACAAAGTCAGTAAAGCGCGCATATCGCGGGCCAATGAAGCCCCACACGATTCTCAAGACTACAAGCGCGGCAATTGCGTATCCTGCCACGAGGTGGAGCCATTCGATCTCGTCCCCGGTCATGAATGCGACCGTAAATAGCACCACGAGGCTCCAGTGGAAGACTCTCACGAACGGATCCCAGACTTTGATCGTTGCCGGCGGCGCTTGGCCGCCGGCTTCCTTAATCTGCTCGTAATGTGCCATGGGTTTCAGCCTTTCTTCGACGGCGCCTTCCAGTCCGTGCCGACGGGATTGCCGGTGGCCGGATCAATGAAGAACTCAATGCGCTTGCCGTCCGTGTCGCGGGCATAGACCTCCGCACAGCTGCCCTTCAGCTTTGACTTGGCGACCTCGTAGCCGTGGTCCCTCACGATCTTTTCAATGTCCTCGAGTGTCATCCATTTGCTCTGCGGCTCGCTCGTGCACGGCTTGCCGTAGCTTTCGGCGAAGGCCGTGCCAGAGAGCGCTGCGAAGGCAGCAGCGGCGATGATCAGCTTCTTCATGGTAGGTTCCTCTTTGTTGATGTAATGCGCTCGTCTTCAGCGCATGAGCGACTATGATCGCGTGCGAGTGACCGGAAGCTGATGAGGCTTGTCAGCGTCCGGTCATCCGCGGAGCTTCAGTCGCCGTCCTCGGACTTCACGAGCGCCGCCGTCTGAGGATCGAGCTTGAGCTCGCGCTTCTTGCCGTCCTTGTCTTCGACTTCGGCTTCGGCGCAACCGTCTTCGAATTCGATGTCCTTCACCTTGTAGCCCTGCTCGGTGAGCTTCGACGTCAGCTGTTCGATCGTCTGCCACTGCTCTTTGGGAGCTTTGGTGCAGGCTTCGTCGTCGTCCGCCAGGGCGGCTTGACCAAGGCCAATGAGGCCGGCGGCCGAAAGCGCTACCAACTTGGCGAGGCTTGCTTTACGCATGGGTGTCTCCTTCTCGTTTGACCGGACCACCGGCATAGTGCGAACGTGAAGGAGCACGCCTGACAAGGGCGTTACGTGCTGCGTCAGCGTTTCGTCATCTAGGTGGCGGTAGTTTACAGTTGGTTTTCTTTCACAATATCATTCAGCATGTTGCCGATACGTCCTCACGTCCGCGTTCTCACAGCTCTGCTGGCGCTGGTCGCGCTCGCTTGGCCCGCGAAAGCCGGCGATGACGAGCACGACGAGCGGCACAAGCATCCTGATCAATTGCGCGAGGCCGTCGAGCGAGGCGATATCAAGCCGCTGTCCGACGTACTGAGAAGCGTGCAACCGAAACTGCCGGGCGAGATCGTCGGAGTGGAAGCCGAGTACAAGAATGGCACGTGGATGTATGAGTTCCGGGTTCTGAGTGACGCGGGCCGCCTGTACGAGGTCGAGGTGAACGCTGCGACCGCCAAAATCGCCAAGATCGAGGAGAAGTGATGCGGGCACTTGTGGTCGAGGATGATCCGCGGATATCCGCGATGTCTGCACCGCGCTGACGGCGGCTGGCTACCTGACGGATGCCTCGGTCGACGGCGAGGACGCGTGGTATCGGGGCGACACGGAAGACTATGACGTGGTCGTGCTCGATCTCGGCCTCCCGCGCATGGATGGTCTGACGGTGCTGAAGAAATGGCGCGAGGCCAAGCGCAAGATGCCTGTGATCGCGCTCACGGCGCGCGGCAGCTGGATGGAGCGCGTCGAAGGCATCGATGCGGGCGCCGACGATTACCTGCCAAAGCCGTTTCGCATGGAGGAATTGCTCGCGCGCGTGCGAGCATTGGTCCGTCGTGCTGGCGGACATTCCTCGTCAATGATCGAAACGGGTGACTTGACGCTCGACGAGCGTCAGATGCGCGTCAGTGTTGCTGGTGTTCCGGTGGAACTTGCGCCGCTCGAATACCGTGCGGTTGCCTACCTCGTTCACAACCTGGGCCGCGTCGTAGCTCAAGCCGAATTGAGCGAACACATTCACGGTTCGCCCGACGCCTACGATTCGAACGCAATCGAAGTTTTGATCGCGCGCATAAGGCGCAAGATCGGCGGCGATATCATCAAGACGCGCCGCGGCTTCGGCTACATCGTCGAGGATATGCCCTCGTGAAAACCGGCTCGCTTCGCTGGCGACTGGCAATGGGCGGTGCCGCCGCGATCGTTGCGGCCCTCGTGCTCGCTGGTATCGGCTTAAACGCCCTCTTCGAGCGCCATGTGATGCGCTCGCTCGCCAGCGATCTTGAGGTTCACCTTCGCCAGGTTCTGGCGGCTGTTGAACTGGACACTTCGGGACAGCTTCGGCTGCTGCGCGAGCCGACAGATCCGCGATTCTCTGAACCGCTTTCCGGACTCTACTGGCAGATCAGCACGGGGGATGCCGCAAGTCTGCGGTCCCGGTCGCTCTGGGATACGACGCTGCCGCTCCCACGCGACGACCTGGCCGTGGGCAATGTCCACCGTCACCGCATCCCGGGGCCCGGCGGCAACGATCTACTCGCCATCGAACGGACCGTCTACCTCACCCAAAGCGGGGCGCGAATGCCCGTGCGCGTAGCCGTGGCGGCGGACGTGAAGAACATAACCGAAGCACGGCAGGCATTCATGCGCGAACTGGTTCCCTCTCTCGCGCTGCTCGCGTCGGTCCTTGCCGCGGCGGGCTGGGTCCAGATCGGGTTGGGGCTCCGTCCGCTTGCTCGATTGCGTGAGGGCATTGCCGCCGTGCGCCGCGGAACCAGCGGCCATGTCGAAACGACAGTGCCAAGTGAAGTCGCGCCACTCGTATCCGAGATCAACGATCTTCTGGCTGCTCAAGAGCGCGATATCGAACGCGCGCGCGGACGGGCCGCGGATCTTGCCCACGGTCTCAAGACACCGCTATCGGCCCTCGCGTCCGATGTCCGGAACCTTCGCGAACGCGGAGAGAATGAGATCGCCGGCAGAATCGCGCAGATCGGCGAGGTGATGCGCCGGCATATCGAACGCGAATTGGCGCGCGCGCGCATCAGGGGAAAACGCGGTCTTGCCGATCAGCCAGCAACGCACCTCGAGCCGCTCTTGAAATCGTTGGTGGCCATTCAACAGCGCGCAAGTTCGGGCGAGCGGCTGTCCTTCAAAATCAACGTTCCCGCAGATGCAACTGTTGCGATCGACAAGGCGGACCTCGCCGAGGTGCTCGGCAACCTGCTCGAGAACGCGAGCCGGTATGCGAAAAAGATTGTACACGTCTCGCTTGCGGACGGTGGACGTATCGCGATCGAGGACGATGGACCGGGCATTCCTGAATACCTGCGCCACGTGGTCCTGAAGCGCGGGCAAAGACTAGATGAACGCAATGACGGCGCCGGCCTCGGCCTCGCCATCGTGCAGGACGTGCTCGACGCCTACGACCGCCAGCTTACCCTTGAGACGTCACATCTTGGCGGTCTACGTGCGGTAGCGTAGCGATTGCTCTATGTCGCATAATGCGAAGTGGTGGGACCGGGCTCCAACGCGGGCTTCAACACGGAAGACGCGGGCTTCAACACGGAACATGTCTACAAAACCAGCGTGAGTGAGCGTTGCTGCCAGGAAAAGGATTCGTATGACATCGCCATCAGCACACGACAACGAACCACACTTTATCACACGCAGCGGTTGGCTGCGCGCCGCAGTCTTGGGCGCGAATGATGGGATCGTGTCCATTTCGTCGTTGCTTGTGGGTGTGGCATCCGCTGACCCTTCGCCACGGGCCGTGTTGATCGCGGGCGTGGCGGGCCTTACTGCAGGCGCGATGTCCATGGCCGCCGGTGAGTACGTTTCCGTCTCGTCACAATCAGATATTGAACGCGCCGACATCGCCAGGGAGAAGCAAGCCTTGGCCGACGACCCCGACAGAGAGCATGCTGAGTTAGTCGCCATCTATGAGCATCGAGGACTTTCAGCCGAGACGGCCAAACTGGTGGCCGATGAACTGACACGGCACGACGCCATAGGGTCTCATGTTCGAGACGAATTGGGATTGTCCGAAATACACGCCGCAAATCCACTCCAGGCGGCTTTGGCTTCCGGCGCAACATTTTCGATTGCTGGCGGCGTGCCTCTCATCGCTGCAGCTTTATCGCCCGGAAGCTACATTATTCATGTGGTCCTAACAGTAACTATTCTAGCTCTTGCTGGCCTCGGAATATTCGGGGCAAAAACCGGCGGTGCCCCGGTCGGTCCTTCACTTGCTCGAGTCGTAGGATGGGGTGTTTTCGCTATGCTTATTACCGCGGGAATAGGTAAGCTCTTTGGTGTAAGCGTTTAGCATCCAGTAACGGGCTGGGTGTGACTGGATAAGGTCTCCTGTTTTTTCTGGTCGGCACCGGCTTTTTGAGCCCTTCGGTCATTGCGACGCTGGAGGCTAGTCTCGATTGGCGGCAACTACTACTCGGTTCCCGATCGAACCCGGCGGATTATCGAAGTGCACCAGTTGCCCGACATGATCCGCATCTTAGACGAGGGGCGTCAGGCACGATCAGATCCTTCGCCGCGCGACGATTGTTCTTCGGCGTACATATCCAGATCGCGGTCGCGAGTTTCCCCTGAAAGATGGCCCGTTGGTGGATCGGCATTCGCCGTGAGCAGTGGCAGTGTCAAGCGCTGCCCGACGTGATCGTAACTGCGTCGGTAGATAAAGATAATGCCGAGCCCTCACCGGATCCAACGGCAGCTCATTAACCGACAAACGCACCGGTTTGTTTTTTGTGGCGCTGCCCGCCACTTTCCATTCGACTTCGGCCGGGAAGCACGCATTGCTATGGGTGTGTCCGGCGCCCGTCGATGCGCAGAAAACACAAGGGCTCGCCTCGCGACCAGCGGGGCTTTGGGTGGTGCGAGCGCCAATTCCGGCGCCGCGCTCAACCCGGAGCGCATCCCATGGCCAAATCTCGCACATCCAAGACTGCGCAAAGCCGTCGTCGAAGCCGGCACCCACGCGCGTGACGCGAAGCCAGCGCACGCCGGCGTCCACTCGTGCGAACATGATGCCGGCTCCGCCGGTTCCGCGCCGTGGACTATCCGGGCATCCGCCCCTTGGCGAGCCGCACGTAGTCCTTCACGCCCGTGTAGCCGCCGGCATAGCCATGCTCGGCCTTCAACCGCTCGAAGATTCTCAGCGCCGTATGTCGTTGCTTCGGCGGCGCCACCTTGTCCGATTCCAATATCGCATCGATCACCGGGATCAGAGGGCCCAGCTTCGGCTTTGACGGCGGCCTCCTCCGTGTGTAGCCCGGCGGCACCGAATACCGGCACATCCGCGCGACCGTGTCCCGGCTCAGCCCGAAAAACCGGGCCGCCTCCCTGCGGCTCTTGCCTTCAACAAATACAAATTGCCGAACCGCCGCGTATGTCTCCACGGCATACATCCCCGCCAATCCCTCCGAATCGGAAAGGGATCAGCCTAGCCAGTGGCCTAGTTTTATTCCGCCACGCAGCAGCACTACGCCGCCGCTCCACTGGACTACTTTCTCACCGCCGCGCACAAGCAGCCGGGATGGTACAGACCGGGCAGACACCTGACAGTCAGCATGGATCTCCAGAGGGGAGATTCGCACATGCCGTTCAGGGAGAGGTGTCCTGTGCAAGAGCGTATCGCGATGTTTTTGGATTACGATACGAGGGCTTACACGGTCGAGGAACTGGCCGGACGCTACGGCATCAGCCGCGAAACGTTCTACGTTTGGAAGCTTCGCCGCGAGAGCGGGGCTGAGGACTGGTACGAGGAGTTCTCACGCGCACCTGACCGCTGTCCGCAGGCGACACCGGAGGAACTCGTCTCATCATCACACGCGCCGTCGGGGGCGCACAGAGTAATGGTGGCTAGCGGATGGCGATCGGGAGCCTCGTGTATCCGCTGCCCGGATACGCCGCATGGATTGGATCCTTGCCCGGTACCGTCTCAATCTCTGTGGTGGCAGAGAGGAGTTCTTCGAGCAAGATCCGCAGTTCCAGCCGCGCCAGCGGGGCGCCTGGGCAGGCGTGGATGCCGCGGCCATAGAGCAGATTAGCCGTCTCGGCGCGGTCGAGCCGGAACTCGTCGGGGTCCTCGAAGATCTCCTCGTCGCGATTGGCTGATGCCCAGAGCACCATGACCCGCTCGCCCTCGAGGATGTCGCGTCCGCCAATCGTCACCGGTTTGGTCGTGCGGCGCCGGTTGGCGATCAGCGGTGCGTGCATGTGCAAGATTTCATCGGTGGCAGGCTCGATCGGTATGTTGTGTTCCCGCAGTTGCTGCTGGAGTTCGGGGTGCGTGGCGAGGTAATGTACGATGATACCCACGGAGGCGGTAGTCGCGTTCCCGTCCGATTATGCGGGTCGCCCGGCGGATGTCGCGGACAAGTCGCTCAGATGGCCTCTGGCGTCTGCTATTGGGGCCGCAGGGTGGGTTTTGCGTCGAGGATTTCCGAATCATCTGCGCTCCTTCCAGTCGCTTCGATGATCCCGAAATCCTCCAGTCTTCAAGACGCTAAAGCTGACTCACAGGCGTTGATGTCGGACAAAAGGGGACGGACTGAGCGGCCGGTCTTGCTATCGCTCAGCACCAAGCATGCGCGCTCGAAATCGATCTCCGACCACTTGATGCCTGCGATCTCGTCGCGGCGGCATCCGGTCAACGCCTAAAGCCGCATGATGGCTACTCGCCGTCGCCGGATCCATCTGGGAGCGGAGAAGCGTCTCTTGAAGCTGCAGGCGCATCTGGTCGGCTTGAAACTTCTGATCATCGACGAACTGGGCTATGTTTCGCTGTCGCTTACCGGATCGGAACTGCTGTTTGAGGTGTTCTCGCAGCGCTATAAGCGCGGCTCCACCATCGTCACCACGAACCTGCCGTTCTAGGATTGGACGAACGTGTTTAGTTCCGAGCGGCTGACGGGCGCGCGGCTCGACCGGCTGACGCATCACGTTCACATCCTTGAGATGAACGGCGACAGCGGCCGGCGCAAGTGGTCGAAAGGCAAGCGGGGGAAAATGGCGCGCGGCGGAGTCGAGGATGCCGGCCAGCCCCTGTCGGCTTCCGACGGGCGGGCTCCTCGGTCGCTTCTAAGCGGGTTTCTCACCAATATAGCGCGCGAAGCGGTTCGGTGTACCCGTTCCAAACAGCATGACAGCATAGGTCTTCGGCCTCCCGCCTTCCATGCCTGGCGAGCCGATCGGCATGCCAGGAACCGCAAGGCCGCGGCCATCCGGCTTCTCGGCCAGCAAGCGCGAAATGGCGTGCGCGGGTACATGGCCCTCAATGAGGTAGCCCTCGATCACCGCCGTATGGCAAGACGCGAGTTCCGGCGGCACGCCGTGTTTGGTTTTCACGGCCATGACATTGGGCGTCTGGATAACGGTTGCGACGAACCCGTTGCGCTTGAGATGCTCGACCCATCCGACGCAGCACCCGCAAGTCGGGCTCATCCAGACGGTGATGGCTGGAACCGTCTGCGCGAACGCGCCGCCGCCTGCCAAGAGGAGCGCGCCCATTGCGGTCATGCGGAGAATGCGTCTGCGGTCGGAGTCAATGCTCTAATCGTTCATGGGTAGACCCTATCTATTCCTATGCTCGCTAATCCTCAACGGATCGACGTTTCAGCACGTCCCTCAGTTTCGCGATCTTTTCGCGTTGACCCCTCTTGTTGCCACCGAATATAGCGTGCGCGACGCTGATGGGTGGGGCAAGCAACCACACTCTCACATAGGGCGCCAAGAACACGGTGGGAATCACCTATATCGCCGATGCGGTCGATCATGGCATAACCGCGACGGCCGAGTTCCGCTATCCGATGGGGGCCGGCGAGAGCAAGGTGGGCGTGACCGCCCACCTTGACACCGTCATCTGCGGGTCAGGAGATCGCAGCAGGTGCAGACATAGACCTAGTAGTCGATAACGCCGTCGAGAGCGAAGTGCTTGATCGTTTTGCGGTTCTTGATCAGTTCGTCGATCGTGGGTTCACCTTTAAGTGCTCGTGCAATCGCCATTTTCATAGCCTTGTAGTTGGTGCTGTAGAGATCTTTTTTATCGAGTTCCGCATGACCCGGACAACGCGGATCCAGCCAGATGGTCACAATTATGCAGATATCGTTGACGATCTCTTTCGGAATCACACCGTCTGACACGCTGTCGACAATGGCATCGCCAATCGCAGCTTGCACGACACCGCCGAGGAGGTCGACATACTCAGCCGAAGGGATCGTCACCTTCGTGGTCATCAGTGTGACCGGGCGCACCATCTGGTTAAGGTCGCGGATAACGAACATGCGTGTGTGGCCGGCAGCCTGCCCCAACATGCTTGCAAATGCCTGGCCAACCGGCCCCTTGACTGAGCCTATCAAGACCTCGGGCATTGCGTCTGTGTATTGACCGGGTGCAGCGAGAACCGTCGCCTCTCCCGCTTTGAAGATGATGTCAGTCATTTATTTGCTCCATTCGTTGGCGTTATTAAGAAACCTCTGAACAACCCGTAGGACCAGCCCCGCCCTCTGCCGACTGAACTCAACGCCGCGCGGCTCTTTCCCCGATTTTGCCGATCAGCTCAGTCTTTTGCCGCATCACGTCGCGAGCTGCCCGATGCCGGGGCTTCTCCAAAAACGTCAGCGGATTTTCTGCTCTGACGTCTGGCAGGGTGCGCCGCATCCGGCGCACCCTGCCATCTGGTACGACGGCCAATATTCTGGCAATTATATTTTTTAACGGCGATGGAGGCCGATATGGGCAACGATATCGCCGACGCCATCGGAGCGCCGGATGTCACGTGGATCGATACTTCATCTGGGTGGTGAACGCTGCGCGTCGTTTTGTGCAGGCGATAGCCGGCAGTTTCGAGACCTTTGGCCCTCTCATCGCCATCGGCGAGCCCGGCGAGAAGCTTCCGCAGATCGGCGCGGCCGCACATATCTTTCTGACCGGGAATGGCAGGAAGCGGTGCTCGGGTGGATCGACGAGTCGCTCCTCATCGTGAGGATCGCCGGATCCACCCAATGGATCCAGTGGGAGTTGCACCGGATCCTGGAAAAAGAGCGGTCGAGACATCTCCTCATCCTGATCCCCCCGGACAGGGAATCTGCCCTTTTGCAGAAATTGGAGCGCGTTTCCTCCCGCAAGGACCGCTGGGCCAATGTGCTGGCATCATTAGCCGACACCGAGTGGTCGCTGGCGTTGAGGAGTATCGACATCGAGGGTAGTTGCACTGGTCCGACAGCAGATCGAGCAGGAGAGTCCGCGCGGCATCGAGACCGGCCGCATCAAGGGCCCCTGAACGCAGCCCCTGCATCCTTACAAAAGCTCGCGCGTACCAGCCCGTCCAGGTCAAGTCACTGCCGCGGAAGGCGGTCGGGCGATCGGCAAGCGCCCAAATGCAAATGGCAGCGCGAAGACGCTCGGCGATTTCGCGCGCCTCAATCCACCTTCGGTGCCATCCGGCATGCCGGCCTAGCCAAGTATTGAGTATCACCAAGCCAATCAGCAGTACCTCGGCAATCGCGAACCCGCGCTTGGTTTCGAATAACAGTGACGACGCGGCCGCGACCACGGCCAAGGCCCCGAGCACGAAATTCGCTACATAGGCGCTGCGGAACACCTGTGCGAAATACCCGCCTATTGCGCTCGCCCAGCCGTAGGCCAGCGACAGGTCGACCGGCGTTCGCGTCTTTGTCGAGGCAAAGATGGTGGCGGCCGGTGCACGATACGCCACTGCGGCGGTCAGTGGATCCTTTGGTCGCAAGTCTGCTAGCTTTGGCTTTCGGACACCGGCGATCGCCAAGAGCAGGGGAAATCCGCGAGCGGCGACTCGATATTGTAGTGGTCTACAAGGTCGACCGGCTGACCCGTTCGCTCGCCGACTTCGCCAAGCTGGTCGAACTGTTCGACGCGCATGGCGTCTCGTTCGTGTCGGTCACGCAATCGTTCAACACCACGACGTCCATGGGGCGCTTGACGCTCAACGTGCTTCTTTCGTTTGCGCAGTTCGAACGCGAAGTCACCGGCGAGCGCATTCGCGACAAGATCGCGGCGTCGAAAAAGAAGGGACTGTGGATGGGCGGCGTCCTGCCTCTCGGCTACACGGTCGTGGACCGCAAGCTTGTCGTCGTCCCCGAAGAAGCCGAGACGGTACGCTTATGCTTCGAGCGCTACCGCGATCTGCGATCCCTTCCAGCTCTGCAGCGCGATTTGCGTGAACGATGGGTGGTCACGCGTGTGCGCACGCTTGCGACAGGCCGAACGATCGGCGGCATCCCGCACGGCGATCCCCACGTGGTGTCGAGCGCGCCGGGCATGCGAGCCGTGCCCAATTTGGAAATCCACCGGCGGCCGGAAGATGGCAACGTTTTGCCGTTTGCGATCCAAACCGGCGGCGACGGCCCGGGTGACGCTCATTTAATCTGCGGCTTCTTCAGTTGCGACGCGCGTCCATTCAACCCGCTGCTCGATGCGCTGCCGCGTTTCATGCGGTTCAGCCGCGACACGTCGCCAAGTGAGCATAGTCTGCTGGATCAATTCATCCGCTTTGTCACCGCCGAGACCGAAAATAAGCGGGTCGGCAGCCAAAGCGTTCTCAACCGGCTTTCGGAGCTGATGTTCGTCGAAGTCATTCGCATGCACATGGATCAGCTTGCGAACAACAACATCGGCTGGCTCGCAGGGTTGCGAGATCCCTTGGTCGGCCGCGTATTGACGCTGTTACATGCGCAACCTACGCACGATTGGACGCTGGAGGAACTCGCGTCGGAAGCCGCTGCCTCACGCTCGGCGCTGGCCGATCGCTTTACCCAAATCGTGGGTTGTCCGCCAATCCAGTACCTGACCCAATGGCGCATGCAGATCGCCGCCAAACGCCTCGCCGACCCTAACGTCAAGATTGCTGCTGTCGCCCACGAAGTCGGTTACGAATCCGAGGCCGCATTTAGTCGGGCATTCAAGAAGTTCGTCGGCCGGTCGCCGAGCCAATGGCGAAACGGCGCGAACTAGCCGGAGTTCGCGACAATCGGCGCAGTTGCCGAATTCCGCGATCATCATCCCGCTTGTCGAGAGCTGGACGGCCAAGCTTTCAAGCTTTCGGCATTTCGAGCAAGAAATTCGGCACCCGCGTCATGGGCGATGCCGGACATCCGCATATATCAGTCGCGATGCAAGCGCTCGAAGCACAAGCGTAATCGGTCCTGGGCGCAAGCTTCGGACTACAGAACAAGGACGACGGTCAAGACCACTGCTGAGATTCTCGGACAGAACTGTCTGCACGGCATCCCACAGGGCTTCGTCGACGATCGTCTCGTGCAGGCCGGGATAGGCCTCGTCCTTATGCACAATCTCACCGCGGTAGATGCGGTTCTGGGCATGAGATAGAGCGCACCGCGTGCGATTGGTACGCGGCCGGTCGGATTGCCATTTCGATCCCTTCGCGCCTTGCTCACGATTCCGTCCGCATCGAACTCCACCTTGACATCCAGCACCGATTTCAGCTCGGCATACCGGCGGAAGATGGGACGGACAGTATCGGCCTCGGCGGCGTTCACGACGAGCTTACGATTGACCACATCGTAGCCGGGCGGCGGCAGACGGCGTCACCAACACGGCCGGTGTCGTGCAGCGCAATTGCCAAAAGGTAGCCAAGCCGCACCTCTTCTGGCGATGCCCTGCGGCTTGCGCCGCGTCGAATTGAACTGGACTTCCTCAGGAAAGCACGCATTGCTGTGGTCGTTGCCAACGGCACGATCGTTATCGCTGATGGTTTGCCTCGCGGATTGCGGGGCTTCGGGTGGTGCGGGCGTCATTTCCGACGCCTCGAAACCAGATGGAGCCCAGACCCATGCCAACCGAAGCCACCGAGATCGCATCTCATCCGAAGCGCCGGCAGAATACGCTTGGGGCCGCCACGAAGCCGAGCGCTCCCACCCAAACACGGCGCACCAGAAAGGTTGCCACACCATCGCCATCTGCCCCACAACCTGGCGCGCATCGTACCAAACAGGCGAACGTGCTTGCCCTTCTTGGGCGCGCCGATGGCGCGACCATCTCCGACCTGATCAAGGCCACCGGCTGGCAGCAGCACAGCGTGCGCGGCTTCCTGGCGGGAACCGTCAAGAAGAAGCTTGGGCTGACGCTGACCTCGTCGAAGGACGATGGCGATCTACGCCGCTATCGCATTGTGACGCGGCGCGGCCGTTGACATGAGCGGATCGGAATGCGACCTCGCGGCCGAGCTCGAACGGCTCAAGGGCCTCGGCCTCGTCGAGTTGCGCGAGGCTTGGCGGCGTCTCCACCAGACGCCGCCTCCTGCACGTCTTAGCCGTGAACTTCTGCTGCGAGGCATCTCCTATAAACTGCAGGAGCGCACCTTCGGCGGTCTTTCGAGATCGAGCCTTCGTCGGCTCCAACGCGTCGACGATAAAGCTTCTCAGGGCAGGGACCGATACCTAACCGTATCACCGAAGCCCGGCACACAACTGGTACGCGAATGGCGCGGCGTGACATACACCGTCATCGTCCTTGCCGATGGCGTCGAGTGGCGGGGGCAGCGCTACAAGTCCCTGTCGGTCATCGCCCGCGAGATTACCGGTGCGCATTGGTCGGGACCACGATTCTTCGGCCTGAGGGCGAGAGCATCCGATGGCTAAACAGTCTCAGCTTGATGCCGTGCGCAGGATCTTCGCTGACCTCACAGGCGCACTGGAGGACGCGGCGGTACTCGCCGCCGAGGCCCAGGCTACCGCCAGTCGCGATGATGCGTACCGGCAGTGCGAAGGCCTCATTGCAGCGGTCAGCCTCTGTCTTGTCCGCCTGCATCGGCTGAAAAAGCGCCTCGAATGAACCGCATCGCCTGCGCCATCTATACGCGCAAATCATCGGAGGAGGGACTCGAACAAGCATTCAACTCGCTCGATGCCCAGCGGGAAGCGTGTGAAGCCTTTATCACGAGCCAGAAGCACGCGGGCTGGGTGCCTGTGCGCGATCTCTACGACGACGGCGGCCTCTCCGGCGGGACGCTCGAGCGTCCCGCTCTCAAGCGGCTGCTCGCCGACATCGAGGCCGGCAAGGTGCGCATCGTGGTCGTCTACAAGGTCGACCGCCTGACGCGCTCGCTCGCTGACTTCGCCAAGATCGTCGAGGTGTTCGACACGCATGGTGCGTCCTTCGTCTCGGTGACGCAGCAGTTCAACACCACGACCTCCATGGGCCGATTAACCCTTAATATGCTGCTCTCGTTTGCCCAGTTCGAGCGCGAGGTTACCGGCGAGCGCATCCGCGACAAGATCGCAGCCTCGAAGGCCAAGGGGATGTGGATGGGAGGCGTCGTCCCCCTCGGCTACGACGTCAGAGACCGCAAGCTCGTCATCAACGAAGTTGAAGCCGAGGCTGTGCGCACGATCTTCCGGCGCTACGCCGAGTTGGGATCGGTGCGGCTGCTCGGACCCGAACTCGACCGGCTGGGCATCGTCGGCAAGCATCGCTCCGGATCTGGCAGCGCCCCTATCTCCCGCGGCGCCCTCTATCAAATCCTACAGAACCGCCTCTACTGCGGCGAGATTGCTTTCAAGGGCAAGGTCTATCCTGGCCAGCACGATGCCATCATCGATGCCGATCTCTGGCGGATCGTGCAGGAGAAGCTTGCCGCCAACCGGTTGGCCCGATCTCTCTCCGTCGGGGCCGAAGCGCCGAGCCTCCTCTGCGGTCTCATTTTCGATGGCGACGGCAACCGGATGACGCCCACCCATGCCAACAAGGGCGGGCGGCGCTATCGGTATTACATCTCTGCCGGCCTGCTCGATCGAAGAGAGAGCGGACCGAATGCTATGCGCGTTCCGGCAAGCGACGTGGAGGACGTCGTGCGCGATCGGCTGCGGTCATTCCTGTCCGAGCCGAAAGCCATCGCCGACGCGCTGCTGCCTCTTGAGCCCAACGCCGCCGCGCTCGATCGCGCACTGCGGCGCGCGGCCGGGCTCGCCGGGCGATGGCCAGCGATACCGCCCGACGAAGTGCGGGCGCTGGTGCACGAAATCGTCGCTCGTGTCGTGCTCACGCCGGATCGCATCACCGTCGAGATCGGCACGGCCGACCTCGGCGACACGTTCGGCATCAATGTCACGACGGCGGACACGCCGCAGCAAACGATCGTGCTGTCGGTCGCGGCCGCACTACGCCGGTCCGGCAAGGGCAAGCGCCTCATCATAGGCGAGATCAATCGTGCGGAGATCAATCCGCATCTGGTCTGGCTGCTGCAAGAAGCCTTCGCCACGAAGGACCTCCTGCTCGCCGATACCGATGAGAGCATGAACGCCATTACGGCGCGTCTCGGCAAGAGCAAGGGGCACATGACTCTGTTACTGCGACTTTCCTACCTGGCACCGTCGATCGTCGATGACATTTTCGCTGGACGTGGTCCGACCGACCTCGGCCCGCACCGGCTGAGGTCGCTTTCGAAGGATCTGCCGCTCGACTGGGCGGGTCAACGCCGGTTCCTCGGCTTCCACCAAGCCGAAACTGCCTGAGCGCCGCCACTTCCGCCCGCCAACCGCCTTTGCCGAAAGTGGCCTGGAGAGACGCCGGGCAGGAGACGCCCTGCAACGGGCGCCAATTGCGTCTCTGGACAGGCTCAGGCCGATGCGGCCCTCGCCGACCGCCGGAAAGAGCAGACGAATTTCAAGGGCCGCGGAAAATGAAATTTTTCTGCCAGTCTGGGAGACTGGTTGGTGGAGGGGGCTGGATTCGAACCAGCGTAGGCGAAGCCAACGGATTTACAGTCCGTCCCCTTTAGCCACTCGGGCACCCCTCCATGACCAACGGTGTTTGAACCTCGCACGACGGCAGGTCAAGCATCACGAACCCCGCGTCCGCATTCAAACGAAAGCGACCCCGCCGTAAAAAGGCAGGGCCTCAATGCCTGCCTTATGTTCGCGGGGGGCTTTCATGTCAATCGGAAAAGCGTCATGGTCCGCCTTCCGTTTTTTCGAGCATGCGCCGGTGCGAGGCCCTTCACACGTCCGTCCGCGCCCACACGAGGCCCAAACGTGAGCAAAGATGTATCCCGGACGCCGCAACGCCCCTTCTCCCGCAAGCCCGGCTGGCAAAAGAAGTTCAGCCGGACCGGCCATGGCAAGGACCAGCGCCAACGCCCCGGCCGGCACGGCGATGATAACCGCCGCGAGGACGAGAGCCCTCTGCGCCTGTTCGGCCTTCACGCCATCGAAGCGGCCTTGAAAAACCCCGCGCGCAAGGTCAAGCGCCTCGTTCTCACCGAGAACGCCGAACGCCGTCTGGCCGATGCCGTGGGCGAGCTGAAGCACCCGGTAGAGCGCGCAAGCCCACGCGACCTCGATCGCATCCTGGGTGCGGACACCGTCCATCAAGGTGCGATGCTCGAAACGGAGCCCCTGCCCGAGCCGGAGTTTGCGGATCTGATCGCAGAAGCCCGCGGGCGTCCGCTCATCGTGCTCGATCAGGTGACCGACCCGCACAATGTCGGCGCCATCCTGCGCTCGGCGGCTGCCTTCGGAGCGGCGGGCCTGGTCATGACGCGCCGGCACAGCCCCCCGCTCAACGGCGTCCTTGCCAAGTCGGCATCCGGAGCTTTGGAGCTTATCCCCATCGCCCTGGTTCAAAACCTGTCGCGCGCGCTCGATGATCTGAAAGACGTAGGGTTCGTCGTCGTCGGGCTCGACGGCGAAGCCGAGGCGGCGATCGAAGATTTGGATTGGTCGCGGCCCACCGCATTGGTCATGGGAGCGGAAGGCAAGGGTCTGCGCGAGTTGACAGGCAAGACCTGCAATCAGCTGGCAAGGATCACGACGCAGGGACCGCTCGACAGTCTCAACGTGTCGAACGCGGCGGCGGTCGCGCTGCATACCGCCGCACTTGCCCGCATCAAGTCTCGAAACTGACCGGATGGGCGAGCAGGCGTCGAACATGCGGCGCCTCGCTGGCGCCGCATGTTTCGATCTATCTGTTGGATGCGTTCGACGTCAAAGTCAGGTGAACTGCAATTTAATCGCAGATCAAAGGGCGATCGCAGACATAGCGGCCACCGCGGCACACCTCATCGCCCCATTTATTCTCGAAGCAACGGCGTCCCGCCCAATGGCATTCCCGCCGGCCGTAATAGCAGCCGTCGTCATAGCGTGAATAGTAGCGGTCGTCGGCATGCGCGCGTGCCGCGCCCAGGATGCCGAGCCCAATGATGCCTGCGGCGATGCCCAGCCCGACGCCGCGTCCGTGCCGTGCCTCGGCCTGCGGTGCGGCCGATGCCATGAACCCAAACGCCATTACAAGCGCCATGAAGGCGTGCTGAAGTTTTTTGACCATTGGTGTGCTCCGGTCTGCTCCCGAGTGCGGCCAAAACGGGCCGTCACGATGCAAGCTCGCAAGGTCCCCTTGGGGGTTCCCTTCGCTTGAGCCTGATCGTGACGCTCACCATATGAATGTGGCCTGAACACGGAACAGACGCGACCGTGCAATGGCAGCGTGAACTTACCAGTTGCCGCGGCGATGGCCACCGTAATGACGGCGATGCCACTCGACGTGGTGATAGCCGCGCTTGGGTGAACCCCACGCCTGGTAATACTTGGGCAGACGATAATGGGCCCGGCGGATGTAAGGGGCGCGCCAATAGGCCGAGTTGTAATAGGGATAGTAGCCGCGCGGCACGTAGCGATAGGCGTAAGGGTCGGTTACGCCGTCGCGCAGGTAAATGTGACGACCTCCGGGCTGATCGGGCCGGTCAAAGTGAAAAGCGGCGGCAGGGCTTGCGGCCGCGAGGCTGACGGTGGCCGCTGCTAGGACGGCCGCCAGAAGGCTCTTGAAACGCATTACTCAGTACTCCTCGACACACTCGTGCGGTAAACTCTGCGCTAATCATTACCGAGATTAGCTAAAGCACCGTTACGTTGCAGCTCCCATTCCAACAACTTTGTGCAATTGCCGTTCCCTCAGGCGCGAAAAACCTCATCCACACGGTTAAGCACTTCTGAACCGTCTCCCTTCAAGACTGGACGTTGCGTGATTCGCCGGGCGGCCAGTCCGGCTGGCGCGCCCGCGCGTCACCACGCCGGACAATCCCATCGGGCAGAAGGCCAGACGTGAATCGGATCAAGGACAAGAAGCAGGCTGAGCGCGAACGCATGGAAAGTGCGATGCGCCGTCTCGAAGAGCTTCTTCAGGACCCCGGTCCCGGAATCACCGTGACGCCGGTCGGCGATCGCGCAACTGGCCGCATGTCGAACAACACTCTTTCGTCGCGCGCGTCCGGGGAACCGAGCGCACTGGTGCCCCAGTCTGCCGCCGTCGCGCAATCCGCTGCGGCGGCGCCTTTGCCTACGCCAACCCCATCGGCTGCCCCAGCGCCTTCGATCGCGACAGCGCCGGTTGCTCAAACGAACTCCGCGCCGTCTTCGCGACCGGACTGGGTGGAGGCGCTGTCGAGCGGACCCAAGACCCCGCCCCTGCGCGCCCAGGCAGCGAATACAAAACCGGCACCCGCAAAAAGCGGCTTTGCTGGAACAATCAAAGGATTTTCGCCGGAGCGTTCGAATGCCGGCTTGTTCGGATTGTGCCTGCGCTGGTTTCTCGGCCCCCGCGACAGCGAAATCAAGAATGCCCTGCGCGCCAGCCGCCGCGCCCTCAAGGCAACATTCGTATTCTCCGCGATCATCAACATCCTGATGCTCGCCGGCCCGATCTTCATGCTCCAGGTCTACGACCGGGTGCTGGGCTCAGGCTCATATCCCACGCTCATAACGCTGTTTGCGATCACCTGCGGTCTCTACGCCATCATCGGCATGCTGGAGCTGGCTCGATCACGGATCATTTCACGCGTGGGCGCGGAGATCGACCAACGCCTCTCCGACCGCATCTTCGAAGCATCCCTGCGCAAGAGCCTCGCCACTCAGGGCGCCGCCGCGCCTGCCTTGCGCGAATTGGACAGCTTCCGCCAATTTGTCTCGGGACCAGCTCCCATCACCTTCTTCGACGCACCCTGGACGCCGGTGTATCTGGTCGTCATCTTCATGACGCATTGGACGCTCGGCGTCGTAGCCCTGGCCGGCACCGTGCTCCTGTTGATCCTCGCGTGGGCCAGCGAGCAAAGCGGACGCGAACCTTTGATGCAGGCCTCCCAAGCCGTCACCAAGAGCCTGGAGATGGCCGAAACCGGCCAGCGCAACGCCGAGGCGATTACCGCCATGGGCATGCTGGCGTCCTACCGCAAGCGCTGGCAAGGCCTCAACGGCGAGGGTCTTGGCTGGCAGTTGCTGGCTTCCGACAGATTGGGCGGCTTATCCGCCATCACCAAGACGATGCGCCTTCTGCTGCAGTCGATGATGCTGGCCATCGCCGCCGCCCTTGCCGTGGGCGGCGAGATAACCTCGGGCTCGATCATCGCCGCGACCATCATCTTCGGCCGCGCGCTTGCGCCCGTCGAACAGGTGATCGGCCACTGGCGCGGCTTCATCAAGGCGCGCGAGAGCTACGCCAAGCTCGACGATGTTCTGCACTATGCGCCGCCCGAGCGCGACCGCACCCGGCTTCCCCGGCCCAAGGGCGTGCTCGACGTGCTCGATATCCGCGTTGCCGCGCCCGAAACGCGCAACATCATCCTGAGCGGCATTTCGTTTCGCGCTTCGCCAGGCCAGATGCTCGCCATCATCGGACCCAGCGCATCCGGCAAGTCCACGCTGGTGCGCGCGATTGTCGGGCTGTGGCCCACGTTCAGCGGCGGCGTCCTGCTTGATGGGGCGCGCCTCGATCAGTGGCACCCTGAGGACCTAGGCCGCTATATCGGCTATCTGCCGCAGAACGTGGAGCTGTTCGCAGGCACCGTCAGACAGAATATCGCGCGTTTTTGCGATGATGCGAGCGACGACGACATCATCGAGGCCGCCAAGCAGGCGCATGCGCATGAGCTGATCCTTGGGCTGCCGCGCGGATACGAAACCGAGCTTGGCACCTTCGGATCCTATCTTTCGGGCGGCCAGCGCCAGCGCATCGCTCTCGCGCGCGCCTTGTTCGGAAATCCGCCGCTCGTCGTGCTCGACGAGCCCAACTCCAATCTCGACCGGCCCGGCGATGAAGCGCTCTCCGCGGCCATCGACGGCATGCGCAAGCGCGGGCAAACGATCATTCTCGTTTCCCATCGCGTCCAGGCGATCGGCAAGGCCGACCTGCTGTTGCTGATCGAGCGCGGTCAGCAGCGCGCCTACGGTCCACGCAACGAAGTGATGAAGCTGTTCCAGGGCCCGCGTGCGCCGGCGGCAAGCGCGCCGTCCTCGGACCGCAAACAAAAGGCGCCTGCGGCCGAAACCGCTCAAGGCCCGGGCGATGCCGAAGACAACGTGCAGGGAGCCGCCTGATGCTGCGTTCCTTGTTCGGCCGCGCAAACCGCCCCGCTCAACCTGCCGCCGTTGCCGACTGGCACTCCACGGAACCGTGGATTGCCTTCGGCATGAAAGTCGTCGTTTTCCTTTGCGCAGCAATCGCAGTCGCATCGTTCCTGCCCATCAACGGCGCGGTCGTTGCCAGCGGCACGGTTTCCGTCGAGGGCGAATATAAAGCGGTGCAGCACCTGGAAGGCGGCATCGTCGAAAAGATCCTCGTGCGCAACGGCGACGAGGTGAAGGAAGGTCAGCTTCTCGTCCAGCTTGACGGCACGCAATACAAGGCAACGCTGACGGCCGTATCCGGAAAGGTCGCAGAGCACGCGATCCAGGAGGCGCGCCTCATCGCCGAACGTGACCGTAAGGAAAGCTTTGCTCTGCCGGAGGGCCTTGCCGCCGACGATCCTGCGGTTGCGGCCATCTTCGCGGCCCAGCAGACGCTGTTCGATACAAGGCGCGCCGCCTACCTCGGTCAGCTCAAGATGCTCAAGCAGCGGCTGGCACAGACCGAGAATGAATTGAAAGGCTTGCAGAGCCAGCTCGCCGCGCGCAAGCGCGAACGCGAGTTGAACGCCAAGGAGCTGGCAACCGTCATGCCTCTTTTCGAACGCGGCTACGTCAACCAGCAGCGTATCGGTCCGCTCCAGCGTGAGGAAGCGCGTCTCGACGGTGAGGTCGGCAATCTCAATTCGCAGGCCGCAAAACTCAAGTCCGCACGCGCCGAGGCCGAGGCCCGGCTTTCCCAGGCTGACAAAGAGTATTCCCAACAGGCCGCCGGCGAACTTGAAAAGGTGCAGACGCAGCTCTCCGAAGAGCGCGAAACGCAGAAAGCAGCTGCCGATAAGCTGGCGCGGACCGAAATACGTGCGCCGGTTTCCGGCGTTGTCCACGCCCTCGCCGTGCATACCGAAGGCGGCGTCGTGTCTCCTGGAGGCGCGCTCCTCCAGATCGTGCCGACGGGCCGCGAGCTGGTCGTCTCGGCGCACTTCCAACCCCGCGACGTCGACAAGGTTCACCTCGCCCAGCCCGCCGCCGTACGCTTTCAGGCCTTCGATAGCCATACGACGCCGCGGCTCGAAGGCAAGGTGCGACGCGTATCGGCGGCCGAGCTGACGGACAAGGATGGCCACGCGTTCTTCACGGCGGAGGTTGAGGTCCCGGCCGCGGAGCTGGCCCGGCTCGGGGTCAACCACCGCCTGGTGCCCGGCATGCCCGCCGAGGTCTATCTGGAAACGCCCGCACGCACGATCCTGTCGTACTTCATGAAGCCCTTTACCGACATGATGGCGCGTGCCTTCCGCGAGCGGTGATTGCAGGCAGGCTCCCCACCCGGACGTGAATGAGCGTGAAGCCGCGGCTCAATACGCGTTACGGAATGTCTTTCGCGACAGCACCGTCAAAACGATGATGTAGACGTCGAACAGCAACGACCAGTTGTCGATGTAGTAAAGATCGTGCTCGACGCGCTGACGCATGCTGTGATCTGTCTCGGTCGCGCCGCGCAAGCCGTTCACCTGAGCCCAGCCCGTGATACCCGGCTTGACGTTGAGCCGGCGCGGATACTTCTCGATCCGTTTTTCGAAGAACCGGTCATGCGCAACGGCGTGCGGACGCGGACCCACAAGGGACATATCGCCTGCAATCACATTCAAGAGCTGCGGCAGCTCGTCGATCGAATACTTGCGCAGGATGCGCCCGACGCGCGTCACCCGGTCATCGCCCAGCTTGGCTTGGCGGATGGTATCGCCGTCATCCAGCGTCGTCATGGTGCGAAATTTCCACATGCGGAATTCGCCCAGGTTGTATCCACGGCGGCGTTGACGGAAGAACACCGGGCCCTTGCTATCGAGCTTGATGGCGAGCGCAACGAGACCCAGAAGCGGCGCGAGCAGGATCAGCGCCAGGGATGCAATCGCCACGTCGAACAGACGCTTGCTTGCCGCCTGAAGCGGACGGATGGGCTCGCGTGTCAGGGACAGCGTGGTGCTGCGGCCAAACCTCGAAACCCGCGCGTGCTTGAACTGCCCCACCAGGCCACTCGCGCCCAGGTGGATTACAACCGGCAAAAGGGAAAACGCTCCAACCGCCTTTTCAGCGAAGTCTCCGCGATAGCCGCTTGAGATGATGACGTCTTGGATGCCTTCCATGCGCGCGATCTGCACCGCGCCGTCCAGCCTGTCGCGAATATCCGCGGTGTCGATTGTATCCTGCGCGATCACGATCCGGGCGACGACGACGGCACCCGCAGCACCGTCTGCGATCTCGCGCTCCATGCGGGTCACCTCGGCAGGCGTGCCAACGAGCATCAGCCTGCGCGGCACGATAAGACCGCGCTCGATGAGCGTGGCGATACTGCGGTGAAGGATGGCGTTGAGCGCAATCAGCGTCACCAACCCCGAGCAATAGAAGATAATGAGCCAGGCGCGCGAAAAGATCGATGTCGTCTTGGTGAGAAAGCCGATCAACGCCAGCGCGGCAAACGCCAGGTTCCAGACGAGAAGCAGCCGGCCATTGCTACGGCGTCCTTCCAGCAGGCTTTCGACTCCATACTCATCTTGAATGAGAAAGGTAAGACAGTAGGCGAGCCCTGCAAGCGCCCCGATGCCGATGAATTTGTCGATTTCGCCGACGGCTTCATAAACGGCCAGATGATAGCCGACACCCGTCGCCACCGCGACGAGAGCAGTAACCATCAACTCAAGCAGAAATACGCTTCCCGCAAAGGCCGCCCGCGATAATCCAAACCGGTGACGGCGAAGAACTGGCCGGGATCCGGCCTCAATGACGCGACTGAACACTTGATGACATCCCGCATGTCTTGCTCAGGGGTGGCGGCTTGCGCCGCGCGATCCCTCGGCGCTGTCTTTATAGCAAATCTCAGGCCGGATCTTCTCTGAACTGATATATATGTTTAAACGGCGCGGGCGTGAACGTTGATCAGGACCGATGTAGAACCGCAAGGCATAGGACTTGCAAAATTACCGGTGCCCTATTCTGTCCAGCATTGCGCCGGCGGAAATTCGGGGCGCGGCCGCATCTCCCTTTCGATGAGATGTGTCTTTGCGTGACGGCGGGTTCAGAATGGTACAAATAGTTCCGCGTTTGGGATCGGCTCCATTTCAGAAATTGGGACGGTCGCCGATTCATACTGCTATCGCGTCTGCGCCGCCGCCTCAGCCTGCGAGCGCCGAAGGCATGACCGACATCGACGGCCTGCTTCAGATTCTCAAGCGCAATCTTTGGCGCATCGTCTTGGCTACCTTGGCTGGCGTTATTTTATCGCTGGCTTATCTGTCGGTCGCAAAGCCGATGTACACGGCCACGGCATCGCTGTTCGTTGATCCGCGCGCGCGCAAGATCGTATCCGAAGAGATCGTGCAAGGCGGTGTAGCCTCCGATCTCGCCCTCGTCGAAAGCCAGGTTTCTATTCTGACTTCGGACGCCGTTCTGGGTCGCGTCGTTAAAGATCTCCAACTCGATCAGGACGAGGAGTACGCGCCCAGGCCGCGCCAGGGTCTCCTTTCGCGCATCAAGGGCCTGATCTTGGCCAAACCACCTGCCCCCGATCTCGATCCCGCGGTCCAGGCCATCAATACGCTGGCCGACAGCATCAAGGTCAAGCGCGCGCAGAAGACATATGTGGTCGACGTGGACGTTACCGCATCCTCCCCCGTCATGGCCCAGCGCGTCGCGCAAGCCGTGGTCGATGCTTATCTCGCCGACCAGACCGCTGCCAAAACCACGGAAGCAAAACGCGCCAACGCGCTCATCGACGCGCGCCTTGGCGAACTGCGTCAGCAGGTGCGGGATGCCGAGACGCGGGCCGACGAATTCAAGCGCGCCAACAGGATCCTCACGTCCGAAGGCGGTATCATTACCGAGCAGCAGCTCTCCAAACTCAACACGGAGTTGATCACCGCGCGCGCGGTCGCCGCCGAAAGCAAGGCGCGCAACGATCAGATCCTGTCGTCCCTGAAGACCGATCCGGGCGCGGAAAGCCTGCCGGATGCCGTTCGTTCGGGTCTCATTCAAAAGCTGCGCGAGCAGTACTCTCAGGTTGCACGGCGCGAGGCCGCCCTTTCATCCCAGCTGCAACCCCGCCACCCGGTGCTGGTCGAAGTCCGCTCCCAGCTGGCCGAGGTCAAGGCTCAGATAAAGGCAGAGTTGAAGCGCGTGGCCACGGCCGCACAAGCCGAGCACCAGATCGCGGAAAATCGCGAGCGTGAGCTTGCCGCTCAATTGGAGCGCGCCAAGGAAGAGGTTCGCCGCACAGACACCGCTCAGATCAAGCTGCGCGAACTGGAGCAGGAAGTGACGGCCAGCCGCGAGTTGCTGAAGCTCTTCCTGGCACGCGCCAAGGAGACCCAGGAGCAGCAGAACGTCTCGACGCCCGACGCCCGCATCATCACACCGCCTTCGGTGCCGGCAAAGCCATCGAAGCCATTGACCTGGCTGATCCTCTCCCTGGGCCTGATCGGAGGCCTGGGACTGGGTCTCGCCTCAGCACTCATCAGCGATCATTTCGACACGACCGTGCGCACCGCCGGGGGGATTGCACCCGGCCTGCCCGCTCATACGGTCGCAAGCGTTCCGATGTTGAATGCCCCGCGGCGCGCGCCATGGCATCGTTGGCGGCGTAATGCACCGCTGCGCGTGGAGGCAGCGCAGTTTTCCGACCTCCTCACCGCGGTTGCCGATTACAACGACGGGCCTCACACGCCTTACCGGCAAAGCATTCTGCGTCTGCTCACCCGCGTGAAGGCGCATCAGCGGCCAGGGCGCCCCTATTGCGTGTTTCTTGCCTCGCCCACCGCGCAGTCGGGCAACTCGGCAACTGCCCTGTCGCTGGCCTATGCGGCGGCTCTCGCCGGGGACCGTATCCTTCTGATCGACGCCACCTCGAGCCGGCCTGATCTGTCGAATATCTTTGCCTCTTCGCTGGAGCACAAGACGGCCGTCGTTCTCGACAACAAGGAGCACCTGGCCGCCCTCACCACGCGGGACGCGCGCTCAGGCCTTTCATTGCTTCCGCTTGCCTTCGTCGATCTGCGGACGCTCAAGAGCCAGCAGCGCCGCCGGCTGATTGCGGGATTGAACAGCCTCGTTCAGAGCTACGATCTTGTCGTGATCGATGCGGGTGCGGTGCTGGATGACGAATCGGCCTTGAGCCTGCTGCCGGCCGCCGACGAGGTGCTTCTCGTCACGCGGTATGCGGGCACGACCCGGGGTGAAATTGCGCAAGCCCTCGAAGTTCTGGACTCTGCGCGCGACCGCCTCACCGGCGCAATCCTCACCATGAAGACCTGATGTAAGGCCACCCGCGACCCGGAAGGGGAACCAGGATCAGCGCAATGACAGGCGGCCCACAACCGGAAACGCAACACTTTCCTCCAGACGGGCGCTTGCCGGGACTGGGCCTTGTGCTCGTGGCCGTGTTGTTCGTCGTCATCTCGCCGCTGGCCCTCGTCGCGTTGGGTCTCAACTATGACGAGTCGGGAGGCAGTCCGCTGGAGAAAGTCCATCCCGCGACGTTGCTTTCCTTTGCAGTTCTGGGGTTGTCAGCGCTTTACGTCCGCAATCCGCTGACGGGCTTCCTCAACGGGCTCGTGGCGTACCCCGGCACGCTCGTCTTTCTCATCATGATCGGCCTGTTGATCGTCCATTCGATCCGCGTCGTGAGCCTGCCGTTCACATTCTTCTTCGACACGTTCCTGGCCCCCGTCGTCGTCTTCTTCCTGTTCAAGGATCTACGCGACCAGCGTGCGCGCCGCTTCGCGCTGCTGTTTCATACCTTGATGATGGTGAATGCGTGCATCGGGATTGTCGAATTCGCAATCGCAGACCGCATTACGCCGCTTGTGGCCAATGGACTTGTCATCGACGACGATTGGCGTTCGACCGCGCTCCTGGGCCATCCCCTCGCCAACGCCAGCCTGACCGGCGCCTATCTGCTGACGCTCGCACTCGGCGCGGCGCGCGATCTTCCGCGCCCGCTTGCCGTCGGCGGCTTCGTCATTGCTTCGGCCGGCATGGTCGTGTTCGGCGGCCGGGCCTCCAGCGTCCTGCTGCTCGTGATGCTCCTCGGGCTCGCCGCCGTGAAAGCGGCAGCCATTGCCCGCGGCGCGCGCTTCGACACACGGACGATCATTTTCGCACTGCTGGCGGTTCCGATTCTGTCGCTCACCCTCATTACGCTCGCCGAGGCCGGTTTCTTCGATCTGTTCATCGAGCGCTTCTTCGATGATCGCGGCAGCGCCAGCACGCGTGTGGAGATGTTCGAGCTGTTCAAGCACATCCCCTTGAGCGAACTGCTGCTCGCGCCCGACGCCAATCAACTGGCGACACTGCGCACGGTTTACGGCCTGGACTTCGGCATCGAAAGCTTCTGGGTTTCGTTCGTCTTGAGCTACGGCCTGATCCCAGGCTTGGCATTTTTTGCCGGTTTATTCCTCTTTTGCCGCGACATCATCCGGGTGACGCGACCCGGGTCGGTGTGGATTTTGGTGTTCTTCTTCGCGGTGGCCTCGACCTCGGTCAGTCTCTCGGCCAAGACTCCGCTGTTTGCCATTCTCGTGTTGATGCTGCTTGTTCTGATGCGCCGCCAACAGGACGCAGACCGGCCGCCGGAACTCACGCCGAGCGCGGCTGCGCTGCGCCTGAGACGGCGTAATCGTACACCTTGGGTTTCACCCGTTTGACCAATTAACCATCGCGCAGGCCCACACGGCATCTCCCGCTGCGCGGAAGTGTTGTGTGCACACCGGCGTACTGAGCGGGCACGAGAGTTGCTATGGACGGACATGGAAGACGTTGCCGGCTCATGCCGGCACAACGTCCGCCGCAAGGCCTTCCCGGGATGGTTGCAACCGACGCAATGCAGCTTTGCCGGATGGAACCCAAGAGTCGATTGGGTTTGAACAAGATTGTGTCTAAGAGTATCAGGCGTGTACCGATGGTCCGCCTCCATCATTGGATGAGTTGTCATGATCTCCTCGAGTCTGCCCTGTCTTGCGTCTGTCGACGGTCATGGCATCAACTGTCCCGATATGGAGCATGCCGTTGCGGCTACGATCGATCGAGCCAAGACGCGTGAACCTTTCACGGTCTTCACGCTCAATCTCGACCATCTCGTCAAACTGCGCCGCAACCCGCGCTTCCGGGCCGCTTACGCGAACGCCGGCATCGTGACGGCCGACGGTGCTCCGGTCGCGTGGCTTGCACGTACGCAAAACGCGGCCATCGCGCGCACAACGGGCGCCGATCTCGTGATCCCCCTGGCGCAAGCTGCCGCGCAGGCCCGGCTCCCCGTCTTCCTGTTCGGCACATCTGCGGACGTCATGGCGCGTGCAGGGCGCGACTTGGCAGACCGTACCGGCGGACAGATCGACATAGCCGGCACGCTTGCCCCCTCGGCAAACTTTGATCCCGCAGGTGCCGAGGCCGATGCCGCGATCGAAACCATCCGCCGCTCCGGCGCCAAGCTCGTGTTCGTCGCACTCGGCGCCCCCAAGCAGGAAATATTTGCCGAACGCGCACGCGCCGCGGGCCTCGCCTGTGGCCTCATCTGCATCGGTGCCGCTTTGGATTTCATCGCGGGGGCACAGATCAGGGCGCCCCAAGCCATGCGCAACAACGGGCTGGAATGGGTCTGGCGTCTCGCCACGAATCCGCGCCGCCTGTTCCTGCGCTATGCAAAGTGCGGCGGACTGCTCTTGGATCTTCTGCTCCTGGCCCCCTTGCGCGAGCGCGCAACCCGGATGCTGGGTGCGTAAGGGAGGCGTAACGCGCTTGGCTGTAAATTTCGTTCGATGCTTCGCCCCGCAAGGCGGATGTTTAAGGTCGGCCCTGGATGTCGAATAAGATCCTTTTTTACACGCACGGCCTGGTCGATGGCGGTGGCGAGCGGTTATGGTCGTGCCTTGCAAGCGCCTTCAAGGCGCGCGGCAACGACGTGATCTTCGTCCAGGATTTCGAAGCAGACGACAACCGCTCGAATCTCGACAGCTCCATTCCCCTGTTCACGATCGGCCGAAGCCACTGGCGCGCGGTCCGCCGCCTCGCCGACATCCTGCGCCAGGAAAAGCCGGATATCGCACTCTCGGCGATCGGAGGCTCGAACACCAAGCTGATGCTGGCCAAGTGGTTGTCGCGATCTCCCATACGCACCATCATCACCTATCATGGTTTTTGCGAGTGGCGTTCGGGGCTGCTCAGCTTTGTGACGTACCTTGCCCTGCCGGTGCTCAGCGCCTTTGCAGACTGCACGGTGGCCGTATCCGACGGCCTGCGCGAGCAACTTGTCAAACGCTGGGGGGCGCGGCCTGAAAAGACGATTACGATCCTCAATCCTGTCTTCTTTCCCGCGACCGCCCCTGTGCCGAGCGAAGCAGAACTGTGCGGCCGCCCGGACGTGCTTCTGGCTGTCGGCCGCCTCGTGCCGGAGAAGGACTTTCCCACTTTGCTGCGCGCCTTCGCGCGGCTCGAGCGGCCATCGGCGCGCCTGATCATCCTTGGCAAGGGCCCGGAAGAAGCGAGGCTGAAAGTCCTGAGCAAGGAGCTCGGAAT
Source organism: uncultured Hyphomicrobium sp. (assembly GCA_964587445.1). Lineage (GTDB taxonomy): Bacteria > Pseudomonadota > Alphaproteobacteria > Rhizobiales > Hyphomicrobiaceae > Hyphomicrobium_B. The sequence goes on from CAZPLQ010000002.1 coordinate 215,619, forward strand.
TACCAACCGTGTGACTCTCGCAGGTTATTCCAAGGAGCCCTGGCGCTTTTATTCGCAGGCCAAATGCTTCGTGCTGTCGTCGCTTTCCGAGCCTTTTGGCAACGTCGTCGTCGAAGCCATGGCCTACGGGCTTCCCATCGTCGCCACCGCCAGCGCAGGGCCACAGGAAATTCTGCGCCATGGCAAGTTCGGCCGTATCGTCGCGGCCGGCAGCGATTTGCAGCTGGCGCACGCCATCGCCGATACGCTCGAGCATCCGGGCGATCCGGCGCAGCGCCGCCGCAGGGCTGACGATTTTTCGTTTGCGGTGCGCGTTCCCGCCTATGAGGAGTTAGTCCGGAGCGTTCTTGGAACGGTCAGTGCCGTTCATGCCGCTCCCGTTAGCGCGCCGGACACCACCACGCCGACCACAACCCGTCCCGCCGCCTGAGCATTTTATCGAGATTTCACCAATGCCGGACAAGGCAACACATCGACAGCTGGTCTACCTCGATCTCACGCATGCCGGGCGGCACGTCACGGGGCTGGAGCGGATTTCGATCGAGCAGTTCGAGCAAGTCAGCTTCACCGGAGCGCGGATCGTTCCTGTCCGCGCGCGCGGCGTTCTGTCGATGATCTTGTGCCAGCAGCTTCTGCTTCCCCTGCTCGCGCTGTTGAAGCCATCTGCGCAGTTCGTGTTTCCGGGGTTTCCGCCCTCTCCCATCTTCGCGCTGATACCGCACCGTGTCTGGATGTACGTCCACGACACTTTCCTCATCACCCGCAAAAGCGATCTTTCGGCCAAGGCGCGCTTCTACATGGCACCCCAGTTTGCCTTCGCCTTGCGCCACCTGAGCCGCTTCATGGTCAATTCCGAGAAGACGCGCGAGGAAGTTCGCCAGTTCGCCAGACCCAACGCAACGGTGATGCTCTATCGGCCTTCGGTCGCCAACGTTTTTTCGCTGTCCTCGCGAGGACGCCCGGAGCGAACGCCGCAGCCTCGGCCGCTGCGCCTTGCTGCGCTTGGCACCATCGAGCCGCGCAAGAACTATTCGGCCGCACTCGCCATATTGGAGGCCTTGCGCGCGTTAGGGCATGCGGATGCGCAGCTCCACATCATCGGCCGTCCCGGCTGGGGCGAGAACGCCGCGCGCATAGCAGCCCATCCTGGCGTCGTGATCCACGGCTATCTTCCAACGGAGGGCGTGAAGGAACAGCTCGAAGCGGCAGACATCTACCTGTGCACCTCGCACGACGAAGGCTTGGGCCTGCCGCTGCTCGAAGCGCAATATGCGGCCCTTACCGTTGTGGCACCCGACGCGCCGGTATTCCGGCAGGTTCTGGGAACCTCAGCCACGTTTATCGACACGGCGGATGCCGCAAGCGCCGCGCGCGCGATCACGAGCTTGATTTCGCAGCCGGGGTGGCGCGCAGCGACAACCGCTGCGGCGCTTGCCAATGTCGCGCGATGGAATGAATCTGCCGCCAAAGACCTTGCAGGCGCGCGCATGATTTTCGCCGCAACGGATCGTCAGGCCAACGCGGCGGCGCCCGCACCAGCACGCGCGCCATGATCCGCAACGAGAGTCAAAGCATGCGGCGGCGCGATCTTCTGACGGGCGCGGCCGCGCTCGGCGTGCTCGGCGCGTCCGCACCGTCCCTCACCTTCGCAGCTCAAGCCGCAAGCCCGCCCGCCCAAGGGCTGGGCGCTATCGCGGCCTCGAAGGGCATCCTCTTTGGCGCGTCACTGGCCGTTCACGAACTCGATCGCGACCATGGCAAGCACTACCAGGAGCTCTATATCCGCGACGCCCACATCCTGACGAGCGAACTCGAGTTCAAGCTCTCGGCGCTGCGGCCCAAGCAAGACGTGCTCGACTTCCACGGCGCCGACCGGCTGATCGGATTTGCCGCCGGGCATGCGATGTCCGTGCGCGCCCATACGCTGATCTGGGACGACGACGTGCCGGACTGGATCCATCGTCTCGCCCCGGGCGAAATCCCGAACCTGCTCGATATGCACATCGAGACCGTCATGCGCCGCTATGCGGGCAAGATCCGGTACTGGGATGTCGTCAACGAGCCGATCGGTCCGTGGGACGGCAAGCCGGGCAATCTGCGCGCAGGGCCCTTCTATCGCGCGCTCGGAGAAGCCTATATCGCGCGTGCGTTCAGGGCCGCACGCGCCGCCGCGCCATCGGCTATTCTGGTCCTCAACGAGGCGCAGTGCGAGATCGCCGACGAGAACGGCGAGACCTTCCGCACGAGCCTGCTGGCGCTGCTGCGCCGTTTGAAGGATCAGGGCTTGCCCATCGACGCCATCGGGTTCCAAAGCCATCTCAAGCTTGCGGCAAGGTATGACCTGCCAGCCTTCGCCGCTTTCCTCCACGAGGTCGCAGATCTCGGCTTCGAGATCCACATCACGGAGCTGGACGTCAACGACAGCAAGGTTCCCGGCGACATCACCGCGCGCGACCGTGCGGTAGCCCGGATGTACGCTGCCTATCTCGACGCTGTTTTGAAGGTAACGGCCGTCAAAGTGGTTGAAACCTGGCAGCTCAGCGATGCCACAAGCTGGATGAACGATCCCGCAACGCAAGCCCGCATGGCGATACGTTCGGACCCGCGGCCGTTGCCCTATGACGCGAACTTCCAGCGCAAGCTCGCGTGGGACGCGATTGCCGAAGCATTCGACGCCGCGCCGGCGCGCTGACCCCGCCTTCCCGATCTGCCGGCCGTGTGTTGAGGCCGCTTAAGCCGCGACCACGGCGTTGCGGCTAAAACGGCGGCGCTGCAGCGCGCGGTGGTTTTCATAGATGCGGGCAAGCTGATACTCGGGCGTGAAATCGCCGACTTCGCGCGCAACGCCTTCCGGCGTGATGCTGCCGCTTGCGATACCCGCGTGCGTCTGGACAAAGGCATCCGCCAGCCGTGCCGCCATGTCGTCAAGATCATTCGAGCGCGCAACGAGCCTGCCCGAGACGCCGTCCTTGATGACGCTGGCAAGCTGCGGGAGATGGATGGCGCACACAGGGCGTCCGGCACCCAGTGTCTCCAGAACCGAGAACGGCATCCCCTCGAACTCGGAGGTCAGGATTCCTGCGTGAACATTCGAGAGAACGTCCGCGACCCCTTGCGCACTCTTGAATCCATGCAGGACCGAATACGGCCGAATGTCTTCGAACTCTGCAAATCGCGTTGGATCGCTCGTGCCCATGTAATGGAACTCGACGCCCTCGCCGAGCCGTTCGCGCAGGCGGGCAACCGTCTTGAACATGAGCGAAGGCACCTTGAAGAGATCGAGGCGGCCGGCAAAAGCGATGCGAAAGCCGGTCTTCGGGAACGGCGTGGGATGGAACTGCTTGGTGTCGACCCAGGTGGACTGCGTTTCGATCTTGCCCGCATTGGCCGGATAGGTCTGGCGAATGCGCTCGGTGATGATCGGGTTGACGCACATGAACTTGTCGCACGCCTTCACGGCGAGCCATTCGTTGATGTTGTGGACGTAACGGTAGCTTTTCAGCAGCGAGTCCATCTGCAGCTTGGGCGCGCCCTCGCCGTGGAGCATCTGGACGAAAGGAATACCCAGGCCCTTGACGAGGGTCGCGAACTCGACGCGTTGCAGATCGACGCTTGTAGGGCATTCGCGCAATACGCGGCGGACGGACGGCAGATAGCGCAGCAGCCCTTGCATGAACTGGAAGTTGATCGACTCTTTCAGGCTGCGGGCGGCTTCGCGCGCCTTGTCCTCCGGATAATGCAGCACGGGGAGAAAATCGAACGGCTTGCCGCGGAACATCTCGCGCGTGACCTTGCCCAACGGGCGCTTGCCGGAGGCGTCGACCCCGACCATCAGGAAGCTGAAATCATCGGGGAGGTGACCGATCATGTCACGGACGAAGGTTTCAAGCCCGCCGACCTTCGCGCCCAGCGGATCGAAGGAATGAATGACGCAAAGGCGATACTGCATGAGCCAGGGTACTTCCGGTTACGCGATAAGCCGGCCGCATCGTCACGGCCGGAACGAGATTATTCCAGGATCGTGCCGGTCGCGACGCTAGCCGCACGGCGAAGTGCCGCGGAGGACGGTCTGGGTGACATTAAGGTTGCCAAGCGCTCATCTCCTAGACCTGCCGCAACGCCCGGAACTTGGCCAGCACGCCGCCGACCTCGCCCGGATAGACCGCAGCAAGCGCCACCACGTAGACCATGCCGCCGGTCAAGATCGCCGCCGCGAGCGAGGGCACCGAGGCCGACATCGGCACGAAATGCAAAGCGGCAATCATGGCGGCTGTCGCAATGGCGATCCGCACCAGATGCCCCATCGGCAGCGTGAAGCGATGCAGATAGGCTCCGCAGATCAGCGTGACGAGAAGACTGGCGATCGCACCAAAGGCTGCGCCCGCCACGCTGCCCGGAAGGCCTCCCATTGCCAGTCCGGCAGCGCCGCCCACAATGGTACTCAGTCCGTCGAACACGTCGTTGGCCAGTGGAATTCTGGTTTCCTCGCGCAGGAGAAACACCTGTTCTCCGAAATGAATGCGCAGGTTGCGCGCCGCTCCCGCCAGGATCGCCCAGGGGAGAACCGCTGCCGTCATTTCACGAAAGGGAGCCGCAACGATGCGTTCGACCAGCGGCCCGGAGATGGCCCACAGGCCGCCCGCCGCGGGCGCCAGAATAGCCAGCAGCAGAACGCCGTTGCGCACGAGCTGCGCCTGACCCTCCGATATGCCGTTTTCGCGCGAGCGCGCCACGGCAAGCGGGAACGCGGCAGCGGTCACCAGCATGGCCGAGAAGGCGGCGGCCCTTAGCCCCAGTCCCCAACCGACGGTGACGAGACCAACCGCACCAGCCCCCTCTTTATGCTCGATGATGAAGCGGAGCCCGTTGTTGGCGAGCCAGACAAAAAGGCCACCGATCACCAGGGGCATTCCGTAGCGAAGCCCTGTGCGGATGATATCGGCAGATATGTGGTGCGGCCGGGATCCCAGGCCCAGCCGCCCGATGACACCGGCCAGCGCCAGGCACTGTGCCAGCGCGTATCCCCACAACACGTTTGCGGCGGACGCCGAGAACAGCTTCACGAACAGCACGCCCAGCGCCAGCCCGAGCACGGGCCAGCTCACCTGCATGATGGTATAAACGCGCGTGTCTTGCGCGGTGCGCGCGCGATCGGTCAGATGCGTTGCGAGCGTGCGCGACAAGCAGTAGGCGAGTGCAGCCGCCGCCAGGGACGGCGACCATGCCACATCGATGAACAGCGGCAAAGCCACGACGCCAAGAGCTGTGCCAGCCGCCGCAACCAGCATGACGCCGGCTTCCGTATTCATGAACGCGGCTTGGCCGTGGGCATCGGCATTCCGGTCGAAATAGCGCATCGTATAGAGGGTGAACCAGAACATGGTCGCGATGTAGCCAAATTCCTGCGCTGCCGTGATCAGCGCGAACGTTCCCATCTCGACGGGATCGAGAAAGTACGTCCACAGCACGATCGACAGGAATTGGACGACGGGTCCAAGCACCTGCGCGGGCAGATAGAGCAGAGTTTGTCGCAGAAGCATGTCACCCGCTGACTTGTATCGGCGCCCGACGGCAAGGAGATTGCGGCACGCTCTTCTCTAGCCGCAGGCTCGGTAATATGCGAGCGTTGCGGGCGCACCGCAAAGCGCCTCGGCCAGCGCCGCATGACATAGGAGCGCATCCTCGCCCATGCAAATCTGCGTCCACCTCGACGCTGCCCGGCTTTATCGCTGGCACTTGGCGCTTCTGGCGGCCCTTTCGGAGAATGGTCATGAGGTCGCTGTCTCATTTGGAGACACACCCGAGCCGCTGCCGACCAGTTTCACCGTCCTGATCGACTACGACCATGCGCGGGCAAGAGCGGGAACGGATCGATTTTCCACCCTGTTGAGACCGGAAGCCTTTGCCGCGTGGCCGCAGTATGCAGGCGGCGGCTACGACATCATGATCGACCTGTCGTCGGCGAGCGCCATCAAGACCCATCCCGGGCGCGTGGTGCGCCCGCTCTACGACGGGTCGTTCAAGGACTACGCGCTGTTTCATGCCATTCTGGAACAGAGGCCGCCTGTCCTGAGCGTGTCGGACTCGGTGACGCGCGATCATGTCTGGGCGCTCGGACGTCCCGCCATCGAGACGCCGGGGCGGCCGGCTTATGCGATGGACAACATCACCTCGCGCGTTGTCGAGGGGCTGGTGCGCGTTGCGAACCGCATCGCGCTTGGTGAAGCTCCCCGAGATGAGCTGCCGCAGGAACGAACGTCAGCCGGGCGTTCCAGCATCTTGCCCGCGGCATCGGTGTTCGCGCGCAGGTGCGTTGCCCGGAAAGCAGCGCGCACCGGCGAACTGCTCACCGGAAATGAAGCCAAATGGCACGTCGCCTGGCGCAGGATCACGGCACAAGCAGCCACGCAATCGGAAAGCCGGGAACTGCAGCTCACCGCTTATCGAACGCTTGAAGACGGTGGCCAGCGCTACTTTGCCGATCCCTTCGTCTTCACCCACGAGGGCACCACGCACGTCTTCGTCGAAGAACTGCCAAAGGCGACGGGCAAGGGGATCATTTCGCACTTCACGCTGACGGACGACGGCACGCCCTCACCTGTCGCGCCCGTGCTGGAGAGAGATGTTCACCTGTCCTACCCGTTCGTCTTCGCCCACGAGGGTGGCATTTATATGCTGCCTGAGTCTTGTGCCGCCGGTGGGCTGGACCTCTATCGCGCCAAGCGCTTTCCCCACGAATGGGAGAAGGTCACCCGGCTCATCGAGGGGCGCATCCATGACGCCACGCTGTTTGCGCACGAGGGACGCTGGTGGATCGCGGCGGGCAGCGAGAACTTCCAGAGTTCCAGTTGGGACGGCCTCTCGCTATTTTACGCCGATAGCCTGACCGGCCCATGGCATCCCCATCCGCTGAACCCCGTGCTGGTCGATGCCGCCGCCGCGCGGCCCGCCGGCGCACTGTGGCGCGATGACGCTGGACGGCTGATCCGTCCCGCGCAGGACTGCACCGGCGGCTACGGCAGCAGATTGACGCTGCGCGCCATCACAAGGCTCGACCCGGAAACCTTCGCGGAGGAAACCGTCGGTACGGTCTCGTTTGCAGCCCGTTCAGGACTCTTAGGCCCCCACACCTTGAGCCGTGGCGGGGGCTTCGAGGTGATCGACCTCTTTGCCCGTCCCAGCGCCCTCAGGGCTGGTTATCGCGGATGAATGACGCTATAAGCCCGCTGACTGGAAGGCGGGGCGGTCGCCGCGCTACGACAGGGTTTCCAGGCGTCGCAGCATCCAAATCACCGCGGAAGCGGCACATACCCGGGCGCCCAACAATGCCGGCTTAGCACAGTGGTAGTGCACCTGATTTGTAATCAGGGGGTCGTAGGTTCAAATCCTACAGCCGGCACCAAATATCAGAGACATCCCGCATAACATGAAAAGCCGGCTCGCATCTCGCCATTAGCCGACTCTAACCGGGAGCGACGGCGCAGCCTGATCGCTCCCGCGCGGAGATGCGCGGTCAAGCTCCTCAAGATTTCGTGGCGCCGCGCGCCGAGGCGCGCCAGTTTTCGATCGCATCGTTGGGCGTCAGCGCGTAGTGCACCCGTGGCTTGCGCAGCCCGGCGGAAAGCAGCGTGCGGCGGATCGACGGCCTGGTGCCCGCAAAGTAGACGGCCGTTCCCGCGTTATGAAGCTTGTGCACGAAGCCTTCGAGGGCCTTGGCCGCCGTCGTGTCCACCAGCGGCACATCCGTGAAGTCCAGCACAAAGACCTTGGGGTGCGTGCCCATGCGATCCAGAACCGAACTGACGGTTGCGGTGGCCCCAAAGAAGAATGCGCCACTGATGCGGTACACCATAACCCCGCCGTCGAAGGCTTGCGGCGTGTACGCCGTGCGGGCGGCACCCGTGGCATCGGCCGTATCCTCGGCGATCATCTGACCGCCTCCCTCCACCTCCACCGCTTCAGCCATTCTGTGCAGGAAGAGGAACGCGCCAAGAGTGACGCCGACGGCGATGGCCGTGGTGAGATCTTCGAAAATGGTGAGCAGGAAGGTCGCCATCAGGACAGCCGCATCGCCCCACGACGCCCGCAGCAGGCTGGCAAACTCCTCCTTCTCGACCATGTTCCAGGCCACCACCGCGAGCACGGCGCCCAGGCTGGCAAGCGGAATGTACGCGGTGAGCGGCGCGGCAACGAGCATGAACAGGAGCAGGTAGACCGCATGCAACATACCCGAGATCGGCCCGTGCGCACCTGCCCGGATGTTCGTGGCCGTGCGAGCGATCGTTCCGGTCGCACACATGCCTCCGAAGGTGACAGACGCGATGTTGGCAGCTCCTTGCGCCACCAGCTCGCAATTGGAGCGGTGCTTGCGCCCCGACATGCCATCGGCCACGACAGCCGACAGCAGGCTTTCGATCGCGCCGAGCAGCGCAATGGTGATGGCATCGGGAAACACGGCATGGATCTTGGCCAGATCGAAGCTCGGCACCGATGGCAGGGGCAGTGTGCGCGGCATTTCTCCGAATTTCGAGCCGATGGTCGTAACGTCGAGGTGCACGAGCGCGGTGAGTAACGCCGTCGAGGCGACGGCGATGAGCATTCCGGGCCACCGTGGCCGCACGCGCCGCAGGCCGAGGATGATGCCGACGGCGAGAACCGCGAGTGCAAGTGTTGCAGGTTTGAGCGTCGCAAGGCTGTGCCAGATGGCGCCGAGCTTGGGCAGAAAGGCTGCGGGCTCATGTTGCATGTCGAGCCCGAGAAGGTCTTTGATCTGGCTGGCGAAGATGATCACGCCGATGCCTGCGGTGAACCCCACCGTGACGGGAAACGGAATGTACTTGATGTAGGTTCCTATGCGCAGATAGCCCGCAGCGATCATTATGCAGCCTGCCATCAACGTGGCCAGCACCAGGCCGTCATAGCCGTGACGCTCCACGATACTGGCGATCAAGACGATGAACGCCCCCGCAGGCCCGCCGATCTGAAACCGGCTTCCGCCGAGCGCGGAGATCAGGAACCCGCCGACGATGGCGGTGAACAGCCCCTTGTCTGGAGACAGACCCGAGCCGATGGCGATGGCCATCGAGAGCGGAAGGGCAACAATGGCAACCGTCAAACCCGCCAGTGCATCTGCCCTGAAATCTGCGGCCGTGTACCCTTCACGCAGCAACGTCACCAGCTTTGGCGTGAACAGCTCGGCAAAGCTCGGCACAGGCCGCTTTGGATCTCGAGCAATGGTCGTTTCCATGGCACTTCTCAGCTTTGCTTTGAGCAACCTGCGGCGTTCGCAGTTCTGGCCACAGACGCGGCGGGAGCAGGCAGGATGCCGGCAGGGCGGCGCTCGTGGCGCCGAACGCGCAGATCAAATTGGCCGGTCACGAACAATCGGGTCCGATCTGCGGACCGCAGTCCCTCTACGCCGCTTCACGAGCTGAGGTCCCGTCGCGCACCCCCAATGAGACAATCGCGCGGGGCTGATATTAGCCGCTTCGCCGCTTTACGCCAGCCGTACTTGTGACGCGGTTTCTAGAAATGCACAGCAGGTCGTCGCCCTTACGCGTGAGACCGCGAGGCGCGATTCGTCGCCTCTTTGATCAATACGCCACCCTCAATCGATTTATCTGCGGCCGGAAATGCCATCAGGCGGCGAACTGAGCCAAAGACGTCGAAACAAACTCGCCTGTGAATTTTACTCAGCATTCTGATAAAAGATAATGGAACTGAAACGGTCCCTATTTTGCTGTTTTGGCGCGCCCTCGACCACGGTTACGCGCCAGACATAAAACGCACGCCGGGATCGGACGGAGGGCTCGTCGATCCCGGCGTGGTGTCAAACGCTCATGCGCGCACGGCCGCCGTGGTGTTTGTTTGGCTTTTTTATTTAGCCAGCGGCGGCGGGCAACGCGATGAAGCGCTGAGAGTTCTCGTGCTGCACGAGCGCGAGCGTGTGCTTCTTGCCGTTCGCCCCGGCCTCCTTCAGTGCCTGCTTGAGATCCTGCACCGAGGAAATCTGCTTGCCGGCGATCTTCAGGATGACGTCGCCCGCCTCGATGCCGGCATCGGCCGCCTGGCCGTCGGGATCGACGTTGAGCACCGCAAGTCCGGCATCTCCTGCGCCATCCACGCTTGCTGCAGGCGCAACGGTCATGCCGAGCTTGCCGGCATCTCCTTGCTCGCCCTTATCGCTTTGCGCATCGGCGACCTTCTGATCCTTGTATTCGCCGAGCGAGACGGAGACAGTCTCGGTCTTCTGGTTGCGGATCACAGACAGGGATACATCCTTGTCGGGCGCGAAACCTGCGATCATCTTGGCGAGTGCGCGCGCATCCTTCACCGGTGCGCCGTCGACGGCGGTGATGATGTCGCCCGACTTCAGGCCGGCCTTGGCCGCAGGTCCGCCCGCAACCGGCTCGGAGATCAATGCGCCGGTCGCGTCCTTGAGACCGAGGCTGTCGGCAATTTCCTTGGTGACAGGCTGGATCTGAACACCAAGCCAGCCCCGCTCGACGCGTCCCTTCTCATGCAGTTGGGCCACGACGGTCTTCACGGTTGCTGCCGGAATGTCGAAGGCGATGCCGACGGACCCGCCGGTCGGTGAAAAGATCGCGGTGTTCACGCCGACCACCTTGCCCTGCAGATTGAACGTCGGACCGCCGGAATTGCCGCGATTGACCGCCGCGTCGATCTGGATGAAGTCGTCATAGGGTCCGCTGCCGATATCGCGGCCATGAGCCGAGACGATGCCGGCGGTGACCGTCCCGCCCAAGCCGAACGGATTGCCCATGGCAACAACCCAAGAACCGATCGCAGGCATCTCGTCGGCCATCTGCACATAAGGGAAGTCGTTGCGGCCCGAGACCTTCAACAAGGCAAGATCCGTCTTGCTGTCGGTGCCGACGACGCTGGCGGGCAACTGCGTGCCATCCTCGAGCACGACTTCCACTTCGACCGCCTTGTCGACGACGTGGTTGTTGGTGACGAGGAAACCGTCATTGGAAATGAAGAAGCCCGATCCCTGACCTTGGTTGAACTTGGGCTGCTGGCCGTTGCCCCAGCGATTGCCTTGACCGTTGCCGTTCTCGCCGAACTGTTTGAAGAATTTCTCGAACGGCGTGCCCTCGAATGGATTGCCGTTAGGAGCGCCGTTGGGGAAGTTCACCATCTGCTGATCCATCGGCGCCTTCACGCGCACGGACACGACAGCGGGCTTCACGGCTTGCACGAGAGAAGTGAAATCGGGCAGGTTCACGGCTGCCTGACCGGCCTTCTGCGACAGGTCCGAAGCTTGCCCTGTCGTCTGAGGCCAAGGCTTGTTTGCTTCGGCGTGCACATCCCAAGCCGCCGTGGTTGCGACGATGAAGGCGCATGCGGCCACGCCCGTGAGCAGCCGCGTCGCCAAGGCAGCTCGGGGCTTGCCTGCGCGCGCCGCCGGCTCGTTCGTGTATGTCATATTCGCAATCTCCTGATCTTTGAGGATCTATTCAAGCGCCGGGGGGACACTGCATTGGCGCTTCGTGGAGAAAGGTGTCACGGCGAACCTCTCCGCAACATGGAGAACAGCCTAAACTTTTGTAAGACATCGCACGCGGCCACGTGTCGCTCTGGCCGGCCATTTCTGCAAAGCAAAGGACATACGAAACAAAAGAGAGCCGCGGCGCCGTCTTCGCCATGGCTCTCACTCGTCAACTGATAAAAGGTCAATGTCGCGGGTTTTGCATAGGCATCAGGCACGACGTCTGCCTATCGCGCTGCGCCCGTGTCGATGCGCGCAAGCCAACGTTCGAACGCCAGCCTCAAAGTCTCGATATCAGTTTTCAATCCTTCGCGGAGCGGGGCCGTCTTGGCGCTATCGCCGATCTGAAGATGGCGCAGTTTGAAGTCGGCGGCCGCCTGTCGCGCGGGGCCCAGTAGAGCGCCCTGCCTTTCCAGTTCGGCAATCTTGTCGCCGATACGTTTGCCCAACTCATCGAGCTGGCCCAGATCATCCAAATGAGACTCTGACATGACAGCCTCCATTGACTATCCGATAGGTGGTTCCAAGAACAACTCAACGATGACGTGGTGACAATCCGCATGCAAGGCAAGAACGGCACCGGCTTGGGAATTTCTAATATTAACACAGCCGGCTCATCGCATGGAGCACCCTGCACCGCAGGCCGGGCGGAGAAGTGGGCGCCAAGAGGCCTGGCGGTCAACATCGAGCATTTGCCTGGTTGACGGTTTGGAGGCTGACCGCCCATGACGGCCATGATGCCGGGTGATACGGTTTCCACCGCACTCCGTATCGACGTCTTAGCGCTTCGCCTTGGACGGCGGCGCACCAGGAGACTCAGGGCTTGATGATTACGATCTACCACAACCCGGCTTGCGCTACTTCGCGCAACACACTCGCCATGATCCGTCAGTCCGGCGTCGAACCCGAAGTCATCGAGTATCTCAAGGATCCCCCGTCGCGCGCGCAGCTCGTCGAACTGATAAAGGCGATGGGCGTTTCCCCACGGGATCTTTTGCGGCGCAAAGGCACACCTTACGACGAACTGGGGCTGGATGATCCCAAATGGACCGGCGCGGAGCTGATCGATTTCATGATCGCTCATCCCATTCTCATCAACCGCCCCATCGTGGTGACGCCAAAGGGCGTCCGGCTGTGCCGGCCGCCGGAATTGGTGCTCGAGTTGTTAGGATGACGCGCTTATCTCACGATCACGCCAAGCCCTCCTGGGTCCCGGCGCGCGCTGCGCGCGGCCGGGATGACAAGGAGAGAAATACGCTCGGCAAGGATGACAAGTCCGGCGAGCGCGCCTGGGCTCTCACATCACTCGATGCACTCGTAGTAGCGGTATTTCCACGTGGAATTACCGGTCTCCAGCCAGCGCTGCCACAGCCACGCACAGCCGCCGTCGCTATAGCTGTAGGAGTAGAAGTCATCGTAATAGTAGGGCAACGCGTAGCCGTAGAAGCCCCGCACATAACGGTGCCTACCGTGATGACGGTGACCCTTGCCACTCCAATTGCCGCGGTTCCAGTTCTTGCCACCTGGTCCCTTGCCACTCCAATTGCCTTTACCGCCCCAGTTACCCTTACCGCTCCAGTTGCCTTTGCCGCTCCAGTTGCCTTTACCCTTGTAGCCTGGGTTGAACCGTGGCGCGCCGGAACGCGGAGCCGAGAACTTCGGCCCTGACGACGGGCCCGGATTGAAAGATCGCGGCGCACCACCCATCCGCGGGCTTGCACCCATCCGTGGGCCGACCCCGACAAACGGTCCACTGCGTGCAGCACCGCCGCCCATACGCGCGCCGCCACCGCCACCCATACTGGGGCCGACACCGGCGAACGGCCCTGAGCGTGCTGGCGCACTGTTCGCCATTTCTGACATCGGCATGGCCAGCCCTAAAGCCAGCAATGCAGCGGCCGATGCCCTCCAAAAGCTCATCATTGCGACCTCCTGAAAGAATCCAATGCGCTGGCCCATCAACGACCCGCCCCTGCATGCAGGCGCACCGGGGCCACAAAACGCGCGACATTTCGATGATATGGGGATCGCTCTTGCCGTTTTTCAGAAGGCGCGAAACAAATGTCGCAATTCCCAGGTGAGCATAACCTTGAGCGTCGCTCGGGGGCGCCCGGCAGCGCGTTTGGACTTGGCTGAAACTAGGCTCGAAAACCGTCCGCGATCAGTAGGGTTTGATGATCCGGTGAACGATAGGACTGAGAAGCGCGCTGTCTTGAGCATAAGCGCTGAAGCTGGCACGCGCGCTGGCTAGAAGGCCCGACGGAGTCGGCATCGCCGCCATCATTGTCAGGGTCGAAACGAGGCTGAACGCAAGATTGATCAGCAGCGACCGGCGAAACATTTAAAACTCCAACGCCCACATTCACGCTTTTTTAATGAAAGCACGAAGGGGGTGAAGACTGCAAGCATCCAAACGCGCGCGGCACGCTCATTCTTAAGCGAGATCAGAAAGTTAACGGCCTGCCGATGAGCCTGGCGCAAGGTTGTATCCACTGAGCTCGGGCGATGGCACCCGCCAGGTAAGCGCGCCGGCAACTCGTCTGCGCGCCCTCAGTGCGGGACGCTCGACGAGCAGCCAGGACATGAGCGCGACGGGCAGGGTGAACGCGATGGCGAGAAGGATCAACGCCACAGCGCCCGTTTCAGGGAAGTGCCCGATCAGAAGCTGCTGGATGGGGCACGCATAGATGTAAATGCCGAACGAAATGTCGTAGCGGTTGGAAAGGGCGCGCAGCGCACCGAGCGGCCAGCGCGCCACGTAGAGCGTCGCATAGCCGAGAAACGCGGCCGCTCCGAGCACGCCGAAGCGCGTTCCGATCGTCGCAACGAAGAGCGCAAGCAGCACGGCAAGGATGCCGCCATGGATCACCAGCGCGCTCCGCAGCAGATATGCCAGCACGCCTAAGGCGAAGAACACTGCGAAATAACGCATGTTATCGATGGGCGTATAGTGTGCGATGCTCTTCGCTGGCTCGATGAACACAACGGCCACAAAAACGGCAAATCCCGCAATCGCATAAGGTCTCCACGCCGTCTTGAAGAGACCGGCGCAACCAACGAGCGCCAAGCCCGCGTAGCACACCACCTCGTACTTCAACGTCCACAGCGACATGTTGACGAGGCCAGCGGCCGGAGCACTTTCGAACACGCCCGGCAGCGTGGCTGAACCCGTCGCAAGCGACGCAGTCCGCATCACGTACCTCACTACGTCCGGCGAGGTCAGGTACACGGCGAAAGGCAGGCTCGTTGCTGCGGGACCGATCACGAATGCGGCTATGAGCACGCAAACGATGAGGCCGGGAAATATGCGAAGCACGCGCGCTGCCGTGAAGTCGAGCAGTCCGCCGCTGCGATCGAGGCTCTGCGCAACCAGGATGCCGCTCAGAAAGAAGAACACCTGAACCGCATGCTCGCCCAGAGAGTAGCCCGTCCACGCAACCAGCGGTTCCGCTGAGGTCACACCCGAATGGAGAAAGAACCCATGCGAAACGAGCACCGCCAGCGCCATCACGATGCGCACCAAACTGAAGTTGTTGGCGCGAGGCTCCAGTATGCTGTCCAGACGCGGAGCCTGTGAGGCCTGGCCTCGCGCGTTAATACTCTGTCTCGGGCTGAAATCGGCAAGGTTCATCATCGCGTGCGCGCAGCAAGCGACGTGCCAAGGCGGCACGTAAATGGCCGCCCCAAGGGGCCAGCCGACGGCATGGATAATGAACTCTTAACGATCCGCCTGCGCTATGCGTCGGCAGATTTCGGAGCCTTGAATTTCTGGCGTTCCGCCTCGAGCGCAACCGCCTGCGAGGGCCAGCTCGCCCCAATCCAATCATCCGTGCCAAACAGCCAATACCAGAAGCGGTTGCGGCGATGATACCGCTCGATCATCATCTTGTTCATGCTGTCCATGTGGACAGACAGTGCGTTGAGAGTCTCGATCGGGCGTTCGTTGTCGCGATCGAGATTGGTCAGCCGGTTGGAGATCACCGACAGATCGCCTGCCGCATCCGCGCGCCACTGATCGATCGAGCCCGCCAGCGTGTGCTGGTTTTGATTGAGCTTCATCAGCGCTTCATGAACTTCCGACAGATCGCGCGTGTAGGCCTGATGCTTCGTGGCAGCCGTCTCGATCTCGGCGGCCAGCGCCCGCTCCACGCCATCGAGACGCTCGATGACCTTGCCGAGCGTCTCGGTTGCGGCGGCTTGCTGGGTTTGCGCGGAGCCCACGACGGATGACACCCGTTCGACCACCGGCTGCATCAGCGTGCTGATCATCTCGCCGCGCTGGCGTTCGAAGTTGCCGAGGAGGCTTTGGAGATGGTTGACGCCGCCGGCGTTGGCGCTCAATGCGCGCG
The DNA here is from genome assembly GCA_964587445.1 of uncultured Hyphomicrobium sp. Lineage (GTDB taxonomy): Bacteria > Pseudomonadota > Alphaproteobacteria > Rhizobiales > Hyphomicrobiaceae > Hyphomicrobium_B. Next base: position 231,480 of record CAZPLQ010000002.1, read on the forward strand.
ATACCTCCGCCTCCAAGGACTTGAAGCGTTCTTCCAGCCGCCTGGCGCCTTCGCTATCGTCCTTGCCTCCGCCCGACAGCACGGCCTCCTCGATAATGTCGAGACGGTTGGCGATAGGCTTGAGATCGACAACCGCGCGCAGGCGATCCATGAGGTCCGCGGGAACACCGCCGCCCGTGAGCGGCCGCTCGCGTACGGCTGTCTCGAGCGCGTGGAGGCGGTCTGCAAGTGTCGACCAGGAGCGGGAGATGCTCTCCAGCTTCTGTTCCAGCGTGCTTTCAAGCCCCACGAGCTGCTCGTTGAGGCCTTCGCTGTTGGGGCCACGGGCTTGGGTCACGGCTTGCTCCAATGTGCTCAGGCGGTCGGCCAGGGTCGTCTGGAGACGGCCCTGATCGGAGCGCTGCGCCTGGGTTTCCTTGCTGAGATCCTTGAGCAGACCCGAAACGATCTGACGCTCGCTGGAAATATCGTTGCTCAGGGCCCGCACCATCTGCTCCAGGGCATCGAGCCGTGAATTCTGGATGCTGTCGGTTGGCGTCCCCGTCAGATCGACGCGGTACGAGCGGGCCGGCTCGGCGGCAAAGCGCACGTCCTGTGCCGGCCTCGCCCGGTCTGTCGCGACATAGCGCGTCTCCGCAAGATAGCGTGGCAGAGGAGCCAGCGGCTCGGGCGCCTCGCGGATGGTGCGCACGGTATGGCGCGACAGCAGCGACAGGCCCGGCAACTCATTGCGCTGATCAAACAGCACGAACAGCAGATCCTCTATGCTGGCAGGCGCATTGCGGCGCGCGGCGTTCGCGGCCGCCAGACGCAGAACCTCGGCGAGTTCATCGGAACGGCGCGGCGTGCCTTTGCCGTTGGGCAAGCCGACGGGAATTTCACTCGCGATGATGGTAGCGCTTTCCCGGCGCAGGGCCGCAACGCGCACGCCGCGCGCTTCCAGCGCTTCGGCAGCAACCTCGATTCGCGTCAGCGCGTTGAGGAGGTGTTCGAGACGCACCTCGCCAGCGCGGTGCGCCAGCGCCACGTCGTACGCGTGGTTGGTGCAGGCCAAAACCGTATCGTCCACCCAGATCGGACCGACGCGCGTATTGGCGTTGCCGATCTCATTCGCGCTCAGGTTTTGCGGCGTACGCAGATCGAGATCCTCACCCCTGTAACTCATCGTGTCCTAGTCTCCTCGCGGCTATTCGACCGCCAATTCACCGCTCAGCGCGGCAACGCAGATGCCCGCAACGCCCTGTTCCCTCGCCCTCTCCCGCGTCCGGGAGCCGCCAGCCTCAAGCACCGCTTTTCCCATCCCAATAAAGCCTTCTAGGAACGGATAACGGCAACCTGTTGACTATCCCACAATATCGGCGAATTGGCCGTGCCGCGAGGGGGCGTTCCGCTTTGCTTTGCAACGTGGTCAACGCAGAAATATGGCGCGTTTCCAGCATGTTATGCCGCCTTCGCCGCGCCGCGCGCCGAACCATGCGGCGTTATTTCGGACACTAAACAGCGCTCAAGACGGGGGAGGGCGCACCGGCACCTGCAGGCCGGGACCCTCATTGCGCGGATTATTGAGACGTCTATCGATCTCGATATGCTCGAGCAGTCCCGCCGGCGGCGGCTTCAGGAGGTCACGCACCGTTTCAGCCGTGCCCGGTTTGCAATCGAGCCAGCGATCGAAATCCTCTGGGGCAACGATGACAGGCATGCTGTCATGGATCGCGCGAACATCCGCATTAGCCTTGGTAATCAGGATGGCCATGGTCTCAACCTCGCTGCCGTCGGCGCCGAGCCAATGCTCCCAGAGTCCTGCCAACGCGAACGGCGCGCGATCCTTGCGGCGGATGAGGTGCGGCTGCTTTGCGCCGCGCTCGCCCGTCCATTCATAAAAGCCGTCTGCCGGCACCAGACAGCGGCGATGGCGCATCGGCCCGCGGAAGGAAGGTTTGTCGATGGCCGTGTCAGCGCGCGCGTTGATCAGGGTCGAGACTGCGCCCGGATCCTTGACCCAAGAGGGAATAAGCCCCCAGCGAACCAGAACCAGTTCGCGTGCCCCCTTGAACTCGCTGTTGCGCACGATAAGCACAGGGTCGGTGGGGGCTATGTTGTAACGCGGTGGAAATCCTTCCCCCGTCTCGACGGCGAACAACTTGCCTATGGCCTCAGGAGGCGAGGTAAGACTATAACGCGAGCTCATTCGTCTCTGACCTGGAACGTTGACGCCGTCGATGCCTTGCAGCCTTGGCGCACGCATTCTGATGGCATCCGGGACCTTTGAACCGTGAACTCGAGCACCTTGCCCCGCGCCCGCCAGAAAGGCGTGACAAGACCCGAATTGGCAGTATGCCGCACGACGCGATGCACGACGACAAGGAACCTTTGAAATGCGCCGCGCACAGGCCGCACTCGTCTCAACCATTATGGCCGGCTGGATCGCTTGCGCAACCCTGCCCGCTGTCCTCGCTGCACCCGGGGCCAAGCCCTATGACGACAAACTGATGCGCCTGTCGGAAATTCTTGGGGCGATCCACTATCTGAGGGAATTGTGCGGTGCGAATGAGGGGCAGTATTGGCGCGACCGCATGCGTGAGTTGATGGAGGCGGAAGGCTCATCCGCTTTGCGCCGCGCGCGCCTCACGCGGGCATTCAATCAAGGTTATCGCAGCTACAGCCGCACCTATAACACCTGCTCGCCTTCGGCGCAGACAGCCGTCACCCGTTTCATCACCGAGGGCGCTGAACTGTCCGACGGACTGATCAAAAGCTTTCCGCAGTGATCATACTGCGCCGGCGGCACCACAGAAACCCAGTAAAGTGGCAGTTTACTGTGAATTGTTGTCAGGGTCACCTTTCGCTCGAACGCATGCTAGGTCAAACATCGGGAGGAGACGTCTTATCGGCGTGGACGTGCAGCATCCCTGAATGAGCAGGCAGGGGTCAGCCTGGGAACGTCGGGTAGGACGATGAAAAGCGCATTGCCAGTTGGTTGGGGGAATTCTATGTATTCATTTGAAGAGCTTGAAGGAGACAATCCCTCCCTCAAAGCCCTGGATCTCATTCTGGCCGCCTGGGACGAGGGCGCCGATACAGGCGTTGCGCCCGAGCAGATGGCCTATGCCGCCCTGTTCACGGCACTGACGGATCTCGTCTCCATCTACGGCGAGGAAGCCGTGGTGAAGTTGACGCGCGGTTTAGAGCAGCGCATCGATTCTGGCGAGTTCACGCTGAAGCGCCGGCACCAGTAGCGATCGACTTGGGATTGAGCGGGCTTGATTTTGCGGAGGCTTTCCGCGTTCAGAACTGACCGCCCTTCCAGATCACCTCGGCTAACAGCAAGCCCCCGAAAATCGCCAGCAGAATCCCTGCGACGCGGTTGATCGTGCCAAGCCGCGCCGCGTCGATGCGGTGGCGATGGCGGCTGATGAGGTTGGAAAGTCCAACCCACCACAGCAGGCTGCCGGTCATGATCGCCGCGACCATCAGCAGGACATCGGCTGTCGAATGCACCTCGACGAATGTGGATACGCCGCCGAAAATGGCGATGAGGCCAAGAACAGCCCCGGGATTTGTGATGGTAAGAAAGAAAGTCTGAGGAATGTCCCAGACGAAATCGCGCAGGCTCGTCTCGCTTTCGTGCACGCTGGAAACAGCGATCCGCGGCGTTGCGTAATACAGCTTGGCACCAAAGGCCATCAGCGCGAGACCGCCCACGACCTGAATCACCGCGCGATAGTGTTCGACGGCGCTCGAAATTGCGCCCACGCCCATGCCGGCGGACAGAGCGATCAGCCCGTCGCCCAGCATCGAGCCAAGGCCTGCGGCGATACCACCCCAGAAACCCCTTTCGATGGCGCGCTGCACGCATAGAACATTGACCGGTCCCACGGGCGCCGCCACCAGGACACCGATGAACAATCCCACCGGAATGATGAAGGGATTGGGAATGTAGTCCATGATCACGCGTTTAGATCCACCCGCAATGGCCCCCGCACCGCGCCTGAACGTATACCCCCAGACACGTCCCATCCGACGCGCCCCGCGCGGCGTTTGTCTTTCCGTCTACCACGTATCACGCCGTCTAACGAACGCATCGCGTATGAGGCGAATCCTCTTTTGCATTCTAGTGGTAGTTGGGCCTTAAGGCCTTGTCCAATACGCACGATTACGCGCAAAAGCTCGGTCGGGTGCCAAGGCCGTACTCGCATGAACAGTCAGCACGCAACGTTCTCGTGCAACATGCGCCCGCCGGCGAGGGGAAGGCTGGGCACCAAGCCAAAATGGCGCAGGGGCATGGCGTCGCCTGCCGGGGACAGCGTCTCGATCGTACTTGGGATTAGGGTCAGGGCGCTCTTAAACGTCTGGCATGTCCTCCAAATCGGGCTGCGCAGAGCCGCAAGCCCGATCGCTGGTGAGGCGCGCGAAGCCCAAGCCATGGCGCCTTGAAACAAACTGTTGTGATCAATCCGGACCTGCATGGTCTGGCCAGAACGGCAGGAGTGTTGTTAAGTGCGGTCCTTCTTCACAGTTTGAGTTAATCCAGGAACCTAGGATCATGAAGAGATTATCGCTTGTTGTGGCCGTGCTTGCCATCGCCGGTGCGTCAGGCAATGCCAATGCGTCGGAGGGCTTCTACGACCAATATGGGTATCAGACGCCCAACAAGTACACCCGGCCTGCAACCCAGGCGAAAACGCAGCCGAGCAAGATCTTCAGTTTGGAAACACCCGCTAATGCTTCCAAGAAGAAAAAGAACTATTCGGCTGCCCAGGGCGGCAACATGAGTGGCGGCGCGCGCCCGAGCATCGCGCCGACGACTCCCCCCAAGGTCAACTTCCACAGCGGTTACGGCGCCGGCCAGATCGTCATCGATCAATCGGCGCGCAAGCTCTACTACACCGTCTCATCGTCGAAGGCGTACATGTATCCGATCGCCGTCGGCAAGGAAGGCTTCAAGTGGACCGGCACTCAGAAGATTTCCAAGAAGGTCGATTGGCCGGATTGGCGTCCGCCGGCCGAAATGCGCGAACGCAAGCCAAACCTGCCTGTGTCCATGACGGGCGGCGTTTACAATCCGCTGGGCGCCAAGGCGCTCTATCTGGGTAACACGCTCTACCGCATCCACGGCACCAATGATCCCAAGAGCATCGGTACCGCCGCCTCGTCGGGCTGCATCCGCATGTACAATGGCCACGTGGTGCATCTGTCCAGCATGGCGGGCGTCGGCACGACGGTTCACGTCGTGAGCAGGCTGCCTAAGACCATGGCCTCGAATTAAGAGGCGAATAGGGGGTGCTCGTTATTCAGACGAGCATCCAATACAGCAGATCGTGAAGCGGAGACGGCCCTGGCATCACGTTGATGCCCAGGGCCGATTTCGTCAGATAGAGCGCGGCAATGCCAACCGTCGCGGCGGCGGACGTAGCGACTGCCAGCAGGAACGCCTGCCCCCACGTCAAATCGGATTCAGCACAAAGAGCGTTGCGATAGGCGGCGGCGAGCATGTCATTCCGGCACGGTTGTTAAGGTTTGCCGGAGAATTGCACCCCCCATGCCATGGCCGTTAAAACAGAGCACCTTTAGCGCGCACCTTCAAGAAAGCGGACAGGTGCGCCATGGGCGGGAGCCGCTATCTCGCCCTCCCACATCACGCGCCGCCCCCGCACGAACGTGCCGACCGGCCAGCCCATGACGCGCACGCCGTCATAAGGCGTCCAGCCCGCGCGGCTTTCGATCCACCCGTTCGTGATCGTCTGGCGGCGCTTCATATCGACGATCGTGAGGTCGGCGTCGTATCCCGCCGCAATGCGCCCCTTGCCACGGATGCCAAACAGCCGCTGCGGCCCATGGCTCGTCAGATCGACGAAACGTTGCAGCGACAGCCGTCCCGCGTTGACATGATCGAGCATGATCGGGACGAGCGTCTGCACGCCCGTCATTCCGGAATGGGACGCGGGATAGGCGTGATCCTTCTCCTCACGGGTATGGGGCGCGTGGTCGGAGCCCAGCACATCCACGACGCCGTCTTCCAGAGCAGCCCAGATGGCCTTTCGGTGGCGCTCGTCGCGAACGGGCGGATTCATCTGCACGTAGGTGCCAAGCCGCTCGTAGCACTCGGGTGCGGACAGTGTGAGATGATGGGGCGTTACCTCGACGCTGGCATAGTCCTTATGATCCCTCAGGAACGCCATTTCCCCGGCCGTCGAAACGTGCAGCACATGGATGCGCTTGCCGTGCGTCTCGGCCAGTCGCACAAGCCGCGCGGTGGCAATGAGCGCGGCCTCCTCATCACGCCACACGGGATGTGAAGAGGGATCCCCGGCCTTGCGTTCGCCCATGCGGGAGACGAGACGCGCTTCGTCCTCGGCGTGAAACGCGGCCCGGCGCGAGATGCGCGCGATGATCCGGTCGAGCGAACTCTCGTCATCCACCAGCAGGTCGCCGGTGGACGATCCCATGAACACCTTGATCCCGGCGGAGGCTTCCAGCTTTTCGAGCGCCGGGATCTCGCCGACGTTCTCGCGGGTGCCGCCAACATAAAAGGCGAAGTCGCAGAACATGCGGTTGCCGGCCAGCGAGACTTTCTGCGCCAGAAGCTCTGCGGTCGTCGTCAGTGGCTTGGTGTTGGGCATCTCGAACACGGCCGTGACGCCGCCGGCCACGGCGGCCCGGCTTCCCGTCTCCAGATCCTCCTTGTGCGTCAGCCCCGGCTCACGGAAATGGACCTGCGTGTCGATGACGCCCGGCAGGATGTGCAGCCCCTTGGCGTTGAGCGTTTCAGCCGCGGGCGCGTTGGCCAGTTGGCCAAGCGCCGCGATCCGGCCATTCTTGATGGCGATGTCGCGCACGCCCGCGCCGTCATGATTGACGACGGTCGCACCCGTGATCAGTAGATCAAAAGTCTCAGCCATCCCGTCCTCGCATATCCGGGTCCAGCGCGCAGCGCGTACCTTGCGTTTGTCACTAACCCCGCATACGTAACTTGTCCGCTCAATTCAACCGGCGTCTGGCGCAGCATGGCACAAGCATTCATCGCCCCCCTGGAGGATCGTGGCGTCGTGGCCGTTACCGGGCCCGATGCCGTGAAATTCCTGAATGGGTTGATCACCAACGAGATCGCGCACCTGCCGGAAGGCATGGCGGCGCACGCCGGGCTGCTCTCGCCGCAGGGCAAGATCCTGTTCGACTTCCTGGTATTGCGGACGGCAGAGGGCTTTCTCCTCGACGTTGCGCGCGGCAAGACAGGGGATTTGGTCAAGCGCCTCGGCATGTACAAACTGCGCGCCGGCGTGACGATATCGGATGCGTCGGATCGCTACATAGTTTGGGTGGCGTGGGGCGCTGACAACGCCACGCGCGCTTCGCAAGACTGCATCGTGTTTCGTGATCCCAGACACGATGCGATGGGTACGCGCATCGTTGCGCCCCGCGCGGCCGGTGATGCCCCACCAGCGAGCCTGAACGTCGAACGCGGGAGCGCTGAGGCCTATCACGCGCACCGCGTTGCTATCGGCGTTCCCGAAGGTGGCAAGGACTACGAGTTCGGCGACGCCTATCCCCACGAGGCCGATTTCGACGTGTTCAACGGCGTATCGTTCACCAAGGGCTGCTACGTCGGCCAGGAGGTCGTCTCCCGCATGCAGCATAAGACTGTCGTGCGCAAACGCGTCGTGCGCATCATAGCGGAGGGCGCTCTCAATCCGGGTTCGGACATTACTGTCAAAGGCATCGTGATCGGGCGCACGGGTTCTGTGGATGGGCGCAGCGGTCTCGCGTTGATCCGCCTCGACCGTTACGCCGAGGCGGTCAAAGCCCACGATGATGTATTGGCGGGGGAGACGCGCATTCGCATTCATGAAGCGGACATGGCACGCTACACGGCCTCCGTCGCCGAACGCTGAGAAACGTGTGCCCCTCCCCGCATCCGCCGGAAGAGGAATGCTGACTGTTAGTCCTCGGCAGGCGCCGCGGCTTTTGCTGCGTCCTTCGCCGCTTTGATCTGCTCGAAGGCCTCCACCGCGTGGCTTGCGTACATGACGGAGGGGCCCGCGCCCATGTAGATGGCGAGACCCAGCGTCTCCATCACCTCCTCGCGCGATGCGCCCTGGTCGATAGCCGCCTTGGTGTGGAAGGCGATGCAATCATCGCAGCGCGTGGCAACGCCGATGGCGAGAGCAATCAGCTCCTTTGTTTTGGTATCGAGCGCGTTGGTCTTGAGCGAAGCCTGAGCCATGGCCGAGAAGCTCTTCATGACGTCGGGCGTGCCGGCCCGCAGTTCGCGCAAGTGCGGCGAGAGCTGCTTCATGTAGTCCTGCCAATCCATAATCATCGTGCTTCTCCTTCGACTCTGCGTTTTCTGGCCGGCTGCTGCACCCGCGACAGGAGGCAGCAAGTCACCCGGCTTGAAGATATTAGATTTATCTAATATAACAAGCTCGAACCGCAATGTGGCGCTGGAAACCGCCGTCAAGCCATTGCGCGTGGTGGCGCAGCGACCTCTACGGGCAGCGCGCCGCGACACTGAAAGCGATTGCAAGGAGACGCAAGATCATGGCCTCGATGCCGAAGATTTCCCCCCGTGACGCCAAAGCGTTGATGGACCAGGGCGCCGTCCTTGTCGACATCCGCGAGGGCGATGAGCGCGCCCGTGCCCAGATCGCCGGATCGCACCACATGCCGTTGTCCAATCTCGGCGCGCTCGGCAATGCGCCAGCCGGCAAAGGTCAGGTGGTCGTGTTTCACTGCAAGAGCGGCAACCGCACGCTTGTCAACGCCGACAAGCTCGCGGCCAAGACGCAGTGCGAAGCCTACATACTGGACGGTGGCATCGACGCCTGGGCGGCGGCTGGCCTTCCCGTTTCAGCGGCGCCCAAGAAGCCGCCCATTGAGATTATCCGCCAGGTTATGATCGTTGCGGGATCCATGGTGCTCGCCGGCGTGCTGCTCGGCAGCTACGTCTCGCCCTTGTGGTTTTACCTGTCCGCGTTCGTTGGACTGGGTCTCGTTTTTTCGGGCGTGACGGGCTTCTGCCTGATGGCCTATATGCTGAAGCGGATGCCCTGGAACAGGGGCTACGCATAAGGGGCGAGCAGCGCATCACCGCGCCGTCGCCGCGCAACACTTGTTTTATGGCGATGGCAACAGCGCAGACTAACAGATCCGGCAGCGGGAAAAGTGCGGTGAGCCGATGTCCCTGGCCGGGCATCGCCGACCCGCTTTATGCGCGCTACCATGATACAGAGTGGGGCGTGCCGCTGACGGACGACCGCGCGCTGTTTGAAAAGATAGTGCTGGAGGGGTTCCAGGCAGGCCTCTCATGGCTGACTATTTTGAAGAAGCGCGACAACTTTCGCGCCGCCTTTCATGGCTTCGCGCCTGAACGCATCGCCCGCTATAGCGTCAAGGATATTGCGCGGTTGATGGATGATCCCGGCATCGTCCGCAACCGGCTCAAGATCGAAGCAACAATCGACAACGCACGCGCGTATCTTGCCTTGAGCAAGCACACGCCGTTTTCACACTTCATCTGGTCGCACCTGGAGGGACCGCCCCGGCAGAACAAACTTGAGCGCCTTTCCGACGCCCCGGCTGAATCGGAGCTTTCCAGGCGCATTTCCAAATCCCTGAAGGCGGAAGGCTTCCGGTTTGTCGGCCCGACGACCATCTATGCTTTCATGCAGTCCTCGGGCATGGTCAACGATCATCTCGTCTCCTGTCCGCGCCATGCGCCATGCGCCAAGCTGCAGAGCGCCCTCAAGATCCCCGGCAAGTCCTGACATGACGCAAGATCCAAACCAGAAGCCGCGCGCGTGGCAGCGCATGTTATCGGGCCGCCGCCTCGATCTGCTCGCCCCCGATCCCGCCGACATCGAGATCGAGGACATCGCCCATGGACTGGCGCGTGTGGCGCGCTGGAACGGACAGACCAAAGGCGCGCACGCCTTCTCCGTCGCCCAGCACTCGTTGATCGTCGAAACGATCGTCAAGGCGCAGAACCCGGCGTTCGGCGCTAAGGATCTGCTGGCGGCGCTTCTTCACGATGCTCCCGAATATGTGATCGGGGATCTCATCAGCCCGTTCAAGGCCGCCATAGGGCTCGACTACAAGGCCTTCGAGAACCGCCTGCTGGCGGCTATTCATTGCCGCTATGGGCTGTCCTTCGCGGAAAGCCCGGCGCTGTCTGCGCGCGTCAAGCACGCCGATCGGATCGCTGCTTATTTCGAAGCCACCGTCCTTGCCGGCTTTGCCGTCGAGGAGGCGCGGCGTTTTTTCGGACAGCCCGATATTCCCGACAGTCTGGCCCGCGAGTTCGCACTGATCGAGCCACTTTCGGCCAATCACGCGGAAATTGCCTTCCTTGACCGATTCAATCAGCTTTGGCCCAATTGATAATTGCGTCCAAAAAACGGCAATAGATTGCCAATTCCGAACGGCTAATTCCGAAAATAGCCATGATCAGGTCTTAGCTCGCCTCTTGGGGAGCACGGGGAGAGATGACCTATGAACATGGAATTTGCAGGCCGAGGCAAACCGTCGCCCGATAAATTCAAGCATATGATCTCGCAGGATCATGATGGGCTGGCGCCGTCCGCGGTGGAAATCGGGCTGACCGCGGCGATTGTCGCCGTGCTCGACAACGAACCCGTCGCGCTCGTCGTGCGTGGCGATCCTGACAGTGCGGGCGCAACCGACGGCCTGCCGTTCGGTCCCTTTGAACCGCGCCAGCATCGCACGCTGGAAGCTGGCTTGCGCTCGTGGGTGCGCGAACAGACCGGGCTGGACCTTGGCTATGCCGAGCAGCTTTACACATTTGCGGACCGAGGACGTCACGTCGAACAAAACGACACATCTCCGCCCGTTGTTTCCATCGGGTATCTCGCGCTCACGCAAGCGCGTGGTGGGAGCGACCTTTCAAGCGGTGTCTGGCGACCCTGGTATCATTACTTTCCTTGGGAAGATTGGCGCCGTGGCCGTCCCGAGATCATCGCTGCCGAAATCGAGCCGCGCCTGAAAGCATGGGCCGAGCGCCAAGCCGATATGCCAGCCGCACAACGTCCCATCGCGCGTTCAGAGCGTATCCGCATCTGCTTCGGTCTCGACGGCACGGCCTGGGATGAAGAAAAAGTGCTCGAGCGCTACGAGCTGCTTTATGAGGCAGGGCTCGTGGACGAAGCGCGCCGCGATGGCCGGCCAGCGGCGTCGAGTTCCTCCGAGCTGCCACGCCTGGGACACCCCATGCAATTCGATCACCGCCGGATTCTCGCAACCGCCATCAACCGCACGCGCGCCAAGATCAAGTACCGGCCCGTGGTGTTCGAGCTGATGCCGGACGAATTCACGCTTTACGAATTGCAGAAAACGGTCGAAGCAATTCTCGGTCCGCATCTGCACAAGCAGAACTTCCGCCGTCTCGTGGAAGGCGCCGGTCTGGTTGAGCCCACCGGCGAAATGAAGACTCGCACGGGCGGAAGGCCCGCAAAGCTGTTCCGTTTCCGGCGCGAGGTTCTGCTGGAGCGTCCAGCTCCCGGCGTACGCGTGACAGCACCGCCGAGCCGCGCGCAATAACACGCGTAACCGGTCGGGCTACCTTGGTGCACGAGAGATCCTAATGACGAGGGGCACAGGATTACGACCCTGTGCCCCTTTGTCGTCAACAACCTCTGGAAATCTGCGTTTGCATACATTACGTTAAATGCACATCCGGAATGCTCAAATAGAGCATTTTGGTGGCTCGTCCGGCGGCAAGGCCGGTCTTCTTTGGGCTCATAAAATGCTCTGACAGAGCATATGAGAACGAGAAGGCCAATTGACCGCCTCAAGGCTTCGAGGAGGCATTCGCGTTGGCATCCATCTCCAAAACGGCGGCTCGTCCAGCCAAAGGTGTTTTCAAGACCGTCGCTCAGTCCAGACCAGCGACGGTTGGAAGCGCGGCCGCTGGCAAAGGTGCGGTGGGCAAAAGTGCTGCCGGGTTCGCGCCGCTCGCCAATCCGCCGAAATACGAGTGGTCGGCCGCCCTGCAGGCCGAGATGGCGCCGATGTACGAACGCGTAAAGCACGTCGTCACGCCGATGGAGTGGCCGCATTACGCGCCCCTCATCAAGGCGATCAACGAGCTCAAGAAAGTCCGCAATGCGGTTGTGCTCGCACACAATTACATGACACCCGAGATCTTCCACTGCGTCTCCGATTTCCGTGGCGACAGCCTGCAGCTCGCCAAGGAAGCCGCGCGCGTCGATGCGAAGGTGATCGTCCAGGCCGGCGTGCACTTCATGGCAGAGACGTCAAAGCTGCTGTCGCCCGGCAAGACCGTGCTCATTCCCGACATGCGTGCCGGGTGCTCGCTGGCGTCCTCCATCACGGCGGAAGACGTGCGCATGCTGCGCGAGGCCTATCCGGGCGTGCCGATCGTCACCTACGTCAACACGTCTGCCGCGGTGAAGGCGGAGTGCGACATTACCTGCACGTCCTCCAACGCCGTGAAAGTGGTCGAAAGCCTGGGCGCGCCGCGCGTGCTGTGCATCCCCGATCAGTATCTGGCGAAGTGGGTGCAGAGCCAGACCGATGTCGAGGTCATCGCCTGGAAGGGCGCGTGCGAAGTGCATGAGCGCTTCACGGGCGCCGAACTCGATCAGATGCGCAAGGACGATCCGGGACTGAAGATCATCGCACACCCCGAATGCCCGCCCGATGTCATCGCGGCGGCCGATTTCACGGGCTCCACGTCCGGCATGATCAACTGGGTCAAGGACAAGCGTCCGCACAAGGTGATGCTCGTCACCGAATGCTCGATGGCGTCCAACGTCGCGGTGGAGGCGCCGGACGTCGAATTCATCCGGCCGTGCAACTTGTGCCCGCACATGAAGCGCATCAGCCTGGAAGGCATCTACGACAGCCTCGTCAACATGCAGTACGAGGTAACCGTGGACCCCGACGTGGCCGAGCGTGCGCGGCGCGCCGTGGAGCGCATGGTGAACCTGACGAACTGATTGCAAGCCCGAGCCTGAGTATCAGCAGCGGAGCCGCACGGCCATGGCCACCAGAACGACACGTTCGAAGGCAAGGGGCTTCGCCCCGGCGAACACAGCCCCAGGGCCAGGTGATGTCGTCATCATCGGCGCGGGGCTCGCTGGCCTTTACACGGCGCTGAAGCTCGCGCCTTTGCCCGTCACCGTCATAGCTGCGGCGCCTCTGGGCGAAGGCGCGTCCAGCGTATGGGCACAAGGCGGCATCGCTGCCGCCGTCGGCGAGGGCGACAGCACGGACAAGCATGCCGCCGACACCATCGCGGCGGGTGCAGGGATCGTCGACGAGGAGATCGCGCATCTGGTCGCCGATCAGGGCCCCGGCGCAATCCGCGACCTTCTCACCTATGGCGTTCCTTTCGACCGCGACCTGGAAGGCCACTACGTGCTTTCGAAGGAAGCCGCGCATTCGGAAAAGCGGGTCGTGCGCGTCACGGGCGACCGCGCCGGCTGGGCGATCATGCACGCGCTCATTGCGGCGGCCAGGGCCACGCCGTCGATCCGCGTGTTGGAAGGGTACGAAGCCCACGACCTCATCACCGAGGATGGACGCGTGAAGGGCGTGCGGCTCATTCGTCCCGCGACGCTTGGCAACGGCGCCTATCAGTTCGTTCCGGCCAGCGCGGTCATCCTCGCCCTGGGCGGCGTCGGCGCACTCTATGCGGTCACCACCAATCCCGCCTACGCCCGCGGCGAGGCAATCGCCATGGCGGCGCGCGCGGGCGCGGTCATTGCCGATCCGGAATTCGTCCAGTTCCATCCTACCGCCATCGATGCAGGCATCGACCCCGCGCCGCTGGCAACCGAGGCCCTGCGCGGAGAAGGCGCAACGCTGGTCAACCGGCAAGGCGAGCGCTTCATGCTCGCCATCGATCCGCGTGGAGAGCTTGCGCCGCGCGATGTCGTGGCGCGCGGCGTTCATGCGGAGATCACGGCAGGGCGCGGTGCGTTTCTCGATTGCCGCGACGCAATCGGCGCGCGGTTCGATACGGCGTATCCCACGGTCGCCGCCCATTGCCGCGCGGCCGGGCTCGATCCTGTCCACGATCTTATCCCCGTGGCGCCGGCCGAGCACTACCACATGGGCGGCATTGCGACGGACGCACGCGGACGCACGTCCGTTCCGGGCCTGTGGGCCGTGGGCGAGGTCGCTGGAACCGGCCTGCACGGCGCCAACCGTTTGGCGTCCAACTCCCTGCTCGAAGCCGTCGTGCTGGGCGCACGCGCGGCAGCGGACATCAAGGCGCTCATCCCCGCCGAACGCGCCGGGCACTTCGTCGTGCCCAAGCGTGTTTCCGGTCCCGCACCGCTCAAGCCCGCCAAGCGCGCCGAGCTTATTTCTAGACTGCGCGCGATCATGACCCTGCACGTCGGCGTCGTGCGCAACGCCAAGGGCCTCAAGCTTGCCTTGCAGGCACTCGATCAAATCGCGGCCGAAGGCAAGGAGGATCCGCTCCTCGCCAACATGGTCCTGACCGCGCGCCTCATCACCACCGCCGCTCTGCAGCGCAAGGAGAGCCGTGGCAGCCATTTCCGCGACGACTATCCGCAAGCCAATCCCTCGCTCGCAACGCGGACGTTCATCACGCTTGCAGACCTGACCGAACGCGCGGGCGCGGGGGCGCGCCTTGCCGGCGCGACCGCGGCCAACGCAACCTGCACGCCATGAAGGCGCGTGCGCTCAGCTTGGCGCCCCTGCCCTCCCTGCTCGTTGAAAGCGCCGTCGCGGCAGCCCTTGCCGAAGACCTTGGCTTGATCGGCGACATTACGACCAACGCGACAATTCCAGAGGATGCACGTGCGCAAGGCGTGATCGCAGCGCGCAAGACCGGCGTGGTCTGTGGCATTCAGCTTGCCCACGCCGCATTCCGCCAACTCGATCCCGGCTGCCGCTTCGATGTGGTGGCCGCAGATGGGGCGCATGTGAAAGCGGGCGAGGTGGCCGCCAGGATTGCGGGAAACGCCCGCGCCGTTCTCTCGGCCGAGCGCGTGGCCCTCAACTACATGGGTCGTCTATCGGGCATCGCCACGCTCACGCGCCAATATGTGGACGCTGTTGCCGGGACGAACGCGCGCATCGTGGATACGCGCAAGACGACGCCCGGCTTGCGGGCTTTCGAAAAGTACGCCGTGCGATGCGGGGGCGGGCACAACCATCGCACGGGCCTGTTCGATGCCGTGCTCATCAAGGACAATCATATCGTGGCTGCAGGGGGCGTGGAGCAGGCCGTGGCGGCGGCGCGTCAGACGGCGGGCCACATGGTCAAGATCGAGGTCGAGATCGATACGCTCGATCAACTCGATGTCGTGCTCAAGTATGACGTCGACGCCGTGCTCCTCGACAACATGACGACAGCGCAGCTCAGGGAGGCGGTCAAACGAATCGATGGCCGCTGCCTCGCCGAGGCGTCGGGCGGCGTCAATCTTAATACCGTGGGCGCGATTGCAAAGACGGGTGTCGACCTGATTTCGGTCGGCGCCCTGACCCACTCGGCACCCGTGCTTGACCTCGGCCTTGATTTCTCAGCGCAATCTACAAAGCGCACCATTAGCGCTTGAATTTGCCATAGTTGGTCCGCACTTCAAAGGCTATGCTGACAATGCGTGGCCATGGGCACATCTTCCACTATCAGCCCAGACCATCCGGTGCGCTGCGGGAGGCGGAGAGACGTCATGAAGTGGATCGTTCTTTGGGGCCTTTGCGCCGTTACGGCTGCTGCCCTGGCCGGGGTATTCGCGGGGTCGAAAAACCGGGACGTCTCCTTCTGGATGGCATGGTGCTTCCTTTTTCCCCCGCTCATCGTCTGGCTCATGCTGATGCCCAAGAACAGGGGACTGCCTCCCAAACCGCGCCCGCTCGATGATTTCGACAGTCAGCGCGGCGGCGAGATTCTCTAGATGCGCTTTGCCGCCCTGGCGCGGATGGCGGCCTGTGCTGCGGCGAGGCGCGCGATCGGCACGCGATAGGGCGAGCAGGATACGTAATCCAGGCCAAGGCCGCAGAAGAACTCCACCGATTTCGGCTCCCCGCCATGCTCGCCGCATACACCCGCTTTTAGAGCTGGTTTGACCGCGCGGCCCCGTTCCAGTCCGATGCGCATGAGTTCGCCCACACCCTCCTGGTCAATGGTCACGAACGGGTCCTGAGAGAGAATTCCCAGTTCCAGATAGCTCGACAGGATCGGCGCAGCGTCGTCGCGCGACAAACCCAGCGCCGTCTGCGTGAGATCGTTGGTGCCGAACGAAAAGAAGCTCGCGCCGTCCTTGCCCTGCGCAATGTCCCCGGCGCGCAATGCGGCGCGCGGCAGCTCGATCATGGTGCCGGTCTCGTAGCTGAGCTTCACACCGCTCTCGCGCTCCACGGCCTCCGCCGTCTTCTCGATGACAGCGCGCAGGATGTCGAACTCCCCGCGAAGAGCGACGAACGGGATCATGACCTCGGCATGAACCTGGGAGCCGCATTTCTTGCCCGCCGCGATGGCGGCCTCAAAAATAGCCCGCGCCTGCATCTCGGTGATTTCGGGATATCGCGCGCCAAGACGGCACCCCCGGAAACCGAGCATGGGGTTGAATTCCTCGAGCTCCTTGATGCGGGTCTTGAGCCGGGCGATGTCGGTATCGAGTTCAGCGGCGACTTGCGCGATCTCGCGCTCCTCATGCGGCAGGAATTCGTGCAGAGGCGGGTCGAGCAAGCGGATGGTCACGGGAAGTCCGGCCATGATCTCGAAAAGCTCCTCGAAATCGGCGCGCTGCATCGGCAAGAGCTTGGCAAGCGCGCGCCGCCGTCCCTCCTCATTGGCTGCCAGAATCATCTCGCGCACCGCGAGGATGCGGTCTTCCTCGAAGAACATATGCTCGGTCCGGCACAGCCCGATGCCCTCTGCGCCGAACGTGCGCGCCTGGCGCGCATCGCGCGGCGTGTCGGCGTTGGTGCGCACCTTGACGGTGCGCGCGGCGTCGGCCCAATCCATCAGCTTGGCGAACGCGCCAGAGAGCTGCGGCGGACGCATCTTGGCTTTGCCCGCAAGCACACGCCCCGTGCTGCCGTCAATCGTGATGATCTCGCCTGCCCGAAACGTGCGCGAGCCAACGCGCATCGTTCCCGCATCGGCGTCGATGCGCAGCGCGCCGGCGCCCGACACGCAAGGGCGGCCCATGCCGCGCGCGACGACTGCCGCGTGACTCGTCATCCCCCCGCGCGCCGTGAGAATGCCAACGGCAGCGTGCATCCCGTGGACGTCCTCCGGGCTCGTTTCGGCGCGCACAAGGATCACGTCCTTGCCTTTGGACTTCAGCGCTTCCGCCATCTCCGCATGAAATACGATCTCGCCCGACGCTGCGCCCGGAGACGCGGGCAGACCGGAGGTCAGATATTCCTGGGGTGCGTCCGGATCGAGCGTGGGATGCAGCAGCTGGTCCAAAGCGGCTGGCTCGACGCGCAAGATTGCCTCGTCCGTAGAGATCAGGCCCTCTTGGGCCATGTCGGCCGCGATCCTCAGCGCGGCCTCGCTGGTGCGCTTGCCGGACCGGGTCTGCAATACCCACAGCCGCTTATCCTCGATGGTGAACTCCACGTCCTGCATGTCGCGGTAATGACGCTCGAGAAAGCCGAAAATCTCCTTCAGCTGCGCGAAGGCATCCGGCATCATCGTCTCAAGCGAGACACCCGAGCGGGAGATGCCGGCCAGCAGCGGTTCAGGCGTGCGGATGCCGGCGACAACGTCCTCGCCTTGCGCATTGGGCAGAAATTCGCCGTAGATCTCGTTCTCGCCCGTCGAGGGATTGCGCGTGAAGGCGACACCCGTCGCGGACGTGTTGCCCAGATTGCCGAACACCATCGCCTGGATATTGACGGCGGTACCCCAGTCATCGGGAATCGAATGCAGCCGGCGATAGGTGACCGCGCGCGCATTGTTCCATGAACCGAACACGGCGCCTATTGCGCCCCAGAGCTGGGTTGCGGTGTCCTGCGGGAAAGGTGCGCCGGTTTCGCGCTCGATGACCGCCTTGTACTCGGCGATGATCTCGGACCACGCATCGGCGTCGAGGTCCGGATCGGATGCAAAGCCGTTCAGGTTCTTGAAATTCTCCAGAACGTCCTCGAACGCACCGTGATCGCAGCCGAGCACGACATCCCCATACATCTGAATGAAGCGGCGATAGCTGTCGTACGCAAAACGCGAATCTCCCGACCGCTTCGCCAGACCCTCCACCGTCTTGTCGTTGAGCCCGAGGTTGAGGATCGTGTCCATCATGCCGGGCATCGAGGCGCGCGCGCCCGAGCGTACCGAAACGAGCAGCGGCTTTTCCTCGCTGCCGAAGACCGAACCCGTCACCGCCGAGATCGCCTCCAGTGCCGCGAGCACCTCCTCCTTCAGGCCATCGGGGAACGTCTTGCCGCCCTTCACATAGGCCGCGCAGGCCCGCGTGGTGATGGTGAAGCCCGGTGGTACACTAAGGCCCAAGCGCGCCATTTCGGCAAGATTGGCCCCCTTGCCGCCCAATAGCTCGGCCATGGAGGCATCGCCCTCTGCGCTTCCCGCCGCGAAGCTGTAGACCCATTTGTTTTTGCCGTCGCTCGAGTGGTGTGCCATCAGAGTTCGCGAGCCTCCTTGCAGCGCCTTATGCAGGCCGGCGATACTTGCCACAATGACGGGCCGGGCAAAAGTATATATGTGCCTCAACGAAGCGCGTCATAGCAGACACGCCAATCGGACGTTCAAGACGGAAGATGCAATAACCATGAGCAAGCTGCCAGCCGTTCTCGATACCCTCGACAAGACCAGCGAGGCGGGTTTGTCGCGCCTGTTCGAGTTGCTGAGGATCGAGAGTATTTCGGCCGACCCCGGTTACAAGGCGCAATGCACGAAGGCGGCGCAGTGGTGTGCGGCCCAATTGCGCGACATCGGCTTTGCACAGGCGAAAGTGGTCGAGACGTCCGGCCACCCGATGGTCGTGGCGCACGACCGCACGGACCGTCCCGCAGGGATGCCGCACGTGCTCTTCTACGGCCACTATGACGTGCAGCCCGCCGATCCATTGGATCTTTGGACCAGTCCTCCCTTCGAGCCGAAACTGGCGCAGGATCCCGGCAACGGCACGATCATCGTCGCGCGTGGCGCGGAGGACAACAAGGGCCAGCTCATGACCTTCATGGAGGCGTTCCGCGCCTGGAAGGCCGTTGCCGGAGAATTACCAATCGCGGTGTCGGTGCTCATCGAGGGCGAGGAAGAATGCGGCTCCGCCTCTTTGCCTGCGTTTCTGGAAAGCCACGGCGCGGAACTGAAGGCGGACTTCGTCTTCGTGTGCGACACCGGCCAGTGGGACAAGGACACACCCGCCATCATCACCATGCTGCGCGGACTTGCCGGTTGCGAACTTATCATTCACGGCCCCTCGCGGGACTTGCATTCGGGCATCTACGGCGGGCCGGCGACCAATCCGATCCGCGCCCTTGCGCACGTCATGGCAGCTCTGCACGATGATCAGGGCCGCGTGGCGGTGCCGGGCTTCTACGACGGCGTGACGGAGCCGGCGCCAAAACAGCTCGCGCAATGGAAGGCCATCGGCCTTTCGGGCGAAGCGTTCCTCGGGGCGGTCGGTCTTAAGACACCGGCGGGGGAAAAGGATCGCACAGTTATCGAGCAACTGTGGTCACGGCCCACGCTGGAATTCAACGGCGTGACCGGCGGCTATCAGGGCGTTGGCTCAAAGACGATCATTCCTTCCCAGGCTTCCGTCAAGATCACCTGCCGCCTCGTGCCCGGCCAGGATCCCGATCAAGTCCTGGCCGCCGTTCGCAATTGCGTCGAACGACTTCTGCCGCCGGACTGCAGGGCCGAGTGGCTGGATGGCCGCGGCTCGGCCGGCATTATGTTCGACACCGGCGGCTCCGCCATGAAGGCAGCGGCGCGCGCGCTCGAAGCCGAATGGGGCAAGCCTGCGGTGTTGATGGGCTGCGGGGCTTCGATTCCCATCGTATCCTCGTTCCGTGACAGCCTGGGCATGGACAGCCTGCTGATCGGCTTTGGTCTGGACGACGACCGTATTCACTCTCCCAACGAGAAATACAATCTATCGAGCTTCAAGAAGGGCGCCCGCTCGTGGGCGAGAATTCTCGCGGCCTTTGCCGATGGCGGAAGTGGCCGCAATTGAGCTTTATCGTTCCGGCCCTATCTAACAGGCGCTCCGTTTGAATATGAAAGATACGCCGCGCATGCCCTTCATGATCCTTCAGCGCATTCTGGCCGCAGCTCTCATGCTCGCCGCAACCACGACGTTTGCAAATGCGCAGTATCAGGACCGCTACGGCCAGCAGCGCGAAAGCCGCTTTGGCCGCGGTGACGATGACCAGCGCAACATCCCCGGCCAGTTCGACTATTATGCGCTCGTGCTGTCGTGGAGCCCGACCTACTGCGCGGAAAGCGACGGTGATGATCTGCAATGCAACCGTCGCGACGGCCGCCGTTTCAATTTCGTGTTGCATGGGCTGTGGCCTCAATACGATCGCGGCTGGCCGCAGGACTGCCGCACGCCCCGGCGGCCATTCGTACCCCAACCACTGATCGACAGCATGCTCGACATCATGCCGAGCCCGCGCCTTGTCATTCACGAGTACCGCAAGCACGGCGTCTGTTCCGGTCTTTCTCCCGACGCCTACTTCAATCTGGCGCGCCGGTTGTTCCGCTCCATCCGGATTCCGCAGCACTACCTCAATCCCTTCGAGCAACAGACCGTTGCGCCGCGCGATCTGGCAAGCGAACTCATGCGGGCCAATCCCGCCTTGAAGCCTGAGAACTTTGCGATCGTCTGTGGCGGACAAGGCAACCGCCTCAAGGAGGTACGTATCTGCTTTTCGAAATCAGGGCAGTTGCAGGCTTGCGGGCCAAACGAGGATCAACGCCGCATGTGCTCGGCGTCACGGGTGTTCGTGCCCCCCGTGCGCTCGACGGCGCGCGATGACGACGGCGCGCCTGCCTCGCGATTCGATTCGCCGCGCGCCAATCCACTCCCGGGCCCCCGCATGGATACCTACGAACGCCGCCTGTGACCAAAGCCAGGTCCTGTGGAAAACATGATCTGCTGCGCGCTGGATGGGCAGCGCGTGCTTGCTGGCAAGGTTCGTTGTGCGCACACTTGAGCCAACGATTCTCAGGCTGAGGCATGCGCGACGTCGATCTCGATCAAATCTGGCCATTTCCGCAGCGGCGTTTCAACGCGACGCAGCCTTACCTGATCGCGCAAACCGGCGACGACAACGCAGCCGTTTACGATCTGTCCGTCGACGCCGATGCCGAAGCGTTCTCGAGCGCTCTGGAAGAGCACACCAGCAACTTGGCCGCCGATGGACGCGGCGTTTTGCGCGCCGGGCGAGAGACTGTGCCTTTTGCGCCCAAGCGCAATGTCGTAGCGCCTCCCGCGCTGTCGGCTGCGGCCTTGAGCGGCTCGCAGAATGCGGCGCACCCATATGATGGGCATCCGCCGCCGCTGCCAGGCCACGCCTCTCATGCAGCGCCGGCCACTGAGCCGCTTCAGGTCACGCCGCCAAAGGCGCCCGATGATCCGATGCCCGAGGTTGTCGTAACCGCGACGCCGCCACCGCTCCACGCCGCACCGGACGCCCTGCCAACCGCCGATCTGAAGACGCGCCCCGCGCGGTCTGCCATTGCGGATGTGCCCAATGATCCGGCATCAGTACGCAACCGCCGCGACTGGACGCCTCTCGTGTGGGGTGGATTGGGGTTCATCGCCGGAATGCTGGCATGGCATGTCATCGGCTTCTGGACATTCCTGTCCGATGTCGTGCTCAATGCAAACGATGCGCGCGCCACGCGCAGCGTTCCGGTTGCAGCCAGAGCACAGCCTCAGAAGACGCCCAAGGCCGCCGTCAAGGAACCCGCCACCACCGATGCCGCATCGATGACCCCTGTGACGGCACAGAAGCTCGCGGCCAGTCTGTCGGGCACCGCCGGGACCGGCCCACCGTCGCCTGCCGAAACCGTGTGCATGACGCTCGCGCTCAATCGGGCTGCGGGCACGACCGCACCGGCCGCCTGCGCCGAAGAAGCCGTGGCGGGTTTGCGCGATTCAGGCTTCAACCGACGCGCGGATCGTCTTGCCCTGCGCCCGCGCCTGCAGGATCCCGTCGCCTGGACAGGCGGAACGGCTGTCGACACGACGCGGGTTGAAGCGTCGGCTGTGGCCGAGACGGAGGCCGCCGAGCCGGTCATGGACTTCGGCACGCTGCAACCCGCCGACCTCAAGCTCGATGTAGACTAAAAGCATATCACCTTGTCATCCCGGGCAAGCGAAGCCGGATGCAATCCGGCAAAGCGCCGGCCCGGGACCCAGCGCATCTGTGCGAAGCGCAAAAACATTTCACCGCAACATCACGCCAAGCCCTCCTGGGTCCCGGCGCTCGCTGTGCTCGGCCGGGATGACAAGGAAAGAAACGCTCGGCCGTATGCGATCACATGGACTCACTTCCTTCTCCCGGGGGAGAAGGTGCCCCGAAGGGGCGGATGAGGGGCGGCGCACGTTGAACGAGGTGAAGCCGCGGCCTCACCGCAATCGTCATCCCCGCGTCAGGCGGGGATCTACCCGAGTCACGATGTGGACAAATGTTGACGCATGGACGGATCCCGGCCTGCGGTCTTTTGAACGGTCGTCGTCATCCTGACGACGTAGCCCTTGGACCACGGCAACGAGACTTCCACGTTGTCATCCCGGGCAAGCGAAGCCGGATGCAATCCGGCAAAGCGCCGGCCCGGGACCCAGCGCATATGTGCGAAGCGCAAAACATTTCCCCGCAACATCACGCCAAGCCCTCCTGGGTCCCGGCGCTCGCTGCCGCTCGGCCGGGATGACAAGGAAAGAAAAATGCTGGGCCAGGATGATGTCGGAAACGCTCGCTTAGCGGCTTGAACTAAGCTGCATGGCGAATGCGCTCACTGCGCCAAGCCGAAGGAGCGCGAGCCACAGCTCCGATGCCGGCGGGGCCTTCGATTTTATCCAGCATGGAAGGATCGAGGCTCCATCCGCACGCCAGGCGCAACACCTGCTCTTGCGTAGGATGCAGAATGATCCCCTCGCCCGCATCCCCTTTACGGGCGCGGATGCCGCGCACTTCGTACAGCTTCAACCCCAATGCGCGCTCCTGCGGCGACAAGCGGCCACGATCCCAGATCACGCCCTCCTCGCCGATGGCGAAGGCCCGCACGATGCGCCCCCGTTCCAGGCGCGCCCAGGCGTAGAAATCGACCTCCGGAAATGCGGCGAAGTATTGAACGTCCCGGAACTGGCTGGACAGGTGCGCAAGCAGCGGCGTCAGTTTGTCGACGAACGCGCGCCCCGCCGGGAGCGGCAACGGTACCCCCACGATAAAGGTCCATCCCTTCACGGGCGGGGATATGAACACGTGCTCGTCCGACAATGCCGGGTCGTAGACAGCCCCGACGCCCGCGTCCCAGTTGGCCTCCAGCAGCGGGGCGAGCCCCAGCAGACTTGCGACCCGCGCGGTGTCTTGCGTACGCACGGCGATCCAGGCCATCGATGGGCCGAAGGGCTTGGGCGTATCGGGTTCGGCTGCAAGAACGACCGTGCGCGGACGCTCCAGCCCCGGCAACACCACATAGACGATGGCGGCCACCGTCAGGCCGATCATGCCGAAGATGAGTACAATGGGCGCCAACACGTCTGGTCGGATCCTTTGCCGATTCGCGTAAAGCCCAATATCCGGCGTGCGTGCCTCCTGCCGCAAGACATCCCGCAGCACTAATGGGGAAAATTTGCGTTCTGCGGACGCGGAGACCCATCCACGCCCTGGCGTGATCCTGGCCGCAATCCCGGCGTCGATCCTGGTTGACTTCGGCCCTCGTACAGTTTCTGAGTTGCCCAGCCTTCAGCACGGACCGGCCGCATGTCCTCCCCGCCTTCCCCCCCGAATGTCGCGCTCATTACGGGCGCCGCACGACGCATCGGCCGGGCCATCGCCTTGGACCTCGCCAAGCACGGCTGGTCGGTGGGCGTTCACTATCGCAAATCGGCCGAGGAAGCCCATGATCTCGTCGCCCAGATCCGGTCTTTGGAGCCGGGGGCGAATGCCGCGGCGCTGGCGGCCGACCTTGCCGATTGTTCGGCCGCCGGCAAGCTGGTGGAGGACTGCGCAGCCGCGCTTGGCGCACCACCCGTCTGCCTGGTCAACAATGCCTCAGAGTTCATGCTCGACACCATCGAGACCCTCGATGAAGTCACCTGGGACATTCACCAGGACATCAACCTCAAAGCTCCCGTCTTTCTCGCCCAGGCGATGCTGCGCACCCTTCCCGCGGAGTTGGAAGGCAACATCATCAACATCATCGACCAGCGGGTTTGGAAGCTGACGCCGGATTTCTTCTCCTACACGATCTCCAAAGCCGGCCTTTGGACGGCGACGCGAACCCTCGCCCAGGCGCTGAGCCCGCGCATTCGCGTCAATGCAATCGGACCAGGGCCAGTACTGCAAAGCATACATCAGACACCTGAGCAGTTCGCGGCTGAACAGTCCGCCACGTTGCTGAAGCGCGGCCCCTCCCCCCAAGAGATCGCGGCGGCTGTGCGCTTCATCCTGTCCTCGCCCTCCATGACCGGACAGATGATCGCGCTCGATGCCGGCCAGCACCTCGCGTGACGTCTTTCAAGCGGCAAGAGACGCAAGCACGAACGGACGCTCGCCTTGCATCTCCCATTCTGCCCTTGGCGCTTAACGACATTCCGGCCGCCGATTGTGCGATTGCCTCACACCCGCCGCGTAACTTTCTCAATGCCGCCGCATTGCTCGGCGACCTTGTTCGTGCGAGCCACGGGGGCTCAATCAACACTTTGTTAACGTTAAGCGCCTAAGAACCTTAGGTGGTTCTGTATGGCGCCTGTTGAGGGTGTCGCGTAGTTATGGGTGAAACCATGATGTGCCGCTATGGGGCGCGTTTTGCGCTCCGTTTGGCGACCGCCTTTTCGGCGCTCGCCTGTTCCGTGCCGGCTTATGCCGCAAGCCTTCCTCAGGTCAAACTGTCGGACCGCAATCCGGTGCCCGCGTGCGCGACGCCCGGCCGTCTGACTGCTTTTCTGGAACAGCGCAACAGCGCGCTGCCTGAAAAATTCTCCGCCATCGCCGCCGATTACATGCGCATCGGCGAAGAGTTGCATATCCGCTGGGATATCGCCTTCTTCCAGATGCTTCTGGAAACGGGCAACTTGAAATTCACCGGCGACGTCTCGGTTGACCAGAACAATTTCGCAGGCCTCGGCGCGACGGGCCGCAAGGCTCCCGGCGAAAGCTTCCCCGATGTCGCGACGGGCGTCCAAGCTCACCTTGAACACCTTCTGTTGTACGCGGGCGATCCTGTCGATAATCCGGTTGCGGAGCGCACGCGCAAGGTTCGCGAGTGGGGCGTGCTGGATTCCTGGCTCAAGAGCGTGAAGGGTCCCATGACCTATTCGATGCTCGCCAAGAAGTGGGCGCCCGGCTCACGCAATTATTCCCGCGACATCGAGAACGTCGCAGATGCATTCTATTCCGGTCTGTGCCACGGGGTCGATCCGAAACCCGAGATGATGGCGCTTGTCCATCCGGACACCAAGGCCAAATCCGCAGCCGATACCGTTGCAGGCACTCAAACAGCACGCGCCGAGACCGGTGCTGACCTTGCGCGCCGCGCCGTTGCCGAGGCCCGCGCCTCAGGGTCGTACGCACGCTCCAGCCTCGGCGCCAGCTCGATCACGCCGCAGGAGGCCGCGGAAACGGCTGAACCGGTGACGGCGGAAGCCAGCGACAAACCCGCCTTCAAGATCCTGAACGCCCAACAAGACGATACCGCGGAAACGCCGGCCGCGACGGCCGCCACGCAGGCCGCCATGGAAGAAGCCGCCAACGATCAGCGTTCCAAAGCGGCCGCCACGGACAAAGTGCTGACTGCGGCGCTTGGCGCAGGCACCAGGAACGCCGTTGCTCCGGCCAAGTGCCGCGTATGGACGGCAAGTTATGGCGGGGCGCATGCGATGATCATCAAGGCAAGCGCGGGCGATATGGTGAACTACACCGTGCTCGACGTGAACGAGCAGACCGCCAAGCGCGAAGCGGAAGCCTATATCGCCGCTTATGCGCAGGGCGGGCAGACGGTCGGGGAATATCCCAACCAAACGCAAGCGCTCGACAAGGCATTTGAACTTTGCCCCGAGGGCTGATCGAAGCCATCGGCCCTTGAGGGTAAACTTGCCATGACTGCAAAAGTGCGCGCGAAACGACGGGCGCAGAATGCCGCGGCGGCCTTCGTCTGCCACCTTCTGTTGACGACGGCCGCCCATGCGGCGCCTCCGATCCGCACGACCGAGAACAACCGTGTGCCCGCCTGCGTTTCGCCGGAGCGGCTGATGGCTTTTCTGCGTGACCGCAACGAAGGCCTCGAACCCCGCTATGGCGACATCGCCCGCTGGTACAAATATTATGGCGAGGCGTGGAAGGTCCGGTGGGATTACGCCTTCTACCAGATGGTTCTTGAAACCAATTATCTGAAATACCGCCGCGGCAACGGACGGCGCGGCGACGTCCACGAACGCCAGAACAACTTTGCCGGCATAGGCGCCACGGGCGGCGGCGTTCCCGGCGAACGCTTTGCGGACATCAAGACCGGTGTTCATGCCCAGATCCAGCACCTCGTCGCCTACTCGGGCGAGCGCGTGCGCGATCCGGTCGCCAAACGTACCGACGAAAACCAGGATGACATCATCGCCAAATCGCGGCGCCTGGGCCGTCCGGTCACCTTCGGGGATCTGGCGCGCCGCTGGGCGGCGGACCGTGCCTATGCGCGCTCGATCGATGTGGTCGCCAAGCTGTTCAACGATGGCTATTGCAAAGGGCCGGCGACCGCAGACATCACCACACCACCTGCGCCGAAACTTGCTCACCGCTTCGCGCGTCCCACGGGGCTGGGCGGCCCCAGGCCGCAGCACCTCTCAAGCGAAGAGGTCTTGCCGTGGGCTGGCGGTTCGCTCGCAGAAAATCAAGACGCGCCGGACGTCTTGACCGACACCGGCGAACGCCAGACGAACAGACCCGCACAGAAAACCACTTCCCCCCATACGATCGTCAATCCAGCACCTCCTCCCACTGATCCCGACGGACGTTCCCCCGTGCGCACGCTCTGGACCCGGGAGGATGGCTATGTGCCGGCGGGACAGGCGGATGTTGCGCCAGGCGAACCAGCCGAAGCGCCAATCGGCGCGGCAACTGACGGAGCGCCATTGGCCACGCATCCTGCCGGCGCGATGCCCGAACAGGCTCGCCCTGAAGGAACATCAGTTGAAGACGATCACAATCCTCAGCACGCCTCGTCCTCCGATAGCGTGGAGCTTCCCCACTTCCGCGTCGCACCGGCTGATCCCGGGCCATCGCGTCTGGGCGGCCCCGTACCCGCCGATGAACACTCGCGTGGCGCACGGCCACCCGCCATCACCGCAAGTGTCTCCACGGGCATAGACGGTGCCAGCGGCACGGTGCAGGAAGCGTCCGTTTCCACGGGAGAGCCGGCGAGCACGACTAACATCGCCGCCGCCCAGCGGCCCGCCCCAACACGCGACTGCCGAATCGTAAGCGCCAGCTACGGCGGCAGGAAGACACTACTCGTGCAGGCAGACACGGCCGGTGCCATGCAACTCACTGCGCTCACGGTGCTGGACGGCTTCGAGGACTCCATGCTCGCCAATTACGCGAAGGCGCGGGCGCCCGGCGCCAAGGTCATCGGCACATTCCAGACCAAGGACGATGCGCTTTCGGAAGCGCGGAGCATTTGTCCGTCAGGCTGAAGCTGCGCAG
Source organism: uncultured Hyphomicrobium sp. (assembly GCA_964587445.1). Taxonomy (GTDB): domain Bacteria; phylum Pseudomonadota; class Alphaproteobacteria; order Rhizobiales; family Hyphomicrobiaceae; genus Hyphomicrobium_B. The sequence goes on from CAZPLQ010000002.1 coordinate 259,338, forward strand.
TCCCCGGATCCAATTCGGGATAACGGAGAAAGGTGGCAAACAAGTTGCCACCTTTCTTGTTCACGCGCTTCCTTGCGCAGCCTTACGTGCGCTTGAAGGAAATATCCTTGTCATCGACGAAGCCGTAGAACGCATTGGTACGGTCGGCGCCTTCTTTGAGATACGCCTCCCTGGCCTTCTGCAGCCTATCGTCCTTCAGGTTGACGCCTTGCTTGGACAGATCGTTGGGATCAAAGCCGTGGATCTTGCAGATGTTGAGACCGAAAATCTTGCGCTTCACATCGCTGTCGTCGCCGCCCAATGCCTTGAACGCAAAGGTCTCGCGCATCTCCTCGGGAATCTCCATCCGGCGGAAGGCTTCGATCTGCCATTGCGGTGAGCCGTACCAGACCGAGTCCGTGCCCCAGATCACATGATCTTCGCCCATGCCCTTGATGAGCGTTCCAAGCAAACCCGCCGCATGTTGGGGATGGGAGATGACGCAGTTGGCAAAGCTGCTTCCAAGCTCTGCATAGACATTCGTGATGCCGTACTTGGCCGGCATTTCAGCCAAGTCCGATACCCAGTCGATGCGCCCGGTCTTCTTGAACTTGTCGAGGTGGTCCTGGGGATAGTCGTTGAGCGGCTTGAGGCCGGAATGGAAGATGACGAAGTTGATGCCGGGCCAGTCCTTGGCCGCCTTGGCGACGTCATCGACCATCGCGTGCTTCCAGGCATGGAAGTTGTCGGCGTAATCGTTTGGCAGCAGGCCCTTATGGATACAGAAGGTCTTGATGCCCGACTTCACCATCTTCTCGTAAGCCGGGTACATCAGCTTCTCGTCATCAAGCCGATAGGGAAAATCACTGTTGGAGAGCGGATCGCCCACCGTGTAACCCTTCCAGCTGATCGGCTTTTGCTCCGCCGCGCATCGATCCATCTCTTCAAGCCAACCGGGCGTGCCCGGACGAACGATGGCCTGGCTCCACATGCGCCGCGAACCGCACAGATCGTCCATGAGCGTTTGCGCACGGTACATTTCCTTGTTGGTCAGGAACCAGTTGGCGGCGTCGTCGGCGGGTGCGCCCGACAGGATGCCGAGCTTGGTATCGCTGTCGAAGTAGACCTCCTTCAGGAAGTTCGCGAACTGAAGCTGCTCAAACTCCGTCTGCTTGTCGCGGAACTTCTCCGGCACCCACTTTTCCATGCCGTACTTGCGCAGCGCCTTCAGCCCCTCGAACGAGAAGCCCTCGTAGACGAAGTGGAGCTGATCATCGATGATGAACTGGTCACGAAGCGCAGCGGCGCGTTCTTCCGCCATGGCGACATCGGCGGCTTCCGCCCGCGACGCACCAAACACGTTGCCGTAGTGCTCGTTCATCACCGAGAAGGAAAGCGCAAAGCCTGCGGCCGAGCGCAAGAACGTGCGGCGGGAGACATTGTTTTTCTTCGCAAGCTCCGTTGCCTCCGACAGGATATGGCTCTTTACCTTGCGCTGGATGTCATTCTCGGGCGAGGGATTGAATTCGCCGTTCGACAGCACCTGCGAGGGCACGGGTAACGAGGCTTCGGCCTCAGCGGATTCATCGCGTTCCTGCAGTCCCAGGTGATACTTTTCTGTCCTGATCCATAACGACATGGCGTTTCCCTTTATCTTCGAGTGACACGCGTTTTGGCGAGTTTGATCGCTCCAGCCACCCAGTGTGCCAACGGATACGCTCTTTGATGGTTCAAGAAAGTTGTAACGACTTCGCGAGCGGCGGCAATTAGCTCAACGTACCGGCCGCGGATCTGCGAGTGCGCGGGACTCGATGCGGACCCAGTTCACTGGCCGCCGGAGGGCCCGAGATACTTGAGCGCCGCGTTGGAGAGCGCACCGCCGACGACGCAGGGAATACCGACCTCGACCTGGCCCAAAGCGCCCGCAGCCACGCATCCGAGCGCGAATACCGTCTGCCCCGCCTGGCCCCACCAATTGAAGTTGCGCGTGCTCTCTGGCCCTTTGGCTTTGAGCTCATCGATGGACGCCATGGCCTCCTTGCGGATCTTGGCAAGCTCCAGCGTTTCGGCAGCTTCGATGACGTCACCGAGCGGCACGCGTGTTTTTGTCTCTTCCTGCTGCGCGGAAATTCCCTTCAACAGCGCCAGGAGATCGGGATCGCGCGAGGCATTCTGGGCGAGGGTCCATTTCGCCATGGCGCCGATGGTGAGCTTCTCGACGTTGTCGCGGTCGAGAGACCAGGCCAGCACGGACACGATGCGACGCACGGGTGCTTCCGCGCCGGTTGCGAAGTAATAGCCCCAATTGATGTCGATGGCGGCCGAGTTCTCCTCGAACGGCAGATCCTCCAGCGTCGGCTTTCCGGCAAACAGGTACTTGTCGATGAGAACCTTGCGCGCCGGCATCCGCTCGACGAACGTGATCATCAACTCTTTCCACTCCGTCAGCCCCGAATAGGCGATCGCCTTGATAAGCAGAACCTGATCTTGAGGATCGAGCGGAAACATCTGGGTGACGAGCGCTTCGGCCTTGTCGGGATTGGAGCCAAGAACGCCTGCGGTAAAGCCGATGTAGACGCCGGCCTGATCCATATCCTTGGTTACGCTCGACTTGATCATGGCCTTGACCGCCTCGGGCAAGCGGTCGGGATCCGGCTTCACGCGGTAGCCGTTAATCCACGTCAGCAGTTCTTCGGAGCCCTTGAACGGCTTTAGCGCTTTTGCCTTGGCTTGCAGCTGCGGAGCAGCGAAGGCAAAACTCAGCGCGAGAGCCAGGATGGCCGCAGCAAAACGCATGACAAAGCTCCGCGAAAGGGGCCAGAAAACCATCTTTGAATGCTTTGGCGCGACCTCGCACCCAGCCCATGGCCATAATGTGGCGCTTTGCTCGGTTCCGGCTCGCTTGACGCTCCCCGGCAAAGCCCAATAGTTGGGCGCCATGACCACGCACGATCCTGAATTGCCCGACAGCGCCGAACCCGCGCCGCCCTCCGCGGAGGCCGGAACACAGGTTATTGCGCGCTATCTCAAGACACTGCCTGCAGCACCCGGCGTCTATCGCATGCTCGATGCGCAAGGCGAGGTCATATATGTCGGCAAGGCGCGGTCGCTTAAAGCGCGCGTGGCCAACTATGCGCGCCTGCAGGGACACACCAACCGCATCGCGCGGATGATCATGGCCACGCACTCTATGGAATTCGTGACGGTGCGCACCGAGGCCGAGGCGCTTCTGCTAGAGGCCAACCTCATCAAGCGCTTCAAGCCGCGCTTCAACGTTCTGATGCGCGACGACAAGTCGTTTCCCTATATTCTCATCAGCCGCGATCATCCTGCTCCGCAGTTGACCAAGCATCGCGGCGCGCGCACGCGCAAAGGCGACTACTTCGGCCCGTTCGCCTCCGCCGGCGCCGTCAATCGCGCCATCAACATGCTGCAGCGCGCATTTCTGCTGCGCACCTGCTCCGACAGCTTTTATGAGAACCGCACACGGCCGTGTCTGCTGTTCCAGATCAAGCGCTGCGCCGCACCCTGCACGAGCGAGATCGCGCTCGACGACTATCGCAAGCTGACGGACGAAGCCGTGCGCTTCCTGCGCGGCGAAAGCCAGAGCGTGCGCGAGATGTACCAGCGGTTGATGACGCAAGCCGCCGACAAGCTGGAGTTCGAGACCGCCGCGAAGTACCGCAACAGGCTATGGGCACTGGCCCATGTCACCGCCGACCAGGCGATCAATCCCGAAGGCATCGAGGAGGCGGATGTCTTCGCCGCGCATCAGGAAGGCGGGCAGACGTGTATCCAGGTGTTCTTCTTCCGCACCGGCCAGAACTGGGGCAATCGCGCCTACTATCCCAAGGCCGACCGCTCGCTGAGCGTGGAGGATGTGCTCGACGCTTTCATCGCGCAGTTCTACGACGACAAGCCCGTGCCGCGCCTCATCCTGCTGTCGCACGAGATCCCCAACCGCGCGCTGCTGGCGGAGGCCTTGGCCACGAAAGCGGAACGCAAGGTGGAAATCCGCGTCCCCTCGCGCGGCACCAAATCGGGACTGGTGGAACACGCGCTTGCCAACGCACGCGAAGCGTTGGGACGCAAGCTTGCCGAAACCTCCTCGCAGACGCGCTTGCTGGAAGGCCTGGCAGAGCGGTTCGGTCTTCCTGCAACGCCCCGCCGTATCGAAGTGTACGACAACAGCCACATTTCAGGCACCAACGCCGTTGGAGCGATGATCGTTGCAGGTCCGGAAGGCTTCGTGAAAGGCCAGTATCGCAAGTTCAACATTAAGTGGGATGCGACCACGCCGGGCGACGACTACGCCATGATGCGTGAGGTGCTGACCCGGCGCTTCAAGCGGCTCGCGGAGTTGCCGTCCCCTGTTCGCGAAGTTCCAGAAGATCCGCACGGCGAAGACCTCGCGCCCGCCGCACAAGACGCGTACGCGGCGCCATCGCGCATCGAACCACCCGCGCGCACGTCGCGCGAAATGAAGAAGCTGGCTCTCGGAATGATCCCGCTCGCGCCCGATGCGCGCGTCGCCTACGATCTGCCGCCAGAGACTGTGGAGGATGATCTTGCCGACGGGTTGGGCGAGACTGAAGACGTCGACGCCCCCGAACCGGAGACGTTCCCGGACCGTCCCGATGTGGTGTTCGTCGATGGGGGCCAGGGGCAGCTTTCGATCGCAAGCGAGGTGATGGGCGAACTCGGCATCACCGGCATCGCGCTGATCGGCGTCGCCAAGGGACCCGACCGCGACGCGGGCCGTGAGCATTTTAACGTGCCCGGCCGCGACAAGCCCTTCATGCTGGAGCCGCGCGATCCCGTGCTGTATTTCGTTCAACGGCTGCGCGACGAGGCCCACCGCTTCGCCATCGGCACACACCGCGCCCGGCGCTCCAAGGCCTTGAGCGCCAACCCGCTCGACGAGATCGGCGGAATCGGCCCCACGCGCAAACGGGCGCTCTTGAAGCACTTCGGCTCTGCCAAGGCCGTTTCGCGCGCGGGCATCGAGGATTTGAAGGGGGTGGAGGGAATCTCGTCCGAGATGGCCCAGAAGATCTACGATTTCTTCCACGACCGCCGCAGCTGACGCGAGCCTCTGGGCCGCATCCTTTCACTCAACCTCCCTAAGTGCCGAAGCGGCATTTTGAAACACGAGCATATCCACGTAAATCCAATAACGTTCCCGTGCGCTTCAGGAGCCAGGGGTGGAATGTCGGACCCCTTTCGCCCTATTTTGGCGCTCATTGGCGTTTCAACACCTGATCGGCCAGCAATCTCCAAATCGAAGATACCCAAGCCTATGATCTTTCTTCGACGCAAGGCCCTCGCGGCCGCCGCAGTCCTTACGCTCGCCGTCGCCTGCCTCCTCTCCCATGGGCAGCCTGCGGCTGCGCAAGCCGAGTGGCAGACACAGGTCGCTCCGCCCAAGGCGTCCACAAAACAGCCCAGCGTCAAGCCGGCCGCAAAAGCGGCAGAAACCAAACCTGCAGAGGCGGTTGCGCAAACCCCGCCCGCCGAGACGCCTGCCGTTCACCCAGCACCGGCACCTCAAACGCAGGCGCCTGCCGCGCCGCAAGGTGCCACCGAAAGCGCGCCCCAGCAGGCCGCGCCGCAACACGCAGCCCCCGCTGAAGACCACGCACCTGCCGCTGCGCAAGACGGAGCGGCCACGCCTCAAGAGCAACCCGCCGCCCAGGCCGGCGAGGAAGCGGCCGGCGAAAAGCCCGCGGAGAAGCCTGCCCCGCCTCAGCCAGCGCCGCTGCCGCCGGAAGTCACGACGACGATCGCCAAGACCACGGACATCATGGAGGGGGCGGAGAAGAAGCTCACCGCGATCAAGAGCGTCGATACTGATCTTGGCCATCTCCGCGACGAGATCGACACCGTCATCTCGTCCACCACACGCACGGCTGACAGTTTGCGGCCGCGTCTTGCCGCCATCGAAAGCCAGATCGCCAAACTCGGACCGCCACCCGGAAAGGACGATCCACCCGAAGCGCCGACGGCGGCGGCCGAGCGCGCGCGTCTGGCGGCCGAAGCTTCCGAGATCTCGGGCGCCATCAAGACGCTGGAAGTGACGTGGTGGCGCGCCCGCCAGGCCATCGACAAGATTACCGACCTGAGGCTCGAGTTGTTCATCAAGAGCCTCACCCAGCGCATGTCGAGCCCGCTGTTCGCCGAGCTTTGGGAGAGTGTGGTTCGCGACTGGCCGTCGGTCTCGTGGCGCATCAGCTATAACGTCTCCGACTGGGTGAGAAACGCGCAGACGCGTCAGGCTAAACTGTTCATGGTGCTCGCGGCCGCCGTGCTCGGTTATATCCTGCTGAAGCTTCTGGCTGGCTGGCTCACGCGGTTCCGGCCCACGCCCGGACATCCTGAATGGTCGTTCTTCGATCGCGCGGCCGCCGGCGCCTGGATTGCACCTGTACGCGCGCTGCCCGGCATGCTGACGGCGCTCGGCCTTTATGCCGGGCTCGACCGCATCGGATTGCTGTACTATCCTACGACGGCGCCGACGGGTGCCGCCCTGCTGCGCGCCCTGTTGATCTTCTCGGCGGTGGCCGCACTGATCTCGACGGTCTTTGCACCCTACTCACCGCAGCGGCGTCTCATCCCGTTCTCGGATCGCGCGGCGCGCCGCGTCTCGCGTCTACTCAAGATCCTGGCGGCTATCTACTGTCTCGACCTGTTCTTTTCGGAATTGGCGCAGATCTTGTACTTCCCGCTCTCCTTGAGCGTCGTGCAATCGCTGATCTCGAGCCTCGCCTTTGCCGGCGTGCTCGCCGCTCTCCTGTTGACGCCGTTCTCCCCGACGGGACACCCGCGTTCCGAGCCTTATCCGCGCGACCGGCCGCGCTGGCTCAAGTTCCCGCTGTGGTTCGTCGCGATCGACATCGTCATCGCCTCCCTCACGGGCTATGTCGCGCTCGGGCGGTTCATGTCGCAGCAGGTCGTCATGACCGGAATTGTCGCGCTGGTCGGCATCCTGCTGTTCCTCGCGATCCGTGCCTTCACCCGCGAAGGCACCACCGGAACGCATGCGGTCGGAACGATCCTGCACGATACGTTCGGGCTCGACGAACCGCGCCGCAATCAACTCGCCTGGCTCACAGAAGCCGCGCTGACCTTGATCCTGTTCATCGCGCTGGTGCCGGTATTCTTGCTGCAATGGGGTTTTGCAGCAGCAGATATCCGTGATTGGCTGAAGGCCGCGCTGTTCGGCTTCGAAATCGGTCAGATCCGCATTTCCATGGTGCGGATCATCGGCGGGATCCTGCTGTTCACGGCGCTTTTGTTCGTCACGCGCATCATCCAGCGCCGACTCCGCGAGAACGTGCTCGTCACCCCCCGCATGGACACCGGCGTTGCCAATTCCGTCGATACGGCGGTCGGCTACGCTGGAACCGCCCTGGCCGCCATCATCGCGGTCTCCTACGCCGGATTCGACATCACCAACCTCGCCATCGTCGCCGGTGCATTGTCGGTCGGCATCGGCTTTGGCCTGCAATCCATCGTCAACAACTTCGTCTCGGGCCTGATCCTGCTCATCGAGCGGCCGATCAAGGTTGGCGACTGGGTCGTGGTCGGCAACGAGGAAGGAACGGTGAAGAACATCTCCGTGCGCTCCACCGAGATCGAGACCTTCAATCGCGCCAGCCTCATCGTGCCCAACTCGGAGCTGGTTACGGGCCGCGTGCTGAACTGGACCCACCGCAGTGCGCTCGGCCGGGTGGTGATGAGATTCTCGGCCGGCCCCAACGCCGAGCCTCGTGCCGTGCTGGCGATCCTCTCCGAATGCGCGCGAGCCCATCCCAAGGTGCTGACCGAGCCGGCTCCGGTGGCGGTTTTCGAGGGCTATACCCAAACCGCAACAGAGTACTCGTTGCGCGCGTTTCTGGGAAATATATCATCGGGCGTGAAGGTCCAATCCGACCTCCGGGTGGCCGTTTTCGAGGCCTTGCGGGCTCGCCAGATCGAACTGACCGCGCCGGCAGCGCCGATCGTGGTCAAGCCTGCGGCCGAGTAAATGGGCTTTGGCTTGGTAGCGATACCAGGCCTTGCCCATTGACGCAGGCTTTGCGGAAGGGTTAGCCACAGACCATGGACCAAGCCGCCCGCCGCCCAATTCTGACCAGTCTGCCCAACATCCTCACCTACGGGAGGATCGCGGCCGTGCCGGTGCTCGTTGGCCTGATGTTCTTTCCAGACAGCACCGCGGCCCGCTGGTCGGCCTTCGGCGTCTTCCTGATCGCAAGCATCACGGATTGGCTGGATGGCTATCTGGCGCGGATGTGGGAACAGCAATCGGCGCTCGGCCGTATGCTGGACCCTATTGCCGACAAGCTTCTGGTGGGCGCCGCGCTGCTGATGCTGGTCTATGACCGTACGATCAGCGGGTGGTCCATGTGGGCCGCCGTCATCATCCTGTCGCGCGAGATCCTGGTGTCGGGCCTGAGAGAATTCCTGGCGGAGCTCAACGTGAAGATCCACGTGACCCAGCTTGCCAAGTGGAAGACGGCATTCCAGTTCATCGCGCTCGCCATGCTGCTCGCGGGACCCGCCGCCCGTACCTATATCAGCAACGTGACCGAGCTTGGCATCCTGATTCTGTGGATCGCAGCCCTGCTGACGCTCGTCACGGGCTACGACTATCTCAAGGCGGGCATCCGCCACGCAATCGAACGATGAAAGCACAATGTCCGTAAACGCGCCCACACGCGAGATCACCGTCCGCTATTTTGCCTGGCTGCGCGAAAAGACCGGCATCAGCGAAGAACGCGTCACGGTGCCGGAGTCGATCGCCACCGTCGCTGACTTGGTGGACCTGCTGCGCGCACGCGGACCCGAGTTCGACGCGGCCTTCTCCCATGCGTCTGTGGTTCGCGCCGCCATTGACCACGCACACGCCAAGCCGCAAGCCTCGATCGCGCAAGCGCGCGAGGTTGCCTTCTTCCCGCCCGTCACGGGAGGTTGAACGCCATGAGCGTGCGCGTCCAGCAAGCCGATTTTGACGTTTCGGATGAAATCGCCGTACTGACGCGAGGCGACGAGAGCATTGGCGCGGTCGCCACCTTCATCGGCAAAGTGCGCGCCGGCGGGCACGAGGCATCCCTGCGGTCCATGACGCTGGAGCACTATCCCGGCATGACGGAAGCCGAATTGACCCGCATCGAGGCGGAAGCAGTGCAGCGTTTCGAGCTGTCCGCCAGCCTCGTCGTCCATAGGGTGGGAGAGCTTGTGCCGGGCGACAACATCGTGCTCGTCATCACCTGCGCCCCGCACCGGGGCAATGCCTTCGCCGCCTGCGAGTTCCTGATGGACTACCTCAAGACCCGCGCGCCCTTCTGGAAGAAAGAAACCTCCGCCGATGGCGAGGGCAAATGGGTCGACGCGCGAGAGAGCGACGAAGAGACCGCACGGCGATGGCGCACGGCGCACTCCTGATCCTTCGCACGCGTCGTTTTTGTTCGCGCCGGCTGACCTGCGCCAGCCGTTAACACACTGTTAACGGACTTGGAGAGATAAGTTTAACAATGGCCTGCCGCATTCCTCAAAACGCCATTTTCGGCAGGCACTCCAACTGTGTCTCGCATTCCTTTGACGGGGGGTGCGAGTTGATGGGGGTTATACGAAGTGACGGTCTTTTCGAAAGTGCGCTTGCGGGCATGCGCGGCTGCGGCTGTCTTGGCTGCAGGTCTGTTGGCCACGTGCGCGCAGGCGCAAGAGGCCGAGCCCCAGCAAATCGCAGCCAATGTCGCCATGCCCTCCGGCGGCACGCAGGCTGAGCCGTCCCCCAATGGCCCTACCTACACCCGCTTCGTCGTCGGCCTCGACCGCAAAGTTGATTTCAAGGTCTTCGCCCTATCGAACCCCAATCGCGTCGTGCTCGAGCTGTCTGGCGACAAGGTCCGCCTGCCCGATCTCGGCAAAGATGCCGGCCGGGGGCTCGTCAAATCTTTCCGCGCCGGACTGACCGCACCGGGACAGGTGCGCGTCGTTATCGATGTCGCGCAGCCCGTCATCATCGACAATACCAAGATCGGCAAGACGAAGGACGGCGACTACCGCCTGGCGCTCGACATTCTTTCGCTGGAGGCTGCCATGAAGTCCCGCAAGGGCTTCAAGGTCCCTCCCAGCGGTCTTGGCGCGGTGGGCGTGCAGCCCCCGCTCCCGAGACCTGCCCACAGCCCGAAAGAACGGGCCGCACGCGCCTTCAAGCCGGTGATCGTGCTCGATCCGGGACATGGCGGCATGGACTCGGGGGCCGCCAAATACGGGACCGTCGAGAAGGATGTCGTGCTCGCCTTTGCCCACGTCCTGCGCGAGCAGCTCGAAGCGACCGGCCGCTACAAGGTGCTCATGACGCGGGATAAGGACATCTTCGTCGAACTCGACGAGCGCCGCGCCTTCGCAGAACGCAACAGCGCAAATCTGTTCATCGCCATTCACGCCGATTATGCAAACCGCCGTGCACGCGGCGCCACGATTTTCTCGCTGCGCGACAAGGTGGCCGTCAACCTCAAGCAGTCGATGTCCGCACGCTCCGCCGAGAAGCTTCTGTCTCCCAACGAACTCGATGGGGTCAAACGCGGCAACGGAGATGCGGCCACGGTTGCGAGCATCCTCGCCGATCTGGCCGAACGCGACGTGGCCCGCACCCAGGAACGCACCGACGTCTTCGCCAAGACGGTCATCGACAACATGAGCGAAAGCACCACCATGCGCGATGAGCCCGGCCAGCAGGCGGCTTTCCGCGTGTTGAAGACGGCGCAGTTTCCGTCCGTGCTCATCGAACTGGCCTACGTCACCAATCAACAGGACGCGCGCAATCTGAAGTCCAACCAGTGGCGTGAGAAAGTCTCCGACTCGATCGTGCAAGCCATCGAAAACTACTTCTCGACGGAAGTGGCGCGCCTGCCGATGTAAGTTTCAATCGGCTTTTTCCGGAAAGAACAGAAAAGGCCGGCTCGCATCATGCGCGCCGGCCTTTCATTTCAATCCTGGCCGGAATGCATCGCACGCTTCCGGCTGAGGCTCAGTTAAGTCCTACATGGGGGATGCTTGCAATGCTGACGCCAGAGCAGAAGAAACAACCAACGCGGGTCCCGTTGTGAAGAACGCTTGCGTGCACCTGTGCTGTTGATCCTGGAGCTTAGTGGTCGAGATAGGCTCTTCTGCATGAGGCACTCCGTCTTCCGAGTGACCGCAACCCGGCCATGGGCCGGTGCTTCGACCTGAACCTGCACGCGCACGAACATCCGGCACACGGGCTCGCCGGCCTCCGTACGGACAAACTGGTTCAGAACCGAAATGCGGGAAGGGTTGGACAGGAACGTGAGAATAGCCGAGCCGGGACCTGAGCAACGCTCCCTCGGGCAGCCCTATCCATAGCTGCCACGCGCCGCTTAAAGCCATCTGCCGGTCCATCCGGATCCGGTTCAGAGAAGAAGTGGGCATGAACCCTTGAGCTTTCTCTGACGCTCGCACAGTGTTGTAGAGATCTGCCGATCGACCGATCTTAAGATCTTAGCAACCACTCACATCGCCAATGGTAAGTGATTCGTGTGTCGGTTCGTAAGACCAGCAACATAAGCGGATGGTGCAATGAGGCGAACCTCGGGTCCGCCGCTGGTGATCTCCACCGGGCTGACACCGGCCTCGTCCCCGTCGACCTCGATATGAACCGGCACCCGCGCACCGATCTTCACGTGACGTGCCGGGCGCACGACGATGCCCTTGGGGCAGGTTGCGGGATTGGCGAGACGGCCCGTGGCAAGCGCCAGGGATGCGGCCAGCAAGGCGCGACGGGTCTTGCCCGTGACGACGATCGCGATCAGCCGATTGGCCCCAAGCTGCGTCTGGCGCGTCAGCACGAACGACCCGCCATAATGGGCGGCGTTCGACACGATAACCCAGTTCGCTTCGTAGGGGGTGCCATCGACCTCCACGTCGAAGCCCTCAGCGCCCGCTGTGAGCGCCCGCGTGACCGGCACGGCATAAGCCGCGCGGCCCAGAAGGCGCTTCGTCTTGTGGTCGAGACCGGCGACGATACGGCCGTCGAACCCTGCTCCGGCCATGAGGAAGAACGGCGCGCCGTTGACGAGTCCGGCCCGAGCGCTGATGACCGGGCCTTCGAGCAGCGTATGTGCGATGCCGCCGGCATGGGATGCTAGTCCGATCTCGTGTTTCATCACGTTGCCGGTACCCAGCGGAATGATGCCGACCGGAAGGGATGTCCCGCAGACGCCGGCCGCCACCGCCCGGATGGTGCCATCGCCTCCAGCCGCAATCACCGCATCCACGCTGCCCGTCCGGGCGATCTGCTGGACCAAACGGGTCGCTTGTTCAGGATTGCGTGCTTCAACGGGCGTCACGCTGGCGCCTGCCTTGCGCAGACCGGCGAGCACCTGCTTGAGCAGACGCGGCCGGATGCTCCCGGCGCGCTCATTGAAAACCAATGCAAACCTCTGGCGCATGATGGAGTAGGGTCTCTGAAGTGCTTTGCAGAACCGGCTTTTTCCGGAAGCACGAAAAAAACCAGGGCCGCTGCTGGCAGGCGCTAACATAGCAAAGAGGAGAGGACGGCTCGCAGCCATCCTCTCCTCGTTATGATTGCGACAGTTTTACGTCAAGCCGCCCCTCACCGCCCGAAACCCATCAGGCGGGAGGACCTTCGGACTGGCGCGCGGAGTTCTGCACGGCCTTCTGGACCTTCTCGAAGGCGCGAACCTCGATCTGCCGGATTCGCTCCCGTGACACGCCGAACTCACTCGACAGATCCTCCAGGGTGGCCGGCTCCTCACGCAGCCTGCGCGCTTCGAAGATCTGCCGCTCACGGTCGTTCAGGACCGACATGGCGTTCGCCAGGTACGACCTGCGCCGCGACAGCTCTTCGTTCTCGACAAGACGCTCTTCCTGGCTCGGCGCGTCATCGACCAGCCAGTCCTGCCATTCGCCCGCTTCCGCGTCCGCCCGTACCGGCGCGTTCAGCGAAGCGTCGCCGCCAAGCCGCCGGTTCATGCTGACGACGTCCTCCTCGGACACGCCGAGTTTGGTCGCGATCTTCTTGACGTGCTCGGGCTTGAGGTCGCCCTCCTCCAGAGCCTGAAGCTGGCTCTTGGCGCGCCGCAGGTTGAAGAACAGCTTCTTTTGCGCGGCCGTTGTGCCCATCTTCACAAGGCTCCACGAGCGCAGAATGTATTCTTGAATCGACGCGCGGATCCACCACATCGCATATGTGGCGAGGCGGAAACCCTTATCCGGTTCGAAGCGCTTGACGGCCTGCATAAGACCGACGTTGCCCTCCGAGATCACCTCGCCGATCGGTAAGCCGTATCCGCGGTAGCCCATCGCGATGCGCGCCACGAGCCTCAAATGGGACGTGACGAGCTTCTCGGCGGCATCCGCGTCGGCATGCTGCTGCCAGCGCTTGGCGAGCATGTATTCCTCGCCGGGTTCCAGCATGGGAAACTTGCGGATCTCCTCAAGGTACTTGGACAGACCCAGCGACCCGCCAGCAATCGTCGGAAGTGCTTTGGAAGCCATGCATTTTCTCCAACCACTCAACCCCCGCCACCGGTTAAGTCTTTAAGGACCGGCCCATGAACGGTTCGTAGTGGCTTTCCCTTGGAGGAACGGGGTGATCCCATTCCTAGTTCCTGTATCAACGATAACGACGACCCCGTTCCAGCGGTCGTTACATATTGTTTAGACGCGCCAATTTTCCGTTTTATGGGGAGGTTGCGTGATCAATGTTACGTGAAGTAACGGCCGCCGCCCTTCGCCAGAAGCTAAGAGGCGCGTTTGCCCGGACCTCGCCTGGATTTGGAGGTGGGGGCGAACGTCTTGGGGCGCAAAGCCTCGACAAGAGCCTGAATATCTTCCGGAAAATCAGAGCTGAAGGCCATTTGCCGCCGCGTCCTGGGGTGTTCAAAGGCCAAGCCCACTGCATGAAGCGCCTGGCGGTCCAGGCGTTCCAGCGCCGCGCGCGCGGGATCGCTCAGCACTGCGGCGCGCGTTTTGAACCCCGCGCCATAGACCCGGTCTCCCAAAACGGGATGTCCGATATGCGCCAGATGCACACGGATTTGGTGGGTCCTGCCGGTCTCCAGACGCAGTTCCAGGAGGCTCACCGCCACATCGCCGCGCACACTGGGAAATGTCTCCAGCACGCGATAGTGCGTCACCGCCCTCCGCCCGGTCTCACCGCGCGTCACCGCGATCTTCTGGCGATTGGCCATGCTGCGCGCGAGCGCGGCGTCGACCGTGCCTTCCGCGCGCTGCAACGCGCCCCAGACCAGCGCGTGATAGACGCGCTCCAGCCGCCCGTCCGCGCCATGGGATTTGAACTGGTCAGACAAGCTGCGATGGCCCGCGTCGCTCTTGGCCACGACGAGAAGGCCGGAGGTGTCCTTATCAAGGCGATGCACGATGCCGGGCCGTTTGATACCTCCGATGCCTGATAGGCTTTCTCCGCAATGCGCCACAAGCGCGTTGACGAGCGTGCCCGAGCTGTGTCCTGCCGCCGGATGCACAACAAGTCCGGCCGGCTTGTCGATCACGATCACATCGGCATCCTCGTGGACGACCGTGAGGTCCATCTGCTCGCCCGTCACGTCGCTGGGCTCGCTCTGCGGCACCACGAGACGGTAGATCTCGCCGGGTTTGACCCTCAAGTTGCCGTCGCCTATGGTCGCGCGCCCAGACGTGACGGCACCTTCGCGAATGAGCGCCTGCAGGCGTGCACGGCTCAGGTGTGGCACGCGGGCAGCGAGCCAACGATCGAGCCGTGCGCCGGCGTCCTCGGGCGCAACGGTCAGCTCCACAGGCCCCTCGGATGCCGGCTGTACCGGCGTCTCTGTGGCCGGCTTGGGCGCGGCACCCTGCGCCTGCGGAGGGGGATTGGGTCGTGAAGACTTGGGCACGGCTTTCTGCCGGGAATCGCTCTTTACGTGTTGAAGGAGGACGGCATGACCCGCGATGGCGAGGCGCAAGCCACGGACACTGGTTCCGCAGATGCCGCAGCCACCGGCGATGCTGCTGTCATGCGCGAATTGCGCCTGCAGCGCAACCTCAAGATCCTCATCGCGGTAATGACCCTCTTCATCGTGGGAGGCTTGGGGGCAATCGTCGCGCGCATCATCGCGGGGACCGGCAAGCAGGCCGCGCCGGTAGCCGCGATCTCGCGGACGGGCGCCCCGGGAAGCGCTGCAATCACACTCGAACTGCCGCGCGGAGCCAAGATCGTTTCCGTTTCGGTCTCCGGCAACCGGCTCGCCGTTCATCATGAAAGCCCCGGCGGAGCGGGTATCGCAATCCTCGATCTTGAGACGGGCGCGCGCATCGCCGACGTCACGGCCCAGGAGGCCTTGCCGAACGCTCAGTAGCCCACAGCCTCCATGATCGCCAAGCGGCCGCCTATCCCCCCTCGCTGCAAGACGGGGAGAGGGAAAGCGGGTCATCACTGCAGCGCAGCCGGCTGGGGCTCCGGGATGGCGGCAACGGGTCGAGGAAGCTGCGAACCTGATCGCGTGTCTCCCCCTTGATTGCGCCCGCGCACTCCCCTATACGGCTTGGGTGAGATGCGCCCCGTTCGTCTAGTGGCCCAGGACACCCGCCTCTCACGTGGGCAACAGGGGTTCGAGTCCCCTACGGGGCGCCAGCACTTTCTAAGCTCTTGGTTTTCCTTACATTTCAATGGGATAGCAGATAGGCCGTGTACTGCTGCTAACCCAATTGCTACCCCAAATGCTACCCCAAACCAAGACGTGTTATGCTCTCGCCTCGACTTACGGCTGGCAGAGCGAACGGACCATGGCCCAAGACACGCGCTACCTCCAACGGCACGGCCGCCAATATCGGGTCGTGATTGCGGTTCCGCGCTCTGTCCAACGCGCGACAGGCAGCCCCAAGCTTTTGAAGGCCAGCCTCCACACAGATAGCCTGCCGCTAGCCCAAGCGAAGCGGTGGCCTGTGGTCTCCAAGCTCAAGCAGAAGCTTGCCGACATGGCCATGAATGCGGGTCTCGACAATCCTATCTGGCGGGAGGCGTCCGAGTGGTTCGAGTGCCATGACATGAGGGCCTATTTGGAACGGAAGGGCGAGCCGAGCGTCACGACTGCCGAACTCAACGGCATGATCCAACGACGCGCCTCCGAGATTGGGAAGGACCACGGTGCGACCAAGGCGGAGGAGTTCACCGGCATCGCCACCGGCACCGCGACACCGCTGCTGTTTCACTCCGAGCGCTGGCTTCAGGAGAGCGGTCGAAAGGACCGGACGAAAGGTGAAGACCGCTACGCACTACGGCTGCTTGATGACTGGGCAACTCGCGGCGGCTGGCCTCGAACCGTTGAAGGGCTCACGCGCAAGGTCGCTGCTGACTTCATCTCGGAATGCTTCATCGAAAGCAACACGCACCCCAAGACCGCCAAGAAACGCATTTCCAGCTTGTCGAGTTATTGGAAGTGGCTTGCCTTGAAAGGCTTGCTCGGCACCACATCTCTCGAAAACCCATGGCCCTTGCAGCCCTACCCCACGGCCGCCAAGCGCACGGCCGCCGACAAGCGGCCCTTCACTGACGACGAAGTGGCGATGCTCCTTTACGCAGGCCAGCCCGATCCGCGCCTATCGGACTTCATGCGCATCGCTGCACTGAGCGGGCTGCGTGAGGATGAGATTGCCTGCCTCACTGTTGCGGATTGTTCGGGGGGCATGTTCCGCGTCCGAGACGCCAAGACACAAGCGGGCGACCGCACCTTGCCCACCCACTCCAAGCTCGCGACGATCGTCGCGCGGCGCACCAAGGGCAAGCAGCCCAATGCTTGGTTGTTCGAGGAACTACCCGGCGTGCCTGACGGGAGCAAGTCCGGCCGCCGACGCTACATGCCGTTGAGCAAGCAATTCCTGCGTTACCGGCAAGCCCTCGGGGTTGACGAAAGGCCGGAGGGCAACCGCCAATCGAACATCGACTTCCACTCATTCCGCCGTTGGTTTTGCGCCAAGGCTGAGCACGCGGGCATTCCTGAGACGACGACCGCCGCAGTTGTCGGGCACAAGCGCAAGGGTATGTCTTATGGCCGGTACTCGAAAGGGCCGAGTATCCAGCAACTCCGCACCTGCGTCGAAGCGGTGAAGCTTCCGTCGCGCCGCCGCACTTAGGCTACCGCTCGATCAATTCCGCGCCCATGAAGACCAGTGGCACACTTGTCGTCAGGTAACCTGACACCTCGGCAGGCAGAAGGCGGATGACACGCCCCAGCCCCGACTGCGCCCCGGCAAGGCTCATGAGCGTATTTGTGGGGCCCGGCGCGATAAGGATCGCGAGAACGGCAGAAACGAAAGCCATGAAGGTCATTGCGCGAAACCCATGCGCTGTTGTCTTGCTGGATCCGGTAAGGACTCCCTCCTCACGACGCGTTGATCCAGGTCATGAAACGCGCGCGGGTAGTAAGGTGCGACTGTCTTTTGCTTCTGAACCGCACCTTCTGCATGTCCATCTGCCGAAGCAGGAGAAGCACCCGCCAAGCCTGGCCTGTCACTGCCCAGTCTCCGGGCTGCTGATGCGCCACTCGGCTTCAGCGAAAATGGAACGGCACCGAGAACGAAAGTTGCCGTGAGGAGGCGCCGGCTGGCGGCTTTGGAAACGGTGCTGCGCGGCGCACCGCCGACACGGCCGCGCTGTCGAGAGAAGAAACACCCGAGGATCGCGAGAGCCGGGCGTACGCCAGCCCGCCGCTCGAGGTTACGCCGAATGACACGACCGCCGTGCCGCGTGCGCCCGCACCTGAAGGACTGTTGCGGGCCACGCGGGCACGAACCTGCGCCGCATAGCCCATGATGCTCCCGGCACTGGCGGAGGCGCGTCCGCCCTTGCCGGCTTGCGCCGCGCTGCTGCGCGAAGTCTGTCCACCCTTCTGGTGCGTCTCGCGCTGCTCGCCCTTATCGGGCTGCCGGGCCGCCGCTTTCGCCTGCGGCTTGGGCTTAGCCTTGGGTGCCGGTTTGTCCTCCGCCTTCGGCTTGGCAGGGCGCTCCGCGGGTTCTTCCTTTTCGACCTTTTTGGGGGGCGCGGCTTGGGGGGCGAACTCTTCTGTCTCGAGTTCGCTTACCGGCAAATCGGCCTCCGGACCGGCCCCGCTGATGACGCTCGCGCCCGCATCGCTTTCGCTGCGCTCGGGCAGTTCGGCGAGTTCCGGGGGTGCCGCGGCGGTTTCTTCTGCCTTGACCTCTTCAATCGTCTCCGATGCAGCCAACGCCTCGACCTCGCTACCTTCTGTTGCGGCAACGGCTGAATTGGTAGCGGTTGGCGCATCGCTGGCAGAGATTTCCGACTGTTCGACCTGGCTGACGAGCGCGACTTCAAGGCTCACTGCCTGCGTCGGCTGCGGGGCAATGCCGGTCTCGGGTACGGTGTGAAAAAGGAGCACGGCGGCAAAACAGCCGTGCAGAATGAGCGAGCCTGAAGACGCCAGCCAACCGATCGCCGGATTGCGCAAATACGACGAGGCGTGCTGGCGTGCTTCAGGCCCATCACCGGCGGAAAAGAAGTCCAGCGAAATCTCTTCCTGCGCGGCTTGCTCCAGCGGTTCGGGTTCGCTGTCTACGCTACATGAGTAAGCCTCGGCGCCTTGCTCCACGGCGGTCCATCCTCAGGCAAGGTCCGCGCGCAACGCCTCGAAGGCCGCGACCTGCTCGGGGATCAGATTGCGCGCCTCATCGCGGCGAACGAAGATCTTGAACATGGCTTCGCCGTTCGCGTTGAAGAACTGCACCGAGCAAGATTGGCGTCCCATGAAGGGGCGCGAGACGAAGGCAATCGCCGCGCAGTTCTCCGCCCGGATGTGGCCGCCGATCGGACTGTCTCCGTGCAGATTATAGTAGCCGCGGCCGTACGTTCCGGCCGGCAGGGGGCCTTCGCACTCAAGCACGATGTCAGGTGTGTGGACGATGAAGAGGATGTCGCCCCATGTCCCGATGGCATCGAGCGTCCGGGAAAACTTCTCTGACGCCACGATCGTTCTGTGGGCTTCCGGCAATGCCTTGACCACGTCCAGCGTGCTGACACCGTAGTCTTGAGCGATCTTCTCGATGATCCCGTCGGGATTCGTGCGCATGCGCTCAGCAAGAGGAACACGCGTTCCTGCACCTTCCACGGGCGCAGCAGTCGCTGAAGACATATTACAAACTCCGATCGCTCAGGCCGCTGCCACGCTACGCGCGCCATCGGCACCCACGGTCTGCATGACGTGGAAGCCTTCAAACTCCGGATGACCTAAATAGAGAGGCTTGCTCGCACCCGCGCCGCCGTGTGCTTTGCGGAACTGATCGGACTTGGTCCAATGCTCGAAATCCGCGAAAGACCGCCAGACGGTATGCGACGCATAGAGGACGTGATCCTCGCGTTCGGGACCCTTGAGAAGATGAAACTCGATGAAACCCGGCAACTCGTTGAGATACGTGTCCCGTTTCATCCAGACATCCTCGAAATCCTTCTCGGAGCCCTTGGTAACCTTGAAACGGTTCATTGCGATGTACATGAAGTGCGTCTCCTTTGCGCTTTAACTTGCAACTCAACAAAATCGGCAGCGGACCGGCTACGCGGGGGTGTTTGCAGCCGGTCCGCCGCTCTCGCGGTTCCCTCAGGTGTGCCCCGTACCGTCGCGCGAGCTAGACACGAGCATCAACAGGCGTTCGTACCGCAAATCGGAATCGTATACGAGATGCCGGCTTTATAGCTGCGGCCTTCCTCGCTCACGCCCGCAGCGACAACTTCGTAGTCCTCGTCAGTGACGTTATCGATACCCAGGTCGATGCGTACACCCTTCCACATTCCATCAGCGGGTTGCCAGATGGCATAGAGGTCGAACACCTCATAGCCTTCTCGATACTCTGAGATCTCGTTCGTTTTCGTGAAGTCGTCCGCGAATGTCGCCCGCGCGCCGACACGTGTGAAGATGGATGGAATCTTGAACCCGGCATCGACATAGAACCGTTCAGGATAGAGATTGCCGGCGTAGCCACCTGTGTCCAGATCGACGCCGTCGATCTGGGCATACGTCGCGCGCGCGAAGAAGTAGGTGCTGTCGTAGACAGCTTCGATTTCGACACCGTCAAGACGTGCATTCTGAATGTTCACGTTCTGTGACGTCCAACCCACGGCCGCGCCGCCAATGCAAGGTGGGCCGAACGGCGCGCCGAAGCACCGCAACGACAGGTTCTCGAAGGGTGTGTTCACCTCAAGCTGAATGAGATCGTCGACGGTGCTCTCCCAGTAGGACCCCTTGACGCGAAGAATGTCGCCGTTTGCAACAACGTTTTCGAACTTGAAGGCGGCGCCCGCTTCCCAACCCAGGGCTTCTTCGGGCTGCAGGTCGGGGTTGGTGATGAAGTCGTTGGCGACAAGACCGCCCGGCAGCGGGATCACAAAGTGATTTCCGACCGAATAGGCCTCGTTGTAGGACGGCGCGCGAAATGCCTTTCCGTAATTGCCGAACAGGTTGAACCACTCGACAGGACGCCAGGCCGCCGCGATCTTGGGTGAAAGGGCGGTCTCGTCGATGTCCGTTCCCAGATCCGATTCCGACTTGAAGCTATCCCAACGCACGCCGGGGATGAGAGCGAGTTGTCCTGCCCCTTCACCGACCTTACCGACTTCGAACTCCGCTTCGGTATAAAAGCCGATGAAATTGCTCGTGGCATCGGGAACGCCGCCGCGTGTACCGTCACCCGTTACGCTGTCGGATCCAGTCTGCTCATCCTGGTAAATGTCGGTGCCGTAGGTCCATTTCAGCCCGGCCATATCGGACAGCATGAACCGCGAGGTGTTCGAAGCCCTGAAGCCGAACGTCTCGACCTCGCGCGAGGTGATGCGGTTGGCCACGACCTCGGGCTCTTCGACCTCGTTGAGCGTGCGATAGCCGACGATACGTGCATCGATGAGATTGTTACCCGAAGGGTTCCACTCCAATTTCGACTGCAGCGTGCTGTTAAGCACTTTTCTGTCGACGAGAGGGTTGTCTGGCCCGGCCACGTTCACACCTTGCGGGTTTTGAGGATCGAGCGCGTTGAGGTTGTAGTACATCCACGACGTCGTCCACTTGAACCCGTCGCCGAAACCGAAACCACCCTTGACGAGGGCGTTCGCAAGCTGGTCGTCGGCGGGTAGGAGCGCACCGCTGCCCAGTCTGATATCAGAGGAGTCCCGATAGCCAAGATGGGCCACCAGATCGACGTCGCCGCTCTGCGAGCGCTGCACGCCCGTCACGGCATAGCTCTGCTCGTCGTCGACGCTTTGGAAGCCGGCCTTTACCCGAACCGCGGCGTTCTGGCCCGGCTCCAGAAGATCGGCGGCCTCGATGGTGCGGAATGCGATGACACCGCCGATGGCGCCTGATCCGTAGATCGAGGACGTTGGCCCTTTGACCACCTCCGCGGCCCTCATGATGTCCGTATCAATGAAGAACCGGCCGTCATGACCGGCGGAGAAATTCTGGCGTGCATCGTCGAACAGTATGACGACGGATTCCCCTTCAAATCCGCGTACATTCGGCATTTGTCCGGAACGGCGCGGGCCGCCTTCGAACACTATACCGGGCACGCCCTTGAAGACGTCGGCTGCCCGCGTGGCGCTCAGATCGTCGATCGCCTCGCGTTCGACGACGCTTACCTGCCCGGGGTAAAGAAAGGACGTGACAGCGCCCCCCGCTGTCGCAAATACAGAGATCGGATCAAGCGAGATTTCCTGCGCCTGCGCCGATGCGGCGACAGAATTCAAAGCGATGACGGAAACTGTCCCCGTCAAAACCCGTGATAAGATTCCGGACATGTTGATGCCAGCTCCCCCAAAGCTCAATTCTTGGTGTGTGGCTGGCTGGCGATGCGGCGGTGAAGAGACACCGGCTGGCTGACTTGCCACTTCATGTCCGCCAGGTGTGCGCAGAAAGACGCGCGAAGATTTTTGACTGTGGACTTGTGGACCATATTATTATCTACTTGCCAAGTCAACAATCGGTCGATGCGCTGTTCCAGTGCGTTCCCGTGGAGCCACACCTCATGCTGCAACCAAACATTTCACGAGCGTTTGCGCTCGCCCTCGCGGGCTGTGCGTGTCTTGCCGCGTCTCTTTTTATGCCGGTCAGATCCCAGGCTGCCGAGCCGCTCGACACGTCGCGAATTGCGTCCATCGGCGGCGACGTAACAGAGATCCTCTATGCGCTCGGCTTTGAGCCCAACATCGTCGCAGTCGATAGTACGAGCGTGTTCCCCAAGCAGGCTTTGCAGGACAAAAAGGGCCTCGGCTACATGCGCGCTCTTTCAACGGAGGGCGTCCTTTCGGTCTCGCCGACTCTCATCATTGCAACCGAAAAAGCAGGACCGCCCGAGGTCATCGCGGCGCTGAAGGAAAGCTCGGTACGCTATGAGACGATTGCTTCGCCAGATAGCGCGGAAGGCATCGATGTGCGCGTGCGCGCGGTCGCCACCCTGCTCGGCGTACCCGAGCGCGGCGAGGAGACGATCCAGAAAGTTCATTCCCAGCTTGATGCACTTAAGCAACAGCGCGCCGCTGTAAAACGCCCCACGCGCGTTCTGTTCCTGCTGTCGCTTCAGGGCGGCCGCGCCATTGCCGCCGGGTCAGGCACTGCGGCGCACGAAGTCATCGCGCTTGCCGGAGGCGAGAATGTTGCCTCGGACTTGACGGGCTACAAGCCTCTGTCCGACGAAGCGGCCCTTGCGCTGCAACCCGACGTCATTCTCATGATGGACCGCAACCAGCAAGCGGATGGTCCAAAGAATAGCATCGAAGCCGAGATGGCCGCGTTCCGCGGCTTGAGCTCGACGCCTGCGGCGCGCGACAAGCGGATCTATGAAGTCGACGGCGCAGCACTCCTTCAATTCGGTCCGCGCACGGCGGAGGCGGTGCTCTCGCTGCTGAAGTTGCTGCATCCTGAAATCGAAGCCGCCAAGAGCGGAACTGACTGATGGCCGAGACGCAGTTCGTGGCAGAGAAGCCTGTGAGCATAACGGGAGGGCGGCCGCGCGTCGCAACGCTGCTTGCCCTCCTGTCGGTCCTGTTGGTTCTTGCATTCTTGTCTTCACTCTCGATCGGAGCGACAGGCCTGCTGCCGCTCGATGCTTGGTGGTCTCTTTTCAGCGACCGCGACGTTGCCGGCACAGACGGCATTCTGATCCTGCTCGATATCCGCCTGCCGCGAACGCTCCTTGCGATGTTCGTGGGAGCTGCCCTGGCGGTAGCCGGCGCGATGATGCAAGGCATGTTTCGAAATCCGCTGGCCGACCCTGGACTGATCGGCGTCTCATCGGGTGCGGCGCTGGCGGCGGTCATTGTCATCGCCTTCGGTCATGGCATAGCGGCCCCCCTCGTCGAGCTCCTCGGGCGGCATGCCCTCCCGCTTGCGGCGTTCACGGGCGGACTTGCGGTAACGTCCTTTTTGGTTGCCTTTTCGGGTGGAACCCGTCCGCTCTCGACGGCCGGTCTCCTCCTCGCGGGCCTGGCGATTGCGGCCTTGGCCCAGGCCTTCATGGGCATCGCCGCCTACGCGAGCGACGACCGGGCGCTGCGGGATCTGACATTGTGGACGTTGGGCAGCTTTGCCGGGGCAAGCTGGCAGAAGGTCTTTGCCGTCATTCCCTTCGCCGTCGTCGCATCGATCCTACTGCCACGTCTCGTGCGTGGCTTGAACGGCCTGCTTCTCGGCGAGGCGGAGGCGTTTCATCTCGGTATCGACGTCCGGCGCATGAAGTACATGATCGTCTTTGCAACCGCGGCGCTCGTCGGAGCGGCCGTGGCCGTGGCCGGGATTATCGGCTTCGTCGGCATCGTTGTGCCCCACGTGGTCCGTCTCATTGCCGGGCCCGACCATCGTGTGGTGCTGCCTGCGAGCGCGCTGCTCGGCGGAACGCTCGCCATATCGGCCGACATTGTCGCGCGCACTGTCGTGGCGCCAGCGGAGTTGCCGGTCGGCATTGTCATGGCGTTGATCGGCGCTCCCTTCTTTCTTCATCTGATCCTCAAACGGGGGAGCCATGTGTGACGCAGCAATCGTGCTCGAAGCGTGCAACGTCAGTTATCTGGCCGGCGGAAACCGCCTTGTGGACGGCGCGAGCCTCACACTGCGCGCAGGTGAGGTTGTCGGGCTTCTCGGGCCAAACGGCGCCGGAAAATCGACATTCCTCAAACTCGTTTCCGCGGAATTGATCCCCGCGGCCGGATCCATCAAACTCAATGGACATGATGTCCAGCGTCTTACAGCCGCTCAGCTTGCCGGCATGCGAGCTGTCGTTGCGCAGTCCTCCGATCTCACCTTTCCATTCACCTCGGCCGAAGTCGTACGGCTGGGTGCAACGGTTCCCGGCTTCGACATCGCCATGCCCACCGTGGATGCCGCATGCAGGACAGCCCTGCGCGCCGTCGATCTCGATCATCTCGCGCTGCGGAGCTATACGACCCTTTCGGGTGGCGAACGCCAGCGCGTTCAGATCGCGCGGGCGCTTTGTCAACTTGCGACATCGCGCAGGCCGGGGGGAGACGCGCCCCTCATCCTTCTCGACGAACCGACGTCAAGTCTCGATATCGCCCATCAACGGATGGTTCTCGATGTGGTCAAAGCGCAGGCGCAGTCGGGGGCGGCCGTGTTGACCGTCCTCCACGACATCAATCTTGCAGCCGTCGCGTGCGATCGTCTCATTGTCATGCGGCAAGGACGCATCCTGGCGGCGGGTACGCCGAAAGAGGTCGTAACCAGCAGCATTTTGAGTGCGGCGTACGGCTGCACAATCACGGCAAATGCGCTGCCCTCGGGCGAGACCCCCTTCGCGCTTCCGTTCTGCTGAAGCAGCTGCGGTAAGGCCGCGCATCATTATTGTTGACTCAATAGGTATATATTATATGCTCCCCGCGACCGATTATGGAGCCTTGAACTCCGTCAATTGGAGGAGACGCATACAAATGACCAATTTACACAGCGGCCGGCCACGGCCCGCTCCCCTTTCGCTTGTCATCGCTACGTTCAGGAGCTTGCGGTTTGCCCGCCTTGCGCGGCGCGTTTTCGGGCTTCTTTAAAGCCGGATGAGACGAGCTGGCTGCGCACGGCGCGGCGCTCGTCCTGATTTTTGAAAGGGGAGTCGCCTCATGTCTGATGCCGATAGGCAAAACCGTTCCAGTTCACCGTCTGCCGATTGCGACGACAGCGACAACCTCTGCGCGGCAGCCAAGGCTGGATTGCCCAAGCGCTCTTCGTTCGCTTTCTCCGCCACGGAGGATGCGACGCTCGACGTCTTCCGTTTCCTGCTCGCAACGATTACGACAGCCGACGCGCACCATTGGAATTCCGCGCTCGACTATGCGGAATACCATCTGGGCGAGGAAAAGGGTTCCGCATTGGTGATGCGCGCGACGCAGCTGGTGCGCGCGCTTCTCAACCAGCGGCGGAGGCCCTTCAGCTTCCTGACTGCGGGATGCTCGCACATCTGCGAGGATGAACTGACGCTGATGACGGCGGTGCGCATCGCTCAAACCGGTCTTGGGCTGCATTTCCAGGATGCTGTCGGCCGCGTGGCGCAATCCGACGAGAATGCACGGCTGCGCATGCAGATCATCCAGCTTTCAGACTTCCTCTATGCCGACGGGCGTCCGGCGGAAACGCCTGCTCCGGCCGTGTTCCCTACCACACACAACGCAACGCTCCATTGAATCCGGAAAAGCAAAAGGTGCAGAAGTCCGACGATAGCGATCCCGCGGCCGCGACCGGACAGTCGCGACCCCTGCGATCGAGCGACATCATGGGCACGCAGCGCGAAGTGTGGATCGAGCACGGCGGGCAATTGTACCGTCTTCGCATCACGTCCAACGACAAGTTGATCCTGACGAAATAGATGCGGCAGCATCTTCCCTCTCCCGGGACGGGAGAGAATGTCGCGAAGCGACAGGTGAGGGACTTCTGCACGCGCCGCTGATTGCGAAAGCCCCCTCATCCGCCCCTTCGGGCCACCTTCTTCCCTGGGAGAAGGAAGTCATTCCATGAGATCGAAATTGGCTGTAGCGCAACGGCGCTCTGCGCAGGCTGAGGCGCGGAAGCCGAAAGTCAACCCGACTTATTGATGTTGGAGATACGCTCCAGGAGCCGGGTCCGGCGCGGAGGAGTGGAGGCAGCCTTCTCGCCCTTGGCATCGGCAGCGGATGCCTCGCCCCCGCCGCCGACGGCTTTGAGGTGGGCGGTTCGTTGCGGAGCCGCCTCGCCGTTGACATTGGAATTGCTTGCAGAGCGGGCGGCTTCCACACTTGCTTGCGAGCTTCGATCCGGCACGCGCGGTTGCGCGATACGCTCGGCCAGGGGGCGCCGCGGCGCCTCGGCCGTACCAGGGCTTGGCGCCTTATCGCCTTCAGAGGCCTGCACACTGAGGCGATGCATCTCCTCACGGAAGTGCTGCGCCTGCCGGGCAAGCCGCTCGGTGCCGGCGGCAACCTCGGCCCGCAGCGCCTCGATGGTGTGCTTTTGCTCTTCCACTTGAGCCTGGAGCCCGCTGATTTCGGCCTTGGCCGACAGAGCATCCGTCTCATCACGCGTGTGGGCGGCTTCCTCGTAGGTGCGCAGCTGCGCCATCAGCCGCGCGATCTCTGAAAGCTGCTCGCGATTCTCGTCTTCCAAAGAGGCCATGCGTTGCGTGTCTGGCGACTCCGATTTCAGCGCAAGCAGAGCTGCCTCGGCCTTGGCGAGTTCGGACTTGAGGCGCGTGACTTCGGATGCTTGCCCGGCGGCCTCGTCGTGGCCTTCGGCCGCATCGCCGCCTTTCGCCGCGGCAGCCTGCAGCTTCTCGATCATCTGAGCCTGGTCCTGCGCCTTTGCACGCAAGGCTTCGATCTCCGTGCGCAGCGCCACCTCGCCATCAAAGCGCGGATCGCCGATGGCCTCGCGGTTGCGCGCCGCGCGCGTATTCAACGCGGCCCGCAGACGCTGCGCCTCCTGGGTCAGTTGCACGTTGATCTGGGTGGCCTGTTCCAACGCTTCCGTCTGGCGTGCGCCGGTCTGCATCAAGGATGCGATCTCGCCATCGCGCTGAAGCAGCATGCGGCGCGCCTCACCCAGCCGTGCCTCGACCTTGGGCAGGCGATCGAGAATGGTCTGCTCCAGCACGCGGCGCGCGTTCTGATGCTCTTCGACGTTGGTTTTCTGGGATTGCAACAGGTTCTCGAGTTCACTGATCCGGGCATCCCGCCGGTTGATCTCGACGCTCTGGCGGGCGCCCGCAAGCGCGGCATCCTCCAGCTTCATGTCGAGCTTGTGGATCTCGGTCGCGTATTCGGCGCGGATGCGATCCTTGTCGGCGCGGATCTCGCTTTCCGTGAGCGGCAGGGCACGCTTGATGCGTTCCGTCGTGAAGCGTTCCACGCGCCGCCTATAGGCCGGCAGCAGAAGCAGCACTGCCAACGCCGCCAGCAGCGTGCCGAGAACAACCAGCATGGCGTTGTAAACTGTGATCAATGGCCTGTTCCTGGCACATAGGCGACGCGACGACAAAAGCCAGCCGGGCGAAACACACGTCCGGCCAAAAGCCGTTGATCAAGGCGCCGACTCAAAACGGGTTCCAAGTCGGGTTACGCGTATACTTCAAATAACCCACGTTGGCACCTAAGCGCACGCCGATTCCCGAACGGATGGGCGCCAAGGTCACGTTGCCCGACTTTTGAAGCTGCACACCGACACCACCAACCAGATACGCCGCGCCCTGAACGCCGCCGAAGCGATCGTAAATCTGGGACGGGTCGTCAAGGTTGTAGACAAGGACCATCACCTTCGAGCCTTCGGCGCCCACGTCATAGCCAAGTGTCGGTCCCTGCCAATAGACTTTGTGGTTGCCGGCGTCTTTGGTGTACAGCGTTCCTTCACCATAGCGCAAACCGGCGATAAGTGCGCCACCGGCATCCTCACCCAGAATATAACCGTTGGGGCGCCCCGCCTTTTGGAACGCCCATTCAACGGCTTGTCCCATCCCTTTCGAGACCGTTCCGAAGAAGCCGTGACCGGCGTTGACGATTTCGCTCTGCGAGTAGTAGCGCCCGCTGCCCTCTTCGGACGGTCCGCCATCGCTGGACGGGGGGACGGGCTCATAATGCTCGGCCTTAGGCGAAGGCGCGGAGTAAGGCTCGCCGTAGCCGCCGCTGTCATAGGCCGGGGGCGCCGCATTCGCGCCGCCAGCATCGTATCCATCGCGGCGGCTGCCATCCATGGGCCGCACCGGCTCGTAGGTTTCGGATGGTACCGGCTTGATCTCATCGGGACGGTAGGAGTCGTCGACCCGCCCCGCCGTGCCGTAGCCCCCCGAACCGGACGGCGAATAGGCATCGTTGGCGGCGAAAGCAGCATGCGGAAGCGCGGCCATCAGCGCGCTGGCCAGAGCGTACCTCCAGCGGCGCGGCAAGCACACCTCGATCATCTTCAAATCCCTCGTTGGTCCCTCTTGGGTGGGATGGCTGGCCGGTGCCGCTTTCCTGATGGCATGCCAAGTGTCGCAGGGCGCGGCAGAGCCGGTACAGTCCGATTCGACTGAGAATCGCTGGATAGTTTTGCCAAAGTGTGGCCGAAAAGCGGGAAAAAGGGCCGATATCTGCATCCACTGAAGGGTGTGACAGGGTTGTAGAGATCAGAAGACGTCAGAACCGTCTTAGCCGCCTGTCTTGGACGCGGGTTTTGAACGCCGGAACCCCGTCAGCAAGGGCGGACCGCCCCACGCGACGAAACTGCTGTTCAGATAGCTCTCCGCGCTCTTGCCATAGACCATCGCACCGCCGTCGATGGTCGTGACCGAACCTCCCGCCGCTTCCAGAATGGCTTGGCCCGCCGCCGTGTCCCACTCGTAGGTGGGCCCGAAACGCGCATAAAGATCGCCCTCGCCTGCCGCGATGAGGCAGAACTTTTCCGATGACCCCAACGGGCGGGCGTCGTGCACGTCGAGCGCCGCCAGGAATTCCGAACTCGCTCCCCCCGTCGTGCGACTGTTGAACGCGACGAGACGCGCCCGGTCGGCCGGTCTCGTATGCAGGCGTTCCGGCTTGATCTCACTGAGACTTGCAGGGACATCGGCATTGGGAGGCAGAACTGCGCGATAGGCGCCGCCGTCAGAGCGTGTCGCGTACAATATTCCGCGGGGAGGAACATAGATCAGTCCGAACACCGGCTTTCTTGCGTGCACGAGCGCGATGTTTATCGAGAACTCCGGTTTGCCGCGAATGAAGTGGCGCGTCCCATCCAGCGCGTCGACCAGGAAGAAATCACCCTGCTCGGAAGGAAGGCCGCCGGCCGCTGCCAATTCCTCCGCGATGACAGGAACCTTGCTCCAGTGACGCGCCAGGCACGTCAGCAGGATTCCTTCCGCCTCATGATCGGCCGCCGTGACAGGCGAGGCGTCGGCCTTGGAGAGAACGGTGACGCCTGCCGAAAAATGACGCAGCTCGGCACGAGCCGCCTCCAGAACGGCTGGAAGCAGGCCGGCTAACAGCGAATCGGCGTCGAGGACTGCCATCGGTCTCCTAATCTTGCATTGTTGCAGGTGCGGGGCCTGTGTTCGCAAGCTCCCGCTGCAAACGGACAAGTCCGTTTTGCGCCGCGTGCCCGCATGATATCCGATGCGCCAACGGCGCAGCCTTGCACACTCGGCCAGGCCACGCTGTCTGGAACCGTGGCCGCAATAGCTCATCACCCCCCAGATCGACCGGGGCCGGGCCGGGCAGGACGGCAAGGGCTTGGCAAGTCGCTTGCGGCGCATGTATCAGTGCATACTGGCCATTTGCAAGCGGTCCCCGTGTGCTCGCGTCGTGCTGTCGCGCTTGAGCTGCCGCTTTCCGTCATGGTCCTGGCCGCCAGACCAGACACCCTTTTGACGAATGGAATTGCAATGAACACCCGCGTTGTCCCCAGCGACCTGGAATTGGCTGCGCTCATTTCGAGCAAGATATGCCATGACGTGATCAACCCAGTGGGCGCCATCTACAATGGCCTGGAAATCCTCGACGAGGATGAAGACGCCCAGGCCAAGTCCTACGCTCTCACGGTTATCAGGAATGTGACGGAACAGGCTTCCGCCCGCCTGCAATTCGCTCGCTTCGCCTTTGGCGCCGCGGGCTCTGCCGGCTCGATGATCGATCTGGGAACGGCCGAGCAGATTTCGCGCGGCTTCGTCGGCATCACCCAGGGCAAGCACAAGCTCGTCTGGCGCGGCGCGCCCGGGCACATGGGCAAGGACAAGGTCAAGCTGTTGCTCAATCTGGTGGCGTCATCCGTCACCGCACTGCCCAAGGGCGGCGAAATCGACGTTGCCCTGGGCGGATCGTTCGAGACACCCAGCTTTCTGCTGCGCTGCCGGGGCAACGGGGCGCGTCCGCCGCAGTATCTGACGGACTTCGTGGCGGGTAATCCTCCCCCGCTCGACGCCATGAGCATTCAGGCCTACTACACGTACCGGATCGCGCAGACGGCCCATATGCGGCTGGAGATTCTCAAGGACGGAGCCGACATCCTGCTCGTGGCCAAGCCGCAAGGGTGACCCCACGCGGCAGCGTAACGGCCTGTATCCTGCGATCTTTCCGGCAAAACGCGCTTGTCAGTCCCTGATTTGCGCGTTTTGCGTCACCGGTTAAGCGCACATTAGGACTTTGGCGGGCACAGTCTCTTCGACTGGCGCGGGCCCACGTGGACAGGCCTGCGCTATCTTTTGCGACAAGCCAGAGCCCTAAAACGCGTCATGAAGCATATCCTGATCGTCGACGACTCTCCGATCATCCGCAAATTCGGCCGTCTCATTTTTGAAAGCCTCGGCTTTCGGGTGAGCGAGGCCGAAACCGCTGTCGAGACGCTGGAGCGCGCACGCAGCGACCCTCCCGACTTCATTCTCGTGGATTGGATCCTGCCGGGTGTAAACAGCCATGAGCTGATCCAGAAGCTGCGCCGCGAGCGCGTCGAAAACCGCCCGTACATCATCTACCTGGTGACGGAAAACGACATTCCCGATGTCACTCGCGCCTTCAAGGCGGGCGCCGACGATTATCTGCTCAAGCCCTTCAATCGCGAGATCATCGAGATGAAGCTGCACGAGATTCAGGTCGCCGCCTGAGGTTTCCAACCTTATTGACTATCGTGACGTCTGGCTCTCCGCCACGGCGCCTGCTAATCCTCGGCGTAAGCCTTTCAGGCTTAGATTTGAGGATCACTTTTGCTTCGCATCGACCACCTCAAGGCCGCGCCGCTTCCGCCATTGACGTTCACCGTTGGCGACGGCGAATGCCTCATCGTGGAAGGCCCGTCAGGGTCCGGCAAGACGCGCCTGCTGCGCGCAATCGCCGACCTTGATCCCGCCAGCGGCCATGTTTTCCTCAACGGGGCGGAGCGCAACGAAATGACCGGGCCCCAGTGGCGCAAGAAGGTGCGTTATCTGTCGGCGGAGCCGCAGTGGTGGACCGAAACCCCGCAAAGCGCATTTCCGGCGGCCAAGGAGGACCAAGCCGCCCAGGACCGCATCGTGCGCCTTTTGACGTCGCTGGGCTTGCAGCCTGCGCTTCTCGACAAACCCGTGGCCTCTCTCTCGACGGGAGAACGCCAGCGATTGGCGCTCGTGCGCGGAATCGTGGACGAACCCGCCGTGCTGCTGCTCGACGAACCCGTCTCCGCGCTCGATATCCCAACCGCGGCACTCGTTTCGGAGTTGCTGCGCTTTCAGCTCCTGGCCGGCCGCACGCTGATCATAACGGCGCACAACGACAATCCTGTCTCCCGCCTGGGTCACGCACGCCTCCAGCTGGCACCTATCACCGGAATGCCGGCCCGGCGAGCGCTCGATTCGACGGCCGTCAGCACACCGTCCGGCCCACCGCGCAGCCAAGGCGGTACATAGCCATGACCTCCTATGTCCCGCTCTCCTTGACGGACCTCAGCATCGCCGCGGCGCTCGTCCTGATCAATGGCGCGATCTCGTTTGCCTATCGTCTGAGACTGGAAAAGAGCCTGGCGCTGGCATCGCTGCGCATGATCGTGCAACTCGCCGCCGTCGCGCTCGTACTGCGTTTCATCTTCCGGCAGGTCTCGCCCCTGTGGACCATCGGATTTGCTGCGGTCATGGCGACCGGCGCGCTTGCCGAAATCATCATGCGTCAGCAATACCGGTTGAAGGCTTGGATCCCCCTGCTCCTCAGCGCAAGCCCTGCCTTCCTGTCGGGCATGGCGACTACGCTGCTGGCCCTCGCCGTCATTCAACCAAGCCCGTGGTATGCGCCACGTTTCCTGCTCCCGATCCTGGGAATGCTGGCGGGCAACACGCTCTCCGGCGTGGCGCTCGTCCTCGACACGCTGACATCGACGGCGGAACGTGAGCGCGCCACCATCGAGGCCCGCATCGCGCTCGGCGCAACGCGCATCGAGGCGTTCCAGGACATCCTGCGTGGAGCGATGCGCACCGGCTTGATGCCGATATTGAATTCCATGGCCGCAGCGGGCATCGTCGCGCTCCCCGGCATGATGACGGGACAGATCCTGGCAGGCATCGATCCGGTGGAAGCGGCCAAGTATCAAATCCTGATCATGCTTCTTATTGCCGGCGCGACCGCTATCGCCGTTCTGACGTCCGGACTGGTGATCGTGCACTTCATCACGGATGATCGGCATCGTTTGCGGCTCGACTTCCTCGTCAAATCGAAGAGTTGATCAAGCGCCCGTGCCCGCCCGCGATCTGCTAAGTTGACCGGCATGACACACGCGATACACGCGTCACTAGGCACGGTTCTGCTCACGGGCTTTGGGCCTTTCCCCGGTGTTACCGAGAATGCCACGGCGCGGCTGGTGCCGGCGTTGGCGCAGACCGCTGCCAGCGCTTTTCCCGATCACGTCTTCCATCATGAAGTCCTCGACACCACCTGGGGGGCTGCACCCGGCCGCGCGATGGCGCTGATCACCCGCCATCGGCCTTCGCTTGCACTGCACTTCGGCGTCGCCGCGAGCGCGCGCGGCTTTCGCATCGAACGGTGCGCGCATAACATCTGCCGCCTGGCGCCCGATGCGACGGGCTGTCTGCCCTCCGATGCCCGGCTGTCCCAGGATGGACCGGACCTGCATCCCGTCAGCATCGACACGGCCAAAATCGAAGCACGCCTCAAGGCGCGCGGCTTTCCCGTCTCATTGTCGGACGACGCAGGCGGCTACCTTTGCAACGCGGTTCTTTACCATAGCCTGACGGCCGCCAAGGGCCTTCCGGCGGCCTGCCGCTCCGGCTTCATCCACATACCCGCGGACCTCGATGGCCCGCCCCTGAGCTTCCTAGACGCGTTGGAAGGAGCTTTGGAAATCGTGCGGGCCTGCCTGGAGGATCGCGACGTCGCCACCATCCAATATTTGGCGGATTAACTGTTCGGCTTAACGTTTACCTGACTGGCGCCGTTGTTGCTTCTCCTTGTACCGATACCCGCCAGGAGACCGCCATGACCGTCGATCGCCGCTCCCTTCTCGCCGCCAGCTTCGGGCTTGGCGCTGCGGCGGCAGCCGCGGCCGCAACGAGCGCCAACGCCGCCGACGCCGCACCGGCCAAGGCGAAGTCCTTGCGCGCCGCCTTTCGCCAGATCGGCAACGAGATCATGGGCGAGGTGACGCCCAATGCCGAGGAAGACCAGACGCCGGCGCTGCAAAGCCTCATCGATGACGCCGCGCGCCAGGGCCGCGCGCTTGTTCTGCCTGAAGGCGTATTCCGTATCTCGGATTTGCGGCTGCGGTCGGGGACCGCGTTGATCGGCACCGCGCGGCGCACCGTACTGATGTTTTCAGGCGGACCCGCGTGCATCACCGCCGACAAGGCCGGCGACATCGTGCTGGAAGGCCTCGTCATCGACGGCGCGTATCAGGCTCTCGATGCGACTCGAGGCGAAGGGTTGTTGAGCATCACCCGAGCCCAACGCATCGCAATCGAAAACGTCGAGGTGCGCAACAGCACCGCGTGCGGCATCGCGCTGACCCAATGCAGCGGGCGCGTGACGAGGACGAGCGTGTGTGACGTGCTCGATGCCGGCATCAAGTCGCTCGACGCGCAAGGGCTCGACATCTCGGGCAACACCATCTCCCGCTGCGCCGGTAACGGCATTCTCGTCTGGCGCAGCGAACCGGGCGAGGACGGCACGCTTGTCGCCGCCAACCGCATCAGCCAGATTCGCAACGCGCCCGGCGGTTCCGGCGAGTGGGGCAACGGCATCAACGTGTTTCGCGCTGGCAGCGTTCTGGTCCAAGCCAATCGCATCTGCGACTGCACCTACAGCGCCGTGCGCGGCAATGCGGCCTCCAACCTCCAGATCATCGCCAACAGTTGCGAGCGGCTCGGCGAAGTCGCGCTTTACGCGGAGTTCGGCTTTGAAGGCTGCGTGATCGCCAACAACGCCGTCGACACCGCCGCAACCGGCATATCGGTGACCAACTTCAACGAAGGCGGACGGCTTGCCGTCATCCAAGGCAACCTGATCCGCAATCTGGCGCGCCGCGAGAAGGAACCGGAAGGCGAAAAGCGGGGCGAGGGGATCAGTGTCGAGGCCGACGCCGCCGTCACGGGCAATACGATCGAAGGCGCACCGGCGACCGGCATCCAGATCGGCTGGGGCGCCTACATGCGCGACGTCGCCGCGACGGGAAACGTCATCCGCCGTTCGCGCGTGGGCATTTCGATCACCGGCGATCCCGAGGCGGGCGCATGCCTCATCGCCAACAATCTCATCTCGCAAACGCCCGGCGGCGCAATCCGCAAGATGACGCTTGGCATTGTCGCCGGCCCCGATCTCGCACACGACCCTTCAACCGCCGGCCGCATCGCGCTGAACGGCAACGTCGCCGTCTAGCCCTTGTCATCCCGGGCAAGCGAAAGCCGGATGCAATCCGCCGGAGCGCAGACCCGGGATCCAGCGCATATGCCGCGAAGCGCAATACATTTCATCGCAAGACCGTGCCAATGCCTCCTGGGTCCCGGCGCGCGCTACCGCTCAGCCTGGATGACAACAAGAGAAAAATGTTCGGCCGGGATGACACCATCAACTTGTCATCCCGGGCAAGCGAAGCCGGATGCAGTCCGGCGGAGCGCAGACCCGGGACCCAGCGGATATGCGCGGAGCGCAAAACGTCTCATCGCAAGATCGCGCCAAGCCCTCCTGGGTCCCGGCGCGCGCTGCGCGCGGCCGGGATGACAAGAAGAGAAAAATGTTCGGCCGGGATGACAGGAAAACAAAGCGCCGGCCGGAATAACGATCAGACGCGACGTCGATCGGACGTTCAGCGCAGGGCGACGCGAGCGAGCGATGACGGGCGGATCACGCCGACGTCCTTGCCTTGGGCATTCTTCAGGGTCTTCAACGGCAGCTTGCCGCGCGCCGCCGGAACGTACGCTTCGATGAGCAGCGACACGATCGCTTCCGCACCGCGCGACGCGCCGTCGTCCATCTTGAGCGCGAATCCCAACCCAACTTGCGGAAAACAGCCGCAATAAGCGCCTTCCGCCCCCGTCTTGATGAAAGCGGCGCCGTCGAGAAGCTTCTGTACGCGCGTATCGAGCCGCGCGGGTCCTGCGAGAAATTCGGGTTCGGCAAGCGCGGCGGCCCTCAGGCGCTGCGCCGCCCTGGCGCGCTCGGGAGACAGTCCCTCGCCGGTGCCAAACCGGGCATAGGCGCGGGCCAGGTTTGCCGTGGGCAGCGCCCAGTTGGGCACCGAACAACCGTCGATACCGCACACGTCGGCGGTGATCTCGATGCCACCCATCTCCTCCAGCAGATCACGGATGCGTTGCTGCACGGGATGATCGGCCTGCTCGTAGGTCGCGGTCGGCTCACCAAGATGACGGGCGGTCGCCAGCATCGCGGCATGCTTGCCCGAGCAGTTGTGATGCAACGGCGTCGGCTTGCTACCGGTCCGCAAGAGCGCGCGCTGCTCGTCTTCGTCGCGCGGCAGATGCGTGCCGCAATGGAGCGCGGACTCATTGAGCCCGATCGCTGCCAGCATTTCTCCCGCCGCCGTCACCTGTCCGCGCGTGCCCGAATGCGAGGCCGAGGCAAGCGCAAGATGATGGTTCTTGAAGCCATAGCGGTCGGCGGCGCCTGTCTCGATGACGGGCAGCGCCTGAAGCGGCTTGATCGCCGAGCGCGGGTACACGGGCGCGCGCGTGTCACCCAGTTCCAGCACCAAGGCCCCGGAGGCGTCGGCGACGGCGACCGCGCCACGATGCCGGCACTCCACGAGGGGGCCGCGCGTGACTTCGATCAGGACGGGATTGCGCGATGAGGAGTCTGCGATCGGATGGGCCATCTTTCGCACTTACCGCGTCGCAGCACGAAAATCGAGAGGGCAAAGGCGCACCGGCCATGTCTGTCCGCTAAACGACTGGCAGCGCGAAATAAAACGAGTGTGAAAGAAAAACCGCCGGCTCGGGACCGGCGGCAGGGGAGACGATCAATCTTGGGAGGAATCACGGAAGGGACGAAGATTTGGGCGTCTTGTCCTGAGGTAGCGCCGGCCAGGCCGGGGGGGGGAGAGGGGGAGCCTGGCCGGGCACCTTGGGACCTGATGGGCGCTAGCTCCATCAGCTTGGATAGAACCCTAGCGGCCCCAACATGAACTGTGCCTGAACGGCTCTTTACACATTTCATATTGAAAAGCAGGTGCGCTCGATCTCGCGGCCGGGACGGCACCTCACTTGCCATCCAGTCAGTTTGGGGGGGGGCGAGCGGCCGGGATAGGAATGCTTTGACCCCTCAGCCGGCCGGCGATGGCGAACGCCGGGGCGCCGTGCAGCAGGTCTTGCATTGGCCGCGCAATTCCAGCGTCATGGTGCGCACGGTGAAGCCGGCGCGCTTGGCCCATTGGGCGAGGCTTCTTTCAGCCGTCTCGCTGTCGAACTCCGTGACCGCTCCGCACGCCTCGCAAATGGCAAACACCGCCTTGCCGGTGTGGTGATGGGGGTGGTTACAGGCCACAAAGGCGTTGAGGGACTCCAGGCGGTGCGCGAGCCCGTCCTCGATCAGCCGGTTGAGCGCACGGTAGACCGTAGGCGGCGCGGTGACACCTTTGTCACGCAGTTCCTCGATCAGCTCATAAGCCGACACCGGCCGCCCGACCCCGCGCAAGGCCTCGACCACGATCTTGTCCTGATCGGCAGCTGAGCGGCGCTTATTGGTCTTCTTGTCCATGGATCCTCAAGGCGCGGGCGGCAGGCTATGCAGCCGCCGCGATGCGTTCACGTTGATAGTCTACCCGCCGCGGTGCGCGCGGGGAACCCTCCGGAGATCGGAAGGGAATTCCGGTCTAACGTGCCGCGCGCGATGCCCAGAACCCGCTACCTTCGAAAAGTTGCATAGCCTGCGGACCATTCGCGCCCAGCCAACCCGGCCTCCGGATCGCCTGCGTTTCCGGTCCAGGTTGCGCAGGCCAAGGATCACGGCTATAAGCCCGCCATCTCATGAACACTTGTGAGACGCCGCCCGGCACCCTTGGAGGCCGGATGCGGCTTTTTCTGGTTTCCCCATGGGGAAACCCCTAAACACTCGGAGACATGCCATGTCTGGGCTCATTCCGCTCAAGGCTCAGGCGCGCCCGCGTGCCGGCAAGGGGGCCGCACGTCAAACGCGCCGCGAAGGAAGCGTACCCGCCGTGATCTACGGCGACAACAAGTCCCCTGAGACCATCGCGCTCGACTACAACGAACTCTGGAAACAGGTCCTCAAGGGCCACTTCACCTCGACGGCTTTCGAGATCGACGTGGACGGCACAAAGCACATCGTGCTCGCCCGCGACGTTCAGCTTGACCCTGTGCGCGACACGCCCCTCCACGTCGACTTCCAGCGCGTCGGCAAGGACGGCATCATCCGCGTTTCCATTCCGGTGCGCTTCGCCAACGAAGCCGCATCTCCGGGTCTGAAGCGCGGCGGCGTGCTCAACATCGTGCGCCACGACTTCGAAGTCTATTGCCCCTACGACAAGATCCCATCCTACTTCGAGATCGATCTGACGGGCCTCGAGATCGGCCGCTCGATCCACGTCTCGGCAATAGACATGCCGGACGGCATCTCGCCCGTGATCAAGGGTCGCGACTTCACCATTGCCACCATCGCGGGCGCTCTCAAGGGCGACGACGAGGCAGCCTCGAGCGAAGCCGCTGCAGCGGCCGCACCGGCGGCGGCAGCTGGCAAGGGTGCTCCGGCGGCTGCCGCGGGCAAAGCAGCTCCGGCCGCAGCAGCCGGCAAGGCCGCGCCCGCCGCGGCGGCGGCCAAGCCCGCTGGCAAGAAGTAATCTCGAGACGATGCTTCGCCCGGCGGCGCACTTTCGAGAGTGCCGCCGGGTCTCACAAGGCCCCGCCTCGCGGCCGGCGCCGCGGGCGTGCCGGGAGGCGCGAGCGAAATGAAACTGTTTGTCGGTCTCGGCAATCCCGGCCCCAAATACGAGGGCAACCGCCACAACATCGGCTACATGGCGCTGGACGCGATTGCGCGCGCGCATGACTTTCCACCCTGGCGCAAGAAATTCCAGGCTCTCGTCAGCGAAGGCGCGATCGGCGGCGCGCGCGTCATGCTGATGAAGCCCGAGACCTATATGAATGAAAGCGGCCGCGCGGTCGGCGAGGCGTTACGCTTCCTCAAGATCGATCCGGCCGATGTCGCCGTCTTTCACGACGAGCTTGATCTGGCGCCCTCGAAAGTGAAGGTGAAGCTCGGCGGCGGCAATGCCGGCCATAACGGCTTGCGCTCGATCTCGGCGCACATCGGCAACGAGTATGTGCGCGTGCGCCTGGGCATCGGCCATCCCGGATCGAAAGACGCCGTGACCTACTACGTGCTCAACGACTTCGCAAAATCCGAACGCGCGTGGGTGTCGGATCTGCTCGATGCCCTCGCGCGGGCGGCCCCTCATCTCGCCAAAGGCGACGACGCCCGCTTCCTGAGCGATGTTGCGCGTTTCACGCAAGCAGAGGCTGATCCAGAGCCGCGCAAGGCAAGGCAGGCTTTGCCACCGCAGACGGCGGAGAGGCCGAAAGACGAGGCCCACGCGCCACAGCGACAGGCAAATAAGCCCCATCCTGCCGGAGAACGGGCCAACAAGCGCCAATCCGCACTGGCGGAAAACTTGAAAAAATGGCTCAGCTCGCGAAAATCGGACGGTTGAGAGGGGACGCGGTCGGACTTCTGCTTGCGGCCGCACGCTTTCGCATCGGGGCCGTAACACGAGGGGCTGGTCGAGAATGGCGCAATACGACGAGGACGTCGGCAATGGGCGCGCCGGCGGCGGGGCCGCGGCAGCTTCCCTCAGTGCCGGAAGCAGCGGCGGCGACCCGCACGGCAGCGAAGCAAACGGATTGCTGCATCGCCTGTTTGGCACGCGCGAGGATGCCATGGCCGGGCTCATCGCCATGCTGTTCACGCTCACCGTCGGCGCCATCGTGCTCAAGGACGCCTACTTCTCGCAATTCATGGACAAGAGCGGCGCGCAACACATCTTCGCCAAGCGCTGGAACGAACGCACGCTCGTGTTCCCGATCGAGGGCACGGATGCCTTGGGCCGCCGTGCGCTTTTCGACATCGTCGTGCTGACCAAGACCTACGGCTGGGTCCTGGGCTCGACGACCGAGCTCGAACGCGGCAACGAGCGCCTTTCGCCCGCCGCTATACAAAGCGAAGTGCTCGCACCGCAGATGCGTGAAGGTTTGGGCGGCGCACGCGCGTTGATCGCCGTAGGGCTTGCAAGCCAGGAGGGCGACATCGGCCGCGAGACGCAGCGCGGCGGGTTGCGCGCGGCACGCATCGCCGAGTGGGTGCGCGGCGCCGTGGACCCGCACATCCCGATGTGGACGCTCAACCTGGGCCGTTATCTCGAACCGTGCGCGGAATGCGAAGACGATGAGACAAGCTGGCAGCGCCCTTTCATCGTCATCGCCATGCGTGAGGCCGACAACGGCGTCAACATCGAGCAGGCGCTGCGCTCGGCCATGTCGGACAAGACCAACTTGCCGAGCCCCGATCGTTATTCAACGTTCGCATTGGCGCGCCATTCGCAGTAACTCCGGCGCGTCAACGCCGGACCTCGAGCGCCGGGCGAGGGGATGGACCAGCGATTCAATCTGCGATGCGCCGTCACGATTGTGTTGGGGCGGTAGACCACCCCCTCACCCCAACCCTCTCCCCAAGGGGAGAGGGGGGACTGCCGCAATCAGCGGCGCAGGCGCAAGTCCCTCACCTGTCGCTCCGCGACATCCTTGTAAATCTCATACCCGCAGTTCCGGGAGAGGAAAAAGTGGCCCTGTATGATCGGAAATTGCGCTAGGCTTGCCACCAACGTGTTCATCGTTCTACTCGCCGCGCACCGGACGCCGGACAATTGACAAGCGGGACGAAAACCGGCCTTCCGCGCCATCGCTGCCCATTGATCTTCCAGAATGAGCGTTGTAGCTCAGCGCAACGCAATTCAAGGACAGATCACACATGGGTTTCAAGATGGGCATCGTCGGCTTGCCGAATGTCGGCAAGTCAACCCTCTTCAACGCGCTGACTCAGACGGCAGCCGCGGAGGCGGCCAACTATCCCTTTTGCACCATCGAGCCCAACGTCGGCGAAGTCGGCGTGCCCGACGAGCGTCTCGACACACTCGCCAGGATCGCAGGCTCGAAAGAGATCATCCCGACACGCCTCACGTTCGTCGACATCGCAGGGCTCGTGCGCGGCGCGTCCAAAGGCGAAGGACTGGGCAACAAGTTCCTCTCCCACATCCGCGAGGTCGATGCCGTTGCCTATGTGCTGCGCTGCTTTGAGGATGGCGATGTCACGCACGTCGAAAATCGCATCGACCCCATCGCGGACGCCGACACGGTCGAGACCGAGCTGATGCTCGCCGATCTGGAGAGCGTGGAAAAACGTGCCACCCAGATCGAGAAAAAGGCGAAGTCGGGCGACAAGGATGCGAAGGCGCAACTTGCGATCATGGAAAAAGCCCTCGCTCTGCTACGCGAGGGTAAGCCGGCGCGTCTTGCCCAGATCACGCCAGAGGAAATGCCGATCTTCCGCGGCCTGCAACTTCTGACGTCCAAGCCCGTGCTTTATGTGTGCAACGTCGATGAAGTCTCGGCTGCCGAGGGCAACGCGTTCTCCAAAAGCGTCGAGGAGCGCGCAGCCAGGGAAGGCGCGGCCACTGTCGTCATCTCGGCCAAGATCGAAAGCGAGTTTGCAGGGCTTGCAGCGGAGGACCGTGACGCCTTCCTCGCCGAGATGGGACTTTCCGAGCCCGGCCTCAACAGGTTGATCCGCGCAGGCTACAGGCTGCTCGATCTGGTGACCTACTTCACGGTCGGGCCCAAGGAGGCGCGGGCCTGGACCATCACCCGCGGCACCAAGGCGCCGCAAGCGGCAGGCGTCATTCACACGGACTTCGAGAAGGGCTTCATCCGCGCCGAAACCATCGCCTACGACGACTATTCCACGCTCAACGGCGAGACCGGAGCCAAGGAGGCGGGCAAGATGCGCCTGGAAGGAAAGGAGTACGTCGTGCAGGATGGCGACGTCATGCATTTCCGCTTTGCGAACTGAATGCCATGCCCTCTCCCCATTCGTGCCCTCAATGGCGCGCGAAGCAGGAGACCCGACGAGGAAACGATCATGACCGACAAACTGCCTGACCGGCTTTCCGTCAATCCCTCGAGCCCGCACTACGACGAGGCGATCCTGGCGCGTGACGTCGGCATCCGCTTCAACGGCACCGAGAAGACGAACGTGGAGGAGTACTGCGTGTCCGAGGGCTGGATCCGCGTCGCCGCCGGCAACTCCCGCGACCGCAAGGGCAACCCCATCACGGTGAAGCTCAAAGGCGTGGTCGAGCCCTACTTCAAGACCGCCGCAGCCGCGCCTTCATCCGATTGAACCTTGAAGCACCTCGCGGACGCGCGCGCCAGCACTCCAGCCGGTGGGCAAAAACAAGAGCCCTCGCGGCATGCCGCGAGGGCTCGAAACTTGGGCAGGTCCGGCTCTCGAGAATCAGGGCGTTGCCTGGCTGTCATCGCTCGAAGGAGAAGCCGCATCCGTATCCGCGCCTGACACTTCGTTCGCGTTGGGGGCCTCTTCGGCGTTGTTGTCGGCGGCGGCCGGCTCTTGAGCGGCAGGCGCTGCAGGCGCCGGGGTGTCGACCGAACCCGTCTCGATCTTCGCGGGCGCCTTTTTTGCCGCCGATTTCGTGGCCTTTGGTTTGGTCACCGGCTCGGCGTCGTCATTGAGCGCGCTCGTCTGCCCCGTGCCCTTCACCGGCGCACCGTCCCAGCACACGCTGGCCTCGGCGCGGCAGGTGTATTCGTCGAAAACGACGAAGTCGAGGAACAGCTCGCACGTCACATCCTTCTTGCCGGTCGTATACTTCGCAATGCCGTTATCGCTCGCCCACTTGGCGATGTACTTGTCGAGAAGCTGCTTGGCATCGCGCGCAGGACCGTCCTTGCCGTAATCGTTGACCGAAAAGCCAAGCCGCGTGCAGGCAGCAGAGGCGTCATCCGCAAACGACAGGCTGATGGCGGCAATGGCCGCGCAAGAAAGGGTAAGAAACGATTTGCGCATCTATCGAGCTCCGGCAAGCATACGAGAATTTTCCCACGTACCTATAGCCAACGGCCTATGGCATGAACAGGGCACGGCCGGTCGATATGGGCTACATGCGGCGGGAAAAGCGCCCAAATCGCTAACTTCGAAAGATCGATTGACGAAAAAGCCACACTCGCGATGGAGGCGGATCCACGCCCGCAGCACCATTT
This sequence comes from uncultured Hyphomicrobium sp., assembly GCA_964587445.1. Lineage (GTDB taxonomy): Bacteria > Pseudomonadota > Alphaproteobacteria > Rhizobiales > Hyphomicrobiaceae > Hyphomicrobium_B. The sequence goes on from CAZPLQ010000002.1 coordinate 302,109, forward strand.
GTAACCTGGCGACCACGCCCGCCAATTAAATGGCTTGCTTTCAGTTCACAGACGGACACGGGATGTAACAGTCTGTTACAATGGCGCACACTTAGGGGAAGAGGGCAGGGGTACGACAGCGAACAAATCGCTGCGCTAAATCCCTCCCACACAACACGTGGAGGCACTGGCATGGACATCGTTACCCTCATTATCCAGCTGATCAGCGGCGCGCTTGGCGGCAATGTCGCGGGCGCACTGTTCAAGAACATCAGCCTGGGCACACTGGGCAACTCGATCGCCGGAATCGTCGGCGGCGGTCTCGGCGGACAGATTCTCGGCTCGCTGCTCAATCTGCCAATGGCAACGGATGCGGCCGCCGGTCTCGACCCGATGGCCATTATCTCGCAGGTTGCCAGCGGCGGCGTTGGCGGCGGCGTGCTGATGGCGATCATCGGCCTGATCCGCTCGATGATGGCAAGGTAAGCCGTTAGTCGACCGGCTCTAGAGCAAGACTTAGAAACGGCCCGCTACAATGCTGTAGCGGGCCGTTTTCATTTGCGTCCATCGAACAGGTGTGCTGGCGGTTCAAGAGCCCAGCGTTATCCGCATTGCTTTTGGAACGCGCGTCCCACACACGTCAATAAGCTGCAGAAATCAGCTACAGGCCTTGCGGCGCGCCATGCAATGCGGCAGCCCGTTCGACGCATCGCACTTCATCGAAACCGGGCCGGCCGCTTTCCAGCCGTGAGCCGCAATCGAATTCTTCAGAGCCGCCTCGGCCATGAACTTCGCCAGATCCTCGGTGATCATGGTCGCTTCGCCGCCGGCCATCACGCAACCCGCCTGCGCCCCCGTCGTCGAAACCGCGGCAAACGCGGCCGCGCTCAATGCCATCACTTTCCATGCTTTCATTGCGAATACCCCCTGTTGAAATATGTAAACGCTTTAGAGTTTGCAGATCGTCGTCTGGCCCCGGCAGGTCACGCCTAGCCCGCCTTTCGAGCAGCGATATTTCACGGGATTGACCTTGTAGCCCGGCGTTGTGCCGTTTGCCATCCAGGCCGCCCATGCCGACCAATCGGTCGCCTGCAGCAGCGCTTCGTACACCTGGAACTTGGCGGCCTTCTCGTCGGAACCCGTACCCTCCGCCGCCTTTGAAACGCAGTTACCTGCCGCCTGCGCGCCGGAGGCGGCAACCACCGGAGTGACAACGGCGATGGCGGCGACGGCGATCCACTTGAATGACATCATGATCTACTCCTTCAGAAAATGTCTGAGCCCAATGAAATTCGTTGACCCGCGATAGGGAATGTTTGCCGGGGCATTTTAGAGCCTGCATCCGGCTTTCTGGGCGCAAAAAGGCGCGCGCATCACTTTAATAAATTTGCAGTGGCGATGAGGCCACGCCATGACAAATAAGCGAAATGAGAAAATCGATGTGCCGGATCTATCCGGCCTGCTCGAGATTGACGGCCTTTGGCCCCTTGCCGCGCTTGTCCGGCTCAGTTTCAAAAGAAATGCGCATGCCTTCCACCAGCGCACCGATGCCCGAACGCTCCACCGCCGTGACATGCACGAAGATGTCGTTTCCGCCGTCGTCGGGCTTGATGAAGCCATAGCCCTTCTGCGTGTTGTAAAATTTCACGGTGCCAACCTGGCGCATGCATGCTCTCCTCAAATTCCTCCGCGCCGGGGGGCGCGAAGGCAAGTGCGAGAAGGGGCCAACTGGCGCGCCTCTTGGCTCGCACCAATGATTGCATCAGGGCAGAGTCAACCGCGCGCCTCAAGTCCTGCCGTCAGGTCCGCGACACGTACGGACGCAACACTTGGCATAAGACGTCACCGGCAAGCGTGGCTGCTCTACCCGGCTACAGCTCTACAATTACGCAAGATCGTGCTTTTTCTGCAAGCCGAAAGCTCAAGTTTGAACCCGAACCGTCACGAAAACCTCTCGCCGGAGCAACCGGCAGCTCAGGCTGACCAGTCGTTCAAAGCGTAGCCGGCGCCCGGTCCCGAACCCATCAGTGTGCTCAAGATGGGCAGCAGGCGCGCCAGTTGACCTGCGAGCACGTAGGGAGGATTGACGATGAGAAGCCCTGTTTCGGTCAACCCGGGATTGGTGCTGCGCGCGCACACCGCCAGCGTCGCGTTGAGCACCTTCTTGAGGCCAAGCCCCCTCACATCAAGAAGAAATCGGCTGACTTCCCGGGTGTCCTTGATCGGGTACCAGATCAGATAGGTGCCGGAGGCAAAGCGGCGAAGCGCCTCTTCCAACCCCGCCGAAAGCCGAACGAACTCGTCGGCAGCTTCGAAGGGCGGATCGATCAGGACGAGGCCGCGCCGCTCCGGCGGAGGCAGCAGCGACTTCAGAGCGACCCAAGCGTCCAAGTTGAGCACCTTGGTATTGGGCGCGCCATGAAGGGCGTCCTTCAGAAGCGCAAAGTCCTCAACATGAAGCTCGTTGGCGACCAGCGTATCGCTCTTTCGAAGCAGCGCGCGTGCAAGTACGGGCGAGCCAGGATAGCGGCGCAGCTGGCCCTGTCCGTTCAAGGCTGCAACCGCATCGAGATAAGGCGCAAGCAGCGCCCCGGCTTCCGGCGGCAGCCCACATCCGAAGACGCGGCCGATGCCGCCTTGCCATTCGCCCGTCTTGCCGGCCTCGACGCTGTCGAGATCGTAGCTGCCAATCCCGGCGTGGACGTCGATCACGCGCAGCGGCTGAGGCTTGGCGGTCATGTATTGCAGGATGAGCGCCAGAACAGCGTGCTTCAGCACGTCGGCGAAGTTTCCGGCATGATAGGCGTGGCGGTAGTTCATGGGCGCTTGTAGAAGCGCGACGCCTTCAAGGTGTCAAGGCGCTCACGCTTTGCGCTCCCAGCGCCCTTCCTCAGTCTGCTGCCAATAGGTGACGGCGCAGCCCGCCTTCTTGGCCGCTGTCCATTGCGCGCGTGCAATCGCGAGCGCATCGGGATCTGCCCCGTCGAACAGATAGACGATACGCACAAAGCCGTGGAACGTCTCGGCCGTGGCGCCGTCGACCAGAAAGCGCACGCCGGCAGCATTGGGCGTTTCGGGGCCTGTGGTCAGGAACACGGGCTGCTCCTCGGCATACCCGGCTTTGCGCTGTCCGTGGGGTAAAAAGCTGTCGTCGCTGTAGGTCCACAACGTCTGATCCAGAGCATCGAGCCGTTCCTGGCTTCCCGCCTGCACAACCGCTTTCCATCCGCGTTCCAATGTGCGGCCAAGAAGATTGGGCAGCACGCGCTCCAGAGGCTGACGCTCCAAGTGATAGAATAAAACTTCGGCGAGCGCCTCACCTGGGTTCGCGTTGGTCTCTGTGTCCGCCATACCCAATCTTCCGGCCGCCTAGTCCGCTCTTAATCCAAGCTGCGCGCCGCGCCACGGCGCAACGGCGTTTGTGCAATGCACTTCGGACCGGCCCGGCCTGCGGCATCGCGTTTCAAGACTACCGCATATCTTGGGTCCTGACTGCCCTTGCAGTCTCAAGCGGATCGACTATCTATCGAGGTCCGGAGCGGCGCCAGATGTGCGGCTGTCGCCCGTGCGGGCGGTGAGCTGGGCAGCCTTCTTAATGTTTGCTGCCATTGCTCCCGCCCGCTGCGCTTTTCAGGGAGTACGTGGCCCCAACTCGAGCCTTTCCCGGCGGAAAGGACACCCGTCACCGTAGAATGCGACAAGACATGACCAGTAGCGCGCATCCCAGTTGGCACGATCGGAAAGTTTAGCGGCGCAGATATTTGCGCGGCACTTCCCCGGCATCGACAAGGGCGCGGATGCAGCCCTTGGACAGCGAGCGGCGGTTGCTTTCAAAGCAGCGTCGCACGGCGCTCGAGTTGGGATCGTACTGTGAGCAGAAATCCTGGTAGTCGAGCCCGCAGGCCTTCCTGACCTTCTTGTTGAACGCAAGAGCGCCAGTGGCCGACATACCCACCACGGCCAGCGCCATGGCGGCAACGCTCATCGTCATCTGCAATTTCCGCATCTTGTTACTCGTCCTTGTTTGATGGCGTCCCGCAGCAATACCTCGGGCGAGCCTCGACCACAAATACCGGCTCGCCGGATAGCGCGCCAGACGGCCCCTCACAGACCTTCCTAACATGGCGCTTCCGCGACTATTTCCTGGCGAAGGGGTTATCGCCCTTGCGCAAATTGAAGCGGACCGGCACGCCCGGCAGTCCGAATGTCTCACGCAGGCTATTCGTGAGATATTTCAGATATGATTTCGGCAACACCTCGGCGCGCTGACAAAATGCCACAAACGTCGGCGGGCGGGTCGAGGGTTGGGTGATGTAGCGGATCTTGATGCGTTTGCCGGCTGCGGCGGGCGGGGCGTGGCGCGCCAGAGCCTCGGTCAGCCAGCGGTTGAGCTGGGGCGTGGGCACGCGCTTGTTCCACAGTTCGTAGGTCTTGACGATCTCGCGCATGAGCTGATCGAGCCCCGTCTCGGCGCGCGCCGATATGGCAACGAGCGCCACGCCGGGCACTTGCGCCAGGCTCTCTGCGACCGTCTCCCTGAGCGCGCGCAAGGTCTTCTGCTTGTTCTCGACCGCGTCCCACTTGTTGACGGCCACCACCAGCGCGCGGCCTTCTTTTGTGACCATGTCACCGATGGTGAGATCCTGCTTCTCGAACGCTCGGTCCGCATCGATGAGCAGCACGACGACCTCCGCGAAACGGATCGCGCGGACCGCATCGCTCGCCGACAGCTTCTCGGCCAACTCGTTGATGCGCGCCTTGCGGCGCAACCCCGCTGTATCGAACAGCCGGATCGGCTGACCATTGTATTGGATGTCGCTTGCCACGCTGTCGCGCGTGAGGCCGGGCTCCGGTCCGGTGATCATGCGGTCCTCGCCGAGAAGCGCGTTGACGAGCGTGGACTTGCCCGCGTTGGGACGCCCCACGATGGCAACACGGATCGGCTTGGGGCCTTCCTTGGGAAGTGCTGCGGCGGGTTCATCATCTTCGCCCCTGCCCGGCTTGCGGCGGCGCGCAGGCAGCTTGAGCCCCAGCGCAGCCATGATCTCGGCGACAAGGTCACCGATTCCTTCGCCATGCTCGGCGGAGATCGCGAGGGGCGCGCCAAATCCCAAGGAGAAGCTGTCGTAGAACCCTTCAGTGCCCTGGCGGCCTTCCGCCTTGTTGGCGATGAGAATGACGGGCTTGCCGGATGCACGCGCCAATTTCGCAAAGGCCGTGTCCGTGGGCGTCACGCCGGCGCGCGCGTCCACCACGAACAAGATGAGGTCAGCCTCCGTAATCGCCTTCTCGGTCTGCTTACGCATCCGATCCGCGATGGAGCCCGGTGCGGCTTCCTCCAATCCCGCGGTGTCCACCAGTCGGATCCTTGGGCCGCCGAGATCTGCCGTCCCCTCGCGGCGGTCGCGTGTGAGACCTGGCATATCGGAGACGAGGGCCGCGCGCGTGCCTGTCAGCCGGTTGAACAGCGTCGACTTGCCGACATTGGGACGGCCAACAATTGCGACGACAGGCAGCTCGGACATTGGAACGGCGGGCTCGAAGGAAGGCTCAAAAATGGTGAGGGCCCCAAAGGGGGCCGCTCAGGATCGGGTTGTTCCTAGCCCAAAAATCAATTGAGAGCGATCAGTTTTGCCGAATCCGTCAAAACGAACATCCGCCCCTGCGCGACGATCGGGGGAATATAGACCGGATCGCCGAGCTCGACGGCGTTTCCGACTTTTCCGGTCGCAGCGTCGACCCCGATCAGCCGGCCCTTGTTCGACGTTAGCCAAAGCGTGCCGCCCGCGAGGACCGGACCAGACCATGTGCGCGTTTCCGGCAGGCTCGCGGTCCATCGCGTGCTGCCATCGGCGCGCGACAGCGCCATCAGCTTGCCGGAGGTGTCGACAACGTAAACCGTATCGCCCGCCACGCACGGCGTCTGCATGCTGGGCACGTTGACGGACCACAGCCGCTCGCCCGTATGCGCGTTTGTCGCAATCATGCGGCCTGCGTGGCCAACAGCGTACACGGTGCCGCTTTCGATGGCGGGGCGCGAGGCATCGCTCATGGAGGCAAGCTGCGAGGTTGCACGCGTACGTGCGAGGCTTTCGGTCCACACTGGCGAACCGTCGGAGATCTTGAGCGCCATCAGGTCACCCGAGGGATACGGCACGACGACGATATCGCCATCGACCGCGGGACTTGTCGACGTCGTCAGGCTCGCCTGCTGGGGCAGTCCGCGGACAGACCACACTTCCGCGCCATCCAATGTACTGAGGCAGAAGAAACGCCCGGAAACCGTGACGATGAAGATCTTGTCGCCTGCCACGGTCGGCGCGGCGCGGACAGGCGCACCGAGATTTTTCTGCCAGAGCACTTTGCCCGAGCCGGGATCGAGCGAAACAACCACACCAAAGCCGTTGGCGACGAAGAGCCGGCCGTTATCTCCAGCCAAACCGCCGCCATGGCCGCCGCCGGCATCAGACTCTGTCTCCGGCATCGTGGAGACGCCGAAAATCTTGCCGCCTGCCATGGAGAACGCGCTGACGTTTCCTTGCGCGTCGAGCGCGTAGACCTTGCCATCGAAGACGATGGGGCTGGCCATGACGCGGCCTTCCTTGGAGGAGCCCTCGCCTGCGCTCTGGCTCCAGGCTTGGCGAACGGCCCCGTTCAGCGCGAGATTGCCCGGCGCATTGTTGGGCTCGCCGCCAGACTGCGGCCAGCTGTCGTTGGCACGTTGCGGCGGCAGAATGATCGGTTGATCGGCGGCGGCAAGATTGGAGGAGATGCTGTCGGTCGTCTCGACGATGGGTATGCGCTTGCCCGGAAGCGGCGTCTGCTTTTCCTTGAAGGGATTGAGCTCGCTGATCTTGGGAAGCGACGGACCGTCGCTGGAGCAGGCGGCCAGTACGAGCGCGGGCACGATGAGCGCGGCAACGATGCTGCGCCTGATCCCTGCCAATCTCCTTCTGGCTCCCCCCAAGGACATCTCCTGTTCCTGCCGTTCTCCCGGCGCGTCACAATGACGGCGCAGCGTGCACGTTCTGACGCGGTTTACTGGCAATTACTGGGCGGGCGTTGCAGGTGCCGCTTTTTCTTCGGTTCCCCCGGCGCCAGCCTTATCGGCATCTGTCTTATCGGCCCCTGTCTTGTTGTCGTCAGCCTTTCCCGCATCCTCTCCTGCGGCAGGGGTCGACGGAGCCGTCTGCGTTTCCGGCGGTGTGGCCTCGGACTTTTCCGCCGGAGCGGTTTCGGATTTCTCCGCCGGAGCGGTTTGCGCGCTGGCGGGCGATGCTGCTGCGTCGGGTTTCGCTGGCTCCGCCGCTTGCGGCGGCGCCTCCTTGGCCAGTTCCGCCGACGCAATCTCTGCCATCACGATTTTGATGCGATCCTGAATGGCCCGCGTCGCGTTCGGATCGATGAGCAGCGGCTCAAGAAGCTTGCGCGCCTCCTCCAGTTTGCCCGCCTTGAAGGCCGCGAAGCCTAGAAGTTCACGGGCGCTGACCTTGTAGGGACTCGAATCCCCTGTCAGCGAGTTGAGCCGATTCTGCATCTCGGTAAAGTCGGCCTGGTCCATGCGCAGCGAGGCGGCCTGGAGTTGTGCAAAGTTTTTCAACAACTGATCGACGCTCGGATCGGACGCCAGAGCGTCGAAGGCAGCCACGGCCTCGGCCGTCTTGCCGTCCTTGACGTAAGCGCCCGCAATGTGGAGCTTGGCAAGCGACGCATAGCCGTGCGGACCGGTTTCTGCGATATGCTGGAAGGCCTTGACAGCTTCCTCTCGCTTGTTCTGATTGGCGAGTTCAACGGCGGCATTGAACTGCGAGCCCGCGGTGTAGGTAGCGGAGAGGCGGCGGCTCTCGAGGAACTTGTAGCCCGCGACGCCGGCGATGACGACGGCGGCCGCACCCAGGATCAACCCGTTGTAGCGCTGCCAGAGCCGCTCCATCTTCTCGCGGCGAAGTTCCTCATCGACCTCACGCAACAGCGAGTCGCCATCGTTAGCCATACCTTATGCTCTCCCACGTTCTTACTCCGGCCAGCAACACCCTTACGCGCCATGCCGGTGATCGTCTCTTGCTGCCCGAGCCGCAACCTCTACGGCCCGCCTATCCGCGCTTGGCGGATCTTTCGGCTTTAAGGGGGCATCAATACTAGAGCGGGCTGACAGGGCAAGCCCAAGCCAGTCCCCGCGCTGCGATAATCCAAGTTTCCCCCACCCAATCCGGTATCCAAAGCCGCCGGACTGCGCCAACACGATGGCTCAAGTGCTTGGATTTTTCGTCTTTTTCGTGGCTCCGGGCCGGGCGGCGGCAGAAGGGGCACCCGTGGGCGCCGCCGCCGAGCCCTGAGCCTCCCCCTCCCCCTTCATGTGATAGGTGTGTTCGGAAGCCGGGAATGTGCGCGCCCTGACCTCTTCCGCGTAGCCGCGGATGGCGTTTTCAATGGCCGCACCAATGGCCCCGAACTCCTTGACGAACTTGGGAACTCTTGGCGAGAGCCCGAGCATGTCTTCCATCACCAGGATCTGCCCATCGCAGCCTGGGGAGGCGCCGATGCCGATCGTGGGGATCGGCACAGCCCGCGTAATGCGATCGGCCAGCGGCGCGGCGAGCGCTTCCAGCACGACCGCGAACGCGCCGGCCTGGGTCACCAGTTGCGCATCCTCCTCGATCATCGCCCACTGGTCGGCCGTGCGCCCTTGCGCCTTGAAACCTCCGAGCACGTTGATCGACTGGGGTGTCAGCCCGATGTGGGCCATGACCGGGATGCCGCGCTCTACCAGAAAATGGATGGTCTCGGCCATGCGCCGGCCGCCCTCCAGTTTCACGGCACCGCAGTCGGTCTCCTTCATCACGCGCGCGGCATTGCGGAATGCGATGGACGGGCTTTCCTCGTAGGTGCCGAAGGGCATATCGACCACCACCAGCGCGCGCTTCGACCCGCGCACGACGGCGCGTGCGTGCATGATCATGAGATCGATCGGCACCGGGACCGTCGTCTCGTAGCCGTGCATCACCATGCCGAGACTGTCGCCCACCAGCAGAAAGTCGCAATACCGGTCGGCGATGGCGGCCGTATGGGCATGATACGAGGTCAGCGAAACGATCGGATCGCCGCCTTTCTTGGCCGTGATGTCGGGCGCCATGAGGCGTTTGACTGGTGCGTGTTGGGACATTGGAGCGGTGGCTTTCGTGCAGTTGAAAAGAAATCATAGGGCCTCGACCCCGGCCTCGCCAGTAGGCGACGGAAGGATACCGCCGGAGCGGGCAAATCCCGCCGCCGCGCCTCGCGTTCATCCACGTCCATCTGCCGGTTGGTAAATCCCCCTAAGTGAGCGCGTATCAAACGTGAACGATCAAATCGTTGATTTTACGCCACATCACCAGCGATAGTTGCAGCAAAAACCGCGCCCTTTGTTGAGAGTACGTGCTCCGTCTGATAACCAAGGTTTAGTGGTCGTTGGCTACATTCAGCGTCAGTATTTTCGGGGTGGTAGTCCAGTGGGTAGCGTCGCAATCCAACCCGCCAGCCGTCTGAGCCGGATGTCTCTGCATCTGATTTCAGCCGCAGCACTTGGCATTTTTTTCGCCTCGTCCGTTTCGTGCCTCGCGCAGACGGCCGCTCGCCGCAGCCCTGTGAAGACCGAGCTGGCTCAAGAGACGGCATCGGGCGCCAGGACCATCGTCATCTCCCTGCGCAAGCAGCGCCTGCGCCTGTTTGCCGGCAACCGCGAGATTGCGTCATCGCGCATTTCCAGCGGCATGCGCGGCTTCGATACGCCGACCGGCGTGTTCTCGATCCTGGAAAAGAAAGTCTACCACGAGAGCAATATCTACGAAGGCGCCCCCATGCCCTTCATGCAGCGCATAACCTGGTCGGGCATCGCCATGCATGCGGGCGTCGTGCCGGGCTATCGCGCCTCGCACGGCTGCGTGCGCCTGCCCTATGCCTTCGCCAAAACCTTCTTCAGCCGTACCGGCGTCGGCGGCCGTGTGATCATCACCAACGACGAGGTCGCGCCACAAACGTTCCAGCATTCTTCGCTCTTCAAGCCGCTGCCTGAAAGCGATCCGATAACGCCCAGCCAAGGCGCAAACGCCCAAAGCGCGGTGGTTGCGGCCAACGACACGACCGCAGCCGACAGGGCGGCCCTGCACTCGCTTGTTGCCGACGCCACAGCCGCTGGACCTGCACTCGCTGCCGCTCCCGAAGGCAAGCCGCGCTCGCGCGCCGAGGCGTTGCGCCGGCAGGCCAAGAAACTGGAAGACCTGAAAGCCGTCATGGACGCGGCGCAGGCCCGCAAAGTCGCCGCGAGCGAGAAGGCGAAGGCCGCGCTGCGCGCCGCGCAAGACGCGGAAGCGAAGTATCAAAGCGTGCGCAAGCCGTTCGAAGATGTGTTGAAGGCGGCCGCCAGGGCGCAAGACGCGCGTGAGAGCGCCGCCCGTGCCTACCGCATTTTCCTCACCAGGATCGCACAAGGCGACGACGAGCCGAAGGCCGCCAAGACCACGAGCCGCTCGAAGGAACGGGACGATGAGGCAGCGCTCGCTCCGGAAGAGCGCGAACTCGATCTGGAAGACCGCCTTCTCGACCTGACGGTGGAAGCGGATGCGACGCGGGCGGACTCCGCCCAGGCTGAACTCGTCATCGCCGAAGCAAAGACGGCATTTGCGACCGCCGACGCCGCCAGAGTGCGCGCGCTCGATGAGGTGAAGCAGGCTATGCTGGAGCTGCGCACCGCGCAGAAGGATCTGATCGTGGCGCGCGAGCAGGCAGCCCGCCGCGACCGTCAGCTCTCTGTCTTCATCAGCCTCAAATCGCAGCGCATCTTCATCCGCCAGGGCTTCGAGCCGGTGTTCGAAGGGCCTATCGAGGTGGACGATCCGCCCGGCGCCATCGGCACGCATGTGTTGACCGCCATCGACTATGACTCGAGCGGCAACGACTTCTTGTGGCAGCTCGTCAGCGCGCAACCGCCACGGCCGGCGCTGATCGAAGCATCATCCTCCAAGAGCAAGAAACGGCAGCCCGAGACGGTATCGGCCAATTCGCCGCTCAACGTAGAGGCCGTGCGGGTCGCGCTCGATTCCATCCGCATTCCGGAGGACGTCCTGGACCAGCTTGCCGAACTGGCGAAACCGGGAACCTCCCTGATCATCTCCGAGAAGGATCTTTCTCGCGAGACGGGCAAGGGCACCGAATTTGTCGTCCTGACGCGCTAAAGCCGTTCCGTTTTTTGATGGAATCGCGGAACGGTTCTAGGCTTTTGTTTGTCGTGCTTCTTGTCGGAAAACCGGTTCCCACTTTTCCGCAAAGCACTCTAAAGCGGCATCCTGCAAAAATCAGCCGCTCAGTGCGGGAAGCGGCGGCACGCCAATCAGCCATTCGTGCAGCCGGTAGAGGATTGCCAAGTAGAGCGCACTGCCTACGACGACGACGATCAGATCGTTGACGATGCCCGACGGCTGTTTTGCGCCCAACGGCCCCAGGGCACCGCGCGCCTTCACGCTGATGAGGTCGTAAACGGCGTAAGCAAGGAACGATCCAAACAGCAGAATAGAGGCAACGTCGCCGTTGGCGAGCAAATGAGCCACCGCCCACAACTTCACTGCCATTAGCATCGGATGCTTCACAGCGGAGCGGATGCGCGAGGGTATGTAGGCGGCAACCAGCAAGATGATCGCGGGCAACATGAGCGCCAACGTGATGTGGCGCATGAACATCGGCGGGTCCCAAAGCACCGGGTTCTTGCCCGGGTGAAGCTGCATCTTGTGATAGCCGAGCACGATCACGGCGAACCCTGCCAGCGAAATCAGCGAGAAAATCGCGCGGTACATACCCGGACCGAACCGATTGATGAGGCCGTTGCGGATTTCCGGCGAGGTCGGCAGCAGATGGATACCGAGAAAGATGACGAGACCGACGATCATCAACATCATGGCTTGAAAAACTCCCTTGCAGCCGGAACCCTTGAGTGGGTTCTCATCGCTCCGATGGCCCTTGTCTAAAGTGCTTCCGGAAAAGTGGGAACCGGTTTTCCGATAAGAAGCACGACAAACAAAAACCTAGAGCCGTTTGCGCGATTCCATCAAAAAACGGAACGGCTCTAAATTGGTTCGGGAAGACTGGAAACCACCGGCGGCCATTTTCGCTGGAACGCGCTTGAAAAACGGGTGCGCACTTTTGCGCACTATAGCCGCTTGCAGCCTCATCCCGGGCGCGGGCCGACGATCCGTCCAGGCTTCAACATTTGTCGACATGGCGGCTTGGAAATGAAGCAGCCCTTCCATTTCAGCGGCCGGCCACGGCTGCGTCTGGCGCGACTTCGAGGTCTGAGTGACGTTTTAGCGTGACCGCCCGGAGTTGTTCTGCGCGCCGCCAAGCAGCGGATGATCCGCTGGCAGCATGACATCGAGCCGGATGCCCGCGCGCTCACCCCGCGCCCACATGACCTTGCCTTGCAACCGCGCGCCGGTATCGAGTGCAATGGTCAGCGCCATGCCGGGGGGAAGGCCGGTGATGCGGCTAAGGCCGATGCCGGTGCGCGAGGCGTTGTCGATGACCACAGGCGTGGCGCCATCCTCCAGAAGCACAAATGCCTCGACCTGCGTGACCTTGCGCGCGTGCAACCGGCTTTCTGCCCAGGGCGGCATACGCATCTGGCCCTCGCCGGTAATGCAGGGCTGACCGCCGGCTTTGGCGGAACGCAGCAGTGCTTCGGCATGCTCATTGTTGACGGGCGGACGGCTGTAGCGAACCGAAGCCAGCAACTCGCGCGTCACGGAGATCGCAGCCAGGGCCGTGCCACACACGTGACGCCAGGAGTCCTCGAGTGTTTCGAACTCCGCCGTCCGGATTGTCTGAGAAGGCGCAGGGCCCGCGTCCACGACGGCGTGCGTGAGACGAAGGGCGTAGCTCAAGCGCGCGTGATAAGCCTGCAGCGACAAGATCACATGCGGCGACAATGCTGCGCCCAGAGCCGTTTCGATGTGGCGCCGGTAGGCGTCTGGGCTCGACGGCAGGTATCCGGTCAGATGCTTGAACGTCAGCGCGGGCGCCCTGCCCTTATGCAGCGCGCTGGCGATGCTCGCCGTGATCGCGATATAGACACTGGCCTCTTCGATCTCGATGAGAATGGCGCGCACGGCTGCCAGCGCATCCGCGCTGAGGGTATCGGCCGTCGCCGGACGCCCGCCCTTGCTCTCCACCGGGATCATCCATTGCTTGAGTTCTCGCGCAAACAATCGCTGGTGGACTGCCATGGAGCGTTCCCGGTCAGAAAGCCAAGTCTCGACGCACGAGCTTACGGGACGTTCGTAAACGCGCCGCTAACCTGTAAGGCAGAAATTAGTGCGTCTTCGCTGCGTTTGTCTCTCAAACCCTCGTTAACTCGCGAGAGCGTTTTGCGATCATACGGAGCCACTTTTCCTCTCCCGGAACGGGAGAGGATGTCGCGACGCGACAGGTGAGGGACTTCCGTCTGCGCCGCTGATTGCGGCAGTCCCCTCATCCGCCCCTTCGGGGCACCTTCTCCCCGCGGGAGAAGGAAGTGAGTCCGCAAGAATCGCAATCGGCTATAGAGCCGTTCCGTTCTCGGTGGGATCGCGAAACGGATCCAAGGCTTTTTGTTTTGTCGTGCTTCTTATCGCAAAAAACCGGTTCCCACTTTTCCGCAAAGCACTCTAAGGCAGATAGCCTTTGTCGAGATCGAGCGCCTGGCGCTGCAGCGACTTTCCGTTGGCGTCGAAGTGCACAGCCGTCCAGGCCATGTTGGTGCCGCTCTCTTGCGACGACTGCGAGCGGATCGAAACCATCACGGTTTCGCGGGCCTTCGCGTCGATGGGCGACAGCAGCGGGAAATAGAGCTGTTCCCAGTGCGTGCGCGGCGCGTCAGGCGCCGTTGACAGCGTGATGCCATGGCCCAGACAGGCACGCCACCAGCAGGCAAAGCCGTAGACGGTCGCCGTCCGGCTCAGCACCCAACTCGCCTCGCCTTTGCGGTTCGACCGCTTGTCGAAGCCAAGCTGTGCCGCATCCCATTCCTTGGCGCTCGCCATGCCGTCCAGCAACTCGGCCGGCTTCATGGTGCGCACGTAAGCATTGTTGAGGCTCATGGTTTGCGCCACCGACAGATCGATGCCATGGCCGACCCGTGCCCAGGCCCGCAGATCATGATCTATACGCGGTGCAATGACGGGAGCCACGAACTGCGTGACATGAGAGGGAAGCATTACGCCGCCATCCTTCAAGAACCGCGTGCGCGCATCGTGGAAGGTCGCGATCATGTGCTCTTCGAAAGCGTAGTTCCCTAGCGTTTCGGACACGATCACATCAACGCGCGGGGGATCGTAAAACTCGGTCGAATGACACGGAATGATCTGACAGTTCTTCGCGCGGTTTGCCTTCAGCACCTTGGCCGCCACGCCCGCGACCTCCGCCGTTTCAAACAGCAAGACCTCGCGCGCGCCGAGCTTGGCGGCCATCAATCCGAGAAGTCCCGTGCCCGCGCCGATGTCGGCGACAACGGTCTTGCCGGGAACGATGACGGCCTTCAGCGCCGTATAGAAGGCCTCGTTGCGGACTTTGTCGGCAATGAGCGTGCGGTGATATTCGATGCGCATGCAGGATCCTCGGTGCGCTCCGTAAAGAGAGCGAAATCGTGATTGTCGAACCTCACAGCTTGAGATGCGGCCCACGGATCTGGTAGAGCGTCAGCGCCGTGGCGATCGCAAGGTTGAGGCTGTCGAGGCGGCCTGCCATCGGAATTTTGACGCGGCGTGTGGCAGCCTGGGACAAGCGCTCGGACAAGCCGGGCCCTTCACTCCCCATGATGACGAGCTGCGGCCCGCGATACCGCGGACTGCGAAAATCCTCGGTCGCCTTCAGATCCGTTGCGATCACGTCGCCCGGCCAACCGGCCACACGCGCCATGAAGGCATCCAGGCTCATGCGGATCAGCGGCACGCAGAAGATGGACCCCATGGTGGCGCGGATCGACTCCAGCGAATAAGGGTCGCAGCAGTTGCCGATCAGCATGATGCCCGCCACACCGACCGCGTCGCAGGTCCGGATGATGGTGCCGAGGTTTCCAGGATCGCGCACCTCTTCGAGCGCCAGCCACGTCTGGTCCTCGCGAAGTGCGCCGGTGGGCTCGCCGGCGAAGCTCTGGCGGAAAACGCCGAGCATGGTCTGCGGATTGTCCTTGGAGGCGAGCTTGCCCAGCACCTGAGCTGAGACCTCGAGGACCTCTGCGCCTTCCTTCAAGGCCCACGTCACGAGACCCTTGTTGATACCGCTATCGACGGTGCCCGTCTGATAGACAAGCGTGCGGGGCACGAAGCCGTTGTCGCGCGCCGTGATCAGCAGCGAAGCGCCCTCCGCCACGAACAGCCCGGTCTCCTTGCGCACCTTGCGCATTTCCAATGCGCGGATCGCCTTCACGCGGTCATTGGTAAGACTGGTGATGACTTTGGGCTCGCGCGGCCGGTCGCTCATGATCTGCTCTGCCTCATGGCGTGCTTGCCCAGCGCACGAACAGCGACGTCGGCACCAGGGGGCCGCTTTGCGCCCGGATGGCGAGTTCGCCGGTGTCGTACACGCCGCCCTTTCCGGCCAGTGTGTCGCGCAGTACCTGGTCGAAGGCGAGGGCCGAGGCGCGGATGGCATAGACCGTCAGGACGAGACCGGCCCGGTCCGGGGCGAGCAACCTGGCGCAATCGGCAAGCAGGGCGGGCAAGTGTGTGAAGAGGTCCCACACCTCACCCTCCGGTCCGCGGCCGAACTTCGGCGGATCGACCAGGATCATATGATAGGTGCGGCCGCGGCGGACCTCGCGCGCGGTAAACTTAGCCGCATCATCCAGGATCCAGCGGATCTTGGCGCCCTCTAGCTTGGAGGCAGCCTGATTCTCCCGCCCCCAGGCGATGGCCTTCTTGGAGGCATCGACGTGGGTCACCTCGGCGCCGGCCCTGGCGGCCAGCAGCGAGGCACAGCCCGTATAGCCAAACAGGTTGAGCACGCGCGGCGTCTCGCCTTTGACCTTGGCGATCTCGCCCAGCATCCATTGCCAGTGGGGTCTCTGCTCTGGAAAGAGTCCCAGGTGCCAAAGGCCCGACAGCTTGCACAGCATCGTGACGCCATCCACCACCACCGGCCACTCGCCGGGCACCGGCTTGTCGATCCGCCACTTGCCCTTCTCGTCGTCCTCGCCAGAAGCTGAGAAGACGGCATGCGCCTTGGCCCATTCGGCCTTGCCAAGGCGCGGCGTCCACAGGGCTTGCGCTTCCGGGCGGTCAACCAGCACCTTGCCGAATTTCTCGAGCTTACGGCCCCCTCCGCAGTCGAGAAGCGTGTAGCCGGCGAAACCCGGCGACGAGGCGATGGAAAGCGAGGTGAGCGGTGATGACATCGGGTGTGGCCGCGCGGCGGCAGTTCTGGTTGCGAGGATAGTTCTGGCTGTGAAGACTGGGGCTCTAGCACGATCCGCCGCAGGGCGCATCCTGAGAGCCCCGAACGAGAAAAAACGCAAAAACCCATTATTTCCGCCATCCTTGAAACCAATCGGGACCGCCAGTCCACAGGTTGTCCCAAATGAGCAACAGCAGAGGCCGGTACGCCCTGTGCTCGTTTAGGAGCAAATCGCGAATCGGTGCAAAAGACGGGGGAACTCAAGTCTTTCCGGAAAGTTAACGATGGCCGCCGAGGCTTCCCGCGCTCCCCTCTCCGTCTACATGCTTGCAGACCATCTCGACGCGGCCCTGGCCGCGGGCGAGGATCTGATCGTGGGTGGTGGCGCGTGGCGGCAACTCGTGGATACGCCAGGGAATATGCAAACGTTCCCGCAGCGCCAGCGCGCCATCGTAGAGGATATTCGCGGCCTCGAGCTGATGGTGGTCGCGCGCATCCTCAAAGCCCGCGACCATGCCGGCGCCCTGGCCCAGAGGGATGCCCGGTTTGCCGCCATCGCAAATCTGTTCGTGTCGGGAACCGCGGTCCTGCTCGATGCCGTGGAGGATTGCGGAGACGCGACCTCCAGCGATTTCGATACGGCGGATGGACTGATGGCCTACGTGCGCAGCCGCGGGCTGATCGCGCCGAATGCCCCCGGCATCGAGAACGCAGCGCAACTCACGATCGACGACAGCTTTCTGGTGATCAGGAAAGCCGCGCTCGGACCGCTGATGGACATGGCGGCTGCCTTTCTGGATGCGCTCGAGACCCACTACGACCTGTTCGCTACCGAGGATGCTGGCGACGGCGTGGACATGGCTTCGCAAGCAACGATCGAAAGCGACGCCATTGACCTGCAGATTGCGGCGGCGCGAGCGGAAACGGACATGGGCGCCGCATCATCCCCCGTTTCGTCACCGGTATCTCTTCGCGAGGCGGTGCGACGGGAGTTCGGACGCCGCGAGCGTACGCCGCTCAACTGACCTCACGCCACAGCGGGCTCGACGGCGCTCCTGACGCGGTATGCCATGAACGAGGAAACCCGGACGCCAGTGACGCCCGGGCTTTTCGATAGGGCTGCTTTGCCCGTCAGACTATAGAAGGCCGGACTTAGAAAGCCTGCCGCATGCGCGCGTAAAGAGCGTCAGCGGTCAAGGTCGAGGGCGCGATGCGGCGCACGTCGGGCTTGAGACCCAAGGCGCGGCGCGCGGCGGCACGCAGCCCATCGGCAGGCGTCACACCATCATCCTCTTCCATATTCTCTTGGGTCGCGACCATATCAGCAGCAGCAAGCTTGATCGCATCGGCCTTGGCCATCGCCAGCACCATGCCCGAGTAGGCGGACGCCACTGAGGTGAACGTGCCCAGATGGCCAGGAACGGCGGCGTAACGGCGGTTTTTCTTGTAGCGGGCTTCCGCCAGAGTGGGGACGGAAATCACTTTCACGACCAGCTTGGCGACGCCCTTGTTCTTGAACCCCAGCTTTTCGGCAGCGCCGCGCGAAACATCGAGCTTGCGCTTGCCCCAGTAGGGCCCCGAATTATTGACGCGAACCGTTGCAGCTTCTCCGTTCGCGGGGTTCCACAGCAACAAGACCGTACCGTTGGGATAGATCGGACTGGCCGCATTGTCGGCATCGTTGGGGCGGAACTTTTCACCGGACGACGTCAGGCCGCACGGGTTGTAGCGGTCGCGCTTGCAGTCGTCGTAGAATGACGTCGAGAGCGTTTCTTCCGTGCCGACGAGGCTCACCATCTCATGGATGGTTTTCACCTGATGGCATATGCGGTTGAAGCAGTAGGTCTTGCCGGGTGTCTTGGCCTGACCGGCGACAGGTGCGAGCATCGCAAGGGATGCAATAAGCGCGGCGGCGAACGGGCGGCGAGTCTTTCGGCCCGCGACGCCGCGGACAAATGCAGTCAACATGTGACGCTCCTTGAGTTCCAAATCCTGCGCGCGGGCCTCAGCGCGCTCATCCTCCATGGGCCTCTTGCGGGTGGCGGCCTTGGTTGAGTTGGCCGGGCCGAAGGAGGCGGGCGGAACTTAGGAAAGAAGGTTACCGATGCGCACCGTGGCGGATTGACGCCGATGCTGCAGCGCAATACAGCGCTGTTTCCAAGGGAATTTCTTCCTCTTAGCGACCTTTGTTGATGCTTGGTCGCAGCCCGATCACGGCATCAATTTGGCGCGCAGCGTGGCCAGCGCATGCCCCAGCCGGTCCGGATCGGTCGCCCGCAGAACGAGATCCACGGTCGGCTTGCCGTCCCTCATGGCCGGGTAGCTGCCCATGGCGACATCGGGGTAGAGACGTTGATGCTCGGCGAACAAATCGGCTATCGCGCTCTCCGGTTGCCGGATCTGAATGCTCTCCGAAAGCAGGCGTGCCCCCGTCCTCAGCTGCGGGGTCACGGCGTCCAACATCACCTGCATGATGTCGGGGATACCGGCCATGACGACGACGTTGCCCAGCATGAAGCCCGGTGCGATGGAAATAGGGTTGTCGACCAGTTCGGCGCCCTCGGGAATACGCGCCATGCGCAGCCGGGCGGGCGTCAGTTCCACGCCTCGCGCGTCACACGACGCCTGCATGACGGCGCGGGCCCGCGGATCGACGCCGATCGGCACGCCAAAGGCCTTGGCTATGCTGTCGGCGGTGATGTCGTCATGGGTCGGTCCGATGCCGCCCGTGGTGAACACATATGTATAGCGCGCCCGGAGCGCATTGACCGCGGCCACGATGTCGGATTCCTCGTCGGCGACCACCCGGACTTCCCGCAGACGGATCCCGATTTCGGTCATGCGATCGGCGACCGCGCCGATATTCTTGTCCTTGGTCCTCCCGGAAAGGATCTCGTCGCCAATGACCAGAAGGGCTGCGGTGATGTCTTCAGGCTGGGTCATGGGGTCTGCTCTTTCAAACGATGGGATGCTGGGCGGCAAGCTCCATAGCACTCCGCAAAGACAAGTGCGAACGCAGCGAGAGTGGATCAGAAACGCCTCCCCTTTGGGAGAGGCCGGCGCTCCGGCACGTCAGCGCCGGACCTTGAGCGCCGGGTGAGGGGATGGACCAGCGATTCAATCTTCCGTTCGCCATCGTGCAGAGGGCCACAGACCACCCCCCTCACCCCAACCCTCTCCCCAAGGGGAGAGGGGGCAGAAACGCCTCTCCCCTTGGGGAGAGGCCGGCGCTCCGGCGCGTTAGCGCCGAACCTTCGAGCGCCGGGTGAGGGGGTGGGCCCTCGGTTCAGTCCTCTGCTCGCCATCGCATCGAGGGCGGCTGACCACCCCCTCACCCCAACCCTCTCCCCAAGGGGGAGAGGGGGATGAAAAACGCCTCTCCCCAAGGGGAGAGGGGGGCACGGCGGAAAATACGGCGGGCGGAGCATGACATCCTGGCAGTTTCGCGTTGCCTGGCTCATGACGCGAGGGTATTGCGGCTGGCATGAAATTCCCCTCTCCCCTGCGCCGCGGGCGTCTTGTTCAGCGCTACAAGCGCTTCCTTGCCGATGTGACCCTGGACGATGGCACGATGGTGACCGCCACCTGCCCCAACACGGGCTCCATGCTCGGCCTGACGGCACCCGGCTGCACGGTGTGGCTGTCGCATAGCGACAAGGCTTCGCGAAAATATGCCCACACCTGGGAAATGTTGGAAGCAGACGCCGGGTCGGGCCCGACACTCGTGGGCATCAACACCGGGCATCCCAACACGCTCGTCGCGGAGGCGATCGCTGCAGGACATATTCCCCAACTCGCAGGCTACGCGGGCCTGCGCCGCGAAGTCCGCTACGGCCTCAACAGCCGGGTCGACATCCTCCTGGAGGATGCCGCCAAGGGGCTCTGCTATGTCGAGATCAAGAACGTCCACCTGATGCGCCAGCCGGGACGCGCGGAGTTCCCCGATTCCAAGACCGAGCGCGGCGTCAAGCACCTCGCAGAACTCTCCGGCATGGTGGCGGACGGCCACCGCGCCATGATGGTCTATCTCATCCAGCGGGCCGACGCCGAGGTCTTCAGTCTCGCCGCCGACATCGACCCGGCCTATGCCCAGGCCGCCGCCCGGGCAGCGGCCGCGGGCGTGGAGATGCTGGCCTACCGCTGCAGATTGAGCCCGCAAGAGATCGCCGTCGAACGGCGCATCGAGATCGAACACGTCAGTTGACCTTCCGCGGTTCCGCGGCAATCGGGCCGACCATATGAAATCCAATTCATGCAGTTGACGACGACGTGATAGCGTCCAAATCGTTGTCTGGCGAAACGTTTCGAGCCCGCGCGCCGTATATGTATCGACGGTGCCGGCACGGCAGGCGCGATTGCGGTGCCCCGCCAGCGTCAACGATTTGAAAAAAGAAGGGAGCATCCGGGATGTTCACCCGACGCCAGTTCGCCCAGGCAGCCTTGGCCGCCGCCTCACTTTCCACGGTGAGACAATCCGCGCGCGCTGATGAGGAGAAGAAAATGACCTTTGAGATTACCAAGACCGATGCCGAGTGGCGGTCCGAGCTGACCCCGCAGCAGTATCGCGTGCTGCGCAAACACGGGACCGAGACAGCCAGAACATCTCCGCTGGACAAGAATTACGAGCCGGGCGTCTATCATTGCGCCGCCTGCGAACTGCCGCTGTTCTCGTCCGAGACCAAGTACGATAGCGGTACGGGCTGGCCAAGCTTCTGGAAGCCGCTGGACAATGCCATCGGCACATCACTCGACAGGTCCTTTTTCTTCGGCACGCGCACCGAGGTGCACTGCCGCCGGTGTGGCGGTCACCTCGGCCATGTGTTCGAGGATGGCCCTCAGCCGACCGGTCTGCGCTACTGCATGAACGGCGTCGCGATGACGTTCGTGCCAAAGGCATCGGGTTAAGGCTGTCCCCTCCCCGCCAGGGCACGAGGCAGCAGATGCCTGTGTGCCCCGCGCAAAAGATCGTTCGCAACCAGGAAAGCTGATGGCGATGACAGGATTGGCCCGGCTCAGTGTTGGCGCGCTGGCGGCGGTGGCTCTGGCGTGCACGCTTCTACTCAGCACGCGCGAGACCGTGGCTGGCACAGCGCAAGACGCCGCGCATCCGCCGCAGATGGCTCATGCCATCTTCGCGGCCGGCTGCTTCTGGTGTGTCGAAAGCGACTTCGATCGTGTCCCTGGCGTGACGGAAACGACGTCGGGCTACACTGGCGGCACACGCGACAACCCGACCTACGAGAACCACACCGGCCATGTCGAAGCCGTGCGGGTCACTTATGACCCCGCCAAAGTCACTTATAAGCAGCTCCTCGACTATTACTGGCATCACGTCGATCTGACGGATGGCGAGGGGCAGTTTTGCGATCGCGGCCCCTCCTACCGCCCTGTGATCTTTGTGGGCAACGACGCCGAGGCGGCACTGGCGAAGGCCAGCAAGAGCGAATTGGAGCGGAGCGGACGCTTCAAGCAGGTCGCCGTGCAGATCGAGCCAGCAAGCAAGTTCTTCCCCGCCGAGGACTATCACCAGGACTACTATACGAAAAATCCGCTGCGTTATCGCTATTACCGCGCAGGCTGCGGGCGGGATGCGCGCCTCGAACAAATTTGGGGAACGGACTACCGGCACTGACGCGGCGCGCCACGCCGCGGCTCAGAGACCGCGGACGAGGTTGCCGATCATCAATGTCAGATAGGCGATGATCGCGAGCCAGAATTCCTGGTGGGGTATGAAGCGCGGCATCAAGCCGGTCGCCACCTTGGTGATGACCGCCAGGATCGCAAAAACAAGCGCGATCAGGAATATAAAGACAGTGGGTGGATTGAGACGCATCAGATTTTCCGCGCAAGGTGCTGCTCGCCACTCACATGATGAGCCGTCGATGCGCACATAACCGGGTCCAGGCCCATCAGGTGAAAGGCCGGCCAAACAGCGCGCACGTCAACGTTTTTTAGAGGGCGCGGGCGCCGCGTCCAGCGACGATCGAAGACGGCGGCCCGGGGATCTCGATGATGAAACGAATCGAGCGTGCGCTTGGGTCCGCACTGGCATCGCGCGCGGTGACGAGGACGACGCGTGTGTTGAAGGCCCGCGTATCCACCCGCGTCGTGGCCGGCTTGACCTCGCTCACCGAGGTCACCCGGTAGTTGCGTTCCTTGCCTTCCAGGTTGAACGTGATGCGGTCGCCGAGCGAAACGCCTTTGGACATCGCCACATCGCGGCCCATGGCGGTCAGCCAGAATCCCTCGCTACCGGAGATGGGGACGCCCGCATGCCCGGTGTCAACCGAAGCGCCAGCCACCACGGGCTCGCTGGCAGGCTGAAGCGCGCGCGCAAAGCTCGAACGCAGAAGAGTTTCGGAACTCTGGGTCAAAACGGCAGCACCACCCCCAAGGACCAGCAGCGCTGCTGCGGCCGTGGCAGGTTTCAGGATGCGCGTCAGTCCGTAGGACATTCCGTTCTCCTCACTTTCGTCAGGCCCGTAGTATCGGCTAATTCGCCGCCAGTGTACAGGCGCCCCGGTACAGGCACCAAGACAAGGCCCCGTGAACCTTGGCTCTTTCATGGCATTGACCATGATATTAGTGGATACGCAGGTGCGGCGGAATTAGCCGGATGGCGGCTGTCTTAACGCGCCGTGAGGGTCTTGGGGCTACCCCTTGCGATCAAATTCCCGTGCTTGAAGAGCGGCCTGACGCACCCCGGCGCTCGCTTGAACGATCCTTGGCGTAGGCTCGGCGCATGTGGCGGAGAAACGCGAGATTGAATGCCACGAGGATGGAAAACGCAAAGGATAACAACACCCAAGCCGCACCGAAACTCGTCCGCCGGTAAACCGCGTCGGGTGCCTCCGGTGAGCTCGTGGTAGCGATTTCCACGATGGGGCGCTCCTCGGCCACCAGACCGCGGAGTTGGGCGACCGAGCCTGGATTCTGGGGATTTGCCGAACTCGGCGCGCAGGTCAGCGTCATGCTCACGACCATGAACAGGACGAGGGCCACGGCCGCATCGATGGCCGGGCGCACGAAAAACCATCCGCCGCGGCCGTACCGGACAGCCTGCCAGAACGGCCGCCGTCCGTCACTTGATCGCTTGGTAATCGCCATAACAAGCCTCCCCGCAATGACAACTTTAGACCCGCGTTTGAACTTGGCGGAGTTGAGCGCGTCAGCGTGGCACCCGTGGGCCGAGAATGTGGCGGTGGCGGTGCATTAGCCCCTGCAATGCAAGACAGGCAGCGCATGTGGCCGGATGGTATCAGGCGCTAAACTTACTAAAGCGTTACGCAAGCGGGACTTGCCCACCAAAGGCCGTCTTGCGGTGCAGACGCGATGGGCGTAGCTTCCGCGCCGCTTATTTCGCACTCGCGAAATACTCTTCCCAATACGTATCTTCCCGCTAGGTACAGACAGCATCTGCGTCAGCACGCCAGAACATCCGCTCGAACACGCAAGGCCACGCGACATGGGCTTCATCGCCGACAGCTTGAACCGCATTCAACCCTCCGCAACCATCGCCGTCTCGACCAAGGCCCGGCAGCTCAAAGCCGCAGGCCGCGATATCATTTCACTGTCGGCTGGCGAGCCGGACTTCGACACGCCGCAGAACATCAAGGACGCCGCCAAGAGGGCCCTCGACGCGGGCAAGACGAAATACACCGATGTCGATGGCATACCCGAGCTGAAGGCTGCAATCGTTGCCAAGTTCAAGCGCGAGAACGGCCTCGATTACAAGACTTCGCAGGTCTCGGTGGGCACGGGTGGCAAGCAGGTTCTCTATAATGCGCTGCTCGCAACGCTGAACCCGGGCGATGAGGTCATCATGCCGGCGCCGTGCTGGGTGTCGTACGCCGACATCGTGCTGCTGGGTGACGGCAAGCCCGTGTTCGCGCCGACGACTCTCGAAAACGGCTACAAGTTGCAGCCGGAGGATCTCGAGAACGCGATCACGCCCAACACCAAGTGGTTCATCTTCAACTCGCCCTCGAACCCGACGGGCGCGGTGTATTCGGCGGCCGACATCAAGAAGCTGACCGACGTGCTTTTGAAGTATCCGCACGTCTGGGTCCTCACCGACGATATGTACGAGCATCTGCTCTACGATGGGATGACATTCGCCACCGTCGCAGAGGTGGAGCCCAAGCTTTACGACCGCACGCTCACCATGAACGGCCTGTCGAAGGCGTATTGCATGACCGGCTGGCGCCTCGGCTACGCGGCCGGGCCCGAGATCCTGATCAAGGCCATGTGCAAGCTGCAGTCGCAGTCCACGTCGAACCCTTCGTCGATCGTGCAGTGGGCGGGCGTGGAGGCGCTCAACGGCCCGCAGGATTTCATCGCCAGGAACAACGCGATCTTCGTTCAGCGCCGCGACCTCGTGGTCTCGATGCTCAATCAGGCCAAGGGTCTGCTGTGTCCAAAGCCACAAGGCGCGTTCTACGTCTATCCCTCGTGCAAGGAGGCGATCGGCAAGACCAGCGTGGGCGGCGTCAAGATCAGCAATGACGAGGATTTCGTGACAGCGCTTCTCGAAGAAGAGGGCGTGGCCTGCGTACACGGCGCGGCCTTCGCCGGCTCGCCATCGTTCCGCATCTCGTATGCGGCGTCCACCGAGAGCCTGGAGGATGCCTGCAAGCGCATCCAGCGGTTTTGCGGCAACCTGAGGTGAACACGATGGGTGCGGGCGAACCTCCATCCCCGCCCCCGCCGTCCGCGCGCGTTGCCCAACAACTTTCCCAATCGGATCAACAAGAGCGGCGGGTGCGCAAGCCCTGCCGCTCTTGTCGCTTCTGGCGGGCGGCGTTGCTCGCGACGCTTTGCGGGATGGCGGTACTGTGGTGGTTCGCAGGGTAACAGGGCGCTGGCGCCGCAGCGGCCGCTACCCGATTAAGAGGGGACAATAAGACAGGAGGACGCGCGCCCCTCTGCGCGAGATGGTATAGGACTGCCTCCAGTCATCCAGTCTGTGGACATTCGACATGCCTTTTCTTGGGATTTTCGCAGACGCATCGTGGCGATGGACAAGGCTTGCCTGCCTGGCGTTGCTGCTGGTTTTTCCGGCGCGCGCGACACTGGCGCAACAAGCTGATGCGGGCTTCGCCGCTCAGCTTGCCACCCTCGCCTCAGGCCGCCAGATGGCGATCGGAGGCAAGAATATTGCCTCCTCGGAGTTCCTTGTCAGGCTCTATGCCGAGCTGGGCAACACGCGCGCCTGGACGGACGAACGCAACGTGGCAGCGCTTCGCGATGCGGTGGCGCGCAGCTGGGAAGACGGGCTTATGCCGTCCGACTTTCATGCCGACGCATTGAACAAGCCCGCCGCATCCCCCGATGAGCAGGACATCATCATGAGCGATGCGCTCGTGCGGCTGCTCTATCAACTGTATTTCGGCAAGGTCTATCCGAACGCCCTAGACCCAAACTGGAACTTTGCCCGGCCGCTCCTTACGCAGGACCCGGCGCAGTCGATCTCCAAGGCCATCGCTGACGGCAAGGTGGCGCAGTTGATCGATGATGTCCGTCTCAAGCACCCGTTGTACTCGGCACTCAAAGCGACGCTCCAGGCCTACACCCAGTTTGAAGCCAATGGCGGCTGGCCCGCTATTCCCGATGGTCCGGTCTTGAAGCCGGGTGTGGAGGACGCGCGCATGCCCCAGTTGCGCGCCAGGCTCACGATCACCGGCGAGTATTCAGGTCCACCCTCCGACGCTCAGACGTTCGATCCCCCGCTTGTCGAAGCGCTCAAGAAATTTCAAACCGCTCAGGGGCTCGAGGCTGATGGCGTCGCGGGGCCTGCGACGATGGCAGCGCTCAACGTCTCGGCGCACCAGCGCGTCGAGCAGATCCGCGTCAATCTCGAACGTGCCCGCTGGATCTTGCGGCCATTGGGCAGCGAGATGGTCGTCGTGAACATTGCCGCGCAGAAGCTGCACCTTTTCCTCAAGGGCGAGAAGGTGTGGAGCACGCGCGTCATCGTCGGCAAGACCTATAACAAGACCCCGATCTTCACCGAGCCGATGAACGTGATCGTGTTCAACCCGGATTGGACCGTGCCGCGCAGCATCGTGCGCAACGAGATCTTCCCAAAAGCCGCCGCGAACCCGGGGTATCTGACGGCCAACAACTACTATCTGAGGGATGGGAACGGTGGCGTCGTTGATCCGGCGGGTATCAATTGGAGCGCCTACACCGGCGCCTCGTTCCCCTACGGCGTGGTCCAGAGGCCGGGCCCCAACAATGCGTTGGGACTCGTCAAATTCCTCTTCCCCAATAGATTTTCCGTCTATCTCCACGACACGCCGAGCCGCCAGCTGTTTGCCAAATCCGATCGCAGCCTCAGTCACGGATGCATCCGCGTCGAGGATCCCCTGCGTCTGGCCGAATTGATCCTGGCCGATCGCCTCGGGTGGAATCGCCAGAAGATCGACGCAATGGTCGCGACAGGAAAGCTCCAGGGCGTCGCGCTGAAGAACAAATTGCCCGTTCTGCTTCTCTACTGGACCGTCGACCCGACGTTCGATGGCGGCGCGCGGTTCTATCGTGATCTCTATGGGCGCGATCCCAAGCTGCTCGCGGCGCTGAATGCCCCGTTCAAACCCGTGCCACCCAAGACGGTATCCGCCCCCGCAGCTACCGGCGCCTGGGCTCCAACGAGCGGCGCGGCTGATACTGCCGCCAAATGAGCGTGCCTCGTACAAACAAAAAAGCGCGCATGGCTGCGCGCTTCGGCGGACAGGCAGAAGCCTGCCGTTTCAGTGACATTTCTCAGCCAGCCATCAGGCCGGCGCGCCGTTCACGAAGCGGCCCATGACCCAAGACCAAGCATTGGAAACCTGGGCGGACCACGCCGGCTTGCTGGACGCTGCGGCAAGCACCGGCTGCCATACGGTCAAGGCAGTCGGCTCCGCATGAGCCTCCGTGCCGAACGTTTCGGGAAGATCGTCCTCTGCCACCATCACATAACCCGCTGCGTCTACAGCGGACATGAGTGCCTCGATACTCATTACTGCGCCTCGCGCTTTACAAGAGCCATTTTCCCTCTGGCCCGAACAGCGTTCCAGTCTTGCGCCCATTCAAACCTCCAACGCTGTCAGTTTACTATCTGGCTGATCATGTATCCGAGCAAGTTATTTTTTTCCTATTTGTTACGAATTTTCATGCGCTTGGATTAGCAACCTGTGATGCGTCGCAACAAACAGAATGCAGGAACTGCTTGTATGGTTGCATCGCAATATGACGCCGTCACGAAACTGTGCGCAAAGACCCTGCGCGATTGCAGTTGCGTGCCGCGCGGCGAAGGAGGAGCATAACAGCCCGCCGCGCTCGTCCCACGAGGCGCGGGGCGCGGCGACTGCCGTTGCGCGCCTCGCAACACCGTGGGAGGCAAGATCATGGGCAATGCAAGCGCCCCTAGGGGCGGAAACGGCACGCAAGGTGGCAGAGATGGGGTCCGCGGCGCACGCTGCATCGCGCTGATCGGGCCCTTCGCAAGCGGAAAGACGACGCTGCTCGAAGCGATCCTCTCCCGCACCGGGACAATCTCGAGACCCGGCTCGATTGCAGCAAAAAACACCGTCGGAGACGGTTCTCCCGAAGCCCGCGACCACGGCATGAGCGTTCAGCTCAACATCGCGGAGGTCAAATTCCTCGACGACGCCTTCACCTTCATCGATTGCCCCGGATCGGTCGAATTCCTGCACGAGGGCGCGCTCGCCCTGCCGGCCTGCGATGCCGCGGTTGTCGTATGCGAGCCCGATGCCCGGCGCGTCCCGGCCCTGCAAATGATCCTCAAGCGGCTGGAAGACATGGGGCTGCCCCATCTACTGTTCCTGAACAAGATCGACGCCACCTCTACCCATGTGCGCGACATCATCCCCGCGCTTCAGCCGGCGTCCGCCAGGCCTTTGGTGCTTCGTCAAATCCCGATCTGGGAGAACGGGGTCGCCACGGGCTATGTCGATCTCGCTTCCGAGCGCGCCTACGTCTATCGAGAGCATGCCGAGAGCCAGATCATCGAGCTGCCCAACGATATTTCCTCGCGTGAGAAGGAGGCCCGCTTCCAGATGCTGGAGAAGCTCGCCGATTATGACGACGAGCTCATGGAACAGTTGCTCTCCGACATAGCGCCCCCCAAGGACAGGGTTTTCGGCGATCTCACCAAGGAGCTGCGCGACGGGCTCATCGTGCCGGTCCTGCTCGGGTCGGCCGAACACGGCAATGGCATCTTGCGGCTCTTGAAGGCCCTCCGCCACGAGGCGCCAACGGTCGAAGACACCGCACGGCGGCTCAAGATCGAGAACGCCAAGTCGGCGGCCTACATCTTCAAGAACCTTCATACCAAGGCAGGCGGCAAGCTGTCGTTTGCCCGCGTCCTCACCGGCGAGGTACCCGACAGCGCCACCCTCATCGGCCGGGACGGCAAAGAGGAGCGCGTGGCGGGTATCTTTTCGATCAAAGGTGAGGAGACGGCCAAGCGCGGAGCGGCCAAGGCTGGCGACACGGTCGCGTTCGGCCGCCTGGAGCATATCGCGGCCGGCGAGACCGTTACGCTCGAGAAGGGCGGAGTTGTGCAGGTCGCGATTCCGTCCGCGCAGCAAGGCGTGTACGCGGTCGGCCTTGGCCTGAAAGACCGCAAGGACGAGGTGAAGCTGTCGGCCGCCGTTGCCAAGCTTCTGGAGGAAGATCCCTCGCTCAGCGTCGAGCACACGACCGACACGCACCAGATCCTGCTCTTTGGACAAGGCGAGATGCATCTGCGCGTGGCGCTGGAGCGGCTGGCGCGCAAGTACGGGATCGAGGTTGTCCGCGAGCCGCGCAAGGTCGCCTACAAGGAGACGATCCGCGGATCGACCGAGATCCGCGCCCGCCACAAGAAACAGTCGGGCGGACACGGTCAGTTCGGCGATGTGAAACTGGAGATCGCGCCGCTGCCGCGGGGCTCCGGCATCATGTTCGACGAAAAGATCACCGGCGGCGCGGTGCCCAAGAACTTCATTCCTTCCGTCGAGATCGGCGTGCGCGACTATCTCGAGGAAGGGCCATTGGGCTTCCCGTGCGTCGACGTCTCGGTGACGCTGACGGACGGCTCCTATCATACGGTCGACAGTTCGGACATGGCATTCCGCCAGGCCGGACGCCTCGCCATGTCGGAAGGCATGCCGAAATGCTCCTCCGTCCTGCTGGAGCCCGTCATGGCGGTGGAGATCGCCGTACCTTCGGAAGCCAACTCACGTATCAACGGCATCATCTCGCAGCGGCGCGGCCAGATCCTGGGCTTCGACACGCGTGAGGGCTGGCCGGGCTGGGACGTCATCCAGGCGCATATCCCTGCCTCCGAGATGGACAGCCTCATCGTCGATTTGCGCTCTGCGACGGCGGGAGTCGGCTCCTTCACCTCCCAGTTCGACCATTTGGCCGAACTGACCGGGCGGCTCAAGGATCAGGTGCTTGCATCCCAGAAGCAGGCCGCAGCATGAGCCTGCGGATCTGAGGGCGTTGTCGCCTGGGCCATCCGTTCTGAAAGACGCCGCGGCGTGCGCGGCGTCTTTTTGAGAGAGGACAAAGAAGGCCGAGGGGAGAGCTAACGAAGAAAGGCGGCACATGTGCCGCCTTTCTGATTCCATCGGGGGTGCATCTTTTGCGTGCCGTCCGGCTTTTAAGCAGAGCACGGGGGAGTACCGCCCAACCGGGCGGCACGCAAAGAGCGCTCAGGCTGCGGCGACCCAGCAACGGCAGCCCGAGACGTATCCGAACGCTACCGCATCAGGATTTTTCCGGGCGGTTTCCAGCAGTTTCTCTGGGGCCTGAACATCGACGGCCTTGCCGGTTCCTTTTTGGGCTTTTGCGCCGTTCAAAAGGATTACGGCCTTGCCGAGCAGTTCGGCCTTTGCACTTGTCATGACTGCCCTCCAGTACATGATTAACTTCTGAAGTGAGCAAAGACGTCACGTATTCACACTGCGTCTGGTACGACCTAAGTGCTACCGCAATATGACACGAGCCAAGAGTTATTAACAAGGGCAACTCGCACGAGCGAACGATGCTTAGGCAGAGCAAAATGTTGTGTTGCCTTGCGAAATTGCGCACTGCGAGAACAAGTGTTCGTCCAGTGTTGACGGCTATATCGCTTGGCGTGCGCCGCGGCATTGCAGACAATCTTTAGCGTTCAATTCGGGTTGGAGTCATATTGCGGGTGCTCAAGTGTCGCACACGATCCCGCGTATGCTCAGGATGCGGACTGACCTGCACATCAGCGCGAAGCGCGAAACATCTCATCTCAAAACCACAAGCCATCCTGGGTCCGGCGCTCGCTCCGCTCGGCCGGACAAGAACGGAAAACGTTCCACCGGGAACGCATGGCAAGGGCGTCAGCTCAGAGCAAGGCACAGGCATTGCACACCCCTGAAAGCCGGCCCGCCTCTCGGGTCAATTCGAAACAGCCGGCGGTCGACGGGCAAGGCCCGGTCCACGCGCGCAGCAGGGGAGCATCACCATGGCGAGCAGGCTTAACATGCCGGTTCTATGCGGAATCTGTATCGGCCTGGGACTTGCCGTGGCGAGCCAGTCGGGAAGCTCCGTGCCATCCTTCCGGCCCGAACTTGTACAATGCTATCCAAGCGCACCTGCGACGGCCGGCTCCGGCGCCTCAAACCCGGACAGCAGCGGTGCGGCAGCAGTGGCACTGCGCACCGCACGCGAGGCCATCAGCCACTGCCGGTCCGGATGGTGCGACCGCCAGACCCGCAGCCAACTGCGCCATAGCCTGACAGCTTACCTTGCCTACCGCCGCGCAACGACCAACGCACTCTACCAGACCCAGGGAACGGCAGGCCTGGAGGCGGCGGCACGTCTTTTCTCCAGCGCCGACGACGTGGCACTCACTGAAGAGCTGGCCGCGCTTTTTGCCAAAGGCGGGCTCACCTTCGAAGATCTCCCCGAAGAACGTCCTGCGCTTGCACTGGTCCTTACGAAACCCGCCAACGCCTTCAAGCCTTGCCAGGCGTTGCGCCGCGCAAGCCCCACCGTCGCCCCGTACGTGTATTAGGATCTTTTAGTCGATCGGTTCCCTGAGCCGGCCCGCCACAAGACACATGCCGCGCCGAATTTGCGATCTTTTTGGGGGCCGCAGCGGGCCATTGCGTCGGATTGATCCTATAGCAAGGATCAACCATATTCCCGCCCATGGCACGCACCCCTAAATCCGAGTCTGGTCCGAAACCGCGCGCTTCGCGTCCGAAGTCCGGCAAGCCCCCGGCGCCGCCGCAGGAGACGGCCGCGGGCACGCCGGCGACGCGCGGCTTTTCCGAAGCGCCCCAGGCCGCATTTAGCGTGGCGCCGGGCGACTCCCCCGCGGGGAGCCGGCCGCCCGGCGCATTACCCTCTCTTCCCGCGCTGCGCGGCGTTGGCGCGCCGACGCCGCCCATGGGCGGCGGAAGTCTCTCCGACAGCCTCAATGCCATTCTCGCCAAGCCCCACGAGCGGTCCGATCGCGCCAAAGAGATCATCGCGCGCCAGCCGATGATCGCCGCGCATCCGCTCGTCTCGGGGCAGATGCCCATGTTCATGCCGCATCGGCCGGAGCGGCCCGAGAAGAGCGAAGGCGGTGTGCCCTTCAAGCTCGTGTCCGACTACACGCCCAAGGGTGACCAGCCGCAGGCCATCAGGGAACTGGTCGAGGGCGTTTCCAAGCACGAGAAGAGCCAGGTGCTGCTCGGAGTCACGGGCTCGGGCAAGACATTCACGATGGCGCACGTCATTGCCGAGACGCAGCGGCCCGCGCTGATCCTCGCACCCAACAAGACGCTGGCCGCTCAGCTCTACGGCGAATTCAAGAGCTTCTTTCCGGAAAACGCGGTCGAGTACTTCGTCTCCTACTACGACTATTACCAGCCCGAGGCCTATGTGCCGCGCACCGACACCTACATCGAAAAGGAAAGCTCGGTGAACGAGCAGATCGACCGCATGCGCCACGCCGCGACGCGCGCGCTGCTCGAACGCGACGACGTGATCATCGTTGCGTCCGTGTCGTGCATCTACGGTATCGGCTCGGTCGAAACCTATACTGCCATGACCTTCACGGTGCGCGCCGGGGAGCGGCTGTCGCGCGACCAGTTCCTCGCTGATCTCGTGGCGCTGCACTACAGGCGCAACGATGCCAACTTCATCCGCGGATCGTTTCGTGCGCGCGGCGATACCGTCGAAGTGTTTCCTGCCCACTTGGAAGACCGCGCCTGGCGCTTCTCGCTGTTTGGCGACGAGATCGAGTCCATCGTCGAGTTCGATCCCCTCACCGGACAGAAGACGGACGAGCTCGCGCTGGTGAAGCTTTACGCCAACTCGCACTACGTCACGCCCAAGCCGACGCTGCAGCAGGCAATCAAGGCAATAAAGACGGAGCTGAAGCAGCGCCTCGATGAACTCTATGCCGTGGGCAAGCTGCTCGAAGCACAACGTCTGGAACAGCGCACGACGTTCGACATGGAGATGATGGAGGCGACGGGAAGCTGCGCGGGCATCGAGAACTATTCGCGCTATCTCACGGGGCGCAACCCGGGCGACCCGCCGCCCACGCTGTTCGAATACCTGCCCGATAATGCGCTGGTGTTCGCGGACGAAAGCCACGTCACCGTTCCGCAGATCGGCGGCATGTTCCGCGGCGACTACCGGCGCAAGGCGACGCTGGCCGAATACGGCTTCCGGCTGCCCTCCTGCATGGACAATCGCCCGCTGCGGTTCGAGGAATGGGACGCCATGCGTCCGCAATCCGTCTTCGTGTCGGCGACGCCCGCGTCCTGGGAGCTGGAGCAGACCGGCGGCGCATTTGCCGAGCAGGTCATCCGCCCCACCGGCCTCATCGATCCGGACGTCGAGGTCCGGCCTGCCAAGTCGCAGGTCGATGATCTTCTCGACGAGGTGCGCCAGGTCGCCAGGAAAGGCTACCGCACGCTGGTCACGACGCTGACCAAGCGCATGGCGGAGGATCTCACCGAGTACATGCACGAGGCAGGTATTCGCGTGCGCTACATGCACTCCGACATCGAGACGCTGGAACGCATCGAGATCATTCGCGACCTGAGGCTCGGCGCCTTCGACGTGCTGATCGGCATCAACCTGTTGCGCGAGGGTCTCGACATTCCCGAATGCGCGCTGGTCGCCATTCTGGATGCCGACAAGGAAGGCTTCCTGCGCTCGGAGACGTCCCTCATTCAGACCATCGGCCGCGCCGCGCGCAACGTCGACGGCAAGGTGATCCTGTACGCCGACAGCATGACGGGGTCCATGGATCGCGCGCTGGCCGAAACCAACCGGCGCCGGGAAAAGCAGCTCGCCTACAACATCGAGAACGGCATCACGCCCGAGACCATCAAGCGCAACATCCACGATGTGCTGCAGTCGGTCTACGAGCAGGATCACGTTACGGTCGACGCCGGCCTCGCCGAGGAGGACGCCACACTCGTTGGCCATAACCTCGCAAAGGTCATCGAGGACATGGAGCGGCGCATGAAGGAAGCGGCCGCCGATCTGGAGTTCGAAACCGCCGCGCGCCTGCGCGACGAAATCAAGCGCCTGCGCGAGACCGAGCTCGCCATCGCCGATGATCCGCTGGCGCGGCAAGCCGAGGTCGAGGACAGGACGGGCGGTTACAAAGGTGAGAGAAAGTACGGCACTTCGGCAAATCTGCCTCCGGAGAAGGCTGCGAGCGGATCACGCATCAAGACCGAGTACGAGCCCGTTCAACCTACCTTTGCCCAGCAAACCGTGCGGCCCGGCGCGGGCTCGCGCATCAAAAAGCCCTCGCTCGACGACATGGGACCGGGCACGGACCGGCCGGTCCCGGCGCGCGCGCCCAAGATCGACAGCCGCGTAAAAGCCGGCGCGTTCGGCGAGCACGTCAAAGGGCCCCACAAGCCGACGCTGGATGAGATGGGGCCGCATGCGATGCTGCCACCGCGCGCCGCAGGCAAGCCGCTGCCGCAGAAACCCACGATCACGCGCGAGTTCGATGACCCGAGCGAGAAGGCCAAGCGCCGCGGACGGCCGAAGAAGACGGGGCGGCCAGGGCGGTGATGATCAGCCGGGAGAGAATGTTCTGGCGCCTTTGCCGTTGGGCGGCAATCGCCGTCTTGTTCTTGAGCGTCATGCTCGCCCTGCAAATCGCACTCGCAGAATTTAACGTCCTAACCTTCAACGTCGCCAGCGGCGGATGCTCAAACGATAAAGGTGTTTATTCCTGTAGGGGGTTTTTCGGCGCAGCGGTGCTATCGGCGGCATTCGGTGCGCCGTACGCCGTCCTCTTCTTGGCATTGATGTTCTCTCGGTGTTCTTGTACTTGGGGGACCCCAGCGGGCGCTTCGGCATGGTCCTCCTGGGGCTACTTTCTGCGACACTCTTGGTCCTTGGCTGTGTCGGTTTGGTGCGCGCGCTTATCGTGCTCGTAACGCGTCTGGCGAGCGGACAACGCGAGACAGGGTAGAGGGTGAACGATGGGTTCTGGATTTATACAACGGCTCAAGAGATTATTCGGTGCCCGCGCCCGCACACCCTTTCCCGCGGGCGCCGGTCCTGCCCGTCTGCTTATCCTGCGGCATGCGGAGAAGACGGGTGACAAGCGCGACCGGGGTCTGTCGGAAGCAGGCCGGGCACGAGCGGAAAAGCTTGCGGCCTACATTCCTGAAACGTTCGGAACGCCCGATTTTCTCATCGCGGCGTCCAGCGGCAAGAAATCGGACCGGCCCTACGATACGCTGGCGCCTCTGGCGAAGGTTCTCGGACTCGAAATCTGGGCGGACCTCGATGACGAGGAGGTCGATGCGCTGGTCGAAGCCCTCGCCGATACGCCGGAATGGAGGGGCAAATTCGGCGTCATCTCATGGCGCCATTCAGATCTTTCGCGCCTCATCGCAGCACTCGGCGCGCCCGATGGCACGTACCCCGATCCCTGGGACCCGTCGCGGTTCGATCTGCTCATCGATATGACATTCTCCGGCGCAGCGCCACCCAAGGTCCGGCAGATCAATCCGCCTTTTTAGCAGCGAAAATCGCGAAAACTCGCGCGTGCGCCAACGAGGCAGCGCACCGGAACCAATCGGCGTGAGTTTCGTTGACCTCCTATCCCCCTCATTTGCAGAAAGGAGCAGTCATGCCCAAAATTAAGAACGCCAAGATTCTCATTCTAGCAACCGACGGGTTCGAGCAATCCGAACTCGAGGTTCCGCGCGACAAGCTCAAGGCTGTTGCGCAGCTCGTGCATGTCGCCGCGCCCAAGGAGCGCAAAAACAAGGACTCCATCACCGGCTGGCAGAACAAGGATTGGGGCAAGCCCGTCACAGTCGATACCGAACTCGACGAGGTCTCGGCCTCGTTCTACGACGCGATCGTCCTGCCGGGAGGGCAGATGAATCCCGATAGCCTGCGCCAGAACCCAAAGGCGATGCAGCTCATCCGCGACTTCCTTGAGCAAGGAAAGACCGTCGCCGCCATTTGTCATGCGCCCTGGCTTCTGATCGAGGCGAATGCGGTGCGCGGCCGCAAGGCGACGTCGTATAAATCCATCAAGCAGGATCTGGTCAACGCGGGTGCGAAGTGGGTGGACGAAGCCGCCGTCTCCGACGAGGGGATCATCACCAGCCGATCGCCAGAGGATCTCGAAGCGTTCGTCGCCAAGATCATCGAGGAGATCGAAGAGGGCAAACATGACCGCGCAGTGCTCGCCGCCTAGATGAGCCCTGTTCCGGTTCGGGTTTTGGTCGCATCGCGGAACCCCTCTGCCGTTGGAGAAGGGACTTTTTCCCATTGCCTGTAGTAACTTAAGTCACACGCACTTGTGAATTGCGGGTGACGTTATCTTATCACATTTTTCTCTGCGAGACGGCCCGTTACACGCTTGCCACGGACGTCATCGTCGAGGTTCTGCCGCTTCCTCCTAGGTGGGATCTTGGCTGGATACGCTGCCCGAGACTTGGATCGCAAAACCGGTCCGTTATCGGGTTGTGCCATCGGCGAGGCCGCGAAAGACACGCACTTGCACCCGTTCTCCATCCAGGCAGGGGTCAAGAGCCAAGTTCGCGGCCTCGTATCTTGGCTGCGGCCACCGCCTCACGCATCAAATCCTGCAAGCCACCGGGCGTGCGCATCAGCACGCCGAGCGCGGCCGCTGTCGTGCCGCCGGGGGACGTCACGTTCTGGCGCAATGTGGCTGCCGGCAGCGGCGAACGATGCATGAGCTCGCCCGCCCCGGTCACGGTGGCGCGCGCCAGTTGCATCGCAAGCTCTGCATCGAGCCCCGCTGCCCTGCCCGCGTCCGCCAGACACTCGGCCAGCAGGAACACATAGGCCGGCCCCGAGCCCGATACCGCGGTCACGGCGTCGATCAGCGCCTCGTCGTCGATCCACACGACCTCGCCAACCGCGCGCAGCAGGTGATCGCAGGCGTCTTTCTGGGCGGCCGTAACGTACGCATTGGCCACCGCACCGGTTATGCCACGCCCTATGGCGGCGGGTGTGTTGGGCATTGCGCGCACGACGGCAGCGCCCGGCTTCAAATGCTTCTCGAAGCTCGCGATGGATTTGCCCGCAGCGATCGACAGCACGACGGTGTGTGGTCCGGCAAGCGTGGCAAGCGGAGCGAAAACCTCGTCCATGACCTGGGGTTTTACTGCGGCGACGATGACGGCGGGCTGCACCGGCAGCTCTGCGATAGCAGCATGGGTTGCTATGCCATGGCGCTTGGCCAGCTCAGCCGCTTCACCTGCCAGATGGGGCTCCTGGATGACGACATCAGCGGGGCTGAGCCCCTGCGCCAGCCAGCCCGAGAGCATGGCGGCACCCATTTTGCCGGCGCCTGCGAGCAACACCGGTCCATCGAACTTCAAACTCATGCGACCGTAATCCTAGCGGGTGGGGATCAAGCCTGACCCTCGGTCTCGAACATCGTCGACACCAGAGCCTCACGGCTTTCCTTACCCGCCCAGACCACGAACTGGAAGGCCTGGTAGTAGCGCTCGCAGCCCTCCAAAGCCGCCCGGAGCATCGCTTCGCACTGCCGGGTGGTCGCCACGGAGCCGTTGAGAAGCAGCGCGTGGCGGAACATCACGAGACCTTCCTGGGTCCACAGGTCGAAGTGACCGAGCCAGAGCTGTTCGTTGATCTGCGCCACCAGCCGGTACATTTCCGGCAGACGGTTGTCCGGCACCCGGAAGTCGAACGCGCATGCGAGATGGAGCGCTTCGAGATCTTCACGCCAATTGAGCGAGACGTGATAGTCTGTCCACGTTCCGGCAACGATCAATGTCAACTCGTCGTCGCTGGAACGGTCCGCCGACCAATCATGCGCCGTAGCCAGTTGCTCCACAAGATCGATTGGGTTGATCAGGCGCTCGTAGCTGCGTTCAGCAGTGCCCATTCTCGCTTCATCCTTGTCCATCGCGGCCCAGCCCCTACGGGCTCTTCCCGCTCGCCGTCCTTCTAGCCCACACACGCAACACATCAGAACCGAAGGCCAGCGCCGGCCGTGGCGGGACGAAAGCATCGTCGGCTTACGAGTCGCAAGCCAACGCAGGCCTTGTCCACGGGCAAAGTGGCAAAGAGCGGGCGCACCGGGCAAAAACCGCTCTCCAAGACAACTTGATGTTGAGAACTCGAAGGCCGCTGTGGATGGCGCCAGGAGGACGGATCAGGCGGACCGGATTAGGCGGCCACACCTGCCCGCCTGCACGGACGGCTGGAGGCAGGCAGGCCAAAGCGCAATGCGTGATGCGGCGCAGCGCACAGGATCGAACGCGATACGCAGTAAGCAAGCAAACGAGGATATGCACAGGGCCGCGATGGCGTCAGCGGCTGGAGAGCTTTGCCTCCAGTTCAGCCAGGCGCGCCTTCAACGCCTCGTTCTCCTCACGTGCCTTCTGGGCCATCGCCTTGACGACTTCGAACTCCTCGCGCTTGACCACATCCATGGAATTCATGAAGCGCTCGGCCTGCGCCTTCATCATGCTTTCAACTTCCTTTTTCATGCCGTCGGCGGCGCCGGCGGCATTGGTCATCATCTTGGCGAGGTCATCGAAAATGCGGTTGGATGTCTGGGTCATGGGGGCATGTCCTGGGCTTGGAGCTGAGGGAATTCAAGGCTTTCCATATGACGGCTGACGCTTTGGACTTCAAGGGTTGCTTGACAATGGGCCAGCGGGCCGCAGACAACGCCACAGTGCGGCGGGGCGGGGCGGCGCACCCAGGTCAAGCGACTCTCCAGGCGCTCCATCCGGCGCCCCGAGAGGCGTTCGTTTCTTCACGCGCATGAGGGCACATGATCGAGACATTGGCGTTCCTGACCTACCCGGCCATCGATCCGGTCGCCATCGAGATCGGCCCGATCGCCATCAAGTGGTACGGCCTGTCCTACATGTTCGGCCTTCTGCTGGGCTGGCAGTACGTCAAGCGGCTCCTGGCGACGCCAAGGCTCTGGCAGGGGCCTGCCCCCCTTCAGCCTGCGCAGGCCGATGACCTGCTGTTGTGGCTGACGCTCGCCGTCGTCGTGGGAGGACGGCTTGGCCAGGTGCTGCTCTATGATCCTGAGTACTACTTCGCCAATCCGGCCGAGATGTTGAAGGTCTGGAAAGGCGGCATGTCGTTCCACGGCGGCGTCATTGGGTCAGGTGTTGCACTCATCCTGTTTGCGCGCCAGACCGGCGCACCGGCGCGCTCGGTCATAGACCTCGCCTGTGCCGGCGCCCCCTTCGGCCTGTTTCTCGGACGCATCGCCAATTTTATCAACTCCGAGCACTGGGGCCGGGAGACGGACGCGGCCGTCGGCATGGTCTTTCCAAACGGCGGACCGCTGCCGCGCCACCCCAGCCAGCTCTACGAGGCGGCCCTCGAAGGCCTCGTGATGTTCATCATCCTGCGCTTTGTCACGCACACGAAGCTCGGCTTGAAGCGCCCTGGGCTCGTCGCGGGCGTGTTCCTCGCCTGGTACGCCATCGCCCGCGCCATCTGCGAAGTCTTCCGCGAACCCGAGCCCGCGCACGCCCTGAACATCGGCCCGTTCACCGCCGGTCAGATGTACTCGATCCCCATGCTGTTGATCGGCCTCTACTTCATCGCCACCGCGCGGCTTGCCAAAGCCCCCGAGCCAACAGATCCAACCGCCACCGGCGTTGCAAAAAGCGAAAAGGTGGCGCCTTGAGCCCGGACCCCGGCCTGCGCCGCGCGACACCGCTGGCACAGAAGCTCGCCAAGCACATCCGCACGCGCGGACCGATGAGCGTGGCGGAGTACATGTCCGCCTGCCTCTGGGACGAAGCCAGCGGATACTACGCCACGCGCCACGCGATCGGCGCCTCCGGCGACTTCATCACAGCGGCAGAGATTTCCCAGGTCTTCGGCGAGATGCTGGGGCTGTGGACGGGCGTGGTGTGGCAGCAGGTGCTGGGCGCCCCACCCGCCCTCGCGCTCGTCGAGTACGGCCCCGGCCGGGGCACCATGATGCGCGATGTACTGCGCGCCGCACGCGTGGTCCCGGGCTTCGCGCAAGCGGTCAACGTGCATCTGGTCGAAGCCAGTCCCGTACTGCAGGCACTCCAGCGCGATACGCTTGCTCAGGCCGGAGTTCCAATAAACTGGGGACATAACCTCATCGGCTTCCCTGCGCCCGCGATCATCCTCGCCAACGAGTTCCTCGACGCCTGGCCGGTCGATCAGTGGGTCAAGACGTCTCACGGATGGCGCCAGCGCGGCGTCGGCCTCGACGGCAACGGCACGCTCACGTTCTGCATTCGCGACATGAGCGAGACGACGGGCGCGCTCGACAGTCTCTATCCGCAAGCCCCGGCGGGAGCGATCGTGGAAAGCCAGCGCCCGGAGCGTTTTGCCGAGGCGCTCGGCACGCTCTCGCGTACCGGACCCTTCGCCGCACTCATCATCGACTATGGCTACGCGACGGCGTCGGCGGGCGATACGCTGCAGGCGGTACGCGAGCATCGCTATGAATATCCGCTGGCCTCGCCGGGTGAAGCCGACATCTCGGCACACGTCAGCTTCTATGAACTGGCGAGCGTGCTGCACGGGGCCGGCCTCGCCATCGACGGCCCCGTCACGCAGGCGGAGTTTCTCGGCAACCTCGGCGTCATCGAACGCACCTCACGCCTGATGCACGCCAACCCCGCGCGCGCCGGCGAGATCGAAATGGGGGTAGCGCGTCTCATCGCACCCAACGGCATGGGCACACGCTTCAAGGTCGTCGGCGTGCGTGCGCAAGGTCTGCCGCCACTGCCCGGCTTTGGGCAGGCAACCATGTAGCGCGCCACATTGACCGATCATCATGACGCAGTGGTAGAGTGCCGCCAACGTTTTCAATTGCCCATGTGCCAATCCCTTCAACGCACCATGCCATGCTGAAACCCATCACTGCCACCAACCTCACGGCTCCCGGCATTCGCCACGGCTTTTTCACGCGCGAGGGCGGCGCATCGCAGGGCATTTACGCCGGCCTCAATACGGGACTTGGTTCCAGCGACGATCCCGCATCGGTCCTGGAGAACCGCCGCCGCGTCGCCGAGCACCTGGGCGCGGAGCACGCAAGCGTGGTCACGCTCTATCAGGTGCACGGCGCAACGGCGCTGACCGTGACCACACCCGTGGACCGGAGCGCACTTCCCAAGGCCGATGCCGTCGTCTCGCGCACGCCGGGTCTTGCCGTCGGCGTCTTGACCGCAGATTGCACGCCGGTCCTCTTCGCCGACCCCGAGACAAAAGTCGTAGCGGCAGCACACGCCGGCTGGAGAGGCGCCGCCGGCGGCATTCTCGAAGCAGCGGTGGCCGAGATGGTGCGCCAAGGGGCGAGCAAGCCATCCATCCGCGCGGCCATCGGCCCAACCATCAGCGCGAAGATCTATGAGGTCGGCCCTGAATTCCAATCGGACATGCTGAACCTCGATCCAGCCAGCGAGCGCTATTTCCACCTTCCTGCCCCCGGCGCACGCGTGCACTTCAATCTGGCGGGATATGTCGCCGGCCGGCTTAACCGTATCGGCATCGCGGACGTGGAGACATGCGCGCCCTGCACGCACGAAAACGAATCACTTTTCTTCAGTTACCGGCGCTCGCAGGCGCTCAAGGAGGGTGATTACGGGCGCCAAATCTCCGCCATTGTCGTGGCTTAGTTGCACAATCCACAGGCAAGTGCCCGGTTGGGGCCGGGTAGAGGGCAGGTGACCACAGATCTCGCATCGCGCCATCTGGACGGGCGCGCATTGGCTGATCTACAGCTGCAGAGGTGGGTACCGGTAGTGTTTAGTAAGGGAGTGAAGGCCGCAGGGTTGGTACGTCGGTCGCCGGAAAGAGCGGGTATAAGAACGGGGGAAGTCGCCGTGACGACGTTTATATCAACTGCACTGAAAGGCCGGACCGGCTCGCTGCTTGGCGCCGCGTTGGCATCGGTGATGGCGATGGCTCTCGCCGGCTGTGAAACCGGAAATTCGCTGCTCGCTGGCGGCGGGCTGACAGCGCCCGAGACGCAGCTTGCCGGACAGCCAGCACCTCCATCCGGAACCGCGCAAACGGCGCGCCTCGAGATTGCACCGATCATCGGCGCGCCTGAAAATGTGTCGCGTGATTTGCAGACGCAGCTCGCGTCATCCTTCGAACGCAATAAGATCTCCGTCGCACAGGGGCCGTCGGCCAAAGGTGAATACGTTCTTCGGGGTTATATCGTGGCCGCTCGCGAGCCGGCCGGCTCCAAAATTTCCTATATCTGGGACATCACCGATCAGACTGGCAAACGCGCGCACCGCATCACGGGCGAGCAGCTGGCCGCAGGGGGCGGCAACGATCCCTGGTCGGGCGCCAATGCGCAGACGATTCAGAGCATCGCCGACAAGACGGCCGCACAGGTCGCCACGTGGTACAACGGCTCCAACAGTGTTCCCGTGGCCTCTTCATCAGGCGCCACCGGAACGCCCGTCGCGCAAAGCACGCCCGCGCCGGCAGCGGCAGCCGCAACGCAGACGGCTGCACTGGCAACACCCGCACCGTCTGCCGCCACGGCAACGACCGGCAGCATCGAGAGCGGCGCATTCCACGCGATCGTTCCAGCCGTCACAGGTGCCCCAGGCGATGGCGGCGTTTCTCTGACGGGCGCGATCCAGCGCGAGTTGAGCAAGAACGGCGTGCCGCTGGCGACGGCGGCGACCACGGATACCTATAAGGTCGAAGGTAAGGTCGCCATGGGCCAGGGCAAGG
Organism: uncultured Hyphomicrobium sp.; assembly: GCA_964587445.1. Lineage (GTDB taxonomy): Bacteria > Pseudomonadota > Alphaproteobacteria > Rhizobiales > Hyphomicrobiaceae > Hyphomicrobium_B. The sequence goes on from CAZPLQ010000002.1 coordinate 344,712, forward strand.
ATGGCAAGCAGCCCATCCAGATCGACTGGAACGTGTTCGACCCCAAGGGCAAAAAGCTCGGCACCGTGTCGCAGAAGAACGAGATCCCGCAGGGCTCGCTCGATGGCACGTGGGGCAAGACGGCCGACGCGGCCGCGCAAGCCGCCGCTCAGGGCATCATTAAGTTGCTGCCCCCCAAGACAAACTAAGAGCTCAGGCGAGCCTGCCCGCTTAACGGCTGGTAGATCATGTCGCAAAGTTAAGCGGGCCCGGCGGTTGCCACCACCGGGCCCGCTTGCTAGAAGCCCGCTGACAACAGCAGTTTTCCGGGATCGCTGGGAGTGCCCCGCTCATGCCTTTCGATGCCCGTGATGCAAGTGGCCGACAGGGCCGGGAAACGTCAGACGTGAAATTAGTCGCCGGCAACTCCAACCGCCCGCTCGCAGAGGCGATCAGCGCCTATTTGAAGCTGCCCCTGACCAAAGGGCAGGTCAAACGCTTCGCCGACATGGAGATCTTCGTCGAGATCCAGGAGAACGTGCGCGGCCAGGACGTGTTCATCATCCAGTCCACCTCGTTCCCCGCCAACGACAACATGATGGAGCTGTTGATCCTCATCGACGCTCTCAAACGCTCCTCCGCCCGCCGCATTACCGCCGTCGTCCCCTACTTCGGCTATGCCCGCCAAGACCGTAAACCGGGTCCCCGCACCCCGATCTCGGCCAAGCTCGTTGCCAACCTGATCGAACGGGCCGGCGCCGACCGCGTCCTGACGCTCGATCTGCACGCCGGCCAGATCCAGGGTTTCTTCGATATTCCAACCGACAACCTGTTCGCCGCGCCCGTCATGACGCGCGACATCGAGGACCATTACGGCAACAACGGCGACATCGTCGTCGTCTCGCCCGACGTGGGTGGCGTGGTGCGTGCGCGCGCGCTCGCCAAGCGCATCGGCGCGCCGATCGCCATCTGTGACAAGCGCCGCGAGCGCCCGGGCGAGAGCGAGGTGATGAACGTCATCGGCGAGGTGGACGGCAAGCGCTGCATCCTCATCGACGATATCGTCGATTCCGGCGGCACCCTGGTGAATGCCGCCGAGGCCCTGCTGAAAAACGGTGCAGTCGAAGCATCCGCCTATATCACGCATGGCGTGCTTTCGGGCGGCGCGGTCAATCGCATCCAGAACTCGCGGCTAAAATCGCTGGTCATCACCGACTCCATCCTGCCGACGCAAGCCATCAGGGCCGCCAAGAACATCCGCGTCCTGTCGATCGCGCCGCTGATCGGCGAGGCGATCGCGCGCACCTCGCGCGAGGAAAGCGTTTCCAGCCTTTTCTACTGAGGTTATCGAGACGCGACCAGCGCGCAGTTGATTCCGCCTCGCCTTGGGGAGAAGCTGCCCGCACCGGATCATGGCACGTCTCGGGAGAGCCCAGCATATGCGCCTTCTCATCACCGGATCGCACGGACAGGTAGCGCGCGCGTTTCTCGACGTTGCGCCCGCCGCGCGCGACATCGAGGCTTGCGCCGTCGGGCGCCCAGGCCTGGACATCTGCAATTCGCCCACCATCGAGCGCGCTCTGTCGGACATCAAGCCGGACGTCGTCATCAACACTGCGGCCTATACCGCCGTCGATGATGCCGAGGGCGAGGCCGAGCGCGCGATGGCGCTGAACCGCGATGGCGCCGCGATGCTGGCCGCCGCCGCCGCCAAGCGCGGCACGCCCATCATTCACCTCTCCACGGATTACGTGTTCGACGGCGCAAAGCCCGCGCCCTACGTCGAGGACGACGCGACCGCACCCACGTCCGTTTATGGTGCGACCAAGCTCGCAGGTGAGCACGCCGTCGCCGCCGCCAATCCCAAGCACATCATCTTGCGGACCGCCTGGGTCTATAGCCCGTTCGGCAAGAATTTCGTCAAGACGATCCTCACGCACGCGGGCAAGGGAACCGATTTGAAAGTCGTCAATGACCAGATCGGCAGCCCGACCTACGCACCACATCTGGTAGAGGCGATCCTGGGCATCGCGCGCAAGCTCGCCGCCCCTGGCGGCGCTGCGGCCGGCCCATGGGGGATTTATCACGCGGCGGGCGGGGGAGAAGCGTCCTGGTACGAGGTGGCGCGCGAGATCCTGGACCGCTCCGCCGAATTGGGCGGTCCCACGACGTCGCTCAGCGCCATCGGTACGGACGGCTACCCCACGCGCGCGGCACGGCCGAAGAACTCGCGTCTCGACTGCTCCAAGCTCGAGCGCGTCTTCGCCATCACCCAGCCCGATTGGCGCAGCGGCGTCAACCTGTGCGTGGCGAGACTGCTTACGCCCTGAAGCCTGAGCCCTGCCAAAATGCGAGCCTCGCGACCGGCGCGAGCAAGCGAAGCCCTCGGACGACGTCATACGGCCTAGCCCGGCATGACCGGGGGCACGTAGGTCAGCGTCATGGCCAAGAGCCACAACAGGAACAGCACGAACGGCGTGTGCAGCAGGAACTGCAGGAAGGTGAAGCCCACGATATCGCGCACCTTCAGCCCGGCGATCGACAACAGCGGCAGCATGAAGAACGGATTGATGAGATTGGGCAGCGCCTCGGCCGCGTTATAGATCTGCACCGTCCAGCCCAGATGCACCTTCAGCTCGTTGGCGGCCTGCATGACGTAGGGGGCCTCCAGCAGCCACTTGCCGCCTCCCGAGGGGATGAACATGCCGAGCACGGCGGAATAGATGCCGACGGCGATTGCGAATGTATCGTGGGTCGTCATGCTGACGAACGCGTGCGTAATCTGATCGGAGATCGAGACGCCGGCTGCGTTCTTGGCTTGCGTGAGAATGGCCGCGATGGCCCCATAAAGCGGAAACTGAATGATGATGCCGCCCGTCGCCGGCATTCCTTTCTGCACCGCCTTGAGGAAATTGCGTGGCCTCCAATGCAGCAGCAGGCCCAGCGTGATGAAAAAGAAATTGTAGGTATTGAGATTCGATACGGCAGTCAGAACGCTCTTGGTTTGAAATTCATTGACGAACCACAGCACGGAAATACCGGCCAGCACCAAGGTCAGAAGCGGGGAATACTCCAGCCACTCGCCCGGGCGCGATGGCCGCGTTTCGTCTGCCGGTGCGGGTGAGAGATCAACGCCGATATGTTCGGCTGTCACAGACTTCTCGATGGAGGGTGCGGAAAAATGCGCCACCACCACCGAGAGCGCGAAAATCAGCGACATCAACAGGATGGACTGCCACAAGAAGATGGTCTGCGTGAGCGGGATCACTCCGGTAATCTCCAGCAGCGCCTTCGGCATGCTGCCGGGATTGGCCTGAAGCTGCGCCGCCGACGAACTGATGCCAAGCGCCCAGGTCGCGCCCATTCCCAGATAGGCCGCCGCGCCCGCCGCACGGTAGTCCATGGTGAGATCCGCGCGCCGGCCCAGCGCGCGCACCAGCATGGCGCCAAAGACAAGGCTCATGGCCCAGCCGATCAGCGATATCGTCATGCTCATCGTTGCGGCGAGCGTGATGGCTCCGCGGCCTGTCTTGGGCAGGCTTGCAAGCCACGTGATGAACCGCTCGACCGGCGCGGAGACAGCGACGACGTACCCCGAGAGGACCATAAGCGCCATCTGCATCGTAAAGACGATGAGGCTCCAATATCCGTCCCCGAAAGCGGACGCGACCGCCATCGGTGCGGCGCCGTTGAAAAGCGCGCCGGCCACCACGATGGCGACGGCGAGGGCGACAAAAACGAAGGCATCGGGGAACCAGCGTTCGGCAAAATCCGTGAACTTCAAGGCAACCCGCGCCAAGGTGCCCTCGGTGACGCCTGCCTTTGTGGTATCGGCAAATTCCATCCGTTGGCCCTCGGTCTTGCCCCGTCGCGAATATCTCGCGAACCATATATCGGGATTGAGCGGGAGCCATCCGGAACGGAAGGGGAAGGCTGCGCGAAGCAGTTGATGCAATGCAACACTTACATGTTCGACTTCCAGGTTGCCTGGCCCGCCGCCGCTGGAGCCGTTCCCTTTTTTGATGGAATCGCGGAACGGCTCTAAGGCTTGTGTTTTATCGTGCTTCTTATCCGAAAACCGGGTCCACTTTTCCGCGATGCACTCTAGGCTCGCGAGCCCGAGAACGTGGCCAGACGCTGCAATACGGGCACAGCGGGGCGCCAAATGTGGGGCTCCGTCAGGCTATCCACGGTTTCGCCCGGCTTGGCGTTCACACTCCTGCGCCAATCAGATAGCACTTCTGTTTTTGCACATGCGTCGCCCTGCAGTCCCTCGAGGTTTCTTCATGACGGTGCGCTTCAACATTTTCCTGGCATGTTTGCTCACGCTGAGCGTTTCTTGCACCAGCGTCCCGACCCAAGACGCCCTGGCCGTGGAAGCGCACGCACAGGTTACGCCCGATCAAGATGCAAGCGAGCGCGCCGGCCCTGACGATGTCACCGCGCCGGGGGCTGCCGACGAGAGTGCCAAACCGCAAGAAGGCCAGCCGGCGCACGTGGACATGAAGGATAGCGCTGCCGGCGCGAACACTGGCACACCACCCGATACGGCGGCGGGCGCGGCCACACCTCCAGAATCGCCGGCCGTTGCCGGCACTCCGGCTGCGTCCGCGCCACTGAACGCGCTTGCGTCCGCGATCAAGGAAGGGATCGAAGCAGCGGCTTTGAAGCCGGGCGATGAACGCACGGCGATCGAGCGTGATGCGATCTCCGCGTTCTATCAGGCGCGGGATTACGCTGCGCTGTGGGTCGGCGAAAGCGGCCCACTCCAGCAGGCCAGGGACGTTGCGGCAGCGCTTGGAGACGCCAACTCCTACGGTCTGGAAGCATCCGATTTCGCCGTGCCCAACCTCGATACGGCGAATGCCGATCCCGCCACCCTCGCGGCCACGGAGCTGACGCTCACGCGCTCCGCCCTGCTCTATGCGCGCTACGCCCGCGGCGGGCGCATCATGGACCCGGCCGACATGCTGAACTCCAATCTGGACCGCAAGCCTCAGCTTCTCGAGCCTAAGGATACTCTCGCAGGTCTCGCCACAGCCTCCGCGCCCGCCGCGTATCTCGTCTCGACACACCCCAAGCATCCGCAATTCGAAAAACTGCGTCAGGCGTTCCTTGCGGCGGGCGGCGCCAAGGCGAGCACCGGAGTCGAAGGCGGCAAGAGAGTCCTTTCGCCTGCCGCCAAGCGCCTGCGCACCAACATGGAAGAGTGGCGCTGGATGCACGACGACATGGGTGAACTCCATGTGCTCAACAACATCCCGGAATTCATGCAGTACGTCTACAAAGATGGGAAAGTCATCCGCAAAGAGCGCATCGTGGCGGGCATGCTCGACAAGCAGTCGTCGATCTTCACGCGCAATTTGAAGTACGTCGTGCTGCGTCCGAAGTGGCGCGTTCCCGAATCGATCATGGTGCACGAGCTTTGGCCGAGCCTGCTCAAGGGCGGCGGACTCATGCGCCAATACGGGCTGCAGCTCGAGACCAAGGACGGCAAGGTGCTCGACTGGCGGCGGATCGACTGGACCAAGGACGACATCCGCAATTACTACGTCATGCAGCCGCCGGGCGGCAAAAGCGTGCTCGGCACGGTGAAGTTCTCGTTTCCCTCCCAGCATACGATCTTCATGCATGACACGCCCGACAAATGGATGTTCCGCCAGGCGCAGCGCACGCTGTCGCACGGCTGCCTGCGCGTGAAGAACCCCGCCGAGCTTGCCGAAATCGTCCTCGACTACGACAAGGGGTGGGATAAGGCCCAGGTCGCTCAATTGATGCGCTCAGGCCCGCTCAACAACGAGGTGGCGATGGAAAAGCGCGTTCCCATTCACCTCACCTATTTCACCGCGTGGGTGGAGGATGACGGCAAGGTCCGCGCCTTTCCCGATATCTACGGACACGAGCGGCGCATCACACAGGCGCTCGATGGGCAGTGGGACAAGATCAACAAGGGCCGCAATCACCTTGCGCCGCCCCAACCCAACTTCAATCCCAAGGCCGTGGCGTCATCATCGCCCGCCCAGCAGAAGCGGCGCGAGCCCCGCTCCACGGGCGATCTCATCAGCGACATGTTCGGCTTGTCATTCTAGCGCGCTTCAAGATAGCCAGTGTTCTCACCGCATCGTCAGGGACAAATATTGAAGCCTGTAACTTGTCATCCCCGGGCAAGCGAAGCCGGATGAAGTCCGGGCGCAGCGCCGGCCCGGAAGCTCGCGCATCCGTGCAAAGCGCAAAAATCAAACCGCGCCGCGCACGAGCATCGGTGGTGAGCACGCCGAGCGAGGGTGAAACCGTGACCTCACCGCATCGTCATCCCCGCGTCAGGCGGGGATCCACCCAAGGTGCGATGTACACAAATGTTGCCTGGACGGATCCCGGCCTTTCGCCGGGATGACGGTCTTTGAGTGGCAAGCGCCGTTCGGACAACGCCATGCGGCGACCAGGCAGCGAGGCATCTGTGCAAAGCGCTCACCGCAACATAACGCCATGGTCTCCTGGGTCCCGGCTCTCGCTACCGCTCGGCCGGGATGACAAGTGTGGAGCGCTCGGCCATGCATGGTAATCGGCCATGCATGGTAAGAGGTGAAGCAAAGCGGCTCTATGCCTGACCCATGCGGGCCTTCAGTCGCCGCACGAAGCCGCGCATCGCCGGGTTCTTGCGGGCGTGCGCGACGGCCCGGTGATAGAGCGTCTTTGGAAGCGCGGCGAGACCCCTGGCGACGATGAGATCGTAAAGCGCAACCTCGGTGACGCCGAAGCCGCGCTTGAAGGGATAGTCGCCAATGCCGAAATCGAAGCGGCGCACCCCTTTCGCAACGAAGTACTTCATCGTCTCTACAATGATCAGGCGGCCCGGAGACAGATGGCTCCAGGAATCACCCCCGGTGGAAATGCGCAGCAGCGTGAAGGTGCCCTCATGCAGGATGCCAAACAGAGCAGCGGCGATTTCCCCGCGCGCCTCCAGCGTGAAAAGATAACCCAGGCCGCATTCGGTGCCGTCCATCACGAGGCGCTCGTAGAAGGCGCGATAGGCCGGCTCATTGAGGACATACTTGCTGCCCAAGGCTGCATGGCGGGCATACTGCTGCTCTTCGAGCACCACGTAGGCACGCGCGATCCCGGCGGCAGTCATGGCCCGGGTAAAGCGGGCCTCGCCCTCCTTCTCCCATAGCCGGGTGCAGCGCTCGACTTCCTTGCGGTACTTCTTGCCGCGCCCGCGCAAGAAATCTTCCACCGTGGTGTCGATGGTCAGCACGTTGCCGTTGTGACGGGCGGGTGTGACGCCCGAGCGCGCAAGCAGAGGATTGGCACGCGCTCCGATCTCGGCGGGCATGCGTTCCAGCCGGATCATGTCGACGTCCTTCAGCGCACGCCGCACCGCACGCCAGGCGCGCCGGATCGAGCGTTTCTTGGTCAACAGCGCAGGGCCCAGGATCGGGGCACCGTAATCGCAGACGCCAAGGTCCGCAAAACGCGCCACGCGCAACGCGCGCTTTTTGTAAACGACGAGGGGCAGAATGAATGCGACGTCGCCGCTGTTGCGTTCGGTGACGACAACCAGACGCGGCATCGCCCGCCTGGCAGCCGCCAAATCCTCGTAGAGAACCGTAAGCCAGTTGATGGACTGAAAGCCGGTGGACACGAGCCCGCGCTGCACGCTGTCGAGGGCCGCAAGCGCCTCGTCCGCGCCATCGAAGACCTCCGCGATGAACCGCGGTCCTCGCCATCTCCAAGGACGCCACACCGGGGCTGCTGCGCTCAAAGCAGCGTTTTCACTCAAACTCGCCACAGCCCTACCGCTTGATACCTTCCCGCCGTCCGGCCGCTATTCAATAGCGTTGCTCACTCTGCAGCCTGCTGGAAATCGATGATGGCGCCCGGATGCACCGGATCGAGCCTGAACTCGATTGGCCGGCGCGCCTTGCGCTCCTTTTTCAACAAGCCGGCGCGCTTGACGCCCGCCTGAAGCCCAGCCTTGGCCCAGAAGCCCAAACCGCCGGTGGAACGGCTCTTGGGCGTGACGCCCGCCTTATAGCGCAGGATGCCGTTCGCCATGTTGATCATCTGGCTGCGGCGGATCGCTTCTGTCCAGTATTCCGTCGTCATCGAGACGTTGAGGCAGTCGAGGTTCTCGACGCGATGAGGGGCGTTGAGCGGCCAATGCAGCATCTCGCCACCGCCAATCTCGAACACCTGAGCGTGCCGGTCGTAACCGGGATCGTAATGCATGTCGACCTCGACCTCGAACAGCGCGATATTCTCAAGCTGCTCATCGGTCAGGAAAGGCGCCGTGTTGGGATAGACGAAGACGCGCTTGCGGCCGTGAAGCTGCCATAGCGACTGACCGGGAAGGTCGGCGTGATAATAGACTTGCGCGTTGGGCGAGGAGATCAAAATGCCGTTGGTCCGCGCATAGGTGTTATATCCGGGGACATTGCGGGCGACCTCCTCGAAAGCGGCATCGAGCAACTCGCGATAGCGCGCATCCACTGCGCCGACATTGCGCAGGTTGAGCCACATGCGGCCGTTGCGGATCGACTCGATCACGGCCGCGCCCTTGACGCCACCAATGTCGCCCTCCCGCCATGTGCGGCGCGGCGAGCCTTGCGGACCCATTTGCACGAGCGCGTAGTGCTCACGCGGATAGCGGTCGATGAGATCAGCCAACGCGTCGAAGGAGAACAACGGATGCTCGTGCAGGCAATGGGTCGCCTTCAGAGGCGCCTTAGCCCACTTGTCCGTCAGATCCTGGGTCCAGTTGGTAAAGATCGGGTTCGACATACGCATCACCTCGTGAGTTCGATCCGGCGGGCTACGCAGCCAGGATCCGTAGCGCCGCTTCATTATGAGACAGCGCACCATGCTCACCGCGACGCCATGCAAGCGGCGTGCAGGATCTCAAGCCTTAATCCAAATATGACGTGTAATGTCAATGGTGGCAGAAAAATCCACGAGTGTCTGACGCCGTTCGAGATTTCGGGACGGACATCGCCGGGACGGACGCCTCACGCGCGGATGTAATCTTCCATCCGCCGTTGGGCGGGCTCGGGCACGTCGGTGGCGTACTCGGCAAAAGCTTCAAGGCCCTCGGGCACGGGTCCGCCGTAAGCCCAGTCCATCAGTTCGACCGTATGCACGACCGGATAAGGCACGCCGCGCGCGATCTGCGCGATGCAGCCGATATTGCCGGCGGCCACGAGGTCGGGACGCAATTCCTTGATGTTGGTCGATTTGCGCTCCAGCAACGCACCGGCGATCTCCGGCTGCAGGATGTTGTAGACACCGGCCGAGCCGCAGCAGATGTGCGCTTCCGGGATATCGAGAACGGTAAAGCCGGCTTTCTTCAGCAACGTCTTGGGTTCGCGCGTGATGCGCTGGCCATGCTGCATCGAGCAGGCCGAGTGATAGGCGACCTTCAGCGACGTCCAGCGCAGCGGCGCACCGATATCGTGGGACGTGAGGAACTCGCTGACGTCCTTGGCCAAAGCCGAGACGGTCTTGGCGCGCTCGGCATATTCGGGATCGCGGGCCAGCAGATGCCCGTAGTCCTTCACCGTGGTCCCGCATCCGGATGCGTTTATGATAATGGCGTCGACCGGCTCTTTCGCGATCTCCTTCGACCAGGCATCGACATTGCGGCGCGCAGCCTGGAGCGCTTGCTCTTCCATGCCGATGTGGCCGGTCAGCGCGCCGCAACAGCCCGCGTCCGCCGCCACCACGACCTCCACGCCGCTGCGGCCGAGCAGGCGGATCGTGGCGTCGTTGATCTGCGGGCGCAGCACCTGCTGGGCGCACCCGGCAAGCAGGATCACGCGCGCGGTTCGCTTGCCCTTGGTGATTTCGGCTTTGCCTGGCCCGATGAAGCGCTGACGGCTCGTGTTGCGCGGCGCCATATCGACCATCGCAGCCACCTGCGTCAACCCGATGCGCTTCATCAGGCTCGTGAACGGTCGCCCGAGCGGCGCGGCCTTCAACGCCCATTTGAAGCGCCGCGGATAAGGTATGGTCTGGGCCAGCACACGGCGGATGAGACGGTCGCGAAAATTACGCGTGCCCGTTTCTTCGATGTGATTGCGCGCAATCTCCACCAGATGCATGTAATCGACACCCGACGGGCACGTCGTCATGCAGGAGAAGCACGACAGGCAACGGTCGATGTGCGTGGACACCTCCTGCGGCGCATCAAGCCCGCGTTCCATCATGTCCTTGATGGCATAGATGCGCCCGCGCGGACTGTCGCGCTCGTCGCCCAGGACGAGGTAGGTCGGACACGTCGCCGTGCACAGGCCGCAGTGGACGCAGCGGCGCAGGATTTTTTCGGCTTCCGCCGTCACCGGGTTGGCAAGCTGCTCGGGGGTAAAATTAGTCTGCATCGATTTTCTTTTTCTGAACCGGTCTCTTGGACACCATAGCACGAAGCGCGATCAAAGACCCGCGTACATGCGCCCCGGATTGAGCATGTGGCCGGGATCGAAGGCCGCTTTGAGACCGCGCGTCAGCCGCTCGACCTCCGGCTTCATGGGCTCGAACACCTCGACGGTGTGGCGGACTTGCGGCGCGGCGCGGATCAGCGTTGCATGGCCGCCGCGCACCGCAACCGCCCTGCGCACGTCCGCCGAACCCGCATCCGCCGCGGCTGGAACTTCAAGCCAGACGAGGCCGCCCGACCAATCGTACACGGCATGGGTGGTCATGAAGCGGCTGATGGCGGCAACGATTTCGGGCGCCTTGGTGGGGGTCGTGGAGATCCGCCACAAGCTGGTGTCGGGCGAGTACGGCATGACGTTCAAACGGCGAATGTCGGACCACACGGATTGCGATTGCTCCGCGCCAAGCTGCAAGGGCCCCCCGTAGACCTTCAAGGCCTCCTTCAGCTTGCCCGAGCGTCCAGCTATGAAGCTCGCAAAGGTCTCGAGGCGGATCAGCGTGAGGGACGTGCCCAGAGCGGCAAGCTTTTGATCGGAGAGGCGAGCCGCGGAGCCCTTGGGCAGATGTGCGGCCGAAGAGATGTCGTAGGGCGTGCCCATTGCGGCCGTCATGGCTTCTACCGCGAGGTCGTCGGGCAACCCGGCATAGGCAAGGGTCAGGGTCGCTTCCGGCATGGGCACGACCTTGAAGGTCACTTCCGAAAGCACGGCAAGCGTGCCCCAGCTTCCCGTGAGGCCGCGCGCCACGTCATAGCCCGTCACGTTCTTCATCACGCGGCCACCGGATTTGAACAGCTCGGCGCGGCCGTTGACGGCGCTTGCCCCCAGCAGATGATCGCGCGCGCCCCCCGCCGAGATGCGCCGCGATCCCGGCATGTTGCTCGCAAATACGCCGCCGATGGTCTGCGCGCCGGCAGGGCCTCCGCTGGCCGGCCCCAGATCCATGGGCTCGAAAGCCAGCATCTGCCCCTGAGATGCCAACTCGGCTTCGATCTCGGCGAGCGGCGTGCCCGAGCGCGCCGACATGACGAGCTCCGTTGGCTGGTAGAGCGTCACGCCGCGCAAGGACGTGGTCGTGATGGTAAGATCATGATCGATAGGGCGGCCCACGCCCCGCAAGGAGCCATGGCCGACGATCTCCGCCGGACGGCCGCTTGCGCCAAGTTGCGCGATCATGCTGCGCAACTCCCACTCGACGGCAGGTCGCCACAATTCACTCACCGGGTCGTTTCCTTTCAATGCTCCGGGCTTTCTGCGAGCCCTGGCCGTCGTCGTGGTGCGTGTGGGACCGTCGCGAGCGCGCTCTCAGGCGGCCCGGCGGGCGGCGGCGCTTACCTCCAGCGGAAAGACCTTGCCAGGGTTCAGCAGCCAATCCGGATCGAACACCGTCTTGATGCGCATCTGCACGGCAAGATCGGTGGGCGAGAATTGGACCGTCATGAGATCGCGCTTCTCGATGCCCACCCCGTGCTCGCCGGTCAGGCAGCCGCCCGCCTCCACGCAGAGCCTCAGAATGTCGGCGCCCGCGCTCTCCGCCTTGTGCGCTTCATCGCGGTCATTGGCGTTGTAGAGGATCAGGGGATGCAGGTTGCCGTCGCCGGCATGGAAGATGTTGGCGACCTTGAGACCGTAGCCGCTGCAGATCTCCGAAATGCGGCCCAGCACCATCGGCAATTGCCCGAGCGGAATGGTGCCATCCATGCAGTAGTAGTCGGCGATGCGCCCGATGGCGCCGAACGCGGCCTTGCGCCCTGCCCAGATCTTGGCGCTCTGGTCTTCATCCGAGCTGACCTCGATCGACTTGGGCTCGAACTTTGCCGCGATCTCCGTAATGCGCGCCAGCAGCATTTCGATTTCGGATGGAGAGCCTTCCACCTCGATGATGAGCAGGGCTTCCGCATCGAGCGGGTAGCCTGCGTGCGCGTAGGCTTCGCACACCTGGATGGCCGGCTTGTCCATGTATTCGATGGCGACAGGAATGATTCCAGCACCGATGATTCCCGCCACGCACTGGCCCGCGGCCTCGGGCGAAGAGAAGCCGACCATCATCGGGCGCGCGCCTTCGGCCTTTTTCAGGATGCGCACCGTCGCCTCGGTGACGATGCCGAACTGTCCTTCCGAACCGATGACGAGAGAAAGGAAGTCATAACCGGCAGGTTCCAGATGCGCGCCTCCGAACTCGACGACCGTGCCGTCGATCAGCACCATCTTGAGGCCGAGCACGTTGTTGGTGGTAACACCGTACTTGAGGCAATGCGCGCCACCGGAATTCATGGCGAGGTTGCCTGCCAGCGTGCAGGCAAGCTGCGAGGATGGATCCGGCGCATAGAAGAAATTCTGTGCGGCGACCTTGCCCGAGATAGCAAGGTTGGTGATGCCGACCTCCACGCGTGCGGTGCGGTTCACATAATCCAGCTCCAGGACACGGTTCATTTTAGAGACGCACACAACGACCGTGTCTTCTCCGGGCAGCGCGCCGCCGCAGAGCGACGTGCCCGCCCCGCGCGGCACCACTTTCAGCCCGTTGTCGTGACAGTAGCGCAGCACGCGCGAGACTTCCTCCGTCGTGCGCGGCAGCACCACGACCAGGGGCACGCGGCGGTAAGCGGTCAATGCATCGGTCTCGAACGCACGGCGGCCATCCTCGTCGATGACGAGCGCCTCCGGACCGATGATCTTGCTCAAGCCCTCCACGATCAAGGCACGGCGGGCAACTACGCCGGCGTCCGGTTCCAGTAAGCTCACGAACGACATGCAACGGCCTCCTTGCACACCCTCTTTGCGCACAGCGCAAAGAACCTTGGCAAATCACGTCGAGGCGGCAGCCATCCGCCACCCCATCTCCCATTAAGCTTATAGTCTGCTTTAGGCCGGCTTCGTCAGACTGAACATTCATCAAATTTGGAAAAACGGCCGCCCAGCCTGTCTGGGAGCTTATTGCTGTAGAAGCCACCTTGCGGTGAGTTTAGTCTCTCAGGAATAACAGTCCTTCATCTAAGACGATTTAGCGAGACAGTTTGTTCATGGCAGAACGTAACGCAATGGGAGCTCACGTGACGCAGCCCAGGACGCAGAGAACGAGTACGCCTAGGGATCCCAACGTGACAGCGATCAGCGACTTGGACATTTTCGCACGCGTTGCCCGCACCGGCAACATGTCGGCGGCGGGCCGCGAGATGGGGCTGTCGCCCGCCGTCGTCTCCAAACGCATCAGCCTCTTGGAAGAGCGGCTGGGCGCCCGCCTGTTCCAGCGCACCACGCGCCAACTTACACTGACGGAAACGGGCGAAGGTTACTTCAAGCGGGTCGTCGATATCCTGAGCCTGGTGGAGGAAGCCGAGGACTACGTTTCGCGGCGCAACACCAAACCGCGCGGTACGCTCAAGATTTCCGTGCCGACCACGTTCAACCGTCTCCACATCGCACCGCACCTGCCAAATTTCCTTGCCCGTTATCCCGACATCGAACTGGACGTGCATCTGTCCGACCACTTCGTCGACATCATCCGCGAGGGATTCGATGTGGCGATCCGTATCGGAGAGCTGGAAGATTCCTCGCTGGTCGCGCGCAAACTTGCAAGTGAGAAGCGTGTGATCTGCGCTGCACCCCTCTACCTGGAGCGCGCCGGCACGCCCAAGACGCTGAGCGAGCTGGAAGGCTACAACTGCCTGCTGGCTGGAGCACAGGACATCTGGCGGCTGGAGGGCCCCGACGGCGAGCACGACGTGCGGGTCAAAGGCAACATTCGCTCCAACTCGGCCGACTTCACCCGCACCGCCCTGCTTCAGGGATTGGGCCTCGCCTTGCGCGCATGGTGGGATGTCGCCCAGGAAATCGAGCGGGGCGAGTTGCGCATCGTACTGCCCGAATACACCGGCTCATCCAAGAACGGCATCTATGCCGTCTACTCGTGCCGCGAGTTCATGCCATCCAAAGTCAACGCCTTCATCGAGTTCCTGTCGGAGTTGTATGCTGGCGACGCCCAGTGGCAGCGCCCGGCAAACTTGAACAAGAGCCCCAGCGCGAATGTCGTCGTGGAAAAGCCGCTGCGGCGGGCCGGCGCCAAGAATGCCAGCGCATGATGTTGGCGCTCCCAAGCGTGCACCCGGCGCTTGCAGCAAGCGCGGCTGTCGATAGCCCGATAAGGCCGGCGGTCTCAGAGTGCTTTGCGGAAAAGTGGGAACCGATTTTCCGATAAGAAACACGACAAAACAAAAGCCTGGAGCCGTTCCGCGATTCCATCAAAAATGGAACGGATCTAGCGGCCCCGGCAGCTTTGGATGCAGGCCAGGAACTTGGCCGCGCAGGTGCTTGAGTCCAAGTCCTTGCTCGCCATCCGGCACTGGTTCTCCTGCGCCTGACAACGCTTGTGGCAATCGCTGCCCGCCGCAACCTGGACCTCGCCCGCATGGGCCACCGTCAAGCCCATGAGGAGCAGGCTGGCGCAAATGGATGTCATCGTCGGTACATTCCGCATTCACGCCCCCCCTGGAGGCGCACAAGGCCCCGCTTGGTGCGCTTTTATACTCGCGATCGCATGAACAGAAACTGAACCGCACGCCTGCCGGGCCGCGGGTTCAGAAAGCGAACTCCTCGAAAATCCGATCGATATCGCCGTCCCAGCGCCCATGAAACCGCTCCAGCAACTCATCGGCAAGCGTGCGTCCTTTGCCGGCCATTGCTTCCAGAGGAGCGAGGTAGATGGTTTCGTCCTGGCCCTTGGCATTGATGCGCGCGCGGTTCTCGAGCCCCAGCCGGGCAATCCTGAGGGCCTCACACGCGATCTCGTTGACATTGGTCGCGCGAAACGGCGTCCTGAGTCCGGACTTCGGCACACCGTTGCGCAGCGCCTCGCGCTCCTCGTCCGACCAGTTTTTGATCAGTTGCCAAGCCGCCTCCAGCGCCGCATCGTCATAGAGCAGCCCCGTCCAGAACGCAGGCAGCGCGGTAATCATGTTCCAGCGGCCGCCGTCCGCTCCCCGCATTTCGAGGAAACGCTTGAGGCGCACTTCCGGAAACAGCGTCGTCAAATGATCCGACCAGTCGTCGACGGTGGGATACACGCCCTCGAAGCCTCTGAGCTTGCCCGCGAGAAAATCGCGGAAGGAGGAGCCGGCCACGTCGATGTACCGGCCCGCGCGGTAGACGAAATACATCGGCACATCGAGCGCGTACTCCACGTAACGCTCGTAGCCCATGCCGTCCTCGAATACGAAGGGCAGCATTCCGGTGCGGCGCTTGTCGGTATCGCGCCACACCTCGCTGCGCATCGACTGGAAGCCGTTGGGCTGGCCCTCGGTGAAGGGCGATGAGGCAAACAGCGCTGTCGCGATCGGCTGCAGCGCCAGCGACACGCGCAGCTTCTTGACCATGTCGGCCTCGCTGGCAAAGTCGAGGTTCACCTGCACCGTTGCCGTCCGGTACATCATGTCGAGACCCCGGCTGCCGACCTGGGGCATGTAGCGCGTCATGACCGCATAACGCTGCTTGGGCATATGCGGCGTCTCGGCCAGCGTCCACTTGGGCGAGAAGCCAACGCCGAGGAAGCCGATGGCAAGATCCTCGCCCACATCCAGAACCTCGCACAGATGGCGCGAGGTCTCCTCCGCCGTCTCGTGCAGCGTCTGAAGCGGCGCGCCCGACAGCTCGAACTGCCCGCCTGGCTCCAGCGAGATGTTGCCGCCCAGCGTTCCTTCCGGCCGCTTCAGCGCGATGACGTTGTCGCCCTCCATGATGGCGACCCAGCCATAACGCTCGATCAAAAGCTCCATGAGGGCGCGGATGCCGCGCGGTCCATCATAGGGCACGGGTTCGAGCGAAATGGTGCGGAAGACGAATTTCTCGTGCTCGGTGCCGATGCGCCAGCCGGGCTTCGGTTTTTCGCCCGCCGCAATCCAGGCGACAAGATCGGCGCGGTTTTCGATCAGAGGGCTTTGAGCGCCGTCTTCGCGCGTCGACATCGAGCTGAACGTCCCTGGGTTAGGCTTGCGGGCCTCGCAACTGCCGCGCGTGAGCCGGCCTGACGAAGCACAGCACGAACCACCCGAAGCATGCGCAAGGTTATGGCGACGAGCCGGGCGACAAGCAAGCCGTCTTGCACCCGGGCCGGCGCCGTGAGCGCCTGCTAGCGCCAATCGCCCAGAGTTGCATTAACCAGTGTGAGCGCTGCGACGGCGGCGGTATCGGCCCGCATGATTCTCGGGCCCAACGAAAGCGCTGTCACGAAAGGCTTCGATAGAAGAAGCCGGCGCTCCTCGGCGTCAAACCCGCCCTCGGGCCCGATCAGCACCGCCACGGGCCCTGGCGTCAACGCCCCGAGCGCCGCGATAGGATTCCTCACCGGGGCGTCCTCGTCGCAAAAAATCAAAGGTGTCCCTGCCACCCAGTCCTCCACGGTCCTGGTCAGCGCCGCGAGGTCGTCAACTTGGGGAATGCGCAGAACGCCGCACTGCTCGGCCGCCTCGATGGCGTTGAGGCGCATCCGTTCGATATTGACGCGGCCCGGCACCGTTCTGCGCGTCATCACGGGACTGAGCCGGGCAACGCCCAGTTCAACGGCCTTCTGCACCATGTAGTCGAGGCGCGCGTGCTTGAGGGGCGCAAACAGGTAGTGGATTGCCGGGCCGCCGGTCTGGGGCTGGGTCTGCGCTAAAATTCGCAAGCAGGCTGACCGCTTCTTGATGTCCTCGAGACGTGCGCGCCATTCGCCGTGACGCCCATTGAAGACCAGGATCTCACCCCCGGCGGCCATTCGCAGCACATTGAGAAGATAGTGCGCCTGCTCGCCTGTCAGCACCACGGCAGCATCGGCGGCCAGGTCGGCTTCAACGTAAAGACGCTCGGAGGTGAAGTCATGAACGGCCATGAAACGAGGTCTTAGCTGCTACATAGAGCCGCGCAAGCCACAAATGTGCGTCTTGCCGGCGTAATGATCTGCTTTGCTTGGCGCCTCGGATTTGCCCGCGGCGGCAGTCACGTCTAGGCTTGTGGCGCGAACCCGCGGGCAATCGTGCCGCCGCGGGCCCAGCCAACGAAGCCGACGCCAACGTATGCCGCAAGACACGACACTCGCACCACGGCCGGGCACTTCAGTGGCCGATGCGCCATCGGACAACTGGGTGGACCGCTGGGCGCCCGCGTCATGGCGGCCTTATCTACGGCTTGGCCGTTTCGATCGTCCGATCGGAACGTGGCTGCTGCTGTTTCCTTGCTGGTGGTCGCAGACTCTCGCGGAAGTCGAGCGCGGCCAGCCGTTTCCCAGCATCTGGTTGCTGGTCCTGTTTGCCGTCGGCGCGGTTGCCATGCGCGCGGCGGGCTGCGCCTATAACGACTATGTCGACCGCGAAATCGATGCGCAGGTCGCACGCACGCGCAGCCGCCCCATTCCTTCCGGACAAGTCTCGCCCTGGGGCGCACTCGTGTTTGTCGCACTGATGTCGCTGGCTGGCCTTGGCGTGCTCCTCACCCTCAACACCTTCACGATCATGCTGGCCATCGCGTCGCTGGCCATCATCGCGATCTATCCGTTTGCCAAGCGCTACACATCCTATCCGCAGATCGTGCTGGGCCTTGCGTTCAATTGGGGCGCGCTCGTGGGCTGGGCGGCGGTCAAGGGTTCGCTGGGCTGGCCTGCGCTCCTGCTCTATGCGGGCTGCGTACTGTGGACGGTAGGCTACGACACGATCTACGCGCATCAGGACAAGGACGACGACGCGTTGCTCGGCCTGGGCTCAACGGCACTGACCTTCGGCGACAGTACCGTCTCGTGGGTCGGCGGACTTTATTCGGGCGCCGTGACCTTGTGGCTCGCCGCGGGACTGCTGGCCGGCACGCACCTCATCTATTTCCTGGCCGTCACGCTGGTATTTCTGCAGATGACGTGGCAGGTCGCGACCCTCGACACCAAGAGCCCGGCCAACTGCCTGCGCCGCTTCCGTTCCAATCGCGACGTGGGGGCTGCCGTCTTCCTCGGCCTCGTCGCCGACATGTCGCTCTCCTGGTTTGCGGGCTTGAGTTAGAACGAATCGACTCCCCGCTCGCTAAGTGCCCCTTTCCCAACGCGATTGCGGCGCGTTTGCCTTTTGGACAAACGCGCCGCACCTCTCTGCCGACATTCGAGCCCGAATTTATTCCTCAGGCATTTTGTTCAATCTGCCATATTTGTGTTCAGGCGGGATTAAATAACAGGGTAAATGGCGGCTTACTGGACCGCATCGCTTTGGCACACGGGGACGATTGAAAAGTTGGGCTTTGAAGCGCGAAGAGGGCCTTGTAGACACGAGGCTTAAGACTTTCGCATCAATCGACCACAAATGGACCGTTCATGAGCAAGAGCAAGACAGCCCATTCGGCAAAAAAGCCTCAACTCCTGCACCTCGTCTTCGGTGGCGAGCTGACCGATCTGGACAGCCATGAATTCCGCGATCTCGCGCATGTACATGTCGTCGGGGTATTCCCCAGCTACGAAACCGCCTACGCTGCCTGGAAGGGGGCGGCTCAGCGCACTGTGGACAACGCCATGATGCGCTATTTCATCGTCCATCTCCATCGCCTGCTGTCGCCGGAATTGACGGCAGCCGGCAAAAGCGGCGGCGGGCACACGGCTTGATGTCGAAGACGACTGAAACGGTAAAGGCAGCGGCAGTCCTCAAGCCGGCTGTGCTCAAACCCTCCAAAAGCGGCCTGCGGCTCGACGAGGCATCGCGCGCGCTGTTGCGCCGTTTCATGGCCGATTGGATCTGGCCGCGCTGGCGGGAACTGGCGTGGACTGTTCTTCTGACGGGCTGCCTTGCCGCGGCGACGGGCGGCTATCCGGCGGTCATCAAGCTGTCGTTCGACACGTTGATGAAAAGCGATCAGGCCGACAGCGGGCTGCTGAAGCTCGTGCTGATTGCGATCATCGGCATCACGCTGGTGCGCAGCGCCTTTCTTTATCTGCAGAACGTCGCCACCAACCGGCTCGTGCTGCGGCTGACGACCGACATACAGCAACTCGCCTTCTCGCATCTCATCTCGGCCGACTTTTCGCGCCTTTCGCGCGACACGCCGGGGCGCCTGGTCTCCAAGCTGACCAACGACATCTCGTTCATTCAAACGGCCGTAACGGCCGCCATGAACTCGGCCATCCGCGATACGCTATCGGTCATCGCGCTTCTCATATCCATGCTCTATCTCGACTGGATGATGACGCTGGTCGTGCTCGCGGTCTATCCGCTCGCCGCCGTGCCCATCGCGCTCATTTCGCGCCGGCTGCGGCGCGTCGCAAAGCAGACCCAGAACGAGCTCGGCGATATGACCTCGCTACTGTCGGAAAACCTCTCGGGTGCGCGCCTCATCAAGTCGTTCCGGCTGGAGGACTATGCATCCAGGAAGCTCGGCGCAAGCTTCGAGCAGGTGTTCAAGCTGCGCCTCAAGGCCGTCAAGACCCGCGCGCGGCTCGACCCATTGCTGGAGGTCCTTGGCGGGCTTGCGGTGGCTGGCGTCGTCGCGTTCGCCTACCTGCGTATCGCCAGCGGCATCTCCACGGTCGGCGATTTCATGGGCTTTGTCACCGCGCTGCTGATGGCTGCCCAACCGATCCGCGCGCTCGGCAACCTGTCGGGCAAGGTTCAGGAGGGTCTTGCGGCCATCGAGAGCGTCTATGAATTGCTCGACGAGAAGCCCACGATCGTTGACCGCCCCAATGCCAAGCCCCTGGTGCTCAAGTCGGGCGCCATCAGCTTCCGGAACGTCGGTTTTGCCTACGAGCCGGGAGGCAAGGTGCGCGCCGTCAGCGATTTCACCCTAGACGTGACAGGCGGGCAAACCGTTGCGCTGGTGGGGCGTTCGGGCGCGGGCAAGTCCACGATCATCAATCTGGTCCCTCGCCTGTTCGACGTGACGGAGGGCGCCATCCTGATCGACGGCCAGGACGTGCGCGACGTGACGCTCGCCTCCCTGCGCGACAAGGTCGCCATCGTCAGCCAGGACATCACGCTGTTCGACGATACAATTGCCGCCAACATCGCGCTCGGCAAGCTCAACGCGACGCCGGAAGAGATCCGCGCGGCGGCCAAGGCTGCGGCCGCTCACGATTTCATCATGGCTCAGCCCCAGGGTTATGACACGTTGATCGGAGACCGCGGAGGCAGGCTCTCGGGTGGTCAGCGCCAGCGCATTGCACTGGCGCGGGCCATCCTCAAGGATGCGCCGGTTCTGCTGCTCGACGAGGCCACGAGCGCGCTCGATACCGAAAGCGAACGGCTGGTGCAGGACGCTCTCGCGCGCTTCACGACCAACCGCACGACGCTCGTCATCGCCCATCGTCTCTCGACGGTGCAGCGCGCGGACGTGATCTGCGTGATGGAAGATGGCCGCATCATCGAGCGCGGCGCCCATCAAGAGCTGATCGCGCGCAAGGGCGCCTACGCGCGCCTCGCCGGCAGCGGTCACGGCGTTGCTTTCGTCAACTGATATGCGGATCTTCGATGCCCTGATCGGCGCAATAAATGCTACTCGCGCGCCAGAACCTTGTTGACCAGCCTATTGGCCAGCGGCTTAGCTTTGAAGGAGCGATTGACCTCCTCTTCGTCGTAGCGCGTATCGACCCACTCCCAGAATTCGATGGGCTCGCGCGCGTTGTCTGCCAGATAGCTGTCGAAGAAGTGATCCAAAACGCCCGTATCCGCCTGCCGGATATGCCCGTACCTGAGCGATAACTCGCGCTTCGCCTTCTCGATCGGCACGCCTTGGCGGATATGGCGGAAGAGGACACTCATCAGGCCGGCGCGATCCGCACCTGACTTGCAGTGGATCAGGACAGGATATTCGATACCGGCGAAGAGATCGCGGATAGCGTGAAGCTCCGCGCGCGAGGGGGCGGCGCGCGACCGCAGCTTGAAGTTGACCAGCGTGAGACCGTTCTGGCGGCAGGCCTGCTCCTCCAGCCATGTCGTGCCAAATGACTGATCCCCGCGAAGATTGATGACGGTCTTGACCCCCTTGCGCGCGGCGTGGCGGATCTGGTGGGGCGCCGGCTGCGCGGAGCGCCAGGCTTCCGGCGAAATGCGGTGACGATTATTGTAGAGGACGCGCATAATCCCGTAGTCGAGGACGAGCATTTCGAAGTAGCAAAGAGCAGGAGAAATCCGCGCGCGCATGCTGTCGGGCGCGGTGTGGATGGCGCCGTGCAGCCAGTCGCCCGTCTTTCGACGCATGCTGCGCTTCGCTCGCTTCAACAAGCCTGCCATTGTGCCGTCGGGGTTGCTCGAAATTATATGTATATCAGCGACTTAAATTTTCCTGCACGTACTCCGCGGTCGGATGGCGGAAGGCCCGGAAAGCCACTACGAGCTGGTCCCCTTGGATGAGGCGGAAATTCCCCCGCTTTCGCCGTTCAAACGCGTTTGCACAGGCTAGATATTCGCTATAGGTACGCACCGCAAGTGACTTTGCCGTAACGCTTTGGTTTGGCAAGTGACGCGGGCCAAGGAACGAGGTTGCCACGCCCCATGGCAGATTCCAAAGCGAGGCTGACACGGCTTGCCGGCCGCACGCTGGCGCGGGTGATCGGCCACGTGGGTCGGACATCCGACATCGTCTATGATCCGCCCGATCTCATGGACCGGCTGGCGGCCGCTCATCCCTGCACCGTCGCGTGCTGGCACGGCCAGTTCATGATGCTGTGCATGCTGCGCCCGCCGGGCGCCAAGGTGTCGGCCATGGTGGCGCGCCACGGCGATGCGGAGCTGATCGGCGAAGCCATGCGCGCTTTCGACGTGGAGCTGATCCGCGGCGCGGGCGCGGGCGATCGCAAGAAGGACCGCGGAGGTGCGGCGGCACTGCGCGGATCGGTGCGCGCGCTGACACAAGGGTCCTCCGTCGTCATGACGGCCGACGTACCTCCGGGCCCGGCGCGCAAGGCCGGCATCGGCATCATCACGATCGCGCAATTGTCGGGCCGGCCGATAGCACCCGTTGCGGCGGCGACCTCGCGCATGGCATCGCTGGATACCTGGAGCCGGATCACCGTCAACCTTCCCTATTCCAAGCTGGCCTTCGCAGGCGGCGAGATCATTCACGTGCCGCGCGATGCTGACGCCGCGACGCTGGAAGAGCTGCGCCAGAAGCTCGAACACGAACTCAACGACGCGATGACGCGCGCCTATGCGCTCGCGGGCGCGGACATAGAACGCGCCACCCCGCTCGACATGCTGGCCTCGCGCACGCCGCCGGCGCCCGGACGCATGCTCAAGATCTACGCCAAGGGCCTTTCCGTGCTGCGCCCGCTTACGCCGGTGCTGCTCAACTATCGCGCGCGGCGTGGCAAGGAAGACGCCTCCCGGCGCGGCGAACGGCTGGGAAAGCCGGTGCGCCCGCGTCCTGAGGGTCAGCTCGTGTGGGTACACGCGGCGAGCGTCGGCGAAACAAACGTCGCGTTGCCCGTCATCGAAGCGATGCTGTCCGGCAATCCCAAGCTCCATGTCCTGTTGACGACGGGCACGACGACCTCGGCCGCGCTGGCCGCCAAGCGTCTGCCGGACCGGGCCTTCCATCAGTTCGCGCCGCTCGACGCGGGTCCTTACGTTGCAGGCTTTCTCGACCACTGGAAGCCTGACCTGGCAATTTTCACCGAGTCCGAGATCTGGCCCAACCTCATACTGGCGGCATCGGAACGCAAGATCCCGCTGACACTCATCAACGCCCGCATGTCGCCGCGCTCGATGAAGCGGTGGCGTAAGTATGCACGGCTGGGCCGTCCGCTCTTTTCGCGCTTTGCATTGATCCTGGCGCAGAACGACCGCGTGGCGCGCGTGTTGCGCTTTCTTGGCG
The DNA here is from genome assembly GCA_964587445.1 of uncultured Hyphomicrobium sp. Lineage (GTDB taxonomy): Bacteria > Pseudomonadota > Alphaproteobacteria > Rhizobiales > Hyphomicrobiaceae > Hyphomicrobium_B. Next base: position 367,928 of record CAZPLQ010000002.1, read on the forward strand.
CGCCGCATATCGTGACGACGGGTAACCTCAAGATCGACGCGCCCGCGCCCCCCGTCGATGCCGCACAGTTGGCCGCGCTCAAGGAAGCCATTGGCGCACGGCACGTCTGGCTGGCCGCCAGCACGCACGCGGGCGAGGAGCAACAGGTTGCCGCCGCGCATATGCTGTTGCGGGACAAGCTGCCTGATGTGCTCACGATCATCGTCCCGCGCCATCCTGACCGCGCCGAAGCGATCGCCGCCGAAATCGCCGCACTGGGCCTCAAGGTCGAGCGCCGCTCGCAGACACAAATCCCCTCGCGCGACTGCCAGATCTTCCTCGCCGACACCATCGGCGAGCTTGGCACATTCTACGCGCTGTGTCCCATCGCGTTCGTCGGCGGCTCGCTCGTCCCGCGTGGCGGGCAGAACCCGATTGAAGCCATCAAGCATGGTGCGGTCGTCCTCAGCGGGCCGCATACACACAATTTCCACGACGCCTACGCGGCCCTCGCGGAGGCCAATGGCGTCATCACCGTAACGTCCAGCGGCACTCTGGCTGAAGCCGTCGCGCGGATGCATGCAAACGCCCCTGACATGGCGGCGGCGCGCGCAGGTGCTGAGGAGGCCCTTTGCAATTTATCGGGCGCAATGCAAAAGACCCTCGACGCGCTGGCCCCGCATCTCGACGCAAGCAAGGACGCTCGCACGTGAGCGCTCAGGAGCCATCCTGGTGGTATCGTCCGCGCCGAAGCTGGCAGGCCCTTGCCCTGTCGCCTGCCGCGACGCTCTATGGCGTGCTGGCCCGGCGGCGCATGGATCGCGTTCACGCCTATGCGCCGAAGGTGCCCGTGCTGTGCGTGGGAAATTTCACCGCCGGAGGTACCGGCAAGACGCCGCTTTCCATTGTGCTTTCCAGCATCGTGCGCGCACTTGGGCGAGAGCCGGTGTTCCTGACTCGCGGCTATGGCGGAACCGCCATCGGACCGATGCTCGTCGATGCGCACGCCTCGAACGCGGCAGAGGTGGGCGACGAGCCGCTTCTGCTGGCGCGGGCCGCGCCCACCGTCGTTGCGCGCAGCCGCGATAACGGGGCGCGTTTCATCGAGCGGACGTTTTCGTCGGACGCGGTCATCATCATGGACGACGGCCTCCAGAACCCGTCGCTGCGCAAGACGCTCTCCATCGCCATCGTCGATGCACGCCGCCGTTTCGGCAATCGCATGTGCCTGCCCTCGGGACCTTTGCGCGCGCCGCTGGCCGTCCAGGCATCCAAGGTCGATGTCGTGATCCTCAACGGCGAGGCCTCGCAACAGGAACTCGCCGAAACCAGACAGCAGATCGCGCACGTTTTCCAAGGCCCCGTGCTGCGCGCCCGTGTGGCAGGCGCATGCGATTTCAAATGGCTCAAAGGGGCGCGCGTCGTCGCGTTCGCGGGGATCGCGAACCCGGACCGATTTTTCGATTTGCTCGCCGCGGCCGGCGCAACGATCGTCGCGCGGCAGGTTTATCCCGACCACCACCTCTTCACGGATGCGGACGCGGGCGCCGTGCTGGCACTGGCCGAGACGCATCAGGCGCGGCTGGTGACGACGGAGAAGGATTTCGTTCGGCTGCACGGCACCCATGGGAGCCGCGGCGCGCTTCGGGAAAAGACACTTACCGTGCCTATCACGATGCAGCTTGAAGATAGCGACCTTGAAACGCTCAGCGCACGCGTGGCGGCGGCATTAGGGACGGTGCAGGCCGCTTTCCCAAAAATTTAGGCGCCTGCGTTCCGCTTGCGCAATTCCAGGTACCGTTTGAACGAGACGTCCGCCGAGGCATAAGGCTCCTGCACCTCGACGCTCCAATACTTCAGATCCGCAAGCGGGATGGTCTGGCCGGTCACCGCACAGCGCACGAACTCACCGGGAGACACGACTTCGAATTCGCCATCGAGATAGCGCACCTTGGCCTCGTTCTTAAGGCCGAAAAACTTGTCGATGCGATTCATGAACCTTCCATCATCCGAGAGGCGCGCGAGACCGCCCTATCCAATCACCAAGAAGGCGTGTTCCGTCAAGGGGCACGCCGTCACCTTGACGCGATCTTGCTCACACAAGTTAAAATAGGCTCCCCTGCCCGCCGCCATCCGAACCATCCTCGCTCCCGCCGCGTTGCCAATCGGTCTTGGCGCGCGCACGCTGGGTCCGAGCTGTCGATTTGGCCTCGGGCCGATCTGAAATACTGCTCATGGAGCCCGTTACTTGTGGCGCCGTAGGTTGTGGGTCGGTGACCTGCGCTCCCGTCTTGCCGTCGGCGAATTCGATCACGATCCGTGCGCCCGCCGATAGCGCGGCCGCCACCCGCACCGCTGCACCGTTCTCGTGCCGCACGAGAGCAAACCCGCGCGCCAGAACGCTTTGATAGCTCAAAGTCCGCAGCATGTTGGCCTCGCCGTCGAGCCTGCGCCGGCCGAGCGTGATGCGCCCCATCAGCGCCTGGGCGCCACGCCGCTCCAGCACGCCCAGATCCTTGCGGCAGCCGGCAATGCGCGCGGCAATCTGTCCCGGACGCAGCCGGCTTGCGACCCGCTCGAAACGGTTGCGCTCCAAATTGGAAAAACGCCCAAGGCAGTGACTCTGGCGCTGCGCCAGCCGGTCGAGCGCACGCCGGGCCGCACCGAGCCGCACGCCAAGCAGCGATGGCCGCAGGGAGGCCGATACCTGCGCATAGCCGGTCTTCTTTCGTTGCAGAAGCCCCCGCAGGCCTTGATCAAGGCGGCCAGCCGCGCCGTCAAAGCGCTGGCGCGGCAAGGCGATGAGATCTTCCAGCTTCGGCAGGCCGCGGGCTTCCGCGCGAAACGTGTTGCGCGTTTCATCGAGATAACGGCGGATGCCGCTTCTCTGACGCTGACCGAGCCGGTCGATAGCCTCTGCCAGCTCGCTGAATTTCGGCACCGCCCATTCGGCCGCCTTCGTTGGCGTTGGCGCTCGGGCATCCGCCACGAGATCGATCAAGGTCCAGTCCGTCTCGTGCCCCACCGCGGAGATGAGCGGGATGACGCTTTCCGCCGCCGCCCGGACCACAACCTCCTCATTGAAGCCCCAAAGATCCTCGAGCGCCCCGCCGCCGCGCGCAACGATCAACACGTCCGGGCGCCGAAGCACGCCGGCGGGTGGAAATGCATTGAACCCGCGAATGGCGTTGGCAACCTCCTGTGCGCTGCCTTCGCCTTGCACGCGAACCGGCCAGACGACCACGTGCGCGGGGAAACGCTCGTCGAAGCCATGCAGCATGTCGCGAATGACCGCGCCGGTCGGCGACGTCACGATGCCGATGACGCGCGGCAGGAACGGACGCGGTTTCTTGCGCGCCTCCTCGAACAGGCCTTCGGCTGCGAATTTGCGCTTGCGCTCTTCCAGAAGCGCCATCAGCGCGCCGGCCCCCGCAGGCTCCAGCGCTTCAATCATGATCTGATATTTGGATGACCCGGGAAACGTGGTGATCTTGCCCTGCGCGACGACCTCCAACCCCTCCTGCGGCTTGAAACGCAATCGTCCGAACGTACCCTTCCAGATCACCGCCTCGATCTTGGCCTTGTCGTCTTTCAGCGCAAAGTAGCAATGCCCCGAGGCGTGCGGCCCGCGATAGCCCGAAATCTCGCCCTTCAGGCGAACATAGCCGAACCCCTCCTCGAGCGCCCGTTTGATCGCACCTGAGAGTTCCGAGACGGAAAACTCAGGCGCATTGGCACCTGAACGCCCCTCGCGGCTCATATCTGGCCGTTCGAATTCACTCACCTTGGCATTCCATCCTTGTCTCTTCCGCGCCCGATGGTACATCAGGGACCCCACAGCAATCGAGTCTGCGATGAATGTTCTTCTGATTGGCTCGGGCGGCCGCGAGCACGCACTGGCCTGGGCCATGACGGCCAGCCCGCGTCTTGAAAAACTCTACTGTGCGCCGGGAAATGCCGGCATCGCCGAGCAGGCCGAATGCGTCGCTCTCGACATCACCAGCCATGATGCCGTCATTGCCTTCTGCCGTGACAATGCGGTGGATTTCGTCGTGATCGGTCCGGAGGCGCCGCTGGTCGGCGGGCTCGGCGACGCGCTCGATGCGGCCGGGATTGCCTATTTCGGACCCAATGCCGCAGCCGCGCGCCTTGAGGGTTCGAAGGGCTTCACCAAGGATTTGTGCGCGCAATTCAACATTCCGACTGCCGCCTATGGGCGCTTTTGCGATGCTGACGCGGCGCTCGCTTATCTGGAAGGAAAGCCTTTGCCCATCGTCATCAAGGCCGATGGACTTGCGGCGGGCAAGGGTGTCGTCATCGCCACGACGACCGAAGAGGCACGCGCTGCGGTCGAAGCCTGTTTCGCAGGCGCGTTCGGGGCGGCAGGCGCACAAGTCGTTATCGAGGAATTTCTTCAAGGCGAGGAGGCGAGCTTCTTTGCGTTGTGCGATGGCACGCACGCGCTGGCGCTTGCATCCGCGCAGGATCACAAGCCTGTGGGCAACGGCGATACCGGGCCTAATACGGGCGGTATGGGCGCCTATTCTCCCGCGCCCGTCATGACCGCGGATATGACCCGGCGCACGATGGATGAAATCATTCTGCCGACAGTGGCCGCCATGCGTGCGCGCGGCACGCCGTTTCGCGGTGTTCTCTTCGCCGGACTCATGATCACCAAGGACGGCCCCAAGCTCATCGAATACAACGTGCGCTTCGGAGATCCTGAAACGCAGGTTCTCATGATGCGGCTGCGCTCCGACATCCTCGCCGCCCTGCGGGCAACCTCGGACGGCACGCTGGACTCGCTCGATCTTAAATGGAGCGACGACACGGCGCTGACTGTCGTGATGGCGGCCAACGGCTATCCCGGCACGCCGGAGAAGGGCACCCAGATCAAGGGGCTTAAGGCCGCCGCGCGGATCGACGGCGTTGAAATCTTCCATGCCGGTACACGCCGCGAGGGTGACCATATTCTGGCCGATGGTGGCCGTGTATTGAATGTGACCGCGCGCAGGACCAGTGTGGCCGATGCCCAGGCTCATGCCTATGCCGCAATCGCCAAGATTGATTGGCCCGGCGGTTTCTGCCGCACGGACATCGGATGGCGCGCGATCGCGCGCGAGAAGGAACCGAATTAGGTGCATTCCCCAGACTGCCGTGTTGTGCACGGCCGGGAGGCGATGCCCTCGTGAACAAAGGGTGGTTGGCAAGCATGTCCCGAAAACGCATTGAGCACCCGCACCCCGTTCCGATCGTCACCAGTCCGCCGCCACGGCCCTCGATCGGTCTGGCGCTCGGTGGCGGGGGCGCGCGCGGCCTTGCGCACATCCTGATGCTGGAAGCCTTCGACGAACTCGGCATCAAGCCAAAGGTCATTGCAGGCACTTCCATCGGCGCGATCATGGGCGCGGCGTATGCCTCCGGCATGCCGGGTGCGGACATCCGCGCCCACACGAAATATGTTCTTTCGCAGCGCTTTGCCGTAATGCGCGACTTCTTCGCCGCGCGCCCGTTTCAGAAGTTCCGCGAACTTTTCCCTGGCACCTCCGCCCTGCTCGACCCCAGCGCTGTCCTCGATGTGGTCATGCCGAAACAGGTCAAAGCCGATTTCGAGAGCCTCGAAATTCCTTTGAAGATCGTCGCCTCCGATTATTACGATCAGGACCAGCAGATCTTCACGGAAGGCCCGCTTGGCGTGGCTGTGGCCGCGAGCATGGCGCTGCCGGCGATTTTCCAACCGGTTCTCGTTGACGGCAGAGCGATGGTGGACGGCGGGCTGACCAATCCGCTGCCCTATGATCTGCTTGAAGGCGAGGCGGACATCATCGTTGCGATCGACGTATCGGGCACGCCTGTCCCCGATCCGCGCCGCCCCTACCCCAGCGCGATGGAGGCGCTCTTCGCCAGCGCGTTCCTGTTTGAGCGCACCATCGTGCGCGAGAAGCTGAAATCCGCCCAACCCGACATTCTGATTCCATCGGGCACGCAGCGCTTCCAGCTTCTGGATATTCTCAAAGTGGATGAGATCCTCGCCGCCGCCGAGCCTGCCAAGGAGCGGTTGAAGATGCAGCTTCGGCGCGTGCTCTCCGTCGAAACATTGCCGCAGATCTCCGGCCCGGATGAAGACACGCCAAGCAGAGCGCGTGCGCAGCAGGTCTTGCCTGTGCTCACCAAACCCAAACGCGGATTGCTGGGGCGGCGCAAGCGCCGTAAGCAGCAGCCCGATGCGTGATCGCGAACGGCATCGCACGCGATGCGGGAGCCGTTTCAATTCGCGGACTACTCCAGCTGGCTGCGATCTTATCGAATGACTTCCTTGTCCCGAGGGGAGAAGGTGCCCCGAAGGGAGTACGAGAAACGCCTCTCCCCTTGGGGAGAGGCCGGCGCTCCGGCGCGTCAGCGCCGAACCTTGGAGCGCCGGGTGAGGGGATGGGCTCGCGATTCAATCTGCGATGCGCCGTCACGATTGTGTTGAGGGCAGCAGACCATCCCCTCACCCCAACCCTCTCCCCAAGGGGAGAGGGGGCTGGCGCAATCAGCGGCGCATGCTTAGGTCCCTCACCTGTCGCTTCGCGATATCTTCTCCCGGGACCCGGGAGAGGAAAAGACTGGCTCTGTATGAGAGCAAAGCGCTCTGGCGGAACGTCACCTGGATTTTTGTTTTTCCCTAACGGCGTGCGCCAAAGAAATCCTTGAGAAGACGTGCGGCCTCGTCCTCGGCGATCCCGCCGTAGACCTCCGGCGCATGATGGCATGTCGGCTGCGAGAAGAACCGGCCACCATGCTCCACGCCACCGCCCTTGGGATCTGAAGCGCCATAGTAGAGACGGCGGATGCGCGCGAACGATATGGCTGCAGCGCACATGGCGCACGGCTCCAACGTGACGTAGAGATCACAACCTGCAAGCCGTTCGGCGCCGAGCCTGGCCGCCCCCGCGCGGATCACGACGATCTCGGCATGGGCCGTGGGGTCGTTCTCGCGCCGGGTTGCATTGCCCGCAGCCGCGATGACGGCTCCATCGCGACCAACCAGCACAGCGCCGACCGGCACCTCCCCGCGGTGCCCCGCCGCACGGGCTTCGGCAAGCGCCAACTCCATATGGCTTAACGGACGGGCTGGTGTCATAAGAGGCCCTGCCTGAACCTGAGGATTGCGCGACCGCGATGACAAAGGCCCCAACCAAGGGCATTCGAAAGCCCCGAGCCAGCGCCGAGCCCCACCGCGAAAGCGGCGCAGACGAACCCATGCGCATCGCCAAGGCGATGGCGCGCGCCGGCCTGTGCTCGCGCCGCGAAGCCGAACGCTGGATCGCAGACGGCCGCGTCAACGTCAATGGCCGCGTGCTCACGACACCCGCCTTCGAGGTCAGCGCGAAGGACAAGGTACTCGTCGACGGCAGGCCGCTGCCCAGCAAGGAGCCTCCGAGGCTGTGGCGCTACCACAAGCCCAAGGGGCTCGTGACCACGCATTCCGATCCTCAGGGTCGGCCGACCGTCTTTGAGAAATTGCCGCCGGAGCTGCCGCGCGTCATCTCCGTCGGGCGGCTCGACTTCAACACCGAAGGCCTGCTTCTTCTCACCAACGACGGGGCGCTTGCGCGCCATCTGGAGTTGCCAGCCAATGCATGGGTGCGCCGTTACCGGGTGCGCGCACGCGGCCGCGTGACGCCGGCGGACCTGGAAAGGCTCAAGGAAGGTGTCGAGGTCGAGGGCGTCCACTATGGTGCGGTCGAGGCCGCCATTGACAGCGTTCAAGGCGCAAACATGTGGCTGTCGATCGCAATCCGCGAAGGCAAGAACCGCGAGGTGCGCAAGATCCTCTCCAGCCTCGATCTCACCGTGAACCGTTTGATCAGGGTCTCGTTCGGCCCCTTCCAGCTGCTCGATCTTGCGCCTGGCGCGGTGGAGGTCGTCAAGCGGCGCGCGCTCGTGGAGCAACTCGGCCCCAAGGCCGCGCGGGAGCTTGGACTGTCGGAAGGCCCGCAAGAGCGCAAGGAGCGCCACCGCGCCGCCAAGGCTCAGTCGAACACTGCAGACGAAACATGAGAATTGTCGCCGGCAAATTTCGCGGCCGCCCTCTGGCAACCCCAGGACACGACGGCCCAGGACACGACGGTCTGCGCCCGACCGCGGACCGCGTGCGCGAAAGCATCTTCAACATTATCGCGCACGGCATTGAGGGCTTCGACATCACGGGCGTGCGCGTCATCGATCTGTTCGCCGGCACGGGCGCGCTCGGCTTGGAAGCGATCTCGCGCGGCGCGGCCTATTGCCTGTTCGTGGAGGAGAGCGCGCAAGCGCGCGCGCTTATTCGCCAGAACGTCGAAGCGTTTGGATTGACGGGCCAGACGCGAATTTTCCGCCGTGATGCGTGCGACCTGGGTCCGGCCGGAAACATGGAGCCGTTCGGGCTTGCCTTCCTGGACCCACCCTACGGCAAAGGGCTCGCGGAAAAAGCGCTCGTAACGCTTGCTGAAGGTGCCTGGCTCTCTCCCCGCGCCGTTTGCGTGGTTGAGGATAGACTCGACGCGCCGTTTAACCGACCGATCGGTTATCTTGATCTCGATCAAAGAACGTGGGGCGACACCTGCGTGCGCTTTCTGCAACTGGATTAGAACGCAATAATTACGTGCGGCATCGGCATGCGGCCCCAGAATTTTTCCAATACCAAGAACTGAACGGTTCCAACGAGCAACAGTCCAACAATGTTGCACTACGTCATCTATTCTCACGCGCGCCATCGGTTGTAGTTTGATCTTGCCGCAAGCCCGCACCAGGACGGTGCGAGATTGTTCTTTTCGGATATCGCAAATACTCGGCGCGAGGCGATCGAATGCCAGTCACACCGCGATCCATAGAGACTTTCCTGACCATGCTCGAGGCTTGCAGCGACCTCGACTCTTTGTTTGCAGCTTTCCAGGACGAGATGGCGCGTGAGGGATACGCCAACCTCATCTTTGCGCACGCGACCGCACATCCCGCAAATATCGAGGTGGTTCTTGGCGAGACGTCCGCGGCGCTGTCCCAGCTTGGGCGTCACCTGAGGACACACGAATTGAAATCTTCGACGCAACCAACCTCGTCGTCGGAGTGGATCGAGCATATGGTCCGCAATGCTCAGGCGGATGTTGCGGCGTTGGACCGTTCCGGCGCAAACGATGCCTCTGTCACCTTGACGATCCCGATACACGGCCCGGGCAAGACGTGTAATTTCATCAGCGCCAGCAGCCAGAGCGCGTTCGAACCCAAGCCGGAACGGCTGGCGATCATAAAACTCAAGGCGTATGCCACGGTCGATCGCTACCACGCCTTGCGAGGGGCCGCCGATGATAACGGCGGCGCAAAACCGCGCGCATCGAGCGCACCGCAGCCTTCCACCTGCTTGCCCGATGCACAAATCGAGGCGCGCGCACCCGATCCGCGCCACAAAATGTGTGCCGGCAATATCACGAACACGGAATGCAAGGTGCTCGCGCTGATCGATATTGCCTGGCGTCGCTACAATGCCGGCTTTCTCAATCTCAACGCTCGTGTCGCTGAGATCGTTGGCACGACGGCGATCAACGACTATCTGGCGCGCGGCCTGATCGAGGAAGAACCTGACGATCTTCGCTTCAATTTCGTTTTCAGGCCAACCCGCATCGGGCAGCTTCATCTCAATGCGTGCCCATGCGTCTCACGCTGGCGCGCAGAGGTTTGGCGCACCTATGTCGAGGTGCATGAACGGCCCGTTGACTGACCGTACCCTAATGCATCCCCTCAAGCATCGCCTTGAGCCTTCTGGCCGTATGTCTTGAATCGCTCCACCATCGCATCCATTTCCGCATCGTCGAGCAACTGCGGCGCGCCGAGCATGAGCACCTTGTAGTATTGCTCGGCCAGGACTTCGACCTCTTGCGCCAGCTCCAGTGCGCTCTGGAGTGTTTCGCCCACTGCGATCTGACCGTGGTTGGCCATCAAGCAGGCATCGCGCTCCTTAAGGCCCGCCGCCACGAGCCGGGCCAATTCGAGAGTGCCGAAAGTTGCGTACGGTATGCAGGGAATGTCGCGGCCGCCGGCCACGGCGACCATGTAGTGAAACCCTGGAATGGGCTTGTGCGCGCACGCCAGCACCGTTGCATACATGGAATGCGTGTGCACGACCGCATGCCGATCAGGGCGCGCCGCGTAGGCCGCGAGATGAAAGTGCCATTCGCTCGATGGCTTTCTCTGTCCGCGCGCAAGCGTACCGTCGTACTCGACGCGAACGATGTCGCCCGGCGTCATGTGCTCGTAGGTCATGCCGGAGGGCGTGATCAGCATGGCCGGACCGGCGCGCACCGATACATTGCCGGAGCGCCCGGGCGACAAGCCTGAGCGGCTCATGGCAAGCGCGGTCTCCAGCACGCGCTGACGCAACGCCGCCTCCGATACTTGCTCGAAATAGCCACCCTCATTCATACCGAAAGGATCTCCCGTTCGGGATAGAGCGACAACAGCCCCTCGCGCGTTGCGCGGCACATGCCGCGCTCGGTGATCACCCCCGTGACGAGGCGCGCGGGCGTTACGTCGAAGGCGGGATTGCCCGCCGGTGTGCCGGGCGGTGCAATCGACACCTGCACGATGCGTCCGGCAGGATCGCGGCCCTGTACGCCGAGAACCTCGCGCGCATCACGCTCCTCGATGGGAATTGCCGTTCCATCGGAAATCGTCCAGTCGATGGTGGACGAGGGGAACGCCACGAAGAACGGCACGTGGTTGTCATAAGCCGCGAGCGCCTTCAGATACGTGCCGATCTTGTTGGCGACGTCGCCGTTGGGCGCGACGCGGTCGGTCCCCGCGATGACGAGATCGACCTTGCCGTGCTGCATGTAATGCCCGCCCGCATTGTCGCAGATGAGCGTATGGGGCACGCCGTGCTGGCCAAGCTCGAACGCCGTCAGCGATGCGCCCTGATTACGCGGACGCGTCTCGTCCACGAACACATGAACAGGAATACCCGCATCATGCGCCTGATAGATGGGCGAGGTCGCGGTTCCCCAATCGATACATGCAAGCCAGCCCGCGTTGCAGTGGGTGAGAATATTGACCGGCGCGCCCTGCTTGCGATGCGCGAGTTCGCGAATGAGTGGCAACCCATTGGCGCCGATCATCCGGCACATCTCGACATCATCCTCGGCGATGCGGCCTGCGTGCTTGTAGGCGACCGTCACCCTGTCCTCGGCAGACAGAGGACCAAGCGCCTTGCGCATTTCCTCCAGCGCCCAGCGCAGATTGACCGCCGTTGGTCTTTGAGCGGCGAGGTTTGCGATCGCTTCGTCCAAGGCGTCATCGGAAGCGTTATCGCGCATGGCAAGCGCCACGCCATAGGCCGCGGTGACGCCAATCAGAGGCGCCCCGCGCACCAGCATTGCCTGGATGGCGTAGGCTGCATCATCAGCGGTCTTGAGTACCACCGTTTCCAGCGCGTGCGGCAGGCGCGTCTGGTCGATGATCTCCACCGACCAGCCATCGGGCCGCAGCCAGAGCGTGCGCATCGGATTGCCGTTGATCTTCATGGTTTCCTGGCTCGCTTGAATTGCGACGTGCTATTGCATCCCGCCAGAGCCGCTCGTCCCCAACGGGATATTGAGCATCTCCTCCAGACCGCAGGCGGCGCACTGCAGACGATACCATTCCGCATGCGGCCGCGCCGAGCAATCGGTGATGACAAGCCCCTTGGCGCCGCACACGGGGCAGGTGCCGGCCGCACCATCCGGATCGGCCCGCCAGGCCCTTATCGTCGCGATCGCCGCCGCCATGCCGGTCTGGTCGAGCGTGCCTGGCATCGTCAATGCCCCTCGAATGCGATCAGGGCGTGGCTGTCGATGCCATGGCTCTTCAACCGCGCTACGCCGCCGAGCTCCGGCAGATCGATGATGAATGTCGCCCCCGCAACCTCACCGCCCGAACGCCGGATCAGCTTGGCGGCCGCTTCCGCCGTGCCGCCCGTTGCAATCAGGTCGTCGACGATCAGGATGCGCGAGCCCCTCGCGATGGCATCCTCGTGGATTTCGATAACGTCAACGCCGTACTCCAAGGCATACTCCTGACCAATCGTCTTCCACGGCAGCCTACCCTTCTTGCGAATGGGGATGAAGCCGCAACCGAGACGATCCGCCACGGCTCCCCCGAGAATGAAGCCGCGCGCCTCGATGCCTGCCACTGCGTCAATTCTGCGATCTTCGTAAGGCGCCGCCATCCCGGCGATGGCCGATTTGAGGCCATTCGGGTTGGCCAGCAGCGTGGTGACGTCCCGGAACATGATGCCGGGCTTGGGATAGTCGGGAATGGTACGGATCAGCGCTTTGAGATCGTTCACGTCGGGCTCCCGTCAAAATCGCGGCGCAAATTAGCAATATCCTCACCGGCAAGGTACAAAGATCGATGAGGCCTGGGCGTGATGGATCGATTCGCCGGTCGCGCCGTCTCTCCCCAATGAGGCAATATCACACGATGGCTGGAGGCTCGAATGGTTATGGCGGACCCGACTTACGCGCCCCTCGGCGATGACCCCGCCGACGACCTTCCGCGCACCTTTCGGCGTGAGAAAGAGGCCCGCGAGCGCGAAGCCCGTGAACGCGCCGCGCGCGAGCGTGCCGCCACACCGACGCTGTCGACCGCGCCTGATCCTTACGCCGCCACGGGCCCCAAGGTTTACGTGGAGCCTGCCCCTGCTGTTGCCGCCGCAGTGCTCGACGAGAACTATCCCGCCGTCGTGCGCCGCTTCGATGTGCCCTTCGGCCATCTTGTCGTCTTCTTTCTTAAGGCCACCATCGCCGCGATTCCCGCGCTGATCCTTCTGACGGCAATCCTGTGGGGCTTCGGCCAGTTCCTGCAGACCTTCTTCCCTGAATTGGTGAAGATGAAGATCCTGATCGGCGTCGGCTGACGAAGCGCTGAACGACACCTCACCCCTTCAGCACGCGTCCCGCCACCGCATCGAGCTTGGCGAGCAAAGCCGGATTGCGCACGTCCGGAGCCGTGACGATGGCGATCTCCAAAGCCTTGTCCGAGCCGATCGGGCAGGCGGGATGCTCGCGCGGGAAATCCCTCGCCAGCCGGGCAATCATGCGTTGTGCCTTTTCGGTGTTGTCCTTCATGACCGCCAGGACCGCCGCGATATCGACCTGCTGATGATCGTCGTGCCAGCAGTCGTAGTCGGTCACCATGGCGACGGTGGCGTAGCAAAGCTCGGCCTCGCGGGCGAGCTTGGCCTCCGGCATGTTCGTCATGCCGATCACGTCGCAGCCCCACGAGCGGTAAAGTTCGCTTTCGGCGCGCGTGGAGAACTGCGGGCCTTCCATGACCAGATAGGTGCCCCCCATGTGGTGCTCCACGTCTTCGGCTTTGAGCGCCGCCTCGAGTGCCTTGGCAAGCAGCGGGCTCACCGGATCGGCGAGCGAAACGTGGGCCACGCACCCGTCGCCGAAGAACGATTTTTCGCGCGCGAACGTGCGATCTATGAACTGATCGACGACGACGAAATGGCGGGGCACGTAGCGCTCTTTCAACGAACCGCAGGCCGATACCGAGACGAGATCGGTCACGCCCGCACGCTTCATCACGTCGATATTGGCGCGATAGTTGATGTGGGTCGGGGACACCTGGTGGCCGCGTCCGTGGCGCGGCAGGAAGCGGATCGGCAATCCGGCGATCTCTGCAAACAGCACCTGATCGGACGGCGTGCCCCAGGGGCTTTTGATGGTCTCCCACCGCTCGCCCGCAAGACCGGGGAGGTGGTAGAGACCGCTCCCCCCCATGATGCCGAGTACGGATTTTGCCATATCCATGTTCCCTCATGATGCTCAAGGCCGTCTCCGGCGCACAAAAAACTATTTATATCAGCATGTTGCATATATTGAGCCGTAGGCATATCACTCAAATTCATCAAGATCGAACCCTGATCAACCGTGATCGAACGGAAATACTCCCGCTTCAACGCCGCTAGCCGAATTCGCAGCAAAGGTGTTTGATAGGCCAGCCTCGTATCTTGCGTGGCAGACACTTGCAGCGACTTTCCATCGACCTTCAATCAGGATCATCGTCATGAACCTCGTGTCACTTGCCATGCAGCTTCTGGGACCCATGGTTATCACCCGTATCGCCTCCAGCCTCGGTTTGAGCCAAGGTATCGCAGGCAAGCTCGTCTCCGCAGCCATTCCGACTATTCTAGCGGGCTTGACCGGCAAAGCCGCTCAGCCGGGCGGCGCGACCAGTCTCACCAACGTGCTCTCGAAGATCGATCCTTCGATCCTGGGCAACCTTGAAAATATCATCGGCGGATCGCAACAACAGCAGTTTACCGACCAAGGCACATCGGCATTGTCCTCCCTGCTCGGCGGCAACGCGGTGAATGCGATTGCCGGTGCGCTCGGCAAGTTCGGCGGCGTCGACACTGGTAAGAGTAGCTCGCTTCTGGGAATGCTGGCCCCCGTGGTTCTGGGCACGCTCTCCCAGCAGCAGAAAGCGAACGGCCTGGACGCAGGCGGGGTGGCAAACCTGCTCGCCTCACAGAAAGACAATATCGCGGCGGCACTGCCTGCAGGCTTCTCCGATCTTTTGAAGGGAACCGGCGTGCTGGATTCGATCGCCTCGAACGTCGCCCCGGCGGCCGCACCGCGCACGCCGCAGGCGCCTGCGGATAGCGGCGGATTCGGCCGCTGGCTCATTCCTCTCGCGGCCCTGCTCATTGCTGCCTATCTCCTGTGGAACTTCCTCAACCGCGGAACACCGGAGCCAGTCGCGCCGCCTGCGCCTCCGGCTTCGACCGAAGCACCCGCGCCCGCGCCTGCGGCCCCGCAGGCCGATCTCGCAGGCCTGGCCAATCAAGCCATCGGCGCGCTCACCGGATCGCTCGCCACGATCACGGACGAGGCGACCGCAACGGCCGCGGTGCCTCAACTCCAGGATGCAGGCAAGCAAGTCGACGCTCTGAAGTCCGCTGCAGCCCTGCTGAGCGGCGACGCGCGTGCGCCTCTCGCCAGTCTGATCCATGCGGCCCTGCCGGGCGTGACGAGCGCGATCGAAAAGGCGACAGGCATTCCAGGTGTCGCTGCCATCATCGAACCCGTGGTGGCCCCGATCGTCGCAAACCTTACCGAGCTTTCCAAATAGCCCGGGTTCATCCAGGTAGAAATGCAAAAGGCCCGCGATCGATCGCGGGCCTTTCGTCATTTCGGGGCGTGATACGCCGTCAGTGCAGCTTCGACCAGATGCGGCGCTTGCCGAAGTACAGCAGGACCGTCGTCACGAGCAGATACAGCATGACCACCCAGCCGATCCGTTTTCTCTGGTCGAGAGAGGGATCGGCCGCCCAGGCGAGAAACGCGGAGACGTCTCGGGCATAGTTGTCGACCGTGGGCTTCGTGCCGTCCTGATAGGTGATCGAGTCGTCCGACAGCGGCGACGGCATGGCAAGCTGATGTCCCGGGAAGGCCGTATTGAAGCTCATGCCTTCTCCGACCGTGACGTCGGCGGGCGGCTCGGTGTAGCCCGTCAGCAATGCATACAGGTAATCAGGTCCACCCTCCTGATAGCCTTGCAGGATGTCGCCCAGCATCAGGAACGGATGGATCGCCCAATGCACTTCGCGGTGAACGCCGCGCGCCTTGGCGATGACCGACAGGTCGGGCGGCAGGGCGCCGTTCTGAGCGGCCCGCGCCTGTAGGTCATTGAGATAGGGACCCAGGATCGGATCGGACAATTTGGCCGGGCGCTTGAACAGCTCCCCACCCTTGCCGGCGATTTCGCCCTGGTCGTTCATCTCAGGGATCTGGTTGGGCCAGCTCGCCGCAAGCTCCCTGACCGCTTCCTCGGGGAAAACGGGGCCGCCCGGCTCCGCGAGGTTGCGGAAGTAGACGCGATTCAAGCCGTGGCAGGCCGCGCAGACTTCCTTGTAGACCTGGAAGCCGCGTTGGAGCTGCGCCCGGTCGAACTGCCCCTTGAAGCCCGCAAAGGACCACGGCTGGCGGACGATCTCGTGATGAGCAGCCGCCGTTTCGGCCGCACCCGACGCGCCCGTGAGCGCGCTCAGCGCCAGGAGGCTCGCGGCAGATAGTGAGATCAGGTTTTTCATGGTGTCCTCACTTACGCCTTGGCTGCTGCGTCGGAGCCCAGAACCGCATCCGTGATGGAGCGCGGCAGGGTCTTGGGCGTTTCAATCAATCCGATGACGGGCATCGCGACCAGGAAGAACGCGAAGTAAAGCACTGTGAAGATCTGCGCCCAGAAGACGTACACGCCTTCTGCGGGCAGCGATCCCAGATAACCCAGCGCCAGGCAGGTGAACGCGAACACCCAGAACGCCCACTTGAAGATCGGGCGGTACTTGGCCGAGCGCACGCGCGAGGTGTCGAGCCAGGGCGCGAAGACCAGGACGAGGATCGAGCCGAACATCGCGATGACGCCCATCAGCTTGGCGAGCCCGCCGAGCGGAATACCCAGGAACGAGCCGGTGAAGGCGCGCAGGATCGCGTAGAATGGCAGGAAGTACCACTCCGGCACGATGTGCGGCGGCGTCACCAGCGGGTTGGCCTCGGTATAGTTGTCGGGATGGCCCAAATAGTCGGGCAGGAAGAACACGAACCAGGCAAACAGGATCAGGAAGGCGAACATGCCGACGAAATCCTTCGCCGTCGCATACGGGTGCATCGGCACCGAATCCGAGGGCTGCTTGAGGTCGAGGCCATCCGGATTATTCTGACCCGTGATATGCAGCGCCCAGACGTGAAGGATGACCACGCCCGTCAGCACGAAGGGCAACAGGTAGTGGAGCGAGAAGAAGCGGTTGAGCGTGACGCCCGAAACCGAGTAGCCGCCCCAGAGCCATTCCACGATCGCCGTGCCAAGGCCCGACCAGACCGTGTCGAGCGCCGAGAACAGGTTGGTGATGACGGTAGCGCCCCAAAAGCTCATCTGCCCCCACGGCAGCACGTAGCCCATGAAGGCGGTGGCCATCATCAGCAGCAGGATGACGACGCCGAGGATCCAGAGGATCTCGCGCGGCGCCTTGTAGGAGCCGTAGTAGAGACCACGGAAGATGTGAATGTAGACCGCGATGAAGAACATCGACGCGCCGACCGCATGGAAGTTGCGGATCATCCAGCCGTAGTTGACGTTGCGGCGGATGTGCTCGATTGAATTGAAGGCGGCGACATCGGACGGCTGATAGTGCATCGCCAGCACGACGCCCGTCACGATCTGCGCGACGAGGCAGAGCATCAAGATGCCGCCGAACGTCCACAGGTAGTTGAGGTTGCGAGGTGTGGGAAATTCTATGAACTGCCCATGCATCATGCGCATGATCGGCAGGCGCTCGTCCCACCATTTCCCCCAGCGCGACGTCGGCTCGTAGCTCGAAGAGTGACCTGACATCTTATGACTCCTCAGCCGATCTTGATCTTGGTGTCGGAAACGAACTCATAGGGCGGCACCGCCAGATTGTGGGGAGCGGGCCCTTTGCGGATGCGGCCGGAGGTGTCGTAGTGCGAGCCGTGGCAGGGGCAGAACCAGCCGTCATAGTCGCCCTTCGCATCACCCATCGCCTGTCCCTTGGGGATGCAGCCCAGATGCGTGCAGATGCCGATCAGAATGAGCCAGTTGTCGTGTCCCGGCTTCACGCGCTTCTCGTCGGCCGCTTCAGGACCATCGTCGGGGAGCTTCGCCAGATCGACGCTGCGCGCTTCTTCGATTTCTTTCTTGGTGCGGTTGCGGATGAAAACCGGCTTGCCGCGCCACATGACGGTTATCGCCTGACCTTCCTTGACGTGGGAAAGGTCGACGTCGGTCGACGCCAGCGCTTTGGCGCTGGAGTCAGGGTTCATCTGCTGGATGAAAGGCCAGAGAAGCGATGCGGCGCCGACCGCCGCGAAGGCGTTGCCGGCGATCACCAGGAAATCCCGGCGATTTGCCTCATCGGCGTGATCAGCGTGAGATGCCACGAGAGCCTCCGAAGGATAAGAACGAGCAGAGACTTCACACAGCGCCCCAGAGCTTATGGATGCTCTTTGTGTGGGGTAACGCCGTGCCGCTCGAGCCGAACTAGAGCGTAAGAGGTCCCTTGAGGCTGACCTTTTGACACCGTTCGGCCAACCCCTCAAGGTTCCCAGGGCCGCAACAGCTGGGCAATTTGGCGCATCGGCCACACCAGGCTGCCGCACGGGAACGAAAGACGAGAGCTCGGAAGCATGAGACTTGCGCTGTATCAGCCTGACATCGCTCAAAATACCGGGACGATTCTACGGCTGGGCGCGTGCCTCGGAATCCCTGTGGATGTCATCGGCCCGGCGGGGTTCGACATGAGCGACCGGGCGCTGCGCCGCGCGGGGCTCGACTATCTCGCGCATGTCGATCTGACGCGCCACGTCAGCTTTGAGGATTTCGAGGTGGCCCGGCACGCAACCGCCGGACGTCTTCTGCTGCTGTCGTCCCACGCCGAGACGGCCCATATCGACTTTTGCTTTGCTCCCGGCGACGTGATCCTTCTGGGTCGTGAAAGCGCGGGCGTGCCCAAGACGGTTTACGATATCGCGGACGCCCGGCTTCGCATTCCCATGCGCCCTGGACTGCGCTCCCTGAACATCGCCGTAGCCGCTGCCATCGCGGTTGGCGAGGCGCTGCGCCAGACGGGAGGTTTTCCCTGAGCCACCCCCCCGGAGTGTTGAAGTATTTGTGAACTGTATCAACTAGCTAAGGGTAGCAATTTGCTTATGCTACCTTAGCATTGGTTTTTTAGATCGGGCCCTCGGCCCGCCGCCAGGAGTCAGACACATCCATGAGAGTGACAACGATCGCAGGTATCATGCTCATCGCCGCCGCCACAGGCGCCTTCGCCGATGACGATGGCGACGACAAAGCTGAGAAGAACGCCAAGATGAAGTTCTGGAACCTCACTGGCGAGGATCTCGTGGAACTCTACGTGGCTCCGGCCGGAACCGACAAGTTTGGACCAAACCAAACCGCCAACGACGATAACAACATCGCCGAGCGCGACGAGCGGTTGCCGCTGACAGGCGTTACCGCCGGCACCTACGACGTGAAGATCAAGGACAAGGCGGGGCGGACCTGCGTCGTCAAGAACGTCGAGGTGCGCGACACGGGGCCCTACTCGTTCTCGCTGGAGGCGGATCAGCTTACCGACTGCAAGCCCTGAAGGCGGCTCTTGCAGAGCCGGGCTTATTGTCCGCGCCGGTCCGAGGCACACCGTCCCGGACCGGCGCGTTTCTGTTTGGCTGTCCCCCGACTGCTCATCAAAGGACGCCGCGCTGATCAGCGGGCTTTCTCCTGGACCCACGCAAACAAAAAAACGCCCGCGGCGTAGCTGACTGGCAGTACGACGCGGGCGTCTAAGTTTGTCCCTCGGAGTGATGGGTGACAGGAGATAGCCATACATTACTTTTTAAGTCAACAATAAATCGTCACCGCTATTGCGCAACTCAGCCATGCGCCTGGGGCGTGTCCGAAACAAAGCGCTTGGCGCAATCACCTGGGGGCACTGGACATGCCCCAAGGGACAGGTGTCGCAGAGTTAAAAAAGAGCCTCCCCAGCAGAGCCGCCGGCGCGGCTCACTCCGCGGCCTCTCGAGCCAGGAAGCCGCCTGACTGACGTGCCCACAGTTGGGCATAGATGCCGCCACGGCGAAGCAACTCGCTGTGGGTCCCCTCCTCCACGATCCGTCCCTCGTCCATGACGACCAGCCGATCCATCGCTGCGATAGTCGACAGCCGGTGCGCGATGGCGATCACTGTCTTGCCTTCCATCAGCGTGTTGAGGCTCTCCTGAATGGCGGCTTCCACCTCGCTGTCGAGCGCGCTCGTGGCCTCGTCCAACACCAGGATCGGCGCGTTCTTCAGAAGGACCCGCGCGATTGCGATGCGCTGGCGCTGGCCGCCCGACAGCTTCACGCCGCGCTCGCCCACGTGAGCATCATAGCCCCTGCGGCCCCTCATATCCTCCAGGCCATCGATGAAGCCCGCAGCCTGAGCCCGGGAGGCGGCTGCCAACAGGTCCTCCTGGGTGGCATCCGGCCGGCCATAGAGGATGTTGTCACGCACCGAGCGATGGAGCAGCGAGGTGTCCTGGGTGACGACGCCGATCTGAGCGCGCAGGCTGTCCTGTGAAACGTCTGCGATGTCCTGGCTATCGATGAGGATTCGTCCGCCTTCCAGGTCGTAGAAGCGCAGCAGCAGGTTGACGAGCGTCGACTTGCCCGCACCCGAGCGCCCGATCAGACCCACCTTCTCGCCGGGTTTGATATTCAGACTCAGATGATCGATGACCCGGACGGGTTGATCGGCTGCACCGCTGACGCCCGCGCCGTAATGGAACTGGATCCCATCGAACCGGATCTCGCCTTTCGTCACCATCAGCGGGCGGGCATCCGGCGCATCCAGCACCGTGTGGGGCCGCGAAATCGTCTCCATGCCCTCGTGCACGACGCCGATATTCTCGAAGATGCCCGAGATCGTCCACATCACCCAACCCGACATCATCACGATGCGGATGACGAGGCCGATGATCGTCGCGTTGGCGCCCGTTGTGACGTAACCGCTCGCCCACAGCGTGATCGTCAGCCAGCCCGTCGCCACGATGAGGATGCCGTTCAGCGTGTAGAGCGCAAACTCCATGCCCGTAATGAGCCGGAGCGAAGCCTGCCACTTTTCCATCATTTCGCGGAAAGCGGTGCGGGCGTACTCGTCCTCGCGCTCGGCGTGGGCGAACAGCTTCACCGTGAGAATGTTCGTGTAGCTGTCGACGATGCGGCCCACCAGCATGGAGCGGGCTTCCGACGTATCGGTCGCCCGCTTCTTGATGCGCGGCACGAAGTAGGCCAGCGCCACGATATAGGCGGCGAGCCAGACGATGAGAGGAATGGTCAAGCGCCAGTCCGAGGCGGCAAAAATCGTGATCGCCCCCATGAACTGCACCATGGCGTACCACAGCGCGTCGATAAGCTGGACCACGCTTTCACGCAACGCGGGCGCCGTTTGCACGATCTTGTTGGCGATGCGGCCGGCGAAGTCGTTCTGGAAGAAACCCAGCGACTGGCGCAGCACATAAGAGTGCGTCTGCCAGCGCACGCGGTTGGTGAATGTCGTTGCGACCGCCTGGTTCTTGATTAGATCGTGCATCGTGGAAACCACGGGGCGCGCGATCAGCGCGACGAACGCCATCCACGCCAGCACGCCGGCATTGTCTGAAATGAACGCCTTGGGATCGGACGTCGCTTTCATCATATCGACGAGCTCGCCGATGAAAGCAAACAGCATCACCTCAATGGCCGAGCCGAGAAAGCCCATGACGAGCAGTGCCACGAAAACCGGCCATACCGGCTTGACGTAATGCCAGTAGAATTCACCCAGCTTGGCGGGCGGGCGCACGATCGCCGGGCGCGCGAAAGGATCTATGCGCGTCTCGAACCAGGATGTTATGCGCCGGAACATCGTTTAACTGCTCTTTCGACGGCCGTAGGGATATCTCACGATCAAAGGATTCGCATCGCACGCGCTCCACATCTTGCGAGAGCCTGACGGCCAAAAAACAATCCGGCCCTCATGGAGTTTTGTCCCCAGGGCCAGACTGCTTGTGGCGGCGCGATGAACGCCCTATGCACTAGGGTCCATATTGGTCGAAAAGAAGACGAGCACAAGTCCACGCGCCGTCACCGATACCCTATGATCGAGGCCCCATGAGCGAGTCCCTGCTGGAAGCCCGTAAACAGACCGCCCGTGCCTGGTTTGAAGAATTGCGCGATCAGATCTGCACAGCCTTCGAGAAGCTGGAAGCCGATCTGCCCGCAACCGCTCCTCACGGCGATATGCCGCCAAGCCGCTTCGTGCGCACGCCTTGGGAGCGTACGGATCACACGGGGGCCAAGGGCGGCGGCGGGCTCATGAGCATGATGGCAGGCCGCGTGTTCGAAAAGGTGGGCGTGCACACCTCCACCGTACATGGCGAGTTCGCCCCCGAATTCCGCAAGCAGATCCCGGGCGCCGAGGAGGATCCGCGCTTCTGGGCCTCGGGCATCTCCCTCATTGCACATATGCGCAATCCCAATGTGCCCGCCGTGCACATGAACACCCGCATGGTGGTGACCACCAAGTGGTGGTTTGGGGGCGGTGCGGATCTCACCCCCGTTCTCGATGCGAGACGCACGCAGACGGATGCCGATACGCTGGCGTTCCACGCCGCCATGTATGGCGCCTGCGCGCCTCATCCTGTCGCCGACTACAAGCGCTACAAGGAATGGTGCGACGAATATTTCTATCTACCCCATCGCAAGGAGATGCGCGGCGTCGGCGGCATCTTCTACGACTATCTGACGCCCTCCGAGGATCAGGGAGGCTGGGACGCCGCGCTCACCTTTACCAAGGACGTCGGCCGCGCCTTCGTGTCGGTCTATCCCATGCTCGTGCGCGGCAACTACACGCTGCCCTACACGGATACTCAGCGCGAGGAGCAGCTCATCCGCCGTGGCCGCTACGTGGAATACAATCTCCTTTACGACCGGGGCACCGTGTTCGGGCTGAAGACCGGCGGCAATGTGGAGTCGATCCTGTCGTCCATGCCTCCGGTCGTCAAATGGCCATGAGAGCGCCCTCGCTCACACCGGCAAGGCGATCGAATACTTGATCTGGTCGAGCGCAAAGCTCGATTCGATGGAGGCGACGCCCGGCACCAGCGTCAGCTTCTGTTTGAGGAACTTCTCGTAGGCCAACAGGTCTTCCACGACCACGCGCAGAAGATAATCGCGGTGCCCCGTCATCAGGTAGCACTCGAGAACCTCGGGCCAGCGCGAAATCGTCTTGGCGAAGGCCTCCAGATCTTTTTCGCGCTGGCGTTCGAGCTTGATCGAAATGAAGACGCTGACCGGCAGCCCGACCTTGCGCTGATCGACAAGCGCGATGTAGCGGCGAATGATGCCCGCCTCCTCCATGATCTTGATCCGCCGGTGGCAGGGCGAGGCGGAAAGTCCCACCCGGTCGGCAATCTCATGCATGGTGAAGCGGCAGTCTTCCTGCAGAAGGCTGAGGATCTTGCGATCTATGGCGTCGAGTTCGGTCATGGCGGAGCGCCGATCTGAGCGCCTCACGGCATGCGGGGCGCACTGCAATAACTTCAGCCAGACCGCTGCGGGTTTCAAGCCAGCCGAAGGCCTTACCAAAAGGAGCGCTAACGCCCCGCCGTCTTTGCCGCCAGAACCTCGTCGAAGGCTTGCGCAAACTCGATCGCGCCCTGCGCCTTCATGCTCGCGGTCATACGCCGGTCGAGTTCCGCCAGGAGCTGCTCGCCGGTCAGTCCGATAACCATTTTGTTGACGTAGTAGGCGCGGCGCGCGAAGAAGTTGGTCACTGGCGCCTTCAACCCTGCGGGCTGCATCAGCTCCAGGCCCGTTGCAGGCCCCGACAGGTTCATCACCTCGACCTCGGCGCCCGACATATTGGTCCGCCCGTACTTGGCTGCCGTATCGATCAGCCCCTTGAGCTTCATGGCCTGCAGCATGGGACCGATGTCGCCATCGATGTTGAGGACGTGCATGCCCATGCCTTCCGCGGTCTTGGCATAGCTCTGATGCCGCGCCCAGACATAGGGCACGCGCTTGGCGTTGGCGTACATGCGCTTCAATATGGTGATCTTGTACTTCAACTCGTGCTGACGCTTGGAGGACAAGTTGGGATTGGCGGCCTTGCGCTGCAGGTGCGCGATAAACAGCTTGCCGTTCTTCGACAGCTCATTGACGGAATTCGCGTCAAGAAGCTGGGCGTAACCTAGTGCGCTGGAAATCGCCCGCCCGGTTTTCTTGATCGGATGAATGCCGGCTTGCATATCGTAGGTGCCGATGCCGCCCGTCTCCAGCGCATAGACGCGTACCACCTGATCCTTGTCGAGACCAAGGGCGTGCGCCTCCTCCGCGTAGCGCCGCTTGAATTCCTTTTCCGAGACGCGCTCGGG
This sequence comes from uncultured Hyphomicrobium sp., assembly GCA_964587445.1. Lineage (GTDB taxonomy): Bacteria > Pseudomonadota > Alphaproteobacteria > Rhizobiales > Hyphomicrobiaceae > Hyphomicrobium_B. Next base: position 391,878 of record CAZPLQ010000002.1, read on the forward strand.
CACGAAGCCGTAGACGCTCCGGGCCGCTTCCAGATAATCGGCGACGACCGGCATCTGCGATGAGGGCGGAGCCGGCGCCGACTCCTGCTGCGAGACCAAGAATTTCGAGTACTTCGCCGCGAGCGCATTGGACAGCTTGGGTCCCGCATACGCAGGCGGCAAGGTCATCACATAATCGTCGGCGCTAAACAGCGTGTCGCGCGAGCGCTTCTTCTTGCGCGCCTCACGCTTTGCGTCGACCTTGTCCCAGTAGACATCGAGACGATGCTCATGGGCGCGCCGGGCCTGCTTCCAGGCCTGAAGCTCGGCCGCCTCGTCTGCGGTTAACGATGCCAGGAAATCGGTGGTCGACATTGCGCGGACCGGCGGCACCGGACCTACGGCAAAACCAAGCGCCGCAATCACGGCCGCGGCGGCGAAAGTCCGCCAGCGCTGGAATGCGCAATTCAAAAAATCTTCTCCTTGCGAATTAGCCTCTGATTCGGCGAAACCTTCGCCTTAGACTTTGACCGTATCGTGATTCAAGCCGCGCCCAGATCAAAATCTGCTGCATCGCAGCGCTACTTGGATTTAGGGTAGGAGCCCAATGGGTTCAATATTGCACCATCCCAACTGGCCGGCCCTGGATGAGGACGCGTTTCGCGTGCTTGCCGCCACGCACCTGCTGTCCGCGCCCGTCGTCCCCGAAATGCCCCTGACAAATCCCGTACCGCGGCCGAGCGATTACGATCTCAATCCCGCCGTGCGGCCCACGGATGTACCCCAATTGCGGCCGGCCGCCGTGCTGGTTCCCGTCGTCATCGGCGCGCCGCTCAACGTCCTTCTGACCCAGCGCACCACGCACTTGGCCGCCCATGCGGGGCAAATCGCCTTTCCGGGCGGCAAGATCGAGCCGCAAGACGAGACGCCGCTGGCGGCTGCATTGCGCGAAGCGCAGGAGGAGATCGGGCTCGACCCCGGTTTCGTCGAACCCCTCGGCTACGTCGAACCTTATGAGACCAGCACCGGCTTTCTGGTCACGCCCGTGGTCGCTGCGGTGAAACCAGGATTCTCCCTCAGACCCGACCCGCACGAGGTGGCGGACATTTTCACCGTGCCGCTCGCCTTCCTGCTGGACGAAGCCAACCACCGCATCGACGCGCGCGACTGGCGCGGTGCGAAACGGCACTTCTATGCCATTCCCCACGAAGGGCGCTATATCTGGGGCGCGACGGCTGGAATCATTCGCGCGTTGCACCGGAGGCTGACGGCCGCATGATCCGCATCGTTCTGGAGAACCTGTTCTTCTTTCTTTTGCCCACCCTCGTCTATGTCACCTACATCGCCTACCGGCGCAACGACTGGCCCGGGCTATGGCACGTTTTGCGCGAAGCCCCGCTCGTGCAGCTTTTCGTAACCGGCGCATTGCTCATGATCGCAACACTGATGGTGTTCTCCACAGCCTCCGGTCACCGCCCAGGCGACGCCTACACGCCGCCCTCCTACCATGACGGCCAGGTCATCCCTGGCCATGGCGCGAACGAGGAGAAAAAGTAAGCCGCGATGGCGAAAGCTGACCAAGGCAAGACGGCAAGGCTTCTGGCGGATGCGCCGTGGCTGCGCGCGAGCGCGCTCGTTGCCGTGCTCGAAACCTTGGCACGCGCGGGCGGCGATGCGCGCGTCGTCGGAGGCTCGGTGCGCAATGCACTCATCGGCGCGCCGATTACGGACATTGACATTGCAACCCCGCTGCTGCCCTCCACCGTGATGGAGCGCGCGGCACGGGCCGGCTTGAGCGTTCATCCCACCGGCATCGAGCACGGCACGGTTACGATCGTTTCGGACGGACATCCTTTCGAGGTCACGACTTTGCGCCGCGACGTGGAGACCGACGGCCGGCGCGCCGTCGTCGCCTTCAGTTCCGACTGGCGAGAGGACGCTGCACGGCGTGACTTCACCATGAACGCGCTCTATGCCAACGCCAGCGGCGAGGTCTTCGACTACTTCGGGGGGCTTGAGGATCTGGCGGCCCGGCGCGTGCGCTTCATCGGCGATGCCCACGAGCGCATCCGCGAGGATTATCTGCGCATCCTGCGCTTTTTCCGTTTCAATGCGCAGATCGGGCAAGGTCCGCCCGATGCGCAGGGCCTCGCCGCCTGCGTCGCATTGAAAGACGGGCTGGCGCGGCTTTCATCCGAGCGCATCGGCGTGGAGATGATGAAGCTCCTGGCAGCCCCGCGCGCTGGAGAGGTCGTGGCCGTCATGGCCCAATGCTCCATCCTCACCCGGGTGCTGGGCCGCGACACGTATCCTGAGCGGCTATCCCGCCTGATCGCCATCGAGCAGACCTGCGGGCTTCCCGCCGATCCAATCGCGCGGCTCGCCGTTCTGACGCTCGAGAGTTCTGCGGGGGCTTCACACCTGGCAACGCATCTGCGTCTGTCGAATGCGGAGTCCGAGGCGCTTGGCGCGGCCGCACGACGCCATCCGGCTTACGAGCCGCAGACGCCCGAAGCGGAGGCCCGTTGCTGGCTCTACAAAACCGGCCGGGACAGTTTTCTGCGCGGAGCCCTCAACTCGTGGGCCTCATCGGCCGCCTCTACCGCCGACGAGGCGCGCAGGGAACGGGCCTTTCTGGCTCAGCGTTGGGCGATCCCGGCGATGCCGGTGCGCGGCGCCGATGTGCTGGCCCTGGGCGTGAAAGCCGGACCCAATATCGGACAGATCCTGCGCGCCTTCGAGGATTGGTGGATGGAGGCCGGTTTTCCGGCCGATACGGCGCAGCACCGGTCCGTGCTGCAAGGCCTCGCCGCCAAATCGTTACTAAACCGTTAAAAAAATCTTTTGCAATCGATGGTCGCGGTCTAAGTTCCGGGCCGCGGGACGTTTGTATTGCGTAGAGGTGAATTCCATGGATCACGTGGTGGGCCGCGAACGTGCACGTTCGCTGCGTTTCGTCCAAATCGTGTTCGCCGTTCTCGCCCTTGCCAGCATCGTCGCAGGTTTGGCCGTCGCCTATGCGTCGGACCGGCTGGGACTGCCTGAGACGTCCGCCGGACCGATCGCAATCGCCTTTCTGTGCGTCGGCATCATGGACACCGCCCTGCTCTTCGTGTGGGAGCGCATCTTCCGCAACACGTCATTCTGAGCTTGTGCTCTCGCGCTGCGTGAGCGAGCCCTCGCGCACACTCCAGCGACGTCGTCACTTATGTCGACCGTGGCCCCTGCATCTGCCTCAAGGCAGCTTCGATCCGCCGCCACGTCTCGGCATCGCCCTTCTTCCCACCGCTCTCGAACGCCTTGGCCTTTTGCGCCGCTTCCGCGAGAGCCTTGGAGCCCATCGCCTCATAGAGCTTTCTGGCATAAGCCTGGATTTCGGTTGCATGCATGATGTCCGGCCTCCCTATTCAAGCGTTGCCGTGCTCGTTGCCGTGAGGTTGGCCTGCGCAGCTTCACGCAGGTGACGTGCATATTATGGGCGGCGCGCGCAGCCCGTGCAAGCCCATCGGCATCGCGGAAACAGCCGTGGCAATTGCGTCACGCGGTGTCACACGCCTGAAACATGAGTCACCCAATAGGAGCGGAGCCATCGGGCCGCTCAAGGGAGCTGATCGTGACCGCAACGATCGAGAAATGGACCTACAAATCCGTCTTCATCTCGGATTTGCATCTTGGAACACGATCGGCAAAAGCCGCAGAACTGCTTGAGTTCCTCAAGCACACCGAGACGGAAACGCTCTACCTCGTCGGCGACATCATCGACTTCTGGAAGGTGCGCCGGGGCCCCGTCTGGCCTCAGTCGCACAACGATGTGATCCAGAAAGTGCTGCGGCGCGCCCGCAAAGGAACGCGCGTCATCTTCATCCCGGGCAATCACGATGACGGCCTGCGCGACTACTGCGGCATGGACTTCGGCGGTATCGAGATCCGGCGCGACTGCATCCACGAAACGGCCGACGGAAAACGCTACGTCGTCCTTCATGGCGACGAGTTCGACATAGTGGTGCGTTATGCGCGCTGGCTCGCCTTCCTCGGTGACCGTTCCTATGAGGCCGCGCTCTGGTTGAACGCTCCGCTCAACTGGCTGCGCCGCCATATGGGGCTTGAATACTGGTCGCTGTCGAACTTCCTGAAGCAACGCGTCAAGGGCGCCGTCAACTTCATCGGCGAGTTCGAGACCGCGCTCGCCGGCGAAGCGCGCAGGCGCGGCGCCGACGGCCTCATCTGCGGCCATATCCACCACGCCAATGACCGCCATATCGACGGCGTCCACTACCTCAACACGGGCGACTGGGTCGAGAGCTGCACGGCGATCGGCGAACGACACGACGGGCGTCTGGAGATCATCCGCTGGCGCGACATACCGGTGCGTCAAACCGATGAACCCGAAGCGAAGAGACAATCGAGCATCGAACTGGCGGCTTAGCCCCGCTGTTCTCCTCAGACAGGAAACACTTCACCATGGCTACGGCTTCGAACGCCTCTGCTTATGATCTCCTCATGCCACGCTCCAGCGCGGACCTCCTGCGTGAGGCGGTCTATCACGAGCCGGCTCTCAGCAAACAAGGTGTGCAGGAACGGCTCTTCACATTCGCCTTTCGCGCCATGGTCTATCCCCAGATCTGGGAAGACCCGCGCGCCGACATGGAGGCGCTGCAAATCACGCCGGCATCCCGCATCGTGACCATCGCGTCGGGCGGCTGCAACGTGATGAGCTATCTGACCGCCGGCCCGGCCAAGATCTACGCGGTCGACCTCAACGAAACCCATGTCGCGCTCAACAGGCTCAAGCTTGCTGCCGTCCGCACGCTGCCCAACTACGCAGCATTCCATCGCTTCTTCGCGCATGCCTCCGACAGACGCAACGTTCGCCTCTATGATGATCTCATCGCGCCCTCGCTCGACGGCGACTCGCGGGCCTATTGGGAAGGCCGCGATATCACGGGGCGGCGGCGCATCACACGCTTCTCGCGCAACTTCTACCGCTACGGGCTGCTCGGCCACTTCATCACGGCCACACGCGCCAGTGCGCGGGTGCTGGGAATTGACACACAGGTGATCCTCAAGGCCAAGACCCGTGACGAGCAGCGCGCCGTGTTCGAAACCTATTTCGCACCGCTGTTCGACAAGAAGATCGTGCGTTGGGTAACTTCGCAGCGGGCCTCCTTGTTCGGGCTTGGCATTCCGCCGGCACAGTACGACTCCTTGTGCGATAACGGTACACGCGAGATGGCCGATGTTCTAAAAGAGCGCGTTGAACGTCTCGCCTGCGGCTTTGACATCGCCGACAATTATTTCGCCTGGCAGGCTTTCGCCGGGAGCTATGGCGCTGCAGATCAAGCGCCCCTTCCGCCCTATCTTGAAAAACACAACTTCGCCGATGTGCGCGCGCGCGCCAATCGCGTCACTGTTCTCAACGAGAACTTCGTCCACTTCCTCGCGGCCGAACCGGCCGAAAGCCTCGACCGTTTCGTGCTGCTCGATGCGCAGGACTGGATGGACGACGGCACGCTCAACGCGTTGTGGCGCGAGATGACCCGCACCGCGCGTCCCGGCGCCCGCGTTGTTTTCCGCACGGCGGGCCGCCAGACCATTCTGCCGGGACGAGTCATGCCCGATCTGCTGGCGCGCTGGACATATGATCCGGAAACCTCCGCAGCCTGTTTCGCAATGGATCGCTCGGCGATCTATGGCGGCTTTCATCTCTACACCAAGGCGTGAAGGAGCAAGCGACATGACCGTGATCGCGGCAGCCGAGAAGATGGATCGCCAATACCGCTTCCAGCGTCACATCTACGACGCCACGCGCACACACTACCTTCTGTGGCGGCGCAGATTGATCAAGGAGCTGGCTCCCCCGCGCGGGGGCAGCGTCGTCGAGATCGCGTGCGGAACGGGCTGGAACATCGTGCACGCCGCGCGGCACTATCCGCAGGCGCGCTTCTACGGTCTGGATATCTCTGCCGAAATGCTGCGCACGGCGGCGGCGGCCGTTCAAAAGAACAGTCTTCAAGGCCGCGTAAAGCTCGCCCAGGGCGATGCGACGAATTTCGATCTCCAGGCGACGTTCCAGCTTGCGGGCGCGGACCGCATTTTCATCTCCTACGCCTTGTCGATGATTCCGGACTGGCCGCGCGCGATCGAAAACGCCGTGCGCGCCCTCAATCCGGGCGGGGCGCTGTTCATCGTCGATTTCGGCCGGATGGAACGTTTGCCCCACGCACCTCGGTGGGCATTCCGGAGATTCCTCAAGCACTACAACGTGACCCCGCGCCATGATCTGGAGCGTGTGGCACGTGAAGGCGCCGGGCGGCACGGGATGCAGATGCGGTTTGAGGAATCCAGGCGCGGATATTCCGCCTATGTGGTGCTGATGAAGGATTGAGCGCCTTTCCACGCAAAAGGGTGCCGGCCCGCGAGGCTTGCGGTGGCACCAAGGTCTTTTGCAAGCGCCGTCTAGGTCCGTCTCACGCGGGCATCAGTGCGTGGTAGCAACCTGCTCCGCCGTGGCTGCAACTTCCCCCGGCAAGACCGTCACGATTTCCTCCGCCGGCTCACCGTCGGGTTCCGAAGCCGTGGAGGCGGCTGCAGCGGCGGCCATGGCTGCCTCCTCCGCCGCCGTCCCGGACTCGTCCTCCGCAGCAGCAACGGCCTCGGGCTCCGCAGTGCCGCAAGCCTCTTCCTTGCTCTCGGCCGCCTGCGCCGCCGGCTCAGCTTCTTCCACGGCCGCCGCTGCAGCCGCCTCCACGGCTTCAACAACCGCCGGTTCGGTCGAGTCTTCCGACTGCTCGCTCTCGGCCGTTACCGCCGCTGCTTCGACCTCCGCTTCGGCGCACGCTGGCGTTTCGAGTTCAGCGCATGCGGGGGCTTCAGCTTCGGCGCTTGCCTCGGCCTCGGCACTGGCTGGAACCTCGGCCTCGCCTTCCAATGACTCGGAGACGGGAGCTATCGCCACCTCATCATTCGCCGCCGCGGCGACCTCGGGCATGAAGCCGCGCACCTCCGACAGTGTCCGCTCCAAGGCTTGAAGCGTTTTGAAATCGGTCGTGGCTTCTATGCGCGCGCGAACTTGTACGCATAACGCGTCGAGACTGCTTAAAATATCTTGAGACATATCTTACCTTCCTGTTGCTCTGGATTTTGGCAAAGTAGGACTGTTCATCGCGCATGACTGACCATGCGGACGCGGTGCTTTCGAATTTTCCAGTAATGCGCGAGAAGAAAATGTAGCTGAATATTCGCGCAGCAGATTGCACGCCGCGCCTTGTGCACAGCTATAAAAATTTATTCAGACAACTTACGAACAAAGAAACCTTGATTCGAGATCAGCGCGCGCCGTCGCGTGCGTAGTCTTACGTATGCAGTTCTCACGAGGTGGATCGCGGACGCCGCGTACCCTGTACCAGATCGCTCACCCCCCGCCGCAGCGATGAGAACGGAACGGCCTTCACGCGGTTATGCAGCTTTGCTCGCATCAAAAAAGAACTGGCCCCGGAGTGCTCCGGGGCCAGCTTATCCAACGTCTCGATGCACGCGCTTCTTAGAAGCCCATGTCTCCCATGCCGCCCATACCGCCGGCCGGGCCGTGAACATGGCCGCCATCCTTCTTGGGCACTTCGGCGATCATGGCTTCCGTCGTGATGAGGAGGCCAGCAACCGAGGCCGCATCCTGCAGCGCGCAACGCACGACCTTGGTCGGGTCGATGACGCCCTGCTGGAACAGGTCGCCATACTCGTGGCTCTGTGCGTTGTAGCCGAAGGCGTACTTGGGGTTCTCGATGATCTTGCCGACGATGACCGAGCCATCCTCACCGGCGTTGGCGGCGATCTGACGTGCCGGAGACTGGAGCGCCTTGCGCACGATCTGGATGCCGACCTTCTGGTCGTCGTTCTCGGACTTCAGGGAATCGAGAGCCTTGATGGCGCGCAGAAGCGCAACGCCGCCGCCAGGAACGATGCCTTCCTCGACAGCCGCACGGGTCGCGTGCAGAGCGTCATCGACGCGATCCTTGCGTTCCTTGACTTCGACTTCCGTGGCGCCGCCGACCTTGATCACGGCAACACCGCCGGCGAGCTTGGCCAGACGCTCCTGAAGCTTCTCGCGGTCGTAGTCCGAGGTTGACTCCTCGATCTGCGCCTTGATCTGCTTCACGCGGCCTTCGATTTCCTGCTTCTTGCCGACGCCGTCCACGATCGTGGTGTTCTCCTTGTCGATCGTGACCTTCTTGGCGCGGCCAAGATCCTTCAGCGTTACGCTTTCCAGCTTGATGCCGAGGTCTTCCGAAATCACCGTGCCGCCCGTGAGGATCGCGATATCCTCCAGCATGGCCTTGCGGCGGTCACCGAACCCGGGAGCCTTGACGGCGGCAACCTTGAGGCCGCCACGCAGCTTGTTGACGACGAGCGTCGCGAGCGCCTCGCCCTCGACATCCTCGGCGATGATGAGCAGCGGCTTGCCCGCCTGCACGACAGCCTCGAGGATCGGGAGCATGGCCTGCAGGCCCGAGAGCTTCTTCTCGAACAGGAGAATGTAGGGGCTCTCCAGTTCGACGACCATCTTCTCGGCGTTGGTGATGAAGTAGGGCGAGAGATAGCCGCGGTCGAACTGCATGCCTTCGACGACGTCGAGTTCGAAGTCGAGCGTCTTGGACTCTTCGACCGTGATCACGCCTTCGGAGCCGACCTTCTCCATCGCTTCGGCAATCTTCTTGCCGACGACTTCATCGCCGTTGGCCGAGATCGTGCCGACCTGGGCGATCTGATCCTTGGCGACTTTCTTGGAGTTGACCTTGAGGTCGTTGACGACGGCAGCAACGGCCATGTCGACGCCGCGCTTCAGGTCCATCGGGTTGGCGCCGGCCGCGACCGACTTGGCGCCTTCGCGCACGATCGCCTGGGCCAGAACGGTCGCGGTGGTCGTGCCGTCGCCGGCCAGATCGGCCGTCTTGGACGCGACCTCGCGCAGCATCTGCGCGCCCATGTTCTCGAACTTGTCCTCAAGCTCGATTTCCTTGGCGACGGTGACGCCGTCCTTGGTGATGCGGGGCGCGCCGAACGACTTGTCGATGACGACGTTGCGGCCCTTGGGGCCCAGCGTCACCTTGACGGCGTTGGCAAGAATATCGACGCCGCGGAGCATGCGCTCGCGAGCATCTTGAGAAAATTTGACGTCCTTAGCTGCCATGTGAAGCAACTCCTAAGTGTTCTTGAGGGTTTCGGAATGGGGGGATCAGGCTGCGGCCCTGGCCTTGGCGGAGCCTTCGAGCACGCCGAGGATATCGCTCTCCTTCATGATGAGAAGATCCTGGCCGTCGATCTTGACCTCGGTGCCCGACCACTTGCCGAACAGAACGCGATCACCGACCTTTACGTCGAGAGCGTTGATCTTACCGGTCTCGTCACGGGCGCCCGGGCCCACGGCGATCACTTCACCCTGCTGGGGCTTCTCCTTGGCAGTGTCGGGAATGATGATGCCGCCGGCGGTCTTGGTGTCTTCCTCGAGCCGCTTGACGACGACGCGGTCATGGAGAGGACGGAACTTCATGGGGTAAACCTCATGATCTGACGAATTTTCTGGTTTCTGATAAAGGCTTAAGGCGAGGACCTCACCCGACGCATGCTGTGAGGATAAAGCCCCACGGCGTGCCGGGTGAACCCTACGCGACCGCTATATGAGAGGACCTGTTAGCAGTGTCAAGGCATGAGTGCCAATTGATCGGCAATTGAGTTACCGGGGCTGCTCTTGTGCGGCCAAGCCCGGCCAACTCGGGCGCTGCACCCCCATTGGCAGCTTGGCCTTCGCGCGGCCGGACGTCACAGGGTTCGGATGCTTCCAACGCCGCTGGGCGGCTACCCCCGTCCGCGTCGGGGGAGCACTTGCGACCTATATGAGAGAAAAACAGAGCGCACATCCCGCCATGAGCCGTAGACGGACGAGGCAGGTTTGAATTAATCAGATTGCAAAGTCTTCCAACTTCGCACCCTTCTTCAACCGCTCCAGCAGCCAGTTGGGCTTGCGGCCACGGCCGGTCCAGGTATCGGAGCGATTATCGGGGTTGGCGTAGCGGGCTACACCCAGCGACTTGGACTTTCCGGCCCCGCGGCCGCCACGGCCGCCGCCAAATAGTTCGTTGACCGAGAAACCGTGAGTCTCCGCCAACTCAGCCATCTTGCGCTTGAGCTCGGCGCGCTCCTTCTCCCGCATCACGGCAATCGCCTTTGCGACGCGCGTTTCGAGTTCGACTAGCTCTTTCAACGACATCTTGTCGAGATTGCCGCTAATCGTGCCTTTTGATTTCTGTCTCACGACTGGTACTTTCCCACATGTTCCACGACATAAGGCATAAACGAAATATGCTGCCCGCGCCATACGAGCCCGGCGCAATTCGAAATACCACATCTGAACTTCGTTAAAATGCGGCCCTTTAGTTGGCGCTATTCTTACTCGCTATTATTCGCTACGCAATGCCTCGATCGGATTGAGATGAGCGGCCTGCCGCGCCGGGAAAAAGCCAAAAAACACGCCCGTCACCGCAGCCGCCCCCATGGCGATAAAAATTACGCTGGGCGAGATCAATACTGCCATTTCGCCCGCATACGCCACAATAAAGGCAGAAGCAACACCCAATACAGTACCAATTAATCCGCCAATCAGGCAAAGACTTACGGCCTCAACCAAGAATTGACGCATGATATCGCGCCGGCGGCCGCCCACGGCCATCCGTAGACCGATCTCTCGCGTGCGTTCGGTAACGGATACGAGCATAATATTCATGATGCCGATACCGCCGACAATCAGGGAAATGACCGAGGTCGCGCCCAAAAGATAAGTCATTGTGCTCAAGACTTCCGTACGGGCCTTCATAAACTCGGCCAGATTGCGCACGTTGAAATTGTCCTCATCTCCAGCTTTTACACGACGCCGCTGACGAAGCAGATTTTCGATTTCCTCCTGCGCATCCGCCAGATTGGTCTGGTTGTCGAACTTAATATAGATCTGACCCACCTGATCCGGCGTCACGCCGCTTTTGCCCAGGATTTGATTGCGCGCGATCGTCATCGGCAACAAAACGAGATCGTCCTGATCGCGTCCGAAACTCGACGAACCCTTTGACGACAGCACGCCCACAACCTGAAAAGGCGTATTCTTTATACGTATCGTGGAGCCAATGGGATCTTCGCCCGGAAAAAGCTGTTTCACGACGCTTTGACCGAGAATTGCCACTTTGGCGGACGAGCGCAGATCCTGAGGCGTGAAATCGCGGCCCGACGCGAGCGGCCATTCGCGCACCGTCAGATAGTCGGGATGCACGCCGCTGAGCGTCGTCGTCCAATTTGCATTGCCGAACACCACCGCGCCTGCGCCGTTCAATTGCCCCGAGATGGCCATGATTCCCGCCACGCCGTTGTGGAGCGCGTTGAGATCACCCTCAGAAAGCTCCTTCTCGGTACCCTCGCCGCCCGCGCGTCCGCGGACCCGGCTGGATCCCGAATAGACCACCAGCATGTTGGTGCCGAGTGAGGCGATCCTGGTCTCGACGTCCTGGCGCGCACCAGCGCCAACCGCGACCAGAACGATCACGGAGGCGACACCGATGATGATGCCGAGAGTCGTCAGGATCGATCGCAAAAGGTTGGCCCGCAGCGCAGACCAGGCGACCTCGAAGCTGTCGAAGAAGCTCATGACGGCCCTCCCTGGGGCGTGCGCCGTCGCGTGTTGACCGCGTCGTCCACTATGCGCCCGTCGCGAAACGTAAGACGGCGGCGCGCGAATTCGGCGATGTCGGGTTCATGGGTGACCACGACGACGGTAATGCCCTGGTCGTTGAGACTGCAAAACAACGCCATGATCTCTTCCGACGTCTTGGTGTCGAGAGCGCCCGTCGGCTCGTCCGCCAGCAGGATCTTGGGATTGTTGACGAGCGCCCGGGCAATCGCAACGCGCTGCTGCTGGCCGCCCGAAAGCTGGCGGGGATGGTGATCCGCACGCTCGCCCAGTCCGACTTGGCGCAGGCGCTCCATGGCCAGGGCCTCGGGATTTTGCGGGCGCGGGTGTGCGTAAAGCAACGGCAGCATGACCTGGCGTACAGCGGGCGTCCGCGCGAGCAGGTTGAACTGCTGGAAGACGAAGCCGATGCGGCGGTTGCGCAACTCCGCCAACTCGTCGGCCGTCATTTCGGAGATGTCGCGCCCATCAATGTAAAGGGCGCCCGAGGTCGGCACATCGAGGGCGCCGATGAGGTTCATCATCGTCGATTTGCCAGATCCCGAAGCACCCATGATCGCAACGAAATCGCCGTCCTCGATGGTGACCGAGACATTGTCGAGCGCCCGCACGGTCTGATCGCCCATGGTGTAGATCTTGGATACGTTCTCGGCGCGAATGAGCGCTGTCTTGGCTGGCGCCGGTGCATCCCTTGCCGGCGCGCCAATGGGTGGAGTAAGGGCGAGTGCTGTCATTTCTTTGCTTCGCGCGCGCGCACGATGACGCGCTCGCCCTCTGTGAGTTTGCCGCCTGCGATCTCGCTGAACTGATCGTCGGAAATGCCAAGCCTGACCAGGCGGCGTTCGGGCTTGCCCGCCGCATCGAGAACGTAGACGTTCCCCGAACGCGACGCAGCACGCCCTGATCTCCATTTCTCGTAGGCCGGCATCTGTGCTTCGCTCATCAATGGGCGCAAGGTCTGCTCGAGGACCGATTGGACCATCTGGCGCTCGGCGCTGCGATCAATTGCATTCGCGCCGGTAGCCGGCGAAGAACTGAAGAGCTTCTCCAAGGCCTCGCGCGCGGCTTCCTCCTGCGCATCGGTCAAGGGCAGATCGTTTTTCACACGCGAGAGGGTGCGCTCCGGCCTGTCTCCCCGCGATGCACCAGCGGCAACGACGAACTTTTCCGCATTGCGCGGCCTGAAGCGAAGCGCCTCGTTGGGCACGCGCAGCGCATCGTCTTTCTTCGCGGACTCGATCTGCACATTGGCCGTCATGCCCGGAAACAGGCGGCGGTCGTCATTGGAGGCTTCGATGATGACAGTGTAGGTGACGACGTTCTGCAGCTCGGTCGCGGCCAGCCGCACCTGCGTCACGGTTCCTTCGAACGTGCGCTCGGGATAGGCGTCGACCGAGAACGTCACCGGATTGCCTTCCGCAACGGCCCCCACGTCCGCCTCATTCACCTGCGCTTCGATGCTGATGCGCCGCAAGTCCTGCGCCAGCTTGAAAAGTTCGGGTGCCTGCAGGCTGGCGGCCACCGTCTGGCCCACGTCGATGGTGCGCGATATGACCGTGCCGTTCACGGGCGCAACGATGCGTGTGCGGTCGAGATCGACCTCTGCCTGCTTCAGCGCAGCCTCCCGCTGCGCAATGACTGCTTTTGCGGTTTCAATCTGCGCTTTGGTGACTTCGATGTCGGCCTGGGCGATGTCGAGATCGCGTTGCGCGTTCTCCAGTGTCGCAGTGGCTGCGAAACCCTTCTTCTGGAGCGTCGCCTGGCGATCGATAGTGCGCTTGGCTTGCGCCAGAACCGCTTCATTGCGCTGCATGGTGGCCTGCTGGTTGATGAGACCGGCACGCGCAGCCAGCAAGTCGGCACGCGCCTGGGCGACCCTCGCTTCGTAGGTGCGGGCGTCGAGCGTCGCCATGAGGTCGCCTTCCTTCACCTCGCTGTTGAAGTCGACATACAGTTTGTCGATCTGTCCGGAAAGCTGCGAGCCGACCGACACGGTCACCAGTGCCCGCACAGGACCCGAGGTCGCCACGATCTTGCGGATGGCGCCGCGCTCGACAGGAGCCGTCTCGTAGACGAGGCCGGCTTCGGACCTGCCCTGGGGGTCGAGCATGTAGACGATACCCAGACCGGCGAGCGCCAGAGGAATTCCAAGGGTGAATAGATATTTCAACGGCTTGCCCATTCTGTTTGCGGCACTCCCCACTGTGCCTTGCCTCTTCGCATTGAAAAACGCGAAGGCAGGGCCCTATCCGTCGGCATTTTCAGGCTTCAGCGTAACCAGAATACTGAGAGAGAGCCTTAAACGGCGCTTCCCCGCCGGGGCCGCACCTGAATGAAGTCGCGTTGCATATGATTGGGGAACTCATGGCGTCAATTCGCCGTTTCTGTTTACCGGCCTCTGTCCACCAGCATGTGAACCCGTTCGCCTGCATGCGGACAATAGGTCCAGCCCCCACGCCCTGCCACGTCTTCTTGGCACAGGATTGGCTACCGGCGCCGCCTCGTTCGATCCGCTGTTTGCCACATGCTGCAAGTCGCACTAGGTTCCCATCCAGCCCGTCCATCACCATCGGGCCCGGCCTTCTTACCTTCTGGAGATTAGTCTCGTGACCCTGAAACTCCCCGAGCTGCCTTACGCTTACGATGCCCTCGCCCCCTATATGTCGGCGGAAACCCTTCAGTTTCATCATGATAAGCACCATCAGGCTTACGTCGACAACGGCAACAAGCTGCTTGCCGGCTCCAAGTACGAGGGCAAGTCGCTGGAGGACATCTGCAAGGAAGCCTTTGCCGACAAGAATGCGGGCATCGTCAACAACGTTGGCCAGCATTACAACCACCTCCATTTCTGGCAGTGGATGAAGAAAGGCGGCGGCGGCAAGAAGCTGCCCGGCAAGCTGGAAAAGCTGGCCGAAGGATACGGCGGCTTCGATAAGCTGCGCGCCGACTTCATCAACGCAGGCGTTACCCAATTCGGCTCCGGCTGGGCTTGGCTTGTCCTCAAGGACGGCAAGCTCGAAGTCACCAAGACGCCCAACGGCGAGAACCCGCTCATGCACGGCGCCCAACCCGTTCTCGGCTGCGACGTGTGGGAGCACAGCTACTACATCGACTATCGCAATGCCCGGCCCAAGTATCTGGAGGCGTGGTTCGACAACCTCGTCAATTGGGAGCATGTCGAGAAGATGATGGGCTGATAGCCCGCCGGACAAAACGTGGCTGGCCTCGCCGGTCAACCTTGCCTGCAACACGTTGCCCACCTGCCGGGGCGCCCCGTGCTAGTCTGGCTCCTTGAGAGCCGAGCACTTGGGCGCCCCGATGCCGTTTTCAAACGTCCATCTTTCCGCGGTCGCCGCTTTCAAGGGCCTATCCGAGGCCGATCTATCGCTGCTCGAAGCACAACTCTCCCCCATCGCGGTCACCCGCGGAACCGCGCTCGTGCGCGAAGGCGAAGCTGCGGACGCCCTTTACATCGTCGTCACCGGCCGCTTCAGCGTCGACGTCGCGAGCCACGGCGAGCCAGTCGCCGAGATTTCGAGCGGGGCCACAATCGGCGAGATTGCCTTCTTCGCAGGCGGCGCGCGCACGGCGACCTGCACCGCCATTCGCGATAGCGTGGTCGTGCGTCTCACGCGCGCGGACTTCGACGCCATATCCACCCATGCCCCTGCGATCTGGTCGAACATCACGGCCACGCTTGCCGAGCGGCTGGCGGCGGAAACGCGAAAGAGCGCGCGCCTCAGCGGCGGCGGCGCGGCAAAACCTCCCCCGCGCACGCTGGCGGTGGTGCGGGCGGGCAACCACCCAATTCCCACATCTTTCCTCGATGGACTTTGCGCGATGGCGCAGCGCGATCCCGCAACCCTCGTCGTCTCTTCGCACACGCTCGAGATGCACGGATTGGCGCCGGAAAGCCTCGACGGGGTCGACGCGGCGCAAACGCTCAATAGTCTCGAGAGCCGCTATACCACGGTCGTCTATATCGCCGACGACACACTGACGCCGTGGAGCAAGAAGGCAATCCGACAATCCGACGAGATTGTCCTTGCCGGCTATCATGGTGCCGCGCCGGTGGGTGCGCCGGTTGCGCGCAACGAACTGGAAGCATTTTCACTCGCGCTCGATCGTCCCCCGCGCCATCGCCTTGCATTGCTGCACGACTACCGCGGCGGCGTGCAGGGTACGCGTCACTGGCTCGCACGCCGCCCTGTCGTGATGCACCATCACCTTGCGCTTGGAGACGACGCCAGCCTTGCGCGGCTGTGGCGCTTCCTGCGGGGCGCGGCCCTGGGCTTCGTCGCCTGCGGAGGCGGGGCCTACTGTGCGGCCCACGTCGGGCTTTACAAGGCCTTCAACGAGCACGGCATGGGGCTCGACCTGCTCGGCGGCGCATCGGGCGGCGCTGCCATGGCGGCGGCGTTTGCCGATGAGCTGCCGGCGGACGAGAGCGACCAGCGCGTGCATCGCATGTTCATCGAAGGCAAAGCCATGCAGCGCTATACGCTTCCGCGCTACAGCCTGCTCGATCATACCCACTTCGACCGGCTGCTGCGCGAGGAGTACGCCAACACGCTGATTGAAGATTTGTGGAAGCCCTATTTTGCGGTCGCGCTCGATTTGACCGACTATCGCCTGGAGGTCCTAAGGTCCGGACCTGTGTGGTCGGCCATCCGCGCCAGCGCCGCGATCCCTGCGATTTTGCCGCCTTTCTTCACACCCGGCGGAACCATGCTCGTCGACGGCTCGGTCGCCTCCAACGTGCCCATCAACGTGATGCGCACGATCAAGCCGGGGCCCAATGTGGTCGTCACGTTCGATCCGCCCACGGGAGAGAAGCTGGCGGTGGATTACGCCGCCCTGCCCGCACGCCGGGAATTGCTGTGGAAGCTTCTGGCTCCCTGGAGGCGCGCCGAGTTGCCCGACGCGCCCTCGCCTGCCTCCGTTCTGGTGCGCAGCCTGATGGCCAACCGCAACCATTTCGAGCGCCACCTTCAGCCCGAGGACTGGCTCTTGATGCCGCCGACACCCGCCCGTATGGGGGCGCTCGACTGGCGCCAGCACAGCGCATTGGTGGAGAGCGCCTACGCTTACGCCCGCACGGAAATCGCCAAGCGCTGGGCGGCCCAAGCCGCACCCTTTTGATGCATAACAGGGGCGCACGAGCGCTCCGTGCTCAAAATCCTAATATTGCGCGCTGTCCTCAATTTGCGCCGCCGGGTGCTTCGCCGCCGGTCTTCTCCTTGAGATCCTGAAGATAGGCGAGGATGCCGTCGATCTCACCGGGGCTGAAGATGAACTCGGGCATATCGGGATGCCCCGTCGACAAGCCTTCGGCCAGTCCTTCCGCCAGATCGTCCAGGGGGTAGCGCGTCACCACCTGGCGAAACGGCGGAGCCTCCTTGTGCGTGCTCTCGCCCGTGACCCCGATGGCATGACAGCGCGCGCAATGCTTCGTCAGCAGCGCCTCTCCCTTGGCCTTGAGATTGTCGGCGTGCGCGGGCACGTGGGAACAGGCCGCGATGGCCAGCGCCGCCGTGGCCACACGAATGTTGACGGTCGTCATGCGCGTGAACTCCTAAGAGACTTGTCAGCGCGCGCCGGCCGCGCAGGTGCTTATTTCGTTGAGCTGTCGATGTGAAGCTTGAGCTTCTCCAGATAGTCACCGATAGCCTTCGCGTCCATGGGCTCGAAGGCAAACCGGGTGTGTTTCTTGCTCATGGCTGCAATGAAAGCGTTGCCGATATTATCGGCGGGCAGCGAGGCGATGATATCGCGGAACGGCTTGACAGTCGCAATCCTGCTGCTGCCTTCCGCACCGATGGCATGGCACTTCGCGCAGCTTTCGCTAAGGAGCGCCTCGCCCTTGGTGGAAAGATTGCCGCCCATGCTCCATGCGCCGGTAACGCCGGCCCCACCCACTGCCAGCGCCGCAAGAGCACACACACGTGCCTTGGTCATCATCATTTCTTCGACACGTTCATCCTTCCATCAGGTCATCTGCGACCGCCAATGATGGACTTGATGATAATGTTCTTGATGGTGGTGGCTACAGTACGGGAGAGGGAGCGCTGCAGCTCCTTGCCGACCATTTCGCCCATGCCCTGCTGGCGGCGGCCCGTGGCCGGATTTCGCCCGCCACCCAGCACGCCGCCCAGCCAGTCGCCAACGCCACCACCGGCTTCTGCCTCTTTGGCCGCCGCATTGGCGCGCTTGGCCAGGATCTCCTTGGCACTCTCACGGTCGAGGCGTTCCTCGTACTTGCCGTAATAGGGGCTGTACTCGATGACACCGCGGCGCTCTTCCTGTGAAACGGGTCCGATGCGGCCCTCCGGCGGGCGGATCAGCGTGCGTTGGACGATGGAAGGCTCACCCTTGTTCTCCAGAAGGGAGACAAGCGCCTCGCCGACCTTGAGTTCCTTGATGACCTTCTCCGTATTCAACTGAGGGTTCTGACGGAACGTCTTGGCGGCCGCGTCGATACCGGCCTGATCCTGAGGCGTAAAGGCGTTGAGGCGGTGCTGGATACGGTTGTTGAGCTGGCTGGCGACGGTGCGCGGCACGTCAGCGGGGTTTTGCGTGATGAAGTACACGCCCACGCCCTTGGAGCGCACGAGGCGCGCAATCTGCTCGACGCGATCCATCAGGGGCTTGGGCGCGTCGTCAAACAGCAGATGCGCCTCGTCAAAGAAGAAGACGAGCTTGGGCTTGGGCAGATCTCCGACTTCGGGAAGCGTCTGCCATAGCTTGGTCAGCAGCCACAGAAGGAAGGTCGCATAGACGCGCGGCGCTTCCATGAGCTTGTCGGCGGCCAGAACATTGATGACACCGCGGCCGTCGGGCGCGATGCGCAGGAAATCATTGATGTCGAGGGCGGGCTCGCCGAAGAAGTGGGTCGCACCTTGCTCTTCCAGCACCAGCAAGCGGCGCTGGATGGCGCCCACCGACGTGGTGGCGATATTGCCGTACTTGGTGGAGATTTCCTTGCCGCGCCTCGCGATGTCGCTCAGCAGCGCGCGCAGATCGTCGATGTCGACCAGCGGCATCTTCTCGTCTGAGGCGATCCGGAAGGCAATGTTGAGCACGCCCTCCTGCACTTCGTTGAGCTCCAGCAAGCGCGACAGCAACAGTGGACCCATTTCCGTGACCGTGGCCCGGATCGGATGGCCCTGCTCGCCGAACACATCCCAGAAGATCGACGGAAAAGCGCGGTTCTCGTAAGGCTCAAGCCCGATCTCGTGGGCACGCTTCAACAGGAAGTCCTTGGGCTCGCCCACGGCCGCGACGCCGGACAGGTCGCCCTTGATGTCGGCGGCAAAGACCGGAACGCCGGCCGCCGAAAAGCCCTCTGCCAAAACCTGGAGCGTGACGGTCTTGCCCGTGCCGGTGGCACCCGTGACCAATCCGTGGCGGTTGGCGAGCCCCAGGTCGAGATATTCTGGCTTGGAACTCTTACCGACGAAGATCTTGCCTTCCACGATCACCGATTGGCTCATTGCGTCACCCCAATATTTCCCGGCCCAACATTCAAGCAGGACGGATCGCCCGAACGGTCATGACGGTCAGCCGTTCTCGCGCCACCCTAATATCCCCAAATAGGGCGACTCGCGGCCGTTTCATCTCTCGTCCTCTTGGCATGGGTCAATTCTCATTGCAAACCCCGGTTGCATAGCCGCCCAGCTGCCTCCCAGACACCCGGCGGACCGTTTCGGCAGCCCCGTCAAAAGGGTGCGGCGCGTCAACAGGACCCTCGGCATAAGACTTTTTGCCTCGTCTTTCGCCTCGCCCTGTCGCTATAGAGAACCTTTGGTATCCGACCTGACAGGACAATGACGCGATGACCGATCCGACGTCCAACCTCGCTCTTGCCAGCGGCTTTCCCCAGCCCGGCTACGACCAGTGGCGGGCGCTCGTCGACAAGGCATTGAAGGGAGCCGACTTCGACAAGCGCCTGGTGACGAAAACGGCGGATGGGATCGCCATCAAGCCGCTTTATGCGCGCAAGGATGCGCTCGTGTCCTCCGAAGGCGCGCTGCCTGGAGCCGCCCCCTACACGCGCGGCACCAGCGCGGTACGCGGCGGCTCTGGCTGGGACATCCGCACCATCCACGTCGAACGGGACCCCGCCGCCGCCAACGCCGCCATCCTGGAAGACCTCGAGGGCGGGGTAAACTCCATTGCCCTGCAGATGGGCGGTCCCGGACTTCCAATCTCAAAGGAGGCCCTGGAAACGGCGCTGGCAGGCGTTCTCCTCGACGTGTGCCCCGTCGCCTTGATCGCGGGAGAGCGCGCCTTTGACGCTGCGCTTGTTCTCAACGCCGTGTGGGCGGCCCGGGCCATTCCGGATGACGCGCGTTCAGGCTCCTTCGGCGCGGATCCCTTCGGGACGCTCGCCATCACCGGCCGGCTTGCCGAACCGCTTGACACCGTCATGGCGCGGGCCGTCGCGCTCGTGAAGACCACAATGTCCATGCCGCACGTCACGGCCCTTTCGGCCGATGGCGTTGCCTACCATGTCGCGGGTGCGAGCGAGGCACAGGAACTGGCCCTGGTGCTCGCAACCTTTGTCGCTTACTTGCGCGCCTGCGAGCGGGCCGGCATCCCGCCCTCCGGCGCAATGCCGAGGATCTCCGTCGCGCTCGCCGCCGACGCCGACCAGTTCTCGACCATCGCCAAGCTGCGCGCCGCGCGCACGCTGGTCTGGCAGATGGCGGAATCCTGCGGCGCGGGCGACGCGGCCGCGAAGGTGAAATTCAACGTCCCGACGTCCTACCGCATGATGTCCAGGCGCGATCCATGGACCAATATCCTGCGCACCACCATCGCGTGCGCCGGCGCGGCCATCGGCGGTGCCGACGCCATCTGCGTGCTGCCGTTCACCTTCGCGCTCGGCAAGCCGGACGCATTCGCGCGCCGCGTGGCCCGCAACATTCAGATCGTTTGCCAGGAGGAGAGCCACCTTGGCCGTGTCAACGATCCCTCGGGCGGCTCGTGGTACGTGGAGCAACTCACCCAGGACATGGCGCGCAAGGCGTGGGACATCTTCCAGGACATCGAGGCGCGCGGCGGCATTCTGCCGGGTCTCACCACGGGTTACGTGCAGGAGATGATCGAGGCAGCCGCTGAGGCCCGCGCCAAGGCCATCGCCACGGGACGCAGCCAGCTGACGGGGATCTCAACCTTCCCGCTGCTGGGGGATGACGGCATCAAGGCCGAGCCCTGGCCGCGCACGGAAGCCCCCAGTGTCGCCAATGCAGAGATCGAGGTAACGCCGCTCAAGGTCCATCGCCTTGGAGAAGCCTTCGAAGCGCTGCGCGACGCCGCAGACGCGCACGGCTACAAAGTGTTCCTCGCCAGCATGGGCGAGATCGTCGACCACAACGTCCGCTCCACCTGGACCAAGAACTATCTTGCGGCAGGCGGCATCGAAGCCCTGACCTGCGATGGCTACAAGACACCGGAAGACGCCGCGGCGGCCTTCACGGCTTCGGGCGCGAAGGCCGCCTGCATCTGCTCATCCGACGCCGTCTATGCGACGATCGCGGAAGAGACCGCAAGGGCGCTGAAAGCCGCCGGTGCGACCCTCGTCCTGATGGCGGGGCGTCCCGGCGATAAGGAAGCTGCTTTCAAGACCGCCGGCGTCGATCAGTTCCTGTTCGCGGGCGCCAATGCAGTGGAGACGCTGAAGGGCCTGCAAGAGGCTCTTGGCTGATAGCCCTTCCGGTTTTCGCGAACCCGCAGGATGTCACGATCTAGCGCAGGTTGCCGGTATAGGACGGCGCGGAATCGGGGTCCGCGCTCCACTGCACGCGCGATGAAGGCCGCGCGCGCTGCGTGACGCGAGGTTTGGGTGAGCCAACCTCCTTCGCGGCATCCGCCGTTACGGACCCGCGGCCCAGCGAACGCACCACCGTGACCTCCGTGCCGATCGACACAAGCGACGACAGATGCATGACATTTGCGTTCAACATCCGAAAACAGCCCGACGACTCCGCGCGCCCGATCGACTTTGGATCGTTGGTGCCATGAATACGATAGAGCGTACTGCCCAGATAGATCGCCTTGGCGCCCAGGGGATTGTTCAACCCGCCCAGCATCCGTTCCGGCAGTTCCGGCTTGCGCTTGCGCATCTCGGCAGGCGGATACCAATCCGGCCAATCCGAGATACGTGAAACCTTCTCCTTGCCCGTCCACGAGAAGCCATCGCGGCCCACGCCAATGGAATAGGCGAACGCCGACATGTGTCCGCGCACGTAATAAAGTTTGCGCGCTCCGGTATCGATGACGATCGAGCCGGGTTTATAGGCCGCGCTGAAGGGAACGATGGGCGGGGCCTTGGGCGCAATCACGGGGCGCGCGCCGCCCGTTACGCCGGCGGGTTTTCCGCTCTCGCGACCCATCTCATCAGCGTCTTCGGTGTCGAAATCATCCTCCCGCCATGAGGGCGGCTCGGCGCGACGCGCATCCGGTGCATCCCAGCCGTCATCGCTGTCGCGACGATACCAGCGCCTGCGTTCATAGCTGCGCGGGGGCTCATAGCGGTCGTAGTCGTCGTAATAGGCCGGCGGGCGCGGTCGGGCGCGCAACGGCCGTTCCCAATTATCCCATTCCTGCGCACGGGCGGAATCTGGTGCCACAGCCGCTCCGGCAACCGCGGCCACCAGTGCCGCAAGCAAGCCCGTGAGACGCGCGCAGGAGGTGCGAGAGATCGAAACCATGCCTTCAGGCTCTCATCTAACCAATGTCTGCCAGCTCCCGGAGCGCAATTCCCGCGTCCGATCTCCGGGATTCATGAACCGCAAACGCGTCCAACCCATGGCGGCCAGATGAACCAAGCCATTCATTTGCCATGCTTTATGCTGGTTGCGCTGCTAACTCCCATACGTGTCACGCCGGAAACAGCGCCATGGCGCGCTTTGAACCATTCTCCTCCTCGAGACGACAGCACTGGCAACCGCCAAGCCTTCCCAGGAGAGACCAATGTCCGGTATCATCACCTCCGCAACGATTGCACTGACGAGCGTCGCAACGGTGTTCGCCGCGTCGCTCCCGGAAGTCTCTCAAGCCGTCGCGCCAATTTTTGAAAGCGGCAACGAATATGCCGCCAGCTCGCTGGGCCTTTTGATCTCAATTCCCGGGATCGCGCTTCTCACGCTGATTGCCAGCGCCGCTCGCGACTAGCCCTCAAGACTGCTTCACACTGCCACGCACGTTCCTCCCTCCCGTCCCACTTGGCCGGCTTTCCACCGAAAGCCGGCCTTTTTCTTTTCATCGCCACATTCGTGGAACCACATTCTGATAAGAACACTTCATGATGTAAGGGCCATCAGATTTGGCTGGCGGACTTGCATCGCAGCCCATCCTTGCCAATTGCGCACCCTCACACCTGATCCAGACTGGACAGCCATGCGGCAACTTCCATCAGGCACACGCATTGCCCCACCTTGGCCTATCGCGGCACTCAACCGTTTCGGCCCTTTGCTGCGCAAGCTTGGGCTTTTTCCCAAGGTCGACGACCCTGCAGCCTTCAAGGCTGTCGAGCGCGCCATGGGACGTGAAGATCGCTCGAGCGCCTGGGTGAAATCGGCGCGGCAGGTGCGCCTGAGGTCCTATGAAGACGACGCGGACTTGACTCTGTTTGGCACGCTGGCGGTACGCTCGCAGATTCTCCAGTGCTTTCGCCATACGCTCGAATTCGATCAGTTCATCGAAGAGCATCCGGAAATCGCCGATGAAAAGATTTCACGCCCACTGTTCGTCATGGGTTGGCCGCGCACGGGCACGACGCTGACCCAACGGCTGTTGTCGCTGCACAAGGACGCGCGTTTCACGCCCGTATGGGAAGGCTATTGTCCGCTGCCTGAGCGCGACGGCAAACCCATGTCCGAGGCGGCCCGCATCAAAGAAGCCAAACGCGCCCTCGGGCTGCTCAAGTGGGTCGCGCCTCACCTCAATGCGATCCACCCAATGGGGTTTGACGACCCGGACGAGTGTTATCACCTTTTCCGCAACTATGCCGCCATGCCGCCGGGTTGGGACTTTGCTTACCTGCCGGGGTACTGGAACTGGTTCGCGGAACAGTCTGCAGTGCCGGCCTACGAGATGCACAAGCGTCAACTGCAGATCCTGCAATGGCTGAACAGGCGCGGCCACTGGGTTCTCAAGTCACCCCAGCACATGGCGGGCCTGCCCGCGCTGCTGGAAGTCTATCCCGACGCGCGGCTGGTGATGACCCACCGCGATCCGGTGAAGTGCGTCGCCTCCTATTGCAGCCTCGTGGCGGTCGCCTGGGGCATGACGTCGGATCGCTTCGACAAGCGCAAGATCACCGACTACGTGCTTTCGTGCGCGGCCCATGCGCAGCATGTCTCGCGCGAGGCGCTGCGCAGTCTTCCTGCGGACCGTGTCGTGCACGTGGATTACGAACACCTCACCGCCTCGCCGGTGGCCACCATCACGGGACTCTATGCTCGCATGGGATACGAGCGCGATCCCGGCCTGCCAGCCAAGATCGAAGAGTGGCTGGCGGCAAACCCGAAGGACCGCCACGGCCGCCATACCTACAGCCTGGCCGACTTCGATCTCACCGAGCAGGACGTTCGCGCGGCGCTTCACGAATTTGAAACGGCCGGGAACCAGCGCAAGGCCCATCGCGTTTAAAGGCCATACGTTCCTTCCTCCCCGAACGACTAGCCAGGCCGGCACTTTTGCCGGCCTTTTTCTTTTTCACCGCCAATGCGTTAACTCGAGCGCCAACCCCCGCATCTCAGACAGGCAAGGAGCTCGACCCCCCTATTCTCATTGTCGCAAACCCTCAAATCGGCTTGATCGGCAACGACTTCGCTCGCTACACAGGATTGTGAGCGTCTTTTTATTGGGCGCGACGAACCGTTAGAGGCCAAGACCGCCCTATGACCCAGATCCCCGATTTTACAAAAATCGCCCTCGAGACGCCGAGCCAGGCTTCCGCTTCCGCGCCACCGAAGGAGCCGATCTGGGAGACGCCGGAGGGTATTCCGGTAAAGCCGGTCTATACGGGGGCCGACACGGCGGGTCTGGACTTCCTCGATACCTTTCCGGGCGTGGCGCCCTATCTGCGCGGCCCCTATCCGGCCATGTATGCGCTCCAGCCCTGGACCGTCCGCCAGTATGCCGGGTTCTCGACGGCGGAAGACAGCAACGCCTTCTACCGCCGCAACATCGCCGCCGGCCAAAAGGGCCTCTCCATCGCTTTCGACCTCGCCACCCACCGCGGCTATGATTCCGACCATCCGCGCGTGAAGGGCGACGTCGGCATGGCGGGCGTTGCGATCGATAGCATCTATGACATGCGCACGCTGTTCGACGGCATTCCGCTGCAGGACATGACCGTGTCGATGACCATGAACGGCGCGGTGCTTCCCGTGCTCGCGCTCTTCATCGTGGCGGGCGAGGAGCAGGGTGTTCCGCCTCAGAAGCTCGCAGGCACCATTCAGAACGACATTCTGAAAGAGTTCATGGTGCGCAACACCTATATTTATCCGCCGGCGCCTTCCATGCGCATCGTCTCCGACATCTTCGCCTACACATCGGCGAACATGCCGAAGTTCAACTCCATCTCGATTTCCGGCTATCACATGCAGGAAGCGGGCGCGACCGCCGACCTGGAGCTTGGCTACACCATCGCCGACGGCATCGAGTACGTGCGCGCGGGCGTCGCCGCCGGCCTCGACGTCGATGCGTTCGCGCCGCGGCTGTCGTTCTTCTGGGCGATCGGCATGAACTACTTCATGGAGATCGCCAAGATGCGGGCGGCCCGCCTCATCTGGGCAAAGCTGATCAAGGAAGAGTTCGATCCCAAGGATGCGCGATCGCTGTCCTTGCGCACCCACTCGCAGACCTCGGGCTGGTCATTGACGGCGCAGGACATCTTCAACAACGCCACCCGCACCTGCCTCGAAGCCATGGCCGCGACGCAAGGGCACACGCAATCCCTGCACACCAACGGCCTGGATGAAGCCATCGCGTTGCCGACCGACTTCTCCGCGCGCATCGCGCGCAACACACAGCTCCTGCTGCAACAAGAATCGGGCACGACGCGCACGATCGATCCCTGGGGCGGCAGCTATTACGTCGAGCGCCTGACGCACGACCTCGCCGCGCGTGCGCTCGCGCACATCAAGGAAATCGAGGACCAGGGCGGCATGGCGAAAGCCATCGCGGCGGGCATCCCCAAGATGCGCATCGAGGAAGCCGCCGCGCGCACGCAGGCCCGCATCGACAGCGGCCGCCAGACGATCACCGGCGTCAACAAGTTCCAGATCAAGGGTGACAAGGAAATCAACTTCCTCAAGGTCGACAATCGCGCCGTGCGCGAGGCGCAGCTTGCCAAGCTCAGCCGTTTGCGCGCCGAGCGCAACGAGGCGGACACCCAGGCCGCGCTCGATGCTCTGACCGATGGCGCAAAGGGCAACGCAAATCTGCTTGACCTCGCTGTCAAGGCCGCACGCAAGATGGCCACGGTCGGCGAGATTTCTTATGCGCTGGAGAAGGTATTCACCCGCCACAAGGCCGAGATCCGCGCCATCTCAGGCGTCTACAAGAAGGAAGCCGCGATGAACCCCAGCGTCGAGCGCGTGAGGAAGCTGGTCGAGGCCTTCGACAAGAACGACGGCCGCCGCCCGCGCATTCTCATCGCCAAGCTCGGTCAGGATGGTCATGACCGCGGCCAGAAGGTGATTGCGTCTGCCTTCGCCGATCTGGGCTTCGACGTCGACATCGGGCCGCTGTTTGCGACCGCCGATGAAGCCGCCCGCCAAGCCGTGGAGAACGACGTACACGTTGTCGGCGTGTCGTCCATGACCGCGGGCCACCTGACGCTGGTGCCGGAATTGAAGGCCGCACTCGACAAGGAAGGCCGCGGCGACATCATGATCGTGGTCGGCGGGGTCATTCCTCCGCACGACTACGACACGTTGTACGCGGCCGGCGCCAAGGCCGTGTTCGGCCCCGGCACCAACATTCCCGAAGCCGCCGGCGACCTGATCGAAAAGCTCAACGCGCAGCTCGGCTACACGCCCAAACAAGCGGCCGAGTAACGTTGACCAAAAGGGTCATCAACTGCCCGGTGGATGCCAGACCAAGCATGACAAGAATTCTGGCGCGCCGCTTACTTCTGGGCGACGACGTCTTTTTTGCTCCCTAGGTACGTCGCCAGGGATTTCAAATCTTCATCGCTCTCATCACGCAGCAGGGATGACATCGCAAGCGACGTTCCGCGCTCGTGACTCCGGAAGTCCTGCATCGTCTTCAGCAGGTAATCCACGGTCTGGCCGGCAAGCCTGGGGCGAATGGTGTCGCCTTGGAAGCGGTCATGATGGCAAGCCGTGCACTGCTTGGTATCGATGATGTTGATGGCGACCTGCTCAGACTTGGCGTCCGCGGCCTGGTCGATGGCCGGCCACTTCTGTTGCGCAAAATGCGTGGCAAGGGCTTCCATGTCGGTCTTGCTCAATGGCTCGACGATGCTCGCCATGATGTCGTTCTTGCGATGGCCAATCTTGAAGTCGTGCAATTGATTGAGCAGGTATCCGCGTTTCTGGCCCCAGATGACCGGCATCGTGGGATCGGTGGGCACACCATTCTCGCCGTGACAGGCCGCGCACGATTGAATGGTATCGGCCAGATTTGTGGAAGGCGTCGCAGGCGAGCAGGCGGCAAGCAGAAGCGTGAAGCCTGTAACGGTGACCGTCAGTCCGAGCGAAGATGCTTGCGCCATTATTTGTAGCCTCCTCTCGCCAATCTTTGCACGAGGGCCGCACCAAAGCTACTTGAGCCCCTGAAGAAATTGGAAATGGGCGGTACTCAAGCTAAGATCATGCTTTCTGCGGGTCAACGCCCCAGCAACGCATCTGCGGTTACGCGCGGTGCAGCGCAACCGCAGATGCGCAAAACTGTAAGTCAACCTGCCCTCAAACGCTCCACGATATTCAACCAAGTCTTCGTGCCGACCGCACTGCGTACGATGAGATCGTGCATGTCGGGAGCACCGGTGCCTTGTACCGTCTGCACTCCGGCCCCAAGATCGTCGAGATCGACAAACTGCTCACCGGGGGCGAGCGATTTCTTCGTTTCAGCCATGCTGACCTTGCCGATCTCGGCATCGCTCAGAAGGGCCAGAATGTCTTCTTTCTCGATTTGGGCAGACGAAGCAGAACGGGCCATGACAGGTCTCCATTTGTTTGATTGTACGGTTTTGCTACTTGATCGGTTTTGCCGCACCTCGAATAAAACTTGCCCCACGGCGGCCAGGTTCCCGGGTGGTGCAGGCTCAGTGGAGATTGCTACCTCATCAGAAAAGCGTGAACGCGGCGGCATGCGGACATGCTATTCTTCAGCTGGAGTCCGTCGCAGGAGGCATATTCATGAGCTTCGACCAACTCAAAGACGACATTTCATATCTGCTGACCGCGATGCAGAACGAACCAGAGGACGCTCACGAGCTTTACCTCCAGATCAAAGAGAAACTGTCGGAACTCAAAGCCTTCGGCATGCCGCTGCCGGAAGACCTGGTGCGTATGGAGCAGGAGTTGGAAGCAGAGTTCACGGCCGACAAGGCCGATTAGATCTGGCGCACTTTATGCACTGAACTCTTATGGAACGGTCGGGATGCCTTTCGGGCGTGTGCGCAAGGCCGCTGTGTAACAGAGTTGGAGCACGCATGGCTGGCGGCGAAATCCGGGTCGGCATTGGAGGTTGGACATTCGAGCCCTGGCGCGGCGTGTTCTACCCGGAAGGCCTGACACAGAAGCGCGAGCTCGAATACGCCTCGCGCGCGCTGACCTCGATAGAGATCAACGGCACATACTATTCGACCTTCAAGCCGCAGAGCTGGCGCAACTGGCATGACGAGACGCCGGAGAACTTCGTGTTCGCCGTCAAGGGCTCGCGCTATGTTACCAACCGGAAGATCCTTGCCGAAGCGAAGGCCTCGATCGACAAGTTCGTCAACCAGGGCCTGACGGAGCTTGGCGACAAGCTCGGGCCCATCAATTGGCAGCTCATGCCGACGAAGAAGTTCGATGCAGCAGACATCGCCGCTTTCTTCGAGCTTTTGCCCAGATCGCAGGACGGGCTCTCCTTGCGTCACGCCATTGAGGTGAGGCACGCGAGCTTCGAAACGCCCGAATTCTACGAGCTGGCCCGCGCGCACGATGTCGCGATCGTCTACGCCAGCGGATCCTCCCATCCGCGGATCGACCAGAAAACAGGCGGGTTCACCTATGCGCGCCACATGGGCTCGCAGGACAACCTCGAACAGGGTTATTCCGATGCCGGCCTGAACGCGTTCGCCAAGCAGGCCAAGGACTGGGTCAAGACCGGCGACGTCTTCCTGTATTTCATTTCAGGGGCCAAGGTGCGCAACCCCGCCGCAGCGACCGCGCTCATCGCGCGGCTGAAAAAAGCGCGCTGAACGCGCCGATTGGCTGATATAAGAACCCGGTCCGGCTGACAAAACATCCAAACGAGAACCGGTTTTCAAATGAACGAACAAGCCTCCGTCCCCTTGCGCCCGTTCGATGCGCGCATGATCGACGTAGGCGATGGTCACTGGATCTATGTCGAGGAGGTTGGCAAGCCTGGCGGCCGGCCCTGCCTGTTCTTGCATGGCGGTCCAGGCAGCGGCGCCCAGCATCTCCATCGCGCTCTCTTCGACCCGCAACGGGATCATGCCTTTCTGTTCGATCAGCGCGGCGCCGGCCGTTCCCATCCCTATCTTTCGTGCCGCAACAACACCACCGCGCACCTTGTTGGCGATATCGAAACAATCCGCCGGCACTTCGGCATCGCGCGCTGGCTGATCGTGGGAGGATCATGGGGGTCGACGCTGGCGTTGGCCTATGCGCAGGCCTACCCCGAACGCGTCAGCGGCATGGTGCTTCGCGCGATCTTTCTGGGCACCCGCGCGGAAGTCCTATGGGCCTTTGTGGAGGGCCCGCGCGCCTTCCGGCCTGAGTTGTATGAGGCGTTTCGCGACTGGCTTCCCGCCGACGAGCGCTCCGATCCACTCGCCGCCTACGTGCAGCGATTGCTGGATTCCGACCCTGCCATCCATGCGCCTGCGGCCCACATCTGGAACGCTTATGAGCGCACACTCTCGGAACTGACGCCGCCGCACGCAACCCTGCCGTATGATATTGCGCAAGGTGCAAGGCTGCCCCCGACGCCCATCGTCGAGGCGCACTACATCGCCCATGACTTCTTTCTCGCGCCAGGACAGCTTTTGTCGAAAGCTGACAGTCTTTCCGGGATTCCCGGAACAATCGTACAAGGCCGGTACGACCTGCTGTGCCCGCCAGCGGCGGCGGCCGCAATCGCAGCGGCTTGGCGCGGTTGCAATCTTCAAATCATCGAGGCGGCGGGACACGCGATGACCGAGACCGGCGTGACGGATGCCCTGAAACGGGCCATTGCAGCGCTCGACTAGAGGGCTTTTGGAAGCGGCCGCCAGTCGCTCAGCCGTCACCCGAGAGCTTCCTGCGCATCCTGGGCCGCCGTGCGAGCAAGGATCATGACGCAGGCAAAATAGCGCTCGTAGGACTCGATCATCTTGTCCGTCAACTGCACGGAGCGGCCACCCTCGCCCATCTTGGTCACGAGCCCAAGTCCTTCGGCGGCTTCGATGACGTTACGAACGTGGGTGCGCGAAACGCCGCTGACTGCGGCCGCATCTGAATAGCTCAACGCGAATTGCGTCCGCGGATCCAGCTTGCTCGCGTTCTGCAGGCACCCGTAGATCAAGGCTGCTAGAAGAAAGCTGCCGGCATCCTTGGACGTGAAGTGCCGGACGTCCGAGAAGGGGCGCAATGGATCAGCGCCGGCCGCGTAGCGATGGATCATGGCCGTATAGAGCGTCTCGAAGAACCGTTGGTCCTTATCCATGCGCCCGGCGTAGCCGTCGCCCGGCCACAGGATGGCGGCCGCCCGCATAAGATCCCCGGTATGGCGAAACGCCGTCGCGCGAAGTTCCGGTCCCGGAATGAGCCGCCGCACGCGCCGATCGCGCACGTCCTCGCTGTAGCCAAGCCGTCCGATCTGAACGAGACGCTTGACGTATATCGTCACACGTCTGGGGCTGGCGAAGCCATGGATGAACGCAGTCTTCTGCAACTTCCCCAAGGTCGCGCCGACGCCGGAGTTCTGATTTTCCTTGAGAAGATGATGATAGTAGGTGACCGCCTCGATCAGCAGATTGCCTGCATCCCCCATGTGCTTGGCATAGTAGGGATCCAGATTTGAACCCGGCGCGCGCCGGCTCGCATCCGCATGCATGCGAATGGCTTCATGAAAGGCGGAATTCGCACGCACGCCGTCAATCTGACCCGCAAAAAGCGGGTGGATTTCCTTTGAAAGGACGAGTCGTGGAGAAAAGCCGCGCATTATTTCCTTCGTTCTAGGCTGAACAATCCTTCGTTCCGTCGCCGAACGCTGATTGGAGACGTGAGGAATAAATATGTGATCGCGTGAAACCACCACGACTATGATCGAATCTAGTTTGCTAAAATCGTTACGACCACAAGCGCGATACAATGCTGGCAAACATTTTCGCTCAATCAATCTCCAAATAATTCAGCTTCGGTTCATATTTCGATTACCGTGAATTTTCCGGTTAGCTTTCCGCGCAGCTAACCAAATTGGTTTTGCGCGAAGTCACCCAACCCGATTCGCTTGCCAACTTTGAATGTGATTTCAATATCGGCGCCGAAGGAAATGCCTCCGGAATACTGCGAAAACCAGCGTTGCGATTGGCGTCGCTCTTGCAGACAAACGGCTCTTTCCGGCGCGCTGATTTATCAGTCCTTGCCAGGACATCCCGGCAAACCAAATCGATCCTGACATTAAAAGCGCTGCCTGGGTATCCGGCTCATTTGCGCGAGATAGAATAACAGTTGTGCAATTATCGATCGAATTGTCCGCTACCGCTGGCGGCCTTATCGATCCCTATACGGCGATCTGGCCATATCAGGTATTGCCCCCTAATTTCAGCCGCAGACCCTCGAACGGCGCGCCGGAGAATTCCGACCTCCAAATATCGCCCTCGCACATCGGGAAAGCCCGGGTTATCGTCCCCGTCGTTACGAATTCGCCGGCGACGATCGGTGGATTGGAGGCGTCGGAGGCCAGAACCTCGACGACATTGCGCAGGGCCGAAAGCGGCCCGCCAAGCACGTTACGGGCGCACCCGCGGTCCATCAGCTCCCCGTTGCGGTAGAGTGCCACCTCGAACTGCGTCAGCCGCTCGAACCAGATCTCACGATTGTCGTCTGTCACCTCGTGACGCGGCCCGAGCAGCAGCGCGCCATGCAGGCCGAATGCGGCTACGGTGTCGGCCGGCGCGAAGCGCCAGCCAGGAAACAGCGACTGCACGACTTCGAATCCGTGTGCGACCCATCCGATGCAATCCATCAGCGCACGCTCATCCATGCCGGGCTGAGGTGCACGCCGCAACGCGAGTGTAATCTCCGGCTCAAGCCGGGGCTCCACCACCAGTCCCATGTCGAAGTCCGCGCCATCCGGCAACACTGTGCGCACCGTGGTGTCGTAGACATAGTTCCAAATCGGCGCGTAGACCTTGTATTCGTCCCATATGTTGCGGTTTGTGAAGCCGAGTTTGCGGCCAATCGGTCGCTCGCCGCGTGCTTCACGCGCCCTGCGCACCGCTGCGCAAACTCTATACGCAGCCGTCAGGTCGAAGCCCGCTCTCTCTGCCGCGAGGGAGGATATCTGCGCGCGCTGGTCGTAGGTGGCCAGAAGGCGGGCGGCAATCTCCTCAATCTGCTGGTCAGTGAGCCTGGCGTCATGTCGGGCGGTCATGAGGAGCCTCGCATAGGATGGACCGGTCTCATTTATCATGACTTCACCCGCGAGAAGATGGTCCATGCCGGCCCTGTAACGGACGACAATGCAGACTTCCGTTGCGGTTCTCCTCACCCCGGTGCGTGGTAGGAACCCCGATCTGTTTTCCCAACGCGGCGTCAGCAGGAGCCCGACGAAGGTGACCATGACTGCGGCGCTCTCGGAGGTCTACCCCTGCCGCAAATAGAAGCCTGGCAAATAGGCACCAACCGGCGCTTCCTGCGCGGCATAACTGCGCCCGAACCCGTATTGTCTTGACTTGCCTCGCGAAGCCTGCGCATAAGCGCGCCAGTTGCTCTTCGATGGCGCTCGGGTCCTCGTGCCACCAAAAGCGTTTTTTGACAAACGCGCTCGACCCTGCATCCAGATCAATCCGAACAAACGAGGCCACACCCCGAAAGCGCCGGTGTGGGCCATGGGACGCGACCTCGCACGAAGGGTGCGCACAGGTCCGGAGCCCTTGGGACATCTTCCACTTTGACACATGACACCTTCGAGGCTTTCGGCTTCGCCGAGCCTCTCGCGCGCGCACTCATCCAGTGCGGTTACTCCACTCCAACCCCAGTTCAGAAAGCCGCGCTCGCGCCCCAGATCGAAGGCCGCGATATGCTTGCGCTCGCCGAGACGGGTTCAGGCAAGACGGCGGCGTTCGTATTGCCGATCCTGCAAGAGTTTGCAGTCAATCCTGCCACCCCCAACCAGCGCGAAGTGCTCGCGTTGATCCTGGCGCCGACGCGCGAGCTTGCGCTTCAGATCGACCAGGAAGTGGCGAGCCTGTCGCGGAATATGAACATCCGCCGCGCCGTCGTGCTCGGCGGCGTCAGCAAGGGCCCGCAAATTCACGCGCTCAAGCGCGGCGTACACGTTCTCGTCGCCACACCCGGCCGCCTGCTCGACCATGTGAATGATCGCCATGTCGACCTGCGCGCGGTGCGTACCTTCGTGCTGGACGAAGCCGACCGCATGTTCGACATGGGCTTCATCCGTGACGTCCGCAAGATCGCCTCGCTCCTGTCGCACAAGCGGCGCACCGCGATGCTATCGGCGACGATGCCCGCGGAAATCCGCAGCTTGGCCTACGAGCTGCTGAGCGACCCCTACCGCATCGACTTGAGCTCCAAGCAGATCGTCGTCGACCGTATCGACCAGAAGGTGATGATCGTGCGCGCGCCTGAAAAACAGAGCCGCCTGCACACCATCCTGAAGGACGAAGCAGTATCGCGCGTCATCGTCTTCACGCGCACAAAGCGCGGTGCGGATCGCGTCGCCGATCGTCTCGGCATGGCTGGTATCGGCGCTGCCGCCATACACGGCAACAAAGCCCAGAACGCACGCCAACGCGCGCTGAGCGACTTCTCCGCGGGACACGTCCGCGTGCTGGTGGCGACAGACATCGCCGCGCGCGGCATCGACGTATCCGACGTGACACACGTCATCAACTTCGACATGCCCATCGAGCCCGAGACCTACGTCCACCGCATCGGACGAACCGCGCGCAAGGGAGCAAGCGGCACCGCGATCTCCCTGTGCGATCCTTCCGAAAAGGGCGAGATCAAGGCAATCGAACGGCTCATGAAACAGCCGATCGAATTGATCGACGATGTCGGCGGAGAAACCGTTGCTCCCGCACCGCGCCGGAGCGAGGATGCCAACGGCCACCACCGCCGCAACGGCGGCGAGGGCGCAGGCCATCGCGGCGGACCCCACCGTGGCCGCGCGCGTGGCCGGGATCAATCTCACGATCACCCACGCGATCACCGGGCCGCCCGCACCAGACAGGGTGAGGATCGTTCCCCTCGCGTTGAGTTCGATGGCGAGGCCCGGCGCGACCACGGCGCGACCGCGCGGCCGCGACACGAAGGCCGCAAAGGGGCCCCCGATCGTGGTGGACCCGCAGCGCGTCAGCACCATGAACGCCCCCATGACTCTGGACGCGATCGGCGCGATGGCATCAGCAGCGAACGGGATGACACCCGGCGTGAGAGGCACGAGGCACATCGGCGGCCGGACGAACGCCAACGTCCCCGGCACGGCACCGGTGAGACGCATCGCGGCGGTCATCACCGGTCCCACGACGGACATCGCGATGACAGTCGTCACGCCGAACAGCACCGCGCAGGCGCACGCGACAGCAGCCACGCGCCACGCAAGCCGCACAATGGCGAGGCGAAGCCACGTCAAGAGATGCATGCCGCCCGCAAAGGCCCGCATCTCCACAATGCTCGTGCAGAGAGCGACAAGAAAGCCGGCAGCGAGCAACGTTGGAATGGCCAACGTCCGCCGAAGTTCCTCAGCGGATCGCAACCGCGCCGCCGCAGCCGTCCTGCCGATGACACCAGCGTGGCCTAGAGGCTTTGCGGAAAAGTGGGAACGGTTTTCCGATAAAAGGACACCTCCCGCTCGATACGAAACTCAGAAAAAAACGCCGGTCCGTTTGGGCCGGCGTTTTTTCATGGGTGAGCACACAAAAAACACGGGCCAGGATTTCTCCCGGCCCGCATCTTCCCGCAGTCCCGCATTCCCGCAAACCGGGGAACTGCGAATTCAAAGGATCAGAGGTTGTCGGCGGGACCCTCGTCATCGTCAGGCATAAGCTGCTCAGTCTGCGGGCCCTTGTCGTCGCTCATGGAACCGCCACCCCGGCGCTCCTCCGAGCGCTCGGAACGGCGGCCTTCGAAGCGATCGCCAAAGCGCTGGCCGTGGTTGCCCCAACCGCCGTGACCGCGGCCGTGGCCCCAATGCTTGCCGCCATGCCTGCCCTCACCGCGCATCAGATCGCGCATGAGCGGCCGCAGCACGTCTTTCTGCTCATCCGAGAGCGAGGCATAGAACGGCTTGAACGCGGTGGCGAAGGCCTTCATGCGCTCGGCACGCTCCGTCATTTTCTCGCTC
Organism: uncultured Hyphomicrobium sp.; assembly: GCA_964587445.1. Lineage (GTDB taxonomy): Bacteria > Pseudomonadota > Alphaproteobacteria > Rhizobiales > Hyphomicrobiaceae > Hyphomicrobium_B. The sequence continues at coordinate 427,366 of CAZPLQ010000002.1, forward strand.
ATCTTCTCGAAGCGCTCGCTCAAATCGGCGCGCGGTGCCTTCGCATCCTTGTCGTCCGCACGGGACTTGCGCCATTCCTCGCGCATCTTCTGGCGCTCGGCGCGCTGCGCTTCGCGCGCTTTGAAGCCAGAGCGCACTTCCTCCTCAACCGCGGACCAAAGCTTCTCTTGATCGGCATTGAGCTTGAGAGCCGTCTTGGCCATCGCAAGGCGGCCATCTTCCAAGCGCTCACGCGTTTCCGGGCTCATGCGTTGCCAGCCGCCGTGATCATAGCCGCGTGCGATGGCAACCGTCGCCGGAATCGCCACCGCAGCGGCAAGGGCGGCGAGCGCGCCGCGAGAAATCTTCATCATTCGTGTCATCTCCTTAGCTGGGCGCGGGGCTCAAAGGGGGGGAGCTGCCCCGCCGCCATCGATGGGTGAAACGGGAGCCCGTGGAATTTCCGTCGCTAGCGAAACGCGTGGATTGGAGGCTGCCGACGGACAAGCCCTGGACGGTGCCGGCCGGCCACGCCGAAACCCAAAAATGGCGGCCTCCCATGCCCGTTTGGCATCACGCGCGCCCCCTCCCTTTCCCGTGAAGGGCTTTTGGGCATAATCGCGCCATGCCGTGGGGGTCTCGCGGAATCATTATGCGTAAGAGGGGGACGACATCATGAAGCGACCGGCAATCGTGTCACTGGCGGCGGCGTTTGCGCTGTCTCTGGCGCTGGCTCAGCATTCCAGCGCCCTCAACAAGCCGTCCGCCCCCGAAGCCGATGTCGAGGCCGCGCAAACGGCAAAGGCCTTCGATGACAAATGGCCGAAAGATGTCGCTACTTTCCTGGAAGGGCACTATCTCGATCGCGCCGACGTCGTCCTGACGCGGCGAACCGGAGACGTCACCGCCGCCATCATTCGCTGGGCAACCAACTCGCCATTCTCCCACGCCGCGCTCGTGTTCACGGGCCCGCAATTCGACTCCGGCATCTCCGGCACGTTCGTCATCGAGTCGGGAACGGGCGGGGTCGATCTCACGCAGTTCACCGACTACACGGAAAACAAAAGCACGTTCGTCGCCATCAAGCGGTTGCGCAAGGACTGGTTCACCGCTCCGCGTCAATCGCGCGTGCGCGGGTTGCTGCTGGACAAAATCAAGGCGCGCTACGATTTCTTCGCCATTCTGCAGATCGCGCGCAACATTTGGTTCGGCGTGCAGTCGAAGGTGAGCTCCAAGGAGAAAACGGTCGAAGTCTATCGCGAGAACGATTGGCAGCCGCCCAACGAGTACATCTGCTCGGGACTCGTGCAGATCGGTTTCGTGGAGATGGCGATCGAAGCCATAAAGCGCGGCGAAATCGCGCCGGAGACGCTGCGGGAAGTCGTCTTCCACAAAGAGGCCGAGAGCCGGCTGCCGCCACCGGGAACCTGGCAGTACCTGGGCGACGAGGCCAAAACGACGGCCATCAACACCCGCGATGTGCTGAGCGACGAGTTGTTCTCGGTGACACCGGAGGATCTCGCCCAATCCGACAAGCTCGAATGGGAATACTTCATCAAGAACGGGCTCGTTTACAAAGTCTCCTCCTATGCCGATGTGATGAAGCTCATCCAAACGCAGTAAGGCGCCCCCGGGCGCCTCACGCACATTCAATCTTCTCTCGCCCTGAGCAGCTATGAGGGCTTAATGCGCGACTATTCGGAACCTTCGCCCGACGGCGGGTCCGGCTCTGCCTCGTGGTGATGTTCGCGCGCTTGATCGGGATCATCCGGAGACTCATCCGAACGCGTCTCCGTATCGAACTCATCGGCGTTGTGTTGGCTTGGCTCGGGCTCGGCCGCCGTCGGCTCCATGTGCGTTTGCTGTTCAACGGGCTTTGCCTCGGCGGCGCTATCGGCCACCGGCTCGCTGGACTGGGATGTCGTCGCCTCGGCAGGCGCAGGCGTCGGGGCATCGTCCTTTTTATCGGCGACGGGTTCGCTAGCGGCGGGCGCTGCATCGGGCTGTGCGGCGACGTTCGTGCGCCTGGCCATCGGATCGGCGGGCTGGGCGAAAATCACACGATCGGCGCCGGGCCTGCAACCTGCAACGCAGATGACGAGATCCTCATTGGGACGTGCTGAGATGAGATCGCGCACGAGACGGCTGGATGCCGGGAAATCGTCTTCTGCGCCGTCTTCCGGTACGGTGTGAAGATTTGGAGCGGATGCGGCGGCGGCCTGTGGTTCGGATTTTGGCGTGCCAGCAGCAATCGCGTCGGCCGCATACCAAATTGGTGCGAGCGAGGCGCTGAAAAGTGCGATGGAGCTCCACAGGAGCAACGTAGACCGACGCATGACTGAAACCTTCGACGCTGAACTGATCTGATACGACAGATACGCAAACACACTTAACAATCGGTTTATGGCTGATCGAGTTGCGCCAAGACGCGTACGCTTGCAGGGCGCGAACTTGCATAACGCGCCATCACTGCGTGCCAAGCCTGCGTGTGCGCCCGCTGATTGAGCGGCGTGAGGGGTGTCCGCTGGAGCGTGGAAGCCGCCGTGCTCCACCGCCGCGAAAGCGCGGCGAGAGAGGCAACTCGCTTCTTGACGGCACGCACATGCGTTTCCTGGCTGATGAGATGGCGCGTGCCGAGAGCCTCGTCAGAGGGGTTGCCGTAAGACGCGGCCTGCGTTGCGCCAACAGACGCCGCGTCGCCAACGCGGCGCGTATCGAGGACAGCCGTCGCAACGGTGACCACTTCGGCAGGCAGCCGGCCAAAGCCACGTGGCGCAGGGCGCTGCACCACGCTGGCGATGACCTCATACACCTCGGCCTCAAGGCGCAGATCGTCTTGCGATTGCGCGGTTCTTGGAGCGGGAGCAGCGGCAAGCACCGCCGCCGATGCCGTCGGAGATGGCGCGACGTCGAGGCGGGCATGGAGCCGCCGCGCAGGCTCTTCACGGTAGCACCCCGCGACACAGACCGCCGCATCGCCGGCGCTGGCGATCTCGGCCACCGCAGCCGTGACCTCGAGCCGGCGCTTTGCGATGGCGGCCGCCGGCGCACTCGTCTTGGAGATCTTGTAGACGATCTGATCGCTGCCGGGACGGCACCCCGCCTCGCAAACCACGACAAAGCTTTCGGGATTGGCGGCGGCGAGCGGATGAGGTGAACGCGCGGCCGCATCGTCAACCAGCAGGCCCGTTCCACCCATGATGATTTCGTCATCCCCGCCTGCACGGTCGCGCCTGCTGACGCCACGGGCCCGGAATTGCTGCTCTGGATGAGAAGCGGCCTTGCCTTCGGGGATCTCCTGCGTGCCACCCAGGATCACGTCGATCTGGATGCGGGCCAGCTCACGCGTTTTGTCGTCAGCCTCCCTTTGAGGCACAGACTGCGGCACGGCCACCGATCCGGTCACAACCAGGGGCGCATGAACTTTCCTTCCCGGCAAGATTTCACCGGCCCGCTCCAAAGGCGCATAGCGCGCAGCGATCATGAGCAAGATCAAAAGCAAATGTCGGCCAAGCACACGCATCATCGTTCCATCAAAGAAATTCGAGAATAAAAATGAGCCGGGCCGCAAAGCTAAGAGCGGGAGGCGAATGTCAACGCAGGTGGCGGTACCATTCCTCGCCGGGCGAGGAGGCGTTGATCACTCGAACGTTCCTGTAATCCGTGCCAGGAGCGGGAAGAGGCGGCGACAGCGACGCCGAACGCTCCTCGACAGTGCGGACAGGAGCATCGTGCTCGGGCGCTGGCAAACGTTTGAGCTCAACCGGACTGGAGGCTGCCGGGGCTCCACGGCGCGCCCCTTCGACAGGCTCCGGCTTTGGAGCACCGCCATTTTCCGCTGTCTTCGCAGGGTCTTTGGCGGACGCCTTGGGCTCGACTTGCAGGCCGTAATAGGCCGCGATGCAGGGATCGGTCCGCTTCTTCAGCTCAAGTTCCGCAGGCTTGACGTAGACCACCGTGTCAGGCCCGCACAGGAAGGCCTCGTCGGCGTGCGCCCGGCGCACGTCCATAAGCCCAGCGCCCGCCGCCACCGCAAATGCAAGTCCCACAAGTCCAATGCGCAACGCCATAACGAAGCCCCGAAGCAAACTCTCCGGGTGTCACATTATCGGACAGGTGTTTAGAAACGGTTGAGGCTCCGGCGTAGACCTACTTTGCGGACGGATAGCGCCAATATTCGCCGCCCGCAGAGGTCGTCATGTGCTGAAGGATCGGAATGCGCTTGTCCGGCGGGCGCTCACCCGTCTGCAGCAAAAGCTTGATATCATTCAACAAGGCGTTGTTTTCCGCATAGCCTGAATGGTTCAGCCCGAGGCTGTCGGTGGAGACCTCGCTCACATCGATGGTATCGACACCAGGAACGATCAACGGTCCAGTTGAAGGCACATCGCCCGCGCGCGGCACGCCGCCCCAGAACCGCGCCGAGTAACCCAATGCCTTGTCGTTGGAGGCGGCATAGAGCGTTACACCCTTGGCAAAGTCGGTGATCTCGCGCGCGATGTTCATGAACTTGTCGCGATCGACGTCCGGCGCGGCGAGGATCACCTGGCTGATCGTCACGCCTTCCGGCGCGGCAGGCCTCAGACGCTCCAACACGCGCAACAGCAGCTCGTTGCCCATGGAGTGCGCGATAAGGCTGATCGACTTCGCTCCGCTTTCCTTGACGACGATATCCAGGAACTCGGCAAGATGCGGCTCGGCCTGCTCGGCACTGCCACGATCATAGGTGTAGCTGGCAACCTTTCCGCCGGACGGCCAGCTATAAACGAAGGGCGCGCCGTCGAACTTCAGATCGTAGGCAATCTGCGCCGTGCGATAGAGCGCGTAATCGAACGACGTGTTGAAGCCATGCACGAAAACAAAGGCGTGGTCCTTGAAGTTCGCGGACTTCGCCAGCCGCTCCTGGACGAGCGCGAGCATCTGCTCCTTGGTCAACGCGCTGATTTCCTGAAGTGTAAAGTGCTTGGCGGTGTCTTCCTTCTCCTCGTAGATCTTGACCTTGAAATACGGGATCTCGATCACCCAGGGCCGCTCGATGGCCGGCACTTTGTGAGCGGTCGGTACCGTAACGAGCGCCCGGCCGAGTTGCAGCCTATGACCGCGTTCGGCCCCGAACTGCAGCCGCTTGGGGTCGGGCTCGACCGCACGATCGGTGCCGTAGAAGACAGGGACGACGTCAAACGTTGGATCCCCTCCGCCCGCGGGCGGAGGCGGAGGCGGCGGAGAGGCGGCCTCCGTCGTTGCATCGTCGATCTCACCCAGGCCGCGCGCATTGCCCGTGCCGCCGCCGCCCTCTCCGGTATCTCCCACGCCTAGCCCATCCCCCGGTTCGACGTCAGGCGCAGCCGCACCTGGAGCATCCGGACTTGGGGCGGCTGTACTTGGGGCAGCTGGACTTGGAGCAACGGGTCTGGCGGCCACTTCAGGTGGAGAAGGCGGTGCTGCGGGGGCGGGAGCAGGCTCCGCGACCTCAGGCTCTTGACCAGCGGCCGGCGCATCGCCCGGCACGGCACTCTCGCTCTCGGGCGCCGCTTCGGTCACGGGCGGGGGAGTGCTTTCGGCCTCGCCAACGTCTGCTTCGGGACGAGCGGATTTCTTCGTGGCGTACCTCTGGCCGCTGTCATGGTCGGCACGACCGTCCTCGCCAGAGGGCGGTGCAGCCGCCTCCGGAGCTTCGTCCGCCTTGTCTTGCGCGGAGCGTTCCTGCTTCAAGGCATCCTGACCGCAACCCGTAACCAAGCCTGCGGCCGGGATCAGCAGCGCAAGCGCCAGTGCAAACCGAGACAGCCGTTTCATAATGTTTTCCCCTGCAATCGCGCGGGCCTGCAATGTGGTGGGCCATAACAGCCGTGCGCAACCTCGAAAACCTAGAGGGCTTGTGCATACCACGGCCAGCCGCGCATAGCTCTAGTGATGTACCCGAACGGCGAAATCACGGCTTGCGGGCAAAGCCGTTTGTCCCCAAGGTTCGCCGCAAAACGCAATCACAAAGCCTTGAGACGAGCCGCATATTCCCATGACCCACTCCGCCCCCGCCCGCCGCATTCCGGTAGAAGACTACGTGGCGGGAGTTTGCGCCGGCGACCGCACCATGCTGGCCCGCGCCATCACGCTTGTGGAAAGTTCCAACCCCGAGCATGGCCGGCTGGCTCAGGCCGTATTGCAGGCGTTGCTGCCCAAGACGGGCAACGCTGTCAGGCTGGGCATCACGGGCGTACCTGGCGTCGGCAAGTCCACCACGATCGATCAGCTCGGCATGAACCTGCTCACGGCCGGGCTGAAGATCGCGGTCCTTGCTATTGATCCGACATCCAAGCGCACGGGCGGGTCGATCCTGGGAGACAAGACGCGCATGAACGCACTGGCGCAGGAGAAGAACGCCTTTATCCGCCCCTCTCCCTCATCGGGCACTCTGGGCGGTGTGACGCGGCGGACTCGTGAAACGATGGCGCTCGTCGAAGCCGCCGGATTCGACGTGGTGATCGTCGAGACGGTGGGGGTCGGTCAAAGCGAGGTCGCGCTCGCCGACATGGTGGATTTCTTTCTGGTTCTGCTCCTTGCGGGCGGCGGCGATGATCTGCAGGGCATCAAGAAGGGCATCATAGAACTGGCCGACATGATCGCCATCAACAAGGCCGACGGCGATAACATCAAACGCGCCGAGCGCGCGGCAGCCGATTACCGCGCCGCCCTCCAGATCTTCACGCCTCATGGGGCGACCTGGTTCCCGCCCGTCGTCACCATTTCAGGCCGCGAGAATAAAGGGCTTGAAGCGCTCTGGTCCAAGATCCTGGAACACCGCGAAAAAATGACCGCCACAGGGGAATTCCAGGCGCGCCGGCGCGCCCAAGCCGTCGCATGGATGCGCGATATGCTGGAAGACCGGCTGATGGGCGCGCTCAAATCCAACCCCCGCGTGGCTGCCGAATTAACCGGCATCGAGCAGGCCGTGGGAGCAGGAACCATGTTGCCCACACTGGCGGTGGACCGGATCATGGCGTTGATGGGTCTGGAGAGGCATTGAGAACGCTCGAAGATCGCCAACCTCCTCCAATGTTTGGAATAATTCCAAATCATGAGGGTAGACCTTCGGTCGCATTCACGAAGGTCTGTCTTGACGGCCGTCAAGGATACCTTACTGTTGGGGTCATATTCCGATACCGGGGCCTTGAACCCTGAACCATTGGAGAAGGTAAGTGATCGTCTGTTCTTGCGCGGTCATAACGGATCGCGACATAGACCGTGCCGTCTGTGAGATAATGAGCGCACCGCGTGCGCTATTGCCGACCCCAGGCATCGTCTTTCGTCATCTCCAGAAGCGCATGAACTGCTGCCGCTGCGCGCCGCTGACCGTCAGCATAATTTATGATTCCATGGATCGCCTGGAGCACGACACCCGCGTGTGCCCGTACTCTCTGGCCGAGGCGCGTCGCAAGCTCGCCATTCTGCAGAGCAGGCGGGACCGTCGTGAGCGCGTTGTCTACGGTAACTATGACGCAGTCTCGCAAGTGGCCTAATCAGGGATAAGCCTGACACAGGTCATATGGCGCTCACACGCGTGATGCCATACACTCGGCTGGCAAGTATAATTCAAGCCGCCGGAGTGACCCATGAAGGGTAATAAAAAAGTTATCGATCGCCTCAACGAAGCCCTCAAACTCGAGCTTGGCGCCATCAACCAATACTGGCTGCACTATCGCACGCTGGCCAACTGGGGATACGGCAAGCTGGCCAAGAAAGAGCGCGCGGAGTCCATCGAGGAGATGCACCACGCCGACAAGCTTGTCGACCGCATCCTCTTCCTTGAAGGCCATCCGAACCTGCAGCAAGTCGCGCCGCTCATGATCGGCGAGAACCTGAAGGAAGTTCTCGAATGCGATCTCAAGGGCGAACAGATCGCCCGCGAATATTATGCGAAATCGCGCGAGATCTGCCGCGAGGTTGGCGACTACGTCTCGATGCAACTGTTCGAGGAATTGCTGAAGGACGAGGAAGGCCATATCGACTTTCTTGAGACGCAGCTGGATCTGCTGGGACGTATCGGCCTGGAGAATTACGGCCAGCTCAATGCCGAGAGCGGAGACGACGTCGAAGGGCATTGATTGTTTCGCATAGTTCGCCCCTTTTGCGCCGGCCAGTTGCGTGGCCGCTTCGCTTGATGGCTATGCAATCGGCTTCTCCTGTGTCGAGCCGGCCGGTTGCACGATTGCTTTCTTTGTGCGCAGGAGGGTGCGGGCGAGCACGCGGAACCAACGTCGCCAAAAGCCCGAAATCGCCAAAATGGATTGCGAAAAAACGACGCTTGACCATTTGATCCAGCGCAATCACTTGCCTCTGGGCGCCTGCCAGTGTTGCTGACGAGGATCATCCAACGAGGACCCAATGAACCATAAACATCGCAAGGTGCTCGCTCAGCTGTTCGCCCATCCGATCAGCTCCAACATCGACTTCAGGGAAGTCGAGCATGTCCTTAAGGACCTGGGGGCGGAGATCGAGAACAAGCACGGCAACCGCATCGGCGTCACGCTCAACGGACACACCGTTGCGCTCACGCACGTCAATCACTCCCTGCCGAAGGACGAAGTGGTCCAGATCCGCAAGTTTCTGGAGACGGCGGGCATCAACCCGGAACAGTACCCGGCCTGAGACGGGCTTGCGTACCGGCCCTCGACAAGCGACCAGCGACCGGAGCGGGGAAAGTACCCGCTCCGGTTTTTATTTGACTGCAGTGCCGTGGAAGGCATCCTTGTAGGTCTCGCGCAAAGCGTTCTTTTGCACCTTGCCCATCGTGTTGCGCGGCAGCTCTTCCACCACGAAGACGGCCTTGGGCAGCTTGAAACTCGCAAGCTGACCCGCGAGCAACGCCTTGATCCTCTCAGCGTTCACCCCTGAACCCGGCGCAACGACCACTGCCGCCATCACAGCCTCGCCAAAATCAGGATGCGGCACTCCGAAGACGGCCGACTCGACGACGCCTTCCAGGCCATCGATCAGCGTCTCGACTTCCTTGGGATACACGTTGAGCCCACCCGATATGACGAGATCCTTCGCACGCCCCACGATGAACACATAGCCGTCCGCGTCGATCAGGCCGAGATCGCCGGTGATGAAATAGCCGTCGGCGCGAAACTCGCTGTCACGCAAATCCGGACGACGCCAGTAGCCGGAAAACACATTGGGGCCCAAGACCTCGATGACGCCCGTTTCCCCCCTGGGCAATATCGCGCCTGTTTGCGGATCGCCGATGCGCACCGAAACGCCCGGCAGCGGAAAGCCGACCGAGCCCGCGCGCCGCTCGTCCTCATAAGGGTTGGAGGTAATCATCCCGGTTTCGGTCATGCCGTAGCGTTCGAGAATGCGCTGGCCTGTACGCGCTTCGAACTCGGCAAATGTCGTGGGCAACAGCGGCGCGCTTCCCGATACGAACAGCCGGATCGTACGTGCGCAGTTCCGCGTGAACGCTTCCGATCCCAGAAAGCGCGTGTAGAAGGTGGGTACGCCCATCATCGTGGTCGCCGACGGCAGCAGAGAGATCACCTGCCCCACATCGAAGCGTGGCAGGAAGATCATGGATCCGCCCGCGACCAGCATCACGTTGGTCGCAACGAACAGTCCGTGGACATGAAAGATCGGCAGCGCATGTAACAACCGGTCAGCGTCGGTGAAACGCCAAACATCGCGCAACGCCAGAGCGTTCGACAGCAGATTGCGGTGCGAGAGAACCGCACCCTTGGACCGCCCCGTGGTCCCGGACGTGTAGAGAATTGCAGCCGTGTCACCGATCTCGCGGGGAACGGTCTGGAACGTATCGGACATTTGTTCCGCGAGCTTGGCGAACGATCCTTTGCCGTCGCTGTCCAGACACTCAAGACGCGCCTGATGCGCCTTCGCGCACGACGCAAGGGTGTCGCGGGCCGAAGGATCACACACGACGAGCGCAGGCTCCGCATCCGCCACGAAATAAGCAACCTCGGCGCTGGTGTAGGCCGTGTTGAGCGGCAAGAACACCGCACCTGCCTGGAGACACGCGCCATAGAGCGCCAGCGCGGCCTGTGATTTCTCAACCTGCACTGCGACGCGCGATCCGGGCGTCACGCCGCACGCGACGAGCGCGTGCGCCATGTGCGCGATCTCTTTCAGGAAGGCAGCATAAGAGGTCCGCGTGCCGTCCGCCGCGATGAGAAAAGTGTCCTGCTTGCCGGTATGCGGCGCCAGCAGCGCGTCATAAAGCGGATTGGCCATGTATCTCTCCCTGCTGGTGCGCCGTCCGCTCAGCGCCGGCCGAACAGCCGTTCGATATCGCTGAGCTTCAACGATACGTAGGTGGGACGGCCATGATTGCACTGACCCGAGTAGGGCGTTGCCTCCATCTGGCGCAGAAGCGCGTTCATTTCTTCGCCGGTCAAGCGGCGGCCGGAACGCACGCTGCCATGGCACGCCATGCGCGATGCGATGGCCTCCAGCCGGTCCTTCAACTGACGCGCGGTGCCCTCGGAGGCGATCTCGGCGGCGAGATCCTTCACGAGCCCCTCGACGTCGGTGTCCCCGAGCAGAGCGGGCGTCTCACGCACGGCGACAGCCCCAGGCCCGAAGCCTTCGACCACGAGACCGAGTTCCGACAACTCTTCGGCTTTCTCGATCAGCCCGGCAGCCTCGTCCTCGTCGAGCTTGACGATGGCGGGGATGAGAAGCCCCTGCCGTGCGACGCCGCCATGGGCGAGCGCCTTCTTCAATCGCTCATAGACGAGACGCTCGTGTGCAGCATGCTGGTCAACGATGACGAGCCCGTCGCGCGTCTGGGCCACGATGTAGTTCTCGTGCACCTGGGCGCGCGCCGCGCCAAGTGGCCTCTCGAGAAGGTCCTCGCGCAGCGGCAGGGCGGCCGCGCGCGCATCCGCACTGGGGATGACGAGCGGAGCGAAAGGCGCTTGCCGCATTTCGCCGAACTGCCCCGACGGTCTTGCGCGGTGTACCGAGCCGCCCGGCGCTGGCGGTTCCAAGCGGCTGGGGACTGCGGACTGACCCGGCGCCACCTCTTCTCGCCATGACGGAGGAGCTATGTCGTGCGCGATCCCGTCATGAGGGCTCATATCGTGAGCGCTCGTGCTGTCGGAGGAGCTGCCAAGATCTCCGGGCGTGAAACTCTCCACCGTCAACACGCCACCCTGCGCCGACGCGCGATGTCCGGCGGCTTCGAGCGCCTGGCGCAACGCGCCGACGATGAGCCCGCGCACCCGGCCGGGATCACGAAAACGTACCTCAGCCTTGGTCGGATGTACGTTCACGTCGAGATCGCTCGGCGCGACGTCCAGAAAGAGCGCCAGATAGGGCGAGCGCCCCTTGGGAATAAGGTCGCCGTATGCCCCTTTCACCGCGCCGATCAGCAGGCGGTCCTTCACGGGGCGGCCGTTGACGAACAAATATTGCTGCGTGCCATCCTGGCGATGGAGGGTGGGCAGTCCTGCAAATCCGAACACGCGCATGGGGCCACTTGCGCCTGTGCCGCCACCGGAAATCTCAAGCGCATCCGCCATGAACTCAGTGCCCATGATGCGGCCAAGCCGCTCCAGCAAGCTCTCCGGCGTCGCGCTCCCTTTGGGCAAGACCAGTGGTGCGCGCTCCCCCGTTTGCAGCGTAAAGCCAACCTCGGGATGAGCCATGGCAAGCCGGCGCACGGCCTCGGCGATGGCCATGTTCTCGGCGCGCTCGGACTTCATGAATTTGAGCCGCACGGGCGTGGCGGAGAACAGATCCCGCACCTCGACCACGGTGCCCGCGTTGAGCGCGGCGGGTTGCACCGCGCCCTTGCGTCCGCGCTCGATCGTGATGCCGAGCCCGTCGCGCGCGCCGTGTGGCTTGGACTTCACGTCCAGCCGCGCGATCGAGCCGATGGATGGCAGCGCCTCGCCGCGAAATCCCAGGCTCCTGATGTCGAAGAGGTCTTCTTCCGACAGCTTGGACGTGGCGTGCCGCTCCACGCACAACATCAGGTCGTTCTCATCCATGCCGCAGCCATCGTCGGTGACGCGGATCAGCGACATCCCACCGCCAGCGCACACGATCTCGATCTGACGCGCGCCCGCGTCGATGGCATTCTCGACAAGCTCCTTGACCGCGCTCGCGGGACGCTCGACCACCTCGCCGGCGGCGATGCGGTTGATCGTTTCAGCCGAGAGCTGGCGAATGCCCAAGGTTCCTCTCCACTCCTCGCAGCGCCATGTCGCGGCGTTGCGAAATGGTCATGCCCCCGCCTTCAGCCGCTCCCTGGTCAGGATCTTGGCCAACTCGACGGCGGGTTGATCGAAAGGATCGAGCCCCAGAAGGCGGCCGGCAAGAATCGTCTCGATCATAAAGTGCATCAGGAGCGAACCGAGCATCTTTTCGTCGAGCCTGTCCACATCGAAGGTCCTTACCGGACGTCCCGCCTGCGCCAAAGCTTCGGGAACGGCCTGCGACTGGGCGGCCACCACGTCGCCCACGGTCCGCCCGGCCATGAAATCAGCCCCTGCGCGCTTGGCAAGCCCGGGGTCGATTTGCCCGCCTTTTCCGGCGCAGGCCACCCGCAACACCGTCAGATAATGCTCGCGCGGACCATCCATGTAGAGCTGGAGCTGGCTGTGCTGATCGAGCGGACCCAGCGCGGCAATGGGACTGGTTCCCTCGCCGTTCTTACCGAGGCTTTCGGCCCACAGTTGCACAAACCACGCCGACAGGCGGCTGAGGCGGTCATTGTAAGGCATCATGACGAGCGTGCGGATGCCACGTTCTTTCGACAGAGCGACAGCGGTTGCCGCGCCCAGCGCGGGCGCGCAGTCCGCCGGAGAGGCCGCCGTCAGCATCGTCTGCACGACGCTATCGGCCCCCTCGCGCACCGCGACGGGATCGAGACCGCGGGCCATTGCGGGCATCAAGCCGACGTTGGTGAGACAGGAAAAGCGTCCGCCGATGCCGGTGTGATGGTCCAGCATCGGAATGCCGAGGGAGGAGAACAGATCACGCAAGCCATTGGCCTTCCCCGGCTTGGCCGGTTCGGTGATGCCAAGGAACAGGTTCGGGATCTGATCTTCAAGGCCCGCGTCCTTGACCGCCGAGAGCGCGACGATCACCTGTGCCAGCGTTTCCGCCGTGCCGCCGGACTTCGAGGTCACGATGAAGCGCGTCTTCGACAGATCGAGAGCGGCCAACCCACCGGCCAGCGTAAACGGATCGAGATTGTCGTAGAAGCGCGTGCGCGGTCTGGTCCGCTGCGCGGGGTCGGCTCCCCCCGGGATGCTCCAACCGGCAAGCTGCGCCAAGGTCTGCCCGCCGAGGCTGGAGCCGCCGGTGCCGAAGAACACGATCATACGCGCACCTTCCGACAGCTTGTCCAGCGCCGCACGCGCCGACGCCAGATCGTCGCGGTCCTGGGCAATGCGCAGCAGCGGCAAGGCTCCGCTGGCGTAGTCGGCACGCAGCGCATCCAGGTGCGGCGTGAGCCTGTCGAGATAACCCTTGAGGCTTCGATCACTGAGACCGTGGCCGCCGATGGCGCCCTCCATGCAGCCCGTGACAGATTGGCGGTAGTATGCGGGACGTGCGACGGCCATGCCTCTCCCCAGATCTTGGACTCTCAAAGTTGCGGCCGGAGGCTTAGCATAGACTTCGTGGCGCTCCCATGGCCCCCAGCCCGCCTCCAGCCCCGCCCCGAGCCGGGAACGCGGCCGCTGGCGGGGGATTAAGCTTATCTGGCGCGTCCCCCAGGTAGCTATTGGGGCGGGTAACAAAAAGGCGGCGAACCAGTGGCCGCCGCCTTTTATGAAAATCAGTCGCGGAAGCGCTCAGCCGGGCGGTGGGGTCGCGGCGACGGCGCCGATTGCTTTCACGTTGGCGGGCTTGCCGACGATCGTCACGATAAGCTTGTCGGTTTCAAGCAGACGCCTGGCGACACGCTTGGCGTCTTCAATCGTGACCGCCTCCACCAGCTTATTGCGGTTGTCGACATAGTCGGGGCCGAAGCCCTCCTCCATCAGGCCAAGAAGCTGGCTTGCGATCTTGGCATTCGTGTCGAAACGCAAGGGATAGGAGCCGATGAGGTAGCTCTTGGCCGCATCGAGATCTTTTGGATCGGGGCCGTTCTCGGCCATCTTGCGCAATTCGGTACGAATGATGTCGAGGCTTTCGGCCATGCCGTCATTCTTGGTCGCGACGCTGCCCGTCATGACCGAGGAGTGTTCGAAGGGCTGCAGGTAACTGTAGACCGAGTAGGCAAGCCCGCGCTTCTCGCGGACCTCCTCCATGAGCTTGGCGGAAAAGCCGCCACCACCCAGGATGTGATTGATCACGAAGGCGGCCATGAAGTCGGGATCCTTGCGCGCCATGGCGGGGAGCCCGAACACCGCGACCGACTGCGGCACGTTCATGTCGATGATCGTCTGAGATCCGCCATTGACGACGCCGGTCTGGGGCACGGGATTGAGCTGCGCCTTGTCAGGCAGTTCCCCGAAGACCTCATCCAGCAGCTTGCCGAGTTCTGCCGCATTGATGTCACCCACGGCGACGATCTTCAAGTTGTCCTTGGCGAACAGACGCTTGTGATAGGCGTGCAGATCTTCCGGCGTCATCGCCCCGATGGTTTTGGGCGTCCCGTCGGACGAACGGCCGTAGGGGTGGCCCTGGAAAGCGGTGGCAAACCATGCCTTGCCCGCGACTTTGTCGGGGTCCTTTTCCGCGTACATCAGATTGGCGATGAGCTGGCCGCGGATGCGATCGACGGCGTCGGGATCGAAGCGCGGCTTGTTCACGGCCAGCTTCAGCAGTGCAACCGCCTTGTCGCGGTTCTGCGTCAGCGTTTCCAGGCTGCCGTAAAGGCTGTCCTTGCTGTCGGTCCAGCTCATGCGCATGGCGATCTCTTCCATGCTCTCCTGGAAATCAGAGGATTTGATGTCGCCCGCCCCCTCGTCCATCATCCCGGTGATGAAGTTGGCGGTGCCTTCCTTGCCGGGCATGTCCTGGCTCGAGCCGCCCTCGAAGGAAAACCGCAGCGCCATGAGCGGTACCGAGTGCTCCTCCACGAGCCACGCCTCGATGCCGCCAGGGCTCTTGATCGTCTGAATGTTCATGGCGCTGGCCGGTGACGTCCCTAATGCTTGAATGAGAACGATGCTGGCAAGGGCGGCAGCCGCCCTGCGCCAGCCGCTTGCCAGCAGGCTGGCGCGCGCAACGAAGAAATTCATCATATGGCTTACCTCACCGTGCCGTTGGCGGGAGCGGGCGCCGCACCGGCAGACTGCGCGACCTCGCTTTTTTCCGGGGTCATGTAGCCGGTAACGGATTGCCGGATGTCGAGATACTTGGCGGCCACCTTCTTGATGTCGTCCGCGCTAACCTTGGCAATGTGCTGCGGCCAGCTTTCGACGTCCTCGATGGTGCGCCCGACGACGAGCGCCCAGCCGTAGGCGCGGGCAAGAATGGCCTGGTTGTCGCTCTGGTAGACGTACTCGGCGATGAAGGCGTTCTTGGCCCGCTGCAGCTCCTGCGGTGTGACGCCGTTCTTGGCCACGTCTGCCAGCACTTCGTCCGCCATCGCTTCGATCTTGGGCAGCGGTACGCCATCGGCGGCAACCGCAAAGATGGAGATCTGGCCGCTATCGAGCCCGTGTCCGGAATAATTGCCGGAGGCGCTGGCTGCGACCTTGTTCTCCACGACGAGCTTCTTGTACAGGCGGCTGGTTGCGCCATCGCCGACGATCTTCATCAAGAGGTCGAGAGCTTCAGCCTCGCCAGGCTCAGCGGTCTTGTAGCTGGGCGTCAGGTAGTAGCGATGGAAGGAGAAGTTGCCCGCGCGCGGGTCCTTCAACTCCAGACGGCGCGCCACGATCTGCGGCGGCTCGGAGGGACGCACACGCTCGGAAGACACGGCCGGATTGGCGGGCAACTTGCCATAGGTCTCCTCTGCCAGTTTCTTGACCTCGTCGGCCGTCACGTCGCCCGCCACGATCAGGATCGCATTGTTGGGCGCGTAGTAGTGCTTGTAGAAATCCGACGCATTTTTCGGCGAGAGCTTTGCCATCTCGTGATACCAGCCGATGACCGGCACGCCGTAGGGATGGTTGAGGTAGAGCGCGGCGTTCATCTGCTCATCGAGCAGCGCGGCTGGATTGTTCTCGATCCTCGAGCGGCGCTCTTCCAGAATGACATCGCGCTCGGTCAGAACTTCCTTCTCGTCGAGGCGCAGATTGACCATGCGCTCCGCCTCCATCTCCATCATCGTCTTGAGACGATCCTTGGAGATGCGCTGGAAATAGCTCGTGGCGTCGTGGCCGGTGAATGCGTTGTCCTGGCCACCGAGCCTGCCCACGACCTTGGAGAACTCGGCCGCAGGAAACTTCTCGGTCGACTTGAACATCAAGTGCTCGAGAAAATGAGCGATGCCGGACACGCCGCGCTCCTCGTCGGCGGCGCCGACACGATACCAGACCATGTGCGTCACCACGGGCGCGCGGTGATCGGGAATAACCACGACCTGCATCCCGTTGGCGAGCGTGAAGCCCGTGGCCCGCGTTTGCGAGGTTTCAGCGAAGGCGTCGGTTTTGATTACAAGCATAGAAAGGAGCGCCAGGAGAAGGGTTGCCAGGAAAGGTCGGAGCGCGGGAGCAGTCATGCGGTGTCCCTGTATCGTTGCTCGGATCGAGCCGTCATCCAATAGTTAATTGAAAACGGTGCAGGCGCGCCGCCAGCACGGGCGGATGCGGCTCAGGTGATCGAGATTTCGGTGTTGGACCCGCATAAGTCAAATGACATCGCGTTCATCTGCGCGACGCCAAAGGCTTAGATTAGAAAGAATTTTCCACGTGATCAGAATGCGCAAAACCGCACATCATGTGCGCTAGGACAATTTCCGGCTTGCGTACCAAGACTTGCAGCGAGGCCGGATGGAGCGTTATTGCCCCTCGTCCTTGGCCCCGTTGTCGATGAGCGACAGAATGGACTTCTGGCAGCGCCCAAGCGGACCCTCGACGATGGCAGCGTCCTGGTCGCCCATGGCCTTGGCCATCTCGTAATGCTTGTCGCAGTACTCTTTCTGCTGACGTTCAAGATCGGCCTTCGACGTCGTCCGGGTGGCGTCGTAGTCCTGAACCGGCAGCTCAGCCTGCTGGGTTTGGCCCGAACCAGGCTCGGGCAGGCTGGAAAGATCAGGCGGCACCACAATTCCGGCGCGCGGTTTCAACTCCGGCGTCTTGCGCTCCACCGAGGACGTGTTCATGCCCATGGCGTCGAAAACCTTGCCGTTGAGCTGAACGTCACTGGCTTCGCAGCCAGAAAGGGCCACGGCCATGACGCCAGCGGCACACATTTTCAGCAATGTTTTCAGTGACATGATTTCCCCCGGTCACTCGGCGCCCGCGTACGTCCCCAAAACGCGGATTACAAGCCCCTATCGGGGCTTTGCGGCGTCATTGCGACTCGACTTGTAGGAGTCATACAGCAGTCCCAGCACCCCGGCAACGATGGCCACATCGGCGATGTTGAACACGTACCAGTAGAACCCAAAGGCATGGGCTGAGAAAAAGTCGGCCACGCCTCCCAGCAGTACCCGGTCGAGCGCATTGCCCAGCGCGCCCCCGATGATGAGCGCCAGCGCGACGGCCATCAGCCGGCCCGAGGCGGAACGTGCAATCCAGATCCACAGCGCGATGGCGACCAGGACGGCGAAAGCCGCCAGTAGATTCTGCCCCATCTGGCTGTCCTGGTCGAACATCGAGTAGCTGATGCCTGTGTTCTTGACGAAGACGAAATCGAGAAACGGCGTGACGTATACCCGCCCCCTGGAGCCGATGTCGTAGACGTAGATCATCCAGTACTTGTGGGCCTGATCGATCAGGAACGTGGCGGCGACAACGGCGAACGCCAGCCCCGACCAGCGCCCCCACAACCACGATCCGGTATGCTGCGCGGTTTCGCTCATGCGATCGCCCTGTCGTCGATCTCGCGCATGGCCGCCGCGTCGCGGGCGGACAAATCGGGATAGGCGGGATCCGACCCCACGTCCTTGGTGATCCGCCAGGAGCGCGCGCACTTGCGGCCTTGCGCCAGTGTCACGACAACACCCACGCCCGGCTCGTTTGGCAGCGTGAAGGCTCCTTCGGGAATCGCCTTGCCGGACACCTCGATCGCCGAGGTGATGCACACCTCGGCCATGTCGACGCCAGCAAGGCCGCTCATCAGGTCTTCGTCCGTGACGAACACCTGGGGTGCGGCTTCGAGCGAGGAGCCGATCTTCTTTTCAGCACGCGCGATTTCGAGCGCACCGGTAACGACCGAGCGCACCTCCTTCACGCGATCCCACTTGGCGGCAAGATTATCGTCGCGCCACGCGCGCGGGATCTTGGGGAAGCTCGCCAGATGCACGCAGGCTTCCGCGTGCGGGCGGTAGAGCAGCCAAGCCTCCTCCGCCGTGAACGACAGGACCGGCGCGAGCCAGCGGATGACGCAATCGCAGATGTGGTTGACGACCGTCAGCGCCGCCTTGCGCTTGAGTGACGACGGCGCCTCGCAATAGAGCGCGTCCTTGCGGATATCGAAATAGAAGGCGGAAAGCTCGGTGTTCATGAAGTGCGACAGCACACCGATTACCTTGCGGAAGTCGTACGTCTCGTAGGCCTTGCGAATCTCGTGGTCGAGTTCCGCAAGACGATGCAGCATGAGACGTTCCAGCTCGAACGGGCCCATGTCCTCGAGTGCAACCTCCTCATCCGCCTTGAAGTGGGCAAGCGCGCCCAGCATCCAACGCAAGGTGTTGCGCAATTTGCGGTAGGTCTCGGAGAAGGTTTTCAGAATCTCCGGACCGATGCGCAAATCGTCGGAATAATCGGAAGCCGCCACCCACAGCCGCAGGATATCCGCGCCAGATTTCGCCATCACGTCCTGGGGCGCCACGACATTGCCTAGCGACTTCGACATCTTCTGCCCCTTCTCGTCGAGCACGAAGCCGTGCGTCAGCACGATGTCGTAGGGCGCAATGCCCCGCGTGCCGCACGACTCCAGCAGCGAGGAATGAAACCAGCCGCGATGCTGATCGGAGCCTTCCAGATACATGACGCGGTCCTGCCCGCCTTTCACGTGCCCCTTGCGCGACAAGCCCTTGTAGTCGGGGAAGGTCTCGGGATCCTCCAGCGTGAAAGCGTGCGTGGAGCCGGAATCGAACCACACGTCGAGCACGTCCTTGATCTGCTCCCAGTTGTCCGGATCGAGCTTCTCCTTGCTCGCCTTGAGGAAGCGCTTGGCCGCACCCTCCGCATACCAGGCGTCGGCGCCTTCCTTCTCGAAGGCGTCGATGATGGCGGCATCGACGGCGGCATCGTGCAGGATGTCGCCTTCCTTGTGGTTGGCGTGGTCCTTCCTGGCGACGAAGATGGTGATGGGCACGCCCCAGGCGCGTTGGCGAGAAACGACCCAGTCGGGCCGGTTCTCGATCATGCCGGTGATGCGGTTCTCGCCCACCGCCGGTACCCATTCGGTCGTCTTGATCTGAGCAAGAGCGCGTTTACGCAGCGTCGCGCCCCCGTCCCCTCTCCCCTTGGGGAGAGGGTCAGGGTGAGGGGGTGTGCTGGCCACCATCACGCCCGATCTGACCGCCCCCTCACCGACGCCTGCGGCGCCCGCCTCTCCCCAAGGGGAGAGGCTAAAGGGGCGGTCCAGCGCGATGAACCATTGCGGCGTGTTGCGGAAAATGACCGGCTTCTTGGAGCGCCAGGAGTGCGGATACTGATGCTTCAGGCGTCCGCGCGCGATGATGTTGCCGGCCTCGGCCAGCGCCTTGATGACCGCGTCGTTGGCATCGCCCTTGTCGCCGTTCTCTTTCAGCACGCGCTTGCCGGTGAAGCCCGGCGCGTCCTTGGTCAGCACGCCATCGGCGTCCACAGTGAAGGGGATCGTCGTGTCGATGCCGCGATCGCGCAGCGCCTTCTGGTTGGCGATCCAGATGTTGTAGTCGTCCGCGCCGTGGCCAGGCGCGGTGTGCACGAAGCCCGTGCCCGTATCGTCGGTGACGTGATCGCCCTCGAGGAGGGGCACGTCAAAGTTGTAACCGAGGGATGCGAGCGGGTGGGCGGCGACGACACCCTTCAAGTCTTCCGCGGCCACCGCTCCAAGCTTCTTATAGTCCTCCACCTTTGCCGCCTTCATCACGTCGCCGACAAGCTTGTCGGCGACGAGAAGCTTGTCGCCAATGTGCGCCCAATTGCCCTCGGCGGCTTGGGTGACTTCGTACAAGCCATAAGAGATCTTGGACGAGAAGCTGATCGCGCGGTTGCCGGGGATGGTCCAAGGAGTCGTCGTCCAGATAATGATGCTGGCATTCGATAGGTGATCCCAGGCCGCAAGTCGCTCAGATTCCCATTGGATTGCACGATCAGCATCAGGGCCACCTGGAGCGGTGATGATCGTCCCACTTTCGTTCGCGTGAACGTGTGATTTAAGCCGGTGATAGACCACCGTCCGTTCGCGAGGCAGGGCTTTCACAGGAAACTTCACCCAGATCGTATCGGACTGATAGTCCTGGTACTCGACTTCCGCTTCCGCCAGCGCCGTCTTCTCGACGACCGACCACATCACGGGCTTGGAGCCGCGATAGAGCAGGCCGTTATCAGCAAACTTCATGATCTCGCGCGCGATGGTGGCTTCCGCGCGATAGGCCATCGTCGAATACGGATTGGCCCAGTCGCCCAGCACGCCGAGCCGCTGGAATTCCTCGCGCTGCACGTCGAGCCATTTCCCGGCGAACTTGCGGCACTCGTCGCGGAAGGCGTTGATGGCTTTGGGGTCGGAGAAGTTCGGTTTCTCGTTGCCCTTCGCGCGGTACTGCTCCTCGATCTTCCATTCGATCGGCAGGCCGTGGCAATCCCAGCCGGGGACATAGGGGCAATCGTAACCCAGCATCTGCTGCGACTTCACCACAAGGTCCTTGAGGATCTTGTTCAGCGCGTGCCCGATGTGGATGTTGCCGTTGGCATACGGCGGACCGTCGTGCAGCACGAACTTCGGCTTGCCCCGGGAGGCTTTGCGGATCTGGCCATAGAGATCCATCTCCTCCCAGCGCTTGAGCATGCGAGGTTCCATGTCGGGCAGCCCGGCGCGCATGGGAAAGTCCGTCTGAGGCAAGAACAGCGTTGCGCCCCAGTCCCGTCCCGATGATCCCGCGTCGCCCGCCGCATCCATCTTGGCCGCGCCGCCCTGACTGGTCGCGGCCTTGTCAGGCCTGTGGGCGGTCTTGGCGGTTTCGTTGTGAGCCTGGGGCTTCTTGGACATCTGGGGCGGGCTTTCGGGTTGGCAAATCGGTCGGAGACGGCCTTCTAGCAACCCCGCCGGAGCAAAGCAAAGGCGGCTTGGTTTTACTGGCAATTCCGCCGTTCGCGCCGCGACGGCCGGTGGGCGCGGCGCTACGCCGGCCCGGCCAGCACATCGCGAATTTTCTTAACGTCCTCATCCATCTGCGTGACAAGCGCTTCCGGGGTGTCGAACTTGCGGTCCTCGCGGATGAAGTCGATGAACTCGACGTCGATGTGGTGGCCGTAGAGATCGCCCTTGAAGTCGATCAGGAACACCTCCAGCACCGGCATGCCGTTGTCGAAGGTCGGGCGCGTGCCGAGGTAGGCGGCCGCATTGTGGACCTCGCCATCGACATGCGCGCGCACCGCATAAATGCCGTGCGCCAGCGCGGTGCCCTTGGGCATGGGCACATTGGCGGTGGGAAAGCCGAGCCCCGTGCCGCGCTTGGCGCCGCCCACGATATTGCCCATCACGCGCCAAGGCTCGCCCAGCACTTGGGTGGCGCCCTTCACGTCGCCTTGCGCAAGATAGACGCGCACGGCGGAGGAGGAGAAGACTTCGCCCGCCTCCGCGACCGGTGCGACGACGGTGACGCCAAAGCCGAGCTTGGCGCCCGCATCGACGAGCATTTGCGGATTACCCGCGCGCTTGTGACCGAAATAGAAGTCGTACCCGATGATGACGTGGGCAACACCCAGTCCTGCCACGAGCACACGCTCGATGAACTCTTCCGCTGACAGCGAGGCGAAGTGTGCGTCGAAGTTCTCAACGAACGCCAGTTTCAGGCCGAGTTGCTCGAAGATGGCGAGCTTGCGGTTCAAGGGGGTGAGGCGAAACAGCGGCTCGGCGGGATGAAAAAACTCGCGCGGATGGGGCTCGAACACCATGACACCCGAGGCACGTTCAATTTCTTTGGCGCGTGTGACGGCCTGTGCGAGAAGCGCCCGGTGACCGCGATGCACCCCGTCGAAATTGCCGATCGCAATGACCGCGCCGCGCGCGTTGACCGGAACATGCGTGTGGCCGTGAACAATTTGCATCTGAGGTAAAGGCCCTCTCCCGCGTCCCACCCGGCGCGCCGCATTAAAAAAACGCCGCGCAGGGATTTCATGCGGGAACTGTCTATCAGGACGGACGGCCCGGCACCATCAGCACCGCCTCGCCCGTAAGTACCGGCTTGCCGTCGACCATGCACACGCAGTCGAACTTGGCGCGCTTCTTCTCCGGCAGCAGTTCGATAAGCCTCACGGTCGTCTCGACGCGGTCATCGATCTTGACGGGGCCTTTGAAGTTCAGCGTCTGCGAGATGTAAATCGAGCCAGGACCAGGCAGCTTCATGCCGAACAAGGCCGAGATGTAACCTGCCGAAAGGATCCCGTGTGCGATCCGCTCCTTGAAGACCGTACGCGCGGCATAATCCGGATCGAGGTGGACAGGGTTATAATCACCCGACAACGCAGCATAGGCGACGATGTCGGCCTCCGACACCACGCGCGACATGGAGGCTTCCTGGCCGACCTTGAGATCCTCGAAGTAATGGGTTGTGCCCGCAGTCGCCAGCATCGCTATTTTCCTTTTGCTCCTGGGCGCTTGGCTCCGCCCTCTGCAGGGCGATCGTAACGCGCGCAGCGGACACTAGCGTTGCACGTTTTGACCCGCAACCTGCTGAACCCGCTTTTTTATCCTGCCCGGACAATCGGTCTCGCGGGGCGATCGGCGGCGACGCACCGCGCATCGCGGGCCTCTTCGACAAGCAACCATGCTTGATAATTGCGCATTCTAAGGTTGCGCCTTGGGCTCTCTGGAGGGTATAAGCCCTCCTGATCCCTTAAACGCGAGTTTCCCTAATAAGCTTCCTTTGCATCCTGCCGGGTGCGGAGGGCCGGAGAAAACTTACATGAGCGCACGCCGTCCCCTGATGCCCAAGGCCACCGCCGTCTGGCTTGTGGAAAACACCGGGTTGTCCTTCGACCAGATCGCGGAATTCTGCGGGCTTCATCCGCTGGAGGTGAAGGGCATCGCCGACGGCGACGTGGCTCAGGGGATCAAGGGTATGGACCCGGTGACATCAAGCCAGCTGACACGCGAAGAAATCGCGCGCGCCGAAAAAGACCCCGCGCACAAGCTCGTGCTGGCTGAAAGCAAGGTGGAGCTGCCCGCACAGGCGCAGACGCGCAAAGGACCCCGCTATACGCCGGTCTCCCGCCGCCATGACCGCCCCAACGCGGTGCTCTGGCTGCTGCGCAATCATCCTGAGCTGAAAGACAGCCAGATCATGCGTCTGGTCGGCACGACCAAGCCAACCATCGGCCAGATCCGCGACCGCACGCACTGGAATTCCGCCCAGCTCACGCCCCAGGACCCGGTTACGCTCGGGTTGTGCTCGCAGCTCGACCTCGACGCCGAGGTCAAGAAGGCCGCCCGCCGCCTCGAGCGCGAGCGCAAGGAGGCCATGAAGGACCGCGAGAAGGCCGGCACACTGCTTTCGGCCGAGGAAACCACGGCCAGCGCCGCCGGCGAGGAACCCGCCGCCACGGCTACGATCGTCTCGCCCAAGCCCTCTCCCGAAGAGCAGGAGGAGACGCCCGAGGAAGAGCAGGCCCGCGTTTTCGCTAAGCTCAAGGAAATGTCCTCCAAAAAGGAGGATAGCGGCGAGGAGGACGGCGAATAAGCCGGCCTGCGCCCATGGCGTCCTTCCAAGCGGCGGCAATTAAAGCCGCCACCAGCCCCGTATCCACGCCGAACCGGCCAAAAGCCCCGTTGAAGCCTTCGCCGCCTTTCGCTAGCGTCCCCACGAAATTTCCGAATAAGTTCGGTGCTACGTAATCTTTAGAATGACGAAGGGCTCACAATGGCCGTCAATCCCTACGAACAAGACCTCGGCAAGAACCCCGCCAACTATCAGCCGCTCACGCCGCTGAGCTTCCTGGAGCGATCGGCGGCCGTCTATCCGCAGCGTACGGCCATCATTCACGGCAGACAGCGCATCACCTACGCCCAGTTCTATGACCGTGCCCGCCAGCTCGGCTCCGCGCTCGCCAGCCGCGGCATCGGCATGGGCGACACCGTCTCGGTGATGCTTTCCAACACGCCCTCGATGCTGGAAGCCCACTTCGGCGTGCCCATGACCGGCGCCGTGCTGCATTCCATCAACACGCGGCTTGACGCCGCCATCGTCGCCTTCCAGCTCGATCATGCCGACAGCAAGGTCGTCATAGTCGACCGCGAGTTCCAGCCGGTGATGAAGGAGGCGCTCGAGATCGCCAAGGTGAAGCCGCTCGTCATCGACTTCAACGACACCGAGTTCCCGCAGGCCAACCCTGCCAGCTCCGACCTCGATTACGACGAGTTGGTCGCCGCGGGCGACAAGAACTTCAAATGGCCCTGGCCGGATGACGAGTGGAATGCCATCTCGCTGAACTATACGTCCGGCACCACGGGTAACCCCAAGGGCGTTGTTTATCATCACCGTGGCGCGGCACTCATGTGCTATGCGAACAGCATTGAAACCGGCATGATGATCCACCCGGTCTACCTGTGGACGCTGCCGATGTACCATTGCAACGGCTGGTGCTTCACCTGGTCGATCACCATGATGGGGGGCACGCACGTCTGCCTTCGCTGGGTGCGCGCCAAGGCGATGTACGACGCCATCGTCGACCACCACGTGACCAACCTGTCAGGCGCTCCCATCGTCATGGCGACGTTGCTCAATGCAACCCCCGACGAGAAGCGCCAGATCACGCATACGGTCGCTTTCAACCACGCCGCCGCACCGCCGCCCGAGGCTGTCCTGTCGGCGATGACGGAAGCCGGCTTCCGGCTGACGCATCTTTACGGTCTTACTGAAACCTACGGCCCAGCGACCATCAACGAGTGGAACGCGGCCTGGAATGAGCTGCCCAGGGATGCCCTCGCCGCGAAGAAGGCGCGCCAGGGCGTGCGCTACGTGACGCTCGAAGAGCTGACCGTGATGAACCCGGAAACGATGCAGATCGTGCCCGCCGACGGCGAGACGCTGGGCGAGGTCATGTTCCGCGGCAACAACGTGATGAAGGGATACCTCAAGAACAAGAAGGCGACCGAGGACGCCTTTGCCGGCGGTTACTTCCACTCCGGCGATCTCGGCGTGCTGCATCCCGACGGCTACATCCAGCTGAAAGACCGCTCCAAGGACATCATCATCTCCGGCGGCGAGAACATTTCCTCCATCGAGGTGGAGGACGTGCTCTACAAGCACCCCGCGGTTGCGTTCTGCGCGGTCGTCGCCAAGCAGGACGAGAAGTGGGGCGAAACGCCGTGCGCCTTCGTTGAGCTGCGCCCGGGCGCAACCGCAACGTCGGACGAGATCATCGAATGGTGCCGGCAGGGGCTCGCCCGTTACAAGGTTCCGCGTCACGTGGTCTTCACGGAAGTGCCCAAGACCTCGACGGGTAAGATCCAGAAGTTCAAGCTGCGAGAGATGACGAAGGAAGCGCAGTAGTCGCACACCCCGGCAATCGGAACAGCACGCTCCGGCAAAAGCAGCGCGGGTCCAGTGAAGCGCGCTGTTTTTTCCACCCGCGACAGGTCCCAAACTTGGCGAACTGAGGAATTCCTCTCGGCCCGGCTCACACGCCTGGGTCGAGCGGCTCAGTGCCCCGCGGACGGCCGTCGGCGCCAAAGGTGAGTTTTTCCACCTTGGCCTCGGCCTGCTTCAAAAGCCGGTCGCAATGATCGCGCAAGGCTTCGCCGCGTTCATAGATGGCAATGGATTCTTCCAGCTCGACATCGCCGCGCTCCAGACGCCCCACGATCTGCTCAAGCTCCTTCAATGCGCGCTCGAAGCTCATCTCCCTGATGTCGGCATGATTGCGCGCGGGCTTGGCTGTCGTGTTCATGTTCGTTCTCTCATGGTCCATGCGGCCGGCACATGCGCCGTCACACGCGTGAGGGTGGGGTCACGCGCCCGCGTCCATCAGCGTCTTGACGTGGACGGCGACGGAACGGGCCAGTCCCGCGAGGTCATAGCCCCCCTCGAGCATCGATACAATGCGCCCGCCCGCCTGATGGTCCGCAATGCCGGCAAGCTGCTCGGTTGCCCACATAAAATCGGCCTCGACCAATTCCAGGCCACCCAGCGGATCGTTCTTGTGACCATCGAACCCGGCGGAAATGATGATGAGGTCGGGCGAGAAATTGCGCAGCGGGACCAGGATACGCTCACGGAACGCCATTTCGAATTTTTCGCGGCCATCGCCTTCACGCAGGGGCGCATTGAAGATGTTGCCCACGCCCGTCTCGCTCAGCGCGCCGGTGCCGGGAAACAGCGGCATCTGGTGCGTGGAGCCATAGAACAGGTCGCGGTCCGACCAGAAGATCTGCTGCGTGCCGTTGCCATGATGCACGTCGAAATCGACGACCGCGATGCGCTCCGCGCCATGTTTGGCACGGGCGTAGTTGGCCGCGATGGCTGCATTTGCAAACAGGCAGAACCCCATCGCGACGTTGCTCTCGGCGTGATGACCGGGCGGGCGCACCTGGCAAAAGACGTTGGCGGCCTGCCTGGTCATGACAAGATCGACGGCGTCGAGCCCTGCGCCCACAGCGCGCAACGCCGCCTCCCATGTCCCCTCCGACATGACGGTATCGCCGTCGAGATGAATGAGAGGCGCGCCGGGGGCGGGGCGCTTGGCTTCGAGCTCGTCGTAATAGCGACCCGGATGCACGCGCAGGATCGCCTCTTGCGCATCCTCGCGCAACGGCGCTTCCCGGCGCACCAGCCCCTTGTAGATTTCGTGCCCAAGGATGCGATCTATCGCGCGCATCCGGTCCGGCCGCTCGGGATGATACTCGCCCGTATCGTGCTTGAGAAACGAGGGATGCGTAATAAGGACGGTGGTCATTCGTCGAGCCGATTCCGGTGCGTTGTCCCTAGGAGGATGTTTTTTTGCATACTACGCCAGGCATCTTTCCCGCCAAGACATTTCGCACGGCTCTTGCCGGCGCTCATGTCAATTCCGACAGACGCGCGAGCACGACGCCAGGTGGGGGAACGCTGTCGGCCGGCACGAAGAAATCAGGCGCCAGAGGTTTACCAGGGTCAACGCGGTAACCTTCGAAGTCGGTGACATCACCGACGCTGTGCAGAAATGTATCGTCGATGAGAAAATGACCCGTGAAGCTCTTGGCAGCCTGCTGGAAGACCAGATGGGCGGCATCGGCCAGGATGTCGGGCTTGCGGCTCATGCTCACCAGTTTGTCCCCGCCGAGAACGTTACGGATCGCCGCCGTCGCAATCGTCGTACGCGGCCACAGGGCATTTACGGCAACGCCGTCTTTCTTCAACTCCTCCGCCAGCCCGAGCACGCACAGGCTCATGCCGTACTTGGCGATGGAGTAGGCCACGTGGCCGGCAAACCAGCGCGGCTGCATGTCGAGCGGGGGCGACAGCATCAGGATGTGCGGGTTCTGCGATTGCTTCAAATGCGGCAGGCAGGCTTTGGAGACCATGAAGGTTCCCCGCGTGTTGATCTGGAACATCAGATCAAACCGCTTGATCTTGGTCTTTTCGATCGGTGTGAGAGAAATCGCGGACGCGTTGTTGATGCACACGTCGATGCCGCCGAAGGTGGCCACGGTCAACTCGACGGCGCGCTGCACCTGATCCTCTTCGCGAATGTCGCAAACAATGGGTAGTGCCTGCCCGCCAGCCGCGCGGATCTCATCGGCTGCCGAATGAATCGTGCCTTCCAGCTTGGGATTGGGACTGTCGGTCTTGGCGGCGATGGCAATGCGCGCGCCATCACGCGCAGCCCGCTTGGCGATTGCCAAGCCGATGCCCCGGCTGGCTCCGGTGATGAATAACGTCTTGTTTTCCAGCGGACCCATGCGTCTTCCACCCTTAACGCTGCTTTTGATGAAGTCTAAACCGTTCAGAACCGAAGCGCGAGAGACCTCTGATCAAACCTCAACGCGACGCCGCAGCACCCTACCCAGCCAGCGGAAGGGCGCACTGACCACGGTCCAGAGGTGCACCAGGGCATGCCAGGTAAACGCCGGCAGCCCGGCTATGGGCAAAAATGCGAGCAGATAGACCAAAAAATTTGGCAACCCCTTCAGCCGATGAGCGATCCAGCTCTCGCCTTGCGCCCGCGAGCGTGGCGGCCAGATCCGGGACCACCATGCGCGCGAGACCGGCCAGCCCAGCAGCCCTCCGATGACGCTCATGAGGTATGGCATCTGGATGTAGGTCGGAATTCCCGGAACGATGCGCGCATCGCGTTCGAGCTGGCTGGATTGATCTCGCGCGTGGATGTCGAGCGCGTTCGAGATCACTTCTCCCGTCACATGACCGATGAGTTCGGCGAGCGTGCCTTGGGCCGCCTCAACCGCGCCGCCCGCCTCACCAGCCTGCGCCTTCAGGTGAATGCGTCCCGCGCCATCGGATACCGCTGAAACCGTCATCTGCGCCCGGCGCGCGCCCAAGGCATCCAGAAAATCACCGAACGTCGCCTTGGACATGGCGTCGTCAAGGCCGCCGACTTCGATCGACTGCCACAACCAATTACGCCCGCCAGGCTGCAAGGGCGTGCCGGCGTTGAGCAGCACGAGATTGACATCCGCCTCGCGCGCGGCCGCCAGGAGCCCATCGAGATCGCTTGCGACCTCGCCGCCGCGGGACGGCTTGAAGGCGATCTTGCCGTTCTCGATGCGCCCCACAAGCAGCGCGGTTTGCCCGCGCAAAGCTCGCAGCGAACCCTCTAGCCGCTCCGGTGCAACCTTGTCGATGAGCGGCGCCTTGGTCTCGGAATCGAGCCGCGGTGCGGATGACAGCGCCTTCGTTTCTCCCGGTTCGATGCTCAGCGTCCTGATGTTGGACGTGTTGAGAGGGCGCGAGAGGAATGCCAGTGCCTCCTCGAACATGGCGCGCTCGCCGAGCGCGATCGTTACGTTGGGCTTCAGCTTCAAAGACAACGCGCCGTCAGCCGCGCGCGTCAGCGCAAATGCGCCTTCGGCGGTCGAGAGATGAAGCTCCGCGCCGGCCGGCAATTTGTCGAGCGCTGCGCGATTTGCGAAAGCACTGTCTTCCGTCAGATAGAGTGCGAGCTTCCCCTGGCCCGCAGCATCGGGCGCGAGCGACGGCAGGAGACGCTGCATCTCATCGGGCGTGCCGGCGGTGAAGACGGTGCCTTCCCGATTGGCAAACTTCCAATGGCCTTCCGGCGTGGCGTGCGCGGCGAGCACGGCGGCCCGCGTACCGGGCGGCATATGCGGCAGGTGGCCGGCTGCCTTGCCGAGATCGCCCAGGTGGGGATGGAGATGCGTGGCCTCCTTGCCGGCTTTGGTGACCCCTTTCGTCAGGGCGGTCAGCCAGTTTGCCCGCGCCACGCCGGCAGATCCCAGCGCGGTGGCGAGGCCCAGGAGAATGAGTCCAAGAACCGCCAATCTCGATGTCATGCCGGCCTCCCCTGGCTTGATCGTGGTTCTACGCGTAAGGAATTGCCGCCATTGCGGCAACAATCAGTTCCCCGCCCGCACTTTTGAAAAATCAGCCGGCCGCTTCTCGAAAAACGCCTGAAAGGCCTCGGCGGCTTCCGGGGACCCGAGCCGCTCGCGGAAAAACTCCGCCTCCTGTTTGGTACGCGCGAGAATATCGGCGGTGTCGCCGCGCAACAGACGGCGCGCCAGCTTCAGGGCCTCCGGCGGTTTGCGCGCCAGCTTGCGCGCGGCTTCAAGCGCTTTCTCCTCCAGCCTGTCGCTGGGTTCTATGGCGTTCACCAGACCGCACGCATAGGCGCGATCGGCCGTAAACGGCTCGCCCAGGACCAGCATTTCGAAGGCACGCTGATGTCCGAAGGCGCGTGGCACGAGAAGGCTGGATGCAGCTTCTGGAACAAGGCCGAGATCAAGGAAGGGCGTGGAGAAGAACGACTCGGGCGCGGCATACACCAGATCGAAGTGCATAAGCATGGTGACGCCCACACCGACCGCGATGCCGTCCACACCCCCGATCACGGGCTTCTCGATGACGGGAAGCTTGCCAAGGAATGCCAGAATTGTCTCAAGCGGCAGCCCGCCTCCTTGCGCGAACGACAAGAAGTCTCCGATATCGTTACCTGCGCAAAACACACCCTTGAGGCCTAGCACAACGTGCGCCGCGACAGCGGGGTCCGCATCGCCCTCATCGAAGGCCGAAACGAGTTCGCGATACATTGCCGACGTCAGAGCGTTTTTCTTCTGAGGGCGGTTGATGCGGATGATCTGCACGCCATCCTGCTTCGAAACGTCGATACCCTCGGCCATTGGCATTCGCCTTCCTGTCGCGCGCGAGCCCATTACGATCCATGCGCCTTGAGCGCGGAGCCATTGTCGTCTAGTGGAGCCGTCTAGTGGAGCCGGGCGCCCGGTCAACCGGATCGGGCGCGCGGCCAGAAAGCAAAGAGACTATGCCGGATAGCGGACAGAGCAAACCAGTTACGGGCGCCGTTCCCACACCCGTTACCGATGCGGCGCTGCTGCAGGCAGGCGAATTGCTGCGCGCCGGCGATCTCGTCGCCTTTCCGACGGAGACGGTTTATGGCCTGGGGGGCGACGCCACCAACGCGAATGCTGTCGCGCGCATTTTCGAGGCCAAGGGCCGGCCGCATTTCAATCCGCTCATCGTGCATGTTCCGGGCCTGGAGGCTGCGGCGCACCTGGGGATTTTCTCGCAGCGCGCGCGCGACCTTGCGCAGGCCTTCTGGCCAGGGCCGTTGACGCTGGTCGTCGAGCGCGCGCCTGGAGCGCCTGTTGCCGAGCTTGCCTCCGCGGGCCTCTCGACGCTTGCCTTGCGCGCACCCGCGCATCCGGCGGCGCAAGCGCTTCTGAAGGCTACTGGCAGGCCCCTCGCGGCGCCCTCCGCCAACCGTTCCGGCCACATCACCGCAACGACGGCGCAGCATGTGGCGGAAGATCTCGCGGACCGCGTCGCGATGATCCTCGACGCAGGACCGGCCGTTCACGGCTTGGAGTCGACCATCCTCGACGCCACCGGCGACGACATCGTGCTTCTGCGCCCCGGGGCGATACCTATTGAAGCCATAGAAGCCCATCTCGGCCTGCGCTTGCTGCGCGCAGGCGACATGAGCGCCAAGCCCGCCTCACCCGGTCAGCTCGAAAGCCATTACGCACCGAGCGCAAGAATGAGGCTGAACGCGCGCGACGTGCGGCCCGGCGAGGCGCTGCTCGCCTTTGGAGATCGCACGCCGCCCACGACCGGGCCCGTCGCCAATCTCAGCCCACGCGGGGATCTGGTCGAGGCAGCCGCAAATCTATTCGCCTACCTGCGAAACCTCGACCAGTCGGGTGCGGCGACCATCGCCGTCATGCCGATCCCCGAAAAAGGTCTGGGCGAAGCGATCAACGACCGCTTGCGCCGGGCGGCTGCACCCCGGCCTCAAGCGTGAGTGCGCCTTGCTCCTTGAGCCTCGATGAAGGCGACCATTTCCGGCAAGCAACGCGTCTGAAGATCGTAACGCTCGACGATCGTCCGGCGCGCGGACACGCGCAGTTCGTCGTCCTTTTCGGGATTGGCAAGGGCTGCGATCAGCGCCGCCGACCAGCCCTCGACATCGAAAAAATCAACAAGGCGGCCGTTGCCGCCGTCGGCGATCACTTCCTCCACCGGCGGCGTGCGCGAGCCGACGACGAGCGCGCCGCAACTCATGGCTTGCAGCATCGACCACGACAGCACGAAGGGGTAGGACAGATAGGCGTGGACGCGCGTCACGCACATCAGTGCCGTGAACGTATCGAAGGGAACCCGGCCCATGACATGCACCCGCGATAAATCGAGCTGCCCCGCGACCTCCTCGAAGAACTTTTGACGCCATGTCGTGCCCTTGGGGGGCGACAGGCCGTAACCGCCGTCATCCCCACCGACGATCACGACATGCGCCTTGGGCCGCGCCGCCAGTACGGCGGGCAGCGCCCGCATGAAGACGTGATAGCCGCGATAGGGTTCCAGCGTGCGGCTGACGAACGTCAACACCTCATCGCCTTTGCCGAAGCTGCGTGTGGTGCCTGGAAGCGTCACGCGCGCGAACGTGTCCGGCGTGAGCCGGGCCGTATCGATGCCATCGTGGATGACACTCATGCGGGGGCGCACAGATTCAGGAAAGCCAGAAGCTTGCCAGTGCGTCGGCGTCAGGTAGGCGTCCGCGCCGTAAAGGGCCTGCAGGAGATGCGCTTGCCGTGACGCTACCCAGAGGCGCATGGCAAGATCGTCCTGGGCGAATTCAGGATCGAACGTCTGCAACGTGTCGCGCGGATTGTAGAAGAATTCCGAGTAAAGCACTACGCGCGCCTTGGGCCAGACTTCCTTGAGGAACAGCGTCTCGCCCCAACCGATGTGCCCTACCACAACATCGGGCTCGAAGCTGTCGCGCTTGCCGATTTGCGCGCAGGCCCGCACCACGGTCTGACCGCGATCGACCATCCCGGCGTACGTCTTGGCAAGGCCAAGAGCGTTGGGATCATAGGCATGCGGCTGGAACCGGTAATGTGCGGTCGGGATATTGCTGACCTGACGATTACTCTCTGCAGTCAGTGCGAAAACCTGATGCCCACGCGCTATCAGCGCCGGCGCCAGATGCCGGAACTGGGCAGGAAAATTCTGATGGATGAAGAGAATGCGCACCTGTCCGCCCTTCTGAGATCGCGGCCCGCAACGGCGACGAATCGCAGCCGAGTATAGTGCTGGCTGACGGCCATGACGCAAAGCGCCCGCGGTCTGGAAGCCGCGGGCGGTCGCATTGCGCTAACTGGGGTGCGCGGCTCAGGCGCCGGGCTTCTTCTGCGGCGGCAGATCGGTGCAGGTGCCTTCGAACACCTCCGCCGCCATGCCGATCGATTCACCCAAGGTCGGATGCGGATGGATCGTCTTGCCGATGTCGGTAGGCTCCGCACCCATCTCGACCGCGAGGCAGACCTCGCTGATGAGATCGCCCGCATGAGTGCCGACGATGCCGCCGCCAAGGATGCGATGCGTCTCGCTGTCGAACAGCAGCTTGGTGAAGCCTTCGTCGCGCCCGTTGGCGATGGCGCGGCCGGAGGCGGCCCACGGGAACACCGCCTTGCCGAACTTCACGCCCTCGGCCTTCAACTGGTCCTCCGTCTTGCCCGCCCACGCGATTTCGGGATCGGTATAGGCGACCGACGGGATCTGCTTGGCGTCGAAAGCGGACGGCTTGCCGGCGGCCACCTCCGCCGCCACATGCGCCTCATGCACGGCCTTGTGGGCCAGCATGGGTTGGCCCACAATATCGCCAATGGCGAAGATATGGGGCACGTTGGTGCGCATCTGCTGGTCGACGGCGATGAAGCCGCGGTCGGACACCGCGACGCCTGCGTTCTGCGCGCCGATAAGCTTGCCGTTGGGCGAACGGCCGACAGCAACCAGAACCAGATCGTAGACCTGGGGATCTGCCGGTGCGGCCTCGCCCTCGAAGCGCACATGGATGCCGTCATCCTTCGCCTCGACACCGACTGTCTTGGTCTTGAGCATGACTTTGTCGAAACGCTTGGCGTTCTTCTTCTCCCAGACCTTCACGAGGTCGCGGTCTGCGCCCGGCATCAGTCCGTCGAGCATTTCGACGACGTCGATGCGCGCGCCAAGCACGGAGTAAACGGTTGCCATCTCAAGCCCGATGATGCCGCCACCGATGACCAGCATCTTCTTGGGGATCTGGCGCAACTCCAGCGCGCCCGTAGAATCGACGATGCGGGGATCCTCGGGAATGAAGGGCAGCGCCACGGCCTCGGACCCGGCGGCGATGATCGCCTTGGAGAACTTTACGACCTGGCGCGCACCATCGGCCGCCGTGACCGCAATGTGGTTTGCGTCAAGGAATTCCCCGACACCGCGCAGGACGTTGACCTTGCGCATCTTGGCCATCTGCGCGAGGCCCGTCGTCAGCTTGCCGACGACCTTGTTCTTGTGGGTGCGCAGCGCATCGAGGTCGATCTGAGGCGCGCCGAACTTGATACCGTGGCTGGCGAGCGCGGCGGCCTCGTCGACGATGGCCGCGGTGTGCAGCAGCGCCTTGGAGGGGATGCAGCCGACATTCAAACAAACACCGCCCAACGTCGGACCGCGTTCCACCAGGACGGTGTTGAGGCCAAGGTCGGCTGAACGGAAAGCCGCCGAATAGCCGCCCGGACCGGCGCCGAGAACCATGACCTCGCACGTCACATCGGCCGTGCCGGTAAACGCCGCGGCAGGTCCCGCAGCCGCCGTGGCACCTGCAGCCGCTCCAGAAGCGCCGGAAGCCGCCTTCTCGCCAGCAGCCTTGTCCGTGCCAGAGGCCGCGCCAACGGTCTCGATGCGCGCAATCGGTGTGCCGCGGCTTACCTTATCACCGGTCTTGACCAGCAGTTCGACGATCCGCCCACCCTGCGGCGCGGGCACTTCCATCGCTGCCTTGTCGCTCTCAAGCGTGATCAGCGGATCGTCCTCGCCGATCGTCGCGCCGGGTCCGACGTGAATTTCGATAATGGGCACGTTCTTGAAATCGCCGATGTCGGGTACGCGGATTTCGGTCGTGCTCATATCGGTCTCTCTTCCTTCAAGGGGTTACAAGACGAGTTGGCGTACGTCCTCCAGAACATCCGCCAATCTACGGGTGAAGCGTGCAGCGAGCGCTCCGTCAATAACCCGGTGGTCGTAGGAAAGGCACAAAGGCAGCATCAGACGCGGTTCGAACGTCGCGCCATCCCACTTCGGTCTAATGGCGGACCGCACGACGCCCAGGATGGCGACCTCGGGCGCGTTCACGATGGGGGTAAAGGCCGTGCCGCCAATGCCGCCGAGCGAGGAGATCGAGAACGTGCCGCCTTGGATGTCGGCGGGCGCGATCTTGCCGTCGCGCATCTTGGCGGAAACGGCGGACAATTCCTGGGAGAGTTCCAGCACGCCCTTGCGATCAACGTCCTTGATGACGGGCACGACAAGGCCATCGGGCGTGTCCACAGCCACACCGATGTTATAGTATTTTTTATAAATGAGCGCGTCCTTGCCGGGCGAGAGCGACGCATTGAACTCGGGGAACTCCTTGAGCGCCACGACCGAGGCCTTCATCAGGAACACCAGGAGCGTAACGCGGAAGCCCTTCGCCTTGGCGGCATTGTCGAGCGTCTTGCGATAGGAGTCGAGATCGGTGATGTCCGCCTCGTCATTGTGCGTGACGTGCGGGATATTGAGCCACGCGCGGTGCAGATGCGGCCCCGACAGCCGCTTCATGCGCGACAACGGTTTGGTCTCGATAGCACCGAACTTGGCGAAGTCCTGAGGAGGGATCTCCGGAATCCCCGCGCCGCCTTGCGCGCCGCTGTCCTTGGCGAGCGCGCGCTTGACGTCATCCTTGGTGATGCGTCCGTGCTCGCCTGTGCCTTTGAGCGCGGTGAGATCGACGTCGAGCTCGCGCGCAAGGCGGCGCACCGCGGGGCTGGCGTGAACGCCGGCAAAATCGTGCAGGGGTGGAGCCGGCACCTCGCGCGGAATGGGGAGCGGCTCGGGCATGGGCTCAAGCGTGGACGCGGCTGGCGGCGCAGGCTTTGTCTGCGCCGGCGTTGCGCTCGGCTCAACCGCTTGTGACGGCAACGCGCTCGCCGCCGGCTTTGCCTCGGCGGGCTTGGATGCACCAGCAGCGGCAAACCTGGCGATCAACGTGCCCTCGCTGACCTTGTCGCCCACCTTGACCGTGACGGCTTCCACAATGCCGTCCTGCGGGGCCGGCACGTCCATCGCGGCCTTGTCGCTTTCCAGCGTGATCAGCGGATCCTCCGCCTTGACGGTCTGACCGGGCTTAACGTGCACCTCGATGACGGGCACGTTCTTGAAGTCGCCGATATCGGGAACTTTGACTTCGCTCGATGACATTTCTCGACTTTCCCTGATCTGTGGAAATGCGCGTGGTTTTTTTTGGGGGGTCAGGCGCGGGCCGGGTTCGGCTTGGCCGGATCGATGCCGTATTTCTTGATGGCTTCCGCCACCTTGAGAGAGGGAACCTTGTTCTCGTCGGCCAGCGCCTTCAGCGCCGCCACGGCCACGAAGTGGCGGTCGACCTCGAAATGCGCGCGCAGCTTCCTGCGGTAGTCGGAACGCCCGAATCCATCGGTGCCCAGCACGATGTAGGGATTGGGCGCATAGTCGCGCACCTGCTCGGCGTACATTTTCATGTAGTCGGTCGAGGCGATGATGGGTGCGTCCCCGCGCGAGGCCAGGCACTGCGTGACGTAGGGGACGCGTTCGGGCTCGAGCGGATTGAGCATGTTCCACCGCTCCACATCCTCCGCCTCGCGGCGCAATTCCGTGAAGCTCGTCACACTCCAGATGTCGGATTGGATGCCGAAGTCCTTCTCGAGCAGCTCCGCGCCCGCAATGACTTCGCGCAGGATCGCGCCCGAGCCCAGCAGCTGCACGCGAAAGCCGGGCGCCGATTTGTCGGCGGCCTTGAAGAGGTACATGCCCTTGATGATGCCGTCCTCCGCGCCGTCCGGCATCGCGGGATGGGCATAATTCTCGTTCAGAACGGTAATGTAGTAGTAGACGTCCTCCTGGTCGCGATACATGCGCTCCAGCCCGCGCTGCACGATGACGGCGACCTCGTAGCCGAAGGCCGGATCATAGGAAATGCAGTTGGGCACGGTCGCCGAGATGATGTGGCTGTGTCCATCCTGATGCTGGAGGCCTTCGCCATTGAGCGTGGTGCGCCCCGAGGTGCCGCCGATGAGGAACCCGCGCGAGCGCATATCGCCCGCCGCCCACGCGAGATCGCCGATGCGCTGGAAGCCGAACATCGAGTAGTAGATGAAAAACGGGAGCATGGGCACGTTGGAGGACGAATAGGACGTCGCGGCCGCGATCCAGGACGCCATGGCGCCGGCCTCGTTGATGCCTTCCTCCAGGACCTGCCCGTTCTTGTCTTCCTTGTAGTACATGAGGTGCTCGGCGTCCTCCGGACGGTAAAGCTGTCCGACCTGGGAATAGATGCCGAAGGTGCGGAACATGCCCTCCATGCCGAAGGTGCGGCTCTCGTCGGGCACGATGGGCACGATGTGCTTTCCGATGCCCTTGTCGCGCATCATCTTGGTCAGCATCTGCACGAAGGCCATGGTGGTCGATATCTCGCGACCCTCCGATCCCTTGAGCTGCGCCTCGAAGAACGACAGCGGCGGGATCTCAAGCTGGACCGAGGTCTTGACGCGCCGCTGAGGCAGCGATCCGCCGAGCTTCTCGCGCGCGGCCATCAGGTATTTCTGTTCCGGACTGTCCTTCTCGAACCTGATGAAGGGCAGCGAATTCAAGTCCTCGTCGGAGAGCTGCTTGAGGCGGAAGCGGTCGCGGAACTGGCGCAGGCTGTCCGCCCCCATTTTCTTGGCCTGATGCGCGATCATCTGGCCTTCGCCGGCCGCGCCCATGCCATAGCCCTTCACGGTCTTGGCGAGGATCACGGTCGGCTGACCCTTGTGGGCGACGGCGGTTGCATAGGCGGCATAGACCTTGCGCGGGTCGTGGCCACCTCGCGTCAGCGACCAGATGCGCTCATCCGACCAGTTGGCGACGAGTGCCGCGGTCTCGGGATACTTTCCGAAGAAGTATTTGCGGATATAGGCGCCGTCCTTGGACTTGAAGTCCTGGTACTGGCCGTCGTTGCATTCCTCCATGAGCTGGCGCAGCCGTCCGCTGCCGTCGCGCGCCAAAAGCTCATCCCAATTCGTACCCCAGATGCACTTGATGACGTTCCAGCCCGCGCCGCGGAAGTTGCCCTCCAGCTCCTGAATGATCTTGCCGTTTCCGCGCACCGGACCATCGAGCCGCTGCAGGTTGCAGTTGATGACGAAGATGAGGTTGTCGAGTTTCTCGCGCCCGGCGAGCGCAGCTGCGCCAAGGCTTTCGGGCTCGTCCATTTCGCCGTCGCCGCAGAACACCCAGACCTTGCGGTTTGAGGTGTCGGCAAACCCGCGGTCGTGCAGGTACTTGAGAAAGCGCGCCTGATAGATCGCCATCAGCGGGCCCAGGCCCATCGAGACCGTTGGAAACTGCCAGAACGCCGGCATCAGCCAGGGATGGGGATAGGATGACAGGCCCTTGCCGTCCGCCTCCTGACGGAAGTGCAAAAGTTGCTCGTCGGTCAGGCGCCCCTCGAGATAGGCGCGCGCATAAATTCCAGGCGCCGAATGGCCCTGATAAAAAATAAGATCGCCGCCGTGCGTCTCGCTCGGCGCGTGCCAGAAGTGCTGGAAACCCGTTTCATAGAGCGTCGAGGCGGATTGATAGCTCGCAATGTGGCCGCCGAGCTCAGTGGAGGTCTTATTCGCCCGCAACACCATGGCGAGCGCATTCCAGCGGATCGCCGACTTGATCGCCGCCTCGATCTCGCGGTTGCCGGGATGCTTGGGCTCCTCGTAGGGCGCGATGGTGTTGATGTAGGCGGTATAGGCGGCAAACGGCAGCCGCGCGCCGTAGCGCCGGGCCGTGTCGACGGCTTGCGTCAGCACCTCATCGGCCCGGTCGACACCCTCGAACGCGATGACGGAAGATATTGCCTCGCGCCACTCGCGAGCCTCCGCACTTTCGCCGTTTGCGCCCATTCTATCCTCCCCACTTGTCCTGTCGTCTGTCTCAATCGCCATGTCGAGGATCACCCTCCTGGGTCAATAGAATACCGAAGCCGCGCCCGTTCCAAAAACGGGTGGGGAGCGCCGCGGCAGGGCCTTGTACCTAACGCGTGAAAAGCCACTATTACACAGACATGCCCTTGGCCGAGCGGCAAACGGTAGTATTCCGGTACGTCGCATAGGAGACCTGCATGCAAACAGAGATCTGGATCGCAGCAAGGAGCCATGCTACCCGGCGAGGCGGCATCCTGCCAGAGACCTTCCTGCCTTGAAAACCGATCGGTCGTTAACGGTGACGAACAGCGCTTCCCCAGACTCGCGTGGCCCTCCCATTCTCGACCGCGCAGAAACCCTCCTCGGCAATTACGACGTGCTCTTTTGCGACGTGTGGGGCGTGGTTCACAACGGCGTCACCGCGTTCGAAGACGCCTGCGCAGCCTTGGAGAAGTTCCGCAAGGAAGGCGGCACCGTCATTCTCGTCTCCAACGCGCCGGTGCCAACGTATCGCGTCGAGGCCATGCTGGAGAGCCGCAACGTTCCGGCCTCCGCCTGGGACGATATCGTTTCGTCAGGCGCGATCGCTCTCACGCACATCGCAAACCGGGGCTTCCGCAAGCTTCACTTCATCGGACCCCAGGACCGCGATGCGGCATTCTTTTCCGCGCTCAAGGCGCAATCGGCGCATCTCGACGACGCAGACGGGATCGTCTGCACGGGCCTCACGGATGACCGGCGCGAAAAGCCCGAGGACTACATTCCCCTGCTCAAAAAGGCCAAGGCGCGCGGTTTGCCGTTCGTGTGCGCCAATCCCGACCTGCTCGTCGATGTCGGCGGCACGCTGCTTTATTGCGCGGGAGCGATTGCCGACTTGTACGCGCATTTGGGCGGCGACGTCTTCTGGGCCGGCAAGCCCTATCTGAATGCCTACGAGACGGCTCACGCCATAGCCGAGGGCCTGCGTGACGGTAATGTTGCCCGCCGGCGTTGCCTCGTCATCGGAGATGCGATTCGCACCGACCTCAAGGGTGCGGAGAATTTCGGATGCGATGCGTTATTCGTCGCATCCGGCATTCACCGCCACGAGGCCATGGACGGAGCCACACTGTCGCAAGAAAAGCTGGACCTCCTCTTTCCCGCAGGCACACCGAAGGCAATCGCGGCCATGACCGAGCTGCGGTGGTAAAGAAGGCGGATAGGGCGCTCAGTCCCTATCAGCCTGCAGAACGATCGCGTTCAACGTCATACGGCCGGGGTCTCGTCCGAAGGCGTCCTGCAGGGCGGTGGCCAGGGCCGCGATGACAGCTTCGGCGTCCGCCGAAGCGCGCGTTCGAATTTCTTCGGCAACGGGATTGCCGAAAACCAATCCGCGGGCGAAATGCGCCGCGTCCGGAACATCGATTTCGCGCCGCACACGATGCGCCGAAACGCGATGAAATCCCGCATCACCCAACGACGCTTCGATCGTCTCCACGTCGTGATAGCCGAACGGCGTCCTGTAGAATGTCGGCGGATCCGCATCGAAGAAGCCCGCAATGGTCTCCTGTGCGATCCGTCCGAAGGCGTTTTCCTCGAACGGTCCCCACACGCTGAAAAGATATCGCCCTCCCCTGCGCAAGACACGATGAGCTTCCCGGTAGGCCTGCGGTTTATCGGGAAAGAACATGACGCCGAATTGACAGCATACGACGTCGAACGCGGCGTCGGTGAACGGCAGTGCGGTTGCATCCGCCTGACGGATCTCGATGTGCTCTTGTGCCTTGAATTTCGTACGCGCGACCTCCAGCATCGGCGGATTGAGATCGCTGATTGTCAGATGGCTTCCTTGGGGAACCGCATCCTTCAGTTCGCGCGACAGAATTCCTGTTCCGGCGGCAATTTCAAGAACGTCTCCAGGCGCGGTCTCCACCACGCGGCGCGCCATGTCGCGGGCGTAGGGCAGGAAAATGCGTGGCCCCAGGTTTTCGTCATAGAGCTTGGGGATGTTGCCGGTGAAGTTCGATGCTTGCGTTGTCATGGCGGCTTGTCTCTCCCGCTCGCAGGTGCCCGGAGCGTGCAACGGCTCGCAGGTACCATAGAGCAGGATAAAAACAGCACGCAACGGCGCTTACGCCTGCAAGGCGCTATTTTGCATCCTTCGCCTGGACCTCCGGCGGAGGCTCGCTCTTTGGGCGTTTGGGATAGGGCCCATCCGAGAACGAGTTGAACACCACATCGGGGGAGGACGTGTTGTGCTGAGAGGGCGACAGGCGGCCCATCCAGATATCGGTTGCGTGCGCCTTGTCGAACTTCATGATGTTGTCCTCGCGCCAGCCCTTGGCGTCGCGCTCGCGCACCACGATGCGGGCGGCGTCGTTGTTGAACTCCGTCACGTACATGGAGCGCAGCATGGCGAAAGGACCGCCCTCGATCCCTTTGTCGAACGCCACGTCGAGCGCCAGACGATTGTAGTCGGCCTTGGCCATGCGGACCGTGGCGCTGCCGCCCTTCTCGAATTGCAGCGTGAAGGTGCGCGTCTTGGGCTCGAACACGACTTCCTTGATCTTGACGTGGGGACGCACCTCCCGATCGATCGGACCGACGAGAAAGGACGAGCCATATCCCGTGTTGCGCATATCCGGCGGTGTCATGGGTCGCGGGCGCCAGTAGCCATCCTGGGGATAGAGAACGAGCACTTCCTCCGCGCCGTCGGTCCGCAGCAGCCAGACCTGCAGCATGTGGATGCCTTCCTCGACGCGATCGCCGATACGCACCTTCGCGGTAGCGGGCCGCCAGAAGGCAGGGAAGGCGTATCCAACGACCCACATCTCGGTTTCTTCGTAGAGCGTTTCTTTACGCGGCTGCCCCGGCGCCTTGTAGGCGGGATCAGCGCTCATATCGCAGGCGGTCCAATCGGCCTCGAAGTTGTCGCGCATGCCCGCGGACAAATAGACCGGATGAGCGGCCTCAATGCGGAAGGAGCGCACGTCCTTGTTGGCGAATGCTATCGCGACGTTGTCCTTCTCCGCGCACAGCACCTGCTCGCTTTCGTTCAACACGTCGACGGCAAGGCCATCGAGCGAGGCGGCGTTCACATGCCCGGCAAGCCCCAGAGAGGCGGCAACGGCAATGAGGCAACGGGTCGTGCGGCGCATGTCGGTCCTATCTCCACAAGTCAAGTTTCAAGGCGGGTCTCAACGTCTCAAGCTTTCACAAGGCAGGCGTATATATCCCCGGAGTTGGCGCTGTGAGGCAACGTCTTTAGAAAGTGCGCCATATCATCGCCGCTCAAAGGCTTCTCGAAGTTGAGAATCTGCGTTTCGCCCATCGCGACGTCATAGCGATACTCCCCCAGCGCCGACAACCGGGCCAAGCCGCGCAGCGCGACATCCCT
Organism: uncultured Hyphomicrobium sp.; assembly: GCA_964587445.1. Classification (GTDB taxonomy): domain Bacteria; phylum Pseudomonadota; class Alphaproteobacteria; order Rhizobiales; family Hyphomicrobiaceae; genus Hyphomicrobium_B. Next base: position 469,661 of record CAZPLQ010000002.1, read on the forward strand.
CGCGATGGTGGTAAATTCGAACGACAACGCGGCAACGGGCTGCGTAAGGCCCGCCAGAACCTCATCTTCGAAGCCTTCAACATCAATTTTTATGAAAGCGGGGCGGCCCGCCTGCGCGATCAGGTCGTCGAGCGTCACGGCGGGCACCGTGATCTCGTCGTCCCATACCTGCCCCTCCCACCCCGTTGCGCCATCCGCTTCCGCGATGAAGTGCGCAGACGCGGTAGAGACGGTAGGGTTGGCGGTGTTGATCTTGAGTTGCAGAGAGCCCGATCGCGCGGCCGCCGCCGCGGGAATGAGGCTCACCTTGTCATCCTGACCATGGATGAGACGCAGCGCCCGCATGGCCAGCGGCTGAGGCTCGAGCGCCACGACGCGCGCGCCCAGCCTGCGAAACGACGAGACGCGATCGCCAACGTGGGCACCGATGTCGAAAGCCAGATCGCCCGCAGCAAGGAAGCGCGCGTAAAGGGCGTCCATCCGGGCGCGTGGTGCATCGGGCCCCTGATAGAGCCGCAGCGATCTGAAGACTCCGTTCAACGCCCGTGACGTCATGACCCCGGTTCCTCGCACGGATCAAGCCGCCCCATGCTCCGCACGGCAACGATCTCCGGCACGGGCGTGATCTCCTCAGGGATGGCCGCCACGCCGAGCCGCTGCATGAGGCCTCCGAGCCAGGGGCTGGCGGTGAGGACTGCAAACGGCACGGCAAGGACATAGCCCGCCGTCAAAGGCAGGCTCCAAACGAGAGCGCTTGGAGACACGGCGTAAAGAGCGCACATGACAGCAACGCCAAACAGGGTCTGTGGCCAGAGCGCACGCGCCGCCGCACCCCAGCGCAAGCCGCCTGCATCGCGCTTCTGCCCGCTCCAGACGATCGACCGGCCGAACAGCAGCCCGATCATGAAAATGCTGGTGCGTATGGTGGAGACGGCGCCCTGCAGGAACGAGAACACAATCTCCAGGAGCGCACTCGCCCAGAAGCGAGCAGGACCGCCGAAGCGCGCCACCTCGCCCTTGGTCAGCGCAGCATCGAACAACCCCGCAATCTTGGGCGCGAGGGAGAGGAGCAGGCAAGTGACATAGAGCACCTTGGCGCTTTGGAGGGGGAAGCCGGCAATCGCCAGGGCCTCGTGCACGGCGAGGGGCGACAGCGCAATCATGAGCGTCCAGGCAGGGACGCCGATAAACATCAGGATTGCCCACACGAGTTGAAAGCGGCTGACAGGATTGAGGCCCGGCAGGCCAAGCAGCTTCACATACTGCATGTTGCCCTGGCACCAGCGCACGTCCCGATGGATGAACTCGAGAACATCCGGCGGGTTCTCCTCATACGAGCCCGCCTCGAACGGCATGACGCGGACCTCGAATCCGGCGCGGCGCATCAAGGTCGCCTCGACTTGATCGTGGGAAAGAACGTGCCCGCCAAGGGGCGGCGATCCCGGCAACACCGGCAGGCGGCAGTGCTCAACGAAGGGCGCGATACGCACGAGCGCGTTATGTCCCCAGAACGGCCCGCAATCGCCAACCCACCAGGCTTGCCCCATCGTGTAGCTGCGCATTCCAAATCGCATGCCGAACTGGAACATGCGAGCGAACGGAGAGGCGGACGGCATACCGACGACGAGGCTTTGCAGGATGCCGAGCTTGGGATGGGTCTGCATCACGCGCACCAGATCGATGATGGCTTGCCCGGTCATCAGGCTGTCGGCGTCGAGCGGCAGCATCAGCTCGAAGTTGCGGCCGTAGGTTTCGCAGAAGTCGCGGACGTTACCGGCTTTGAACCCAGTATTGTCGGAGCGCCGCCGATAGACGATGCGCGCGCCCTCACCTTCTTGCTCGCGCCATTGCACAACAGCCATCTCCTCGCGCGCTGCAACATCGGCAATCTGCGTATCGCTCAAGATGAAGTACGCAAAGTGTGCCCCCTCGCCGGTGGCATCGAGGCTGGCTTTGATCGTCCGCAGTCGCCGCAGCGCGCGCTCGGGGTGCTCGTTGCGCACCGTCATGAGCACAGCGGTTTTGACGACAATGGGCTGGGGCCGCGGATCCGCGTCCGTCAGAAAGGGGGCGGCCTCGCCGATGGGATCGCGCGCGCCGTGGCGCAGCCAAAGGCCTATGACCGCGTTCCAGAAGCCCAGAACCGCCCATGGAGTCCCAAGCAGGAAGCAGATCAGCAGGACCGCATCGCTCACTGACCACCCTCCGGCGGAGAGGATGCTGGCAAACCACACGCCCAGGCCGGCCCAAAGCCCCAGGTTCAAGATCAGTACCCCCAGGCGCCGCCGGGTGAGGTTGGCGTTTGCCTGCAACCCCGCCGGTGTCGTAAGGCTCAGCCGGTCAGCTGTCCGGGCGCGATCCGGATTATGAGACGACACGGTCATAGGCGCTTCAGCCACGGGCAATGCGAGGAAGGACGATGGAAGGCAGGGCGGCAGGCACCATGCGCCGCAGCCAGGGCCAAATGGTGGTGGCCCGGGCGCTTTGGTACGTCAAGCCCGGCGTGGCGGAGCTGCGCACCGAGCGGCTCGCCATCCCCACCCCCGGCGAGGCCAGGGTCAAGACCTTGTTCAGCGCGGTCAGCCGCGGCACGGAACGCCTCGTTGCTTTCGGCCATGTTCCCCAATCGGAGTGGCAGCGCATGCGCGCGCCGCTGCAGTCGGGCACGTTTCCCTTTCCCGTCAAATACGGCTATTCGGCGACCGGAACGGTCATCTTAGGGCCCGAACATCTGGCGGGCAAAACAGTGTTTTGCCTGCACCCTCACCAGGATTACTTCCAGGCGCCGTGCGAGTTGCTCGTGCCTGTCCCTGCGTCCATTCCGGCACGCCGCGCAACGCTGGCGGCGAACATGGAAACCGCGCTCAACGCCCATTGGGATGCGGGCACGGGGCTGGGCGATAGCGTCCTTGTCGTGGGCGGAGGAATCGTCGGCCTGCTGATCGCACGGATTGCCGGACGGTTGGGCGGCGCGCGCGTGGTGCTGTGTGACACCGATCCCGCCAAAGCGGCCTTGGCCGCGGCACTCGATGTCCCCTTCGTGGAACCCGGCCATGTTCCGGGCGACAACCGGATCGTCTTTCACACGTCCGCCACTTCGGCCGGCCTGCAGACGGCTATCAATGCCGCCGCATTCGAGGGCCGTGTGGTGGAAGTGAGCTGGTTTGGCGACACGCCCGTGACGGTTAACCTGGGCGGCGCGTTCCACGCCAAGCGCATTCAGCTTGTCTCCTCGCAGGTCGGACACGTCGCGCCGAGCCGGCGCGCCACGGTCAGCCATCGCAAACGGCTGGAAACGGCGCTGGCCCTGCTTGACGATCCCGCGCTCGATGCATTGGTCGCGCGTGACATTGCCTTCGAGAGCGCGGCGGACGAGCTTCCCGCATTGCTTGCCGGAGCGGGCGGCGGCCTGCCGCCGGTCATCCGGTACCCCGATTAACTTTTACCCAGAAGGACGAATGCCGCTCATGTTCTCCGTTGAAGTCCGTGACCGCATCATGATCGCCCATTCGCTGCCCGATCCCTTCTTCGGCCCGGCGCAAAACATGCACGGCGCGACTTTTATCGTCGATGTTGCCTTCTTCGCCGAACGGCTTGGCCCCAAGAACGTTGTCGTCGACATCGGCGCGGCGCTCGATGTACTGAGCGAGACCCTCAAGCCGCTTGCTTATCAGAACCTGGACGCTTTACCTCGATTCAAGGGTGTCCTCACAACGACCGAATTTCTCTGCAAGTATGTCTTTGACCGCGTGAGCGAGGCCGCACGTGGCGGGCGGCTGGGGGATGATGGCCTGAACCTCGCGAAAATCCGCGTGACCCTGTCGGAAACCGATCTGGCACGCGCCTCATTCGAAGGACCGATCCGTGGCTGACGCTGTTTTCGCCATTCCCGGCGACATCAAGAGCCCAACCGGCGGCTACGCATACGACCGTCGCGTCATCGAGCTCCTGCCCGCGTTCGGCGTGAACGTCGACCATCTGGCGCTTTCCGCCGATTTTCCAAATCCTTCCGAAGATGACCTCGATGCCGCGGTCCGGCTCATCGCCGATGCGCCCGAAAGCGCGACCGTGCTGATTGACGGGCTGGCGTTCGGCGCGTTTCCCGAGGATTACCTTGACCTATCGGCACGCCGCATCATCGCCGTCGTCCATCACCCGCTCTACCTGGAGACCGGGCTTGCCCATGCGCGTAAAGTGGAACTCAAAGCCAGCGAGACGGCGGCGCTCGCGCGCTCGAACCATATCGTCGTCACGTCGCGGGCCACGGCGCGAATCTTGAAAGATGAATTGGGCGTCGATCGGGAAAAGATCACCGTGGCCGAGCCTGGAACCGATCCGGCCCGGCGCGCCACAGGCACCGGAGCGCCCCTGCATATCCTTGCGGTTGGCGCCATCACCCCGCGCAAGAACTACGAGAACCTGATCGAAGCGCTCGGTGCGTTGAAGGACATCGACTGGAAATTGACGATCGCAGGCGCGCTCGACCGCCATCCGGCAGCGGTGGATGCGTTGCGCGAGCGTATCGCTCAGGAGGGGCTCTCCGACCGGGTGATGCTTCCCGGGAAGGTGGTGCCCGCGACGCTCGACCGCTTCTATGAAAGCACGGATCTGTTCGTATCCGCCTCGCTTTTCGAAGGCTACGGAATGGTGATCGCGGAAGCGATGGCGCGCGGGCTTCCCATCGTGACGACAACGGGCGGGGCCGCGGGCGACACGGCCCACAGTTCCGCCGCGCTCCACGTCCAGCCCGGCAACACGGCAGAAATGACGGCCGCGTTGCGGCGCGCGCTGACCGACAAGCGGCTGCGCGACAAGCTTGCGGATGCCTCCTGGGATATCGGCCGCACGCTGCCGACCTGGCACGAGACGGCCCGGCGCATTGCCGCCGTCATTCTGGGCCTGAAGATATGAGCGCGTTCTCCAGCGACTGGCTCAGCCTGCGCGAACCGGCCGACATGCGAAGCCGCAACCGCGACATCGCCAACGCGGTTTCCGCATGGTTTGGATTGCGCGATCACATGCGCGTGCTCGATCTGGGCGCGGGCACGGGCTCCAATCTGCGCGCCACCGCACCCCTGTTGTGCGCACGCCAGAACTGGACGCTCATCGACAACAACGGCGATCTCCTCGCACATGCGCGCACCGCGCTGCGCGGCTGGGCTGATACCGCCGAGTCGACCGGCGAGAATGCACTGCTGCTGAAAAAAGGACACGCGGAGATCACCGTATCCTTTCATAAGCGTGATCTCGCCCTTGGGCTCGGCGATCTGGCCAAAGACTGCGACCTCGTCACGGCGTCGGCGCTGTTTGATCTGGTCTCAGCCTCCTTCATTCGCGATACGGCACGCACGCTGGCGCAAACGCGCACGCCCTTTTACGCTGTCCTGACATATAACGGCCTGCAGAAGTGGGCACCGCACCGGCCGGCCGACAATCCGATCGCCGCCGCGTTCAACCGCCATCAGATGAGCGACAAAGGTTTCGGACCGGCCGCGGGGCCCATGGCACCCTCGCTACTCGCCGATCAGTTCCGCCTCGAGGGCTACAGCGTCCTCGAGGGCGAAAGTCCCTGGCGGCTCGATCAGCGCGAGCGCATCCTGATTGCGGAATTGCAGCGCGGCCATGCGATGGCCGTGCTGGAGACGGGCGCGCTGGACCCTAAAACGGTCGAGGCGTGGGTGAAAGTCATCCGCTCGGCCGTCGAGATCGGCCATACTGATATCTTCGCCACTCCGGCCTGAACTCGTCTAGAGTGCTTTGCGGAAAAGTGGGAACCGTCCGATAAGAAGCACGACAAAACAGAAGCCTCGGGCCGTTCCGAGATTTCATCAAAACGGAACGGCTCTAGGTAGTGTCTCAGTTTGAAATTTCCGCCACGCGCTTTTTGTAAGTGGCCGGGCGTCCCGGCTTCGGAGCCTGTTCGTCATAGATCGCCAGCAAGTCATCCCACCGTAATAGCGACGGCGTTAACCCGGCTTCCATCGCTGGGGTCACTTTCAGCGTCTTGTGAATGCGCAAGAAATTGTACCAGACCGCATAGATGGCGACCATGTGAGCGTGGTTCTCGAATTTCTTCGAGAATGCGTTGGTCAGCCGGGTGAAGCGGCGGTTGTGCATCCGCATGGTGAGGTTCGACCGCTCAACATAGCTCGTCGAGATGTGCTTTTCGTCGGGATCGCCCTCAATGCGGGTTTTCTTGATGCCAGTGCATTCGGCCGGGCTGTAACGGCCCTTCGTGCTTTCGGGAGACGAGCCGTAAATCTTCACGAGCTGCGCATAGTCAACGTCCGCGCCGAATGCGCCTTCAACGGCCTGTAGGTACGGCGCATGGCCGTCTGACGTGAGCTGCACGCGCGTTGCCAGCCGTCCAGCCAGATCGTTGATGAAGGCGTGCGCATAGTAGGCATCGCGGCCACCGACGAAATGCGAGACGATCAACTTGCTGTCTGCGTCGATTGCCGTCCAAGTCCATGTGTCGCCAGCGCCATCGATCGGCGCTTTCATACCCGCAACGTTCTTCTGTTTTGCCGCCATAAATGACCAGATTTCATCGACCTGAACGCGCTTCGATTTCACGCCGCGCACGTTGGCATCGTGATAACCAGCGCAGAACCGGCCCATATCGACCAGCAGCTTTGTAACCGTGTTAATCGACACGTCGCAGACCCGCGAAACCGAACGCATCGAAGACCCCTCGTAGAGCATCGAGAGGGATAACGCGCTTGGCTATGGGCAGCTTGTTCATGCTCATAATATATGAACTTACATGCTTAGCGCCAAGCACTTTTTCTATTTGCGAATCGGGCAGTGCAAGCATAAGTGTAAGCATAAGCAAGCATAGTCTGCAAGCATTGGGTGTGGCGGATGATAGACGAGAAAGATGAGGCCAAATCGCGCGCGGCTAGGGCTCGTGCTGATGTGCTTTCACCAGAGCGCCGGTCTGAGATCGCCAGCGAGGCAGCAAAGGCTAGATGGTCCGAGGATGGTCCGGACGTGCGAACATCAGACCACTTTGTGGTGTACACCAACCCAAAAGGGGTGCGTGTTGATCTGCGCTTTGTCGAGAACACGATGTGGGCAACGCAGCGGCAAATGGCCGAGATGTTCGACGTCGGCGTGGCCGCCATCAGCAAGCATCTCAAGAAAATTTTTGCGGAAGGCGAGTTGCTCGAAGAGGCAGTTGTTTCCTTAAAGGAAATAACTGCTGGTGATGGGAAGTCCTACTCCACCAAGGTTTACAATCTCAACGCCGTAATCTCTGTGGGCTATCGCGTGGAATCCAAGCATGGAACCCTGTTCCGCATCTGGGCAACCGACAAGATCATCCAGTATCTCACCAAGGGGTTCGTTATGGATGACGAGCGCCTTAAGGACCCTAATGGGCGTCCGGATTTCTTTGATGAACTGCTTGAACGTATCAGGGACATTCGCAGTTCAGAAAAGCGCATGTGGACGCGAGTTCTGGAACTTGCGAGCTTCTGCACCGATTTTCACGCAATGAACCAAGACGACAAAGAACACTTTTTTGCGACGATCCAGAACGCAATGCACTGGGCTGTGACTCAAGAGACTGCCGCCGAGGTCATATTCCGTCGGGTGGATGCGTCCAAACCCAATGCAGGCGTCATCCACTTCTCTGGCGATCAGCCCACAGTTGCCGAGGCTAAGGTAGCCAAAAACTTGTACATGGAGCCTGAGATTAACGCACTCAACCTTCTGACAAGCGCAACTCTAGAATTCTTTGCCAGCCAAGCCGAACAACGCAAGCCAACGACTATCGCTCAGTTTCTTGGAAAAATGCGGGAGTTTATAAAGTTGGACGGCAGACCATTGATTCCTCCTGGTCATCTCGGCAGGATCTCTATGCCGAAAGCAAAGGAAAAGGCAGCCGCGGAAATCGCCGTCTACAAAGAGCGGATGCGGCTTGAAAAAGAAAACGAAGGCAAAGGGACGGTAGAAGACCTGCTGGCGCAAGCTAAAAAGATCGCCGCAGAGAAGCGGGCGAAGCGGAAAGGCAAAAACACTTAACTCGCTGTCCAACGCTTAGTAGCTGCCTTCTTGGCTATTTTCGAACGCTGCTCGGCGGACAGATTTTTCGCTCGCGCTTTGCCACCACGGCTACCAAGACTGACGGCGGCTTTATCCTTGCCGTCGTCAGTCTTCTCGTCCGACTCTTCGCCAGTAGCGATCCACATCACCTTCACGGCGTTGCCGATCACATCGGCAGGGCGCTTCTCACCTTTGGGGCCTTTCGGCATGGTTGCTCCTAGTGTTGCTTGACGCTAAGCATATCATGACCATTGAGAGGGACCAATGCATCGAATTGTCGGGATCTACATTATTGCACTCTGTGCGCTGCCGTCCTCCTGGCAAACGGCCCAAGCTGCATCATCAGGCAGCGTAAGAATTTGCAAGAAGGATACGCCTCAGGACTACGCCGACCAAGATTGGTGGCGGCGTGAGGTTATTGTGCCTGTTGGGGCAGTCTTCAAAGATGTGGGCCCAATCGAGGACGCGTCTGGGGAGCGGATCAAACTGAGAATCGTCACCACGCAAAAGCTATCGCTTCGCGGCGAGAAAGAATGCGGGATTGTGCACGCGATTATCCCTGCTGATGATGGCGACTGGGGCAATGTTCACATCGGACCCGTCAGAACGACGATCAGCAGATCAGATCAGAGATTGCTTGAGATTGAGCGTTGGGGGACATCGCCAAGCCCGCCAGATAAGATCGCGCCTTGGTCTGATGTAGTGGCGGTTGAGGCGACGATACAAGAAGACTTCAGGTAGCCTAAAATTTCAAACTGAGACACTACCCGGCTCTAGACGATCTTGTTCTTGTTGGGCAGCATCCGTTCGACGACACGGTCTTTGCGGATGAACTTGTGGTAGATCGCAGCAGCGATATGCACGGCCACAAGACACAGCAGAATAAACGCCGCCGTTTCGTGATATTCGAACACTTCTTCGGAAAACTTCTTGTCCTCGATGGTAACCGGCGGAAGAGGAATGCCGAAGACATCTAGATAACGCCCGTAGGATATTCCGGCATATCCGATGATGGGCGTCGCAAGAAGCGCCAGGTAGATTGCCCAATGCACCGCATGTGAGGCGCCGATCAAAGGTGCCGGCACGCTCCGATCAGGTGGCGGTGCGCCGTAAACCAGCCGGTAGCTCAAGCGCAGCACGACGAACAGAAGAATGATCAGCCCAAGGGTTTTATGTGAATTGTACAGCGTGTCGGTGATACCGTCCCAAACACCTTTGACGAGTTCGCCCTTGTCGTTGACGGTCTCCATCTCATAGCCGCGATACTTCATGTAGACCCCGATGGGCACCTGAAGCAGGATGAAGAAGGCAATCCACCAATGGAATGATCGCGCCGGGCGGCTGTAAATGGGAATATCGTAACGTTCCTCATCCGGCATGACGTTACCCCTTATCGCAACTGCTCAGGTCACAATCGAACAGCACATCCCCGCCGTCAAGCATATGTGTACGTGTGGCGGGCCTGCGCGCTTCGGTCATAGCTGCAATCGGCGATAGGGAGAGTCCCTGAATTCCCGAACCCAAAATGACAGGCGCCACCAGGACATGCAGGCGATCGACGGCACCTGCATCGATAAAGCTGGACACGGTGCGCGCACCGCCTTCGATAAGGATTTTCTTCATGCCGCGCGCATGGAGCATCTTCACGATCCAGTGCGGATCGACGAAGCCTGCGCCATCCGGTACAGCGATCTTCTCTATCATTTCCCCGCTCTGCTCAGGGTCGCGATGAAATACGACGCGCCGAGCACCGTCGTCCGCAAGACAACGCGAGGTCAGCGGCATCCGCTTGTTCGGGTCAATCACCACGCGGGAGGGATTGCGACCTTCGACACGGCGAACTGTCAGTTCGGGATCGTCGTGCACGACCGTGCCGACGCCCACCACCACCGCATCGACATTTGCCCTCAGCCGGTGAAGATGATCAAGTGCGCCACGGCCATTGATCCAGCGGCTGGCGCCCGTGAGCGTGGCAATTCGTCCGTCGAGAGATTGTCCGAGCTGCGCAATAACGAACGGCCGGTCAGGGGACGCCTCGAGCAGGGGGGCAATCAGCGGGTCGGTATCGGGCTTGCGAAAATTGTGGTGGTGTACCGTCATTGAGCGGTCCGCCTCCTCATGCCATGAAATTGAATGCCCGGATGGTCGCCGGCAACGCATATCACGAAGGTGGCCGACGCACGAAGAGGAGCCTATGCCCGGCGATTGTGAACAGCAGATGAATGACCGGTGCGCCGCCCGAAATTCGGGGTTTGTGGCACATCGCGGGCCCCTGGAATTTGCTCAACGCAGACCGGGCCTCAGCGGTTCCCGCGGCGTTGGCGTGGGAGCGAGTCCGGGGCGAGAGGCGCCCATGTGCCGCGCTGGTATGAGCGCACCGGCATGACCGGCTCCGGCATGAGCGTCCAGGAGATGACGCTAATTCAGATCTACCAGCGCGCGCTGAAGCTTCTCGCGCCGGAGAAGCTCTTGGCCATTTCATTGGCTTCGGCCGGCGTCGTCATCGCGGCCATTCAGCTCGCAGAACCTATCCTGTTCGGCAAGGTCGTGGATGCCTTGACGAAGGGCGAGGGTGCGTTCCCCATCATCGGCCTGTGGGCGGCGCTCGGCCTGTTCGGTATCCTGGCAAACGTCACGGTGGCGATCTACGCCGACCGGCTTGCGCACCGACGCCGCCTCGCCGTGATGGCTGACGTGTTCGAGCGCGCCATGACGCTGCCCCAGGCCTACCACGCCGCGCGCGGATCAGGCACGGTCATCCGCACTATTGTTTCGGGTTGCAGCTCGCTGTTCTGGCTATGGCTGGGGGCCATGCGCGAGCAGCTCACCGCGTTCTTCGGAATCGTCCTGCTGGTGCCCACCGCTCTTTCGATGGATTACCGGATGGCGGCCATCCTGGCGGGCACGGCGGTCGCCTACACCTTGATGAACGTCTTCGTCATGCGCCGCACCTCCGCAGGCCAATCCGCTGCCGATCGTTACGACTACGCGATCTCGGGCCGCATCGGTGATGTCATCGGCAATGTGTCCGTGGTCCAAAGCTACGCACGCGTGAGCGCCGAAGCCGAAGACCTGCGCGGGATGATCAAGGACCTGATGAATGCCCAGTTCCCGGTGCTCACCTGGTGGGGAATCCTGTCGGTCCTACAGCGCGCGGCTGCCACGCTCACGATGGTCGCCGTGTTCGCGATCGGCGCGATGCTGGCAGCGCGCGGCGAGCTGACCGTCGGCGAAATCGTCGCCTTCGTATCCTTCGCAGGACTGTTGATCGGCAAGCTCGACCAGCTCTCGGCCTTTGTCGTGCGGGTACATCAGCAGGGACCTGCACTACGCATGCTGTTCAGCATGCTCGACGAGTCCGCCGCCGTCGTCGAGAGCCCCGATGCAAAGCCGCTGGAAAACGTCGCGGGCGATGTCAGGTTCGAGGATGTCAGCTTCCGCTACGGCGAGGGACCGCAGGGCGTGTCCGATCTTACGTTCCACGCGCGCGCAGGCCAGACACTCGCCCTCGTCGGGCCGACTGGCTCAGGCAAGTCAACCTCCATCGCCCTGCTGCAGCGTTTCCGCAGCCCCGATCGCGGACGCATCGTCATAGACGGCCAGGACATCGCGAACGTCACCTTAGCGTCGCTGCGTACGTCGATCGCAGTGGTGTTTCAGGATGCCGGGCTCTTCAATCGCACGATCGGCGACAACATCCGGATCGGAAAACCCGATGCGAGCGAGGCGGAGGTGAAGCGCGCCGCGCAACTCGCCGAAGCCCACGAGTTCATCATGGCAAAGCCTGAGGGCTACGACTTCATGATCGGCGAGCGGGGCGCCTCCCTTTCCGGCGGCGAGCGCCAGCGCATCGCTATTGCGCGCGCCATCCTGAAGGACGCGCCGATCCTCATTCTCGACGAAGCGACGAGCGCGCTCGATGCGGAAACGGAAGCCAAGATCAAGCGCGCGCTCGACACGCTGCGCCGGGGGCGTACGACCTTCATCATCGCGCACCGCCTCTCGACCGTTGCGGACGCCGACGAAATCATCGTGCTCGATCATGGACGCATCGTGGAACGCGGCCGGTTCACACAGCTTGCGGAAGGCGATGGGCTGTTTGCGCGTCTTGTCGCGGAAGGCGGCTTCACCGTTCCAAAGACGACCGGCGATCTGGACGCGCCAGCGGAGATACTTGCCGCGGGGAGCGGGACGCATCCCGCAGACCTCTACCCCTCAGGCATCCACGACGATCTGTTTGGATCGAGCTGAGAGCAAATTGGGCTTGGTTCCGGCCAGAACGGCTCCAGATCAGATCTTGTGGGCCATGCGCCGGCGCTTGGTGTCCAGATAACGCTTATTGTGCGGATTGGGAGAGATGACGATCGGCACCCGATCCACAACGCGCACGCCGAGGGCCTTGAGCGCCTGCTCCTTAGCCGGGTTGTTGGACAAGAGCTTGATTTCGCTCATACCCAGATCGGCCAGGATGCGCGCGGCCAAATCGTAGTCACGGCTATCGATCGGCGCGCCGACCTCGATGTTCGCCTCGACCGTATCGAGCCCCTGATCTTGCAGGGCGTAGGCCTGGATCTTCTTGAACAGGCCGATGCCACGCCCCTCGTGGTAGGGAACATAGATGATCACGCCGAGGGGAACCTCGGTGATGTGGCGCAGCGCCTCCTGGAGTTGCTGATAGCAGTCGCACCGCAGCGAATGGAAGATATCACCCGTCACGCAGCCCGAATGGACCCGCACGACCGGCAGCACATCCTTGGGCGCATCCGGATCGCGATGGATGAGCACGAGCGCCTGCTCCTCGGGCGCCTCACCCTGGTAGGCGTGCGCTTGGAGCATAACCTCGCGGCCATTGAACTCAATGGGCAGGACGGTCTGAACGGACCCGTGCACATCGAGTTCGACCGATTTGAGTGCGCCCGATTTCATGCCGTCTGTGACTTTCATAATGAGCCATATGCCCCAAGTGCCGTACCTTTGGCAAAGGCGACGAAGCCGAAGGATTAGGTGGTGCCGTCTCCGGCCGTCACAAGATACACCAAAACTAATCCGTCAGATCACTTGGGCGTCACTTTGGCGCGGAAATGCCAAAAAGCTTAATGCGGCGCATTCGCCCAAACCCTTCGCTGCAGCGCAAGTAAAACGGCTGGTATGGCCAGACTGTTCCAGTCTAGACCACACGCCGAAGTCGCCGCTCTCGCATGACGCGTGCGACCTGGAACCGAATCCGGCATCTTGCCCCCGATCCACATTGACGGACCGCCGCCCAATCGAAGAGGTACTTTTGCACCTGCTGCCCGTCGCGCTGTTGGCCTTTGCCGCCGCTGCCATCGGCACCCGCGCCATGATCCCTTGGCTTGCCTCTCGCGGTGCCCTCGCCCACGAGAACGAGCGCACATTGCACAAGGGCGTCGTCCCCAAGGGGGGGGGCCTGCCGCTGCTGATGGCGGCGCTCGGCGCTACGGCTCTTCTCTTTCCCTTGGGTGAGATCCCATCCGCGCTGCTGACGGGGCTGATGCTGGTCATGGCGGTCTCCTGGCTTGACGATACCGCCCCCCTTCCCGCACGCGTGCGCTTTCCAGTCCACGTCGCCGCCGCCGCCATACTGGTCCTCACGTTGCCGCGGCAAGCACTCGTGTTCCAGGGGCTTGTGCCTTTCTGGGCCGACCGGGCGCTGGCCATTCTTGCCCTCACCTGGATGATGAACCTGTTCAACTTCATGGACGGCATCAATGGCATCGCCGGGGCGGAGACGATGTCAATCGCCGGCGGGTATCTGCTCGTAGGCGCGGTGGTGCCGGGCGGGGTCTCTCTTGCGCCGTTGAGCGCCGCACTCCTGGGCGCAACGGCCGGCTTTCTGATCTGGAACCTGCGGGAACGCGGCGAGGCCGCCGTCTTCATGGGCGACATCGGCAGTGTCCCGTTGGGCTATCTCACGGGCGCGATGATGATCGATCTCGCCGTGCGCGGTCATTGGGTTCCGGCCCTGATCCTGCCAGCTTACTTCCTTGCCGACGCCACTCTGACGCTGCTGAAGCGCATGGCGCGGGGAGAAAAGTTCTGGCAGGCTCATAAATCGCACTTCTACCAGCGCGCGGCCGAGGCACTTGGCAACAAGCACCTCCCCGTCGTCTGGCGCATCTCGGCGGCCAATGCAACGTTGCTGGCGTGTGCCCTCTGGGGCGTCTCTTTCCCGCTGCCCGCCTTGATTGCCGCCGCCGTCACCGTCACGCTGCTTTTGATCCTGCTGTCGGTCGCGCGCGTGCAAGCGTGATCGCGTTCACGGCTTCGGCGCCTTGATGAGCAGGCTCTGCACGCCGGCCGGCGATAGCCGCGGCAGGCGGCTCGACACGACGCCGGTGTTGACACCCAACCAACCGATCTCACCCGAAAGCCGCCCGTACTCGATCTTGGGGCAGCGGTTCATCACAACCTTGAGGCCCGCCGCTTCGGCGGCGGCCGCCGCCTCGTCGTTGCTAACGCCAAGCTGCATCCAGATGACCTTGAGCCCGAGCTTGTCCTTGAGCGCGAGGGCCTCCTGCACCACAGTGCCGGCGGCTTGCGAGTTGCGGAAAATGTCGATGCAGTCGGCACCCTCTTCCAGATCCGCAAGGCGTGCATAGACTTTGCGGCCCAGGACTGTCTGGCCCGCGAGACTCGGGTTGACGGGATGAACCCTATAGCCTTTGGCGATGAGGTACTGCATCACGATGAAGCTGGCCCGCACCGGATTGGCGCTCGCGCCAACCACGGCGATCGAGCGGATGCCGGACAGCACGCCCACGATATAGTCGTCGCTGTAAGTATCGTGATTCATGTGCTCCCCGCAGGGGCCGGAAGCTGCGGACGGCCGTGCGCGTCGAGCGGCCAGAACGGATTGTGCGCCACCTCCCATAAATGCCCGTCCGGATCGGCGAAGTAGCCATGATAGCCGCCCCAAAATGCCTTTTGCGCGGGCTTGACGATCCGTGCGCCCGCCGACCTTGCCCGCGCCATGCACCCATCAACGGCGGCCTCACCTTCGACGTTCCAGGCCAGCGTGATGCCCGAAAATCCCGGCGCGCCGTCGTCCACACAGGCATCCTTGGCCAACGCACAACGGTTATACAGTGCCAGAACGACGCCATTGGCATCGAAGAAGGCGACATGCGCATTGCTATCGCGCGAGGCGGCAAGCCCCAGCGCTTCATAAAAGCTGCGCGATGCTGCAATATTCTCAACACCGAGCGTCACGACAGAGAGTGAAATTTTCACGAAACCTCCAACGTTCGAACGCGACAGAGCCGCTCAGCTCATCGCGACGTCCATTCGGGGGGACGCTTCTCGATGAACGCACAGATGCCTTCCGCGGCGTCGGCCGCCATCATGTTTTCCACCATCACCCGCGCGGCATAGGCATACGCTTCGCCCAAGGGCGCTTCGATCTGGCGATAGAATGCGGTCTTGCCGGTCGCCACCGTCGCTTTCGATTTGGAGGCGATCTTGCGCGCCATGCCGAAGGCCTCGGCCATCACCGCATCCCAAGGAACCGCGCGGTTCACCAGACCGTACAGGGCGGCATCGGACGCGCTCATAGCCTCGCCCAGCAGCAGCATCTCCATAGCCTTCTTGCGCGGCACGTTGCGCGATAGCGCCACCATCGGCGTGGAGCAGAACAACCCTATGTTGACGCCCGGCGTTGCAAACGTTGCCGTATCCGCCGCGATCGCCAGGTCGCAACTCGCGACCAGCTGACACCCCGCCGCGGTCGCCGTGCCCGATACCGCCGCAATCACGGGTCGCGGACAGTTCACGATGGCCTGCATCATCTCCGAGCAGGAATGCATGGTCGTCTCGAAGAAAGCGCGGCCGCCGTCCTTGTCGGCGCGATGCGCCGTCATCTCCTTGAGATCGTGACCGGAACTGAACACGGGCCCATTGGCAGCCAGCACGACTGCCGACACATCGGCATCGGACCCGAGCGCATTGAAGGCCACATGAAGCTTGTGCAGCATCGCCAGCGACAGCGCATTGCGCGCCTGGGGGCGGTTCAGCGTCACAACAGCAACGCCGGGCTCGCTCCGCGCCACCAAGAGTTCGTTCGCATCAACCACGGTCACCGCGCCACCTCCACGCCGTTATTCAGTTCGATCTTGGCACCAAATGCGAAACGCGCCGAGACGTATTTCGCCCGGCGCGCCTCTTGCTGGCAAGCAAAGCCCTGACGGCCGCAAGGGCCGAGCGCTATTGCAGCGCCTGCTCGATCTCGGCGCGATGCGCCTTGACGACGTCGATGTTCTCGCGGTTCTGCAGCGGCGGCGTCGTCTTGATCGCTTCCGTCAACTCATCGACGAGTTGCTTCTTGTCCGTCGCGGGAATGCTCTCGTCCTTCTTGACGTCCACCAGCTCTTTTTGCAGCGCCTCGACCGGATCGACGAAATCGCCCGTCTGGCTGTCGAGACCGGCCATCACGATGGAGATGTTGGCCGCGACATCGTCAAGCTCGGCAAAATCCTTGAAGCCATGCTTCTTGGCGATGTTCTCAAGCTCAGCCTGGAGCGCCGGATCGGGGTTCTCCCCCGCCGATTGGATCTTCGACGCTATGGCTGCCAAGTCACTCTGAGCAGAGATGAAACTCTTCACCTGCGCATCGGTGAGCTTGATTTGCTTCACCTCCTGCGCGTACGCGGCGCCCAACAGCGCGCACAACGAAAATGCCGTGATGATGATGCGCTGAAGCAGCTTGATTGAATGCGTCATCGAATATCCTCCTCCCCGCCTGCAAGGCATTGCAGGATTGCCCCCGGCGCGGCTCTACCGGAGGCTGAAAATCACACGCCAACTGCGTCTACATTAACTGCGTCTACATTAAGAGTACCGCGCCAGTGCCGGCAGCCCCTTCCCGGCATCGTGCGCGCTAGATCATCACGATTTGGGAATTTTTGCACGATGCCGTTACGCGCCTGGCGCAAAGCGCCCGCCCCGGCCTGATGCACTCAGCCAAAAGAGTAGCGGTAATATCTTACCACTATACGGTATCATTTTACCTTATAGATCATCATATTGATTTTACGCGATTATTTATTGAGATAAAAACTGTTGTTGACCTCTATATCAACTCGACGTATTCACCGCGTCCTACGCCGGAGCCGTTCTCGCGCTGGCGCATCACCCCAATGATTCCGGCAGCCGGCAGGAGCTTCAGAAGACTCATGTCTACGTTCGTTGCAAAGCCGGGTGCGGTAGAGAAGAAGTGGATCCTGATCGACGGCAAAGGTCTCGTCGTCGGCCGTCTCGCTGCTCTCATCGCCACCCGTCTCAAAGGCAAGCACAAGGCCATCTACACCCCGCATGTCGACTGCGGTGACAACGTCATCGTCATCAACGCCGACAAGGTCGTCTTCACCGGCGCCAAACATGAAGACAAGGTGTACTACCACCACACCGGCTATCCCGGTGGCATCAAGGAGCGCACGCCCCGCCAGATTCTGGAGGGCAAGCACCCTGAGCGCGTCGTGACCAAGGCCGTCGAGCGCATGCTCGCCCGCGGTCCTCTCCAGCGCCAGCTGATGCGCAACCTGCGCGTCTACAAGGGTGCCGAGCATCCTCATTCGGCTCAGAATCCGGAGGCGCTCGATGTCGCCAAGCTCAATCGTAAGAACGTGAGGGTCTAATCCAATGGCAACCGAAACCAAGACGTTGGACGACCTCGCAAGCCTCAAGGGCGGCACGTCCGCAGCCGCCGAGGCGTCCGCGCGCACTCAGAAGCTGGACAAGCTCGGGCGCGCTTATGCGACGGGCAAGCGCAAAGACGCGGTCGCCCGCGTGTGGCTGAAGCCCGGCAAGGGCATGATCACGGTCAACGATAAGGACTTCAAGGTCTACTTTGCCCGTCCGGTGCTCCAGATGATGCTTCAGCAGCCTCTGTCAATCGCCAACCGCGCGAGCCAGTACGACATCCGCATCACCGTCACCGGGGGCGGCCTGTCGGGTCAGGCCGGCGCCGTGCGTCACGGCATCTCCAAGGCGCTCACCTACTATGAGCCCGACCTTCGCGGCGTGCTGAAGAAGCAGGGCTTCCTCACCCGCGACAGCCGGACGGTCGAGCGCAAGAAATACGGCCGCGTCAAGGCCCGCCGTTCGTTCCAGTTCTCCAAGCGCTAACGGCGCTTGCTGGGCCGATATTGGCTGCAGGGATCTTCAAAAACGAAAAAGGGCTGCCCGCTGGCGGCCCTTTTTCGTTTTAAGTGTTAGCAACTGGGTGCTGCCGGCCTGGCGTTTCCAGGTGTTGCGGACGGTCCAGAAAGCCACGCGGTGGCAGCTACAAATATTTAAAGGATTATCGCCGATTATATTGCGAGCCTCAGTACCCGGACGTTTCGCATGGTCACAGTCGCATATCTGTTCTTCTGGCTGGCAGCCTTTTTGGCAGCTCTGGCGATTGCGCTCTTCACGCACTACACGCATGCTTATTTTTCGGCTTACCCCGACAAGCTGTTCGACGAGGGCAATTTTTATAGCGACAAGCTGCTCAATGAAGTCTTCAGTCCAGAGCATCGCGTGGCCGGCCGGTACGATGACGACGGCTGGTGGAAATTCAACAGCTGGCGCAATTACGTAATACATGCGCTTCCCAACGTTTTGATCGTCCTTGTGACCGGCTTGCTGAACTGGGAGGACCGCGCAGGCGCCGTCTTCTGGGTCTGCGCGAGGGCGGCAGATTTCGCAATATCACCCAGGGTCTGCCAGTTCGCGGGGTTCTGAAAGCCCGCTTCCACTTACCGGCCCAAGGGGCGTGGGTGCCTTTTTTCTTGGGACCCGGCGGCCTTCTTCCTTCCGCTTGATGGAGGCGATCCGTAATCCTTGAGGAGAGGGTTAGGGGGGCGGAATGCAAAGCCCTCTCTGCTCCCTATTCCCTATTTTCCTATTCCCTACTTCACTTCCGTATGCGGGAAATCTTAGAGCCCTCGAGCGTCAGATTGTACATGAGCCCCTTTGGGTCGAGGATGAAGCCGACGATGGGGCTCGTGATGCGCGAGGTGTCGATGGAACCGCCGACGCCAACCGTAATGATAGCGACAGAGCCGTCCACGCCGACCTTCCATCCATGCGCGCGCCGGAAGCTTGCCAGCGCCTGGCGGTTCATGAACATGATGATGACGGAGCGCGCCTGAACGCCGAGCTGGAAGCCGATCGAGGCCGAGACCGTGTTGTAGTAGGCATTGGGCCGGCCGCGCTCGAACAGCACACCCTCCCCATATTCGCCGCCGATGCCCATTCCGGCTTTGACGACCGAGGGAAACACCAGAATCCCGACCGACTTCTGGGCAAGATCGCGCGCGCCGCCAACGCTCCGGTAGAATCGCTCCAACGTATCCTGGGCATCGGCCTCCAGCGCCGAGGCAGAGGCTGCTGCCGCCGGTGCCGCCACGGCGACCCAAATGGCCATGACGGCCAACATCACCGATAGAACTCGTTTCAATGTCATTGGCCGTCCCCCAATCGTTCCAGCAACACTTGAAAAATGAACACGGCAAGACCATGGCCGCTGGCTGGCCTTGATTGTCGCCAATCCGCCCCGGCGGGTGTGTTTTGCCAGTATGCGCACTTGCCCTCCGGCGAGGCCGATGCCAAATACCGCGCAGTTCGAAGCGTTTGACCTTAGGCCGATTGGCAACGCGGCCAGCACCGGAGAGCGAAGAGCCATGGAATTTCTTTCCGCCAACCTCGGCGCGATGTTCGACACGGTGGTGACCGACATCGGCCTTCTCCTGTCGCCGGATTGGTGGCGTACGCACTGGGTGGCTCTGTTCAACATCCTGATGATCGACCTGACGCTCGCCGGCGATAACGCCATCGTCGTCGGCATGGCCGCCTCCCAGGTGCGCAAGGACATGCGCAACAAAGTGATTTTCTGGGGCATCACCGGCGCCGTCGTACTCCGTATCCTGTTCTCCAGCATCGCCCAGCAGATGCTGCAGATCATCGGTCTTACACTTGCGGGCGGTCTGCTGCTGTTGTTCGTGTGCTGGAAGATGTACCGCCAGATCATGGACAGCAATCACGAGTCCATCGAAGTGATCGAACACAACCTTGCCTCCAATAATGTGAAGGGCCACGAGGCGACCTTCTGGTCGGCGCTTTGGACCATCATTCTGGCCGACCTGTCGATGTCACTCGACAACGTGCTTGCGGTTGCAGGCGCGGCCGGTGAGTCGACACTCGTGCTCGTCATCGGTCTGGCCATCGCCATCGTGTTGATGGCAGTCGCCTCCACCTACATCGCCAAGCTGCTGCACAGCTATCCCTGGATCGCGTGGATCGGCCTTCTCATCATCCTCTACGTCGCCCTCGACATGATCTATCGCGACAGCCACCAGATCGCTTGCCAGGCCTATGGCATCGGCTGCTCGGAAACCATCTTCCAGGGCATCAGGCACCGGCTCGGGCTGGGAGGCTGACATGGGCTCAGCCAAGGGCGCGAAGGCCAAAGTCTTCATCGACGGCGAAGCCGGAACGACCGGCCTGCAAATCCGCGATCGGCTCGCAAATGAGGCCGGCATCGAAGTCGTCAGCATCGACCCGGCCAAGCGCAAGGACGCCGAGGCCCGCAAGGACATGATGCGCGCGTGCGATCTTGTCGTACTCTGTCTGCCCGACGACGCAGCCAAGGAGGCGGTGGCGCTCGCGGCCGAGCTGGGCAGCGAGGCGCCCAGGATTGTCGACGCCTCGACGGCTCATCGTGTCGCGCCAGGCTGGGTCTATGGTTTTGCAGAGCTGGAGTCCGGCCAGGCCGCCCGGATCGCCAAAGCCAGGCACGTCGCCAATCCGGGATGCTACCCGACCGGCGCGATTGCGCTGTTGCGGCCGCTTGCCGACGCAGGGCTTCTCCCCGCGGACTTCCCCGTGACCGTCAATGCGGTGTCGGGCTATTCCGGCGGCGGCAAGAGCATGATCGAGAGCTACGAGGTGTCGAAAACTGCTCCCGCTTTCGAGCTTTATGCTCTGGGCCTGGAACACAAGCACATCCCCGAGCTGATGGCTTATGCCCGGCTCGAACGGCGGCCGATCTTCATTCCCAGTGTCGGCAACTTCAAGCAAGGCATGCTGGTCTCGGTACCGCTGCACCTCGACCTGCTGCCGGGCAACGTCACGATCAGGATGCTCGAAGAAGCGCTGGCCACGCACTACGCGAGCGCAGGCCAGGTGCGCGTGATGCGCGATGCTGCCGCAAAGATCAGCAGGCTCGATGCGCTCGCGCTGAACGCTACTGATGCGCTCGAGCTTTACGTGTTCGGCAGGAGCGCGCTGAACCAGGCCGTATTGGTTGCCAGGCTCGACAACCTCGGCAAGGGCGCGGCAGGTGCGGCCGTGCAGAACCTCAAGCTGATGCTGGCGCTCGCGCCGAACTAGGGCCCGGATTTCGTAGAGGCTGCGGTTCCCATCGCAGGGTCTGGCGCGGGCGCGCTTGATGAAGCTGCATTTGGCGCCGGTCCGCGCGCTGCGTCCGCACTTGGCTGCAACCCGTCAACCGGCGCCAGAAGCTCGGGCCGGTATTCGAAGTGCATCGTATCGAAGTGGTTCCATTTGCCGCCCCAGATGAAGCCATGTTTCTCGAACACGCGCACGATCTCCATGGGGATTTCGTTGCGATAGGCGGGCGCGGCTTCGCCCTTCACACCGCTCCAGCGCCAATAACTGGCATGCCGAACGGCAATATCGATTGCGATACCATAGCCGTGCGCCGAAGGCGTCTTGGTTCCCGCGATGTCGCGACAGTTGTAGACACCAGCAGCAGGCCAAAGAAAACCATCGAAGTCCGCGGATAGCTCATCGAGTTCGGCCGAGATCGCAGCCAGCCGCTTGGCCACGCCGTTGATGGACGTGATCTTCAACACTTGTCCCGCCTTCTTGGGAAGCCAGATGACATCCACGAGCGAGGGCGTGACGCCGCCCGCCGCGCAGTCTCCGTAGACCTTCTTGAAGAACGCCGCGTTGCGCGCGCGGCCGGGGTCGAAGTTCACTGGCGGGGGCGCGCTCTCAGGCCCGGGCGGATAGGCAAGGGCAAACATATCGGCAATGTCAGGGTCGCTCAGCCATGCCGCAAACGGTTTGTCGCCTTTGCCGTCGTGAAGCGGCAGGCGCGTGCCGTCTGCAAAGATCACATCGTTAGAGTCTACGCCCTTGACGAGTCCCGGATACGCACGTGACAGGCGTTCAGCAATATCATGGGTGCTTGCCGCGTTTTGGGCGGCAGGTGGAGGGGCCGTCTCACCTCCAGCCCAGCAACCCGGCGCGCTTGCGGCGGCCACGCCAGCGTAAAGCGCGAAAGAAGCTCTCAAAAGAGAGACTATGCTGTTCAACTTTGTCAGGCGGAAGCGCACGCTAGCTCCGATCCGTTTACTGTCTCCACTCCGGGATGGCGTGTTGGCCTCAAGCAGGCTTTACCTATGAGCGCGAACTGATACAGTGTAGCCAAGCTCAGTCCAGAAAACGACCTGTAGAGAGCGGCCCAAAGCGTGTCATCCGCGCATTGCCGCCATGCCAGGCCCTGGAGACAACGTGTGAAAGACAAAGGTGCCGCCCCACAAGCGCCCGATGGCGCCGAGGGCAAAACGAATGGCCAACCGGCGACGTCGCTTGAACCCGGCGCTTCCGGTAGTCATAGCTCGCAGTTGACGAGCCCGGATACCGGCCCAGATCCGGGTATGCCCGCGTCGAAAGACAATCTCCCCCGTGACCACGTTCCGCACCGGGCCTACAGCGGCGCTCCGCAGCAGGTCACCTCCGGCGGCAGGCCGTCCCAATATCCCCACTCTGAGGCCCAACGCGGATCGCACGTCGCCGGCACCGTAG
Source organism: uncultured Hyphomicrobium sp. (assembly GCA_964587445.1). Lineage (GTDB taxonomy): Bacteria > Pseudomonadota > Alphaproteobacteria > Rhizobiales > Hyphomicrobiaceae > Hyphomicrobium_B. Next base: position 492,542 of record CAZPLQ010000002.1, read on the forward strand.
CCTCATATCCGAACATGGAGCGCTCAGGGATATCAGCGGAACGTCACGGAAGCGGCATGGCAAGCGCTCCGCGTGCGGTCATGCATTCCAGACCCCACCGCTATCGCGATGGCGCACATGACGCGCAACCTTCCTCGCTCGATCCGGCAAACGGCACAGTCTACGGCGCCTTGGATCTGGGCACGAACAATTGCCGCCTGCTGCTCGCACGGCCCTCGCGGCGCGGCTTTCGCGTGGTCGACGCCTTCTCGCGGATCATCCGCCTGGGCGAGGGCGTGGCACACAGCGGCCAGCTGTCGGAGGCGGCCATGACGCGCACGATTGAAGCGCTCAAGGTCTGCGCGGCAAAGCTGGAACGCCATCAGGTGACCCGTGCGCGCTTTGTCGCCACCGAAGCCTGCCGCATCGCGGACAACGGCATGGAGTTCATCGGGCGCGTTCGCGAACGGTGCGGACTCGAAATCGAGGTACTGAACCCGGAACTGGAAGCGCGCCTTGCCGTCTCGGGTTGCTCGTCGCTGGTCGATTCGTCGGCTGATTACGTGCTGGTGTTCGACATTGGCGGCGGCTCGTCGGAGATTATCTGGCTCGATCTGACACGGGACGGCGCACGCCGCCGCGGACCGGGCGGCCGCATCGCCGCCGATGCCGCCATCGTGGCCTGGACATCGCTTCCCGTCGGCGTCGTCACGCTTGCCGAGCGCTTCGATGGACGCAATGTCGGCCATGACGATTTCGAAGCCATGGTCACCACTGTCACCACGCTGCTCGCACCGTTCGAGGCACATCACCGCTTCAGCGAACGGATCGGCGGCCGCAGCGTGCATTTCCTGGGAACCTCCGGCACGGTCACAACGATCGCAGGCATCCTGCTTGGCCTGCCGCGTTACGACCGCAACAAGGTCGACGGCTCCTGGCTCGCGGTGCCCGACATATTCTCCGTCACGCAGAACCTGCTCGCCAAGAGCTACATGGAGCGCATCGCGGAACCCTGCATCGGACGCGAACGCGCCGATCTTGTGCTCGCGGGCTGCGCAATCCTGGAAGCCGTGCTGCGCATGTGGCCGGCCCAGCGGCTGCGCGTGGCGGACCGCGGTCTGCGCGAGGGCATCCTCACCACGCTGATGCTGGAGGACGGCGTCTGGCGCCAGGGCCGCAGGCGGCGGCGCACGCGGAGCAACTGAGCGCGCACGGAGAAAATCGGGATCATGAGCAAAGGCGGTTCGAAAGGCGCGGGCAAGGGCCCCGGCGGCGGCCAACGCCAGCTGCGCACACCGCTCAAGCATGCGCGGCGGCATTCCGCCTCCTCCCAGCGTTGGCTGGAGCGGCAGTTGAACGACCCGTACGTCGCCGCAGCCAAGCGCGAAGGCATGCGGTCGCGCGCCGCCTACAAGCTGAAAGAGATCGACGACAAGCACCGGTTGTTAAAACCCGGCCAGCGCGTGGTGGATCTCGGCGCGGCGCCCGGCGGTTGGAGCCAGATCGCAGCGGCCAAGGTGAAATCGCTCGAAGGTCAAGGACAAGTCGTGGCGATCGATTATCTGAGCATCGATCCCCTTCCGGGCGTGGATTTCGTGCAGCTCGACTTCACGGATCCGGGCGCCGAGGACAAACTCAAATCCATGCTCAAGGGGGGCGGCGCGGATATCGTGCTGTCCGATATGGCAGCCCCCACCGTCGGCCACAACAAGACGGATCATTTGCGCATCATGGGGCTCGCCGAAACGGCAGCCGCATTCGCCTGCGATATTCTCTCCCCCGGCGGCATCTTGCTGTGCAAGGTGTTCCAAGGCGGCACTGAGCGCGATCTGCTCGACATGCTGAAACGCAACTTCGCAGTCGTGAAGCACGTCAAACCACCCGCCAGCCGGTCCGACAGCGCCGAACTCTACGTGCTTGCAACGGGCTTTCGCGGAGACCAAGCCGTAACCCAATCGGAATAATCTCGCTTCATCCCGGCAAGCGCGCAATTGTCATCCCGGGCGAGCGAGCCCGGCGAGCGCCGACCCGGGACCCAGCGCATCTGTGCGAAGCGCGAAAAATCAAACTGCAACAGCTCACGCGATGCTCCTGGGTCCCGGCACTCGCTACCGCTCGGCCGGGATGACAGGGAGTGAAATGCTCGGCCGGGACGACAAGTAGAAAGATCTCGACCGGGACAGGAGAAAAGTCTACCTCATGACCGCGCGCACAGCCTGCTTGATCTGGTCGAGCGTGAACGGCTTGGTGATCGATTTCAGGCGCACCTGAGACAGCGCCTTGGACCGCTCCAGTTGATCGGAAAAACCCGACATCAGCACGATCGCGATCGCGGGTTTTGCCGCTTGCGCCTGCATGGCAAGGCTCACGCCGTCGAGCCCCGGCATGTCCACGTCGCTCACCAGCACGTCGATGGCCGCGCTGCTGGCATTGAGAACGTCGAGCGCCTCGTTGCCGTCCTGTGTGACGTGAACCGTATGCCCCTCGGCGGTCAGTGCGCGCTTAACAAGTTCACGCACGGCGGCATCGTCGTCGGCGAGCAGTATGGTGGCCATGCGTCCTCCCATTCGCGTCGAGATGACGGCACTCTAGCTCAATCCGCCTATCCTGGCAGCCGTCCAACGAAGGGCAGCTCACGATACCGGTGGGCGACATCCATGCCGTAGCCGACCACGAACGTGTCGGGACATTCAAAAGCACTGAAATCGGCCTTGATGTTGACGGCGCGCGGCACCTTCTTGTCGAGGAGCACGCAGGTCAGGATCTGCTTGGCGCCGCGCGCACTGATCAGGTCCTTGGCGAAAGCCAGCGTGCGGCCGCTATCGAGCACATCGTCGATGATGAGGACGCTGCGCCCTTCGACCTCAAGGTCGAGATCGCGCAGAATGGTGACTTGCCCTGACGACACGCGGCTCTTCTTGTAGCTTGAAAGCGTAAGGAAATCGACCTCTGGAGCCAAGCCAGCACGGTGCAGCGCGCGGATCAGGTCGGCGGCGAAAACAAACGACCCCTTCAGGACGGGAACCGCCAGCAAACCGGGAATTTTGCGCGCGGCAATCTCCTTGGCGAGAGCGTCGAGCCGCTCGGCGATCTGTCCGGCGGAGAACATGATATCGATGCTGTCGGTGACTTCAGTGGTGGTCATGCGCTCTTTCCTGTTCGTCTGGCCCCGTTTATCTGGTCCCTTTCGTGCGGCATATCCGGGGGCAACGCCGGTCCCGGAAAACGGCTCCAATTCGTCAAGTTGCCCAGGAAACACGCCTGGAAGCAAAATTCCCCTAGGGTGCGTAAATATTGTGTACACGAGGGCGCCATAATCGTGATCGATTGATCTCGCATGGGCGCCCTCGTTTATAAAACATGCGTGAGTGCTTCGAGTCCCGAACTTTTCCTTGCTGCGGATAACGCTGAAGTGATTCGTCTGACGAACGTCGCCTTGAAATACGACCGGGGCCCGGAGGTCCTCTCGGAGGTAAGCTTCCACTTGCGCCCTGGATCGTTCCACTTCCTGCACGGAGAAAGCGGCGCGGGAAAGACGTCGCTGCTGCGGCTGATGTTCATGTCGCTGCACCCTACGCGCGGCCAGCTTCACATGTTCAACGATGACGTCTCGCGCGTGAACGCGCAAAAGCGCGCGCAACTGCGCCGGCGCATCGGCATCGTGTTCCAGGATTTTCGTCTGCTCGATCATTTGACCGTATGGGAGAATGTTGCGCTCCCTTTGCGAGTCATCGGCAAGAAGGCGTCCGATTATCGCGAGGATGTGACGGACCTGTTGCAGTGGGTGGGCCTGGGCGACAGAATGTACGCCAATCCATCCGTGCTGTCGGGCGGTGAAAAGCAGCGCGCGGCCATCGCGCGCGCCGTCATCGGAAAGCCCGAGGTGCTTCTTGCCGACGAGCCCACGGGTAACGTCGACCCGCAAATGGCGCGCCGGCTGCTGCGCCTGTTTGTGGAACTGAACCGGCTCGGCACGTCGGTCGTCATCGCGACCCACGATCATCAACTCATGCGGCAGTTCAAGGCGCCGCGCATCGAGGTGCACAGGGGCCATGTCCGGATCATATGACCGCTTCCCCGGGCGCCCCCCGCCGCCAACCGGCGTCGCGGACCTGCCAAGCTACGGCGATCCCGTGACCGGCCCGCCGACCAGTACGGTGCGCACGCAAGCAACGCTCAGCGTCGACACGGCGCCCGGCTATGGTGCAAGCGAGGACTACACGCGCGATATGTACGCGCCCGCGCGTGTGGCCAAGGAACGCAGCAAAAAGTCGAAATCCAGCGGTCCCGTCGTGCCGCCCGGATCGGTGACGGGCCGCTCACTGACGCTCGTGATCGCCATCATGTGTTTTCTCGCCTGCCTCACGGCCGGCGCAGTCTGGATGATAAAGCAATCGGCCGACGCATGGCTCAAGGACATTGCCAGCGAAGTCACCGTACAGGTCGAGGCGGTCGAAAGCGGAGATGCCGAGAAGACGCTGCTCAATGTCGTCAGCTTCCTGCAAAGCCAGCGCGGCATCCGCGCAGCCCGTCCGCTCAGCCTGGAGGAGTCCGCAAGCTTGCTGGAGCCGTGGCTCGGCTCGACGGAAGCGCTCAAGGCGTTGCCCGTTCCGCGCCTCATCGCCGTCGAGGTGAATCGCTACGAGCCGCCCGATCTGTCGGAAGTGGGCGCGGCGCTGCAACGCGATTTCAAAGGCGTGTCCCTCGACGATCACCGCCGCTGGCAACAACAGATCCGCGCCGTTACGGGATCATTCGCGCTTGGCGGCATCGCCATCTTCCTGCTCGTTGCCGCAGCGACGACCGCCGTGATCGTTTCGGCAACCAAGAGCGCCATGGCCTCCAACCGCGATATCGTGGAAGTACTGCATTTCGTCGGCGCAACGGACAAATTCATTGCGCGTGAGTTCGAGAAGCACTTCCTGAGACTTGGCATCAAGGCCGGCATCGTCGGCGCGGTGGCGGCCATGGCGGTGTTCCTGACCATGCCGGCCATCATGGAGATGCTGGGTGGCGGCGCCGTGAGCGCCGTCGAAATGCAACGCCTCATCGGCACCGGCTCGCTGGACCCTGCGGGCTATGCGCTGCTCGGCCTCGTCGTGGTTATCATCTCCGGTCTGTGCATGATAACGTCCCGCGTCGGCGTGTTTCGCATCCTGAATGGACAGCACTGACGAATATCGCCAAAGTTGTGTTTAATAACCAATGCGTTATTGAGTCCACTTAGACAAGTTTCTAGTTTTTTCAGGCAACTCAACTACAGCCCTCGGGAAGGAGGGCGCATGCAGGCGGATCAGGTCATCGGACACGGAGGCGGAACGAGCATGCTGCGCCGCATCGGGCGAAGCATCGTGGTCGTGGCTGCCTGCGCGGCCTGTGCGCTGGTGTTCGGCTTCATGCTGTTCGCCACCTCCGTCATGCGCGAGCAGGCGCCCGTGCCGGCCACGGCCGGTGCGGACGGCATCGTGGTCCTGACCGGTGCCGCCGCGCGCATTTCGGCCGGCGCTGAGTTGCTCAAGCAAGGTCACGGGAAACGCCTGCTGATCTCCGGCGTCAATCGCATTACGACCAAGCACGATATCGAACGGCTGTCCGGGCTCGACCACAAGAGCTTCACCTGCTGCGTGGACCTTGGATACGAGGCACTCGATACGGTCGGCAACGCGGATGAAACCCGCACATGGGCGAACGCCAACAACTACCACAAGCTGATTATCGTGACCTCGAGCTATCATATGCCGCGTGCGCTCGCAGAGTTGGCTCTCGCGATGCCCGATGCCGAGCTCATCGCCCACACGGTGACACCGAAGGACTTTCCAGAGTCCGGCTGGTGGCTGAGCGTGCGCACGACGCGCTACCTCCTGTCGGAGTATCTCAAGTTTCTGCCGGCGGCCGCCCGGCTGGCAACACAGCGGGTGATGGGATGGGGCCAGCCGCACTCGGTCGCCTTGCAGCCCACCGATTTGCAACCCGCGGACCGGCGCGATGGTTGAACCGACGGACGCAAAAACAAACGCCGGGCGGCCCCGCGCGAGCGCAAGCGTCGTCGTGCGCTCGACGATTTTCGCGATCGTCTATTATATCGTGACCGCGCTCTTCCTGGTGCTGGGATCGTGGCTGCTGCTTGCGCCGCGTTCCTGGGCGATGAAGGGGCTGGAGCTTCATGCGCGCACCTGCACCTGGTTGCTTGCCCTCATCTGTGGGACGAGGCTTGAAGTGCGCGGGCGCGAGAACCTGCCCAAAGGCCCCTGCCTCGTCATTTCAAAGCACCAGTCGATGTGGGACACCTTCGCGCTCATCCCGCTGCTGCACGACCCGGCGGTCGTGCTCAAGGACGAGCTCAAGTACATCCCGTTCTATGGCTGGTTCTGCCTCAAGTTCGAGCACATCCTGGTCAAGCGCGACAGAGCCGCGGCCGCGCTCAAAACCATGTTGAACGATGCCAAGGATCGCGCCGCCGTGGGCCGTCACATTCTCATCTTTCCGGAAGGCACCCGCATGGCGCCCGGCGCACCGCCCGACTACAAGCCCGGGTACGTCGCGCTCTATGAGGGACTTCAGTTGCCCGCTGTACCCCTGGCACTGAACTCAGGGCTGTTCTGGCCGCGCCGCTCGAACATGCGCTACCCCGGCACCATCGTGGTCGAGTTTTTGAAGCCCATGCCTGCGGGAATGCCGCGCAAGAAATTCCGGCAAGAGATCGAGGCCCGCCTTGAAGCTGCGTCCGCAAAGCTGATCGAAGAAGCCGCGTGCGGGCCCAATCCTCCACCCATCCCGCATGCTCCCTCGTCGCCGCAAAATTAGTTCTTAATTTGTTCTATTTTTGTTGCAGGGAGGACCGGCACCTCCTATATTGTGGGCGTGTCTACCGCGTGAGGGACTATGCCCGCCTCGAATTCAACCCAGCCTCAGTTTTCCGCGCCGATTTCGCGCGAGATCTGGACGCGCAAGTACCGCTTCTCGGGCGCGGCGGAGCAGGCTGGTGACGCGACGCTGGACGATACCTTCTGGCGCGTGGCCCGCGCGGCGGCATCCGTCGAGAAGGGCGGCAAACGCGCCCAGGAAAAGTGGGCGTGGACGTTTCATGACGCCTTTGCGGACTTCGGATTCCTGCCTGCAGGCCGCATCCTGGCCGGCGCGGGCACGGGCCGCAATGTCACGCTGTTCAACTGCTTCGTGCTGGGACGCATCGATGACGACCTCAGCGACATATTCGAGAACGTGAAACAAGCCGCGCTCACGATGCAGGCAGGCGGCGGCATCGGGCACGATTTCTCCACGCTGCGGCCCAAGGGTGCTCTGGTCAGGAGTATCGGCGCGGATGCCTCCGGCCCCGTCAGCTTCATGGACGTGTGGGACGCGATGTGCCGCACGATCATGTCGGCCGGCCAGCGTCGCGGCGCGATGATGGCAACCCTGCGCTGCGATCATCCCGATATCGAGGATTTCATTGCCGCCAAGTCTGACCCTGCTCGCTTGCGGAACTTCAATCTGTCGGTGCTGGTGACGGACGCCTTCATGGCGGCGGTGCGCGACGGCAAGCCGTGGGATCTCGTCTTCGCGGGCAAGATCTACAAGACGGTGTCTGCGCGCGGGTTGTGGGAAAAGCTGATGCGCGCCACCTACGACTATGCCGAACCGGGCGTCATCTTCATCGATCGGATCAACGCGCAAAACAATCTCGCCTACTGCGAGACCATCTCTGCGACCAATCCGTGCGGTGAGCAGCCGTTACCGCCGTTCGGCGCGTGCCTGCTGGGCTCCATCAACCTGGCGGCCCTGGTGCGCGAGCCGTTCACGGACAAGGCCGCACTCGACATGGCGTTGTTGGAGAACCGCGTTGCGAGTGCGGTACGCTTCCTCGACAACGTGATCGACATTTCGCGTTATCCGCTGAAAGCCCAGGCCGAGGAAGCGCGCGCGAAGCGGCGCATTGGGCTCGGCATTACCGGGCTTGCGGACGCGCTGATTTTTTGCGGCCTGCATTATGGCAGCGAGGGTGCACGCGCGCAGGCGAGCCGCTGGATGTCGGCCATTCAAAATGCAGCCTACCGGGCCAGCGCGCTGCTCGCGGCAGAAAAGGGGCCGTTTGCACTCTATGACGCGCAGGCGTTTCTCGAACGCCCCAACGTCACGCGCCTTGAGCCCGATGTGCGCGGGCTCATCGCCAAGCACGGCATCCGCAACGGCTGCCTGACGTCCATTGCACCCACCGGCACGATTTCGCTGCTGGCGGGCAATGTGTCGAGCGGCATCGAACCTGTGTTCGACTTCGCCTACCGCCGCCGCGTGCTCCACGACGCCGCGCACGTGGAGGAGACGGTGGAGGACTTCGCTTATGCGCGCTATCGCGTACACCACCCGGAAGGCGCCTTGCCGGATGCCTTCGTGCGCGCGGGCGAGCTGTCTGCGGCCGCGCATCTTGCCATGCAGGCCGCCCTGCAGCCCTTCGTGGACAGCGCCATCTCCAAAACCATCAATTGTCCGGAGGACATATCCTTCGAGGCGTTCCGCGACATCTACGTGCAGGCCTATGCGCAAGGGCTGAAGGGGTGCACCACGTACCGGCCCAACGCCATCACGGGCGCGGTGCTGATGCCCTCGCAACCCGCGCCCGCGGCCAACGGTCCGAACACGCCGCCCCATGAGACTCACGTCCTCGAGGCGGCGTCCCCGTCGTCGAAATCCGTCGTGCCCGTGGCGGCGCAAACGCTGGCGGCGGCCAGCGCGCCACGCGATCCCGCTTTGGGCGCAAATGCCGGCGATGTGGTCTACCTCAGCAAGCCGCTCGAGCGCGACGAGGCCCTTGAGGGCGTTACCTACAAGATCAAATGGCCGGCGAGCCCGCACGCGCTCTATGTCACCATCAACGACATCGTGCGCGACGGGCGGCGGCGGCCGTTCGAAATCTTCATCAACACCAAGAACCTCGAGCACTATGCCTGGACGGTGGCGCTGACGCGCATGATCAGCGCCGTGTTCCGGCGCGGCGGCGATGTCTCCTTCGTGGCCGAAGAGTTGAAGGCTGTGTTCGACCCCGAGGGCGGCCGCTGGATGAGCGGACGCTATGTACCAAGCCTGCTGGCTGCTATCGGTGACGTCATCGAGGAGCACATGATCCGCATTGGCTTCCTCGTGCCGGAAGGTGCTACGGATCCCGAACAGGCGGATGCGCCGCGTGCGCTGGCGGCCAATCCTCGAACTGAGCCTGCCGCACATGGCGGAGCCAGCGGACCGGGCGTTGATCCAAGCCCTGACGCGCAGCTGTCCGGTGCGGTGGCGGGCGTCCATGCCCGCGTATGCCCGCGCTGCGGTGTGCGCAGCCTGCAACGAATCGAGGGCTGCTGGACGTGCATGAGCTGTCATTACTCACATTGCGGCTAGCCTGTCCTTGCGGCGGCACTCCCTTAACTTCTGCCGTTGCCGTCGCAACCGGCGTGCGTGCCGCACTGTGGCCGAATCGCTGCAGACAGACGGGTTATTTCCTAACCCGTCTTTACACTCACCCCCTTGCTCGTGTTTTTGTTGTGCTCAGAACGTTGCCGGGGGAGGCAGCCTTCAACAGTTTTTTGACCAAGAGTGAGAAACAGAGCTTCGAAGACAAATTTGCGCTTCAATGCTCCCAAATCGTTCATCGCTCGCGGGTAAAGCTGGGTCGTACGTAAGGGTGGCGTACGGCCATGAAGAGCCGATCTTGGGGTGTTCGAGTATGAGTGCCGAAGTAATTCAGTTGGCGGATTTCCGCGCGCGCAAGCCGTTTGCATTCTCCGGGGCTGAGCTGGCCGCAGTTACGCGGTCCACCGGTAATTTTGATGCCCCTACCCGCTTCCACTTCTGGACCGGGGCGACGGGCAAACGCTATGTCCATACCGTCTACAGCCTGTTCGATTGCCCGCCTGTCGGCATGGCGAATTATGTGCTGGTGCGCAAGGAAGCCCAAGCAAAGCGCGCTGTCCTCGCCATCGGCCGCGTGACGGCGGACTCCACCAGCCTCAACCTCGCCGAGATCCGCCAGCGTGGTGCAGCGCTCGGCGCCGACGAGGTTCATATTCATCTGCTGGCCTCAAGCGCGCACGAGAGCAAGGCCGTCGAGGTCGATCTGCGCACCGCGCAGTTCGCCACGCATGCAAACTGATCGCGGACATCCCGTTGCATCGTTCCAACGCCCGCAGGACAGCCCAGGCCGCCCTGCGGATTTGCGTTTGCTCATGCGCCCAGGTGCGCGCGAAACGTGAAGCGCTTGACGTCGGTCAATCGAAGCACCGGCTTTCGCGGCCAATCCTCGAAGTCCTTGCGGCTGAGCATGGCGCGCGCCGTTCCAGCTTGGGTGCGCGCCCGCACCGGCCCCAGCGTCACCAGGATGCGCTCCAGTTCCGGCTCACGAATGCCGAAGGAGCGCAACTCGTGCAAGGTGGAGACGAGATAATGCATATTGGTTCCCGTCTTGCCAGCCGCCGCCGCCAGAATGTTGGCCTGCTGGCGTAGCGACAGTCCGCGCACATAACTTGGATGGGCGCGCTCGGCGAGGAAGGTCAGCGCCATTTCCTGCCGGTGGGGCTCAGACAGGAGCCGCACGTTGACGTGAGCCTCGCGATAGACGCCGCTGATCTGCTCGCGCCGGCGAAGATAGTGCAGCACCGTACCGGCATCGGCGGCGCCCACCTTGAACACGCGGCCATGGCATGAGCCGCCGCGGTCCAGGCCCAGTACGAGGCCCGGCCGCTCGTCGGTGCCACGGTAATGACGCGAGATGATGCAGAAGGCACGATGCCAGCCATCGAGCCGCGCGGGATGCGCTTCGGCAAAGGGAAAATCAGGCCGCCACATGAGCGATCCGTACGCGAACACCCATAGTCCGGGCGCGCTCTCGCCCATGTCGTTTGGCCCTGCTAGCTTTGCGTGCCCGAACCTGGCGGGCGGCGGCCGAAATCTGGCGTCGCCGTATCCTGGCCGGCCTGGATGATACCACGGCGGATGCTGCGCGCCTCGGCGAAGAGCCGCTCCAGCGTTTCACCGTCGCCATAGCGGATGGCGCGCTGGAGGGCGGTCAGATCCTCCGAGAAGCGGCCGAGCATCTCCAACACGGCCTCCTTGTTATTAAGAAACACGTCGCGCCACATGACGGGATCGGAGGCCGCGATGCGCGTGAAGTCACGGAAGCCGCCGGCCGAGAACTTGATGACCTCGGTGTCGGTCACGCGCGCCAGATGCGCGGCGGTATTGACGATGTTGAACGCGATGAGATGGGGCACGTGGGAGGTGATGGCGAGCACGAGGTCATGATGCTCGGGACTCATCAGTTCGACCTTCGAACCAAGCCGCTGCCAGAACGTCTCGAGCTTCGCCAGCGCCATGCGGTCGGTGACGGCATCGGGCGTCAGGATGCACCAGCGCCCATCGAACAACTCCGCAAAGCCAGCCTCGGGGCCAGACTGCTCGGTGCCCGCGATCGGGTGCCCCGGGATGAAGTGGACGCCCTGCGGCATGTAGGGGGCGACATCACGCACCACCGCCGCCTTGACCGAGCCGACGTCCGTAACGATGGCGCCCGGCTTTAAGTGCGGGCCGATCTCTTCTGCAACTTTCCCAAGCACACCCACAGGCGTGCAGAGAATGACGAGATCCGCGTCCTTCACGGCATCCGCCGCGCGCTCGAATGACTTTGAGACGAGGCCCAAGGCCTCCGCCTTCTCGCGCGTCGCGGGTGTCGCCGACGAGCCGACGATGTCGCCGGCAAGATTGGCCCGGCGCGCCGCATGGCTGATCGATGAGCCGATGAGCCCCACACCGATCAGCGCGATGCGCTTGAACATCACCTCGTCTGATTGGCTCATGCCCGCCCGTCCATGTATCCGGCCAGCGCTGCAATGGCCCGCTCGTTGTCGTCCTGGGAGCCTATGGTCATGCGCAGGGCATTGGGAAAGCCGTAGGCCCCCACTTTGCGCACGATGACGCCTTGCGATTTCAAGTACTCATCGGCGCCAGCCGCCGTCTTGGCGCTGCCTTGCGGGAAATGAATAAGCAGGAAATTGGCGACGCTCGGCGTCACATCGAGGCCTAGCGCGCGCACCTCTTTCGTCACCCAGGCAAGCCAGGTGTCGTTGTGTGCCTTGGCCGCGTCCACGTGCGCGACATCCTCCATGGCTGCAGCACCTGCGGCAATGGCCGGCGCCGACAAGTTGAAGGGCCCGCGGATGCGATTGAGCGTATCGGCGATGGCCGCCGGACAGTACGCCCATCCGATGCGCAAGGCGGCTAGTCCGTGGATCTTGGAGAACGTCCGCGTCATCACCGTGTTGGGCGTCGTCGCGACGAGTTCGATGCCCGCTTCGTAATCGTTGCGGTCGACATATTCGGCATAGGCCGCGTCCAGCACCAGAACGACATTGGGTGCAAGCCCCGCACGCAACCGGCGGACTTCCGCAACGGGCAGGTAGGTTCCCGTGGGATTGTTCGGGTTTGCGAGGAACATGACGCGCGTGCGCTCGGTGACGCGCGCCAGGATCGCATTCACGTCGGCGGTCAGATTCTTTTCCGGTGCAATGACGGGCGTTGCGCCGTTGGTGAGGATCGCGATGCGATAAACAAGAAAGCCGTGCTCGGTGTAGAGGCCTTCATCCCCCGGCCCAAGATAGGCGCGCGCTATGAGACCGAGAAGTTCATCCGAGCCCGAGCCACACACGATGCGCGCGGCGTCGAGCCCATAACGGCGCGCAATGGCGTTGCGCAGCACCGTAGCCTGACCATCGGGATAGCGCTCCAACTCTCCGGCAGCCGCCGTGAAGGCGGCGATCGCCTTGGGACTTGGCCCCAGCGGCGTTTCGTTCGAGGACAACTTGGCAGGCTTCATCCCACCCGGCACCCTGCTCTCGCCGGGCACATAGGCTTCGATCTGCTCGATACCGGGTCTTGGCCGTGGGCCCGCAATTGCCATGGTGGTCTCGTATCTGTCCTTTGAATGCGTGAGAACTGTGGGCTGCCCAAGCTGGTGCAAACTTCCGGTCCGAAGCGGGTTGATTGATAGGGTAGGCCTTTAGAAAATCAAAGATTAAAGTTGACTTTCTGCTGCGGCAGCCTAGCTACGGCACGTCGGCGAAAGCAGTGAGGCGCATCCTCGAAGGCCATGACATCTGGTTCAAGCACCATTGACAGCGTGCGCTATGCCGAGGTGCATAAGCCGCACAGCGAGCTTGTCCGCTTTCCCGAGAACGCGCCTTTGAAACTTGCCTGCGGCCTTGATCTGAAGCTCTTCCAGATCGCCTACCAGACCTATGGCACGCTCAACGCACAAAAATCCAACGCCGTCCTCGTCTGCCATGCGCTGACGGCAGACCAGCATATCGCCAACGTGCATCCGGTCACGCGCAAGCCCGGCTGGTGGGAGAACATGGTCGGTCCCGGGCGGCTGATCGACACCGACCGCTTCTTCGTCATCTGCTCCAACATCCTGGGCGGCTGCATGGGCTCCACGGGTCCCGCGTCCTTCAAGCCGGGCACGCAGACACCCTACGGACTCGACTTTCCCGTCATCACGATTTCCGACATGGTCGATGCGCAGGCGCGGCTCATCGACCACCTCGGCATCGACAACCTCTTCGCGGTGATTGGCGGCTCCATGGGCGGCATGCAGGTGCTGGAATGGGCCGCGCGCTACAAGGACCGCGTGTTCGCCGCGATGCCGATCGCCACCGCGGCCTGGCACTCCTCGCAGAATATCGCCTTTCACGAGGTCGGCCGGCAGGCCGTGATGGCAGACCCGGACTGGTGCGGCGGCGATTACTATGCCCGGGACGTGGTGCCAAAGCGCGGGCTCGCGGTCGCGCGCATGGCCGCGCACATCACTTACCTTTCGGAGGAGGCGCTGCAGCGCAAGTTCGGCCGTAGCCTGCAGGACCGCTCAGCGCTCACCTTCTCGTTCAATGCCGATTTCCAGATCGAGAGCTACCTGCGCTATCAAGGCTCGTCGTTCGTCGATCGCTTCGACGCCAACAGCTATCTCTACATCACCCGCGCCATGGACTACTTCGACATGAAGTCCCAGTACGGCGGCCATCTGGCCGAAGCGTTCCGCGGCACCAGGACGCGGTTCTGCGTCGTCTCGTTTACGTCCGATTGGCTTTATCCGACGCGCGAGAGCCGCGCCATCGTACACGCGCTCAACGCGATCGCCGCCAACGTGTCGTTCGTGGAGATCGAGAGCGACAAGGGTCACGATGCCTTCCTGCTCGACGAGCCCGACTTCTTCAAGACGGTGAGCGGCTTCCTCAACGCGGCGGCGCTGAGGCGCGGCCTGCCTGCCAGCGGGGCCGCATGAGCAGTGGTGACCTGTTTGCAAGTGACGCGGCCGCTACGCCGCGCGTCGACCACGTGCTCATCGCCGAGATGGTGGAGATGGGATCGCGCGTGCTCGACGTGGGCTGCGGCGACGGCGCGCTGCTGCAGCTGCTCAACGACAGCAAGGCCGTGGACGGGCGCGGCGTCGAGCTGTCGCGCGAAAAAGTCAACGCGTGCGTGGCCCGCGGCTTGTCGGTCATTCAGGGCGATGCGGACCGCGACCTGCGGGATTATCCCGATCAAGCCTTCGACTACGCAATCCTGTCGCTCACCATTCAGGCGACGCGCAATCCCAAGACGGTTCTGGAGAACCTTCTGCGCATCGGCCGGCGCGCCATCGTCTCGTTTCCCAACTTCGGACATTGGGAGATCCGCGCCGCACTGCTGACGAGCGGACGGATGCCGGTGACCCACAACTTGCCCGAGACCTGGTACGACAGCCCCAACGCACACCTGTGCACGATCCGCGATTTCGCTGATTTGTGCGAGGAACTGGGTGCCACCGTCGAGCAAGCCGTCGCGTTCAATGCATCCGGAAAGCGTCTGCCGATCAAATGGTCTTTATCGTTGCAAAACCTGCTTGGCGAGAAGGCCGTGTTCCTTCTCAAGGGCCACGGCAAGACAGGTTGAGCGCTCAGCCACACTTATCCTTGACCGGCCCTTGACCCGGGCCGTCGCTGGACTTGTTCGACGGCTCCAGCAATCGCCCGAAGCTGCCCGCCGGCTTGAAGGCTGGGGCGGGTACCGCAGCCCGTACGCCGCCGCCCACGGGCGCCATCAGCTCCTTGCGAGCCTCCACGACGAGGACGCCGCCGAAGCCGCGAGACAACCGCGCACCGGTGCGCTCCAGCGCAGGCGCCATGCGCAAAAGAAAGCGATTGCCGACGGGGGGAAAGAACAACGCATCGCCCCAGTCCAACGGGGTCAGCAGTGCGTCGGACAATTCATGCGTGAGCTGACTGCGGCTGAAAGGCAGTCCCTGTCCGAAGGGCGTCGTATCAATGCGCGACCACACGCCCGAGCGGTTGGGTACGATGAGGATCAAGCGGCCATCGGGCGCAAGGACGCGCCACATTTCGCGCAATACAGGGCCGATCCGCTCAGCCGCCTCGAGCATATGCACGGCCAGCAGCCGGTCGACGCTGTTGTCGGGAAGCGGCCAGTGATGCTCCTCGACCAGGACCGAATGGCACTTGCCACCCGGCGGCCATACCAGCGCCCCCTGCCGGGCCGGCATCAGGCACCCGGCTCGTGCGGCCTCGGAGCGGAACGATCCCAGGAAGGGAGTTGGGAAGCCAGCTCCGACCACGGTTAGCCCCGTGGTCGACTTCCAGCGCCGCCGGATCTGCGCAACGAGCTGCCGGCGCGCCACCTGGCCCAACGGCGTGCGATAAAAATCCCGTAAGCGGGCGGCATCGAGTTGCATGAACCTGTCCCATAGACCCGGCGGTCGGCTCCTGCCATGCATAATCCATTCGTCGCGCTTGCCAAAGCCGCTCGGCGGTAACCAACGTGCCGCAATCCGCTGCCGGCAGTCCATCCCCTTTGACTTTGCCCCCGGCTCCTGCTCAGATTGTCCGATGACCGCACTTGAAATCGTTCTCCTCCCCTGTCTGTCCGATAATTATTGCGTGCTGCTGCATGCTCCAACCGGGGAGACGGCCGCCATCGACGCGCCGGATGCGGCGGCCATCGAGAAGGCCCTGGACGCACGCGGCTGGACGCTCACTGACCTTTTCATTACCCATCATCATACCGACCACACCGGCGGCATCGGTGCTCTGAAGGAGCGCTACGGCTGCAAGGTGACGGGCCCGGCCGGGGAAGGCGATCGCATCACGGGGATGGACCGCATGGTCAGCGAGGCCACGCCATTCACGTGGGCAGGATATAGTGTCCGCGTGATCGAGACCCCCGGCCACACACTTGGTCATATCGTCTACGTCCTTCCAGACGAGAACCTCGCATTCACCGGCGACACACTGTTCGCCCTGGGCTGCGGGCGCATCTTTGAAGGCGACGCGGAAGGCATGTGGGAAGGTCTTCAGAAGCTGATGGAGCTTCCCGACTCCACGAACATCTATTGTGGCCACGAATATACGGCCGCCAACGGCCGTTTCGCGCTCGGGGTGGAGCCGGAGAATCAGCTGCTCGTTGCACGCATGGCGGAAATCACCGCGCTCCGCGCCCAGAACAAGCCGACCGTGCCGACCACCTTGGCCGCTGAAAAGGCCACCAATCCGTTCCTGCGCGTGAACTCCCCGGCCATCCGCGCGCGGCTTGGGCTGGAACGTGCACCTGAATGGGCCGTTTTCCGGCGCCTGCGCGAGCTCAAAAACAAGGCGTGACGGGCTGTGACCTCGCGGTCCTCGCGCGCAATTGCTCTTGAGCCACAAGTAAAGCTCAAAACGTGCGAAGGCTTTGCCTTTTCCACAGTGCTGCTGCCGCTGAGCGTGGCAAGAACGCCTTCAAACCTCAGATTATTTTCTTCTCCCCAACCCTTCATGGGGGGTCCGCTTGCTGAGGCAGTTCGACTCGTAAACAAATAGCCTCGAATCAAGTTCTACCGGCTTTACGGGGGTTGCCGTCGATGAAGCGCGAGTCCTCAGGACCCATTTTGACAACGGTGTTTGTCGATTACGACAACATCTATCTGTCTTTGAAAAGAAAGAACGAAGAAGCGGCCAAGCGCTTCGCCAAGGACAGCGGCCTGTGGCTGCAAGGCATCCTGTCGGGTGAATTGATCACGCCGACCTCCACGTTCCTGCCGAGCGGCGAGCGCCGCCTCGCCATGAACCGGTGCTATGGAAACCCCGTGCCGCGGCGCAATTCCAACGATAACTCCACCGACATGAACTCCTTCCCGTTCATTCGGCACCATTTCCTCAAGTCAGGTTTCGAAGTCATCGACTGCCCGCCGCTGACGGCGCAGCTCAAGAACTCGGCTGACATCCGCATCGTCATGGATATCCGGGATATCCTGACCCATGACACGTTCTTCGATGAGTTCATCATTCTATCGGGCGATGCCGACTTCACCCCTGTGCTGCACCGCTTGCGCGCACATGCCCGCCGCACCATCGTGTTCGCCAACGACAGCACCGCCCAACCCTACACGGCGATCAGCGACGGCGAGATCCGTGAAAGCAATCTCATTCAGCTCCTGACGCGGCCTCAGGGCGCTGCGCAGCTCACCAACGCGCGCGCTGAGCCCAATTCCCGAGAGATCGCTCCGCCCACGCGGGCCACGCCGGTCATCGACGTGGATGCCGCGCGCCGCGCCATCCTGTCGGAAGTCGTCAACTACGTCCGCAGTGCGCCGCAAGCGGTGCCGCTCGAGACGCTTGCCGACCGGGCCGTCCGCTTCGTCGGCCACGACCGCACAATCGGCACGCAGTGGGGCGGCTATGGCACGTTCCGCGACCTCTTGCTGGCTGGGTTGCCGGACGACATTCATCTTTCGGATACGGCGCCCTACACGGTGTTCGACGCCAACCGGCACATCAATGCTTCGGGCCTCATCGCGCCGCAGTTGCCGCCACCGGCCGCCGCCGAGCGTCATGAACCTGAGCCGCGCCGGGAAGCCGCGCGCAACGAGCTTGCGCGCAGCGAGCCTTCTCACACCGAGCCGCTGCGCAATGAGACGCGCTACGATTCCAGCGAGCCGGCACCGCAGCGAGGCTATCAGCCTGCTGCCGAGAACCGTTTCGATACGCGCGTGGAAGCGCCGCGCGTGAGTGCACCCGTCGCTCCGCCGTCGTACACCAGTTCACCGCTCACGCCTCCAGCGGCGCGCCGCACCAGCGATGCATTGCCGCCGCTCGCGTCCCGCCCGGTTGATCCCGCGTTTTCTGCGCGCCAACAGCCTCTGCCGGGGAACTCATACGCAACGCAACCCAGTGCTCCGGCGGCGCAGAACACAAAGCCTCAGCACGCGCAGCCTCAGCCTGAACGGCCTGTAGCGCAGGCTCCCAGCCAGCAACCGGCGGCACAATCCGAAACCCGGCACCCTGCGGCGCAGGCGCCTGCGGCCCCGGCCGCATCGGCCGCCTCGCGAACGGCAGACCAGGCGACACAGATCCAGCAGTCCATCGCGCGTATTCATGAGGCCTGCCAGGCACCCGCGTTGGCGCCTGCCGAATACCGCGTACTCTTCGAGGTGATGGCTCAGGAACTGCAGTCGAACGGCCTGCAAGGCGGACAGACGCTGTCGAACATTACCCAGCGCGCCCGCGAATTCGGCCTCGATCTGAAGCGCGACGATCTCCGCTTCATTCTCGAAGTCGTCAGCGAAAGCGACCCGTGGTTCGAGCAGGGTGCTTCGGCAAATCTGTTTGCCGGGCGCTTCCGCAATTTCGTCGTCGCACGGTGCCGTAGCCAGGGCCTGAATCTTTCCGCCGACGAGCTCGACCTCGTCGATGCGTGGTTCTCCTCGCAAAGCCAGCAAGCGCCGCGTGCCCCTGCCTATGGCCGCGCGGGTCAACAGCCTGCGGCAGCGCCGTCCGCGCCCCAGCAGCAACCGGCGGCCCAGCAGCCGGCTCCGGCGCAACGCAACGACTATGCCGCGCAAGGACAAGGCGAGCGCTGGTGGAGCCTTGAGGAAGGCCGCCAACACATCGCCGATCAACGCGGGCAGACTGGCTATGGCGCACCTGATCAGGAAGAGGAATTCCCGCGTATCGTCCGCAGCCGGTTGCGTGGATGATTTTGTACGCCCTCCAGGCTCGCAAGCTCTGAATAAAAAAACGCCCCGGATCCGGGGCGTTTTTTGTTCAAATCCGAGTACGATAATTAGAGTGCTTTGAGGAAAAGTGGGAACCGGTTTTCCGACAAGACGCACGACAAAACAAAAGCCTCGAGCCGTTCCGCAAATTCTATCAAAAACGGAACGGCTTCTAGAGACTTGAGGGCTCGTCCGGATCAGGCGGAGCGCCGTCATCTTCATTTTTCGGCGTGTCCGCAGGGGGCGCTTGGTCCGTGCCGGAGCCACTGCCTCCGGCCGCATCCTTGGCCCCATCGAGAGCTTCGTTGGTCGCCTCCTTGGCCTTGTCCAAGACATCGTTGGTGGCTTTCTTCGCCTTGTCGATGGCTTCGTTGGTCGCCTTTTTGGCTTGGTCGATGGCCGGGCCTGCTTCTGTCTTGGCCTTGTCGAGGGCTTTTTTCACGGCTTCGGCCGCCTGCTCGATGGCCTTGATCGTGGCATCCTTCGCCTTGTCGATGGCGGACTTGGTTGCCTCTGCGGCATCGTCGATGGACTTGGCGGTGTTACCTTCAGCCGGCTGCTCCTGCTCGGTGGCCGGAGGAGCGGACGGCGGCGCTTCGTCCGCAAGCACTGGGGATCCCGCAAACAGCAGCGCCAGCAAGCCGGCACTTAACGCGATCGTCTTCATTTAGAACCTCATGCGGCTCAGACCCGGAGGACCAGTCTAGCGGCTTTGCCGAGGCATGACGACTATGGCGTTGCAGGTTCGAGGCTCAACACTCCGGAGAATGCGCAACCGCATCGTGGACCAAACAAAAAAGGCCGCTGAAACCAGCGGCCTTAAGCAACCGTGCAACACGACGCTTAGATGACGTCGATCTCGGCCGGCAGGTACGAGGTAACCTCAAGGCCGACTTCCTGCTCGCGAACTTCGGGCTTCATCCAGGTCTTCATAGGGATCCTCCTGAGTTTCAAAATCGATCGTTGGCCATCCAAACCAAACTCGATGGTCTACGGGTAGGCTAACGCAGCGATAATCACAAGTAGCAATTTCGTGATCGATTTATTAGGTAACCTTATAACATGTAAGGTTCGGGCCACCCGGACAAGGAGATCGAAGGCTGCAATCAACCGATATCGATCCCAGACAGACCGACTGACAAAAAAGCGGCGGAGAGACTCTCCGCCGCTTCGCGAACCGCTTGGTCGAGGGGATCAGGCGAAGTACTGGCCACCGTTCGCGGTAATGGTCGCGCCGGTGATGAATCCAGCGTTATCGGAGGCGAGGAACACCACGCAACGCGCAATCTCCTCGGGCTCGCCAAGACGCCCGACCGGGATCTGGGGAAGAATGCTCTTTTCCATCACGTCCTGGGGCACGGCCTTGACCATCTCGGTGGCGATATAGCCAGGGCAGATCGCGTTGACGGTGATGCCTGCGCGCGCGCCTTCCTGGGCCAGCGCCTTTGTGAAGCCGAGATCGCCAGCCTTCGACGCCGAGTAGTTCACTTGGCCCATCTGGCCCTTCTGGCCGTTGATGGAGGAGATGTTGATCACGCGGCCGAACTTGCGAGCGCGCATGCCTTCCCACACTGGGCGGGTGACATTGAACAGGCCGTTCAAGTTCGTGCCGATCACCGCATCCCACTGCTCCTTGGTCATCTTGTGGAACATGGTGTCCTTGGTGATGCCCGCGTTGTTGACCAGGACGTCGATGGGGCCCAGATCCTTCTCGACCTGCTTGATGGCCTTCTCGGACGCCTCATAGCTCGAAACGTCGAACTTGAAGACCGGGATGCCGGTTTCGGCTTGAAACGCCTGCGCGGCAGCGTCGTTTCCGGCGTAGCTCGCCGCGACGCGATAGCCAGCATTCTTGAGTGCGATCGAAATTGCGTGACCGATACCGCGGGTGCCGCCTGTGACCAGGGCCACTCGTGCCATGTGCTTCCTCCTGTTGGTTTTTGCTATGGGCGAAAATGGCCCTGAAATCGGCGGTCTTGGGGCCGCCGGTAGGCGAGAAAGCCGGCGCGGTCTTAGCGGCCGCGCCGGCTTTGCTCTGTCGTCAGGTTAGTCGCGCGCCACACACATCGCAACGCCCATGCCGCCACCGATGCAGAGCGTTGCGAGGCCCTTCTTGGCACCCGAGCGCTTCATCTCGTGAACGAGAGTGTTGAGGATGCGGGCGCCCGAAGCGCCGATAGGATGGCCGATGGCGATGGCGCCGCCGTTGACGTTGACCTTGCTTGTATCCCAGCCCAGGCCCTTGTTGACCGAGATGGCCTGAGCGGCGAACGCCTCGTTGGCCTCGATGAGATCGAGGTCGTCGACGGTCCAGCCTGCGCGCTCCAGAGCCTTCTTGGAGGCCGCGATGGGGCCCGTGCCCATGATCGAGGGATCGACTCCTGTCGTTGCCCACGACACGATACGCGCCAGCGGCTTGATCCCGCGCTTGGCTGCTTCCTCGGCCGTCATCAACACGACGACGGCGGCGCCGTCATTGATGCCGGACGCATTGGCAGCCGTAACTGTGCCTTCCTTGTCAAAGGCAGGACGCAGCTTGGCAATCGAATCCAACGTCACGCCTTCCTTGATGTACTCGTCGGCATCGACAACAACGTCACCTTTGCGGCCCTTGATGGTGACAGGCGCAATCTCGTCCTTGAACTTGCCCGCCTTGCGTGCCGCCTCAGCCTTGTTTTGCGAGGCAACGGCAAACTTGTCCTGTTCCTCACGGCTGATCTGCCACTGACGCGCGACGTTCTCGGCCGTCGTGCCCATATGATAATTGTTGAAGGCATCCCAAAGCCCATCGCGTACCATCGTATCGATGAACTTGATGTCGCCCATCTTGGTGCCTTCACGCATATGAGCGGCATGCGCCGACTGGCTCATGCTCTCCTGGCCGCCGGCGACAACGATCTTTGCGGAGCCGGTAGCGACCTGCTGCATGCCGAGCGCAACGGCTCGCAAGCCCGATCCGCAGATCTGGTTGATGCTCCAGGCAGGCGCATCGACCGGAATGCCCGCTGAAATCGACGCCTGGCGAGCAGGCCCCTGGCCCTGGCCGGCGGTGAGAACCTGGCCGAGGATGACTTCAGATACGTCGCCGGGCGCAACGCCAGCGCGCTCGAGTGCGGCCCGGATCGCAACCTCACCCAGCTTGTGGGCGGGAAGGCTCGCCAGAGATCCGTTGAACGACCCGACCGGTGTGCGGGCGGCACTTACAATTACGACCGTATTTGAATCCTGGCTCATTTTTGCCCCTCCCTGGGCGCGAGAGTTGTCCTTTGGAATATTGTTATCTGGCCGGGATCAAGTTTTCTATCCCGCCGGAGGCCGCCAGTTTAGCTGCGACGCGACCTGTACCTTAGCTTTAGCAGTCTCGCCGGAAAATGAGCAATTGCGACGTGTTGACTAGGACTGCTGAAAGAATTGGCAGAAACGTCTAGCGGCGGAGACCCGGGCTGTGGTACGCTGCCGCACTGCAGCAACATGCCCGGCACTCCCGGCAGTCGCCTGAGCGTCGCGCGGTCACAAATTTGGTTAGGCATTCAGTCCACGGTCTCAACAACAGAGTACGCATCCCAGATGCTTCCCAACGCCGAACCCCAGACGCCGAAAAAAGAGTCGGTCGTCATCAAGAAATACGCCAATCGCCGTCTCTATAACACCGAGACCAGCACATACGTGACGCTGGAAGACTTGGCGAAGATGGTGCGGTCGGATCGCGATTTCGTGGTCTATGATGCGAAGAACGGGGATGATCTCACCCACCAGGTTCTCACGCAGATCATCGTGGAGCAGGAGAGCCGCGAAGGCGGGCAGACACTGCTACCCATTCCCTTCCTACGCCAGCTCATTCGTTTCTACGACGATAGCATCGCGCGCATGGTGCCGAGCTACCTGCAATTCTCCATGGAGAATTTCGCCAAGGAGCAAGCGCGCTTTCGCGAGCAGTTCGCCACCGCCTTCACCAATCCGTCCGCGGCTTTCGAATTCTATCAAAAGCAGGCGCAGCAAAACATGGCTATGTTCGAGCAGGCCATGCAGATGTGGGGAGCGTTTGGCGCAGCGGCCGGTGGCAAGAAGCTCGCCGGAGACAGTGACGCTGCCAAGGCGTCGTCACCGGAGGCCGGCAAAGGACCGCTCAAGGATGAGCTTGGAGAGCTGAAGGCTCAGCTCACCGCCATGCAGCAGAAGATCGAAAAGCTGACGCAAACGAAGCCGTAAGGCGATCTTCGCCCAGCAGCGCAGCGAGGCAGGTACACAAGAGTTCGCAGCTCCACGGGAGTTGTCGGCAAAGCCGTGTTGCGACTGGCTGGCTGTGAACCTGCTCAGGCCGCCTTGCCGATTTGATCCACTTCGATGGGAAGGCCGTAGTAGAAGCCCTGCAAGTAGGTAATCCCGGCCTTCTTGAGCAGTTCCACGGAGCGCTCGTCTCCAACCCACTCAGCCACCGTCTCCAGACCGAACGTGTTGGCCAACTCGATCATGGTCTTGATGAAGATCTGGTCGGACGTATCGTCCGCCATGTTCTTCACGAATGCGCCGTCGATCTTCACCATATCCACGTTGAGCAGCTTCAGGTTTTTGAACGAGGTGTATCCAGCGCCGAAATCGTCGATAGCGACGCGGCAGCCAAGTTCCTTCAGCGTGTCGACGAAGTTGATGGACTGGTCGAGGTCCTGGATCGCAGCGGTCTCGGTGATCTCGATGATGAGTCGGCTGGTGAGATCCTTGCGACCGCCCGTCAGGCGCTGCAGCGTCACCAGCCATTCGTGGTCGGTGCACGTGAGTCCCGACACGTTGAGCGACAGCGTAATGTCGTCGTTGCGCTTGAGAATGGCGACCGACAGTTCAAGAGTGCGCCTGTCGATGAGACGCGACAGACCGAGCTGTTCGGCAATGGGAATGAATTCACCCGCCGAGACGATGCTGCCGTCGGCGCGCTCCATGCGCAACAGACACTCGTAGATCTCAGGTTTGTTCGTCTTGGCTCCGATCATCGGCTGCAGCACAAGCCGCATGCGCTGATTGTCGAGTGCCGTGATCACGTCGTCCGCAACGGAAATCGACTTGCGCCTCGTGGTCTCCGCGGCACCGAACGGTTCGTAGGTCATGAAGCAGTCGAAGCGCTTCGATTTCGCGCGATCGAGTGCGTGCAAAGCGTAGTTCAAAGCGTTCTGAACGCTATCGGCCTGGTCAGGCAGGATCACACCGCCAACCGAGAGCGTCGCCGTCAGGTGGCAGGCGGACGTCGCGATCGTGTGGTCGCGCACACCCTTCATGAAGCGCTCGGCCGCAATGCGCATGGCGCCCGGCCCGCAGTCGTGCAGGATGATTCCGAACTTGTTGGATGAGTAGCGGCCGAGCACGTCGCCACCGCGCAGCCGCTCCTTGATTTTGCGGGCCGCTGCCGAAATGACTTCATCGCCAACATCGAATCCGAACGTCTCGTTGACGACGGCGAGATTGTTCACCGCAGCCATAAGGAAGGCACACGGCTGGCCGGTACGCTTGGTGCGGTCCAGCACTCCCGTCAGCGCTTCGGTCAGGCGGATGCGGTTCAATTGCCCGGTCAGTTCGTCGTGGTCGCTGCGATAGAGAAGCCGCTGCTCCTCCCAATACCGGTCATTGATGACGCGCAGGACGCCGCGTGCGCGCGCCGGCTTGCCGTCCAGTCCCGGCCACCAGCGGCCATGGTCTTCAAGCCAAATGGACGTATCCGAACGACGGCCGACTGGCATAAAGCGGTACTGGATGCGGTAGGCGACGCCACGCGCCGTGTCGACGGCGGCGTTGGAGTCGAAGGCTTCGCCGCGGCGCGCCAGATGTTCCGCCGAGATGAGAAGCTGAAAGGCCGTACCGGTTGCGATATGAGCCTGGTTCGGCACGCCGAGAATATCTCCGGCATTGCTTTCCCAGTCGATCTTGTCGGTCACCATGTCCCAGACATAGGCCGTCTCGTCGATAGCCGAAAGAATGCCGACGAGATCCAATCCCTCGGCTTCAGTCAACGGATCGGTCTGGACGCGGCCGGGGACCTGCTCGATCTCCTCCGTCGCCCTGTTGGCGCGTTGTCCTTCAGAGGAAGGCGGGGTGCCCACAATCGGCCTCGCGATCGTGCATTCGTCACCCAAGGCCCAAGGGCGCAGGCGGCGGACGCATTTATTGACAATGGTTACGATGTAAAACGTAAAGTGAAATTGCTAACAAGCCTTAAAAGGCTGGCTCGAACGGCGCCGCTTCAAGACAAAACGGCCGGCACAAATGGCCGGCCGCTCGCAAGACGAAAGACGACGAAACACGGATCTATTGATCGCTGCCGAGTGCCAGGTCGCGACGTGCGACGCGGATACCGATCGTGTAGCCCGCAACCACGTCGATGAGCGAGGCAACCAGGATCAGGAAGAAAACCGAAGTCGCCGCCTGTGGCGACATCAGGAACTCCACGAGGATCGCAACGAAGACGATCATCGACAGCGCGTGATCGATGAGTGAGGAGGTCGACGTAAACGTCGCTTTCACGATCTCGATGAAGAGCAGGATCAGCGTGACGAGCAGGATCAGGTCACCCCAGGTGAAGGTCCATGTGCCACCACTCAAGAGCCTGACGGAAAAGATCTCACCCCACAGCCCGCTGGCGGGAACCGTTTCAGTGCCGGGAGTGCCCACACCCATCGCCAGAGCGATCACGTTGTAGAGGAGGAACGAGAAGACGAGTGTAGGGAGGGCTCTGAGCGACATATCGATTTCTCCTGGCGAACCGGCTGTCCGGGCCGGCGCGACCTTGTGGCATGCGTTGGGCCGTTTGCCAAGCAAGCGGCGCGCGATTGTCCAACGCGAATAGCGGGTGCCCCGCCGGGACACCCGCTGATTAAACAGCCGAAAAAGGCTAAGCGGTGGCCTAGACCTCAGTCTTGGGTTCGAGGATCTGGCGGCTGCGGTACTTGCCCGACTTCAGGTCGATGTGGTGGGGGCGGCGGCGCTCACCCGACTCTTTGTCCTCGACATAGGCCGGGGCGGAGAGTGCGTCGTGCGAACGGCGCTGGCCGCGCTTCATGCGCGAGACCTTCTTGCGCGGAACTGCCATCGTATTAGCTCCAAAACTTGAGCCCCAGCCACCAAATAAAGCCAGCGCCCGGCAAGGGGCTCGCCATCGTGACGCCTGGGGTGTGATTATCCGGCGGCGGGCCGTTAAAGCCGCTTTGAACCGTCCATGCGCGGGCTTATACGCGCAAATTCCCCATAACGCCAGCCCCCCGCAAAAACTGTCCTGGCGAGACCGTATCGGGCAGAACCGGTTCAATTGGGCGCATAGCCCAGAATGCACCCTGTCACCGACGGCGAGGTCCCCCGTGCACGGGCCATATTCAGCGCCGCCAGCCGCCGCGTACCAGGTCCCGGCTGGCCCGCATCGCGCTGAATGGGATTTGGCAGGGAAACCGCGAGACGGGCCGATTCCCTATCATTGAGCCGCAGGGCTGATTTGCCGAAATGGTGGCGGGCGGCCTGCTCGGCTCCGAAGATCCCTGGCCCCCATTCGGCAATGTTGAGGTACACCTCCATGATCCGCTTCTTCGGCCAGAGGAGTTCGATGGCCATGGTCAGCGGCACTTCAAGCACTTTGCGCACGTAGCTTTTGGACGGCCACAGGAACAGGTTCTTGGCTACTTGCATGGAGATCGTGCTGGCGCCGCGCGGCGTTCCGCGGCCTGATCTGGCGATGGCCGCTTCGATGGCCTCGACGTCGACACCCCAGTGCTGGCAGAAGCGGCCATCCTCGCTGACGAGCACGGCACGCACGAGCCGCGGTGACATGGCCTCGATGGGTACCCACGTCTGCGCGACGTTCTCGCCCATCAGCTTTCGCTGCAGCATAAGCGCCGAAATGGGAGGATCGACGAAGCGGTAGGCCAGGATCAGTAAGAAGACAGCGGCAAACCAGGCCACCACGGCAAGCACCACATACTTTGCAGCCTGGGCCGCAAAACGGCCCCAACTCGACGCGGGCTTGCTGAACTGTGATTGGGCACCTCGGGCTGATCGCCCGGGCCACGATGCTGGAAGCGCCCTAACCGATTGAGGTGCTAGGGTCGGGGCATACCCAGGCGACACTGGGTGAAAGCCTCTTTGAGCATCCCGCGATGGAATGTCATTCAGGGACCGCGGACTGGCCGCGAACACGGCCGCGAAATCGGGTTCGGGGCGTGCCGGAGCGGAGGGCTCGAGCCCGTCATCGGGCGCGGGCATGGCAACCGGTGGTCCGCCGGGGGCAACGGTGCTAGCCGCAATGGCCTCCGCGGCGGGCACGACGAATGATACCGTCGAGTCGCGCGTGAGCCTCAACCCCAGGAATGATGTCTCAGCCGGCTGAACCACAAGCGGTGGTACCGTCCCCGGCATGCGAAGCACCGGTGACCCTGGTGGGCCTGGTACCTCGCCCAAGGCCGCGGCAAGCCGGGGCACGAACGCCCCGGCCGTCCCAGGTGCCTCGGGCCGTTCGCCGCATGCCGGCTGTTTTGGCCGCGCGGATACGCTGCTTGGAACTGTATGCTGCTCCAGCAGTACATCGTCCTGCCTGTCCGAGCGGTCGTCCATGCTTTCCTTGCACCGGGCAATACGATATGGCCCGCCTGAGCGCTTATCGGCGGAAACTCGTTATCCGATAAGAAGCACGACAAAACAAAGATCTAGAGTCGTTGCGCCATTCTACTAAAACCAGAACGGCCTCTAGACCGAAACAATGGCCGAGTTGCGAGGGGGAGCATAGAAAATTGCCGCAGAGGTTAAGCATTTGATGCGTCTGCCACAGCAACTGTCTGATGTCGCGGCACTCACCGGCTGCCGCCTCACCGCCCTGCTCGACGCGCAGATCGCATTGGGCACGCCGGAGCGTCTGGCAAACGCCATGCGGCATGCCGTGCTTGCAGGCGGCAAGCGCTTTCGCCCCTTCCTGCTGATCCGGAGCGCGGGCTTGTTCGGCGTGCCCCCCGAACACTCCGTTGACGCGGCAGCGGCGATTGAATGCGTACACTGCTATTCCCTCGTCCACGACGATCTGCCCTCCATGGACAACGATAAGCTGCGGCGCGGACAGCCGACCGTTTGGTCCGCCTACGATGAATGGACGGCAATCCTCGTTGGCGATGCCTTGCAGGCCTTGGCTTTCGAGATCCTGTCCTCGCCCACTACCCATCAAGACGGCGCGGTGCGCAGCGCATTGATCAGCGCGTTGGCCAAAGCATCGGGCGCCGCCGGCATGGTCGGTGGTCAGGCGTTGGATCTGGAAGCTGAACGCCTCCATGGCAGCGGGCGTTGCGATGCGGATCACATCGCCAATTTGCAGGCGATGAAGACGGGCCGTCTCATCAAGGCGGCCTGCGAAATGGGCGCCATCCTGGGCGGCGCGAGCGCCACGGAACGGGCGGCTCTTGCCGGCTACGGCGACGCTCTCGGCCTTGCTTTTCAGATCAGCGACGATTTGCTCGACGCGGAAGGCGGCACGGAAGCGGTCGGCAAGGCGACCGGCAAGGACGCCGCGGCCGGCAAGGCCACCCTCGTTGGGCTGCTGGGCGCGAGCGCGGCACGCGCGGCACTGGACAAGACGGTGGCGCAAGCCGTTTCCTGCCTCGCACCCTTCGGCGACAGCGCCGCCCCGCTCATCGAGGCCGCGCAGTTCATGGGACGGCGCACGTCTTGATACCGATGATCATGGCCAACCCTTTGGGCTGACCGATAAAAAAAATTCTACAGCAAGCTTGGCTATTCCGCGGCCTCGCCTTCGGGGGCAGCCGTGCTCCCCTGTCCCTGACCGAACCGCTTCTCGATGTAGTCCTCGACGATCTGCTTGAAGTCGGCGGCAATGTTCTGCCCCCGCAGCGTCAAGGCTTTCTTACCGTCGATGAACACGGGCGCGGCGGGTTGTTCGCCTGTTCCGGGCAATGAGATGCCGACATCGGCGTGCTTGCTCTCTCCAGGACCGTTCACGATGCAGCCCATGACAGCGAAGTTCAGCGTCTCGACTCCCGGATAGCGCGTTTTCCACTCCGGCATGCGATCCTGGATCATGTTCTGAACGTCGCGCGCCAGCTCCTGGAAGACCGTCGAGGTTGTGCGCCCGCATCCAGGGCAGGCGGCAACGACGGGCACGAACGAGCGCAGGCCCATGGTCTGCAGAAGCTCTTGCGCGGTGCGCACCTCAAGCGTGCGGTCGCCGCCGGGCTCCGGCGTCAGCGAGAAGCGGATCGTGTCGCCAATGCCCTGCTGCAGCAGGATGCCGATGGCTGCCGACGACGCCACGATACCCTTGGACCCCATGCCGGCTTCGGTCAGCCCCAGGTGCAAGGCATAGTGGCAGCGCGCGGCGAGGATGGTGTAAACGGAGACGAGATCCTGCACGCTCGACACCTTGGCCGAGATGATGATGCGGTCTGCGCCAAGCCCCATCTCCTCGGCGCGCGCTGCCGACAACAGCGCCGAGCGCACCATGGCCTCGTGCATCACGGCGCGCGCCGACAGCGGCGACCCCTTGGCTGCGTTGTCGTCCATCAGATGGGTGAGCAGGTCCTGATCGAGGGAACCCCAGTTCACCCCGATGCGCACCGGCTTGGCGTATTTCAACGCAAGCTCGATGATGGCGCCGAACTGCTTATCCTTCTTGTCCTTGAAGCCGACATTGCCGGGGTTGATGCGATACTTGTCGAGCGCGGCGGCACAGTCGGGATTATCGCCCAGCAGCTTATGGCCGATGTAGTGGAAATCGCCGACGATAGGCACGTCGATGCCGCGGGCGCGCAACTGCTCGTGAATGCGCGGCACGGCCTTGGCGGCCTCGTCGCGATCGACGGTGATGCGTACCAGCTCCGATCCCTGGCGCGCAAGGTCGGCAATCTGCTTCACGGTGCCCGCGATGTCGGCCGTGTCGGTGTTGGTCATGGACTGCACGACGATGGGCGCGCCACCCCCGACCATGACGCCGCCAACGTTGACGGCATGGGTCTTGTGGCGGGCCGCAAGCCCGATATCGCGGTCTGCCGTCATGGATTTGACTGTCTCACCAAAGGCATTTGCAGAATCGTCATTCAGCGTCGCATGGCCCGGCCGATCATCAACGAGATGCCCGCCAGAATGGCCATAGCCAGTACGATGCTGGGCCCCCCAGGGGTATCATGAAGCAGCGACAGCGTTAAGCCCGTCACCACCCCCAAGACGCCGATGAGCGCGGCAACGAGAACCATAGCCTCCGGCGTTCGGGTTACCGGACGCGCCGCAACGGCAGGCACGATCAGAAACGCCATGACCAGCAAGACGCCAACGATCTTCATGGCGACAGCAATTGTCACGGCCAGCAGGATATCGAACGCGGCCTTCGGCAGCACCGGGTCCACCCCTTCCGCGGTTGCAAGATCCGGATCAACGGAGAGCCGTAGCAGCGGTTTCCACAGCATCGCCATGACCGCCAGCACGAAACCGCCGCCCAGCGCCACCCAGATAAGGTCGCCTTTCGTCACTGCGAACACATCACCGAACAGAAAACTCATGAGATCGACCGATGGTCCCTTGAGCAGCGAGATCGCGATGATGCCGAGCGCCAGCATCGCGTGATGCATGAGGCCAAGGACGCTGTCGAGTGCGAGCAGGCGCTGTTGTCCGAAGGCGATCAGCACCATGGCCGCGATAACGGCTGCCACCACCACCGCGAAGGTGAGGTTGATCTGTAGAGCAAGCCCGAGCGCGACGCCAAGCAGGCTTGCCTGTGCCAGCGTCTCGCCGACATAGGCCATGCGGCGCCAGATGATGACGCAACCGAGCGGCGCCGCGATGACGGCAAGCGCCGTAGCCGCGATCAGCGCGCGCACGAAAAAAGGCTCTGGCCAGGACACGGTTTTTAGCTCTCCTGCCCGCCCGAAGCGCCATCCGCGATGGGCAGCGCCGCCCCTGTAATGTCGTGCCTGTGATCGTGGTGATGATGATAGATGGCCAGCGAGCGGGCCGCTTCAGGTCCGAACAGGCGAACGTACTCGCTTGAGCGCGCCACGGCTTCGGGCCGGCCCGAGCAGCACACATGGCCATTGAGACACAGAACCCGGTCGCTCTTCGCCATCACGACGTGAAGATCGTGGCTGACCAGCAGGACGCCCAACCCGTGGCGGTCGCGCAAGGCTCCGATGAGGTCATAGAGTTCCGCCTCGCCTGCGTAGTCCACCCCGCTTGCCGGCTCGTCGAGCACGAGCAGGTTTGGCTTGCGCAACAGGGCCCGCGCGATAAGCACGCGCTGCGTCTCGCCGCCCGAAAGCTCGGTAAGCTGCTGGTTTGCCGTGTGCGCCACGCCGGCTTCGGCCAGGGCCTTCGTGACCTCCCCTGCCTGCACATCGTTCCCTAGAGCCAGGAAGCGCGCCACTGTCATGGGAATCGTGCGGTCGGCCTCGAACTTTTGCGGCACGTAGCCGATACGCGTATCCGCAGGCTTGAGGATCGTACCGCGATCGGGCTTCAGGATCGAGAGCACCAGCTTCACGAGAGTCGATTTGCCTGCCCCGTTAGGGCCAATCAACGTGACGATTTCCCCCCGCCGCACGTCAAGATCAACCCCCGACAGCAATGTGCGCCCGCCGCGCGCAATGGCGAGCCCGCGCGCTGAGACGAGAGCACCCGGATCGAGCGGCGTCGCCTCATGGTGGCCGCACCCGCACTCCGGTCCATGTTCGAAATGGCCGCCATGGGAAGAGTGATCGCCGGGGCGTGGCGCTGTGGCATGTTCAACGGCAGACAAGCTTGCGGGCCTCCCAGCGGCACTGCGATTCAGGGCTTCGACATTCGGCGCTTCAATCTTTTGCCCGGGCCGCGCACGCCTCACAGGTCCCCGACACTTCGACGAACTTGACTCGCGGCGTGAACTTAGCCTCGTGAGCAGCCATGTCGATGGCGACGAAGATGTCCTCTCCGTCCGTTTCGAAGACATGCCCGCACTGCTCACACGACAGGAACATCGGGCGGCGGCCGTTGCGCCCTTGCGGCCGGCTGCTTGCGAAATAGGCATTCTTGCTTTCCAGCCGGTGCACCACGCCAGCTTCCAAGAGCGCATCCAAAGCCCGGTAGACTGAGATGGGCGCCAGCCGCGTGCCCTTCCTGGCGAGACGGTCGAGCACCTCATAGGCGCCAACGCTTTCCTGGGTGGACGCGATCTCCTCGAACACCTTGCGGCGGAGTTCGGTAAAGCGGAGGTTCTTCTCGGTAAATATCTGCTCAGCCTGCTCGATGAACGCTTTAACGCGATCCTTGGCTCTGGCTTCCTCGTTGGCGGCCGTCGGCATCTAAACCTTTCAGGGTTGACCACGAATCCAATTAGTTGCACCCGCCTTCGCGCGCCGGCAAGGACGGTCTAGAGCGACCTTGCCGGACGGGCAAGGGCCCTTGAAATTCAGTGCCATGGTATAGCACCTTACGACGCAGCACTACGCAACCGCCGGGGCCAGCGGTTCAAACGGTCTTAACAATCTCGTGTTCGGCCCCCAAATGTGCGCCGGTCCGCCATGCATGGCCGAGCCTTACCGGACCGGCGGTAATCTTCAGACCGGATTTTCTGAAATAATTTCATGCGCACGGCGCGTTTGGGACGTAATCTTGGCCCGTTCCTTGGCCAAATATGGCAAACGAACGGATCACAACACCATCGCTCCATCTGGCGGGACAGAGAGGTTAGCGCGAAATGGATCTCGTCGCACTGGCAAAAGATTATAATGCCCTTCCGCTGGTCGCGGCACTCGTGCTGTTCCTTATCGGGCGCTTTCTTTTGCGCACGAGCATTGCCAAGCGCCTTTGGACCAAGCTTGAAGATACGATCTTTTCGAGCTGGCAGCTTGCTCTCCTGGGCCTGACGGGCGTCGTCCTGTCGATCGCCGCGGGAATGCGCACCTGGGAGGGCATGTATAACTTCACGGGCGAACCCGTGCTCTCGGCTATGATCACGTTCGGCATCCAAGGGATCATGCTCATTGTCGCGTGGCTGATCGGCGAGAGCTTCGCCACCGGCATGAACATGCAGTCGCAGGCGGCCGGCAAACGGGTGGTCAATCCGCACATTCAAACTTGGATCGGCGCCGGCATCGCCATCCTGCTCTTCATTACCGGGTTTGTCCTCTACATGCAGTGGACCGGACAGGCCGACGTGCGCCAGGCCGGGAGCGAGTCGCTGCAATGGTCGAAGATCGGCGACAAGCTTTTGATCTTCGTCTTCGGTTTGCTCGTGGTGGCGCTGTTTTCCGTTTACGCGGCAAGTGATGTCGTGCGGCCCTACCTACAGGGCGGCCGCGTCATCCTGCGTAACACCATGCTCTGGGTGATGTTCCTGGCCTGCATGGGAACATCCGTCTTCTTCTCGTTCGATAGTTTCTTTACGGCCATCTTCCCGCAGTCCGAACGTGTGCGCGCCGCAGAGTTGCGTGCGCAGAACCAAGTTTCCGGCATCATCGCCGACATCGAGACCGTCATTGGCGAACGCAATGCGTCGGAAACGGCAACCCTGCTGCAGAGCGATGCCTGGACCCAGTACCAGAACAATCTGGAACAGATCGCCGGCATCGCCGCCACGTCGCAGGGCGCGCTGGATCGTTATATCAATGGCCAGATCGAAGACCGGCGCCGGGCGGTCAAGGAACAGCAGGAACGGATGGCCTCCGCTCAGTCGGGTCAAGCGGGCCTGTCCGGCAAGAAGGTCTCGCTGACTGAAGAAAAGAGCCGCCTCGCCGCCGATCGCCCCGGGCTTGCGGCGGAGTACGCCGAGAAGAAGGCGGACCTCGATGCGAAGGCGCGCGAGGTTGACGCAAAGCGTGTGGAGGCCCTGGCCGAGGACAAGGGCGTGGAAGGCACCGGCAAGCAGGGCCGCGGACCTGTCTACCGCCAGCGCATGGCCGAACTGGGCCTGCTGCAAAACGCCTACAAGGTAGCCGAGGAACGTGCCAAGGACGCGCAAAAGCGCCTCTCCACCGTTGAAAGCCGCCTGGCCGCCATTGACCGCGAGCTTGCCGCGCTCGATGGCGACTTGGCCAAATTCAAGGGCGAGGCTGAGACGGCGGAGCAACGCATCGCGCTGGCACAAGATACCGCCAAAGGCGATGTCGGTCAGCGGCTCGACCCCTCTCGCCTCGTGCCCTCGTTCGAGCGCTCGATCACCGAATTTCGCGAGAACCCTTCCAGCGAACGGCTGGCCGGGTTGCAGAGCCTGTGCAGCGATATCCATGGCGCTTTGCAGTCGACCCCGGAAACGAAGGATCAGGCTCAGGGGCTCGACTGCGACCCCAAGCGCGCGCTCGATGCCGCCTCCAACCTCTTTGCATTGCAGGCTGGCACGAAGGTGTTCAGATCGGCCTGCTCGGGCGGCGACAAGCTCGTCGCCAACAAGAACACCGACGAACTCTTCGCGTTCGCCCGCCGCTGCCTGCAGGACAGCGCTTTGCCCAGCGCCGATACCGATGCCTTGCGCACCAAGATCAACCACATCGAACTTTCGCGTGACGACAAGGCACATCGCTTCGTCGTGACGTGGAACGCGTTCCAGGACGGAAACCGGCTTGCCTACCTGGCGTTGGCCATCGCCATCGGCTTGGACGCGCTGATCTTCATGTCGGGCCTGTTCGGCGCAAACGCGGTCCGTTCGCCGTTGTCCGATGTGCCGACATTCAAGTCTCGTTCCGGTGCGCAGCTTGAAGCGACGATCAACGCAGCACTTGGGCCCCATCCTCACGAGACGGCCTGGCTGACGCTCAACGCGCTGCGGCCGATGACCTACGCCGATGGCTTCTCCGCGATGTGCGATTTGTCGACGCTCGACAGGCCGACGGCCAATCGCATTCGCATGGTGTTGACGGCGGGCGCCGACATCGGCGCGGTCGAGACGATCAGCATCGATCCCGAGCGCTATCGGGTCCGCAGCGAATTGCGCGAGTACCTCTCGTCGGTCTGCGACAAGCACTTCAAGACGGACGCGACCGCCAAGGAGAAGGCCCAGCTTCACAAACTCGTCGGCGCGGCGCTCGAGCCATATCCGCGCGAGCATGCCGACATCGTTCTGCACACGCTGGAGCCCATTCGCGAAACCGAGGGCTTCACATCCACCGTGACGCTCGCGGGAGTTGGCGACCCTTACGAACTGCGCGTCGTCCGCCGCGTCTTGAACGCGGGTGCAACGGTCGGCGCCGTCGCGCCCGACAAGAACGTGGACGACCGCTACTGCATCCGTCCTGTCTTGTATGAGACGCTGCTCACGATCCTGGCCGGTTCGCAGCCCAATCCGCAATACGCGATCGACCGCGGCTTCCTGTTCGATGAGCGGGAACGCTCCGTCATCGATGGGGGCCGGTTGAGCGACACGCAGACCGAATTGCCGCTTGAACAGCAGGCCCAGCGGCTGGAGCGGCCGCAGGCCAAGCTGGCGGAAATGTCGCAAGAGCGGATCGACCAGTGGAGCGCCTACTGCCGCCAGGAACTGCTGAGCGCGATCAATCTCGACATGCAGACCGTCGACCAGAGGCTGAGATCCCAGGCCGCCCGCACGGCCATCATGCAGGCCTATAAATCGTTGCTCGCCGTCAGCTATTCCAACGCCAACCTAGCGAACTATCTCGATACCTTCCAGAAGGAGCAGGGGCAGGTCCTCGATGACGCGATCCAGCGGCTTTATCAGGAAGCCGGCGAGAACAACACGAAGCGCCAGATCGTCGATCTGGTTCAAAACCGCATGGAAGAAGACCATGCGCACTACATGTTGTTTCCGGAGTCCGGCATGATCACCTATCTCATCGAGGAACTGGAGCGGGCGGCGCAGCCTGACGACGGTCTGCTCCAGGAAGAGCAATCGCTGCTGGAACAGCTGAAGTACGTGCGCGACGGCCTCAACGAGTTGAATCTCGCCGATCCCTTGTCATGGGCCGAGATCAACCAGCGGCTTGCTCCGCGCAAAGCCCAGCGGTTTCCGGGCTTCATCCAGAAGCCGGCTCCCCGTAATCGTGAGGGCTGAGATGCAAGCTGGTTCGTCCTGCCGAATTAATTTGGCCTGCGTGAGCACAACACACGCAGGCCAAATTGTTTTCATGAACCCGCCGCCGAATGTTCGCGTTGCTGCCTTGACTAACAGATACAAAGTGCGCAAACAGAGGAATGTGTAGGAGTTCCGTCATGACC
Organism: uncultured Hyphomicrobium sp.; assembly: GCA_964587445.1. Classification (GTDB taxonomy): domain Bacteria; phylum Pseudomonadota; class Alphaproteobacteria; order Rhizobiales; family Hyphomicrobiaceae; genus Hyphomicrobium_B. The sequence continues at coordinate 528,738 of CAZPLQ010000002.1, forward strand.
ATTTCGCGTTTTATCGCAATTCCGTTGCTCACGGCGTTTTCGCTGGTCGTCAGTCTTGCTCTCCTCCCGCTACGACCGGCAGACCATGCCAGCCTTGTCGCTGATCAGTTCGACGTTGCGTCCTACTGATCGCATCCCGCTCCGCCCGATCTCCAGTTGAAGCTCCAAAATAGAAAGCCGCGCGCCACAATGGTCACGCGGCTTTATGACTTTCGAATAGCGTCGACTACTCAGGCCTTGAACGGCACAACCACCTGGCGCTGATACCCAAGCTTCTCGATCTGCAACGTCATAACGTCTCCGACCTGGAGATACTCGGGCGGCTTGCGCGCCGCACCAACGCCCGGCGGGGTCCCGGTCGTGATCACGTCGCCCGGCTCCAGCACCATGAATTCGGTGACGTAGGCCAGCAACTCGGGAATTTTGAAGATCATGGTCGACGTTGACCCCTGCTGCTTGCGCGCGCCGTTGACGTCGAGGGACATGCCCAGATTGTGCGGATCGGGTAGCTCATCGGGGGTTACGAGCCAGGGCCCGAGCGGCCCGAACGTCTCGGCCGACTTCCCCTTCACCCACTGGCCGTTGCGCTTCATCTGCCAACGGCGCTCGGACACGTCATTGCAGATCGTGTAGCCCGCAATGTACTTTTCCGCCTCCGCCGCCTTGACGTAGCGCGCGCGGGCGCCAATGACGAAAGCGATCTCGCACTCCCAGTCCATGCGGTCGGAATTCTTGGGATTCATCACGTCGTCGAAGGGACCGCAGATGCAGCTCGCAGCCTTGTTGAACAGGATCGGCTCGGCGGGAATTTCCTGCCCTGTCTCCTTGGCGTGATCGGCATAGTTGAGGCCGATCGCGACGAACGAGCGCGTACCGGCGACCGGCGCGCCGATGCGTACGCCATCGGGCGCCTGCGGAAGCTCCGACACGTCGATCTTGCGGATGGCGTCGAGAGAACCCGGGCTCAGATACTGCCCCGTAAAATCGGGTACATGCGCGGACAGATCACGGATCTTGCCTGCGCCATCGACGATGCCCGGCTTCTCGGCGCCAAGCTCACCAAATCGAACCAGTTTCATGTGTGCGATCTATCTCTTTTCCAACAAAGACGGTCTGGCCGTAATGCTGTGCAAGCCCGCACAGGTCAAGGGCCGCAGAAGGGAGCACGCTTTTTTCTCTCTGCGCACTCGGACATGACCCGTTCTGCCTGTACGCTCCCCCGCTAGACCCATCTTTGGTGCACTGCCGCAATTGCGATCCAACACAAGGATTTGACCGAAAGGCCTTACGACCTAGGTCGCGTTTCTCGCTGCTTTAGACATACGTCGGGTTGCCCAATCGTCGCGTGCATGTACCTTGACCACTCGGTTGGCTGGATGCTGGAAAGGCTATGGGGTCCTTGTCGTGCTACCCTGGCCATTCGCGTCCGCCGCTCGCTTTGCGAACGCCCGCATGCCCTTGATCTGGTGAGAACCCTCTATGACACGTCCTTTCAAAGCCGCAGCGCCCCTGGCCATGCTGGTCTGCATGAGCTTGAGCGCCAACGCCGCCAACACATGCGCCGGTAGCCCGGATTGGGTCGACGATCTGACCCCCATCGCCGCCGCAGACTGGAATGCGGCCCGTGCGGCGCACCTCATTGAGCGTGCAGGCTTCGGCGAGACGCCCGGCGCCATCGCGAAACTGGCCAAGCGCGACCCGGCAGACCTCGTGCGGGAACTTACCGTGCCCCAGGGCGTGGAAAACTCCCAGCTCCAGCCCTTCGATGAATCGGGTGCCTGGGAGGAAGGGCTCGACCCGTTTCCTCCAAGCCGCCCGGCTGTCACGGATCTGGCCAAGGAAAAAGGCGAAGCCCTTGGCGTAAAGGTAAAGCCGTCAGGCAACCGCCGTCTGCAGCCTGTCGTCAACCGCTTCTTCTATTGGCTGCGCGCCTCCAAGCTCGAAACCGAGCGGCTCGGATACTGGTGGGCAAACCGCATGCTGACCACGCAGCGGCCGCTCGAAGAGAAGATGGCGCTGTTCTGGCATGGACACTTCGCCACAAGCGAAGACAAGGTGCGCGACTATCGCAAGATGCTGAAGCAGGTTCAGCTCTTCCAGGAGAAGGGTCTCGGCGACTTCCGCACGCTGCTGATCGGCGTAGCCCAGGATCCCGCCATGCTCGCGTACCTGGACGCGGGCGTGAACGTCAAAGGCGCACCCAACGAGAACTTCGCCCGGGAGATCATGGAGCTCTTCACCATGGGCGTAGGCAATTACGCGGAGAGCGATATCCGCGAAGGTGCGCGCGCCTTCACCGGCTGGAACTTCAAAGGCACGAAATTCGTCATCAACGACGCCGAGCACGATGCGGGCGAGAAATCGTTCCTCGGCCAGAAGGGCAATTACGACGGCGTCGATATCGTCGATATCATTCTGAAGCAGCCGGCGACCGCGGATTTCGTCGCCGCCAAGGTCTACCGTTTCTTCGTGCGCGACGACATCTCGCCTCAGATGCGCACAAAGCTCGGGGCTGTCCTGCGCGACAACAACTACCAGCTCGCGCCCCTGCTCAACGCCATATTCCTGTCGCGCGACTTCTATTCGGACCCGAGTTGCGGCGCCCACATCAAGAGCCCGGTGGAATTGCTCGTTTCGACCTACAAGAAGCTGGGGTTGCGCTCCGTGCCGGGCGTCCCCGACTTCCATGAGACGACAACGGCCCTTGGACAGACCCTGTTTTGGCCGCCGACGGTCGCCGGCTGGGCGCAAGGGCGAAGCTGGATCACACCCGGCCTGCTCATCGAACGGGGCAACTTTGCGCGCGACGTTGTCTTTCCCGATGTCGGGTTCATCCCGCCCGACCGGTACCCGGGCGGGGTCTATCAGATCCTTTCGGTGAGCGAAAAGACCTCCCAAGGCGTCGACATCACGACGGCGACAGCGCCGGACGACAAGGACATGACGTCGATGTCCAACATGAATGCTGACCGTGACGAGGACTTCAACACGCGCTACGGCAGCTATCGCGGCTGGCAGGAGGCACTCGAACGGGTCAAGCCGCTGCCACGCCACACGGCGCAGCTCGACTTGACGCGCATGGTGCTCGATTCAAAGACACCCCTGAAGACGCCGCAGGACGTCGTTGGCTTTTTCGTGGCGCGCATGTTCGTCGTTCCACCCTCTCCCAAGACACAGGAGCGTCTGGCGGCGTTTCTCGAAAGTGAGCTTGGCACCAACGATATCGCTGCGGCTCAGAGCTATATGGAGGAGAGCCTGCGCATGCTGATGCATGCTCTTCTCAGCTTGCCTGAATATCAGCTTGGATGATGCTACGCGGCGAACGCCGGGAGATGACCATGAAGACGATCTATACCTCGATGTCGCGCCGCAACGTCTTGCGTTCGGGCGCCGCCGCGCTTGCCGTCAGCGCAGCCGGTGAGGGACTCACTTTCGGCCTGACGTCGACGCTCGCGCGGGCAGCCGATGAAACGCAAAAGAAGAGCAATCGCATCCTCGTCGTGCTGGAACTGTCGGGCGCCAACGACGGCCTCAACACGCTGGTGCCTTTTGCCGATGATGCCTACTACAAATTGAGGCCGCAGATCGGCGTTCCCGCCAACAAACTGCTCAGAATCGACGATCATTACGGCTTCAACGGTGGCATGAAGGGCTTCGAGCAGTTGTTCAAGGATGGCAAACTCGCAGTCCTGCATGGATGCGGATACGCCCAGCCGTCGTTCTCGCACTTCACGTCGATGGCCTACTGGCATACGGCAGCACCCAACAGCGGCCAGGCGCTCGGCTGGGTCGGCCGCCTTGCCGATACGCTCGATCCACGCGGTACATCCAATTACATCGTCAACATCTCAGAATCCCAATCGCTCGCCGTCAATGCCAGCATGCACACGCCGGTGGTGTTCAACGATCCCGACCGCTTCATGCGCAAGGGGGACGCCGCGGTCCGCCCGATGTTCGATGTCATCGAAGACCCCGAGAAGGCCGAGACGGGCGCGCAGAAATATCTGCATCAGGTTGCCGCCAGCGCGCGCGATGCCTCCCAACAGGTAAGAGAAGCCTGGTCGCACTACAAAACGCCCGTCGACTACGGCATCATCCCGCTGGGGCTCAATAAGATCGCCGCACTCATCGCGGCCGACATGCCGACGAGGCTCTACTACACCTCCTATCCCCACAACACCTTTGATACGCATGTCCATCAGGTCGACGCGCACGCACGCTATCTCACATATACCTCGGACGCCGTCGCCGGCTTCATGCGCGACATGGAACGCATCGGCCGCGCAGATGACGTTAGCGTGCTGATCTTTTCCGAGTTCGGACGCCGCGCCGCGGAGAACACGTCGCTGGGCACCGACCACGGCACGGCCAACCTGATGTTCATCGTCGGCAAGACCGTCCGGGGCGGTCATTACGGAACGCCCTCGAGTCTCACCGAGCTGATGCCGGACGGAAACCTGCAGTACACAACCGATTTCCGCCGCATCTATGCCACCATGATCGAAGGCTGGCTGCAGCACGCCGACAGCGCATCCATTCTGCGGGATAAATTCGAGACGTTCCCCGTCTTCGGCTGAAACTGCCTTGGTTCCCGGCAAGGCATCATTTCCGTGAGCTCGCGGAACGGCGCGGCCTTTGCTGGCCGTGCCGTTATTCGAGAGTGCCACTCAAGCCACCCCTTTGCAGCACTCCCAGAACAATATAGTTTCACCGAAATAACGAGTGGGAGACTGGCCGACATGCGTTTTCTGAAATCCCCCAACACACGGCGTTCCAGCCTGATCGTCCTTGGTCTTCTCTGCCTTGCGTTCGCTGCGGTGGGATTGCCCCAGCCCGCACAAGCCAAACAGGGCGATACAATCAAGGTTTTCGCGGCGGCGAGCCTGAAGAACGCGCTCGACGAAGCCGCCCAGGCCTTCACCAAGCAATCCGGCCAAACGATCTCCGTGTCCTATGCCGCGTCATCTGCGCTTGCCAAGCAGATCGAGCAGAGCGCGCCCGCCGATATCTTCATCAGTGCCGATCTGGACTGGATGGACTACCTGGAGGAACGCAAATTACTGCTGGAGGGGACGCGAAAGAACCTGCTCGGCAACGATTTGGTGATCATCGCTCCCGCCTCGAGCACGCTCTCGCTCGACATCGCGCCCGGCTTCGATCTGGCAGGCGCGCTCGCTGGAGGGCGTCTTGCCGTGGGCAGTGTGCAAGGTGTCCCGGCCGGCAAGTATGCAAAAGCCGCGCTTGAGGCCCTGAATGTGTGGGACAGCGTGGCCGATAAACTTGCCCAAGCCGACAATGTGCGGGCCGCTCTTGCCCTCGTCGCCCAAGGAGAGGCGCCGCTTGGCATTGTCTATAAGACGGATGCGTTCGCTGAGCCCAAGGTCAAAATAATCGCGCGCTTTCCCGGGGACACCCACCCGCCGATCATCTATCCGGCTGCGATCCTGAAGGAGGCGGCCGCACCGGACGCCGCCAAAGCCTTCCTCGCCTTCCTCGGCACACCCGAAGCCGGGGCGATCTTTTCAAAGCATGGTTTTGAATTGCCGACGCAGAATGCCCCGGAGCCTGTCCGGCCCGCTCAGCCGGAGGGTGCGGGCGCAAGAACGCCGTAGTGGTCTCTCGGCGGCAGGGCTGTTCTGGTTAAGACATGGCCGGAGCGGGGGGTGAACCCGCCGCAAGGCGCTCGCACGTCATCGGACCGGAAGGCGCAAGTTCGGTGACGTTCATCGGTACACAACGGCAGCCCCGCGTAGTACAGTATCAAGGAGGACCTCCTTGGCCTCTATAGGCTGGCAGAACCAACCGCTGGCCCCCTGAAGGAGATCGCATAAGAGCGGCACAAGGTTGATCAGTCATCGGGCTCGCACGGCGATGATGAGAGTCTGGCGTTTCAGTCTTGCAATGCTATTTGGCGCATGCGCCGCGCTGCCGGCAGAGGCTGACGATTGGAGTAAATGCGCCAAGGTCGCGAACGAGGAGCCGGCCATCGAGGCCTGCAGCCGCTTGATCGATCGCGGGAAGGGGTCGCGGGCCACGCGCTCCATCCTCTTCGCCAACCGCAGCGGCGCATATCTGAACCTTGGAGATTACGACGCGGCGCTGCGCGATGCGAACGAAGCCTTGCACCTCAACGCGCAGGAGTCACTCGCCCTCTACAATCGCGGCGTCACCTATTACTTCAAAACTGCCTACGACGATGCCATTCGCGATCTGACACGCGCGCTGAAACTGGATTCCTCGTACGCCAAGGCTCATCTCTATAGAGGACGCGCGTTCCATGATTCCGGCCGCCATCGCGATGCCATCACGGACTATACCGCGTGCCTGAGGATCGATCCTGAGTTCGTCGAAGCCTACGAATATCGCGGGCGCGCATTCAGCGTGCTCGCCGACTACAACTCCGCGCTTGTGGACCTCGACAAGGCGATAGCCATGGGCCGAGACAGCGGAGAACTCCTGAATGGCCGCGCCGACACCTTGATGCATCTTGGCCGCTTCGACGAGGCACTGGCGGCCGCCGACGCAGCTTTGCAGGCCGATTCCGAGAATGCCGTTGCGATGACGACTCGTGGCGAAGTGCTGGAAAAACTGGGACGCCGCAACGAGGCAATCGAAATGTTCCAGAGAGCGCTTGCCGGGCAGGACGATATCCAAGAAGCGAAGGACGGTCTGGCACGGCTTGCCGGCAGCGCCCCCGGCGACACCCAACAATCCGTCGAAGCGCCCGCCGACACCCGGCAATCCGCCGAGGCCCCCAGCGACATCCGACATCCCCAGCCGGTCGAGGCTTTGAAGCCGGCGGAGAAACCGGCTGAGCAGCATGAGGCGGAAACTCAGCTTCCCGACAATGTCGAAATCGTCGAGGCGAGCCCAGCGCAGCCGACCGCGGACCAGGCGGCCAACCGCGCGAAGCTCGCGGCTTTGCAGGGATCCTACAATCTCGTCGGCATGTCGCTGGTGGTGGGCCTGTCGACGTTGGACGACACCAGCAACGTGCTGCTCTCGCCGTACTCTATCGGCGTCGCGATCGCCATGGCCGAGTACGGGGCCAACGGCGAGACCGAGAAGCAAATGCAACGTATCCTGCGTTTCGACGGGACGCGGAACGACTTGGCAGAGATGAACCTGCTCGCGCACGCGCTGCTCAAGGGCGACCGGCCTCCGGGTCCCCCGCTGCCGTCTTGGGCTCGCGAGCTCGACACGCCGCTTGCCCGGGGTCCTGGCGTCACGTTGAACGTCGCCAACGCCCTGGCGCCGGGACCAAAGGCGCAGCTTTCGGCCGACTACATCGCCAGTCTCATGGTCAATTTCGGCGCGGAGACGTTACAAGGCGCAACGCTTCAATCGATCAATGCTTGGGTGAAGGCGAAGACGGATGGCCGGGTCCCCGCAATCCTCGATACCCTGGATCCCAATTTCACCGCCGTGCTTATCAACGCGGCCAGCCTCGAGGCACGCTGGCAAGAGCCGTTCAACCCGCGAGAGACCAGCGATCGAACCTTCACCTTGGCAAAGAGCGCGCCGAAGAAGGTCGCGATGATGGAGCGTACCGGCGCGTATACAATCGCCGGCAGCCAGGGCTTGCGTGCGGTCGCCGTTCCCTACGCCGACCCCGCTCTCGAGATGATCATTTTGCTGCCGGACGATGCCCAGGCGTTGTCGCCGGACCGCGTGGTCAAGACGTTCAGCGGACCGATTTCGGCCGCATGGGCGGCGCTGGCTCAAGCTCAGCCGCAGCGGGTGCGTCTGGTGCTGCCCAAGTTCGCCTTCGAGTTCAAAGCCGATCTCAAGGAGGCGCTCAAGAGAATGGGCATGGTCAGAGCTTTCACCTCCGGCGAGGCCGAGTTCGCCAACATGGTCGGGCCCTCGCAGGCGTCTCCGTATATCGACAAGGTACTGCATCGCGCCATGATCGAGGTTGGCGAAATAGGGACCGAAGCGGCGGCGGCAACGGCGGTGGTGATGGCTCCCGGTGCGGGGGCGCCGGATCATCAGGCGCCGCCGCCCGAATTCGTGGTTGACCGTCCTTTCGTATTCGTCATCGGCGACAAGCGCAGCGGAGCAACGCTGTTTGCGGGCATCGTCCGCGATCCGGATGGCAAATAAAGCTCGCCCGCGCGGCAGGCCAGGGCGCTTTGCGATCCTGTAGCGCCACTCTTTCCTCTCCCGGAACAGCAGAGACTGTCGCAAAGCGACAGGTGAGGAACTTCAGCGTGCGCCGCTGATTGCGGCAGTCCCCTCTCCCCTTGGGGAGAGGGTTGGGGTGAGGGGATGGTCCGCTGCTCTCAACACAATCGTGCTGACGCGCGGAAAACAGTCGTGATAGCGCGAGAGGAAGATTGAATCGCGAGCCCATCCCCTCACCTGGCGCTCCAAGGTTCGGCGCTGACGCGCCGGAGCGCTGACCTCTCCCCAAGGGGAGAGGCGTTTCTCGTACTCCCTTCGGGGCACCTTCTCCCCGCGGGAGAAGGAAGTGAGTCGCAACCGGCTATAATCTGCCGGTGCGCGTTGAAGCACGCATCCCCCATCCCGTCACATCATCATGCGGCCTGAGGGTCCGGATCATCGCCGTCCGGCACCGGCGATGCCGTGCTGGACGCCTTCTTGTGATGCTCGCGGAAGACCACGATCGATGATTGGGGTTCGGACTTGGGCATGGCTTCGCCGGGAGGCTGCCTGACATCCAGCACCGTCAGGCGATGCCGGCGGCCATCGCGTGCGGTCCATGCGATCGACTGACCTTGGGAGAGGCCGATGAGAGCCGCGCCAATCGGCGTCAGGATGGAGATCCGTCCCTCGGCTATGTCGGCTTCCACGGGATAGACCAGCGTGACGCGGCGCTGGCCGGCGTCGGAGCTGAACTCCACGATCGAGCCCATCCGCACGACGTTGTCAGGGACCTCATCGACTGCTACCACCTGCGCGCGCTCCATTTCGGACTGGAGCACACTGGCGACATCGGGGATGCGGTCCTCGGCCGCTTCTGCAAGCCCGAGAAGCCGATGATGATCCGTGACGCTGACAATGATGGCCGGCATCGGTTCGGAGTCGTGTTCGAAGGGAGTCATGACGACCATCTCACTCCTTGATTGATAGTGGCATGGCGAACAGCATTTCAAACCCAGCGACGGGCGATGATGCGAGACGAGTTGTGAAATTGTGAAGATGTGCTCAGACGAGCATATGTCGCGCCCCAAGGCCCGGCGCGACGGCCAAGCTGGGGCTACAAAACCGCGACCGTTCGGGTCCGCAGAAAATATGACGGCGCTCTGATCATTGACCTAATCTTGGGCGGCCCATGCCCTTTGTCAAGGCGGGGCGGTTGAGACGGGCAAGGGTAGAAGTTTGTTGCGGGAGCGAGGCAATAGGCTTTTTCGCCAGCATGAACCGGCGCACGCATGCCCGTGGAGTTCAGAGTCAACTGTCTGAAAAATTGGTCGGAGCGAGAGGATTTGAACCTCCGACCCCCAGTCCCCCAGGCTTAGGGGACCGTTACCCTTAGCTGCCCTTAGCGCTTGTTTTTCTAGATATTTCAAGGCTACAACTACCCTACACGACCCGCTTTTGCTCTACTGTGATGTTGCGTAGGTGTTGTTTTATGGCCCGACTGACCGAGACCAAAATCGCCAAATTGCCCTTCGGCATGACGTACGACGAGGGCTGCCCCGGCCTATTCGTCCAGGTCAATTTAAACACCGCTTCCTACAACGTGCAGAGCACGCTGCGCACCGCTGACGGCAAGCGCAAGACCATCCGCATGACCCTAGGCCGCACTACCGACATTGGGCTGGAGGATGCCCGCGACGCAGCACGCGCGATTTTGAAAAGGGTGCGGGCCGGGGAAGACCCGAGGGTAAAAGCACGTTCTGAGGAACGAGCTTTTACCATCGCCACCATGTACGAACGGAACGAGGCCCGGCTAAAGGCTGCGGGTGCCAGCGCCATCAACATTCGCAACATCAAGCTGAACGCCGACCGCCATCTGTCCAAATGGATGGACCTTTCCATGACGGCCATCACGCCGCTGATGTGCGCCGACCGCCACGACGAGTTGGTAAAATCCGCCGGGCCGTCCGCTGCGCGACACACGTTCAAGGAATTTAGCGCCGCGTGGAACCACGCCCGCAAACTGTTGCCGAGCCTGCCCCCGAGTCCGACGGCTGCAATCAGCTATGTGAAGCCCAAGGAGAGCGTGGAGGGCAATCCCATTCCGCTGGCTGATATCGCCAAGTGGAGCAAGACTGTCGTCAAAACAGCCGGGCCGCTACGGGCTCTCGCACATCACTTTCAACTATTCAGCGGCCTCCGCCCCTGGGACGCATGGGCGACACAGCGGGAATGGATAGACCTGCCAAACAAGTGCATTCACTATCCAAAGCTGAAAGCGGGCCGCAAATTTGATTTGCCGCTAAGCGAGCCGATGGTGGCTATGGTGGAGCGTGCCTTGGAGTACAGCGCAAAGCTGTACCCCAAGTCCCCCATGCTCTTCATTGAGCGCCCGATAAGCCGCGCGACAAAGCCGTGGGAAGGCGACGATTTTATTCGTGGGCATCGGCTTCGCGACACTTATGCAACCGTTGCTGCGTCGGTCGGCGTTGATGACGTCCACCGAATGCTTTTGATGGATCACACAATCGCAGGCATCCAAGGCGTTTACGTTGGGCGCGGCGCGATGTTCGCAACGTTGCTCGTTCACCAAGAAAAGGTCAGCGAGTGGCTTGCTAAAAATACAAGTTGGCAGGGCGTCCACCTCGAAGTAAAAGAGGGCCAGCCAGCGCTTCCCTCGATTACTGGTGACGCGAAGCGCTGAGGTATTGGGCTGACTACCGACTGACCCCTAGGGGTGCAGATAACGGAGCCAGGACACTGCGCGAGAGCGCGACAGCCCAAAAAGCCAATGGCGACAACCCCAATGCGGGTGTCGCTCTCTCATGGAAGATTTCATGCGCAGCGACATCCATCTTGAATGGAGCGTCGCAGTCATGTCTGCAATCCTGCCGCCGCGCGCGGCTTCTGACATGCTTTCGCCAGCACAAGCGGCGGAGCACTACGGTTACAAAACCAAAACGCTTTCTAACTGGCGCTGCAAGGGCAAAGGCCCGCGCTACGTTATTGTGCACGGACGCCCCCGCTATCGCGTGGAAGACATTGAGCGATGGCTGGCCCGCAAGCCCAAGGGAGGGCAGCGGGTATGACCCCATTTCAAAAAGCAATGCACACGCTCGGCTACGATCTGTCGCCCGACTGGACCGACGAGGTTGAAGACGCTGCTCGTTGGGCTGCACGCATACTCGGCAAGAAACGTGTCGAGTGGATTGCCGGTGCCGACAATCATTTTGTCTTCGGCGGCCAAAGTCCTGAGCACACGCGGCGGATCTTTGACATGGCATGGGACCCGGTCATTCGCGCGGCTTACGGCTGGCACCGCTGCGGACCCGAAGGATACAAGCACGTTTCGATGTACACGCCGAAGCTGACGCACAACGAGATGAAGGCCGCGCACATTTGGTATTGCCTCCGGACGACCCAGCCAACGCGACGCGAGGAACGTGAAATGGAGAGGAGCGTCTGGAAGCGCATCCGCCTCAATCGCCGATGAAAAAGCCCAAAGGGGCGGGCGCTCCCCCTTGGGCTGAGTCTTCACAGAGCAATGAACCAACAACCCCAAGGAGGGGCAATTGATATGGACGTTATTACACCGCATACAGAGCATTCGGCAAGTGAGTTGATGCCGAGTTGGTTTGCCACGCTGGACCCGGTGGAGCAGCAGATGATGCGAACCGGAACAACGCCCGGTCGCCTTGATCACCAAGGCGTTCTTACCGGTGCGGGCAACCCCGTGCCGCGCGACTACTGGTACAAGCGGCTGCGGTACCTTTCCGTTGAAGAATGGCTGGAGGCGTTTACCAACCCCGCCTGCGTTGGGCTTTACGTCTGTCCGCCCGTGCCCGCTGGCACCGCGATTAGCGCCATGCCAGACGCGCTGCAGACGCAATTGCGCATGGCGCAGTGGTGGCAAGAAAGGTTCTTATCGCACAACGGCGAGCACCACCTAGACGGCCATGTCTTCGTCCGACAGTACGGCGGCAAAGGCGTCGCCATACATTACGACGAGCAGCGTCGCCCGGTCGTGCAAACGGTGGCCAATCTGCGCACCAGCTACCCTGACTTGATGGTGCCCTACAGCACGGCCAAAGGCGAAGTGAAAGAAATGCTTCTCGTTGACGCCTGGGTGAAGGGCAAGCACACGCCCCGCTTTGATGAAGCGGACTTTCGCCCCGGCAAGACCAACATGCCGCTCGGTGTCTTTAACCTCTGGCGATCGTGGAAGTACACCGGCACGCCCACCGACGCCGAAGAAAACTGGCCAAAAGAATGCGATTTGTTCTGTATGCACTTATACGACGTAGTCTGTCGTAAGAACGAAGAATATTTCGACTACCTGTTGCTTTGGATCGCCGACCTGCTGAACAACCCGTGGCGCAATAACGAGGTCGCCTTGGTGATGTACGGCCCGCACGGCAGCGGCAAGGATTTCGTCGCCGACTGTCTTGCAGAGCTGTTGGACCCTTACACCGTGGTGCTCGATAAGTCTAAACAGCTAACCGGCACCTTCAACGCGCATCTGTTCCACACGTGTCTCGTCGTTGCCCAAGAGGCGTTCTTCGCTGGCAATCAGTCCGATGCCAACACGTTGAAAAGCAACATCACCAGTAGCCGCCTGTTATACGAGCCCAAAGGGTTTCAAGCCTTCATGGGCCGGAAGTGCTGGCGTCTGATTATGACCAGCAACCACCTGCATGTGCTGAACGTGGAAGAAGGCGACCGGCGTTATTTCGTGCTGGAAGTTGACGGCGGACCAGAGCGCAACAAGAACCTTGAGTATCATGGCGCGATGCGCGCAGAGTGGGCCATCGGTGGCCGCGAGGCGTTTCTCGGCTGGATGCAAGGCGACTACTGGCAGGGCCGCTTGCTAGAAGCTGGCCACGACGTGAACAAGCGACCTGACACCATCTATCTTGAGCAGCAGCGCGAGCACTCGCTGCAAGACCCGTGGTACGATGAGCTTGCCGACTTGCTCCCAGCGGACGATTACAAGGTCCAGACGAAACATCTTTTGGAAGTGCTCGGCCGACCGATTGAACGCCAAAGCACGGCGGACGGTCGGCGCGTCGGCGCGGCAATGCGCCGCCTCGGTTGCGAGCAGCGCAAGGGCATCAAGTTGCGGGACAAGGGCGGCAAGGGGGGCAATGCGTGGGTGAAAGGTAAGGGCACCGTCGAGCTTGTTGCAAAACAGGCCCCCGATAAGGAAGGTCTCCTAAAATGGTTCCTTCTCAACAATGCCTACTAGGGTGCCGCTACCCCGCTACCGCTACCCTAGGGGTCTCTACCGCTCTATAGAGAGGGGGCGGTTATATGGTTAATTGGCTGTATTATTTCTTCTTACTTAATTGATTAGAAAAATAGGGTAGCAGGGTAGCAATAGAGCATAAGCTACTGTAGGGGCTTGGTTTTAACCTTTGGGCTTTATGGTGGCGCAAGGGTAGTGACAAGGTAGCAGGTAGCAGTTTTATGGGTAGCGGTGGGCGAGGCCGACTTCCCCCACTTGCCCGGGCTCCAGAAAAAGGCCGGGCTAGGGTAGCGGCACCCTGCGTAATGCCGACCCCCGCTACCCTTAGTTTGGGGCACCCTGCCCTCCGCACAGCGACACGCAATCGCCGCCGCAACCGGGCAGCCGCCGCCCGCCAGCAGACAAATAGTGAACATTTTTGTTGCAGCTACGCCACATCGTGTGTAGCACCAGTTCATGTGACTGGTGTTTAGTGGCCTTTTCTCCTTGTAATCAAGGGCCATAACTCGCCAGCCAACATCAAAAGGGCCATCACAGGCCCCTGCGAGCTAGGTATGGCAACCGAAGTAACCAAACCGGACCACGGCAAGTTCATTCGCAAGGCGAACCCGAACTACGTCCGCATGGACTTTCGCGAGAGCGACAACGCACAGCTCGGCTACGTGGTGCTCCCCGCTGGTATCGAGAAGGTGTTCGCCATGTCGGCCAACGGTGCCACCATCGGCAGCATCGCGCGCGCCTTGGGCGTCTCTGGCAGTGCGTTCTACCGCGCTCGTGAACGGCAGCCCGAAGTGCAGGAGGCCATTGACTCCGGTCGCAGCGAGCTAAGCACCGAGCTGCAAGACATACTGATGGTGAAAGCCCGCGAAGGCAACATCACGGCTGCCATCTTTCTCGCCAAGGCACGCGCCGGTTGGGTTGAACAGAGCGGCCAAGTTGAAGGCGTCAGCCGCGTCACGAACAACACCGTCAACATCCAAATCAACGCGCCCATGACCGAAGCCCAAGTGCTGGCATTGATGGACGCGAGCAATGCGCCGGTGCAGCGATGACCTCCATCACCCCCACCGACTTCCAGCAGGCATCTTTGGGCTTCCGCACGACCTGCAACATTGGCGACTTTGGCGCGCGTGGTGGCGGCAAGAGCTTCCTCCTTTGCCTAGACTGCATTGCGCACTGTGCCGACTTCGCCGCCGAGGCCCGGCCGATTGTCTGCCGCGAATCCTGGAGCGGCCTGCAACAACTGCAAGACCAGCTCTACGACCTTTGCGTCGTGGCGTTCGGCACCAGCGTGACCATCAACAAGTCGGAAGGACTGATACGGCTCCCTACCGGCGGCATCATCACCCTCAAAAACCTTGCCGACGAAAACTCATATCGCAGCATTCAAGGCAAGTCATTCTCGGCTGCATACTTTGACGAAGCCGGTAACGCACCGCTCTCGGCTTGGGCGCTGTTTAAGAAGCTCCGGTCCAACCTCCGCGTTGCACCCGGCAGGCGTGCGCACATTCGCATCAACGGCAACCCGTTTGGCGCGGCGCACGGCTACATCGTCAAGAACTTTATCAGCAAGAGCCCCGGATGGTGGAAGCCCTACCGTGAAGATGAAACCAACGACCTTTGGGTTTTGACGACATCTAGCTTCCGCGAGAACCCGCACATCAATCAAGCTGCATACGAGCGCCAGCTTATTGCGGCCACGGCGAACAGCCCCCGTATGCGCGCCGCATGGATGGACGGCGACTGGACTGTTGCGCTCGGCGCGATCTTCGATTGCTTTGACCCTGCCTTTCACGTCCGCGAAGCGCCGAAAGGCGTGCGCTGGCGTTACCGCGTCGGCGCGGACTGGGGTACTGCCTCGGTGGCTGCCGCTTGCCTCTTGGGCGAATTGATGGACCCGACCGGACCTTACAAGGCGGGCGACCTTTTCATTCTGGACGAAACGGACACCGCGATTGACGAGGAGCTCAACCTTGGCAGTGGCATAAGCCCGTCGGAGTTCGCCGAACAGATCATTGATATGTTGAAGCGCAACCACGCGCGCATTCGCACCGAAGTTTATTGCGACGATGCGCGCGGCCTCGCGGGCGATACGGTTGTCGGCATTTTGAATGAATGCGGCCTGGACGCCCAAAAGCCCGAGAAGGGGCCGGGCAGTCGCACAGGCGGCTGGAATAAAATGCGTGAGCTGTTCCATGCCTCCAAGGCCGGAACAGGTCGCGGTCTATTCATATCCCCGTCGTGCCCGCACCTGATCAGCATGATTGTGCAGGCACCACGCGGGATATTGAAGCCCGAGGATGTCTCCCCCGACTTCCCAGACCATCACTTGGATATGGCGCGATATGCCGTGATGGCTGATGGCGTCGGCCAGCCGCAAGGAACAGTAACAGGAGCTTGGTGAACATGGAACGAGACGAAGTTAGCACGCACGTCCCTAGTGACTTTCATCCGCTGCACGCCAAGTCTAATTCGGGTAAGGCTGCGCTGGATAACATCTATCGCGTCTGGCACACGCTCGGTCAGCAAGACGTTGAAATTGGCAAAACCAAAGACGGCGTGTTGGCCGACAAGGTTGTGCAGTTCGCAATGCCGGTCATGGATAAGCTGGTTGCCAGCGTGGGCGGCGATATTGATGCGCTCAACAACGAAATTAGCGCTGCTGAGGTTGCGCTTCGTTCTGCCTTGGCGGTTAAGCCCGAGCATCGCGAATACGGTGCCGAGCTGCGTGCTGCGCTCCGCGCCGAGAAGCACACGGCCAGCGCAATTGTCAACGCCGCGCGTGCCGGCGACTTGGTAACCGTGGCAGCCGCCATGGCCGCTCCTCGCTTCCTTTTGGGCATGGATGACAGCACCTACGAAAAAACCCTCGCCCTCTGCGAAGGCATCATCGCGCCCGAGCTTGTGAAGCAACGAGATCTCCTCCGAAAGGAGAGAGACCTCGTTACTCGCGCAAAAGACCGCCTAGAGCAGTACTTCATGGAACGGCTGCGCAAGTGGAGCCCAACGCCCAAGGCGTTTGCGCCATTGCAGGACTTCAAACTGAACCAAGGACCGCGCGCATGAGCACAATTTTGGATGTAGTCAACGTTCGCTTCAATTCCATTGCGGCGCAAGTTAGGGCCGCCGACGAGAAGGTTGCCGTCGAGAGGGACGCAAGGACCACCGAGACCCAGTCACTCCGTAACAGGGTTTCGGTCCTCGAAACCGACTTCAACAGCATGACGGACGAGCTGGTCGCCCACCAAGCGCAGATCACTGCGCTCGTTGGGCGAGTAGATGCCCTGCTGCAACAACTCACGGAGCTAGGTGTCGATGCAGAAATTTAGGAGACTGTCAGAAGGCGTGCTGGCAACGCTGAATGCTGAGCAGCGCGCGGAATACGACGCTGCGGAGAAGTATGACGCACCGCAGACCAAGCGCCCGCGAAGCCTTGCAGACGCTTTGGCGGCCCTCGAAAAACGTGTTGCGGCGTTGGAGGCGAAATGAGCTTCGAGCTAGTGCCCGACCACGTTTATCAGCGCTTCACTCGCGACCAGCGCGACCAGTACGACCGCGCGCTGACCGCCGCGTTACGGCGGAATGAAGTTGCCCTTGCGGCCACCAACGCCAAGCTGCGCACGATGCTTGAAATGGTGGAGCAAGATAGCGGTACGATTGAGAGCGCGCGGCAGGTGGCATGGTTGGACCATGCCAAGACACGGATCGCAGTAAACGAAGACAAGAGCCTCCGCTTCCCGCAAGGTTGGCCCGACGCCGTGGACCCTGCCGCATATGTGCGCAAGCTGTTCACGCAATCGGCGTGGGACTCGCTGGCCAAGGGCGGCGGCATGTCGGCACCCGAAACTGGCAACAAATGGACGAAGGCATGGAGAGAGAAGTTGAAAACGAGCTAAACGACGACGAGAGTCGCCGTTTAACTCGTGCCCGCATAGAACGTTCCCGTCGCGCCCTTAAGGCAGCCGAGCCGCCCGGTGTGCAGCCGCCAGATATTCTGCGCAACCCGCACGCGCGCGCATTCCACGAGAGGTTGATGAAATAATGAGCGAGTATGGCTCCCATATCGTTGAAGAGAAACAGCTAGCGGTGCGATTTGCCCAATGCCTACGAGGGCACCCGGTACTGATCATGCTGCTCCCCGTTACATGGCGCTTTGCGTCCAATGGCTTTTGGCATGACGAAAACGGCAGGCGCGTTGACAGAGCAGATGTTCTGGAGCGCCTGGAAAATCGCATTTGCGATTTGTACGGCTTCTTCCCGACGCGCGAAGAATTGAAATACATACACGACGATCTGTTGGTACCGCTGTATAGCGAAGATGCGCTGAGCCGGTTCCTGCATACGTTTCTCTATCCTGATCCCAAGGCCAACGTGCAGCTTGATGCGCTATGGCACCGGTGGAGCTGCTGGCAGCACCGCACGGTGGAGCCGCAAGCCGCGTGGCAGAAGCGAATGCGGTTGCGCAAGCTGCGTTTGGTTGACGATGCCCTTTTGGGCTGGGAATGGAAGAAGCAGCCAAACGTGCGGAAGCCGGGCAAGGTGCTCGACATTGCCGTGCCCGAAGGCACGCCCCTGACCGAAAAGCAAAAATTGATGCGGCGCTGGTACGAGGAAGCCATGCGCTTGGGCATCGCCGTGCCCGGCAATATGAAAAAGAGCTACGCAAATTTGCTGGCGCACCGCGCGGCAGCTAACGCAACGCCTCCGTCCGCGGACGGAGGCGCTGCTGGTACGGCTTCCACGGGCAAGAAGGCACGTGCGAATAATTAGCTCCGCGCTGACTCTGGTGACAAGCAATAATGCCAGTTGCGGCCAACCTTTATCGGTTCGCCGAGCGGCATTCGCTCCATCTGCCGAACCAAGGCAATCGGCGCGCGTGTGACCAACAAATCCGTATGCACAGCGCGTGATGGCCAACCTGCTCGTTCGAGTTTAGCTGCCAATTCTTCCAACCATGTCGGCGGGTCTGGTGACTTCACATACACCCTCCGCCGTAGCTGCCAATATTCCTCTCGTTCGCGAACGATACGACTTAAACGGCTATGCGACAGGCTCATCATGTGCTCCTACGCCACGAATGATGCGATGAACAGTGACGCGGCAAGTGTTGGTCGCCGCGTTGACGATCTGCACGATGTTGGCCTCCATTGCGGGCTTACGGGCAACCGCGTAGGTGGCGAGCCGCAAGGCGGCTTCTACCGACGCGATGGCTGTGCTCAATTCCGCAACGGCGTCGTGCATCTTCAGGTCGCGCACGAATTCCCGATGCAGGTCGGCTTGGCTTTCACTCATGCCAACCCTCCGCAAGAGCGTCACATAGTTGGTCAAGGTCTACGCCCAACGCACCGGCAACGTGGCCAAGCGCACTGGCCACGGTTAGCACGTGGTCACTGTCGTGGCGGATACTTACCACGCGCGTCACACCATCCAGCACAGCGACGAAGTAGTCGAAGCCGGTAGGTTTCATCTCGTCGTACATCGCATCTATCATTGGGCAACTCCTGCGGGGATGAAGGCGTGGCTAAGTCCAAAGCGAACGCGGGCTGCCACTCGGGTGCCCAAGGCAAGTTCAACGTCTCGCTGGCGTGCGCTGCGGCTGGCAATCGCGTAGTGCAGCGTGTGCCGATAACCCACGAGCACAGTGCTCGCAGAGTAGCCCCAAGCGTCCAGGCGGTCGCAGGCGGCCTCGCAGCGAACCTTTGCGCTATCATTCGGCATTGGGCTGCCTCCTGTCGGGCTTGAGAATGACCGCCGCAATTCCGATTGCGACGGTCGTCATCACGACGGTCTGCGCGATGCCAATGCCCGCGAAGATGTTCCATACCAGTTCACTCATGCTATTTGCTCCGTACACGGACAATCCGTGTAGTTCACAAATGGCAAAGTGCGGAGCGGGGTTAAAGTTCAACTTCCGAGGGACGTTAAGAATTCATTAACTTGACGAAAGCGCGGTCGCTCGCTACATCGGCACTGCTTTAGGTGACCTGCAGAGGACCATTGGTGTCCGGGCACCGCCCCATTGCTACGGCGATCTGGAATAAGCAGGCGATGGCCCGCGTGCGATGAGCCGCAAACCGACTCCCCAAAACTGACAAAACAATTGCGTCCGCACGCCTGAGCGCGTGCGCGCTATCACATAGGAAGTTAAAGATGAAACCTTTGTTTCTCAAAGGCTCGCCGTTGAAGGTGTGCAAATTGTTCGACGAAATTGAGCAGATCTTGGTTGATCACGGCCCGCACTGCGCTTTGCCAAAATCAATTTATCTCGCGCGCGAGCAAGCCGTCGAGTGGTTGGTAGGGCTCGATATAGCGATGAGCTATGAGCGCAAGCGCCCTCGCGCTGAAACCGAACTGCTCGCCGAGATCAGATCGGAGTGACGGCATGAACCCCCGACGTTAGCGCCGGGGGTGACTCCGCCTAGAACGGAATCTCGTCGTCGAGCGCTTTGTCGAAGCCGGTGTTCGGGCGGCCAAATCCGCCTTTCGCCGGCGTCGATTTCGGAGCAGCCAACTGCTTCGTCTTTGGCCCTTCGAGTTGCTTCGGTGCCGCCGCAGCAGTCAGCAATGCGCGCGCTTTCTCCAGCGCTTTTGTTTCTTTCACAAGGCCGTAGAGCGTTCCGACCGCCTCTGAGATTTCAATCGAACCGTTCAAAGCTTTCCCGAACACTTCGATAAACGCGACTACTGGAATGCGCGGTTTGTCGAGCCAAGCTTCCAAATCACGAATTGCGGCGTACCATTCCTGCTTCTGCCAATCCGGCATCACGTCTTTTTGTACGACAGCGCGGAGCTGGCTGAGATGAAACCGCAGCTTCTCTTTCGACTTGTTGTCGAAGGCGACGCTATTGGGGTCGTCGCGACCCGCGTGACGGAACAGCAGTTGTTGCGCCAAGCGCCCGGCCCGGGCGCGAAACATCCGACAAGACTCTTCGCAGTGCTCCTCGGTCGGCCACGGCAGCTGGAAATCGGCCAAATCACTTTGGCCGTATTCCATGGCAGCGGCCGAAACGGTGACCGCATAATCGTATTCGCCAAATTCTGGCGTCACGTTCCCATATTGGGCACTACTGCGCTCCTCGGCATCACGCCGAGCGTCGATCAGCTTCTGTTGAAGATACCGCTCGACCTTGCAGAATTTCTCATCGTTGCTGAGACCGCCTAATTCAAGCCGGTCGATTTCCGTTTGGTTCATCCCCGCGATCCCCCGCGAACTAAGCATGAACCCCATAAGTAATACGGGCTTGCCGCGTTTCAATGGCGCACCCGAACCGTGCTGTGGACAAATTTGCGCTGATGTTGTCTTGATGTTTAATTTTTAGGAGCCAAATTTGACCCTCTCACAACACACTGTTTTTGTTGGGTAATTGGTCGGAGCGAGAGGATTTGAACCTCCGACCCCCAGTCCCCCAGACTGGTGCGCTAACCAGGCTGCGCTACGCTCCGATGCCGGCCCCCTTTTGCCCGCCCGGTGGCCCAAGGTCAACCGCCATCGTCGGGTGGGCTTAAAACAACGTCAGCTTGCCGCATCAAGGGCGTGCTGGCCGCCTCGATGTCCTCCAGAATTAGCGGAACGAGGGCGTCGGAGGAGATATGGGCTCCCCGCGCTAGCGCGACGGCCGCCGCATAACCCTGCGCGTCGCTGCCGAGCGGCACGTCCCATACGCGATAACCCGATAACTGGCCCGGCGAGGGACATGGCCCATCACGCACTAGGTCGCGCACTGGGCTCGGGCTGGTGCACGCGAGATCCTCGACGCCGGGCGCGTCTTTCGCCGGCCCCATGATCCCGGCCTGCGAGAGCACCGCCAGTAAACCGCGCCCATCCGCCTTGGCGAAAGCTTCCACTCGGCACCAGGCCTGGATGAAGGCGGCGGTCTCGACGTTGGCATCCTCTGCGGGCCCTGCAGCCGCACGCACTCCACTTGCCGGCGAAGGGTGCACATGCGGCAGTTCCGCACCTCCTGCCACGTCGTTCGCGAACGCCACGAGACGCGAGCGGCGCTCGAGCGGCATGACGTGCGGGGAAATCACCTCGATGTCCACGCCGAGCGGCGCACTGCGTGTCAACCCGATGAGCGCAAATTGACCCGCGTGGGCCAGACTGAAATGAGGCGCGGGCCCGGGTAGAAACGGACGGCCTCCCGGCGCGACTTGGAAGGGCTGCAAGCGCAGACCGGCGCCGCCCCAACGCTCAAGCAACAGCCGCAAGGCGATATGAGCGCTCAGCCAGCGTCGCCGCGCACTGTCATCTATAATTGCCTGCGCGCGCTCGGCCTCCTGCGGCGATAAGCGGGAACAGTCTGCCTCGGCAGCCATCAGTGGGCCCGCCGTGGCGTCGAGATCGACGAGCCAAAGCTCCAATGCAGTGTCAGGCAGCGGCGCGGACATGCACGCTGCTGGGCGGGTGCTCACGTGCGCCCACCGGCCCGGGAGCGCTTTGCGCCCGCGCTCGCCTCTGCCATGACACTGCCGATGAGAAGAGCGCGGCACTGCTCCAACTCCCGGATTACGGAACGAATGAGTTCGGCACGGCTTACCGCCGGGCCACCAGCGCCCGCGCTCGATGTCGTGCTCGATGGAGTACTGGGCGATGCTGCGGGCTGGATCTGTGACGCGTGGGATGGCGCTGCGGGAACGGCGCTTGCACCCTTACTCTTGCGCGCCGGCGCGCTCTTGGCGGATTCCGTCCGCCGCGTTGAGGCCTGGGCACCGCGCGCCAGCACCTTGACCTGTTCGATGCCCTGCTCGCGCAGAATCTTCTGCACGCCCTTGATCGTGTAGCCTTCCGCATGAAGCAGATGGCGAATGCCGCGCAACAGCGCCATATCCTCTGGCCGGTAGTAACGCCGGCCGCCGCCTCGTTTCATGGGTTTGATCTGGGGAAACTTGCCTTCCCAGAATCGGAGCACGTGCTTTGGAACATCCAGTTCTTCCGCCACCTCGCCGATGGTGCGGAACGCATCTGCAGATTTATTCATAACGTCGAACCTCGCCCTCAGCCCCGAGCGCCTGGGCAAAGCACGACGACGCACCAGCCCACGCACCAGCCCACGCACCCTCTTTTCGAGGCACGCGCGCTGACGCCGGACGAAGGCATGTATGATGCGAAGAAAGCGGCGCAGCGCACGATGGCGCGATCATACCTCAACGCGTATCAAAAGAACAAAAGCAAAAAAATTCCATCGCACACGCGCGTGCGTCACTCGGCAGCGCGTTTCCCGTGACCTTTGTTGATGCGATCCTTCATGATGTTGGACGGACGGAAGACGAGAACGCGACGCGGCGTGATCGGCACTTCCTTGCCCGTTTTTGGATTGCGCCCGATGCGCTCACCCTTCTGCCGGATGCCGAACGATCCGAACGACGACAGTTTCACCGACTCGCCTTCCGCCAGACTGCCGGAGATTTCTTCCAGCACGCGCTCGACCAGATCCTGGCTTTCGTTGCGCGGCAAGCCCACCTTTTCCACCACCGCCTCGGCCAGATCGGCGCGAGTCAAGGTTTTGCCTCCCATTGTCCTCTCCCATTGCCCACACTTGTTATTTTGCGCGGATGCTACCGGGGGAATTGGTCGCGGTCAACGCGGGAAGCAACTGAAATTTATGGCGTTTCCCTTGGTGCATCGCACGCGGTGTGTACGGAACGGGCATTTTTGCGGTCCTGCGTTCACCCGTTAACGGAGAATCGGCTGGCGCGGTAGCAGCGCATGATTCCAGTGCTTCCGATGGCCGGCTGCGGTTTCAAACAGGGAACAAGAGCATGGCTGCGCGGGCCTGCCTGCGAGGCTGGCTCACCAGCGTGCGAGAACCGCGCCCCAGGTGAACCCGCCGCCCATCGCTTCCATGAGCACCAAGCTGCCCTCCTTGAGGCGATGCTGCGCAAGCGCCTCATTCAGCGCGAGGGGGATTGAAGCCGCCGACGTATTGCCGTGCTTGTCGAGCGTCATGACGATCTTGCCGGGATCGACGCCAAGCTTCTTGGCGATGCCGTCAAGGATGCGCTGATTGGCCTGATGGGGCACGAACAAATCGATCTCGTTGGCGGTAAAGCCGGTCATCACCAGCGTTTCCTCGATGACGCCGGAGATCTTCTGCACCGCGTGACGGAAGACTTCGCGGCCGTTCATGCGCAGATGACCGGTCGTCTTAGTCGAACCGGGGCCGCCATCCACGTAAAGCAGATCTTCAAATCGCCCATCGGAACGAATGCGCGTCGCGAGGATACCGCGATCATCGCGCCCACCGACCTGCGGCTGCGCTTCCAGAACGACCGCGCCCGCGCCGTCCCCGAACAGCACGCATGTGGTGCGGTCCTGCCAGTCGAGAATGCGCGAGAACGTCTCCGCACCGATCACGACGGCGCGCTTGAACTGGCCTGTCTTCAAGAAGTTGTCGGCAACCGTCATCGCGAAAACGAAGCCGGAGCAGACCGCCTGCACGTCGAACGCGGCGCCGCGCGTGATGCCGAGTTGCTGCTGGATGCGTACAGCGGTAGCGGGAAACGTGCGATCGGGCGTGGCGGTGGCACAGATCACCAGATCGATATCCACCGGATCAATCCCGGCGCGCACCAGCGCCTGCTTGGCAGCCGCTGCACCCAGGTCGGAGGTGTGCTCGTTTTCGCCGGCGATGTAGCGCTGGCGGATGCCGGTGCGCTCCCTGATCCATTCGTCGGACGTATCGACGATTTTGGTCATGTCGTCATTTGTCACCACGCGCTTCGGCAAATGAGCGCCGACACCGCGTATGACTGATCGAATGACTGCCACGAATGCTTTCCTTCTCGCTTACTCGAACTCAACCGGCGCGTTCGGACGTGGCCTCGGACTTGCTGGCGGCCTGCTCGATTTTGTGGTGAAAGGTGTCAAGATCGGCCGTCAACCGGTTGATAAGGCCGGAGTCCGCCATCTCGTAGGCGAGATCGACGGCGCTGGCAAATCCGAAGGCGTCGGTTCCGCCGTGGCTCTTTACCGCGATGCCTTTCAGCCCGAGAAAAGTGCCGCCGTTGAGCCGCCTGGGGTCCATTTTTGCCTTGAGAACGCGAAATCCCCCACGGGCGAGTAACGCCCCGAACTTGGTCAAAAGAGAGCTCGTCATCGCGCCTTTGAGATAGACACCGATCTGGCGCGCGGTGCCTTCCGCCGTTTTCAAGGCGATGTTTCCGGCAAAACCTTCCACGACGACGACATCGGCCGCGCCGTGCCCTATCTGGTCGCCCTCAACGAACCCCTTGTAGTCAAAGGGCAGATCCGCGGCATCCTTCAGCCATGCGTGCGCCTCGCGCACCTCTTCCACGCCTTTGATGTCCTCGACGCCGACGTTGAGCAAGCCAACCGTCGGCTTTTCAATGTGAAAGATCGCGCGCGCCATGGCGGCGCCCATGAGCGCCAGCTCCGATAGCTTGCGTGCCGTGGCCCCGACGTTCGCGCCGACATCGAGCACGATGCATTCAGCGCGCACCGTCGGCCATAACGCCGCCAGCGCAGGCCGCTCGATCCCGGCTATGGGCCGCAGGATAAGTTTCGCCATGGCCATGAGCGCACCCGTGTTGCCGGCGGAAACCGCAGCGTGCGCTTCGCCAAGCTTTACCGCCTCCAGCGTCAGCCACATGCTGGAGCCCTTGCCGCGGCGTAGCGCCTGGCTGGGCTTGTCGTGCATGGCAACGACGTTGCTGGTGTGGACCACACGCGACTTGGCCTTGAGCGCGGCGTGCTGATCCAGAACCGCGTTGATCCGCCCCTCGTCGCCAAAGAAAATGAAACTCAAAGCGGGATGCCGCTCGAGCGACAGCGCAGCGCCCGGAATGACGACCTCCGGACCGTGGTCGCCCCCCATGGCATCGAGCGCAATTGTTTTCGGGCTCGCCATCGTCCTGCTCTACGTCCCCGGCCGGTCCCATCATGCCGTGGCAACGCGGCTTGAAAAGCGCGGCCGCGGCCCCCCGTAAGGTCCCATTCATTTCATCTACGAAATCGGCTGGACCATAGCGCCTTTGCAGTGCCAGACAACCCGCAATTCGTCTTTCTGCACGCTTGCGGAACGGTCGGGCTATTCCTTGTCCTTGAGCTGCATAAGAACCGAGAAAGGATTGCTTTTTTCCGCGTCGCCGGCTCTATCGTTCCAGTCAAAAGCCGCGCCTTCTTTGCGCGGATAGGGGTCGAGCGCGCCTGCAAGGGTCTCAAATACGATACGCCCGACCGGAATCTCATCGCCGGTAAGCGTTTCGACGTCCGGTCCTTCAAGGATGCTCTTGTCCTCTCCGTCCGGCTCGGAGACTTCCCGCCAGAATTCGACTTCGAACGGCTCTTCGATAGCCGAAGACACCGGCTCGAGGGATACGACACACGTCTGCACCAAGCTAGCCGAGATCTGGCCCTTGAGACGCCACCCGCCACCGACAAGACCCGTGATCCGGTAATGCGCCTGAAGCTTGTCGAGGGCGGCAAGCGGCAGCGCGCGCACTATGTCGGCCCGCTCCGCATCGTTCGCGCTGCGCGTGACCTCAAGACCTTGGGCCGGCACATCCACGGTCGCGTGAGACCAGGACGCGAGCGGCACGCTCGCAGAGATTTGGCTCGTCATGCATCACCTCATGTCTTTCCGGGACGATGGAGAAGCGGGGGGCATTGCGCCTGTGGCTTCAGTCACCGCGCGCTGAAGCAATGCGACCAGCGTTAGCGGATTACCCAGCGATCCATCGTCGGCCCGCGACAGATCTTTAGACTGCCGCCGCACGACGCCGGCCAAGGCCCGCGCGTGCTGGCGCCGTGGATGCACGTCCAAGGCCTCTTCTTCGTCCCAGATATGGCGAAGAAGCACGCTGGCCAAGGTCTCGTCGCCTTCCTCTGCGAGGGCCTCTCGATAGTGCTTCGCCCGCTCGTAAAACACCGCGGCAGCCCGCTTGACCTTCTTCGGCACTGTCAGATCGCCAACACCCATCTCGCGCATGCAATCGTCCATGTCGGTAATGAACGCCTCGATCCCGGCTCGGGAAAGGTCCGTCCCCCCTGGCGCACGCTTTGTGCGCTCCAGCACCAGAAAAAGCACCAATGCGATCATTTCAAAGCGCCCCCGGGTGGTATCCGGGACACAGAAAGCTGAATAATATCCGGGTGTTCGGGCGACCGTCACGACCGCGCCATAAAGCTCTTCTGCTTTAGCGCGGGTCGGCCGGGACGCGAGCCATGCAAACATCTCGTTCGATATCCTCATTCTGAGCCGGTGGCGCAACGCTAATTGGGGATCGCCGGCCATAGCGGCTTGGTCAGCGTTGCATCGCCGCCTTCTACAGTCTAATCGCCTTGTGTCCATGGATAGAAGTGATTCCCAGCCCATGCATTCGTACATGCGACCGAACTCCAGATGCCGCCTCGCCGGAAAACTGGCAGGATTGGCGCTGGTGCTTGCGCTGGCGGGCTGCGGCGAACAGATCATCAAGCATGGATATCAGTTCCGCGATACGGACTTGCAGGCCATCCAACCCGGGATGAGCCAGGACCAGGTGCGCGCAACGCTCGGAACGCCGGCGACGACGACGATGCTGGGTGGCGGCAGCGCTTTCTATTACATCTCGAGCACCATGACGCAGACGTCCTTCATGCTGCCCGATGAGAAGGACCGCAAAGTCGTGGCGGTCTACTTCAACGAAGCAGGCTCCGTCGAGCAAATTGCCAACTACGGCCTGAAAGACGGCAAGGTGTTCGACTTCGTTTCAGCCAAGACACCCGCGCCCGGCGCGAAGGATGAAGGCATCCTGAAGTCGATGTTCCGCAACCTCGGCAAGAAGACGAACATCTTTGGCGACGGCACGTGATTTTTGATGCCTAATTCGTGAGTCGCTTGAGTGCTTCCGGAAAAGTGGGAACCGGTTTTCCGATAAGAAGCACGACAAAACAAAAGCTAGAGCCGTTCCGCGGTTCCGTCAAAAACGGAACGGCTCTAGAGATCTCAGGCGATCTTTTTGAACTCGAGCAGCGACGCATGTCCTGCTGCACGTGTCCGCCACACGCGATCCTCAACCAGAACCCATGATCGCCAGCTCTACGGTCTGGCCATCGTTTGAGTCTCGAACCCGATTACCAACGAGCTCGCCTGCGCCTCGACCATTGGCCGTCGCCAAGCGCCTGACAAAAGGGCCCCGGAGTTGCCTCCGGGGCCCTTTGTGTTTGGACTGTTGTCTGATCGTCGTGGATCAGCCGTGAGCAAGAACCGCCAGCAACAACAGTGCGACGATGTTCGTGATCTTGATCGCCGGATTGACGGCAGGACCGGCGGTGTCCTTGTAGGGATCACCAACGGTATCGCCGGTCACGGACGCCTTATGCGCTTCCGAGCCCTTGACGTGCTTGACGCCATCCTTGTCGACGAAGCCATCTTCGAAGCTCTTCTTGGCGTTGTCCCAGGCGCCGCCGCCCGAGGTCATCGAGATGGCGACGAAAATACCCGTGACGATCACACCGAGCAGCATGGCGCCGACCGCCGAGAAGGCCTCGCCCTTGCCGGCAATGGCATTGATCACCACGAAGAGCACGATCGGCGAGAGGACCGGCAGCAGCGAGGGGATGACCATCTCCTTGATCGCCGCCTTGGTGAGAAGGTCGACGGCCGCCGCATAGTCCGGCTTCTCGGTGCCCTTCATGATGCCGGGCTTCGCCTTGAACTGACGGCGCACTTCCTCGACGATGGCGCCGCCCGCACGGCCAACGGCCGTCATCGCCATGCCACCGAACAGGAAGGGGATGAGGCCGCCGAGCAGCAGGCCGACAACGACGTAGGGGTTGTCCAGACCGAAGTCGACCTGAACGCCCTTGAAGAACTGATACCCCGTCGCACCCTCCTTGTTGGCCTCGGAGATGAAGTGATTGAGGTCGTAGTTGTAGGCCGCAAACAGTACCAGCGCGCCAAGGCCTGCCGAGCCGATCGCGTAGCCCTTGGTCACCGCCTTCGTGGTGTTGCCGACGGCGTCGAGCGCGTCGGTGGAGCGGCGCACTTCTTTTGGCAGCCCCGACATTTCGGCGATGCCGCCGGCATTGTCGGTGACGGGACCGAAGGCATCGAGCGCGACGATCATGCCGGCAAGTCCGAGCATGGTGGTCGTGGCAATCGCGGTGCCAAACAAGCCGCCGAGGTTGTAGGTCAAAATAATACTGGCAACGATCGCGATCGTCGGCAGCGCGCACGCCTCAAGCGAAACGGCAAGGCCCTGAATGACGTTCGTGCCGTGGCCCGTGACGGACGCCTGGCTGATGGAGCGCACGGGGCGGTAACCGATACCCGTGTAGTATTCCGTGATCCAGACGATCAAACCGGTCAGCGCCAAACCGACCAGGCCGCACCACATAAGGTTCATGCCGGTGATCTCGACGCCGTTGGCCGTGCCAACCACGCCATAGCCGCCCAACACGTACTGCGTGGCCGCCCAAAGGCCGATGATCGATAGTGCGGCCGACGCGAGCACGCCTTTGTAAAGAGCGCCCATGATCGAGCCGTTGGCGCCCAGCTTCACGAAGTAGGTGCCGATGATCGACGTCACGATACAGGCCGCACAGATGGCCAGCGGATACACAATCAACGCTTCGAGGTTGGGCTGGCCGGCAAACAGGATCGCCGCCAAAACCATCGTTGCAACGACGGTCACGGCGTAGGTTTCGAACAAGTCGGCGGCCATGCCGGCGC
Organism: uncultured Hyphomicrobium sp.; assembly: GCA_964587445.1. Lineage (GTDB taxonomy): Bacteria > Pseudomonadota > Alphaproteobacteria > Rhizobiales > Hyphomicrobiaceae > Hyphomicrobium_B. The sequence continues at coordinate 557,763 of CAZPLQ010000002.1, forward strand.
AGTCGCCGACGTTGTCGCCGACGTTATCGGCGATGGTCGCAGGGTTGCGCGGATCGTCTTCCGGAATGCCAGCTTCGACCTTGCCGACGAGATCGCCGCCGACGTCTGCACCCTTGGTGAAGATGCCGCCGCCGAGACGGGCGAAGATCGAGATCAGCGAAGCGCCAAAGCCCAGCGAAACCAGAGCGTCGATCACCTCGCGGCTACCGGGCTCCCTGCCCAAGATGTTGGTGAGGACATAGTAGTAGACCGAGACGCCCAGCAGCGCGAGGCCTGCGACGAGCAGGCCCGTGATGGCGCCCGCCTTGAACGCAATGTCCAGGCCGCGCCCCAGCGACTGGGTGGCAGCCTGCGCCGTGCGCACGTTGGCGCGCACGGACACGTTCATGCCGATGTAGCCAGCAAGAGCCGAGAGCACCGCACCGATCGCAAAGCCGATCGCCTGCAGCGGTCCAAGCAGCACCCAGGCAAGGATGAAGATGACGGCGCCGACGATCGCGATCGTGCGATACTGGCGGTTGAGATACGCTTGCGCACCCTCACGGATGGCGCCTGCAATTTCCTGCATGCGGGCATTGCCGGCATCCGAGCCCATCACCGCGTTTGAGGTGACGAACGCATAGACGATGGAGAGTGCGCCGCAGGCGATAATCCCCAAAAGTATGTTGCTCATTTCGAGGTCCTTTTTGGCCCTGGATCTTTGAATGTCTTGACGAGCGGCGTGATTTCCCCGAACGCCCGGCCCCGCCCCCCTTTTGTTCTTTTGGACGAGAGTCGCGCCGGACCATGCCAAAACTACCCCTGCGTTGCAACATGGGCACAAGTGTCTTTTAGTTGAAAGCGGCCTTCGATACCGACATGGCACACCTACCCCCGCCGAACGTATGACGCCGAACCGATGACGAATGAAGCTCAGATGGCCCACAAAGGGCTCATTTGCCATCCCGACGGCCCTCGAGCGGGCAATCTGGCGCTCGAGGGGCATACCGGCTTATAAACGCCCCGCCTGCCCGAATTTCACAGCCCGGAGATGCCCCACGTGCCTATCAATCGCCTCATCGACAGTACCCCTGGCGCATCGCCCGTCCGCAATCTGGCAACGGCCTTCGGCATAGACCCTGCCAAAGCCGAACCTGCGGTCGATATGCTGGCGCAGTCGCTAGCCGACCGCATCGAGCGCAATACGCTCTCGCGCGGCGGTGTCGCGGATGTCTTCGATCTGCTCTCCCGGCCCGAGGCAGGAGCGGCACTCTCGGAGCCCCAGGCTCTGGCATCGCCTCACATCGAAGAGGTCGGCGACGGCATCCTCGACGTGCTGATCGGCTCCAAACACATCAGCCGTGGTCTCGTGGCCAAGACGGCGCGCGAAACCGGAGTGAGCGAAGAGACTCTGAAAAGAATGCTGCCGGCCGTCGCCAGCATGGTGATCGGTTCATTGCAGGCCAAGACGATGCCGCAGATCGAAAAAGCCTTGAGCGCCCTGCCAGCCTCGTCGGCAAGCCCGCTGCCATTGCCTGGCGAGCGGCCATCGTTTCCAAAAGGCAACCTGGATTTGCCGCAGCCTTCTGGCGGCGGGCGCAGCGGCACGCCAGGCCGCAGTCCGCTTCCGGTCCCTGGCGACAATATCCCCGGAATCGAAGGACCCAGCCGCTTTCCGCGCATTCCCGACATCATCCGGCGGGGCGGGCGCGAGATTCAGGTTCCCGGCCCCAGCGGCGGCTCGCTCGATGAAATCATCCGCCAAATCCTGGCGAATGTCCTGGGCTTCAAGAACACGGGCGTGTTGGGTTGGATCTTGAAGATCATTTTGTCCCGATGGTTCCTGGGACTGCTCTCGCGCATCCTGTTTCGCCGCTGATCGGCGCGGGAACACCGAAATCAAAAAGGCCGGTTTCTGATCCGGCCTTTTTGATTGGATGTGTGATTGGTGGATGTGGCCGTGCGCGCCCGCTCAGGAGCGGCAGGGCCGCGCTTCAACCGAGCATTCCCACCCGCCCGAACCCTGCGAGCACGTCATCTTCTTGCTGCCAGCCTTCTTGTAGCTGGCCCATGCGGAGCCGTACTCCAGATCGACGAACGCCGCCCAGGAGGAGATTGCGGCTGCCTCCGCATGTTTCCTGGTGGGCTGGCCGCTCGACGAGCCATAATGGAAATGATCCGAATAGCAGACGTATCCACGCTCGATACGCGCGTCGTGCATGTACTCACCCAGTGTTTGAGGCTGCAGGGATTTTTTCCGCGCAGCCTCTGCACTGCCAGCGACAGCAAACAGAGCCGCAATCGCTAGCACGCCTGTAAACGCTTTCGTGAATGTCATGGCTTTGTGTCCTATTGATTCTGCGCTCGGCAAATCTGCCGGGAGTTTCGCGAAAGCGACGAATATTTCAACGTCACGCGCCACCTTCGACCCCATGCCACGCTGAAATCTCGCGCTTGCGGCTTGGATGACACACTCGTCGTTACGGTACGCGGGGCCTGCAATAGCAATAGGAAACCACCTTCCAAGATAGCCTTGGAGAGATTACCTCGGAAAGAATCGCGAATTGTCTGCGCCGCACTTCGGCAAGGTTTGTCAGCTTCGCGCGCAGCCTCGATAACCCAGATCAAATCGGACGACGAAATTCGCGAGCAGCGCGGCAAAGATGGCACACGCGCTGACCAGCTTCGGCAAACAGGAAAGCGGCCTCACGCGCGGCGCGCGCAAGATGTTCACCCATGCCATGACATGCATGGCACTCCTCCGGCCCCGCCGAGCTGGAGGAGAATTTTCGTTTTAGGATTACTTCGCGGCGACCACGCTGATTTCGACCAGCATCCGCGGATCGATCAGCTTGGCTTCCACGCAGGCGCGCGCCGGGGCATCCTTGCCGCCGAGCCATGCGCTCCAGGCTTTGTTCATGGCATCGCGGTGGCGGATGTCATTGAGCCACACGGTCGCCTGCACCACCTTCGACTTGTCGGTGCCGCACAGTGCGAGAAGACGGTCGATTTCGGCGAGCACCTCCGCCGTCTGTCCTTCGCAATCCTTCGACAGGTCCGCCGGAATGACGCCGGCGGTGAAAACGAGACCGTTCGCCTCCGTCACCTTGGAATACACGGGCGAAGACTCATGGCGCTTGATGGACATCTGAAAAGGGCTCCCGGAATGGTTCTTTGCGATTTAGTTGGCCGGCGCCCTCTTAGCGCATGTCCTGCTCGATCGTGAAGCTAAAAGATCGCCGGCAGATCGCGTCGCTCCCCATCGACGATCAGGCCCTTCAGCGCGGCCGTTCCATCGGCTCCCAGCGCCACGATGGCCTTGATCGACGCAGAGCGAACTTTATCCTCCAGGGCTTTGCCCGTCCCTTCGGGCACGAAATACGTTTCGATGCCATAGCGCGCCACGATCGTCTTGCCTGCCGGCGCCTCGCCCGATGCCGCCGGTCCGACGTCGTAGAGCTGGCGCACCCGTCCTTTGATGACAGCCTCGTTGGCGGCAAGGTCATTGGGCAAGCGCGCCGAGACACGTGCGATGCTCCAGGTGTTCGAGGCGGCGTCCAACGACAGCACGGCATAGAACGTACCGCCACGCTCGATGCCCTCCGGCACCTCACCCTTGGGCCCCAACGCTTCACCCGAGATGCGCGTTATCTCATAGCCCAGCGTGACATAGTCGCCGCGGAACAGATCGCGCGGATCGAGCGGCTGCACGTTCAGCAAAACCTCACGGCCGTTCTTCAGGAGATGGTCGCGCGCGACCACGATGTAGGCGAGAGCGACGCTCTGCAATGCCGCAACAAGTACGGCAAGACCCAGAAAAAGGCGCGACACCGGTTTTCCGATCATGGCGTCACCTCATGAAGCTGCCGCTTGTGCAGGCGCCACGCAAAGGCCGCGAGCCCTGCAAGGATCAATCCGGCAATAAGAAAGAACAAGGAGGTGTCGAGAAGCGTGCCGACCGTCTTCACGTAAAGCGCGAAGATCTCGATTGAGAAGGCCGCGTAACCGAGCCACAGCGCGCCGCGGTTGCGGCTTTCAAGCCCATGCCAGATGAGCGCCAGCAAAAGAAGAAGGGTGGCCGCGGCAAGGCCCGCAAGTTCGCGCGTTGACGTATGCTCGATGAACTGCAAGGCAAACAGTCCCGCAAACGCGGCCGCCGACGCATAGATGACAACAATGCGCGCGAGCTCGGCAATCACGTCGTGCCGCTTCTCCACTGCCGCTGCGAGGAGTGCGCACGAAAGCCCCACAACCACCGGCACAACATGCGCGTGGCCCTGTGTGAGCGTATAGCCCAGACTGACGACGAACCCCACCAAAGCCAGTGCTGAGAGATGCGCGCCCGGCCACCAGCGCTGCCAGGCGAATGCCGCCGTCACGAGCGCCCATCCGATCAGAAACGGCCAGTGCGTTCCTGAACGGTCCGACATCCACACGCCGCTCCACACGCACACGAGCACCATCGCAAATGCAAGCGCCGGGTTCGAGCGCAAGAGGACGCCAGCGCCGAGCGCGCCGACCCACCACATCAGGATGCCATCGGGCGGATTGCCGTCGATGTGGAACATCTGACTGATAAGCATGATCGCCGCGCCGAACACGGCGAGCGCGGCGACAATCGCCGCATCTCGGAAGCTACCCATGTTGCGCGCTTCGAAAAATGCAGCCGCCAGATATCCTGTCCACAGCAACGCAAACAGAAGACCAAGACGTGCGAGCCTGGGAATTTCCTCCCAGTGCGCGGCCACGAACGACATGACGGCAAAGCCCAGTAGCACGCTGGCCAGCATGGCGAGCACGCCCGGCAGCGAAAGACCCCGCGCTCTCGCAACATCGGCGCGGATCATGTCTGCCGTCTCAGCGCTAACCCAGCCCGCCTTGCTCCATCGCTCCAGGTCGCGCGCCAGCCGGCGCTGATATCCCCACATTGCGCTCGCGCTCATCCTTTCATACCGGCGCATACATGCGGCCGGGCGTGGGGAGAGCTTAGTCTCCCGGCGTGGCGCGCCAAAGGCGCACTGGCGGCACGGCCGTGGCGGGTTCACCGTCCTGCCAAGCCTACCCGGGCGCCAAGCCTGTGAACGGACCCGGACAGTGGCCACTAGTTCCCACCGGGATCATGCGGGAATATCCGGGATCAGCCGGTAAAAAATTCAATAACAGCGGTAACTTACGGATGGCGGCAGGCGATTTGGTTCCCACCGAGGCCGGTCGCGAAGAGTGGCCCAAAACAGCAGGCAGGTGGGAACTGGCCCACCAAAAAACCCAATAAATACAGTCCAGGCACGGTCGGCTTGCGCAGTCCAGTTCCCACCCCCTTCCAAAACACCCAGAGAGCGAAGAAACGCCCGTTTCATCGGCATTTTCGCTCAATTTGGCCTGTTCAGGTTGCTGGTAGAAAGTGAGAACTGAGCGGCGGGACGAGCCGCGCATAATAACGCCCGTTTTAAAGCCCTTCGAACGGGCCTCAAAAGAGGCCTCAATTCTCCGCTGGGACCCACCCCTTTTTGCGCAGCCGAACCCACTCGGCGCGCTTGCGGGGATGACTGACTTGTGAGAAGGGCAGGCCCACGAGCAGCTTCGGGGCTGTGACGATGCCATCCTCGTCGCATTCGATGTCCTCAAGGCGCACTTCCTCCATCCCACTTGAAGGGGGGGATTTCGGGGATGCTCCCCGCCTCGGCGAGCGCGTCGTAGCTGACATTCTCAACAGTCCTTCCGCCGATGTTGAAATTAACAGAGCGGCCGTCCAATTCTACGGCGATTTGCACCTTGGCGCCATGGCGTTTCTGCCCGTAGTCGACCAGCTCGGCCATGTAGTTCCGGGCATCGGAAACGACCCTGGGATGGTCCGGCTGGCGGGTCTTCCAGAATGCAAATCCGGGATCCATCAACTCGTCCGAGGGGCCGAAGACAAGCCCTTCTTCGTCAGCCCATACTTGCAGCCGATCGTAGAGCTGCGTCGCCAGCCCTTTGCGGCGATACTGCGGGGCGATCTCGACGTAGCTAATGGCCAATCGGCCCTTCGTGCCAAACTCGGAAACTATTTGATAGTTCAATTCCCCGATCGCGGTATTGCCAATTCGCAGTTCAATTCGGCGGTTCTTCGAATTACCCCGCCGCTTTATATGCCGTCCTTCGACGCGTTGGCCATCGTCCAGAATGAAGGTCTGACGTTGGCCCGGCGGGAATGCCGGAGGCGTCAGCTCGGGGAGCTGCTGGAAGGGAATGATTGCCGGCGGATCAGCTGGTCCCGCCTTCGAGACTTCGCGGCGCACCAGGCGCTTCTCGGCGTCGGCCAAGTCGAGTTCGTACTTCGCGACGTTGGCTTCGATCTCGTGATAGTGCTGAAGCTCGAACCGGCCGCCCTTGATGCGCGTGCCCTGTGGCGTGGCATCGCGCACGGCGACTTCGGCCTTGTAGGTTTTGCCGGCGACGCGGCGATAAAAGATCAGATAGGAAGGGTCGGCGCGATCTTTGACGACAGCCCCTTCATCGATCACCTTCGGCAGCTTGGCCCATGTCGCAAGCGACGGCTTTTCGAACACGAATGGCTTTTCAGGGGTCAGCCAGACGATGCCCGATTGCCGCCCTGTGAGCTTGCGCAGCTCCTTGTCCATGTGCGCTGCTGGAACAGCAATGTCCGGCGTCTTCATCGGCACCTTGATGTCGTAGAAGTCGCCCGCTGCGAAGCGCTTGAACAGCCAATTCGAAGTCATGTCCTTCATGGCCACGGCGCGAAGCTCCGGGGCGATGTCATCGAGCTTGCCGGAAAGCAGCTGATCGAGCATCGAAAACCGCGCCTTGGCCGGATTGAAATGCCAGCTAGGATCGATGCCCACCGGAATATCTTCGACGACGCCGGTGCGCTTGTTCAAAAACGGGCGCGTCTCCCATCCAGGCGGTTTCGAACCGGGTTTCCATCCGCGCTTTTGCGCTTCCGCACGCGTGATCTGCCGCGCAGAGCACTTGCAATTGTAGCCGTTCGGCGGGAACCAAATGTCCCAGTAGGAATCATCGATCTCGGCGATGGTTCCGACCTGCGCCAGATGCTCGTCGCGCGGCTCACGCGAGATGGTCTCGACGTAGAGAAAGAAAGGCAGGACGGCCTTGGTGCGTTGCGCACGGTCCCACTGCCCCGCCGCGTGGGCCGAGCGCAGATTGGCGTCGTAGATGAGGCGCAAGCGTTGTGGCGATCCAAGCTGCGCAATGATCTCCTCGTCCGTCAGGGGATCGACGACAAACTGACGGCCCCACCAACCGAACTTCTGCAGGCGTGGCGCGAGCTGCTTGGCAAAGTCATCGAACGTCAGGCCTTTGGCGAGGGCATCATCCACGGCCTTTCGGATCGACAGCAGCACTTCCATCTGCGTCGCCTTGGCGACGGTGAAGGCGAAGGCATGTTCTTGCGCCCACACATCCTGCCAATCGAAGGATGGACGCAGCCCCTTGTTGCGGAAGTAGGCGAGCGCTTCCGGCGGCGGATCGGTGGAGAAGACGAAGCCGCGCGCGGGCATGATCGGCGAACTCGACAATGTCGTCACCTTGCCCGCTTTCACTTCGGCGCGTCGGCGTTTACCCTGGTCACTTACGTATCGGGCGGCCTTCGTTGCGGCATCCTCGACGAAGGCGATAGGCATAGCCTTTGGCGCAGTAGCCTCAACAGCAGAGGCATTTGTGTACTTGTCAGCCAAGCGCTTCGCCCGCGCCACCATCTCATAGTGATCGAAACACTTAGGCATGGGTGTCTCCGATGCCGCGTGCAATCGCCATGGAGGCCGCCAGCGTGGCGATGAACGCCTTCGGGTCCATCTGCTCCATCGCCTTCGGCAATCCAGCCAGGAAAGCATTGTAATCGCGTGACGCATTCACCAGATCGCGCAGCGGCTTCAGCAGCGGATCGACGACTTCTTCCCAATCCGCCAGCGTGTCGTCGGTCAGATTGTCGAGATCGTCATGCTCGGCTTCGTTGTGGGCAACGCCGCAGTGCTTGCAGACGGCCTTGCGGCGAGCGTTACGGGCTTTCGAGGGGCGTTTTGCAGCCTTTCGAGGGCGCTTCGAACGGCCTTTCCGGCTGTTGCGGGCGCGACGCCGATTGCGTGCCGGTTCTTCTTTATCAGCTTCTTGATCGTCAGAAACCGGCCCGGCCTCTTCATCTTCGGCCACTTCTTCCACTTCGGCATCGGAAACCTCACTGACGTACTCTTCCAAACCGTTTCGGCCGACGACGACTTCGCCTTCGTCGGGATCTGAGAACCCGAAGCGGTCACGCAACTCCCCCTCCGAGAGCCGAACGCCCGCCTTGGTCAGCTTCGACACGTTGTCGGCCAGCGTCTTGAGGTCTTCAGGGCTCTCGACGGGCAACGTGAAGCGCGGATAGGTCTTCTGCGGCCCGTAATTGAGATCGATGAAAGGCTGGATGACATCGCGGTTGACGGTCGCTTCAAGCTGGCGAGCGTCGGCCGCCAGAATGTCGAGACGAACATGCTCGTGCACCTCGGCCTGCGCCATGGACGCGCCGTTGTCGGTCGTCATGGTCTGGCCGAGCACCAGCTTGGAGAGCTGCGCGTCGATGTATTGCGCGAAGCCTGAGAACACCGGATCGCGCGTGTTGCCGCCTTTTACTTCGGCGAACTCGATAGCCATGCCTTCTGGCACGATGGCCGCAGCGTCGGTGCCGATATTGCGCACGGCTGCCAGCAGGCGGCGGCGATCTTCCTCGGTCGCCTGCGGACCGTAACGGCCGATCCGCAGCGGCATGCCGAAGACTTCGCAGAACGCCATCCAATCCTTGAGCGTGTAGCCCTTGAAAATGAACGCCCACGCCGCGGGCTTTGCGAGACCGCTGCGAATGGGAATGCCGCTCTTCAACCTCGGCGTATGCCGCACGAACTTGAACGGCGCCAGGGGCACGCCATCAGGCCCGGCCATGTCGACGAGGCGTAACTCGCGCTGCGTCAGGCGATCGAACATGAAGTGGCGCGGATCGCGGTCGCGAAACGCCACGGGACGCCACTCGCGCGCACTCGTCTGCCAGATGATTTCGGAGACGGCATAGCCCTTTCCGATGGCATCCGTCATGTGATCGAGCAGATCGCGCATGATGGGCACCTCAACCAGATCGCGCACGGCGTCGGCGAGTTTCTGGTCTTGGCGATCTTCGCTGGCCGCTTCAATGACGGCCGGAATGCCTGTCAACGCGCGTTTGCGCGTGCCGAGAACGGAAATGTAGTGCAGCTCGCGCTCTTCCATCTCTTCGGCGAGAGTGAGGTAGTCGCGATGATCGCCCTCATCGGCAGAACGCAGGATATGGGCGAGGCGCTGCGGCGTGAGCCCCGGCGCCACCTGGTCCCACATGGTGCCGCGCACGCCGCCGAGCGTCGGCGCCGAAATTTCTTCCTTGAGCATTGCAGTCGAGATCGGCTCGCCATCAGGTCCGAGCAACCGCTTCTTGCTGGCCATCACCAAAGCCCCTTCCTAGACGAAAATCCGCCGGTTAATTTAACCGGCCGGCCATAATCATCGTCACGGGGAACGTCAGCCGCAGACGTGTAATCGTATTCGGCGATCGGCATGATGGTCGCATAGATCGCAAGCGCCAAAGCGACTGCCGCGTCCCCGTGGCGCTTCTTTCCGTCCGAGCCCTTGCGGCGCTCGGCCGGCGGCAACTGGCCGATGCCGTTGATCATCTTGAGAGCGCGCAGATCGTCCAGAACGTCGGCATGCTTGGGGATATCGAGACCGTCGTCTTCGAACTGCGCCTTCATGCGCGGCATGTTCTCGCGATACCACTCGGTCGAAAGCTTCACCTGATCGATGCGGCCCATGCCGTAGCGCTGCGCTGCGACTTCCGCGAGGTAGGCGCCGTTGCCGGTTGCGTCCATGGCGCCGCCCATGAAGCGCGGGAGGCGATCACAGATGTAAAAGAGGATTTGCCGCTGCTGCTCGAAGGGGATGCAGCGCAGCTCGACGATGAACGGCGTCACGCGGCGCATGAGGCGCGTGATCTGCAAAGGCCAGATCACGGTCAGGTCGGAAACGCGTCCGAAGTCTTCGCCGACAAAGTGCATCAACTTGGGGTCGAGCACGGCTAGAAGGGGCTTCAAATGCTCTTCGCACCACGCCAAAGCTTCGGCCTTGCGCAGGTGTTCAGGCCACTCGGCAAAGGACGGCGGCTGCTCCCAGAGAAGCACGGGAATGCCTGCCACCATGCGCGCTTCGATCAGCGGCGCAGGCAGAAAGGCGCCCTTCCCGCGTGCTGGAATGCAGAACAGCTCTTCGTCGGCATCTTCGCCGTATTCGGCAATGACGCCGGCGCGCCACTCGGCTTCCTTGGTGGTCGACCAGGTCTCACCAGTGGCGAGGCAGACGCGCTGATAGAGGCCTTCGTCCAGAGCGCGATCGAAGTCGCAGCGCAAAAGCGCATAAGGCTTGCGGCCGGCGCGCACGTCGGTCACCAGCTCGTTGAAGAAGTTGTCGTCGCCCTCGTGCGTGGAGATCACGAGCACCTTGCCGCCCCAGATCAGCAGCGCGAGAGCGGCCTTCATCATGCCGCGCAGATCGTCATGGAACGCGGCCTCGTCCAGGATCACATAGCCCTGCTTGCCGCGCAGCGAGCGCGGCTTGGATGAGAGAGCGATGATCTCGAAGCCACTGGCGAAGCCGATGCGGAACGCCTTGATGCCGGCGTCGGCATCGCCGTCACCGAAGAGGCATTCCTCGACTTCCGTGGCCGCCTCGCCGATGGCGCGGCTCCACATGGCACACACGTCAACGAACTCGCGGGCCATCTCCAAGTTATAGCCGATATAGAGCACATCCATGCCGCCGTCGCTTTTGGCGGCACCGGCGGTCAGAACGGCATCGGCTCCCACACCCCACGTGTAGCCGGTACGGCGCGATTTCTCGACGATCGTCACCCGGTTGCTGGCGGTGGTCTGCAAAAGCTCGGCCTGATACGGCATCAGGATGTCGGGCAGATCCCGGCCCGTGAGAAATTCGGGCAGCGCCGTCGTCGTGGCCTTGCGATGCTTCAGCCATTCGTCCGCCGTGATCAGACGCGGGGATTTGTCGGGCGCCTGCATCAGCCTAGAGCCTCCGCCCGATCCGCGCGCGAACTCTGCATCGTTGGCGAGTGCGTTGCTGAGCACCTGGTTCATTCGCCTGCTCCCTCGGTTTCAAGCTTGCGCTGCGCCCTCCACTCTCTCACCGCCCGGTTGCCAGCATCACGGAGACGCTTGTTGAGGTCGTCGCGGCATTCCTTTTTGCCTGATGCGAACGCGAGCGCCGAGCCCAATGCACCCCAAGGATCGATGCTGAAGCATGTCGTGCCGTACTTCCCAACCGACGTGAAACCGTAACTCAGATCGTCTCCGGAGAACGACTTCACGATGGCTGCGAGCTGGCGGCCTTTACCGATCTTCGCACGCTCAATGGCATGGCAGATTTCATCGGTCGTGGGAGCTGGGCGGCGCTTTCTCATGCCTTTGCGAAAGCTCCCGCCGCGCCGCAACGCCACTTCATAATGCGGTAGTTGGGATGCTCCGCGAGCCACTTTGCCATTTCGGCTTGCCCATAGAGCGCGCATTGCATCGGCGTGGCGTTATCGGCCTCGAAGTTGAGAACAACATCCTTGCACTGCGACGGTTGGCCAATCAGGCACACGGCGACGACAAGTTCGAGCATCTGTCCTGGCTCCTGTTGAAACGCGCACGCGTTAGGTGGGTCGCGGCGTCTACAGCGTCGCTGCCAGTGCAAACAGCGCATCGATCTGATCGCTCGTCAGGTCGAGAGCGCCGCCCAGTTGCGCCACGAACGGGCTCGACCGCTGCCACGATACCGCCCATTCCCAAGCCAAGCGGACATCATCATCGGGCGGAAGCGCGTCTATCATGGCTGTTACGGCTGAGAGCAACCCGGCCTGCTTGAGCGCCATGCGCGCCTGATAGGGCGTGACGGACTGGACGGCTTCAGTTGGTTGTCGATGTCTGCTCGCGGCTGTTCGCGCTCGGCCTCGACACCTGCGAAATCGCGTCCGTGCTCGACATGCGCGAAGCCGAGGTCGTCGCGTGGTTGGACGCCGGCGCGCAGGCGCAAGCGCAGGAGGCCGTGCAATGACGCCGGAACGCGCCGCACGGCTCGCGGCCCTTGAGCCCCACATCACGCGCTATGTCGTCGATCAGCGCCGCCAGCGGCAGCTCGCCGAGGCGGTTCGTACCCGCAAGGCCTGCGATGCCCTGATCGCCCTCCTGCTGGTGGGAGAGCACGCATGACGGCGCGCTTCGAGATGACGCCGGGTCGGCTCAAGACGTGGGCCGACATGGAGCGGCGCGGATGCAGACTTGTCGAGATCGCGCAGGCGCTCGGCTGCGGCATCCACACGCTCATCCGGCACAAGCGGCGCACAGGCCGCGTCGATCCCGCCAAGGCGCGCGCCGGGCGCATCGGAATGGCCTCCCGCTACGGCCGGGAGGTCGCGCCATGAGCTACCACGCGCTCGACACCCAGCCGATCGGCACCGGCATGATGATGGACGCCGCGCGCATGTGGGCGCCCATCAATCCGACGCCGATGACATTCGAATCCGGCTTTGTCCTCGAACGGGCACTGACGCCGCAGCCTGTTCCACTTCATGTGCAGTGGTGGCTGGACGATGCGTATCGCTTCATCGGCTTTGTCAGCGTTGCGATCCTCGGCATGGTGATCGTCTGTATAGTCCTTGTGATTGTTGCCGGTTGGCACAAGAGCCGGATAACGCAGCTCCAGGCGGAGGTGGACGATCTGGCGGAAGAGCAGCATCTGGTCGATGAGGCCTGGAATAGCCTGAACCGCATCCGCGATGCCTTGGTGCAGCGCAAGCCGCACGAAGCGCTCTACCAGTGCGAACGCGCGATGGAGGGCCTGCGGTGATGGCTGGACCTATTCCGACGCTCGGCTATCGCAGCCGCACCGAGGCGGTTTTGGCCCTCCAGGCGCAGGGGCTTTCGGTACGCCAGATCGCCAGCCAGATCGGCATCTCGCCGAACAACGTGTGCTGTCTTTTGCGCTATGGACAGATGGACGTGCCGCGCAATCAGCTGCGTCAGAGAGATTATTGGGATCGGGTCCGTCAGGTCGCGATCCCGCTCAATGACCTCGCGATCCTGGCGCCCCAGGCCAGCAAGCGGAAGATCCGCGTCAACGAACTCGTGCGACGGCTCATTTGGGTCATCGCCGAGGACGGCCTCGTCGATAGCGTGCTCGATGATGCCGACGACGGAAAGGCGAGGCTCTAGCCATGGCCGACAAACTCGCCGCCGATCTTCCCATCGACGCCCTCTCAGTCCGCCAGCCGTGGGCGTGGGCCATCATCCATGCTGGCAAGCCGGTTGAGAACCGAAGCCGGTTCGCGATCGACAAGGGCGGCATGCGCGCCGTCGTCGGCAAACGCATTTCGATCCACGCCGGCAAGGGCATGACACGCTACGAATATGAAGGCGCTGCGCTGTTCATGCACCGGCTTGGGATTGCCGTTCCACCGGCGGCCGAGCTTCAGCGCGGCGGCATCATCGGCACGGTCGAATGCGTCGGCATCGCTCGCAATGCGACGGAGGCTCTGAACAGCCCGTGGTTCGTGGGTCCATGGGGCTTGCTGCTGGCGCGGCCGGTCCCGGTGCCGTTCGTCGGCGCGCAGGGTGCGCTTGGCATCTTCAGGTGGAAGCCGAACGGGGCAGAGCCTGAAGCATCGGCGCAATGGATGCTGCCGCGTTCGCCGAGGTTCGTGGCGCCGCCTCCCGTCACGGCAAAACTTCTTTGAGAGGCCAACATGACGCCCGCCTTCAAAATCCTCATCAACGGCATCGACGGCACGGCCAAGGTCAATGATCGCATGATCAGCCTCACCGTGGTCGATCACGACGGCAACAAGGCCGATGAGTTCACCCTCGTCGTCGATGATCGCGACTTCGCCGTGCAGCTGCCGAAGAAGGGCGCCATCGTCATCATCTTCATGGGCTACGTCGAGACCGGAATTGCCATGATGGGTGAGTTCAGGGTGAACCGGCGGAAGCGCCGCTTCGACAAGGGCGGCGGCGCGGTGATGGAGGTGACGGGCAAGTCGGCCGACATGAAGAAGGAGATGAAGAGCCAGCGGCACGCCCGCTACATCGGCAAGACGATAAAGCAGATGGTCTCGGAGGTCGCCGGCCGCCACGGCATGAGCGCTCTCGTTTCCCCAAAATTGGGCCAATTGAAGAGAACGCCCGAATATCAGTCCGAGGAAAGCGATATTCATTTCCTGACCCGAATTGCCCAGGACCACGACGCGGTATTTAAAGTCGCGGGCGGCAAATTCCTATTTCTTTCCCGCGACGAGATATCGGCTCCGGCAATTATATTGACGAAAGCCGATTTCGAGGAATGCGAGGTCGAGGATGACGATCGCTCCGAGCACCAGAAGGCCCGCGCGCACTACCACGACCGGGGCGAAGCCAAGCGCAAGAAGGTGGAGCAGGAGGGCGGCGACGGCGGGCAGTTCACCATGCGCCATACTTTCCAGGACGAGGCGGTGGCCAAGGACGCGGCACGGGCCAAGAAGCGGCAGCTGGAGCGGGCCGCCACGACGCTGAACGGCAAGGGCGCCGGGAAGGTCGCCCTGATGGCCGGAGCCAAGCTCCAGACCGTCATCGGGGCCGAGCTGTACGACGGGTCTTGGCGCATCAAGATGGCGACGCACACGATGGTGAAGGGGGAGGGCTACAAGACGGCGATCGAGGCCGGGACGGACGAGCGCGGCGGGGAGGGTGCCGAGACCAGCTAGAGGGGGGTCATACGCGCCGTTTGGAGGGGATTTAAACGGCGTTCGAAGAGGCTTTAAATGGGCTTCGAAAGACCCTCTGAATTGTGGCAATCGGCCCCCCGCCGAGGGGGGTGAGGAAAACACCGTTCATGAGGGGCAAAAACAGGTGGGAACTGCGATCGCGCAGAGTGGCGGAAAACGGCGAGCCAAAAGCGCCATAACCATCGGAAAAGGCACAAGAAAACGACGAAAAACGAGGTGGGAACTGGATTTTCGCCACTCTGCGCGACCGTTTTTCGCCACTCTGCGCGACCGGCTACATCTGCGCGACCGGCTACACGCTGTATTAAGGCTTTTCAGGTTGTCCAGGATACCCTATAGTTGCGAATGATTTTTAGAAGCATTTTAAATTAAAGCTACGATATCCGTACGAGCGAGGGCTCAAGGAGCATTAATTTGGACGCGAGAACCGACGTGATGTCTCCGGGCGGAATGCCCGCCCCTGCACCCGTCCCTGGCGGATGGCTGCGCGCACGCGGCGAAGCCCCGCTCAACGACGTCCATCGTACTATTCCTGTTGCCCTCTCCGGTCCGGCATGGCGGCGGCTGCTCGCCTACCTCGGACCGGGTTACATGGTTGCCGTCGGATACATGGACCCCGGCAACTGGGCGACCTCGATCGCGGGCGGCGCAGAGTTCGGCTACACGCTGCTTACGGTCGCATTGCTCTCCAACGTCATGGCCATCGTGTTGCAGTCCCTTGCGGCGCGCCTCGCCATCGGCTCGGGCCGCGATCTGGCTCAGGCCTGTCGCGACGGCTTTCCGCGTTGGACTTCCTGGCCGCTGTGGCTATTGGCGGAAGCCGCCATCGTGGCCACCGACGTCGCGGAGGTCATCGGCACAGCCATCGGCCTGAAGCTGCTGTTCGGCATCCCGCTGGCCTTCGGTGTCGTCATTACGGCGCTCGACGTCTTCCTGGTGCTCTTCCTCCAGCGGCTCGGCTTTCGGTATCTGGAAGCATTCATCATAGCCGGGCTGGCGGCCATCGCCACGTGCTTCGCCCTTCAGGTTGCGCTCGCCGATCCCGAATGGCGCGAGGTGTTCGCAGGCTTCGTTCCCACGACCGAGATCGTAACAAACCCGCAGATGCTCTACATCGCGCTCGGCATTATCGGCGCGACGGTCATGCCGCATAATCTCTATTTGCACTCGGCTATCGTGGGCACGCGTGACTTCGGCCGCTCGGCGCCCGAGAAGCGCGAGGCGCTGAAATTCGCCACCATCGACTCCACGGTCGCGCTCATGCTGGCGCTGCTCGTCAACGCCTCCATTCTCATCCTCGCGGCCGCGACGTTCCACAAAGCCGGACTGTCGGATGTCGCGGACCTGTCACGCGCTTACGACCTCCTGGCGCCGTTGCTGGGTTCCGCATTGGCCCCCACGCTCTTCGCTGTCGCGCTGCTCTTATGCGGTCTCAACTCGACCGTGACGGCGACGCTTGCCGGGCAGGCCGTGATGGAAGGGTTCATCGACATCAGGCTGGAACCATGGCTGCGCCGTCTCATCACGCGCTTGATCGCCATCGTCCCGGCGGCCGGCGTGACCATTTTTTCAGGCGAAGCCGCGACGACGCAGCTTCTCATCCTGAGCCAAGTCGTCTTGAGCCTGCAGTTGCCGTTCGCCGTCGTGCCGCTCGTTCTGTTTACCGGCCAACGCGCAAAGATGGGCGAGATGACCTCGCCAAGGTGGCTGACGATCACGGCGGGCCTCATCGCTGCCCTCATTATCGCGCTGAACGTCAAGCTGATCTTCGATTTCGCCACGGGCGGCCTCACCGGCGGCCATTGACGCAGCGTGGCCTCGTATTGCGATTTGCAGGGGTTAGGCGCTAGAACGCGCCCCATGACCTCATCAGATCCCATCCACGTTATCGGCGCAGGCCTCGCGGGCTCAGAAGCCGCCCATCAGATCGCTTCCGCAGGCGTCCGCGTCGTCTTGCACGAAATGCGGCCCACGCGCATGACGGACGCGCACAAGACGGACGGCTGCGCCGAACTCGTCTGCTCCAACTCGTTCCGCTCCGACGATTGGGAGAACAACGCCGTCGGCTTGCTGCATGAGGAGATGCGGCGCGCGGATTCCCTCATCATGACTGCGGGCGATGCCCACAAGCTGCCTGCCGGCGGCGCGCTGGCGGTCGACCGCGACGGGTTCTCGCAAGACGTGACGCGCCGCCTTGCCGAGCATCCGCTGATTGTCATCGAACGCGGCGAGATCGCAGGGCTGCCACCCCAAGATTGGAGCAACGTCGTCATCGCGACGGGGCCGCTCACATCGCCTGCGCTGAGCGAAGCCATCGGCAAGCTTACCGATGAGGGCTCGCTCGCGTTCTTCGACGCTATAGCGCCCGTCATCCACCGGGATTCCATCGATACGTCAATCGCATGGTTCCAGTCACGCTACGGCAAGACAGGGCCTGCCGGGACTGGGGCCGATTACATCAACTGCCCGATGAACAAGCAGCAGTACGAAGCTTTCGTCGACGCGCTGCTGGCCGGTGACAAGACAACTTTCAAGGACTGGGAGGCCAGCACACCCTACTTCGACGGCTGCCTGCCCGTTGAAGTCATGGCCGAGCGCGGACGCGACACGCTGCGCTACGGCCCCATGAAACCTGTTGGCCTGGACGACCCGCGCACGGGCCGCTGGCCTTACGCGGTTGTGCAATTGCGCCAGGACAACGCACTCGGCACGCTTTGGAACATGGTCGGTTTTCAGACCAAGCTGAAGCATGGCGAACAGGTGCGCATCTTCCGCATGATCCCCGGTCTGGAGAACGCGGAGTTCGCGCGGCTCGGCGGGCTGCATCGCAACACCTACATCAACTCGCCCAAGCTGCTCGACACTGAGTTGCGCTTGAAGGCGATGCCGCGGCTGCGCTTTGCAGGCCAGATAACAGGCGTGGAAGGTTACGTGGAAAGCGCGGCAATCGGGTTGCTTGCAGGCCGCTTCGCCGCGGCGCAGGCGCTTGGACGGCCACTCGCGCCGCCCCCCGCCACGACCGCGCTCGGCGCGCTCCTCAATCACATCACGGGCGGACATCTGATCGCCGAGGACGAGGGGAATCGCGGCGCGCGCTCGTTCCAACCCATGAATATCAATTATGGGCTGCTGCCCGATCTGCCCGCCGCGCCGACCCACGATCCCGGGGGCAAGAAGCTCAAGGGGCCCGAGCGCGGCCGCGCCAAAAAGCAAGTGATGTCGCGGCGTGCGCTGTCAGATCTCGAGATCTGGCTGGCGGGCGCTGACATGAAGGCGAATGCGTGAGATAGGCGCCGCCCGCTTCGACGCGGTTCCTACTGCTGAGCCTCGAATGCCGGTTGTTCGCTACCCACGTCGGGAAGCGGCTCCATGCGGACAGCGGGATCTGGCGCGCCAACCGCCGGACCCGCCACGCCGGGCTCGGGCAGCGTTGGCAGCTCCAATGCAGGATCGGTGGGCGCGGGTAGATCTATCGCAGGGTTCTCAGACGCAGGCTCTTCAAGCGGCGGCATGACCGCTGCTGGCGGCTCGGAAGAAACGCGCAGACCTTGCGGTGCGGCCGCGACAGGCTCTGCGCTTGGCATGGCGGGGACATGGGGTTGCGCGGTTATCGATGAAGACGGCGCAGCGGACATGGCAGGGGCGGACGTGTTTCCAGCGGCACGCGGCTGCATCTCGTCGTATTCCGGCGCGGGCGGATTGGGATTGGTTTGCCCCAGCTCCGCAGGCGTTGCGGGCTTCGTCAAGCCGCTCACATCAGGCTCGGGAACCCAGGGCTCCTCGGCAGGCGTGGGAGGAACATCCTCCTCCACCTCGCGCTCGCGTTCACTGCCCTGCCCGTGCTTGGTCAGCACCACGCGCGATTTCTCCGCCACCGCATCGGCCATCGCAGCCTGCCCTTCCGCAGTGGGATGGAACGCGCCCGAATAGGTCGAAGCCAGCAACAGCTGGAACCAAGATAGATCTTCCAGCTTCAATACCTTTGTCAGCAGCGATGCGGCAACGTGGAAGTTACCCGTCATGAAGGCGTCGTTGGGCGTGCGGAACCAACGCCGGCGCGTCGTGTAGGCTCGAAAATCGGCCGGGTTATAGGGAAACCACTTTTCGTCCGTCTTGCGCGGCAGACGCAGTTCATCCGCGATGGACGTCCCGTCCCCCAAGATGCCCGAGCAGATGCCGCGGTCGATGAAGGCGCGCCGGTGCGTCTCGGTAAACGTCCAGCCGTAGGAATAGGCGCTTTCCCGCATCGTGCGATGGAGCTTGTCGCCAACCCAAGTCCCTTCGCGGAGTTTCTGCTCGCTCAAGCGGAAGTCCGGCACGATCTCCATGCCCGCGCGGCCATCCTTGCAGGTTTCGCTGCCATCGCCCGTCAGCGCCATGCCGGGATAGCCTGCGAGAATGATGCGGTCGCTTTCGTCCCACGGAATGTAGAGCAGATTGTGCAGGGCGCGGTTCAACGACTTGTAACGCACGCCAAGACGCGCGATCTGGCTTTGCGCCTCCGCCTGTCCGTGCACTTCGCCGATCCAGCCACCCAGCCATTTGAGATACGACTGATCGGACAGGATTGCGTTGGCGACGAGCCGGGAGAACCCTACGTCGTTTCCGCCGATGGAAACGTAGACCAAGTCGATCTTGCGCGCGTTCTCCATCGGACATTTGCGCATCACCAGCCCGCCTTTGAGCTCCGGAATGCGTCCGTTGATGTGATAGGCTTCGGGAAGGTCGACGGCCTCGCTGCGATGATCGCCGCATTGCGCCTGCGCGGCAGCCGAGATCTGCGAGAGCACGGGCGGGTTGGGCACCCATTCGTTGCCTTTGTAGCGCAAGAACAAGCCAAACGTGACTTCGGCGCCTGAGCAGGCGAACCCGGCGTAGGTCACGGCGCGATGCGGATCCTCCACCGCAAGCTGCAAGGCGGCGCGGAACTGATGCGAATAGAGCGAGCGATGGCACGCTTGATCCTGCCAGCGCGCGTTCTGCTCGATGAACGCGCGGTCGCCGATCTGACGCCAGTTTCCTACGCGCGCGGGATATCCCGACAAATCAGACGAGGTGTCCGACTTGCCATAATCGGCGGTGCGGTCACGCGAGAAGCGCACGGGCACGTCCGGATTGCCTTCACCGGACGCGAAGCTGTCGCCAAGGCCGACGATCAGCAGATCGCTCACCTTGATGTCGGAACGCAGGATTTCCCGCCCGCCGACCTCCACCTTGACTTCGGCGCCATCGGGATACGGTACGCTCAAGAAAAACGGCTCGTTGCACGCCTGTGTCACGGCCTTGCCGCGAAAATCGCCACCGCCAAGAGGGGCCGTGAGCCACCGGCATGACAGACCGGCCGCCTCCTCGAGACCCTCGATATGAGCCCGCACGCGGTGATCTTCCGGGTTCATGTAGTCGGTGTATTCGGCGCAGCCGTAGCGGTTGTCGTTCCTGTCCCAGCAGGTCTTGCGATACATGGTCTCCGCCCAGCCGTCCTGCTCATGGCGCAGTTGCAGGGCGCGCTCGGCGGACAGGATGGGCGTCGTTATCCGCTCCTCGGGGGAAAGGGCTTCGAAGGTGGCGCGATGAACCTCGCTGTCAGCCGGATCGGTGAACAGCCGGAAGGGATTTTCAACGCGCCACTTGAGGAGAGGCGCGGCGTGCGCACCACTGGATGGAAGGCTGCCAAGTGCCAGCACCGCAAGCAGGCCGGCGAGCGCACACCGAACGCTTGCCCGGGCATGAGTCCTGAAACCGCAGCGTCTGCGTGCCAATCCGCTCATCCTTGTCCGCTCAGAGTTACCCTTAGAGACGTCCCGTCAGATGGGCGCGCCAAATACGCCAGACACGAACAAGCGGCGCAACGTCACCAATATCCCGTAGCAAATCATGGTCTTGCTTCTCACAAGCGCGTAAATAGGGCTCAACGAGGGCAAGCGGCAGCAGGGCCGCGCGTTGCGCAGGAGAGCCATGCCGGAATTGGGGCCGCACAGCGTCGCGTGCGGCGCGCGCCTGCTGCCCGATGTAGCGCTTGGCAACCGCCTGATCGAGCGGCTCTGGGCCGCTCCGAGGGCTCCATCCTGTTTGCGGCAGTTTCGGCAAGGGAAAACGGCTGCGGGCGAAATTTTGCGCCATGGCAAGACCCAGCCGGGACAGGCCGTAAGCGCGGCCTGCCGCCTTGGTCATTTCATTCAGTTCGGATGTCGCGGGCGCGCCGCATATCCGCGCGGCGAGCAAAAAGGGGGTACCCTCGAGAGCTTCCATTTCGGTGAAAAGCGCCGCCTCGGATGCGGGCTCGGCCTGATAGAACGTCTGCGCCACGGCATCGAGCCAGGTATCGGTCACTTCACGCAAATCCTCTCGCCCCGCGACCACGGGGCTGATCGCGTCCGCCACCGGATTGCCGGTCGAAACCGCCTGCGGTGCGAGAACGGCGTCGCGCCACCATTGTAGGCGGATCTCAGCCAGATGGGGATCAGAGACGACGCGGGAGATCTTGTTGATTTCGCCCGTAAACGCGGCAAGTGCAATGAGGGGTGCGCGCGCCGGGGCCGGAGACAGCAGGGCCGCAATGTAGCGATCGGGCTCATGCGCGCGGGCGCTTTCGCGGATCACGTCGATGCCGGATTGCGCATCGCTGCTGTCCGCCCCACCCGCCACCGGTTCACTCCCGCCTGAAGACCAGGTTTCAATCGACGGCTATCAACGCCGCCCCGACCGCGCGCTTTTCGGCAAGAAGAATGTTGTAGGTCCGCGCTGCCGCGCCCGTCGACATGGGCTCCAGACCGATGCCGGCTTGCGTGAAGGCCCGCGTCAGCTCCGCGGCCGTGAAGATCTGCGTCTTTCCCGTGCCGAGCAGAAGGACGGATTGCGGCTTCATCTCCGACAACACGCGTGAGAAGTGGTCAAGCGTCAAGCTTTCCGCCGAAACCGGCTCCCAGGCATAAATGCCGCTCGGCAGGCAGAGGATGGACCCTCTATGGCTCATGTCTGCAAAGCGGAAGCCGCCATTGCCGTAGGCCGTCACCTCCGCTTCGTACGGGTACCGGCCTTCGAGCTTCATGGGCTGGCCATCCTGCCGGCGTTACGCCCGCGCGGGTGCATTACCCTTCGCCTGCGTTTCGCTCCAGTCGCGCTTGACGCCCAGATAGCCCAGCAGCGGTGCCGCAATGAATATCGACGAATAGGTGCCGATGAGCACGCCCAGGAGCATCGCGAAGTTGAAGTTACGGATCACCTCGCCGCCAAAGATATAGAGCGCGACCAGCACCACGATCGCCGTTACGCCCGTCAGGATCGTGCGAGAGAGCGTTTCGTTGATCGACAGATTGAGCAACTCATTGAGCTCCATCTTCTTGAACTTGCGCAAGTTCTCGCGAATGCGGTCTGACACGACGACGGTGTCGTTGACGGAGTAGCCCAGAATAGTGAGCAACGCCGCAACGGTCGAGAGGTCGAATTCGAACTGGAAGAACGCGAAAATTCCCAGAACGACGAGCACGTCGTGCGAGAGCGCCAGGACGGCGCCCACAGCGAACTGCCACTCGAACCGGAACCAGACGTAAAGCACGATGGCAAGGATACCTGCGGCTACCGCGATGAGACCGGTCTGGCGCAATTCGTTCGATACCGCAGGCCCCACGACCTCGATACGACGCTGCATGTAGCCCGCACCCACCGTATCGATCACCTTCTTCAAGGCGGCCTGCTGGGCCGCTTCCCCGCCCGGCTGCTCTTCGATGCGGATCAACACGTTGTCGGGGGTGCCGAACTGCTGGATCTGCACGGTGCCCGCCACAACGCCGGAAAGATCGGAGCGCAGTTTGGCGACGTCGGCAGGTCCCGACTTCGACTGCAGCTCGATCATCGAGCCACCCTTGAAGTCGACGCCGTAGTTGAGCCCGTTGACAGCTACCAGCACCAACGACAGCAGCATGGCGATGATCGACAGCGCGAGGGCGGGCCCTTTGAAGCGCATGAACGGCAACCGCAAGTCATGCGGAAAGAGATCGAAGCCCTTGAAGTTCGGGATGAGTCTCATAATCACAGCAAAGTGTCTCCTCAAACCGGAACTTCGATCTTGCGGCGCTGATCGGTCTGCGCCTTGAGCCAGCGCGACACGAGCAGACGGACGACGGTGACGGACGCGAAGATCGAGGTGATGATGCCGAGCGTCAGCGTCACGGCAAAGCCACGGATCGGACCCGAGCCGAGCCAGAACATGATGATGGCGCAAGCCAGTGTGGTGAGCTGGCTGTCGGCAATGGTGACAAAAGCACGCGTAAAGCCCGCGTCGATGGCGGCCACGGCCGATTTTCCTGCGCGCAACTCCTCACGAATGCGCTCATAGATCAGCACGTTGGCGTCGACGGCCATGGCGACGCCGAGGACGAGGCCCGCGATGCCGGGCAGCGTGAGCGTCGAACCGATGAGGGTCATCAGCGCGACCGTCATGATCAAATGCACAAACAAGCCGACGACGGCAAAGATGCCGAATGTGCCGTAGGCAAGGATCGTCAGGATAACGACGCCGATACCTCCGATGATGCCCGCGTCCTTGCCCGCGTTGATGGAGTCGGCGCCCAGGGAGGGCCCAACGGTGCGCTCCTCGACAATCGTGAGCTTGGTGGGCAGAGCGCCTGAGCGCAGCTGAACCGCAAGCGCATTCGAACTCTCAACGGTGAAGTTGCCCGAAATTTGCCCCGTGCCGCCCAGGATCGGCTCGCGAATGACGGGCGCGGACAAGACCTTGTCATCAAGCACGATGGCGAACGGGCGTCCGACGTTATCCTTCGTGAACTCGCCGAACTTGCGCGCCCCCGATTGATTGAAGCGGAAATTGATCACCGGTTCGCCGTTGCGGCTGTCGAAGGCGGGCTGCGCATCGGCAAGATCCTCGCCTTGGACGACGGGAATTTCGCGCAAGAGGTAATCGCCGCCGCCCTCTTCCTTCGCGCCAGGGAAGATTCTGTACCCCGTCGGTATGCTCGTGAGCTTGGCGTCTTCTGCGCTGATCGAGGGATGAACCTCGTGGAAGGTCAGCTTGGCGGTTTCGCCCAGTATCTTCTTGAGCGGGCCGGTGTCCTGCAAGCCGGGATATTGGATGAGAATGCGGTCCTGGCCTTGGCGCACGACCGTCGCTTCGGAGGTGCCGAGCGCATTGACGCGGCGTGACAGCGTAGCAATGGAGGCTTCGGCGGCATGCGCGATGCGCTGGCGGATCCCCTGTTCACTCGGCTTCAGGGTGATGGTGCCGGGATCGGAGCCCTGGCTCACTTCCATGTCCATGCCGGCCGAACCGAGGATCGCATTGCCGATGGGCTGCGCGAGCTTCTTCAACAGCTTCAGTGCGGTCTCGGTCTCTTCCGGCTTCACCAGCCTGACAACCATCTGGCCGCCCTGCACGCCAATGGCGGAAGCGCCGATACGTTCATCGCGCAACGACTTGCGTACACTGTCGCGCAGGTTGTTGAACCAGTCCTTCTTGATCTCCTCCTGGTCCATGCCAAGGAGGAGATGCGCACCGCCCTGAAGGTCGAGCCCGAGCGGCATCTGGTTCGTCGGCACGAAGGAGGGCCACGTCGCCAGTTGTTCCTTGGTGAAGAAGTTGGGCAGCGCAATGAGAAAGCCCGCGAGGCAGGTGAGTATGATCGCGATGGTTTTGAAGCGCGAGAAATGCAGCATTGGATAACTTCTTGTTTCTCTCTTCGTGAACTTCGTGGCCGCACGTCATCCGCCCGGATGGCATGGCGTGGCAACCGTTGCGAGCGCGGCAAAGAGGCGTCTGCCTCAGCCGCTCGTCACTTCCTTCACAGGTTCGCCTTTCGAGCGCACGTCGAGCAGCGTGCTCTTGACGATGCGGACCTTGAGATTGTCGGCAAGCTCGACCTCAATCTCATCGGAGGTATCGGAAACCTTCGTCACTCTGCCGACCATGCCTCCCGAGGTAACGACCGTATCGCCACGGCGAACCGCGTTCAGCTTGGTGCGCTGTGCCTCGTTGCGTTTCGACTGCGGACGCAGCACCAGGAAATAGAAGATGCCAAGAAGCATCAGCATCATGAGCGGAAAGCTCAGGTCGGCTCCGGAACTCGACGATTGCGCGAAGGCAGGCGAGATAAACATTGATGGATTGGTCCTCAGAGTCTGGCGAACATCGCAGAGTGAACACGACAGCCGGCCCGGAACATGTGGGGTTCCAGGAGCGGGCATGCAAATTCGGCGCGACTATAGTGTCCGCAGCCTCGAATGCAACCAAAAGGCGGGTTTGAGCGCAATGACCGTTGGCAGCGCGCAGCCGGGCCTTTAAACACGCGATTCGAACTACTTGGAACCGCTCAAATGTCTGATTTGTCCGATCTTAGACCGCTACTGGAACGTATTGCCTCGGCATTGGAGCGGACGAGTCCCCCGCCTGCGGGTCCAGTGAATTTTTCAGCGGCCGATGCCTTCGTATGGTCCGCCGAGGCCGGGGGGCGCTTCATTCCGGTCGAAAAAGTCAGCCGGGTGCCGCTCGGGTTGCTCAAGGGAATTGATCACACCGCGAGCATCCTCCTGGACAACACCCGGCGGTTCGCGGCCGGGCTGCCCGCCAACAATGCCCTACTGTGGGGCGCGCGCGGCATGGGCAAATCAAGCCTCGTCAAGGCCGCACACGCGCAAGCGGGTGGCGAACTCGCCAAGGCGAAATCGTCCACCCGCCTCATCCTGGTCGAGATCCACCGCGAGGACATCGCCACGCTGCCCCATTGCCTGGCGCATCTGAAATCGAGCGCCAATCGCTTCATCGTATTCTGCGACGACCTTTCATTCGACAAGGACGACACGAGCTATAAATCGCTCAAGGCCGTGCTCGAAGGCGGCATCGAGGGCCGGCCGCACAACGTGCTGTTCTATGCCACGTCCAATCGCCGGCACCTCATGCCGCGCGATATGGTGGAGAATGAGCGTTCGACCGCTATCAACCCTTACGAGGCGGTGGAAGAAAAGGTCTCGCTGTCCGACCGTTTCGGCCTTTGGCTCGGGTTCCACAATGCCAGCCAGGATAATTACCTCGACATGGTGCGCGCCTATGCCGGCCATTACGGATTGAAGGTAGACCCGAAGAAACTGGAAATGGAGGCCTTGGAGTGGGCGACGACGCGCGGCGCTCGTTCGGGCCGCGTCGCCTGGCAGTTCATCCAGGACCTTGCCGGCCGCCTCGGCAAGACGCTCGATTGAAGCCCCGCGTTGCGGCGTTAAGAATTTTGGGCGCGCGAGGGAACCTGCGCACTGTTTAGCATGTTCGCGGCATCGGGAGATCCCGATCTCTCTTGATGCTATGCTTTGCGCGTGCGCTTCCTGATGCCAGAGGTTCCCGATGAAATTGTTTGCGTCGTTTGCTTTCGTTTGCGCGGGCCTTGTTGCCGTTTCCGGCTCGAGCCCTGCTGAAGCCCATCACTTCCAGAAGAATCATGGCAAGGCCGCAAAAGTCCGGTATGGCGGCAAGCTTGGTTTGGGTTATTGGCGCCCCGGTCCCGCAAAGGGCTACGGCTTCGGCTTTTCCACCTACAAAGGCGATCCCTTCGGCAGCGACGACTATTGGGACGGCGACAAATGCTACTACGTTCGCCACAAGAACTTCTGCGTCAAGAACCGTATCTTCACGGGCTTTGATGACTGAGCGGCAGCATATCAGCCCCAGCCGTCTTTATGGTCGCGCGTGCCGTAGTACAAAATGAACAGGTAGCTCGGCACCGCGAGCGCCGCATAGGCGAGTTGAAAGTCCACGTGTTGCTTCAGCAGCGCGAACGCGTACGGCATCAACGCACCGCCTGCGATAGCCATGATGAGGAGCGCTGAACCCGTCTCCGTGTGACGCCCGAGCCCGCGGATGGCGAGCGGAAAGATCGCCGGCCACATCATCGCATTGGCAAATCCAAGCGCGGCAATGAAGCCGACGGATACGTAACCGTGCGTGAGGTAGGCCCCGATCGTAAGAACGACGCCGAGTGCGGCGGATACCGCAAGGTAGCGTTCCTGACTGATAAAGCGGGGAATTACCAGCAGACCGGCGGCATAGCCGAGCATCATCGCGAACAGGGTGTAGGACGTGAACAGCACGGTTCGGGCCAGCGGCAAACCGAACCCCGCTCCATAGACGCCGATCGCGTCGCCCGCCATCACCTCCACGCCGACGTAGAGAAATAGGCAAACGACGCCCAGCCAAAGATTTGGGAATTCCAGAACGCTGCGCCGGTTGTCCTCTGCGGGCGCATCGTTGACGACCGCCGGCGAAAGATCGGGCAGACGGGAGCGCACGACCCAGACGCCAAGAAGTGCCAGCAATCCTGCCATAGTCAAATAGGGGCCGCGCACCTGCATGGCGAAGGCATCGAGAAGCGCCTCGCGTGCCTGCGCCGTGGAAGCGGCTTGCACCTGGCCCGCGAAGTCGTCGAGGCCGTGCAGAACCAGCGCCCCGAAGACGATGGGCGCGAGAAAACCGGCGAACTTGTTGGCAAGCCCCATAAAGGCAATCCGTTGCGCCGCGCTTTCAATCGGCCCGATGATCGAAATGTATGGGTTGGACGCCGTCTGCAGCAGCGATAAGCCCGCTCCGATCACGAACAGACCCGTGAGCGCACCAGCATATTGGCGCAAGGTGGTGAATTCGCCGAACACGAAAGCGCCAGCCGCCATGACGAATAGGCCCAGCGCCATGCCGGCTTTCATGCCGGTTTTGCGCAGAACGGCGGACGCAGGTAGCGCGAGAAAGAAATAAGACAGATAGAACGCCATCGGCACCAGGAAGGCGTTCACGTCGTCGAGGTCGAACGCGAGCTTCACGAAGGTGATGAGAGGGCCATTGAGCCAGGTGACAAAGCCGAAGATGAAGAACAATACGGCGATGGTGATCATCGGCTGCATCGTGTTCTTCCTGGCGAGCGATTGCGTCACGTCCCGTTCCCTCGTGTCCCCGCCGTCAGCGATGGCGCGCCACCTTTCCGCTGCGCCACGATTTGCCGATTTTTGCGCTGCTCGGCAAAACAAAAATGAGGCCGGATCCCGTCTGACCCGGCCTCGAGCTTCCCTCAGTGCTTCGCGCGCGGCGAACTGTGTTTTTTGCGCGGGGGCTCTCTGCTGAGAGCGCCCGGCGCCCTTAAATCGGCTCCATGAAGGGCGTGGGATCGACGGGCTTGGAACCCTGACGCAACTCGAAATGAACCTGAGGCTGATCAACGGTTCCCGTCTTGCCCGCCTTGGCGATGACCTGGCCGCGGCCGACCTTGTCGCCTCGCTTCACGAGAAGCTGGTCGTTGTGCGCGTACGCGGTGACCCATCCGTTGTCGTGGCGAATGAGAATGAGATTGCCATAGCCCTTCAACTCACTGCCGGCGTAGGCGATGACACCGCTCTCGGCCGCGTGCACGTCCGTGCCCATCGGCACCGACAGGTTGATACCGTCGTTATGCGTTCCGTCCGGCCGTCCACCGAACCCGGAGATCACGCGGCCCTGTGCCGGCCAGCGCAGCTTGCCGTCCGCTGCCGGTGCTGGTTGCTGCGGGGGAATCGCGATCGCAACCTTGTCTCCCTTCGACGCGACATCCGGGCTCGAAGCAGGCGGCACCGGCGCAAAGGTCTCCGCCGGCTTGGCCGAATTGATGATAGTCGGCTGCGCGGAACCTGAGGGAATGTTGGCGGGCTCGGACACAACCGGAGCAGGCGCGATTGGGGCCGCCTGAGTTGCTGGAACGGCTGCCGGTATCACACCCGGCTCCGGGCCGGAATCGATGGCCGCCGTCGTGGGAAGGGGCGCCACGGCGGTCTGCGGATAAGCTGAAGGCACCTTCAACACCGTACCTACCCGCACCTTCGCAGCATTGGTAATGCCGTTGACCTGCTGCAGCTCGGTGAACGGCACCTTGTGCGCCCGCGCTACCGCGTAGATCGAGTCGCCCTGCTGCATCGTGTAGCTGCCGGTGTACCTGGCCGACGTCTCAGGGGAGACCGGAGGAGCCGCGAACTGGCGGGCAGACGCCACTGCGGGCGCGGCTGCCACGGTCTGCGCGGTCGCGCCGCCCGCAGGCAGATACAGCTTCTGGCCCAGCCTGATGTCGGGCGACGTCAGGCCATTCACGTTCATCAGCTCGGCCAGCGAAACCTGATGACGGCGTGACAATCCATAAAGCGTGTCGCCAGACTGAACCTCGATCATCTGACCGCGCTCGGGCTGAGAGATGGACGCGGGCGGAGTCGCCATGGCGACCCTCTGCTCGCTCGCGGCCCGGTAAAGCGGGCGGCGACCCTCCGCCATCGCTGGCGCGGCGGCAACCGGCGCCGGCTGCGCATACGAGCTGGCGGGCGTCGCATCAGCCAACGGCGCCGATTCGACACTCGGTCCGCCCGCACCATAGGGGCCAGGACGCTGGCTGTGCGCAACCGGACTGACGTAGTCCTGCGACGGGGCGGCGTTCGCCGCGTCTACGGACGACGTTGTCTGAGGGGGATCGTTGAAATTGAACGACGCGCTATCGAAACGCGTGACGTCCGCGCTGCAGCCCGAGGCTGCAGCCGACAATAGGATCAGGGCACAGTGCGCGGGTTTGAGGCCAAAACCACCGCGCCGGCCGAAGCCAGACAAATACATCATGATACGCACCTCTACTCGCATCATCCATTAACCTTCCTTGGGTTAATGCCCGGTTAATGGAAACGAAGATGCGATTCCCGCGCTGTCCTTCCCGTCAGGCGGTCAGGCGGGTGCCAGGGTGACTTGCCCCAATAATTCGTATGCGTGGAACTCGCTTGAGAGTCGAACGCTTCCCGCCGTCATCGCCATCGTTCTTCCTTAGACTGCGATTGCGCTTAATTCGCGGACGGATTTCGGCATTACCTTGTCTTTTGCGGGCGTCTGCAACTCTTAACGCGCAGACCTTCAGCTGACGTCTTTTAGATGCTCCGTCAGCGCAGCGACGGCCGTCGTGTCCGTCATATCCACGCTCAGCGGTGTCACTGAAATCTTCTTGGCGGCCATCGCGGCAAGGTCGGTCCCCTCGACGAGCGTTGAGCGGCGGCGCTCGAAACCAAACCAGAAGTACGGCGTACCCCAGGGGTCGGTGCGACTGTCGATGTGGAGGGAGGCTTGGTCACGAATGCCCTGCCGCGTTACCGATACGCCGGCGATGTCGCCGGGTCCAATGCCCGGAAAGTTCACGTTCATGAGCCGCCCCGGCTGCCAGTCGGCCTCCAGAAGGCTCTTGATCAACCCCGGCGCATGGACCAGCGGGGTGTCCCAGATGGGCTTGCGGTCACCATCCTCAAAGCCAAGCATCAAGGACAGGGCAATGGAGCGGATGCCGAGCAGCGTACCTTCCATCGCGGCTGCGACCGTGCCCGAGTACGTGATGTCCTCGGCAAGATTGGAGCCGTGATTGATACCCGACAGCACGAGGTCCGGCGGCCGATCCTTGAGGATGTGACGCACGGCCATGATCACGCAATCGGTCGGCGTGCCGGCCGTTGCATAGGTGCGTGCATCGATCTCGCGCAACCGCAGAGGTTCATGCAGCGTCATCGAGTGCGCCGTGCCCGATTGATTGGACTCGGGCGCTACCATCCAGACATCCGAAGTCAAGCCCAGCGCGATGGTCTTGAGAACCTCCAGCCCATGGGCGTTAATGCCGTCATCGTTGGTCACGAGAATGCGCATCGCAGTCCTTTTTCACTCGCACACACGCCTATTTCCGTTCCGCTTCAGGTGGGATGCCTAGAGCACTTTCCGATCCTACAGAGCCACTCTTTTCCTCTCCGACGCAGCGGATTTGCGCCAGCCCCCTCTCCCCTTGGGGAGAGGGTTGGGGTGAGGGGGTGGTCTGTGGCCCCCTGCACGATGGCGAGCGGAAGATTGAATCGCTGGTCCATCCCCTCACCCGGCGCTCGAGGTCCGGCGCTGACGCGCCGGAGCGCCGGCCTCTCCCCAAGGGGAGAGGCGTTTCTTGTTCCCCCTCTCCCCCTGGGGAGAGGGTTGGGGTGAGGGGGTGGTCTGTGGCCCCCTGCACGATGGCGAGCGGAAGATTGAATCGCTGGTCCATCCCCTCACCCGGCGCTCGAGGTCCGGCGCTGACGCGCCGGAGCGCCGGCCTCTCCCCAAGGGAGAGGCGTTTCTCGTACTCCCTTCGGACGGGTCAGGCTTGCCGACGGGTTCGCCGCGAGACGCGACCATGGTCCTAGTCCTTCACGATTTTTTCCAACCCGCCCATATAGACGCGCAGCGCCTCGGGAATGACGATCGACCCATCGGCCTGCTGGTAGTTCTCCATCACGGCGATAAGCGTGCGGCCGACGGCGAGCCCCGAGCCGTTCAGGGTGTGGACGTGGCGCACCTCCTTGCCGCCTTTCGCCCGATAGCGCGCGTTCATGCGGCGGGCCTGGAAATCGCCGCAAACCGAGCACGAGGAGATCTCGCGATAGGCATCCTGCCCAGGCAGCCAGACCTCGATGTCATAGGTCTTCTGCGAGGCAAAACCCATGTCGCCGGTACACAGGAGCACCGTGCGGAACGGCAGGCCGAGGCGTTTGAGCACCTCTTCCGCGCAGCCCGTCATGCGCTCGTGCTCTTCGAGTGACTGTTCGGGCGTGGTGACGGTGACGAGTTCGACCTTGGAGAACTGATGCTGGCGGATCATGCCGCGCGTATCGCGGCCCGCGGCGCCCGCTTCTGAACGAAAGCACGGCGTCCACGCCGTCATGCGCATCGGCAGCTTGTCCTCGTCCAGGATCTGCTCGCGCACGATGTTGGTGAGCGGCACTTCGGCTGTGGGGATCAGCCAGAAGTTCTCTTCCTTGACGTCCTCGGGGTCAACGTAGGGCTCGACGCGCTGCGTCGCCGCGACGGCCTGCAGATTTTTCACGTAATCGAGCCCACGGAACACCGAGAACAGATCGCCTTCGAACTTCGGCAGATTGCCGGTGCCGTAAGCCGCCTGGTCCTTCACCAGGAGCGGCGGATTGTGCTCGGTATAGCCGCCAAGGCCTCCGTTTGCAGGCGCGGTATGCAGATCGAGCATGAACGCCGCTATGGCGCGCTCCAGCCTGGCGAGAGCGCCCTTCAGGATCACGAAACGCGCGCCAGAAATCCGCGCAGCCGCTTCAAAGTCCATCAAGCCCAGTGCTTCACCCAGCTCGAAATGCTGCTTGGGCGCGAAGTCGAACTTAGCCGGCGTGCCGACGCGGCGCACTTCCTGGTTGTCGTGCTCGTCCTTGCCAAGCGGTACTTCCTCGCGCGGCATATTTGGAATGACCGTCAGCTTGGCATCGAGTGCCGCCTGCATGGCGCGCTCCTCGTCCTCACCCTTGGCGATCGCGTCCTTGAGGTCCGCGACCTCCGCCATGAGCTTGGAGGCGAGCGCCTCGTCCTTCGCACCCTTGGCCTTGCCGATCTCCTTGGAAGCCGCATTGCGCCGCGACTGCGCGTCTTGCAAACGGGTCTTCACAGCCCGCAGCGCCTCATCGTCTTTGAGCAGCGCCTGCGCCAAGGGCTCCAGCCCGCGGCGGGCCAGCGCGGCGTCGAAGCTGTCTGCGTTGTCTCTGATCCATTTGATGTCGAACACGGGGGCGGGATCCCTATCTTTGGCAAGTCTGGCCGGATTTCAGGGATCGTCATAATGCGCCTCGCGCCCAGGGTCCAGCGGCGCAGCAAGCCGTCCTGCCCCTAGCAGCGCGGCCTGTCCCGCAGCCTGCAGGATCACCCGAGAAGCGGGCGCCAACAGGAGTGCTTGTCGGAAAAGTGGGAACCGGTTTTCCGATAAGAAGCACGACAACACAAAAGCCTAGAGCCGTTCCGCAATTCCATCAAAAACGGAACGGCTTTAGGCCCCTTCCCGCTCCTTTTCCTTGGCCTTCATCATGCGCTCGACGTAGCGCACGGCCAAAATGGACGCCTCGTAGAGCAGCACGGTCGGCAACGCCATGATGATCATGCTCAGGGCGTCGGGCGGCGTCATGAGCGCGGACAGCGCAAAGATACCCACGATCGCATAACGGCGCGCACCCACCAGACCATCGGCCGTGACGATGCCCGCCCGGGCCAGAAGCGTCAGGATGACGGGTAGCTGGAACACGATGCCGAACCCGAAGATCAGCGTCATGATGAGCGAAAGGTACTCGGAGACCTTCGGCATCAGCTCGATTGTCGGTCCCGACCCATCGCCCGCGCTGGCGAGGCCGAGCGAGAACCTGATGAGCACAGGCATGGCGATGAAATAGACCACCATGGCGCCGATGACGAACAGGATGGGAGTGGCGATGAGATAGGGGAGGAAAGCCTTGCGCTCGTTCTTGTAAAGCCCCGGCGCGACAAACTTGTAGATCTGCATCGCGATGATGGGGAACGAAATGAAGCCCGCGCCAAACATCGCGAGCTTCACGTGCGTCATGATCTGTTCAAGAAAATGCGTCGCGATGAGACGGACGTGATTGCTACCCGACGCCCATTCGTAGGGCCACACGAGCACGTTGTAGATGTGACGCGCCACGGCGAAACACGCCAGGAAGGCGACGAAAAACGCCAGCAGCGCATAGATGAGACGCGTGCGCAGCTCGATGAGATGGTCGAGCAGCGGCGCTTTGGAAGCGTCGATCTCGTCCTGGCCGTTATCGTTCCTGCCGCTGCCGCCGGATCCTATGAGCTTGTTGAGCACGGTTGATCAGGTCTCCGGGTTGGCCGGCGCGGGCATCGGCACACTGGAGGGTTCTGGAATCGAGGCTTCCGGCTTGGGCGCGGCAGGAGCCGCTGTATCCGCCGCTGGCGCTTGGCCAGCAGCCTCTTCTGGCTTCGGCCTGACATAAACCTGCCCCGTGGGCGCGGGCGCTGGAAACACGGCCGAGGCCGCCGCAGCCGTAAACGAGCCGGGCTGGGGAGCAGTGGGAGCGCCTTGCGCGCCGGGGGCGAGCGTTGTCGCCTTGCCGGCCTCCTTCAGCGCCTTTTCGGCGCCCATGACCTCGGCGTTCACCGAAGCCTGCATCTTCTGCATTTCCTCTTTCATCGCGTCGAGTTCGGCCTCGCGCATGGCGGCGTCGAACTGAGCGCGGAATTCGGAGGCGTGGCGGCGCAGCACCCCGGCATACCGGCCGATCGTGCGCAAAAAGACAGGTAGCTCCTTGGGCCCCACGAACAGCAGGGTAACCACGGCAAGGATGAGGAGTTCGCTCCAGCCTATTTCGAACATGTAGAACCGCCCGGCCCGGCTACGGGCTCAACAAAGTCTGGACGGCATCTCAACCGGTTTTCTCGCGCGTGGAGACGTCGTTTTCAATCGTCTTGGCGGGCGAGGACTTGGCGATTTCCTGTTCCTCTTCCGCCATGCCCTTCTTGAAGCTCTTGATGCCCTTGGCGACGTCACCCATCAACTCGGAGATCTTGCCGCGGCCAAACAGCAGCAGGCCAACGATGATGAGAAGCAGGAAATGCTGTGCGCTCAGACCCATGGAACGAGACCTTCTCGAACTTGTTACGATGGTGGAGCCGGCCACCAAACACCATTTGGGGGCACTATTGCAGAACTGCCACCCCCCGGCAAGTTCGCGCGGGTGCTCGTAGCCTTAAGGAGAAGCAATGTTTCGTGTACTCAAGTCCCGGTCTCGGCTGCAAAAACCAGGACAGAGCCGGGTGCGGTGCCGACTTTGACCTCGGTTCCCCGAACGAGGGCATCCTGCTGGTCCACGCGTACCTTGAGCGGCCGGTCGAACCCGGCAACAGCTACCTCCATGCGCGTGCTGTCGCCAAGGAATTTGACACCCAGAACGCGACCAGGAAGGCCAGGGCCGCCGTTGCCGTTGACCGCAAGGTTCAAGCCGCGCTCGCGCAGGCAAACCACGGCCTGGGTGCCATCCGCCATGCCCGGCGCCGGAAAGACACCGGCAGGCGTTTCGACCGCGCCCCCACGCACACGAGCCGGAAACTCGTTGATCTCGGAAAACAGCCGCGCAACGAACAGGTCGGCCGGCGCGTGATAAAGCTCCTCGGCCTTGCCCGCCTGGGCCACGCGGCCACGGCGCAGCACGACGATGCGGTCGCCCATGCGCATGGCCTCTTCCGGGTTATGGGTGACGATGAGCGATGTAGCGCGGGTTTCTCGCAGCAGCGCCAGCGTCTCCTCCTGCATAGCCTCGCGAAGTTGTACATCAAGCCCGGAAAACGGCTCGTCCATGAGCATAACGGCCGGCCGGGGCACGATGGCGCGCGCGAGCGCCACGCGTTGCTGCTGGCCGCCCGACAGCACGCTTGGATAGCTGCCCGCCATCTCAAGCAGACCGACCCGGTCGAGGATCGCGCGGGCAGCCTTCAGGCTATCGGCCTGCGGTAGCGCCTTGAGCCCGAATGCGACATTGTCGAGCACGGTCAAATGGGGAAACAACGCGAAATCCTGAAACATCAGCCCGACGCCACGGTTCTCCGGCGGCACGAAGCGATTGGGTCCGGCGACTTCACGCTCGTTGATGAGCACCCGGCCCGACGACGGCCTTTCGATGCCCGAGACGACGCGTAGAAGAGTGGTCTTGCCGCAGCCTGATGGACCCAACAGGCAGACGATTTCGCCTGATTTGACATCGAGGTCGACACCATTGAGGGCGCCTGCGCCGTCATAGACCTTGGTGACGCCCTCCAGTTGGACGCGCGCGGCAAATGTAGCAGCCGCCCGAGCCTTCATCCCCGGCTCTGCGCTCTGAGCGTCGATCGGCGTACCACCGCCTGTTCCCAAGATTTGTTTCAATTCCAAACGCGCCACCTTCAGGGCTTACATAACATAGGAACAGGTCACGGCGACGGGGATGTTGCTCCAAACGGCCTGCCGTTCTCAGTCGTCGTGCTGCGGTGCCATGTCGTCGGTGTCGCCATCACCATCAGCGGCCGCACTGCCTGCTCCGGCGTCACTCTCGTTCATGTCCGCTGGGTCACCCCTGGTTTCACGATTTGCAACGGAAGCCGCCGCGCCGTCGCCGTCTTCAGCGTCGGCAATAGCCGTGTCATCGTCATCCTGCAAGGCAAGGCTGCCCTGCGCCTCCCCTGCTTCGCCATCGTCCTCGAGCGGCAGTTCGTCGGGCATCAACGCCGCGACGTCGGTCGGCTCAGGGACCTTGAAGTCGGGAGGAAGGTTGGCGTCGAGAAGGCCGGATGCCTTCAGCTCGGCAAGGCCCGGCAGATCCTTGATCTGGTCGAGACCAAAGTGGGTCAAGAAGAGTTCGGTGGTGCCGTAGGTGATCGGCCGGCCCGGCGCGCGGCGGCGTCCGCGCGGCCTGATCCAAGCAGTTTCCATCAGCAGATCGAGCGTGCCCGGCGAAATCGATACGCCACGGATCTCCTCGATCTCCGCGCGTGTCACCGGCTGGTGATAGGCGATGATGGCAAGCGTTTCGAGTGCGGCCTTGGAGAGCTTGCGCTCCTCGGCCGTCTCGCGTTCAAGCAGGAAAGAAAGATCCTCTGCCGTACGGAACAACCATTTCCCCGCGACCTTCACGAGGTTGACGCCGCGATCCGCATAGGCCTTCTGCAATTCCTCGAGCAGGGCAACCACGTCGTCGCCAGGTTCCACGCAAGCCTGCAGAGCGCCCGCGTCGAGCGCGTGGGAAGAGGCAAACAGCATGGCCTCCAGCCGGCGCAGCTTTTCACGATGCGCGCGTTCCGCCAGATGATCGACGGCCGCTTCCGGATCAGAGAGCGCGGACGGCCGTCGGGCGGCATG
Organism: uncultured Hyphomicrobium sp.; assembly: GCA_964587445.1. GTDB lineage: Bacteria > Pseudomonadota > Alphaproteobacteria > Rhizobiales > Hyphomicrobiaceae > Hyphomicrobium_B. The sequence goes on from CAZPLQ010000002.1 coordinate 594,264, forward strand.
CCCAGCCGTCGTCTCGTCCTCGGACGTGCTCATCTCGTCCTTGTCGCGCGTGTTATCCGACACCAACGTCAATCTCGGCGGAACCATCGGCGTAATGCCCCCCAGCTTCCTATCGCACATACGCCCTTGTACCCAACGCCCCCCTCAAATGAGGCTTAACCAACCCGCTGCCAAGCGTCCCCGGAGCCGCGCTTGCGCATATAAATCGGAGCAAACGGCTCATCCTGCCGCAATTCCACCAGGCCTTCCCGCGCCATCTCCAGGGTGGCGCCGAACGAACTCGCGAGCGCGGTGCGCTCTTCCTCGCCCCGGGGAAGATATTGCTCCAGGAACAGGTCGAGCTGCGTCCAATCGCCAGCCGTTGCGCCCACGAGACGCTCCAGCCGCTGGCGCGCGTCTTTGATCGACCAGACTTTACGCGCCCGCACAACGTGCACGACCTTGATCGTGCGGCGGCGCTGCTCGGCATAGGCTTTCAGCAGATCGTAAACCTGCGCGGTCCACGTCGTTTCCTTGACGGTCCGCACCGTTTCGGGCGCGCCGCGCACGAACACGTCACGCCCGAGGCGCTTGCGCGTCATCAAACGTGCGGCCGCCGTCCGCATGGCTTCCAGACGCATCAAGCGGAAGGCAAGACGCTGGGCCATCTCTTCGGCGCTCTGCGTCTGGGGATCTTCCTTCTCGCGCGGAATGAGAAGCTTCGATTTGAGGTAGGCCAGCCACGCCGCCATGACGAGATAATCGGCGGCAATTTCCAGTTTCAGCGACTGCGCCTTGGCAATGAAGTCGAGATACTGCTCGACAAGCGGCAGGATGGCGATTTTAGAGATGTCGACTTTCTGCGTTCGCGCGAGCGCAAGCAGCAGATCAAGCGGACCTTCAAACCCTTCCACGTCGACGATGAAGGCATCTTCGAGACCCGGCACGTCGTCGAGCCCCGGCGCTTCCCAGCCCGGGCCCTCCTCATTGCCTGATGTCGCGGCCTCGCCGTTCATCCGTTACCGTCGCTCTCGCCTGCACTGCCAGCCCCCGCTGGACTGCCTCCGGCCTGTCAAGCCGGTTCGCGGGACCGTATCGTCAATGCTGAACTTGCCGCACACTACACTGATTCAGGAGATTGCGCAGAGTGCGTGCCTTCTCCCAAAGCCTCTCCAAGCAAGGCGATTGCCTCGGCCTCGTCGAATGATGTCGTAGTCCGCGTGATCGCACAGGCGCGCGCGAATCGATCAGCCGCCCCTTGGGAAAGGGCAGGTACACCTTCCGCAGCGGCGCGCATTTCCCTCAAGTCGCCGTTGCAGTGAAGGGCAAGATCGCACCCCGCTGCAATCACCGACTCGGCGCGTGTCCGCATCGGCCCGGAAAGCGCGTGCATGGAAAGATCGTCACTCATCAAGAGACCATCGAAACCGATTTCACCCCGGATGATGTCCTGCGTCACGCGCCGCGATGTCGTGGCGGGTGCGCTCTCGTCGATGGCGGAGAAGACGACGTGCGCGGTCATCGCCGCCGGGGCATCGCGCAAGGCATGAAACGGCACGAAGTCGCTTTGCGAAAGCTCCGCGTGCGATGTCTCGACGGCCGGCAATGCCAAATGGCTGTCTGCGCGCGCCCGTCCGTGTCCCGGAATGTGTTTGACGACGGGGACGACCCCGCCGTCCATGTGGCCCGCGATCACTTCACGTGCCAGAGCAATGACCGGCGCGGGCTCCATACCATAAGCGCGGTCGCCGATGATGTCGTGCGCGCCGGGAACCGGCACGTCGAGCACGGGCGTGCAGTTCGTATTGATGCCGAGCGTGCGAAGGTCGCGCGCCATGAGACGCGAGACCAGCCGCGCCGCGCGAAGGGCGCGGGCGCTATCGCGCGCGAACATCTCCCCATAGCGGCGCGCAGGCGGCAATTCGCGCCCCAGTGCGCCGCGAAGACGCTGCACGCGTCCGCCTTCCTGATCAATGAGCACCAGGAAGTTCTCGGCGCCGACAGCCTCACAGGTTTCGGACACAAGCACCCTGATCTGCTCCAGGTCGTGACAGTTGCGCGTGAACAGGATGAGGCCCGCAGGCTGCACATCCCGAAAGAACGCGCGCTCCTCCGGCAAGAGCGACGTGGCGGACAGACCGGCGATCAAGGCTGCTTGCATGAAAGCGATCAATGCCTTTCGAAGGGGCCCCATCAACTACGCGAGGCCAGCGCCTGTCATGTCGCGGCGGCTTTACACCGCTTGGGACCCGCTGCGCAATCGCCGCGCGAAACTCTCAAAACGGCAAGACGGCCAGCATGTGCCAGCCGCCCTGATCACGCGCCGGGTAAACGGCTCATCAGTACGTCGTTACCCAACAATCATTATAGCCCTGGCTCTTGAGCTGCGAGCATACCGAACTCGCCTGCTCGCGGGAACCGGGCGGACCCACGACGAGACGGTGATAGCTGCCCTTGGTTCCAAGATTGGCTTCGGCGACGTCCGGCGTCTTGCCGGACAGCACGCCCGCATATTTCTGCTGCATGTCGGCAAACCGCTTCAGCGCGTCCATCCGGCTCGAGTCGGAACGCGGCACGGAAGCAAGCACTGCTACGAAACCACTCCCCGTGGTCGCGACGGAGGTCGAGCCTCCCATGGCCGGAGCCGCCGCCGCAGTCTTGACCTTCTTGGCTGGCTTGGCCGCAGGCTGCACGGCCGCCTCGTCAGGCTCGATGCTGCCCGTCGGCTCAGCAGGCGGAGCGGCATTGACCACGGCTGCGGCCTTGGCTGCAGCCGCAGTCTTAGCGGCGGCTGCGGCTTTTTGCGCGGGCGGTGGAGCGGACGGAGCGTTCACCACGGTACTTGGAACCGTCGCCTGACGCGCGGTGCCCAGACCATCGACCAGCGTCAGCCCCGGCACGGCCACTGTGCCTGGCTCTGGCGCCGCGGCGGACTCTTCAGGTGCGGGCGCCTGGATGCTGCCATCCCGGCCCACGACCAGCGTCGAGACCTTGCGTGTGCCGTTGGCATCCATGTCGCTGCCGTTGTCGGTCTCGGCAGCGGCGGCAACGGTGGAGCCGTCGCCAAGGCGGCCCATGATCTTGCTATCGGTATGGGCGAACTGTTTGCCGCCGCCGTCGGCAGGCTTGAACTTGGAAGGCTCGGCGGCACTCTTGATCACGGGCGGATCGCCTGCCGATGAGCCGCCGAAGATCGCCTTGTAGCCATAGGTCATGCCGCCGCCGAACACGATGGCACCCGCCAGCACCGCGACCATCATCAGCGGACGGCGTCCCCGGGAGGGGGCTTCCTCCTCGTACTCCTGGCCTTCCTCGTCCTGGTAGGCTTGGTCGAGTTCTCCACCCGCAGGCTGGCCGAAACCAAGATCGGCACCGGACTGGTCGATGTAGTCCGCGTTGCGCTGGCCATACCCCTGGTCATAACCGCCGTGCTCGGCATAGCCGCCTTGGTCCGCCCACTCATTGCCTTGCGGCACCTGCTGCGGCGCATAACGGGCCTCCGCCCCAAAGTGTGGCTCGTTGCCAAAATGCGGCTCTGCGGAAAAACCGGGCTCGGAGGCGTAGGCCGTCTCGGCTGGCGCACCATAGCCCGTTTGCGGCTGATGGGCGGAACCATACGTGCCAAGGTCGAAACCACGCGAATCCGCCGCCTGCTGCAGCGAGCCCCAACCTGCGTTGGCATGTTGGCCGGGCGCACCGTAGCCCAGGTCATGATGACCGGGATGGCTCTGCGCCGGTGCCGCGTACTCGTAACCCTGGGGCGCATGGCCCTGGCTGTAAGGGGCTGCGTGCTGCGCCGGCGCGGGTTGCTGGTGGCCGTGCGGTGAGACTGCGAGGGCGGGTGCCAGCGGCTCGAACTGGGGCGCATAGGACGAGGTTGAGCGGCCTCCGGTGGCCGGAGTGCTGAAAGGGGGATAATCGGGCTGGCCATAGCCGCCGCCGAAGGGAGCGGCCTGATAACCGGCATTACCGCCTGCAGCCTGCGCGGGCTGCTGATGCTGTCCGTAAGATGGCTGCGCGTAGGGGTGCTGTTGCGGCGGGTAGCCCGCGTTTTGATAACCCGGAGCCTGCGGTTGTCCCTGTGGTTGTCCTTGCGGCGCGCGGCCACCGGCCCCTTGCGAGGGCTGGCCCCACTGGCCCTGCGGTAGCGATGACGCGGCCGGGCGCGCGTATGGCTGACCCTGTTTACCGTGCACCGGAGACATGTGGCGTACCCCTCGAAACTGGAACCCGCGGAAACCCCTTCCCTGGCCCAACGAATCGCGAGTCTAGCGCATCGCGTCGGGTGCCTCGACGCCGAGGACCTTGAGACCTGAGTTTATCACCTGCTTTGTCGCGGCCACGAGCGCCAAACGTGCTCTTGTCGCAACCCCGTCATTTGCCTGGATAAATCGCAAATGTGGCGAATCGTTGCCTCTCGTCCACAGGCCGTGGAAGGCGCTTGCCAGATCATAGAGATAGAAGGCCACGCGATGCGGCTCGTGGGCCGCAGCCGCTCCTTCCAGCTTGACCGGAAATTCCGCCAGCTTACGGATGAGATCCATCTCGGCAGGATCCGCCAGAACGGAGAGATCAGCTTTCGCCAGGGCTTCCATAGACGTGTCGATATCGGGCATCTGCTCCTTCACGTTGCGCAAGACGCTGGCTGCACGCGCGTGCGCGTACTGTACATAAAAGACCGGGTTGTCCTTCGACTGCTCCGTCACTTTCGCAAAGTCGAAGTCCAGTTCTTCCTGGTTCTTGCGGTAAAGCATCATGAAGCGGACGGGATCGCGGCCGACCTCGTCGACGACATCCCGGAGCGTGACGAACGTGCCAGCGCGTTTCGACATTTTGAAAGGCTCGCCGTTCTTGAACAGCTTGACGAGGCTGACGACCTTGATGTCGAAGTCCGCCTTGTTGTCCGACAGCGCCGCAACCGCCGACTTCATCCGGCTGATGTAGCCGATGTGGTCTGCGCCGAAGACGTTGATCAGGTGCAGAAAGCCGCGCTGAAGCTTGTCCCAGTGGTAGGCGATATCGCCTGCGAAATAGGTGTAGCTGCCGTCCGACTTCTGGATGGCCCGATCCTCATCGTCGCCGAAAGCGGTCGATTTGAAGAGCGTCTGCTCGCGATCCTCCCACTCCTCGTCGTCATGGCCTTTGGGCTTTTCCAGCCTGCCTTCATAGACGAGCCCCTTGGCGCGCAGCACATCGAGCGCGGCCTTGATCTTGTCGGGGCCTGCCTGGGTTAGAGACGCCTCCGAGAAGAAGACGTCGTGGCGGATATTGAGCGCGGCGAGGTCGTCGCGGATCATGTCCATCATGCGGCCGATGGCGAAGGCGCGCACGACCGGCAGCCAACGCTCTTGGGGCATATTGAGGAGAGACGGGCCATGGTCCTTGGCGAGCGCCTGGCCCACGGAGATGAGATAATCGCCGGGATACAAGCCTTCAGGGATCGGACCGATGTCCTCGCCCAGCGCCTCGCGGTAACGCAGGAACGCGGACTCGGCCAGCACATTCACCTGCCCGCCCGCATCGTTGATGTAGTACTCGCGTGTCACGTCGTAACCCGCGAACGCCAGCAGGTTCGCGAGCGCATCGCCAAACACCGCGCCACGGCAATGGCCCACGTGCATCGGCCCCGTCGGATTGGCGGAGACGTATTCGAGATTGACCTTCTCGCCCTTCGACAAGCCACCAGCGCCGAATTTGCCGCCTTGCGTGACAATGGCGCGGAGCAATGCGTGCCAGACCTGGGGCGTGAAAGTAATGTTGATGAAGCCCGGGCCGGCGACATCTGCCTTGGCGATCCCTTCGTCGCCTTCGAGCTTGCCCTTGATCAGCTCCGCGATATCGCGCGGCTTCATCCTCGCTGCCTTCGCCAGCACCATGGCCGAGTTGATCGCCACGTCGCCGTGCGAGGGATCGCGCGGCGCATCCGCCTGCGGCTGCGGAATGACGAGATCGGCAGGCAGCTTGCCTTCCGACTTCAGCGCTTCGAGCGCGGCTTTCACTTTGGCTTCGATGTCGGCAAAGACGTTCATTGGGAAACCCTGGGCGTGTTGGCTACGCCCATCAGGACAGGCGAAGGCAGACTATGCAGCGCGCTCCTAGCGCATTTTCCGATTCATACAGAGCCACTTTTCCTCTCCCGGAACGGCAGAGGATGTCGCGAAGCGACAGGTGAGGGACGTCGGTACGCGCCGCTGATTGCGGCAGTCCCCTCATCCGCCCCTTCGGGGCACCTTCTCCCTGCGGGAGAAGGAAGTGAGTCCGCGAGATCGCAATCGGCTATAGCGTGCATTTGGGAAAAGTGGGAACCGGTTTTCCGACAAGAAGCACGAATAACAAAGAACGTTCCGCGTTCTATTGAAACCGGAACGGATCTAGCGCAATTCAGGGGTGTTATCAAACAGGCGGCGGTGCTCCGCGATGGCGTAGCGGTCGGTTTGTCCCGCCAGATAGTCGGCCGCAAGCCGTGCCTGATCGCGCTCATCCAGTGTCCGCATGATCTCTATCCACTGCGGAGGCAACGCGTCCCTGTCGCTGGAATCGCGGTACCGGGCAAACAGTTGCGTGACGATCCGCTCGGCGCCGTCCATCACCCGCAGGACGCGCTCGTGATGATAAACCTTGGCGAACAAGAAGGCTTTGAGATCGGCCAGATCGCGCGCCATGCCCGGCGAGAACGCCACGGTGGCAGCCCCCGCGCCGCGAATATCGTCCGGCGCCTTGGGTGCAAGCCGTTGCAGCCGCCTGCGGGTCTCGCCCACCACGTCGGCCACCATGGCAGTGATCATCCGCCGCGTCAGTTCGTAGATCACCCGGTTGCCTGCGCCCGACCCCGCCTTGGCCACGACCTCGGCGGAAATGGAGCCCGCCAGGGGCACACCGTCCAGCATCTCGATTGTCAACAACCCCGCGCGCAGACCGTCGTCGAGGTCGTGCGTGAGGTAGGCGATGTCATCGGAGAGGCTGGCGACTTGCGCCTCCGCACTTGCCCAGCGGTCCAGCTCCAGGCTGCGCCAGACCTCAACGCCTCGCACCGCTTTTGCGACGGGGTCGTTGCGATCATCCACCGGGCCATTGTGCTTGGCGAGCCCCTCCAGCATCTCCCAGGTGAGATTGAGCCCGTCGAAATCGAGATACTTGCGCTCCAGAGCGGTGACGACGCGCAGCGACTGCGCGTTGTGATCGAAGCCGCCGTAGCCGAGCATGGCACTGTCGAGCGCGCGCTCGCCGGCGTGGCCGAAGGGGGAATGGCCAAGGTCATGCGCCAGCGCAAGGGCTTCCGCCAAATCCTCGTCAAGCCGCAACTGGCGCGCGATGGTGCGTGCGATCTGCGCCACTTCCAGCGTGTGAGTCAGCCGGGTCCGATAGTGGTCCCCTTCGTGAACGATGAACACCTGCGTCTTGTATGTGAGACGCCGGAAGGCGGTGGCGTGGAGGATACGGTCGCGGTCGCGCTGAAACGGCGAGCGCGTCGGACATTCGCTTTCTGAATGCTGGCGGCCGCGCGAGGGCACGGCGCTCGCCGCGTAGGGGCCCGGTCTGCGCTCACCGGGAGCGAGCCCCGAGCCGTAGTCTACGCTCTCCGATACAGGCTTGATGTTAATCGCCATTTCGTCCTGGCCTTGGCGCGCTCAACGGGTTTGACTTTGTCCCGGGCGATCCTATTTAAGTAGGCTGAACTCGCCGACACTCCTAGAGCGTGGAGCGAGAGCTGCGCAACCGCTAACGGCCTGCCCTGCTGGGCGAAGTTGAGAAGACGCATGACCGGCACCGTGACTGTGACAGACCGCGCCGCCCGGCGCATCGCCGAAATTGCCGCTGGAGAACCCACGACGCCGCTGCTGCGCGTCTCGGTGGAAGGCGGCGGCTGCTCGGGCTTCCAGTACAAGTTCGATCTCGTCTCCGACAAGGCCGACGATGATCTGGTGCTCGAGAAATCGGGCGCGACCGTGCTCATCGATCCCCTCTCGGTGCAGTACATGGACGGCGCGGAGATCGATTTCGTGGACGACCTCATCGGCGCGGCCTTCAAGATCAACAACCCTGTGGCCACGGCGTCCTGCGGCTGCGGCACGAGCTTTTCGGTCTGACAGCCCTCGGCCAGTGGCGCCTTGCGCCATTCAGGCCACCGGCATTTCCGCCGCTGGTTTTTATGCGCGCGCCGTGGCATCTGGTCGGTCATGAAAATCACCACCTGGAACATCAACGGCGTCAAGGCCCGGCTGGAAGGCGCACTCGCGTATCTCAAAGAGCAGCAGCCCGACGTCGTCTGCCTGCAGGAAATCAAGTCGCTCGACGAGGCATTCCCGCGCCAGGCTTTCGAGGACTTGGGCTACAACGTCGCCACCCATGGCCAGAAGGGCTTCAATGGCGTTGCCATTCTATCCAAGTCCCCGCTTGAGGACGTCGAGCGCGGCCTGCATGGCGACGACACGGACGATCACGCGCGCTGGATCGAAGCGCTGGTGCCTGCCGGCAACCGCGTGGTCCGTGTGGTGTCGATATATCTGCCCAACGGCAACCCCATTGGGACCGAGAAGTTCGCTTACAAGCTGCGGTGGATGGAGCGCTTCAAGCGCCGCGCGCGGCACCTTCTTGCCGACGAGATCCCGCTGGTGCTCGCGGGCGATCTCAACATCATCCCCGAGCCCGAGGATGCCAAGCGCCCTCAAGCATGGGTGAACGACGCGCTCTTTCAACCTGAAAGCCGGGCCGCCTTCCGCGCACTGCTCGCCCTTGGACTGACGGACGGCGTGCGCGCGACACATCCCGAACCCGGCATCTACACGTTCTGGGATTATCAGGCTGGCGCATTCCAAAAGAACGACGGCATCCGCATCGATCATATCCTGCTGTCGTGCGAGGCGGCCGATATGCTTGTTTCGAGCGGTATCGATACGTTCACGCGCGGATGGGAAAAACCGTCGGACCACGTGCCGGTCTGGGTCGAACTTGAGACCTGACGGCATCGGCCGGAATGCCCGTCGCGTCAGCGAGATATCGAAAAGAACCCATTACGGCCGAGCCACCGCGGCGCAAGCGGCAATTTCAAGTCCTTTCGACCGCCCAGGCCTTCCTGCTCCGATAGAACAGTTTTTCAATTCAGAGGGCTGTCCGGGTACGCTTTGGTAAACAAATCTTAAACGTTGGCGCTGATATTTGCCGGTACGGAGACATTGAGCCTTGCGACCACCTCGCCCTCGCAAAACCCTATTTCTTGTACTAGGCTAAGGCTAACTCGTTTGCCGCGACCATGGATGTGGCAACATCCCGGGAGAGTTTCATGCGCAGACGCCTGTTTCCAGCTCTGTTTGCACTGGTCGCCGCACCGGCAAGTTCCAACGCGGTCGGCCTTTCAACGCAGCTGAACTGCGCCAGCGATTATTACGCCTATTGCTCCAGCCATCCGGTGGGATCGCCGGGGGTGCGCAAGTGTATGCGCGCCAATGGTCCCCGGCTGTCCAAGAGCTGCATCAACGCTCTTATTGCAGACGGCGAGATCTCCAAGACCGAAGTGGCACAGACGAAGGCCAAGATTGCCGCTGAAAAGGCCAAGGCGAAGCCGAAGAAGCCGGAAGTCGAGACCGAGCAGGCGCAGGCACGGGCCAAGAAGCCAGAGCGTGTGATCGCCCAACCCAAGCCGTCCAAACCCAAGACGGAGGCCGTCGCCAAGCTGAATGATGACGATCGCCCTACCACCAAACCGAAGGTTCGCGACGAGCCCAAACCTTTGCCTCAGGCGGCCATTGAGCCCGTCAAGGCGAGCCCGGCTCGAGATGAACCTCCCAAGACGCCTTCCGCTGTGCCGGTCGAGCCTCCTCAGCACATTCTGACACTTGATCAGGAAACATACGAGGCGTTGAAGTCGCGTGAGGCTTATTTCGTCGTCGAGGACGACACATCCGGTATCGCAGCCTCCCAACAGACCGCCGGCGCCGCCGGCAGCGATCCTGCACCTGCTGCTGAAAGCCTGAGCCCTGCCGTCGCGCCCGTGCAGGATGCGTCCCTGCCAGACGGTGCCGCGACACAGACCGCGCCTGCGGCTGAGCCTGACGTAGAAGACCCTAACAGCGTGGCGACCCCGAGCGACACGACGCAAGGCATCGACCGGAATGAGGAACCTCGCACTCAAAGCGGGGGAACGTACGAGCCATCATCGGCCGATAACCCTCCTCGTGCGCAAACTGTCAGGGACGACGCGTCCGAGGCTGCGACGGCTCCGGCCTCGCCGCCAACCGCCAAAGCCCAAGCACGCAAGGTTGCCGGGCCCGCCAAGTCAACCAAGCCGGACTATCCAGCAGGCAAGATGGCACTCGGTAAATCATCCGAGACTTCAGCTCCGGCAGTCCGTCCGGTGCCCGACCAATCCAAGGCGTGGCAGGAATTCATGGGCAACCGCTTCAACGGCGGTTCGAACTATGAAGGCATCGACGCGAGCTTCTCGCGCCGCAGCCGGTGAATTGCTTCGGCGTTGACCGCGCGAAAGGCGCGCGCCCGATTCACAGATTTGCCTGATCGGCAGAACTCCCTGATCCATCCGCATCGCATCGGCTCCACCGGCTGGATTTTCGGATGATGCAAAAGACGGCGGGCAGCAAGGCATGTATGCTTTGCCGCCCGTCTCCCGGAAATGGACGCCAATTACTTCTTCTGGACGCAAGTGTTCGTCTTCGCGTCCCACGTCATGCCGCTCACCTTGATGCACTCGGTTTTCGTCTTTGGGGCGTCGGCCGCATTGGCCGCGATCGGCGCCGAAACGGCGACCAGCAGACCTGCGAGAACGGCGCAACCGACAAGCTTGGAAATCATATCGTATCTCCTGATGGGTGTTTCACCGGCTTTTTTTGGCGGCCGGCTGAGGCATCACTAACCAGCCAAAGGAGACACGAATCCTGCTGCGAACATACGCTTTGGTAAGGCGCATTTCTCCCCGCATTGACATACCGATATGTAAGCTCTCCGATCGGTAAGCTGCACGCCACCTTCATGCTTCAACAGCCAGCGATGGTCACATCGTCTTTGGCGGGCAACACGTGTTCGCAAAGATGGGTACTTCCGGTTGGATGGCACGATCGTTCATTCGCCGCCCAGCTCATTCAAACAATTCAACGAACGAGGTTCGATCATGAAATCCGTCATCTCCGCCGTCGCGGCCGCTCTCCTGCTTATGTCGGGCGCAGCCTTCGCTGCCGAGCAGTCTTCCTCGCCGGCCGCCCCCGCGACCCATGCTACCGCTCACGCCAAGACGGCCAAGAAGGCCCACACGGCCTCGGTACAGAGCGAGAAATCGAAGAAGTGCTCCGCCGAAGCGGATGCTCAAAAGCTCCACGGCAAGGAGCGCAAAGCGTTCCGCAAGAGCTGCATGGAGAAGTCTGCCTAAAACGTACGCGTCCTTGCGTCATGTGCCTCGGTTGCGCCGGCCTGCCTCCCTGGGAGCTGGCGCAACCATTTCTCTTTTTCGCAGGTTCCGCTTAGCGAACCTGTCCGTCAACGATCAATGCTCGCGCGCACGGGGAACTCCGCGCCGGCCACTGCACAAGGTCCACGATAACCGTGAGGACGAATTGACGGGCGACAGCACGCGGTGAAGTCTGCTAAACGCTGCTGATCCGGTGAGCGTGATGCGAATCCTAATCATAGAAGACGATATCCAAACCGCGAACTTTGTCCGGCAAGGCCTGTTGGACGAGGGTCATAGCGTCGATGTTGCCCGCAATGGACCTGAAGGACTGAAGCTGTCGGTCGTCAACCCGTATGACGTGTTGGTCGTCGACCGTATGCTTCCCGGTCTCGATGGGCTGTCCATCGTGCAGGAGCTGCGGCGTGCGGAGGTCAATTCCTCGGTGCTCTTCATGACCTCGCTTGGGGGAATCGAGGACCGGGTTGAGGGACTGGAAAACGGGGGAGACGATTATCTCGTCAAGCCGTTCGCACTCGCGGAACTCAAAGCCCGCGTCAATGCGCTTGGACGGCGCCCTGCGATCAAATCGGAAGAAACCGTTCTGCGCGTTGCCGACCTCGAATTGCACCTTATCCGGCGCGAGGTCATCCGTGCCGGGCAAATCATCGATCTCCAACCCCGCGAATTCAAGCTGCTCGAAGTTCTCATGCGCAACAAGGGACGTGTCCTGACGCGGTCAATGCTTTTGGAGCAGGTGTGGGATTTCCACTTCGATCCCAAGACGAGCATCGTGGAGACACACATCAGCCGGCTGCGCGCGAAGGTGGACCGCGCCTTCGACAAGCCGCTGATACGCACCCTCCGAGGCGCCGGTTACGCCATCAATGACAGCGCATAGATTGACGCGGCGTACCGCCTTTCGCGTGGCCGCCGCTTTCGCCGGCTTGTTCTCCCTGACGATGAGTTCCATCTTCGCGATCCTTTACCTCGTCATCAGCAATGATCTCACAGCCACGCTCAAGGATCAGATCGATGATCTCAGGGAGACGTTCGTGGAGGTCGGCGCGACCAGCGGGCGCAATGCTTTGTCCGCCATGGTGACGCGCCATACGAGCGCCAACCCGTTTGATGAGAACATCATCCTGCTGACGGATCTGGACGGCAACTACATTGCCGGGAACATCCTCGCGATCCCGCGTTTTCATTCCTGGCGCGCGATCCCGTGGCCGGACCTTCCCTTCGTCCGGACCTGGACCATGCCCACGAGCAGCACGGCCGCGCTTGGAAGCTGGACCAACGTCAAGAACGGCTATCTGTTCGTCGCGGGCGGAAACGGCGACATCAACGACGTGCAGGCGATCCTGCTCGATGGTCTCGGCTGGGCGGTGGGGTTGACGGCATTTTCGGCCGTTGTTGGCGGCCTCGTGCTTGGCCTTAGCGCGCAACGCCGGGTCGATGCCATGGAAAGCGTCCTGAACTCCTTCGCCCACGGCAATCTCTCGGTTCGCATCCGCAAGAGCGCTTCAAACGACGATCTCAATCACGTCGCCGAACTCATCAACAGCACGCTCGACAGGCTCCAGACGCTGATCGGCAGCGTCAAGCAGGTGACGACCGACATCGCGCACGATCTGAGAACGCCGATCAGCCGCATCAGGCAGAAGCTCGAACTGGCGCAACAATCCCCATCCGATGACCCGGCTCCCTACAGGGCAGCGATCGAGACGGCTCTTGATGACATCGACCAGGTTGTCGAAACATTCGAGGCCCTGCTGCGCATCGCCGAGATCGGCTCCGGCGCGCGCAAGGCGCGGTTCGTCGACGTCGACCTGAAATTGGTGCTCAGCCACGTCATCGAGGCCCTCGAGCCGGTGGCGGAGGATCGCGAGCAACGGCTCGTGTCGCAGCTTGACGGCAAGAGCGGCGCCGTCATCCGGGGCGACCGCCAGCTCCTCAACCAGCTCTTCGTCAATCTGGTGGAAAACGCGATCAGGCACTGTCCTTCGGGCTCTCGCATTACGATCGCGCTGAGCCGGTCAGCGGACGCCATTACCGTTCATGTGGCCGATAACGGGCCGGGCATTCCGGCCTGGGAACGCGACAATGTCCTGCGTCCGCTCTACCGGCTTGAGAAAAGTCGCACGACACCGGGCAGCGGGCTTGGCTTGAGCCTTGCCGCCGCCATCACCGACCTCCACCAAGGGACGCTCTCGCTGCACGACAACGCACCCGGACTCGATGTGTGTGTGTGTTTCTATGCCAGACCCGACGACAGCGCGTAACGCACTGCCTTCGTTCGCGCCGGCTGCAGGTCTGCTCAACGCTTGGCGCGCAAAAGCAGGGGTGCATAGACGGCAATGAAGCCTGAGAATGCCAGCACCCAGAGAGTCGCGGAGGCGTGCAGCATTGGTTCGCGCAGAACATCGAACGCAGCCGCGATCCTTGCGATCGCCGACAAAGCCGCAGCAGCGTAGATGGCCTGTATCGGGCGCGTGGCGGTAAGCGGCTGACCCGTGTGACCAAGACTGGCGCGTGTCATCACTGCCAGACTCATGACGCCGATGGCGCCCACCGTCCACGCATGCAGCGCGCCCGTGGGCGCGACGAGATCAGGGCGCGCGATCGCGAGCGCAACCAGGGCAAAGCCCAGCGGCACGAATGCGAACCCGATATGCAGGACAGCCACAAGCGGCTCTCCGAAGGTGCGTTCGCCCGCCCACCGGCTCAATCGCCAGACATTCAACGCCGCCGCAATCGCAGCCAGTCCCGCCGTCGCGCGATGATCCGGCACGACGACCCACGCCGCCAACGCTATGCCGCTTGCCGCCATCGCGACCATGTCGAAACGGGCGAATGGCACAGGAAGACGGCCAGGCCCGCGCCGGGCCAGCCAGTTGCGCGTAAAGCTTGGCACAATGCGGCCGCCGATGAGCATGATCAGCAGCACGATCGCTGCAATGCCGATGCGCGTGCCATAGCCCGTATCCTGGCCGCTCGCCGCCTCGATATGGAAGGCCAGATTGCCGGCAAACAGCAGCGTCACCATCACAAGCACCTTGAGATTGCGCTTATCGCCCCCCGCCACGATCTCACGCGCGATCACGCCACCAAGCGCTGCAAGAAATGCCAAGTCGATGACCGCGCTTGTGGCGATCCCCACGGTCTGCGAGCAAAGAACAGCGATCCGTCCGGCAACCCATATGCCGAAGAGACAGAGCAGGCGCATCCCCACGACCGGCAATCGCCCTGTCCAATTGGGTACGGCCGTCAATAAAAACCCGGCCACGACCGCGGGTACGTACCCGTAGAGCATCTCATGGACGTGCCATTGCAGCGGAGAAAATGCTGTCGGCAACGCCAGGCTTCCGCTCAGCACCGGTAGCCAAAGAGCAACGGCGATGACCGCCCAAACGGCCCCTGCAAGAAAAAAGGGCCTGAAGCCGAAGCTCAGTATTGCCGGTCCGCGGTAGCCGCGAACCTGTTCGGCTGTGGTTGCGGTCATGACGCAACTCCTCTTTGCATGGGTGGCAGAAGGCCGGTGACGATCCAGTCCATGGGAATATCGTGCGGCTGCGGGTAGATGGTCGGGATCTTCTGAAGAGGATACCCAACGCCGATGATGAGGGGTTTGGTTTCCATGCCTGCAAGCGTCCGATCGAAGAACCCGCCCCCGTAGCCAAGCCGGTAGCACCCGGGGTCAAAACCGACGAGGGGCGAGATGACGACCGATGGCGTAACTACGGCACCGTCGGCAGGAAAGGGGATGTTCCAGATGCCACGTTCGAGCCGCGTGTGCGGCGCCCACTCGCGGAACTGCAGCGGCTGCCCCTTGGCCAACACGACCGGCAGCGCCGGGCGTAGCCCCGCGACATAGGCCGCCTCCATCCAGCGCCTGAGAACAGGTTCGCCGCGAAACGGCCAGTAGAGGCTCACAATCGTCCCAGGCCGCCTCGGCACGAGCTTGTCGAGATCGCTGGCGATCCGTTGCGCATAGTCTTCCCTTTCGTCCGCAGACAGCGCCAGGCGCGCCGCGATGAGGCGCTCACGCTCGGACTTGCGCCAGCGTGCAACGTCGCTCGCAGTTGCCGAACTTGACAAACCTCGTGTCATCGGCGGCTCCATCAGAATGGCAGCACCAGCACCCCGCGGGCGCGTGACACGCAAGGACAGAATTCATGCTCGCGGTCGCTTGCCGACAAGCACGCATCCTTGTGTATCACATCACCTTCGATATAGCGCGTCGCGCACGAACCGCACCCGCCCGTCATGCATCCCGGCTCGACCGGGACGCCGGCTTTGAGAAGTGCGGCCAGCGCCGTTTGATCGGAGGCGACCGGAATCGTCGTTTCGCTCCAGACCAACAGGATCTCGAACGGTTCGTTCAGGACCGGGCGCATTTGCAACACGCTCCGTCATTGCAGCGCCGGAAGCCTGCCAAGCCCAGGCATCAGGACGCGCTCTCTTCGACTTCCTCTGCGGGTTCGGCAGAGAATTCCGCTGCTTTGCCTTTGCGGCCGTTCTGGGCCTCGGCGTCCGGAAGAGGATCCTTCTTAGCAATAATGTTGGGCCACCGTTCAGCGTAGGTGCGATTGAGATCGAGCCAACGCTGCGTCGCGGCGGGCTCGGTGTCGGGAAAGATCGCATTGGCCGGACATTCGGGCACGCAGACCCCGCAATCAATGCACTCGTCGGGATGAATGACGAGCATGTTTGCGCCTTCATAGAAGCAATCTACGGGACAGACTTCGACGCAGTCCGTATATTTGCACTTGATACAATTCTCGGTGACGACATAAGTCATGAGCGCCTCCGGGCGGACGGTGGACGACAGCGAAACGGCACGGCGTCCACGAAATATGCTTCTAATAGACCTCCTTGGAAGTTGTCCCAGCCAAAAAGATATGTCAATAATATATCTATTCTTTATCGTCGCAGGGCTGCCATGCAACTAACTACCTTCTCCGATTATGCGATGCGGGTGCTGATGTACGCACACGCCGCCGATGGCCGCCTCGTCACCATCGAGGAGATCGCGGCGTCCTACCGCATCTCTCGCGCACACCTCATGAAGGTCGTAAATACGTTGACGCGGGCGGGATACCTGACCGCCGTGCGCGGCAGGACCGGCGGCGTCACGCTCGCCAGGCCCGCGGAGACCATTCGCCTTGGCGACGTCGTACGCGACACCGAACCAGATTTCGCCCTGGTCGAATGCTTTGCAAGCGGCAACCAATGCCTGATCGCAGGCTGCTGCCGGCTACCGGCCGTTTTGCGCCGGGCGCTCAACGCCTTCCTGGCAGAACTCGACCAGCACACGATCGCCAGCATCGGACTGCATCAGAAAGACTTCCATCAGATCCTCGGCGGCAACGTGAGAGCCGAAGCGCGCAGGCTTTGAGGACCGGCTCCTGGAAGCTCACGCGGCCAATTTTCCGATGCGCTTTACCGCAACGACGTTGGAACCCATGCGTGAGATCCGGCGGATCGCATCGGGCAGCGGCTCGATGACAACCGACATGTGATGGGCGTTGGCATGAACCATCATGATGCTGTCCGACATGATGCCGACGTGCCCCTGCCAGAACACCAGGTCGCCGCGCATCAGCCGCTCGTCAATATCCGACACCGGAAGCGATGCGCCAAGCTCCGCCATCTGCATGTCGCTGTCGCGGGGTGCGGGGATGCCGGCGGCATGCAGCGATGTCTGCACCAATCCCGAGCAATCGATTCCAATGCGCGTGCGCCCACCCCACAGATAGGGCGTGCCGATAAAGCGTTCCGCAACTTCGACGAAATCGCGCGCCGTGCGATGGAGGGCCGTGATATGGCGCAGCGAAACGAATCCACCCGTCTGCAATTCGGCAAACTTCTCGTCTGTCTTGCTGACGCTGAGGACCGCGTTCAGGGGCAAGTGTTGAAGGGGCGGCGTCTTGATGCCGGGTTCGGGATAAAGAAATGTACCAAGCACCTGCACCCGGTGCGTGGGGACCTGAACATTTGGGGACAGGCTGTCAAGCGGCAGATAACCGACGTACTGATCGCGCTTGAGTTGCACCCAAGCCCAGCCGTCGGTCTCATCGTAAATCGTCAACGTCTCGCCGTAGAGGGCTTCCGTCTCGAAGCCGCACGAATAGTTGGGCGTGCGGCGCAAAGGAACTGAGGCCCGCATCACTTGGGCGGGCGCGCCTTCCACGAAGCGTTCGGCCTGCACCTTGCCTTCCAGGTACTTGGCCGCGAGGTCATCGCGGAACGCATTGCGGCGGGGATCGAGCGTATGAGTGGGAATGAGGGCACGCGGCGCATCCGGCCTGGGCTGAAAATCTGAAGCAGGCGCGGGAAAGCCCGGAGCCGCCAGGCGCGGCTTCGAAGAAGGCTTCTGTGCCGTCTTTCCTGTATCGTTCAACGCGTCAGCTCCACTCTCAGCATATCCATGACCGCGCGCGCCGATTGCGGCTCGCCACCTTTGGGTCCGAGCGGCCGCGCCGCCGGACGCCAGCCATACAGATCAAAATGGGCAAAACGCCGTGAAGACGTGACGAACTTGCGCAGGAACAGCGCCGCCGTGATCGCGCCTGCGAATGGCGTGTCCCATACATTGTTCATGTCCGCGATATCGCTGTCGAGATGGCGCTGATAGCCCGGCCATAACGGCATTCGCCACACCGGATCGCCAATATCCTTGGAGCGGGGGACAACCTGGCTTGCCAACGTGTCATCGTCGGTAAAGAAGGCCGGAAGGTCGGGGCCCAGAGCCGAGCGCGCCGCGCCCGTGAGCGTAGCAAAGACGAAAATGCTGTCGGGTGCTTCCTCGTCCGCCAGCGTCAGAGCGTCGGCGAGCACGAGGCGGCCCTCCGCGTCCGTATTGCCGATTTCGACGGTTCGCCCGCTACGGCTCATTAAAACGTCACCCGGGCGGAAAGCATCACCCGCAATGGAATTTTCCGCCGCAGGGATGAGGAGGCGCAGACGGCAATCCAGCCGCTCCGCCATGATCATGTGCGCAACCGCCAAGGCTGTCGCCGCGCCTCCCATATCCTTTTTCATCAAGAGCATCGCGCTCGCCGGCTTGATGTCGAGCCCGCCCGTGTCGAATGTGATGCCCTTGCCGACGAGCGTGATCTTGCGCGCGTCCTCGCGTCCCCACGTCAGATCGATCAGCCGGGGCACGCGCGGATGGACGCGTCCGACCGCGTGGATCATGGGGAAGTTGTGGGCCAGGAGATCTTCGCCCCGGATTGCCTTGACGCTGGCGCCATGGCGAACCGCCAGCATACGCGTGATCTCCTCCAGCTGCTCCGGCCCCAGGTCGCTGGCGGGCGTATTGATGAGATCGCGCGCAAGCCAAACCGATTCCACTGTGCTGATGACCCGGCCGGCGTTGACACTCCTGGGCATGACGAGCCGGCGCACGTCCACAGACTGCGCCTCCGTCGCGCCCGCGCTGGCGCTCTTGTAGCGCCTGAACTTGTAGGCTCCCAGTCCCCACGCGATTGCGGCCAATTCGGGATAGTCCAATGATCCAGCAAGACGATAGGTGCCCGCAGGAAGACTTGACGCGAGGGAACCGAGAAGCAATTCCGATGGGCCGCTCGGTTCCCCGGCCTGACCATCGCCCGCGCCGAGCAGAACGCCCGCAAGCTTTCCATCTCTGCCGGGCACCAGCAGCGAAGCCTTGGCGGAACCTTTGAACCTGTTGGTCTCAGCCCACGCGGACGCGTTCGCGTCCAGGCCAAGCGACGCCAGATCCGCGCCGGTGCGCACCAGATAGACCGGCACAGCACCCGAGTGTTCCCCTTCGCCGGCAAAAACCCCACCTGCCGTCCATGCAGTCGTCTCGCTCATGTCACTCTCGTTGCAAACGGCGCGTCACCCAGCGCCTGACCTTGCGGCCAAGTTAGGCTTTGGCCGCTCCTTGGCAAGCCGGGTGATCGGCCTATTACCAGAGTTGCATGACCATGCAAAAGATTGCTCAGCATTTAAGCGTTTGTTGACGCGCGTCCCAGAAACTAACAGTCGGATCGATTCGGGCATTGCTCCCCGACTGAGCGGAGAATCACACATGGCGCACTCGGTAGCGCATTCGACCAGAAAAACGGCCTCCTCCGGGGCGGCGATCGTCGCGGTGATGGCAACGAGCCTCTTGCTCGGCGGCTGCGCGGCCTCCAGCGATTTGCTGCCCGGCACCGCCACACTGGCGAGCGCTGATGCGACGCAGGCGGCAGACAACCTCGATCCTCAAGCCGAGTTGCGCAAGGCCACCGAATACTGGGGCCAGCAGCACGCCAAGAACCCGAGTGACAAGACCAGTGGCTTGAACTACGCGCGCAACCTTAAAGCGGGCGGCGACAAGCGGCAGGCGCTCGTCGTGCTTGAAAACGTCTTCTCAATGAACAAAAGCGATCCCGAAGTCGCCGGTGAACTTGGCCGCTTGGCGCTCGAATTCGATCAACTCTCGCTCGCAAGCCGCGCGCTGGAAGTCGCCGATGTTCCCGACAAGCCCGATTGGCGCGTCGTCTCGGCACGTGGAACGGTCTTAGCCAAGCAAGGCCAGCACAAGGCTGCAATTGCCTACTTCGAGCGTGCCCTGGCCATCTCACCGAACCAGCCCTCGGTGTTGAACAATCTGGCGATGGCCAATGCCATGAGCGGCAACGCCCAGAAAGCCGAGCAGATTCTGCGCGACTTGGCCCAGCTCAACGGCGCGCCCGCAAAAGTGAACCAGAACCTCGCGCTCGTCCTTGGCCTGCAAGGCAAATACGACGAGTCGAAAGCCGCGGGCGCCGCCGCCATACCGTCCGACATGGCAGCCGCCAACACGGAGTACCTGCGCCAGATGGTGCGGCTGGAACCAAAGCGCTCGCCGGCGGCTCCCAGCACGGCCGTTGCGCAGGCGCCTACGTCTGGCTTCAAGCCTGCAGCAGTTGAAACCGCATCCGGTGCCGGCTGGCAGGCCGCCGTCACCGCGAGCGCGGAACCGCCTCGGCTGCGCGGTTCGCACTAATAGAGACCACGCCGGCTTTCCACCACCAAAGAGGCGTGCCACACTCAGGCGCGCCCTTTTTCTTGGGCGGTTCGATGCCGCAGACACCGAAGTCCAAAAAACACCGGGCTTGAAACTCAGCAGTTCCGATAAGCGAAAACAGTCCAAAAGGGCGCTCGAATGGGTCGTGCAGGCATGCGCCTGCCGGCGCGGCCGCGTGCATCGCGCATTGATCGCGTACGGGAGCACTGAATTAGGATCGAGGCTCGCGGCCAATATCCGCTATTTCTTGCCGCTTTTCGCGATCCATAGAAAGACGTTCAATGCCGCGATCACCAGCGCGACGGCCACACCGGCGCCGAGGAGATCCGACTTACCGTCCCAGGACATGACCTGACCCAGGAAAGTCACCGCCATCACCGCGATGACAACCGTCATCAGGTTGACCTTGAGGTCTTCAAAAGTGTGTATCTGCAGTCGCGTCGGTATCTTCAGGTCGGCGTCGATGAAGAGCGCGTAGAGGCTGAGTGCCATGATCAGCATTACGGTGCCGAGCAGGAACAGGTCGAAAAGCTCGATGAAATAGTACATCATCATCTTGGCTCCAGCGGTCGAGAAATCGCCTGTCCTGAGCGTTCGTACAATGACAATGACGGAGTCGACGAGCCCGTAGAGCAGCAGCGCCACTGCCGCGAGCAGTGCACCCACTACGGCGGCGAGCACCAGATAGCGACTGGCCTCAAGCAGCGGTTTCAGCATGATGTCCCCCCAGATGCGCGACGGCTCAGTTCACCTGCCGCGGTTGTTGTGTGGCGCTCTGTTTGCGCCAATGTTGTCGGCGGCAGTCTGACTCACGATCCGCATGCCGGCAACATTCCGTGTCCGATCGTCCCCGACGCGTTCTCACGGCATCGCGGCCGTGGGGGGCACTTCTACTGCTCGCCACACCCAAAACGTAGAGACCCCGGCAGCCAATAACTGCCGGGGTTGACGCGACACAGTACTTTCCGAGAAACTTGAGCCCGCAGAGCCATTCCGCTTTTAACGGAACCGCGAAACGGCACAAGGGCCTTGCTTTGCCGTGTTTCTCACTGGGAAATCGGTTCCGACTTTTTTTCGCAAAACACTCTAATATCGCACGAGAAGAGGTCTCACTATTTCATATTCATGTATTCAATGCCCGCGGGACCGAGGATGACAATAAACAGAACCGGCAGGAAGAACACGATCATCGGAACTGTCAGCTTCGGCGGCAATGCGGCTGCTTTTCGCTCGGCTTCCGACTGACGTATTTCACGATTTTCCTTCGCCATGGTCCGTAGCGCCTGCCCGACCGGCGTGCCGTAACGTTCGGCCTGGATCAGCGCGGTCGTCACCGCCTTCACACCCGGAAGTCCGGAGCGCTTGCCAAGGTTCTCATACGCCTGACGGCGGTCCTGCAGGTAGGAAAGCTCCGCGGTCGTCAACGTCATTTCTTCTGCAAGCTCGATGGACTGGCTGGCGATTTCCTTTGAAACCTTGCCGAAGGCCGACTCGATCGACATGCCCGACTGCACACAGATCAGCAGCATGTCGAGGGCGTCAGGGAAGGCCTGCTTGATCGATGACTGACGCTTCTGAGCAAGATTTTCGATGAAGACGTTGGGGATATAGAAGCCCGCAAAGCCCGCGCCAATCGCCATCAGAACGCGAATGAGCGGCGGATAACCCGTATCGATGACGACGAACACATAGAACAGAGTGCCGAGAAACATCACGATCGGCGCGGCGATACGAAAGAACATGAACGAGACGATGGGGCCCTGACCGCGCAGGCCAGCCATCTTCAACTTCTCGCGCAACTCTTCGTTGTCGAAGCGTTCGCGCAGATCGAGCAGGTCAACGATTCGCTGCATGAAACCCTTGGGCGTCTGCCTCAACTTGGCACCGCCTCCGCGCTCCTTGCTCATCTCCGCAATACGCGCGTTACGCATGCGGTCGCGCTCCGTCGCCATTTCCTTCATGCGCTGGTTCATGCGGTCCCGCGCCAGCATGGGCATCGCGACCGAAAGCACCGTTGCGAACACGCAAATCGCCGCCAGCACCGTGGCGAAAAATTGCGGATTCATGACTGTTTCGACGAAGCTCATCATCGCGCGGCTACCATGTTTCGATAAGTCCCGGCTCCAGGCCGGCGAACAATTGAATCCAAGCCTAGAACTTGAAGTTGATCATCTTGCGCATGATGAGCACGCCGCACATCATCCAACCTGCACCAACCGCCAGCATGAACTTGCCAGGCAGGGTCGTGAACAGCGGCGTGATGTATTCAGGCGACGTCATGTAGACCATTGACATAACGCCAGGAGGCAGCGAGGCGAGCACCATGGCGGATGCTTTCGCTTCCGCAGACAGCGCCTTCACCTTCATCTGCAGGCGGAACCGGTCGCGCAGAACTCCGGAAAGGTTTCCGAGGGCTTCCGAAAGGTTGCCACCTGCCTGCTGTTGAATCGAGATCACGATTGTTAGAAAGCGAACCTCCGCCAGCGGAACACGGCGGCACAAACGGTCCAGCGCGTCGGCAAGCGGAACGCCCATGCGCTGCTCCTCGACCACTTCGCGAAATTCACCGGCCAAAGGTTCCGGACTTTCGCGCGCGATCACTTGGAGACACTCGTTAAGCGGCAGGCCCGATTTCACGCCGCGAACCACGACGTCGATTGCGTTAGCGAGCTCGGAGATGAACTTGTGCTGGTATCGTTTCACCAGTTTCAACAGGAACCAGCGCGGCAACCCAAAGGCACCGATGAATCCGGCCACCAACGTCATCAACGGGGTTGACGACGTTCCAAAATGAATGGCCGCACCAGTTACGATGCCGCAGATCATGCTCGCAATATAGAAGTCACGGGGGCTGGCATCCAATCCAGCGCGCTCCAGGCGCAGCCTCAGCGTAACCTTTTCCTTTGCCTTCTGGCGATTTTCGATCTCCTTGAGGCTTTCGGCGACATTCTTCTTACGATTTGCAGTCGCTTCGCTCGCATTACCCACACTCGCGGCGATGCGCCGGGACTTTCCCGCCTCCTTCACCACCTGGACGCGCTTATCCTTGCGGCGCTCCCCGGAGATGTATGGGTAGATCACCGCGAAAATGACGCCGGCTGCGCCGAGCGCGATCATCGCGGCGACGAGCAGCTGCTGAGTGTGCGCATCAAGCATTCTGCTCTCCAAGCGGGTTGCCGTTGGCGTCGCTCACTTCGGACTCGGCCAAGGCCACGGCAAGGCGGTCGGACTCTCCATAATACTCCGCACGGTCCCAGAAGCGCGGACGCGCAATACCCGTCGACCGGTGACGGCCGATCAGCTTTCCGTTGGCGTCCTCACCGGTGATTTCATAGACGACGATGTTCTGAAGCGTCACTACTTCGCCTTCCATACCCAACACCTCGGTGATGTGGGTCACTTTACGCGACCCGTCGCGAAGGCGCGACGCTTGCACGATGACGTCGACCGATCCGGTGATCATTTCGCGAATGGTCTTCACGGGCAGCGAGAACCCGCCCATCATGATCATGGATTCAAGGCGGCTGATGGCTTCGCGCGGAGAGTTCGCATGCAGCGTGCCCATCGAACCATCGTGACCCGTATTCATGGCCTGCAAGAGGTCGAAGGCCTCCGCGCCGCGAACCTCGCCGACGATGATCCGCTCGGGACGCATACGCAGGCAGTTCTTGATGAGGTCGCGCATCCTGATCTCACCTTCGCCTTCGAGATTCGGCGGGCGCGTTTCAAGACGAACCACGTGGGGTTGCTGAAGCTGCAGCTCGGCAGAGTCTTCGCATGTGATGATGCGTTCGTCGTGATCGATCGAACCGGTAAGGCAGTTGAGCAAGGTTGTCTTGCCGGAGCCCGTACCGCCCGAAATCAACACGTTGCAGCGCACGCGGCCGATGATCTCGAGGATCGTCTTGGCCTGCGGCGTGATCGAACCGAACTTCACCAACTGCTCGAGCTTGAGGCGGTCCTTCTTGAACTTACGAATGGTCAGCGCAGGGCCGTCAATGGCGAGCGGCGGCGCGATGACGTTGACGCGGGAGCCATCCGGTAGACGCGCGTCGCAGATCGGGCTCGACTCGTCCACGCGGCGGCCCACCTGGCTGACGATGCGCTGGCAGATATTCATGAGCTGCTGATTGTCGGCAAAGCGCACACCCGTACGCTGTACCTTGCCGCCGACTTCGATATAGGTCGTCGAGGCGCCGTTGACCATGATGTCGGCAATGTCGTCGCGCGCCAGCAGCGGCTCGAGCGGACCGTAGCCTAGAACGTCGTTACAGATGTCCTCGAGCAACTCCTCCTGCTCGGCGATCGACATTACGACGTTCTTGATCTGGATGATCTCGCTGACGATGTCGCGGATCTCTTCGCGCGCCGCGCTGCTGTCCAATTTGGACAGCTGCGTGAGGTCGATCGTGTCGATCAACGCGTTAAATACCGTGGTCTTGACGTCGTAGTACTCTTCCGAATGCCGGCGCTGCTGCTCCACGGGCGGCTCGGGGCGCGGCGCGACGGGCGCCGGCTGAACCTGCTGGCGCGGCGCCGCGGGTGCATTCGCGGCAGGCGCAGTAGGCGCGGGAGACGCAATGCGCTTAGGGGTCGATGGATCGTTAGAGCGCCGTCCAAACATTGCAACTCTTCCTTGAGACTTCCGATAATATTGCCGTTTAGCGCTTGAACTTCAGCTTCTCGAGAAGCGGAGCCAAAGGCGAGAGCGCAGACTGCGCCTGCTTCTTCTCGATCTTGGCGTCCCGCCGGTGCGTCATTGCCATGGCTATTTCGCGGAACTTCTCTGTAGCCTTGGCCTTCGCGTTCATTTCTTCGATCATCTGGCCGTTGTTTGCGGCCTGACTGAAGGACTCGCTGTCATAGTCGATCACGCTGATGGCCTTGATGTCGAGCGCCTGCTCGAACTCCTTGAGAGTGATCTCCTGGCGCTTGGGCACGCCGACCATATTGAGCACCAGATGGGGCTTTCGGTCGTTCTTGCGGGCCGTTTTCAGCAAATCGACGATGTTTTTGGCGTTCCGCAGATTGGCGAGATCGGGCACAGCTGTAATGATGACTTCATCGGCCTGCAGCAGTACACGCTTCGTCCAGGGATTCCACGAGTGCGGAAGATCAACGGCCACGTAAGGCACGTTCTGGCGCACGACATCGATGACCATGTCGCAGCTATCGGCTGAGATATCGTAGTCGCGATCCAGCACCACGGGAGCCGCAAAGATCGAAAGATGCTCTGAGCACTTCGTAAGCAGGCGGTCGAGCAGCTGATCGTCGAGACGCTCGGGCGCCGCGAGAGCTTCTGCGATGCCTTGCACCGGATCCTGGTTGAAATCGAGGCCCGTCGTTCCGAATGCCAGATCGAGATCGGCAATCGTTACGTTGGACTTCAGCACCTCAGAGAGTGTCCAGGCGACATTATGGCAGACGGTCGAGGATCCTACGCCGCCCTTGGCGCCAATGAATGCAAATACATGTCCGACAGGATCGGTGTCGGGATTATTGTAAAGGTTGGAGATGCTCTCCATCAATTGCAGAGGTTCGATTGGCGTCACGAGATACTCGCTGACGCCACGCTTCAGAAGCTCGCGATAGAGCAGCACATCGTTATGGCGGCCAATGACGACGACC
Organism: uncultured Hyphomicrobium sp.; assembly: GCA_964587445.1. GTDB lineage: Bacteria > Pseudomonadota > Alphaproteobacteria > Rhizobiales > Hyphomicrobiaceae > Hyphomicrobium_B. The sequence goes on from CAZPLQ010000002.1 coordinate 620,291, forward strand.
CTCGTGCCGGGGTCGCAGCTTTCCGCCAGGTTATCGAGTTCAGCAAGCAGCTGCGTGCCACGCAACGAACTGTCCACAATGATGAGGTTCGGGGTAGGGCTATCGACGTAGTGTGCCACCGCGGCGGTGATACCGCCCATGTGCACACTGACATGGGCCTTGGACAGACGACGGTCCTCGGCTGCGTACTGCAGGATCTCCGCGGTATGATTATCGTCGCAGAAAGCCTGGATCGAGATGCGCGGAATGGGCCGGGCTTTCTCGATGCCCGGCGCATTGTCTTCGCCGTACTGGCCGTCGAAGTCTTCCATCTCATCGGTTGCCGGCTGTGCTTGCCTAGACATCGTTCACGTCCCTTAGTTACCCTGAACCTTCACGCGCTCGTCTTCGCTCTTCTCCGCGCCGGTGACTTTGCCCTTCACGTACTTGCCGAAGACGTCGTCACGCCGTTCCGCGTTGCGGGGCCCTTCCGTTCGCGGGCCCAAGAGATCGGCCGGATTGGCGACCATGGCGGCAAGGTTGTGCTGATTGGCGCAACCGAAATCCGGATAGTTGAAGTTGCTCGGGTTGCGAGCGAGGTTCTCCGACCAGTCGTGCCCGCACGCGGGCCCTTCGGCCACGAAGCGCATGTAGGAGATGCGGATTGGCGGCTCGTGGCTTCCGCCACCGTGATAGGCTTCCACGGCAATGGAGTTTTCCGAGAAGCCGCCATCCATCAGCAGATCGCGCGCCTCCTGCACGGCATTCATGGCGGCGACTTCATTGGACGAACCTCCGGGCGCCGAAATCACGAGGCGCGAGTTGCCTGAGTCGCTGGCGCGGAACCTGTTGGCGAACTCGACGACTTCGGCCCGTTGCGAAGGCGTGAGGCCCGATGTGCCACGCGGTACCCGCAGCGACAAGGTCGCCGGCTGCTGGGAAACCATGATGGGGTGGCGCTCGTTGGGATCGACGAGCGCCCAGCTCGCCACCCGCGTTCCCTCGTCATGTTTGCATCCGGCAACCAGGCAAGCCAGGACTGCCAGTGAGACCACCTTCACACCGCCGAGTCGGGCGGGAGAGGGTCCGCGTGTCGTGATCTTCTTGGACATGGTTATCTCTCCAGATCCCCGGTTATTCGACGATGTAGCCGTAGTCGCCCTTCAGTCCGCCGTCGGGCAAAGCTTCGCCCTTGCCATAGATGGCGTTGAGGTGACCCATGAAATTTGCCTTCATGTCGGTAGCGGGGGTAAGGCCGGTGCCCGGCGCGGCGATTTCCTGACGGCTGGTGGGCTTCACCAGGTAAGGCGTGACGATGACCACGAGCTCCGTTTCGTTCTTGATGAAGTCGCGGCTGCGGAACAGTGTGCCGAGGATCGGGATGTCCTTGGCGCCAGGCAATCCATCGATGTTCTGGCGGGTATCATCAGAGATCAGGCCGGCGAGCGCCAACGTGCCGCCCGAGGGCAATTCGACCGTCGACTTGGCTTCGCGCTTCTTCAACGCCGGGATCGCAATGCCTGAAAGCGTGATCGCGCCCTGGTTCGACAATTCGCTAACCTCGGTTTCGATCTTGAGGCTGATGCGGCCTTCCGACAGCACGATCGGGGTGAAAGCGAGAGCAACACCGAATTTCTTGAAGGTGACGCTTATCTGACCTGTGTTGTCGACGAGGGGGATCGGGAACTCGCCACCAGCCAGGAAGTTGGCGGGCTCGCCCGACACGGCCGTCAGGTTGGGCTCGGCCAGCGTACGGATCAGACCGTTGCGCTCCAGAGCACGAATGGCATGCGTAACCTTATTGCCGCCGCCAGTCCAACTGCCATCCAAGCCTGAGTTGCCGAACGCGTCTTTCGCAGGACCTGTATTATAATTGCAAAGCGCTCCAACACCGCAAGCGACGTCGGGCTTGCTTGGATCGCCTGCAGTGGAGAATCCGGGAACCGGCAACGTACCGAGACCCGCAGCGGCCGTCAGCGGCAGCGCGTTCTCGGTCAGCAGTGCGGTGGTGAAGTTGCCCGCATTGATGACGCCGCCCAAGTTGACGCCGAGCTGCTTCAGCAGAGAGCGCTGAACCTCGGCGACCGTCACCTTGAGCATGACCTGCTCTTCGGCTTCCACGGTCAGCATGTTGATGACCGTCTCGGTGTCCGACTTCTCGAACTTCTCGATTGTGGCGCCGTCGGCCTTGTCCTTGCTGGTCATCTCGTACTGAACGTTGACGAACTGTCGCGCGATGTTGGCGGCGCGTACCGAGTCGGTCGGGTTCTTGACGGAGCCCGTCAGAACGACAGTCTGATTGAGCATCTCGACTTTGATCGAGGAGCCGACGATCAGCCGATTCAGCAGGCTTTCCAGGCCTGCCGTCTCGCGCTCGATGAAGATTTCGAAGGTCGCGAACTGCTCGCCCGTAGTATCGAAGAAGAAAGCGTTCGCCTCGCCGATCCTGCGCGCCAACAGGAAGACCCGGTTGGCGCTGAGCACCACCGCATCGACGGCCGCCGGGTTGGAGACCATGACATCGCGCACGTCTCGCGGAAATTCGATGAGTGCCGACTTGCCCAAACCGATCTTGATGTTCCTTCTGACGGGGGCACCGCCCGTGTCCTGCACCCGGATGATCGACTGGTGAACCGCCGCGGCGGCCAGCGTCTCGGCATCGGCAGAACGTCCAGTTCCGTTGGCCACGGCCGAGGTGAACCCTCCCGTCATGAGGAGGATACCGGCCGCGAACCAACCAATCGCTCCGAGCAAGGGGCTCGCGAGTAATCCAACTTTCTTGTGCATGATCTTTTCTGCCTTATGTCGACGATCGACGTACGTGTACTCAGTTCACTCCGTACACACGCGATTTGGCTCCGTAACGCAGAACTCTGACGGCATTGCCCCGTTGCTTCTTCAGATCCATTCCAGCTCCGCCGGCGCTCGCCTGCATGTCCGCGACCGAGCGCAGCGTCAGCGTGATCTCACCCATCTTGTTTGCCAGCGCGAGCATCTCCGCCTGACGCGGCGAGAGCTCCAGCGTTGCAGTCTTGGCATCGCCATCGGCCGACTTCTTGCCTTCCTTGGTCTCGATCTGCTGCCCAACCGCAATCACGCGCACGTTTGTAAACAGCGTGTCGCTCACATAGTCCTGGCTGCCGCTCTTGCCGCGCATCTCGCGAATCAGAATGACGTCGACGTGATCGTTGGGAAGGATGAGGCTGCCTGCGGCCGTGGCCTGGTTGATCTTGGTCGAGACCGCGCGCATGCCCGACGGCAGGACTGCGGCAAGAACGCCGCCCTGGCCGGCCTTGATGAGCTTTCGGGCATTGATCGGTTCACCGGCGAAAATTGCGGACCGGGCGATAGAGCCCGAAATATCGCGCATCTTGGTCTGCCCACCACCCTGCTTGGTGATGTAGCCGCGGCCAGCGGCCTCGGCAGGCCACGCGACCCAGCGCATGTTGCCCTCGTTCACGATCTGGCCGATCGCGATATCGGAGCCGGCGACAAGAACTTCCGTCGTGTTGACCTGGGTTTCCACGATGGTCGGCGTGGGCGGCGGTGCGATCATCGAATTTGCAACGAAGAAGGCACCTATGGCGGCGACCAGAGCCACGGCAAAGCCAAGTAATTGGGCTCTCTTCATTGCGCTCAAGGTCCTTTCAAGCCGATTGTCGAGAGATTGCAAACCCGACAATGCCCCAGAAACGTCAATGTCCGGTTAATCGGCGTTTCAAAAAAGGAACGACACGCAGCGCGCGCTGACTGCAGCGCCAGCAATGCATAAATGAAAAGCGGGCGCCCACCGAAGCGCCCGCCGATCTGCGTGCAGATCATGCACTGGACTATTCACATCGACAACGCGAGAAACCACGGCGTCGAAGGATACAGCACAAGCCCTGATGCCGCGATCGCAATACCGTAGGGAATGCCGCTGCCTTGCGTGTACAAACGCATCGCCCACCCCGGAAGCGCCAGTGCATGAGCCGGAAAGAAGCGGCGGTAAGCCAGAATAAGCAGCGAAAGCACGCCGCCAAAGATCGTGATATTGACGACATAGGGCAGAACGAGATCGGCGCCCATCCAAAGAGCTCCAGCGGCCATCAGTTTCGCGTCGCCCCCGCCCAGGAGATTGAGCGAAAAGAGGCCGAAGCCCACGGCAAGTGCGGCAATGCCGACGCCGACATGCATCAGAACCTGGTCAACGGGGGCGCGCGCGAGGATCGCAACGATCGCAAACGCAGCGATCAGAACCAGTGAGATCCTGTTGGGGATCGTCATCGTGAAAAGATCATTGGCAGCCGCGAATGCCATGGCGATGGGAAATACCAGAAGCAGGGCGAATTCGATCACCTTGGTGAACTCCATGACAGTTCTTGATGACTGGCCACCGGGCCTTGGGCGATCATGACAAGGTTCGCTTAACGCCTGATTAAGCGGCGCATCAATCGAGATCGAGCTGGTGCTTTCAGCTCAGTTGGAGCCCGTCTCCAGGCCGCTCGCCGCGTCGCTGAGATGGGTATTGATGCCATCACGCGTGCCGGCCAGCCCAGCGATGATGGCGACGCTGCACAACACGGCAATAAGCGCATACTCGGTCGCCGTCGCGCCGTGTTCGTCGCGCAGGAAATACTGCAACTTCTTCGCCCATTCAGCCATGTACCACCTCCTTTGAAGTCCCCGTTGCCACCATGCCGATGCACACCCTACCCGAGATTTATTAATCAGCTTACGCATCAATAATTACGGGAAGGCGTGAAAGTCCTCCAACTCTGCAGCGGAAATCTTGCGCGCAAGCCCACAACGGGAAACGCCCGAAGCGGTGCTTCGGGCGTTTCATCCGGGATCCTTGAGAACCCATCAACCTCTGCCGTACCGGCCTCGGCCGGCATCGGACCTTAGTTGTTAGCCGTCGCCAGCTCAGTAGAAACCGTGCCGAACGTGTTCTGGAGTTCCCCACGGAGGTTCTGCAGGGCGGCGATGATGCCAACGCCAACCAGAGCGGCGATCAGGCCGTACTCGATGGCCGTGGCGCCCGACTCGTCCTTAACGAAACGCGAAACGATGGTCTTCATGACTACTCTCTCCCAATTATAACTGAGTGATCTTCCGATCGTGTCCATCGGGGGGAAGCACTCGTCCTCACCGCTGAACTGAGTATGACAATAGGGACCACAAGTTAAATTGGCGTAAAAAGCTAGCGCGCCCAAATAAATACTTCCTGTTGTCCACTTAATATATTGGTATCAATTGTTATAAAAATCAAAACTACATAATTTATCGAAGAAATACAGAATATATTCCTTTGCATATTAGTGTATTATTGCAGTTCCCCCAAGATTATTCTTGTTAATATTAGGTTTAAGCTTATGTATACTTCAGTTATCTTGACTTCCTCGCTGTGCGCTCCCCAGGCAACGGCGTTCGAAGCGCAGGCGAAGTCCAGCAAATACTCGTCTCAATACAAATATATGCCCCTGAGGCTTGGATGAGGCGACGCCTTGCAGCGGCAAAGATCCGACCTGTCATTTCGAAAATGCCGCACGAGGGCAGCGGCAGCGTGCACGACGGGACACTCGTTTGCAGTTCCTTCACCATTTCCTGGGCAGATAGGCACAGCAATACTTCACCGAGGAGTCCACGCCCATGTGGCTGCGCAATGCCCTGCCCGCTCAAATGACAAAAACGGCCAAGCGCGCACTTCTTATAACTGCCGCTCTCGGACTGATGCTGCCTTTCCAGGCCCGCTTCGCGAGCGCCGGCGATCTGGTTGTCCGCTATGACCAGTCGCAGCTTCTGCGCCTGCCGCGCCCGGCGACCGAGGTCATCATCGGAAACCCCTCGATCGCGGATGTAGCTCTTCAGGGCGGCAATCTTCTCGTGGTTACGGGCAAGACTTTCGGAATCACGAACGTGATTGCATTGGACGCCGACCGCAACGTCATTCAGGACCAGCGGGTCATTGTGGAGCGCGACGAAAGCCGCGTCGTCAATCTTCACAAGGGCGGGTCGCGCTTTACCTTCTCCTGCACACCCAATTGCGAACCCAACCTGACGATCGGCGACGATGAGGCGTTCTTCGCCACCATCAACAAGCACAATGCGGATAAGACCCGCTTTTCCGAATCCTCCGCTGAAGCCGCAGGCAGCGGCGGAAACAGCCAGTAGCCCATAGCTCCCCAGTAACCTCAGGCTCTCTTGAGCAAGTTGTATCGCGTAGCGGATCGCCTGTGCCGTTGCTGCGCTCCCTCACGCCCACCCAGGATCATGTATTCGCTGTCCAGTCCTTTACGATGGACCCTCGGTGAGCGACAGCCATAGCCGTGCGCCACCTGAAAGGTTGGAGGTTTCAGGCGCAATCGAAACATGATCTGGCAGGTAGCCCGAAACGCGCTTGGCGTTACCGCCGCCGATGACGATACGGTCGCAATTGGTCAGAATATCAACAGCGCGAACAGCAAAAGCCACACGCCTGTTCCACTCTTCCAATCCCAAATCCTCAAGCGCACGCTTTCCCACCAGCTGATCATAATTCAAGCTGGCCATGGCGTAATGCTGACCAAGTTCGAGACCGTGAAACAGCGACCCCGAAACGAACAATGCGCATCCCATTCCAGTGCCGAGCGTCAGAATGCACTCCGTACCCTTTCCCACGATGCTGCCAAAGCCATGCAGCACGGCGTCATTGACGAGTTGGACGGGCCTTTGCAAATCGGCCGCGAGCGTTTCAGCCAAGGGATAATTGCTCCAGAACTCCGTACCAAGATTGGGAGCCGTGGCAATCTTGGCATTCCTCACAGATCCGGGAAAGCCGACTGCCACGCGTTCGAAGGATGGAAGCTGGGCAATCATGCTCCTCAGCCCCACCAGCACGGCATCAGGCGTGGCCGGATTGGGTGTCGGCGCCCGTAAGGGATTGGCGGCCAACCGTCCATCGCGCTGCACGACACCGGCTTTGAGGAAAGTCCCACCTATGTCCAGGCTCAGCACGTGGGAAAAATCGGTGTTCCCTAGCGTGGAGCCAGACGAAATGCTCACTCTCTCGCCCTGCATGGCAAGTCAGTCCTTTGGAGCGGAACAAGACGGGCAGCTGCCGCTAGGCTTGCCGAGCTTCTCTGGCGATAAGCTCTGGCCCACTGTGCTCGCCGGAGCGTGCGTCAGGTCGAGATGCTCCAATACCTCTTTTATGGGTGCAGGTATGGAGGCGATGCCGTTTCGGCGGCTTCTTCCCACCTTTTTCAGGCGATCGATAAAGCTGTCGCTCCATGCGCGGCTATCCGATGTCTTGACCACGTCGAAGAGAGTCGTGTGACGGTGGCGCCTTTCTGAGAGTGGCATCTCGATGGCACGCAGCAGGGCTGATTTCATGTCATCTGGATCAAACGGATTGACGAGCAGAGCATCCGAGAGCTGCTCGGCCGCGCCCGCGAACTTTGAAAGAACCAGGACACCGGGATCCGAAGGATCCTGGGCCGCTACATACTCCTTGGCAACGAGGTTCATGCCATCGCGCAGCGGCGTAACCCAACCAACGCGCGAACTGTTGTATAGAGAGACCAACTGGGAACGAGGCAAAGGCCGGTGAATGTAGTTGATAGGAACCCAATCGAGCTGACTGTAGCGTCCGTTGACCGCGCCGGCGAGCGCCTCGAGTTCGGCGCGAATATCGGCATAGGCTTCGACGCTTTCACGCGTGGGAGGCGCGAGCTGGGATAGTGTCACGCGACCATGAAATTCGGAGTGCTCCTTCAAGAACCTGTCAAACGCCCGAAATTTCTGCGGAAGCCCTTTCGTATAATCCAGCCTGTCCACGCCCACGATGCGCAAAGGCGACTTGCCTGAAATTGGCAGGCTATCACCGGATGCCAGAAAACTGCTCACGTCAATACCGACGGGGAAACGTGCGACCTCTATCGCTCTTTCCAACACCTTGATCGTTCCGGCCGTTAAAATCCGCCCCGCTACACTGTACTGGAAGAAATCTATGAGATTTCGGACATCGGCTTCGGTCTGCACCCCTATAAGATCGTAACAGCTCAGAGCACCGGCTATGTCCTGATGCTCCGGCAAAGCCACCATTGTCTGAGCGGGTGCAACCGGCACGTGGAGAAAAAAGCCGATTGGATTGTCCACGCCGAAGCGGCGCAACTCGCGGCCAAGCGGCATCAGGTGAAAATCATGAATCCAGAGAATGTCATTCCTTCCGATTTGGTTCACGATCGCCTGAGCAAGCCGCCGGTTCACATTCATGTAGCCCGCGTAATATCCAGCCTCGAACTGCGCAAGATCCAGCCGGTTGTGCAGCACCGGCCAGAGAACGGAATTGGAGTAACCTAGATAATAATCGCGGTGCTCGAAGGGACTGAGACTCAGGGTGAAGATGCGGTTCCCACCTTCCTCATCCTCCAGCGTCGCAGCCGTGGAGGCCGTGTCGATGCGGCCATTCCAGCCGAACCAGTCGCCACGATGGAAGCGAAGTGTGTCGCGTAAAGCGACACTGACACCGCCCGCCTCATTACTGCGGCTAAAACTGCAAACACGATTTGAAACGAGGACAACGCGTTCCACCGCAGCGACCCTTCCACAAAGATCCCCGCCAGATCTCACCAAACCCGGACATATACTAAGCCACGGTGATATCTTTTAGTTCCCTCGGCGTTGGCCCCGCCCAGGCCGTCTCCCAATCCCGGGACAGGATCATCGACGAGTTGATGATTCCCGCCATCGAGTACGTCTGCGGCAAGTTTCCCCAAAGCTGACCCGTCTTTGGATGAAAATCCTCGCTCAGAAGACCAAATGCGTTGCGGTAACGCAGCAGATCGGAAAACAATTCCCGGGCCTCCTCTCGCCTGCCGATGGCGGCGAGCGCGTCGATGTACCAGAACTGGCACACCAGGAATGCCGACTCCGGCGCTCCGAAATCATCCGGAAGGCTGTAGCGGAACATCAAGTTGTCTTTCATGAGCTCGTCGCGAATGAGATCACATGATTTCACAAAGCGCTCGTCGGTTGCTGGCACCAGCCCCAGTTCAGCCAGAAGCAATACGCTAGCGTCGAGTTCATGGTGATCGAGCGCACCCGCAAATGCTCCAAGACGGCTGCTCCACGCGCGAGCCAGAATTTCCGCGCGCATGCTCTCTGCCACCCGCAGCCAATAGAGCGCGCGATCCGTCAAACCGATCCTTGTCGCGATCCGGGCCAGCCGATCACACGCGACCCAACACATCGCCGACGAATGAGTATGGACGCGTTGACGTCCGCGATACTCCCAGATCCCCGCATCAGGCTCGGAAAATCTTTTGCGGGCCTGTTCCCCAAGTGGCTCGAGCCGCCGGAAAAGACTGGCATCGCCCATACGCGGCAAACGCTCGTCGATAAACATATGTGCCAAGCCAAGGATAACCGAACCGTAGGCATCGAGCTGAAATTGCGTCGATGCGAGATTACCGACACGAACCGGCCCCATGCCGAGAAAGCCCTTTAGGTTATCCGCAGTACGCTCCTCCGGAACGTCGTTGTGAACGATACCGTAAAACGGCCGGAGGGGTGATGAGCCATCGACAATGACCGTAGCGATGTAGTTGAGGTAGTTCTCCATGGAATGCGTGGCGCCAAGACGGTTCAACGCGCGGATGACAAAGTATGCATCGCGGAGCCAACAATAGCGGTAGTCCCACGTTCGCGCCGTATGTGGCGCTTCCGGGATGGACGTTGTCAGCGCTGCGATGATAGCCCCCGTCTCCTCGAAGGCGCATAATTTCAAGGCGATTGCAGCGCGAATAACTTCCGTCTGCCACTCGTATCCGATTGCGAGACCCCGGACCCACTCGATCCAGTACGACTGCGTCCTATCGAGCATTTCGCGGCCCAGATCATCAAGGCCCTTTTCCACCGGCTCGTCACCGCCCAAAACGATGGTCAGCGGCCGCAGCAGGGCGAAGGGCGTTTCATGCACGATGTAAGAAACGGGCGCATCCGTTGTCACGCGGACTGTATGCCTTCCGCCATGATAGCGAACATGATTGGAGCCGATGACGTGGCCGTTGGCCGGCGCGCCGTAATCGAAAGTCGGGCGGATTCGGCATACGATACGCGCGTGACCGGCCAACGGCTCGATACGGCGGATCAGTTGCGCAGGATGATAGGGCCGGCTGTAGCGATTAAATCGCGGGGCGAAATCCGTAACGAGCACAGCAGACCCGTCTTCGGACTCAAGTCGAGTCTGCAGAATCGCCGTGTTTCGGAGATAGCTCGAAGAGGCGGAAACTTGGCCTTCGATCGTAACATCCATGAAGCCTTTCTCTTCTTGCCCGGCAAGAAGGCGGCAAAAGACGGGATCGCCGTCAAGACGCGGGAAGCACCACCAGACTATCCGTGCCTGCTGGTCGACGAGAGCGGCGATCTGGCCGTTTCCAACAGCGGCGAGATCGAGAGGCCCTGGCGTCTGCCCAGACGTGATCAACATGAACTGAAGTACCCTCGCACGCAGTTATGAAACGAACGCGGCAGGACAAATTTGGTTCAGTGTTCGGTCGTGAATGGCTAAAGTGGCCAATGAATAAGATCGGCGCTTTGGCGAACCTTGGCAACCCGCGCCTGGAGTTCGGACTGCCGCAAGAGACCTGTTTGGGTATCCAGATACGTTACGACCGACGCCGCATTCGTTGCGGCGCACAGTGCGGCATCTTCCACGGGAACGGAGGCCGCTATGCAGCACGCGAATGTTGCGTTGAATGCATCTCCTGCACCGGCAGAGCCGGTCACATCGACGTGGACAGGGGGGCAAAACAGGCAACCGGAATGCGAGCCTACATATGCACCACGGCTGCCGTCCGTCACCACGACCCATTTGGGTCCGAGGTTCAGGACGCGGCCGAAAAACCCGAGCATGGAGAGTTCGAAGCCACCCATGACGAAGCCCCGGCGTGCAAGATAAGGCAGTGTTCCGTTGCTAGTCTCAGTCTGCGGGCCACCCTCACCGCCAACGGCCACGAGTAGCGGGACGAGTGCATCGGCCTCGTCGCGATTGATAGCAAGAATATCGATCTTGCCTATGGAATCGCGAAACGGATTCTGACGCAACGACAGCTGCCGAATCCCGGGGTTCACGGCTACAAGCGCACCTTCGGATTTGGCGCGCGCAACGATCGAAGGAAAACATTCCGCCGACTCGTTCGACAAACTCGAAACATAGACGAGACGTGCAGCAAACGCCTCTTTCTTCAAATCATGTGGCTCGAGCAGCGTATTCGCGCCGCGAAATGTGAAGATGGCTGCGTTGCGGTCGTGGGCAGAAATAAGGACAGAAGCGCCCGTCGGCGCACGCGGATCGCGTATGGCGTAGCGTGTCGACACGCCTTCATCTTCAAGCCGGCGCAGGATCGTTTCCGCCCGCGCGTCCGGACCAAGCTTTATGAGCGCTGCCACATCATAACCCAACCGGGCCATGCAGACGGCTGCATTGACCGCACCTCCACCGCAATGGGTTGAAATTTCATCTGCTTCGTTCTTGCGTCCTTGCTCGAGCAGGAGAAATGAGGCGTCGGCATTGCGCATGGTCATCCGCTCGATGCGCTCATTCGCGATGACTGCGATAGTGTCAATCATTGCCCCGCCGACCGTCAGGACTCTCATGCGCGAAAGCTCCAGAAAATGAAATGCAACCGTAGGAAATTTAGGGGCAGATCCGAGCCAGTTCCAGAGCAAGAGCGGCATGCGGCCGCTGAAGGCACGAGATTCACAGCTCGGTCGACGGCTTCAAGCCCTAACTAGCGCCGCAATGCGCGGACAGATATCTGCGAAAGCGGCAACGTATATCCTGAGGTGGCGCGACGTTCGCATGAACGATGGCCGTGCTTGCGGCGGGAAGCCGGTTTCATCGATGCGGACAGCCGGGCCAGCAACAAGGCCGTCGCTTTCCCTGTGACAGGTCCTCTATTGCGCGCTCGATGCGGCGCGTTCTCGTCTCCGGCTTTTTCGCGGACTCAATCCAGCAGATCCATTCATTCCGCGCGATCGATGAAATATCTTCCCAGGCCTCCAAGGCTTGAGCGCCCGAAGCGAGCCTTGCCCTCAGATCTGGCGGCAGCTTGTGAACCACACCTGAGGCGATCTTCAGTGCAGGCATCGGTCTTGATCTCTTTCGTCGCGTTGTACAAGAGATAGATGTCAGACAATCCTTTGCAAAGTGGCGCCCCGTTCAACCGGGCATAACCTTGCTGCGTACGCATACGAAAAACGCCGTTATAAGATGGGCATGCTCACGCGTCAGTGATGCAAACCCAAAAACCGAGGAGGACGTTTTCTTCAGCCGCGCGCGTGGTAACGCAGCCAGTAAAGAACGAGGCCGATCACCGGAATAAAGATGTCGGTCCAGAAGATGACGCCGGCATTGCCGGGCTCGAAGTTGCCTGCCGCGATCATCTGGTACACGTGGCCGCCCGCAGCGCCCCAAAGAAAGGCCGCCGGTCCCACGATGGCGCCGAGCCTGAGCGGGGCGTCACCCTTGACGGCCATCAGCCCGACGATGGCAAAGCCCAAGCTCGCGAAGCCGACTTCGGCCTGAAACGGACTGTCCTCCCAGCCGATGTAGCTTGCTGCCAGCTCCCCGAAAAAGACGTGAAATACGAAGTTGTAGAAGAACGACGCCGCGATCGAGAATAGAAGGAAATACTTGAGCAGCGCCTCGATGATCGCTTGTGTCGATACCGGCCTGGGTGCGCGCCACAGCGCTATCGCGGCGGCGATGAGGCCGACGATGAAAAAGGTGAGCGTGAAATTCGCGAGCAGGAACCGGATCACGTCAGCCATGAGCCTACTCCTCCGAGAACGCCGACGAAGCTTAGCCGCGTTCGATCAAGAGCAAAACCCCAATTTCATCAGGAAATTGCCGGTCCCCGCGTCAGGCAGCAACAAGCCGCCCGGATAGCATGAAAACCGCCATCTGCGGGCTCAACGGTCGATCACTTCCGCCCGATGGCACAGCGATCGTCCAGGCCGTTCATAGGTTCACGCTCTCGCGTAGAACAACGAAGCGCCGGAGGCGAGGTCCGGCGCTTCCCAAACTAGCCTTAGAGTCACTGTAACTGGATCGCGTGCAGCGTGCCCGTCATCATCTGCGGCACATACATGATCTTGGTGGCAGGATCATAGCCCAGATCGGCGTTGCCCTGACCCAGATCGATGATCGGTTCGGTCTTCCCGCCCACCGAGAACTTGAAAATCTTCCCGGCCGCCCAGTCAGAAACGATGTAGTTGCCGCCGCCAAGGGAAGCGAAGCCGTCAAGGTTGCCGACGGGCTTGCCACCGTCCAGTTCGGTGATTGTCTTGTCTTTGAGCGAGATCGAGACAACACGGCCGGGCGAGCTTGTCTCGAAGCCATTGCCGGTGAGCACACCCCAAGTATTGACGATCAGGTTGTCGCCTTCAACGAGTATGCCGTTCGCGCCCGCAAGGATCTTGTCATCGGCCCACTTCTCTATCTTGCCGTCCGAATACTTGAACACGCCGCCACCACCCGTGTCCGTGACGTAGACGTCGCCATTAGGAGCAGCCGCGACGTCGTTCAGCAGACCCGCGCCAGGAGCCTTGTGCTTCGCGACGATCTTGCCCGTCGCAATATCGATCTCGACGAGTTCATCGACGTCACCGGTAAACAGGCGGCCATTCGACACTGCAAGCCCCTTGGGTGCCTTCAAACCGTCCACCCATTTTTCGACTTTCTTGCCGTCAAGCGATACCTTGGCGATATACCCTTTGGCGTCCTTGCCCATGGGGTCGCCGTTGATGTTCGAAACGTAGATGACCCCGGCGCTCGGATCGGGCAAAGCGCATTCGGGCGCCGCAAGGCCCGTTGCCTGCCAGATCTCCACCGGCGAAGCCTGTGCTGATTGGCCGATGGCCAGCGCAAACACCGCCATGGCCAGCATTTTCCCGTAGCTCTTCATAGAAATTTTCCTCATTGGACAGTCGGGATCTGACCGATCCAGCAACAAATGACCGCCTAAAGTACCGCTAGGTGATCCACTATGGCAAGCTGACCGAAAGCCCTAGAGTGCTTTGCGTAAAAGTGGGAACCGGATTTCCGAATAAGAAGCACGGCAAAAGCCTGGAGCCGTTCCGCGACTCCATCAAAAATGGAACGGCTCCAGGTTCGCGGCACCACGTGTTAAATGTTGGAAGCCCTCCGGACTCAGGAAGAGTGGCCAGCATAAAGGCATGCAGGTGCATGCCCCGAATAGCTGGGACCGGCGAGTGCTTCGAGAGATGGTTTCTCTAGTGTGCGAGAACATGGTGCTCTTTCGCGCTGTTGAAGCGCCTTGCGAGCCAAACGCTGAGAGCGAGCCAGACGAGGCAGACAGCGATACCAGCCATGCCGGAGATGACAGCCTCCGACGACGCCGAACCGAGTAAGGCCACAAGACCGGCATAGGCCGATGCCGAAAGCGCATCGCCACCTCGATAAACGAACGTATCGATAAGGTTCTTGGCTTTGTATTTTTCATCGCGCGATAAGATCGTGAACAGCATGTCACGGCAGGGGCGCGTAAAGCCATATTCTCCGACGCGACGGATCATCATGGCCCCGATGATGACCGGCAGCGACGATGACACCGTCAGGACGGCAAAGGCAGCGAGCAGCACAAGCGGAACGGCACTGATCGTGAAAGTGAGCCCAAACCACTTCAGAACGCGGCTGAAGATGAAGATCTGGGCGATCAAAGAGCCCGCCTGGACCCAGAAGTCGATGGTTGCGAATAGCGACGTCTGCGCGTCTTTGTCGGTGATCGTCTCCGAGACAATTCTCTGCTGTTCGAGATAGAGGAGTGTTGAAGCGGACGTCAACATCAGGACGAAGGCACTGAGGCCGAGCAGGTACGGTGAGGCCATGACTTGCTTGAAAGCGCCCCACGCGCTTCCACGCGCGGGGGGCTCGTCCGCTCCGTCGCGTACTGTTTCAACCGCAATCCTCTCCTTCTGATTGATCACGGCACGCATAAGGAGAGCCGATATGACGAGGAGCACAGCCGATACGAGCAAGAGGTTCATCGTTCCAATTGGAGAGGCAAGGGTTGCCGCAAGGGCGGGACCGATAAGGCCGCCAACACTTATGCCGCTTGCAATGACGCCGAAGAGCCGGGCCGCCTGATTTGTGTCGAAGACGTCCGCCATCAGGCTCCAGAAGACAGCAACAATGAAAAGATTGAAAACGCTGACCCAGACGAAATAGACGCGTGCTATCCAGCTGTGATCGGCTTCTAAAAAGAACCAAGCATAAAATCCGACGAGCATGCCTGCGAAGAGCATGTAAATTCGGGGCAAGATCACCTTCAGCGGAAAGCGCGAAACCATCCAGCCGTAAAGCGGCTGCACGACCAGCATTGCCGCGAAAGTCGCCCAGAAGAGGATGGGCAAATTGCGTACGCCCGACGTGATGCCCATGGTCTCGCGAACGGGTCTGAGGATCGAATAGGCCGTGAACATCGTCGCTGCGCAGAAAAAGGCGCTGAGCAAGGCTTTCTTCTCTTCAGGACGCACGTCGATTAGCCGTTCAAGCCACGACTTGCGCTCGCCGATGATTGCCGACGTCATGCCACCCTCTTCATCAGAAAGATACGCCCGGCGTTCTGTTACGCCGGGCTTGTTCGCGATACTAAGCGAAAGTCTACATGAGCTTCATCACCAGCTTTCCGTGATTGCCGCCTGCTTCGCTCTGCTTCAGTGCGTCACCGGCTTCGTTCAACCCGTAGGTCTTGGCCACCTCGACGTTGAGCTTGCCATTGTTCACCAGGTCCGCAAGCACTTTCAAATGTGCCCCGTTCGGGCTGACAACCGTGTGTTTAGCGATTTGTAGACCGGCCTTTTCCGCTGCCGCCGCATCGGGAGCCGCCTGGAGAGATACGATGCCACCACCTTTTTTGACGACCGCGAAAGAGCGCGACAACGTATCGCCACCCACGGTGTCAAAAACCAGATCAACATCCTTGGCGACGTCTTCAAACTTCTCGGTCTTGTAGTTCACCGTCTTGTCCGCACCGAGCGCCTTGATGAAGTCGATGCTCCTCTCCGAGCCAGTGCCGATGACGGTCGCACCCTGGGCCTTGGCGATCTGCACGGCGAAGTGGCCAACACCGCCACCCGCTCCGTGGATGAGAACGGTCTGGCCATTTGTGAGCTTGCCATCGACGACGAGCGCTTGATACGCCGTGAGGCCGGCAAGTGGCAGACCAGCAGCTTGCTCCATGCTTGCCTTCGTGGGCTTCCTTGCCACGAGATCGGCAGCAACGGCGACATACTCCGCAAACCCACCCGGAGCCGTCAACGGCAGCATGGCGTAGACTTGATCGCCGGTCTTGAATTGTGTGACGCCGTTTCCAACTTCGGCGACTTCGCCAGCAACATCGTAACCGGGGATAATGGGAAGGTTCTGGACCAACCCAGCGAACAGACCGTTTCGAACTTTCCAATCGATAGGATTGATGCCGGCCGCATGGACTTTGATGAGGACTTGACCCGCTTGCGCTTTCGGCTTGGCGACTTCTGCGACGGCAATTGGCTTGTCGACACCGTATTCCGCGTATTGGACCGCTTTCATTTTTCCACCTTCGGCTTTTGCCGCGCGTGCGACGATACCGCCTACAGCAAGTGCAGAGGCGGCGAACGTGAATGCGCGACGGGTTAGAGGAAAGTCTGGATCATTCGTCATGGCTCTCTGCTCCTATCTTCCGCTGGGCGGGTTATGGAGCGAAGCTATGCTGCCCGGCTTCGATCGATAATCTGGACTTAGCTCATTTCAGTCGTGCATCAGATGCAGCAATGAGTTGGGAGATCGCTCCACTGCTTTTGCGGCTTACGAACGAAGTCCAGGAGAGCTTGCATGGTGAAGTGCGACTGCGCTGATGCCGTCGCCGCGGCGTCGATCGTCAAGCACTCGGGTGCAGACATTCTTTTGCGGGTCCGCACCGAGGAGGTTGAAGCAACCTCCAATACGAACTGAACGAGGCGGGCTGGACGCGGGCCCGCCTCATCGCTTGCGTGCCGCTACCCTTCCACGAGCCGGTTTTCCCGTGCACCAGTTCGCAGTCTCGGCAAGCCCGAAAGCAATATGGTCTACAAATACACGCGTTTTCGCAGGGATAAGCCTGCCGGGAGGCATGACCGCATAGATGCCTCCGTCTTCTTTGATCGTCCAACCGGGAAGGACTTCTACAAGGTCACCCGACCTTAGAGCATCACTAACGAGCCAATCGGAGGACAGTAAAATACCTGTCCCGGATATCGCAGCATATAATCCCGCTTCCGCGTTGTCAGTGACCAACGGTCCCTTCGGCCGTACGGTCACCCGATGACCACCTTTCCGAAGCGGCCAATCTGGCCAGAACGAATGCCTCGAGAAGCCGATACAAGAATGCTCGGAAAGTTCTCCTGGCGTACGGGGGGTGCCGTGCCCGCTGAGATACTTGGGTGATGCACAAAGCAAAGACCGCTTACCCGCTATGTGGCGAGATATGAGGGTGCTGCTGCGAAGAACACCGACCCGCACGGCAACGTCGAAACCCTCCGCAACAATGTCAACGAACCTGTCGCTGAAGCTCACGTCGAGGCGGAGTTCGGGATATTTCTCGATGAAACCCGGGAGTAGCGGAGCGATCCATCGCCTTCCGAAGGTATTTGGAACCGCGATACGCAGCGAGCCGCGGACAATCTCGGCAAAATCGGCGGCCTCCGCATCGGCTGAAGCAAGCTCGTCCAAAATCGCCTGCACGCGCTTGAGGTAGACTGTCCCAGCTTCGGTCAACGCAACGCGTCTTGTCGTACGTGATAGCAAGCGCGTACCTAACCGCGCTTCCAGCATGCTCACACGACGGGATATCAAAGAGGCATCCCTGCCGATCCGCGCCGCTGCGGCGGCGAAACTGCCGAGGTCCGCGACAGCGGCGAACGCCTCGACCTGCTCGAGGTTGCCACGATTTCTCAAGTCTTGCATGGAGTGCACGAATTAAATGACCTGACAACACATTATCGCACAGTACCGTGGAACGCTATCCAGGGTGAGCACGGCCAAAATCGCTCGGATACTCTCCCGCAAACTGGCTGAACGGCACCAGCGGGCCGTCCGAGGCCTCGGTCGTAAACCTACAGGGGGTAGAAAATCGCACCCGCGAGACCAAGGCAGTCATCACCGACACAAGTCCGGGTAATGCCGCCAACGACGGACTATCTTAAAGGTTATTGGCAAGCAGACGGCTCTTTTAAACGCTGGTGCGAGCACTCATATCTTCAAACTGCTAGCGCTTGCGCGCTGGCGGAGTGTATTGCGTCGCGTCCGCTCACATGACGCCTTGGCCGAACGGCTCGTGATCGTGGCTGAAGATCGGCCGCCAAATCCGTTCACCTCCGGCCGGCATTTGTTATGCCGCCTTTTATCTTTGCAGCGCGCAAAATTCGGCGCATGGTGTGCTCAATCGAGCGTGCCTTGCGCCGCGATCTGCAAATTTGATTTCATCATGACACCCTGTGTCATACGTTCATCAATTTTGGAGGAAGCCGGTATATGAAAATCGCAGACATTTTGAAGGCCAAGGGCAGCCACGTCATGACAGTTCGCCCCACTGAAACTGTTGAAAACGCGGCAAAGCGGCTATCCCTTGAGAGTATCGGGGCGCTGATCGTCAGCCATGACGCGCAGGCACTCGACGGACTGATCTCGGAGCGCGATATCGCGAGAGGCGTTTCTACGTACGGCGCCAGTGTCGCCCAAAAGCCGGTTTCCGATTTGATGACGACGGGCGTGCTGACCTGCACGCCGGAAGATAACATCGCTGACGTCGCAAGGCTCATGACGAAGCGTCGGCTTCGTCATCTTCCGGTGATGGACGGATCACGGCTTGTCGGCATTGTCAGTGTCGGCGATATCCTGAAACATCGTCTCGATGAGGTCGAGTTCGAAGCACACGTCATGCAGGACCTTGCCATCGGGCGTCGCTAGTGTCCCAACTCCTAAGTCCGCTTTCAGGTGGGTCTATAAGAACGAAATGGAAGATTTTTGGCGGCGTAAGGGAAACTTATGATCCCGGCGATAGGGCTGAAATGGCCGGGGTGGGAGCAACCTCAATACGCTGCGTTTCTTTCTTAGCGGTTCACAGCCCCGGGCAAGCGGCGCGTCTCGATTAGAGCCATCTCCGAGCGCACTACGGTTCCGAAAAGGGTCCCGCCTAAGTGCAACCAGCGAGCGATGACAATCATGGATGAGCGGGAGTTTGACTGGGATCCCAGGGACGGGTCGGTCCTTAGGAACCAGATCGCCGCCTATGATGAGATGCGCAGACGGTGCCCGGTGGCGCGCAGCGCGTGGAACTGGACGGTTTTCCGGCATGAGGACACCGTGCGGATTCTCGACGACCACGAGACGTTCAGCAACGTCGTCTCCACGCATCTTTCGGTGCCCAACGGCATGGACCCACCCCAGCACACGCCCTTCCGCAAAATAAACGAGCGGTACTTCACGCCGGATCGGATGGCAACCTTCGAGCCGGCCTGCCGGGTCATCTCCCGCGAGTTGCTCGCGGCGTTGCCGCGTGGGGAGGTTGAGTTCATAACCGGCCTTGCAGAGGACTTCGCCAACAACATCCAATGTAGTTTCATGGGTTGGCCCAACTCCCTGCGCGCGCCGCTGCGGCTGTGGACGCAGAAAAACCATGACGCCACCCGGGCGATGGACCGGGCCGCCATGTCCGCCGTCGCCCTGGAGTTCGACGGCTACATCCGCGAGCAGCTGCGCGTGCGCCGGGAGGCGGGAGTGAGAGCTCCTGACGACAACACCACGCGACTATTGGCTGAGACCGTCGATGGGCGTGCGATTACGGACGAGGAGATCGTCTCGCTGGTGCGCAACTGGACAGTTGGCGAATTGGGAACAATCGCTGCCTCCGTGGGTATCATCGTCCATTACCTCGCCGCGCACCCCGAACTCCAGCAGCAACTGCGGGAACACAATATACCGATCGAGCCTGCCACCGATGAAATCTTGCGCATGCACGCACCGCTGATCGCCAACCGGCGCCGCACGACCAAACCGGTGACGATCGGCGGGCGCGACATCCCCGAGGGTGAGCGGGTCATGGTGCTTTGGGCGTCAGCCAATCGCGACGAGGAGATCTTCGCGGACCCCGACGAGTTCAGGCTCGACCGCGCCGAGACGGCTAATCTGCTCTATGGCCGCGGCATCCACGCCTGCCCAGGCGCCCCGCTGGCGCGGCTGGAACTGCGGATCTTGCTCGAAGAACTCCTCTCCGCCACCACAGCGATTGAGACGGTGCCGGGCAAGGATCCGGTCCATGCGGCGTATCCGGGCAGCGGATACACGAGGCTCCCGCTCGTCATCCGCTAACCATCGCCAAGCTCTACCCCCGTTATGGGTCTGGACCCAGTATCGGACGGATCGATGTCGCGAAAGCCACCGCGCGGTGCATGATGAATTTCATGCGATCGAGCTGGCGGATGACACGGCAGGTTCGCCTCTGGGCCTACCTGCGCGATGAGCGTGCGTACGCCGACCCTACGCCACCAGCCGTGCTCTACTAATCGCCGGATTGCAAGGGCGAGCGCTGTCGTGGGCACCTCGCACCATTCCGCGCCTCCACGCTGACTGCTGTTCCGGCATCGCCAATCTCTATCGGGATTACCCCAGCCTATATTGACGGCAGTCGCCTCGAGCCCGTCGAATACCGCTGCGGAGAACGTGGTTCGTCCAATCATCCTGGATCGCAAGAACTGGCTGTATGCTTTTTGGCAAAGTCGAGTTTCTTCTTCTCCGCCTCGCTTAGGAACGCTTCTATGGTGGAAAGAGTACGCACGACCTCGACGAAATCGTGATTCTGCCAAGCCTTTTCCGCAGCGGTGCGCGCCTGTTGACAAATGATCTCGTCCTGAAGTTGTTGCGTAAGGAATGCCTTCTGACTGCGAAGTTTCAAAATTTCTCCACTGGTAGCCAACATTCCCAACGCTCGCAAAGCGCTTAGCAAGTTAGCTAGCCGCTCAAGCCCGAGCTGTAGAGCTGGTTCATTGGTTGCTGAGAAGTCCCGGTAAAGACTGCTTTCTGGGTGCTTCCACAGCTTCATGAGTTCCGACATCGAATAGCTTTCAGCCGGCCTCTTCGTGGGCATCATACGAACCCAGATCTCAAAAGTATACGCATTGTAACCGACAACAAAGTCAAACACGTCATTTCGATAACGCAACTCAGTCTTCGCAATGAGGACCTCGTGAAATCCCCACTTCAAGAGCACTGGGGCCAAGATATCACGAGCCATCTGAATGAAGTTGCTTAGGATAATTTGCGCCATGCTCTCTTATCCTACTTGGGCGGATTCCAATAACCTGTACCAGCGTCGAATGTTCAACCGTTGTTTCTCAACAGATTGCGCTCTGCGTTGAGAAACTGACCACCGGTGTCTTCGGGCGAAACATGATCTGGGGTTGCCTCGATTTGGAAGCCTATCCAGTAGCGTCTGTTCGTTGGGACCGAGTTTGGAAGAATCCTTCAAATCCTCGTTCTGCCAACTACGGTCGTGGAAGGTGATGGCCCTCCTCGGCCTGCTCCGCCCCCGCCGCAGGGTGCCATGATTTCTCTGCCGAACCCACAACGGCTCCACTTACCCAGCATCGAGTTGCTCGCGGCCATGTTGGTGTAGGTGCCTAAGAGGTTGCCCGACTCCGGCCCCGGGACCGGAGAAAACCGGCGCCGCCCATCACACCCCCATCTGGCGCAAGGGTCCAAAACCCCAGTGGTGCCAAAACGCGTGCATTTATTTGCACGAAACTGACCTTGCTATTTCAGTTTCAGCGGGAGTCCGGCCACGACGAATTCTACCTCGTCGGCCACATCGGCGATCAACTGATTTGCGAATCCCGCAGCGTCACGGAAGGCGCGGGCTAGAGCATTGTCCGGCACGATACCAAACCCTACCTCATTGCTAACAAGGACCACGGGAGCTGTCTGGGAGGTGAGTGTCTTTGCAAGCAGCGAGACTTGTTCTGTCCAGTCCAAGTTTGCATGCATCAAATTTGACAGCCAGAGCGTCAGGCAGTCGACGAGCCGTGGACCGTGACCGTCCGTCTCCTTCAGCGCCCGCATCAGGTCCAGTGGTTCTTCCCTGAGATCCCATTCAGGTCCGCGGCGCGCGCGATGGTGTGCAATGCGCGCTTCCATCTCTGTATCCAACGCCTCAGACGTCGCAATGTAGGTTGCGCGTCCAGGAAACGACAATGTTCGAAGCTCTGCCCGCCGGCTCTTTCCCGAGCGTGCGCCGCCGGTGATGAGAACAACTGTCATCTTCCAGACCTTAGGAGCTGTGATCAGCTGCCCCTGTCCTACAGGGGACTCGCGTCCGTGGCAAACCTCGTTCTACCGTTGACCGCCCCATCCAAAACAGCAAAAAGACTCGGGCTTCAAGATGCAACGGCGGGGAGGCTTAGGTTGAGTTTTGCGGCAGCCATGGTGATTGCAATGGGCATAGATGCAGTGCTGGGATGGCCTGCAGCCATCTACCATCGTATCGGGCACCCCGTCACTTGGCTCGGCCGGTTGATCACTGCCATCGATGATAAGTGGAATATCGCCTGCGACTCTTTCCGGTTGCGCCGCGTGAAGGGCGCGATGGCATGCTTCACGATCATTGCGATGGCTACCGCGCCTGCCATGCTCATCCAATCAGTCGTTCCGGCCTCCTTGATCGGGACTGTCTTGCTCGGAGTTCTGGCTTGGCCGCTCGTGGCTTCGCGATCCCTTTATGACCATGTTGCGGCTGTTGCAAATCCGCTCGGCAACGGAGATCTTCAAAGTGCACGCCAGGCAGTTGCGATGATCGTGGGCCGGGATACGAGCAAGCTGGATGAAGCGGGTGTCGCGCGCGCTGCTATCGAAAGCCTTGCGGAAAATGCGTCCGACGGCATCGTCGCTCCCGTCTTTTGGGGAGTAGTGTTCGGATTGCCTGGCATTGCGGGCTATAAGGCGATCAACACATTGGATTCCATGATCGGTCACAGGACCCCGCGACACGAAGCTTTTGGATGGGCATCGGCACGTCTCGATGACCTCGCCAATTTCATTCCAGCGCGCATAACCGCTTTTTTGTTGGCGCTCGTTTCGCCCAAACCCTTAGCCACGATGTCACTTGCGTTGCGGGATGCAAAGCACCACCGCTCGCCGAACGCGGGTTGGCCTGAAGCGGCCATGGCCGGGGCTCTGGACATTCGCCTTTCGGGGCCTCGAGTCTATCATGACCGGATTGCCGATGAGCCGTGGCTGAACGCAGGGGGCGCCGTAGCTTCGCTCAAAGATATTTGGACGGCTTTACGATTTTATGTGCTCGCGCTCTTTCTGCTGAGCGCCATTTGTATCTCCCTGGCAATCATGGCGGGGAGGTAAAGAGAACTGCATGCGCGATCACGGCGGGAATATTGATTGGGCTATGCAGCGTTTTGGCGGAAGGGCGGACGAGTGGATAGACCTTTCGACCGGCATCAACCGCTGTCCATATCCGCTGCCGCCCGTACCTCCAGAGCACTGGCAGGCGCTGCCCACCAAGGCCGCATTGGATGTGCTTCATGGAGTAGCGCAGCAGGCTTACAAAACTGAAGCGCCAGTTCTCGCAACAGCGGGGGCGCAGACTGCAATTCAAATGATCCCACGCCTGACGGCACCAGGTAACGCGCGCGTGTTGGGCCCAACCTATAATGAGCATGCCACGGCACTGCGCGCTTGCGGCTGGTGCGTGAGGGAAGTGGCGCAACTTCAAGATTTGCGTGGCGCCGATCTGGCCGTCGTGGTCAATCCAAACAATCCGGACGGGCGGCACCATGATCCTCAGGCCCTAACTGACATTCTTGGCGCTGTTGGTAGGCTCGTCGTCGATGAAAGTTTTGCTGACCCTTATCCGGACATTTCGATTGCGTCGGCGGCGGGGCGGACCGGGCTCGTGGTGCTCCGTTCGATCGGGAAATTCTATGGATTGGCCGGACTGCGGCTGGGCTTCGTCCTCGGCTGCAAGAACGACATCGATAGGCTCGCTCAACTCGCAGGCCCCTGGCCTGTGAGCGGACCGGCTATTCATGTCGGCAAATGCGCATTACTGGACATAAATTGGGCCGCAAAGACCACGGTACGACTGAAACGCGATGCGGATCGCCTCGACGATCTCACAACGAGATCGGGCTGGACGAGCGCCGGAGGCACCTCATTGTTTCGCCTCTACGCAACGGAGGATTCGCGGTCGGCGCAAGACAGCCTTGCAAAATCGCACATTTGGAGCCGCATCTTGTGATGCACGGCGAAAGTATCGAGCCCGCCGAACAGGTACCGCGTCATCCCAAGACTCCCTCTATCTGAGGTCACTGTTGGCCCGGCGCTAACGGGCGTCTCTGTCGGCGACAGCGAAAACGCATCCCCATAACAGGCGAAACGCCGGGACAGTTTGCGCGGGTGCGCGTTGCCGTAAATTTAAATGAAAACAATAGGTTAGCTGGCTGTGCTGGCAGTCTGGCGCGAACGTGTCTCAAGAAACAGGGAATTTTGGGGCGTTTCTGGGCTTCAAATCGGCCTGTACTGCCGCATTTATCGCGCTATATCCGCGGGTTAATGGCCAAATGGGCCGCGAAAATAACAGGGAATTTTGCGGACGGATCAGGGCGGTCTGCGGTCAGATCAGGGTTGTCGGCTCTAATATCAGGGACTCTTACGAAGCCAAGAGGCCAAGAGGGGTATTCGCCTCGGCAGCCTGCGACAGCATTTCCGCGTGCTCGGAATTTGGCTTCAAATCAACGCGTTGTCCGGCCGTCGCCGTGCAAAAGGCAACTCATTAATATTGTTGGTATTTTTGACGATTCTGGACCGACATAGGTCTTCAAAGCAACGCCAGCGATAACTATATCGGGAAGGCCTGGAATGAGGCGCAGGAGGGACCGGCTGGCGCCCATGTGGGAAGCCGAAGGCCCGCGTGATGCGATATCCTGTGGGGTAGTTCCAAAGTGAGGGCGTGACGCCCGATGGGTTCGTGGCTGGTGCATGTGCGCAGGCTGCGAAGATTCATCGAGGAGTCGCGCCCATTTTGATGGGCAGGCTCCCAAGTTTTTGGAGCCTGATATGGCCATTCTCAAAATTACCCACTTTCCCCCGGGGGGCCTCAAACCCTATGCGCGCAACGCTCGCACGCATAGCCCCAAGCAGATTGCCGAGATCGCTGCGAGCATCAAGGTGTTCGGCTTCAACAATCCCGTTCTCATCGACGCGCATGACGGCATCATCGCCGGCCATGGCCGGGTCGAAGCTGCCAAACAACTCGGCATGGCCACCGTGCCGACCGTACGGCTTGAGTATCTGACCGAGGCCCAGAAGAGGGCCTATATTCTCGCCGACAACAAGCTTGCCGAGAAGGCCGGATGGGATCGCGAGATCCTGGCCATCGAACTTCAGAACTTGATGGAGTTGGATCTCGATTTTGACGTCTCCATCACAGGCTTCTCGATGCCCGAGATCGATGTTTTGATCGATGGCCTCGAAGCGACGCCGGCTAAGGCTGATCCCGCCGACGACGTGCCGGAAGTGGCAGACGTCGCGGTCACACGGCCTGGCGATATTTGGCAAATCGGCCCGCACCGGCTGATCTGCGGCGACGCGACTGAGCCCGCAATCTTCGATCGACTGCTGGAAGGCGAGCGGGCGCAGATGATTTTCACGGATCCGCCTTACAATGTTAAAATCGACGGTCATGTCAGCGGACTTGGAAGCGTGCGACATCGCGAATTCGCGATGGCCTCTGGCGAAATGTCGGAAGCCGAGTTTGCAGGCTTTCTGCGCGTCGTCTTCAAGAACCTCGTCACAGCGTCGCTCGATGGCGCGATCCATTTCGTCGCGATGGACTGGCGCCATATCGGCGAGGTCATGACGGCCGCCTCAGGCATCTACGCAGAGTTCAAGAACCTCTGCATCTGGGCGAAGACCAACGGCGGCATGGGCTCTCTTTATCGCTCGCAACACGAGCTGGTCTTCGTCTTCAAGGCCGGGACGGCGCCGCACATCAATAACGTGGAGCTCGGCAAGCATGGGCGCTACCGCACGAACGTGTGGACCTACGCTGGCGCCAACAGCTTTGGTTCGACGCGCGATGACGACCTGGCCATGCACCCGACCGTCAAGCCTGTCGCCATGATGGCGGATGCGATCCTGGATTGCTCGCAGCGCAAGGGCATTGTGCTTGATGCCTTTGCCGGCTCGGGCAGCACGCTTGTCGCCGCCCATAAGACCGGACGGCGCGGCTACGGCATCGAACTCGATCCGCTTTACTGCGACGTCATTCTACGCCGCCTGCAGGCCATCGCCAAACTCGATGCTGTGCTGGCCAGCACGGGGCAAACGTTCGCGCAGACGGCGCAGGAGCGCACGGCGATCAAGGAGGCCGCAGAATGACATCGCAACGCGAGAAGCCCCCTGCCATGTCTGCGTCCCGCGTCAGGCGCAGACGGCGACGGCGCGATGGCAGGCTGGAGGTCGACGTCAAGGATATCCTGGAAGCCTCAGTCCGCGTCCGTCACGGCGATGTTACGCAAACCATGGCGCCCTTCGAAGCCATGGTCCGTCAGCATGTCAAGAAATCGCTGATTAAGCGGTCCGTCGCGTCCATGAAATTTGTGACCGCGCAGGCCGAGCGCTTCCACCTCTTTAAGCCGCCCGTGAAGCTACCTCAAGGAGGGGCGATCATTGTGCCGAAAGACATGCCGGAGGAGCTCCAGCGTGAAATCTTCGATCACGATGATCGCGGCGACAGGATGGAAAGAGTGTTCAATGCATTCAGGAGATATTGCGATGGGCTTCGAAAAAGATAAATCGCCAGCGAAGGTGGGATACGGCCGGCCGCCGGAAGAAACGCGCTTCAAGAAGGGGCAGTCCGGCAATCCGGCAGGAAGACCTCGCAAGGGCTCCGATCAAAAAGCAATCGTTGAGAAGGTTCTCGGCGAAGAGCAAAGGCTTAACGGCCAGCCGCAGGGTGAGCGTGTCTGGTTCTCTAACCTTGAACTCGTCATGATGACGCTGAAGCAAGCGGCCGCGTCAGGATGCCTGCAGGCGACAAAACTTTATGAGGATCAGCTGGCGAAGTACGGAAACCCACAAGCCGATGTGCAGCCGACGGGCTATATCATTGTGCCCGAGACGCTAACGGAAGAGGAATGGGAAGCCAAGTATTCGCCCAAAGATGCGCTCCCCCATGACGACGAATGGTCAAATTCAAGTTGAAGGATTTGACCTTGCTGTGCGCTTGCATCTCCGGAATGGCGCGCAATGTTTCAGGCCGGGGACCGCGTTAGCCGACGCGGTCCATAAGCCATTCAAACAGGCCGGACTTCACCGCGAGATCAGCAAGCGGCTCGCCTGTCCACAGATGAACGCCTTCTGCATCGCCGATCGAGAGCCGCCCGGCGGGGGAATGACAGACGAAGAAAGTCCGATCATGCCCGCTGGCTTCGAAGTACGCGATGTGCTCGTCAAGCACGGCCTGGCTGGCGCGTGACTTCACCTGCACGCAGGCCGTTTCTCCCAGCGTAGGCTGTTCCAGGACAAGATCGACATCGGCCATGGTTTCGCCGAGCACCGACACCCGTTGCCAACCCCCGCGCGCGAATATGAGATCCACCATGATTTCGAAATCGGCCCAGTGCAGGGCGGCGATCATGTCCAGGGAGGACGCGATCATGGCTTGGCGTGCGGCGGTTGCCGCCATCACAGTCGGCTCTTCTTCGGCGTTGATCTTGCGCAGGAGATAGTCGCCCGCCCTGACCGCGCAGATCGTGCCGCGATAGTTTGCGACCTGAGTTAGCCGCGTCGTCATATCATTCATGTGCAGCGGCGCCCCCTGAATATTCGTCGAGCGCCAACCGCCAATCATACGTCTGGCCCTTGACGCCGTTAGATTGCTGACGTTTTCGAGCAATGCGACTTCCGGCTCAGCAAAGCCCCACCACAACAACCCGTCTGCAAAGGTAATCCAGAGGCAGTCTGATCCTAGCGTATAGAAGTCGTGAACTTCACGCAGTGAATCCTTGGCCTTGCCGGACGTTTTGCGAATGCTGCCGAAGTAATCGAAGACGCCGGTCCAGTCGCCGCTGATGCAAAGCGCATGGGGAACGTCGTGGTAGCCGAGTTGCAGTTCACCCTGCTCAATGCTGGCACGAGAGTAGCTGCCGCCGGCTCCGAGTTTGATGTAGCGGATTGTCGATGCTGCGATTGGGGTCATGGGTCGAGACTCATAAGTATCGTTTGCGATAACGCCAAATCGCTTCCTTTGGCTGTGAAGTCCAGCCAAATGAGACTCATCGGCTGTGTATTGATCGTCTATGGTGTCGAAACCTTTGGCCGATGGACGTGCGCCGCCGGCTAGGGCTGAACCTAAAGAAACTGCGGGAGGATCAGGGCTTCTCACAGGAGAGCTTTGCGGACCACTGCGGCCTGCATCGGACCTACATCAGCGGCATCGAGCGCGGCGTGCGCAACCCGACCGTGATCATCCTCGACAGGATCGCCAAGGCGTTGAAGGTACCGGCGGGTCAGTTGCTCGATGAGGGAAAGTTCCAGAATAGAAAAGGCTGACGATGTGCCGTCGGGTGCAGGCGTCTTGGATTTGCTGAACGCATGCCGGCATTAACGGAAAGCGTTGCCCCGATTTCACGGCCCTTCTTCCCTCGCGGCCACACTGAGGAAGAGACTTCGATGGATACGATGTCAACTTCTGCATTGCAGATGAAGCTGCCGAGGAGAGCCAAGGGGGTAGTGCGCCGCACATGGTCGAATCGTCCCATAAGCTGACATCTGCGGCCGTGCGCTGCTCGACACACCAATGTGGTTGGATGAAGTCCGCTCACGGCTGAAGACCGGGACGTGTCGAACATGCGACCGTTATCTCGCCGTGACCCGAACTGGGCCTCAGCAGCCGTGCTCCAGAATCTTCGGAGGCGCTCAGCGCCTCGGCATTTGCGTCTTGTTCAGAACGTCAGTCCGCACGCCTGACGGATGGCGATCTGAACTCACCCTTCGGCAGAAGCGGTGGCTGTGCCATGAACCGCGGCCGCTGCCCTCGGTGAGGTTGCGCGGCGTGAACAATAAACGGATGGCACAAATAGACAATACCGCCGCACGCCGATCTCAGCCCACAAAGCGTCCCTGCATTGTTTCGCAAAGTCGGCACTGAAGGCAGTCTCGATTTTCACGCGCGGCTAATAGCCGTCAAGGGAAGATCGCCCGTGATACCGATACATCACGTCCTCTGAAGCATCGAGGTTTCTCAGCCTGATCCACGCTGATGCTTCATCGCTCGCAACAACCTCCGTCACGCTGCGTGATCGAGGGGCGAGGCATCGGTGATAGCTTGAAATTCCTCAAGGTACTCCGGCCGGTGCTGCAATAGGTACCGAACGATCTTGGAATTGCCCAATAGCTTCGTTAGGTATCCCCTCACAACCGTCAACTGCAAATGCTCCTTCCCGTAAGTATCCTGGATGTCGGCAATCGATTCCTGGAGCCGAGCGAGCTCCTTCTCCATCCGTGCCATGGCTTCGGGCGAGACGCCCTTGACCTTCTTCGGCTTGACCTCGCCAACAAGTTCATTTGCAGGCGTACCTGCCAGCAGAGCGGTGGCGTAGCCAATGGAGTAGTTGTTGGTCGCAATCATGAGCTCTGCGGCTTCGATCTGGCGCAACGGCTTCATGCGCTTCAGGATCTCGAATGCGGCCATCGGGCAGATCCGGTCTTTCATCAGCCCCACGACCTCCTGACAGATACCGTCGAGGAGTCGGGCCTTGCGCTGAATGCTGTTGACATGAAGACTAAGCGCACGCGCGATCTTTTCATCAGGCACACCACGCGCAATAGCCTTTAGGATCATGGCGTGCTCCTGAACCGCAGAAAGGCGACTGATCCGTTTATTGAAAGTGAAAGCCTCATCATCCGTTGAGATCAAGCATTCGACTTCATCCCTTCCAAGATCCTTGAGGATCTCGACGCGAAGGTGTCCATCCAGCAGCAGGAAGTTATCCGGGTTGCCAGGTATCCTTGCAATTGCAGGTGGCTCCACGATGCCTATCTCTATCACCGATGCGCGGATCTGATGATACTTGTGACTGGCCTTGACTGACGTTCTCGGCGGCCGAACGGGGAGTAACGTCGAGATTGGCACGGTGATACACTCTCTCTCGAAGGCAACAAGCGCAGGGGATTCATTTTTCCTCATGTGGCAGCTCCTTTGATCCGCAGCTCCAGGTCTTTAGGCATGCCATCGAGCTTCTCCGCCCGCAAAAGGGTGACAAAGTGCTCGTCCGCACGCAGGGTCTTGAGCGCTTCCACTACAAAAAGGAGCCGCGTCTGTGTCACCTCAGCCTTCTTCACAAGAAGGCGCTGACGGTCGGCTTCTTGCTGAAAGACGCGAATGAGGCCCGCTGACGTCTTTGCCCGCTTTAGCTTCTTACCGAACTGATTCTCGGAAAGGTGCTTCCCTCGCCGCGTCCGCTGAGCGATCAGGCGACGCATCTTGATGAGCTTAGGGCCAGTCAGCTTGCCCTGGGTATACGCTTCTGCAAGCAGTTGCTGGATCGCCTCATCGTCTGCGCGTGAAATTTCGATCGCAATCGAAACCGGGATAGTTCCGGAGTCGACCGCTTCGACCAAGCGTTGCTCACCACGCTCGAGCAATTGGACCATCATGTTGACCCACTCGGGTGAAGCTCCAATCTTCTTGGCAATATCTCGATCGACGTAGCCGCGCTTGCGAAGCGTTGCGACATCCTGGAGGAGGTCGATTGAGCGGTGCTGGCGTCGAGCACAGTTCTCCACCAGACTCATGATCAGGCATTCCACCTCGGTCGCGTCGGTGACGATGGCAGGTATCTCCGTGTGTCCGAGTTCGCGGAAGGCTTCGATGCGGCCTTGACCGCAAGCAAGACCATACGATGGCTGCCCGTCAGGCCCGACCATCCTGTTCACCCGGATGGGACGCTTCAAGCCCACGGTTCGGATACTTTCGAGCACTTCAAGAAACTTGCGCCGGTTCCGGGCGCGCGGGTTCAGGATGATGATCCGGTCAAGTGGTATCGTCTGAATTTGGAGATTATCTGTCTGGTTCATGCTGCCTCCTCGAACTGCGCCCGAGCCGCAAGAGAGAAAAGGAAGTCGAGAGTTGCAAAGCGATAACCGTCGAGCGAAAGGCCATTGTCCTCCGCAAGGCGCAGACTCTGCTCTGTCATGTCGATGCGCGGGAGAAGGTAGTAGTCGAGCGGTGCCGCGTTGCCTTGAGCCATGCGCACCGCGACAGTGATGTCCGGCACCAGTCCTGTGTCCAGCCGGATATGCCAGCGCAGGGAGCCCCCGGGCGTCGCGCCACAACGTGCGATGATGACGGAGGCGGTGAACTCGCCATTGACATCAAGCAGGCCGGTGTCAGAGGCTATACTAACTTCACCCCCGGCACGCCGCAGGCCATCGACTATCAAATCAACGACATCCGGGTGAAGCTTGCGCAGGCGCCGGTTTATCTCGATGTAGCGGTAGTCTCTCCTTGGGCTGTAGCCAACCAAGTGATAGGCACGCAACAGGCTACCAAACCTGTTACGATAGACGCTGCTCGACGGCATATCGTCATGCTCGTCGATCACAAGGCTAGACAGTGCGCCCCTCGCCTGCAGGAGCGACCTCAGCAGATCGATGAGTTCGGCGTCCGTTAGCTTCCGGCTGCGCTCGGCGACTATTTGGCCTGCGCGCTCGAATATCTCCGCCTCAACAAGAGCGACGAACGCACCCCGGGCTCGCACCCAATGCTCCGGTGCGTTCACCACGCGCTTCATCTTCAGCTTGAACGACACCCGGTTGAAGACGTTGTCGCCGTTATATTTGGGGTTGGTCAGCACCTGGTGAATGGTGGCGCGCGTCCAGGGACGTCCCAGATCCGTGCGGCTCCCATCGCGGTTCAGACGCAAGGCAATCTCGGTTTCCTGCACACCCTGCTCGACGAAGAGGCGATATATGTGTCTGACCGTCTCCACCTCCTCCGGCGGTCCGGGAACCAGAATCACGCGGTCGGTCTGTAGGCTCTTTCGTTCACCCAACGCAAGTTTGCCTTTCGCCTCGCCATTCTCGTCGATGAGGAGCCGACGAAGGCCGTATCCGGCCATACCGCCCTGCCGAAATCCTTTCTCGACGAGGCGACACTGGCCAGCGAACACCTTGACCGATAGCTCACGACTGTATTCACCGGCCATCACCCGCTTAACTGTCTTCAGTAGGTTTGAGCCAATACTGCCATCGTTCGCGAACTGCTCAGCGCAGTAGTGAACGACGATATCCGCCCGGGAGCACAGGAATTCCAGGTGAGCACCGTGGTCGGCGTTTTGGAAGCGGCCCCATCGGCTCACATCATAGACAAGTATCGTAGAGAAATCGGCGATCCCGCTTTCTACGTCAGAGAGAAGGCACTGAAAGGCGTCGCGTCCCTCCAGGTTCAACCCGCTCTTACCAGCGTCCTCGTACACGCGGATTATTTCGATGTCCCGCGCCGCCGCAAACCGGCGGATCGTCTCTAACTGATTTTCGGTGGAGTAGCGCTGGTGGTCGGTCGACATGCGCACATAGGCAACCGCGCGGTTCAGCCGGTTTCCACCGGCCTTTACCATCCGAATATCCCCTTCACCATTACGCACATCCTGATGCTCCACCCTGCATTGCGTCGATAGCCGGCGCGCTCGCCCGGCACTTAAGCGTGGAGATTGTGGAATGTCCTTTCCAAATTCGGGCAAAGTCTTTCCGGAACGTCGGCAGGAGCCGTCCCCTTTGTCGTTTTCAAATCTAATTTCGACGGCGTTACGAGCCTCGCTTCGAGGGCAGACATCCTCGATTAAGACGGTGGCGCGTTGGACAGGCGCCAATGAGCGGACCGTGAAAAACTGGTTCGCGGGCGACCGAGCGCCGACCGGAGATCATTTCCTACGGTTAGCCGCAAACTCGCCAGCGATACTCGCAGCCTTTCTGGCGGCGATTCACCGGAACGACTGCCTCGTCATGGCCGACATCGAAGAAGCGCGCGCCAAGGTTGCGGCTGCGCTGGTCGCTCTGGATGCGGTGCGCGCGGTCCAATTGGAGGCGCCCCCGGGCGCGGGCTAGATCGTAGGGCAGGGTGCAAGGTGCGCCGGGTTCGCAGGGTCTCCGAACGAAAGCCAGACCGAAGACGACCTGATTTGGCCCATCCTAGCTGTTTGATCCCGGGGTTTGATGGGTTGGATCGCGGATAAATCGATCCGGCTGTTCTGTCCAGGATTTGCAGATGTACCCCGGATGACCTTGTCGGTCTGATCATAGATGAGACGGTCGCGCCGCTTGTTGCGCAGCGTCTCGATGCGTTTCGCGCCAAGGCGCAAGAGCAGGAAAGCAGCAAGAAACCCGAAAACGAACGGCTTGGGATTCTCAAGCGCTCCAACCCTGCAGAAAAGCTACTTAAGCTCAAGATCTGCGATCCCGCCATGGGCTCGGGTCACTTCCTTGTCGCGCTCGTCGATTACCTTGCAGACCAGATCATCACGGCCATGGCGGAGACTGAATCCGTCGTGACGTGGGGCCACTATGTCTCGCCGCTCGCCGATCGCATCGCCCACACAGCGCGATCGTCAACAAACCGCCGGTCACGCTGATCGAACGGTCAGCGGAGCACGGCCACCGCAGACCGCAACAGGCCGGAAAATCTAGTTCTGGCTGAGGTCACATCGGGGGGCGGTTCAGTTGAACCCAGGACTCACCCTCTGACTGTAAGAGAGAAGAGTCTCAGGTCACCGGTTCTGGGGCATGATCGACGTCAGTGCCACCGGATACGCCGGTCAGATTCGCAGAGCGAAGGCGCTCCGCAGGGTTCTTGGATCGCACGTCACCAGTAAACAGTGATCGCACTTCCGCAGCGAAATCAGCCCTCGACTTCTGCCGCAAAGGACGCATTTCAAGCGTTATGCCGAGTTCCTGTTGCAGGATCAGAAATGGTCGCCCACGACCATTGATGCGCTGGATGCGGCGACCGACCTCATCATGGAGCAGATCGAGAACCCTGGCCGACGACAAGGACCTTAGGCTGGCACCATACGACACCACACTGCTGGCCAGGTAATAGAGCGATCCTCTACCAACAGCGCGCACACATTGCGCCACCTAGCTGCGGTGTCCGACATCAGGCGAGGCATGGCTGTCGCTCCCGTGTCCACCGGTCCATGGGCGCGGGTGTGCTCACCGTTGATACCCAACTTCATTCTGCAAGCCCGAACACGACCAGAGCCCCGCCCTGCCGGAAGCCCCAGATCTGGCTGCCGCCAGCCGCAACAGCCACGAATTGCTTGCCATCGATTTCAAAACTGATTGGCGGTGCATTGACGCCCGCTCCGCAATTAAAACGCCAGACCTTGGCCCCCGTAGCGGCATCGAATGCGGAAAATTCGCCGCTGCCCTCGCCGGTAAAGACGAGGTCGCCCGCCGTGGCCAAGACGCCGCCGACCATCGGCTGGTCCATCTTGGTCTGCCAGGCAATGCGTCCCTTGTTCTTTAGGTCAATAGCGGTGAGCGTGCCCCAGTTTGGCTCGTTCGAGGGCTCTATGATGAAATACGGCACCGCAGGTTTGTCGCCTTGAGCCGGCAGTTCATCGGTTCGATAGATCATCGGAATGTGCGAGCCCGCGACATAGACTAGACCGCGCGCCGCATCTAGCGAAGCCGGAGACCAATTTGAACCGCCCGCCGGGCCCGGCGTGATGCGGACACCCTTCGGCGTCGGTGGTGTGAACAGGTTGTCCTGCGGCACGAAGGCTTCAGATTTGAACAGCAGCGCCCCGGTGCGCCGGTCGTGGACATAGTACCATCCGAGTTTGCTCGCTTCGCCTACAGCAGGCACTTTCTTGCCGTCGAACTCAACATCGAACAACGTCGGAGGACTAGCCACGTCATAGCCCCACATGTCGTGCGGCACTTGCTGGAAATGCCAGACCAGTTTACCGGTCGCAGCGTCCAGCGCAACAAGTGACATCGTATAGAGATTGTCCCCCGGGCGCGTGCTGTCCGCCGCCTGGGGAGAAGGATTGCCGATGCCGAAATAGAGGATGCCTGTTTCCGTATCCACGGCAGGCGTGTGCCATATGGAGCCGCCGCCATACTGCCAAGCGTCTGCATACTTGGCCATGTTGGCTTTTTCTGTCGCGATGTCGCGCTGTAGGGGCACGCCATCGGGCGTCTGGGTGCGGAATTCTCCCTCCCAGCCCTTCTGCGTCGTCTCGAACTTCCAGACTTCGTTGCCGGTATTGACGTCATAGGCGGCTAGGAAACCGGGGCGACCGTAACGTCCGGACACGCCAACCACGGCACCGAGCGGCGCGCCTGGTCGGGGGCTGTCGAGATGCAATCCGTAACCGACTCCAGTGATACCCACAAAGACTTTGCCGTCGTACACAAGCGGCGCAATGACAGCGCCGGCACCTGTCGACCCCGTGATGTTCCTGGCATGTAGCGGATCATCCGCTGCCATGACCTGCTTGTCTTCGGTGCCGTCCATCATATTCTCGGCAAGGGCGATGTCCCACACAGGCTTGCCGGTCTTTTGATCGAGCGCGACGAGTCGCGCGTCGACGCTAGCAACGAATACTTTGCCGTATCCGATGGCCGCACCACGGTTCGCCGGTCCACAGCAGATCTTGTCCGAGGTTCGCTTATGTTCGTATCGCCAGATCTGCCTGCCTGTCTTCGCGTCCAATGCTACAACATGGGAAAAAGGCGCCGTTATATACATGACGCCGTCGGCGACCAGCGGTGAGGTCGAGAAAGTGGCGGCCGCTCCGGTCTGATAGATCCATTTGGGCACCAGACGTTGCACGGTCTTGGTGTTGACCTGATCGAGGGGGGAGAAGCGCTGCTGGCTATACTCCCGCCCGTAGCTCAACCATTCAGCACGGTTCGAGGACGCTGACAGCAAGCGCTGGTCATCAATGTCGGCGCACCGCGCCACATGAACTTGCGACGCCAGCATCAGAAGTACTGCCAAGGGCAAGCGCAAGCTTAGCGGTGCATTGACGCTCATAAAACATCCTCTCATGTTAATTATCCTAGTTCTTCGGTGTGCAATCAACTGAACTCCCCCCGGACGTACCCAACAGTCTAACCCATTTGCCCCGGCTTGTTCGCCCGTACGCGCCGCTCGCGTCGATGTGGCGGATTTTTCCAGGCGGCAGGATCTTAAGGAATATCGAATGGCGTTCACCCGTGAGCACGTCCCGAAGCACGCCCGCATTGCAGGTTCTCCCTGTCAACCCATGGGTTTCTTCAATGACTCCGGAAACCCGGACACCTGTTGCCTGCCATCGCCGTGCGGCTTCCGCAAACAACCTCTGCACGGTTGCGCTATCCGCCCCCACGATCCGTGCAATGTGACGTTTTCTTTCCCGCATTGACCTATCTCCGCCGGCGCATGCTTTTCGTGTACCTATAGCGCCGTTCACACGTCAGGGACTTGACCCAAGCATAGAGGTTACAAAATTCTTGGCGCTGGCGTGCAGCAGCTGAACTTATCTCATGCGATCATGCAGACCTTCGAGATAGTGATGGCAGCCGGATACCTGGGTGACGCCTGTAGCGGTCGAGCGACGGAGGACATTGCGACCGCCGGGCAGGGAGCAGACCCTTCGCGCTCGGTCCCAGAAACGGATATCCTCACGCCCCAAAGCAGCGCTTCGATGCATCCAAACACTACGTCAGGTTGGGGGTGAAGAGCGGGAGTAAATAGAACCGGCCGAACTACGTGCGAAGAAGCCGCCACTGCCGTTGCGGCAACAGCTTAACAGAATAATCTAGACATCGTGTGGGCTATGAGCCTGCTGCTCGTCGGCGTTCTCGGCATGGCAGGAGCTGTCAGACCGCTATGACGCGGATCTGAGAACAGCCGAGCAAGTCATACGTCTGCTATCGTAAGGCGGCCCGCCCAGCGCGAATGGTGGTCACTTCGGTGTTGACGTTGATCGGGGCACCAAGGATGTCGACGTTCGCGTCAAACCCGTAGTGAAGCGCCTCTGCCCGATGCGAACGGTATGCCGAGTTCGCCCATCCCGACGTGATCGTCGTCTATACCTCGACCGATAGTTCACGCTTCGGACTGATAGGGCCCCAAGCGATCGTGGTCTAAGGCCTCCGTGCCCCTTCGCCGACAATAACGAACGGCGCCCAGATAGCTGGATGGGCCGCTGGCGTCCAGTTGAGTGGCCGACTGGAATCGGTCATGGCGGCAAGCATGGCACGGCGCAGGGCTTCAGCCCGACCGAGCTTCGGCTCGTCGCGGAGCGTGGCGAATGTGCCTGTAGTGAGCTTCACGGCCGCATAGCTATCGACATACCAGTGCGAGACGAGAAGGGCGCGGGATCCGGCGTAGAAGAACCCGCGCGCAAGACCCGACAGCGCCTCGGTATTGCCCGTCTCTCCGGCGGCGGCTGTATTGCACGCCGAGAGCACGATCCAATCCGCATCAAGCCGCAGATCCGCAACCTCAGATGCAGTGAGCAATCCGTCGTCCTCGGTACTCGCGACCGGCGGCGGGGTTAGCATAAGCGCCGGCTCGGCCAACGCGCGAGCGATGCGCTCGGTTTCACCCGCCAGGAGACCATGGGTGGCGAAATGGACAATCGCATAGGTTGAGAGCGTTCCATCCTGGCTCAAGGCCTTGATATGTCCTTCTGTCGCCAAGGCGCCGAGCTTCACGTCATGGCTTTCGGCGCCGACCGTGCGCGCAACCGTGCAAAGCTCGGCAGCCGTTTCCGGCAAAGGCGACTGCAAACTCAGCGCGGCGACATTGCCGAGGCCACGATCGAACATGGCGACCATGTCCATCGGCGGTTCGACCGCTCCGCGGTCCAGAGCAACCTGCTGTTTCGAGATCGCTTCACAGCTCTGATATTCAAAAGCACGCCGGTCGCTGCCTGAGCGGCCAAGCAGAAGGGGGTTGCCGAAGCCGATGAAGGGCCGCGTGGCTTTGCTCGGTTCGGCGAGGCGACGCAACGTCCCAAGGGAGGAGACCGACGGCAGCACGGTCAGTGCGCTACGGCGCATGAGCCACTGTGCTTTGCTGTACTCGGCGGTCGGGGGGAACGGCGCTGGTGGTCTCCTGGTAAGGAGTACCTGCAAGGGAAGCTCGGACAGCGGCCCGGTCGGGATAATGACCAGGCTCTTGTCGCGGATCAGGTCCTCAGCCCCGCCCAACAGCGCCAGATAAAGGGTGTGCGCGCGGGCAAGATCGAATGGCAAGGGCTCGTTGCGTTTCGGAGCGGCCCGACCACCAAGCAACTCAGAACAGCGCGCGGCAGCCTGGGCGCTCCGCCATGCCGCCGCGTCGAGCCCGCAGCGTAACGCAGCTACCTCGGCGGCAACCTGCTTGCGGTCGAATGGGATGCGCAGCCAGCGTATGTCTGTCTTTGCGATGATCCAGGTGAGACCGGCATCGGCGTCGAGAAAGACGAGCGCTTCGGTTGCGTCGAGGAAGCCCTGTACGGCGTCGACCGTGAGTGGTTGGGGGTTCGTGAGTTGATCATAGTCGCGATAGTTCGTGGTGAGTTCCCGCTCGACCTTTTCTAGATCGGACGTGATCTCTCGCACTTGCCGATTGAGTAAAGTTCTGAGCTCTGCCTCACGCATATCGTCCTTGGCGATCGCGTCCGTGAGCCTCTGTTCAGTCGACTTAAGAAGGTTGGCGAGATCCTGGCGTTTGCGCAGGAGTTTTGCTAGCGCATCATTGCCGCCGCTGCGCCGTGATGCCATCTGCGCGAGCGCCAGGTTGGCTTCCGTCATATGCCGGTATTGAGCGACGGGGAATGCCTCACGCGCGAACGCGTGATTGTTGGCCTGCGAAGGCGATGATTGGCTCGCCGTATGCAGGGCCAAAAGATAGTCGTCAAGGAACGGTCCGTAGCGGCCCAGAATGAGTGCGCGCCGGCGCGCGGGAAGGCGCGCGAGTTGCTGTCCTCTGGTTTCATAGGCGCGGAAGCCTTCGCGAAAAGCATCGAGGGCTTCCGCGATGTTGCCCAACTGCAGGGCACGCGAGCCGCGAAGATGGGACACGTCGAGCAAGCTCGCCCCATCGGCAATGTGGGCGCTGATGCTCCTGTTGTCGGCAAGATATTGCTCGGCGACGTGAACCAGCCTGTCTCGCCGGATCGGGTCGGTCTCGACACGCGCCAGCGTGAGATAGACACGGGCGAGTCGCCCCTTGATCTGACCCACCTTGAGCTGGTTGTTCTTCAGCAGATGGTACGATTTCTCGTACCAATCCATCGCTTCATCGTGGCGGGCGAGGCCAGCAAGGGCGTCGCCGACATACATCTGAGCTTCGCCGTTGCCGTTCTCGGCCAAAGGCATGAGATCGGCAATCGCCGCATCGTAGAGTCCGTTCTCGATATTGATCTGCCCGCGCAAGAACCGAGCGCCGTAGTCGCGCGCGTTCGCCGCAATTGCCCGGTCAAGAATGAGGAGTGCGGCGCCATGGTCGCCGCGGCCAAACAAGACCTGCGCGCGGAGCATGCGGCCGCTCGGATCTTCGGGTATCTCATCAAAGCGGATCTTCTCGATCCTGACATCGTCAAGCCACACGGTTCCGACGTCTTGATGAATGACCCGGAAGTCCACGACGTCGTTGAACCCATTCGAGAAGTAGGCTGTCAGTCCCTTCCAGTCGTAGGTATCGCCCGGCAGCACCATCGGTGCCACTTCCCATCCCGCGTCAATAGTGAACTTCACGGCGCCGCGCGCAAGGCCGTTGGCCTTGGCAAAGAGCGAGAGTCGGAACACCGAGTGCGGCTCGAGCCCTTCGATGCGTTGCGCGGTCGTCGTGAAGAGATTGTGCCCGAGCGGCGTGAAGTTTGTAACGCGCAGCGACGCCTCGCCCGAACGGCGCACGTCACGGTCCATCTTCATGCAGGCTCGCGTCGGAGTCCCCTGCGCACCGCTGCTGTTCCACCACGTTCCGAAGCGCGCATCCTTTCGCTCGTAGTGGCCGGTGCCCCAGGGCTTGGTAAAGCCGTCTTCGAACCCGCCGTTCCCGATAAGATTGGCATTATCGCGTTTCTTGAGTGCAGGTGCTTCCTTTGCCTTGCGCTCGTTGGCCCAGATCCGGTGACTGTGCAGCTTGTCGAGATCAGCCCTGACGACGTAAGTTCCACAGAAGCTGTTGACGATCTCGGTCGCAAGGCGAGGCTCGCCATCTTTCTGAGCCTCGTCGAAGGCGCGCCGGTAAAGGGCTTCAGCTTCGTCGATCTTGCCAAGATTGAGAGCGCGGTCGGCTCGTCGCAAAGTGTCCGGCGCATCTCCCAACGCCGAATGGGCGGCAATCGCCACGCCGAGACCGATCCATGGAAACAGCCATCGGGAAATTCTCATGGCACAATCCAGGCTGTGCTGAGGTAGCTATTAACATCATACGAATGTTGACCACTGTCCACCATGCTCTTGCATTGCCAATGTTCAGGTCGCTGCAGGCGCACGCGGGTCTATCTCTAAAACAAGGAGACAGACCATGAGGTCGAGTTGGCCGGAGGGTGCGGTCCTCGACCAGGGTTTTGAGATCGGCTGCGGGAATACGGCAAGCTGTGTTCGATGTGGAGCGGCGGCTCCGCTTAATGAGAGACTGGCTGATCCTGCGCGGCTTCCTGGTGGACGGCAAAGCCCGATACGGCGACCAGGATGTTCGAGAACCGCCATGGCCGCTCAGTGCGCCGGCTCAGGTCGCTTCGGGGAGCCAGATGGTGAAGGTGGTGCCTTTGCCGGGCTCGCTTTCGACCGAGATCGTGCCGCCCTGTCGCGCGACCAGTTCCTGGCTTATGGACAAGCCCAGCCCGGTGCCGCTCTGTTGCTTGGTGGTGAAGAACGCGTCGAAGATACGCGCCTTCACGTCCTCGCTCATGCCGACGCCTGTATCGGTCACGTCGATTGCAACGCCGGCGCCCCCTTCGCGATCCTCGTCACGCGTTCGCAAGATCAGGCGTCCGCCGTCGGGCATGGCATGGATGGCGTTGATCATCAAATTGACCAGCACTTGTTGCAGGGCCGTTCGGTTCATGAGCACGGTGCGCCGTGCGCCATATCGATGCCGTGGTGGCGATTGAGTGCGAACTCAATAGCGCCACCGCTGAAGAGCGCTTGGCCGTATGCTGTGCGAGGTGTCGCTATCGGTATTCCAGAAGTCGGTATTCAGCGTCTTCGCAATGCGCTTGTACCGATAGGAAATTGAGTCGGCCTTGGTCATGGCGAGGCTGGTTGAACAATAAAAACCAATCTAAAATGCTCATGGCGATTTCATAATGGTCGAAAACCGCTTTAATTAGCAGGAACAGCGAACCAATCGTTCTTGTCCCATTCTTACACATGAAAGTTCGCGTTTCGCAGCATAGGCCCGCGTGGTGGGAGCAAATGGGGGCGTTCCTGGCTCTCAGACACCGTCAATCCCGCCCGCTCGCTCGGTCCGGCCATCATCGGCGCGGGCACGAACCCCGGCGCATTGGCACAGGTCTGGCTGTTCATCCTTGCGCCGCTGATCGGCGGCGGACTTGCGGGGCTTCTGTTCCAGCGCGGCGGCGTGCTGTCGGCGGAGTCCTGATCGCCGGGCCGGGATGTCGCCTGGCGCATTCAGGACGGTGAGCTTGAATTGGTCTTCAAAAGTGCAACCGCGTCGCGGCCAAGCGACGCGGTTAGATCCATCCGATAAAGGCGCCAGCGCCCTCGAGCGCCGAGACGGGATCGACCAGCCCCGAATATACTGTACGGCAGGAATGAGCGTGATGAGCGTCGTGCCGAAGATCGCGGCGGCGGGGAGCTGTTACAGTAGCCTCACAAGCAGCTGTGCCATGAAACGTTGCCGCAATCGAGCCAGGACGATCATGGCCTATCTGCAGATCATGCATCCCCCCGGTCGCCTATGCGTGGCGCGACGGTATCGTCCTCTTCTTCCTCAAGTTCGGGAATTTCCTCCCCAGCCGTAGCGGCGGGATCCTCACCGTCTGTGTCTGTCACAGGAAGGTCGGCCAGCGGAGGCAGAACCTCGAGTGATCTCGCGTTCAGCTGCACTTTGAAGGATGGGTACCGCGACGACCGGCCGTTGGAGTTTGGCGCTGGCAAAACCGGTTTAGGCGCAGAATGGACAGCCCCGCAATATGGACAAGGCGTTGGAAGCTTGTTCAGGTCGTAAAAACGGCGGCCACACACAATATTGGTGCAGGTATGCTTTGCTCCTCGATGGCTAAGGGCATCTATTCTCGCGCTCAATGGCGTGATCCTCTTTCCAGGCTGCTTCTGTTGCAATTTGTGTCGATGGTCGGATCGTCGTTCTCAATCCAGACGTATGGGATATTATACCGCGCGCGACAGCCGCTCAGGCAAGATCGCCGTCAGCACTATCCAGCCCGCCTAAGTCGAGCGCACAAAAGGGCAGGTGTGAACATCTCTCACCTGCCCGGCTTTGATTTTACTGGCATTCGGAATTGTGCGCTCTCAAACGGTCGGGCGCCAATCTCGTCAGATCGCGGAAATCCGGATTCTTGGACGTTCTGACCTTGATCTGAGAGCCTTGTTCCATCCATTCAGTAGAACTACTGAGTTGAGTTTTGGCCCGGCAAGAGTGCAAGGTGTTGTACGCTCAAACGCCGGCTGGCGTCGGTTGGACGAGTGACGCCCGAAAGTTTGCTATCCGTGCGCCATCGGGCCAGTACAGCGGGCAAGACGCGCTTCCTTGGCGTCGGGCAATGTCGATCGGTGTCCAAGGCTAGCCACCATTGGCGCACACCAGTGGCAAGGCCGCCCAACACTCAGCTACGCGCCTTCAGCCTTGCTCTATATCAGCTTGCTCGGCGTCGAGATCTGAACGCCGCCGCACCCGAGGTGGCTGCTCTCATGATAGGCTTCAACCTCGATCAGTCCAGAGCCGTGTGCCTCATAGCCACTCCAGTGACAGCGTTGATCAAGATTTCCGAGGCGCTTCTTCACGTCCTTTCGAGCCTCAACAAGTGTGCAGAATTCACGCCGGTTTTCACGGAACCCTTCAGCAAAA
This sequence comes from uncultured Hyphomicrobium sp., assembly GCA_964587445.1. Lineage (GTDB taxonomy): Bacteria > Pseudomonadota > Alphaproteobacteria > Rhizobiales > Hyphomicrobiaceae > Hyphomicrobium_B. The sequence goes on from CAZPLQ010000002.1 coordinate 663,382, forward strand.
CTGCGGTTGGGCGGGTAACTGTAGACGATATACGTCATGGCGATATCCCTTTGCACGGCGGAGTCTTTGTTTGCCCTAGGTCGTCCAGAGCGTCATTGGCATTGATTATAATTGTATGACTCTCGAGCGCCGATCGGCCAATGCAGTGGTTGCGACTTAGCGATTTTCAGCACCGTCGCCTCATATCATCGAGTTCGATCCGCTTTATTGCGATGTTATCATCCGCCGCTTCGAGGCCTTCACCGGCAAGCGCGCGGCTCACAGACAGCGGGGAAACGTTCGAGGATGTCATGGAGGGACGGACGCCGGCGATGGCGTCCGCCTGACGGGTCTTCATCGCGCGCATCCGGTGGCCTCTAGCCCGCCCGCCACCGGCGCACGCGTCGTCGAATGCGGTCGGGAGAGAGCACCTTCCCGCCGAGAGCGAGCGCGTTGCGCCACGTCTCACGGTGCCGGTTGAAAGGCCACGCCGTAAGCCGTGGACAGCGGGTTGCCAGGAGGTGATCAATCCAAAGGCTGCGCCAGCGCCACTCTGGGGGCAACGACATCAGGCAATCAAAGATCTCCAGGTTCTGGAATGGTCCGGGATGAAGACAGAGCTGTGGATCCGCTGCCTGTTGCGGCGCCGCCCACGCGCCGATCCGGTGCTCGAGATAGGCGAGATCGAGCACCTGAAGGATATCGCTCGACGTCACGTCATCGAGCCAATGTCCCAGGGCGGCCAGCACCCGGTCATCGCGAGGCAGATCAAAACGCCTAAGCAGCCCCTTGGCCGATAGGCGCGCACGGGCATCGGCGATGCCATTCCAGTAGTAACCACGTCCGATCTCCCCGAAGCTGCCGGCGAGAACCGCACAGTCCTTATCGAAGACGTGGAGCGTTGGATGCAGGAGACGGTTGATGCCGCCGACGACATGACCATTGCGGCGCATCCAGAGCTCCTGCGCAGCCACATCGGCCATGACCGGAGCAAGGGTTGTGTGTCGTAATCCGAGGACCTGGGACAGCTCCTTTGCCACCGTGACGTCGAGTCCGGCTCCAGCATGGGCGACCGTAAAGGTCTCCGGTTTCAGGCCAAGAGACGCGGTGAGCGCCAGCACGGCGCGTGAATCGCGACCGGCCGAGAGAGCCAGCATCAATCGGTGGTTCCTGGCCGCGGCCGTAATCGTGCGCGTTGCGATCTCAGCTATGCGCTCAACGAGAACCTCCGGAGGTGTCCCGGTAAGCGTGGCTCCGCGCCAAACGCGTCGCGGCCGAAGGGAGCCGAGATCCAGGGCGTGGTTGGGCAAGAGGCGGTGGACGCCGTCATGTGCGGTCAATCCGGCTGGCAGCCAGCCATTCTCGGCAATGGCCATTGCTTGAACGAAGGGGCGATTGAGCCGGGCGTCATAGTCGCGTTCGGTCAGGATGGCCGCAGCGGTCGTACCGGTGCGCCCATCCCGCGGGTGGTACACGCAGGAGTTCGCGGCGGACGAATAGAGCGTCCAGCCCTGGCCCTGCCGGATGACGGCAAAGAAGGCGCCGGCGAACGATGCCAGCCACTGGACGATCTGCAGGTCCGTGTCGCCGGTGTGTTCAAGTTCGATGACTGGGGGAAGGCACAGGGGACCATCAACGAAGGCCGTGCGCGCCAGATCAATGAGCGTCCCGATCACGCAGCCGGCCCTTTCGCCAGAAGTTGTGACCAGGGGCCAGAGCGCCACGTCTTCGCCGGCAAACACCCGCCAGGCGCCAAGATCGAACTCGGACCGGCACACCACGGGTGTTGCCGTAGCGCCGATCAGCCACTGGCGCGGCGGAATCCGGAGCACGACGTCCTGGTGGTCCCGTCGGGACTGATCCTCGTGGCGGCTCTGCATCCGATGAGTCTCATTTACGAGCCGTTCCATCGCTCGTTCGGGCGTCGGTGTCCAGCAAAATGAGACTCATCGTCTGTAGATCAATCGTCTTTGTCGCCGTTCCCTTAGCGGTATGGACGTTCGCCGCCGTTTAGGCCTCAATCTGAAGAAGCTAAGAGAGGAGCAGGGCTACTCGCAGGAGAGCTTTGCCGACCATTGCGGCCTGCACCGGACCTACATCAGCGGCATCGAACGCGGGGTGCGCAACCCCACCGTCGTCATCCTCGACAAGATCGCAAAAGCGTTGAAGGTGCCGGCTGGAGCACTGCTTGATGAGGTGAGAGGGGTTTCCAGAAGATCCTGAACGATCCTCCGGGTGTCATGAGCCCGACAATGCGAGTCCGACGGACGCCAGTTGATGTCCGATCTGCCGAGAACGCCGTCATGAAATTTCGTTCGGGCACGTCAACTGAAGCCCGACTGTGCCGCGTCGGCAGTCAATCGCTGAGCGGACGAACTTCCGGACCGGGCGCGACGGTGCCGGCCTCGATTTCGGTGAGAAGGCTGACCAGCTGCTTGCGGATGAGCCAAAGCTCGTCTGCAGTCCGTTTGTGTTGCTCGGCACCTACGGAACAATCACGAAATCAGGATTGGCAATTGCGAAGACCGCGTCACGATCTGGGGCAGGTGGATATATCCATTTGGTGTTGATCTCCCGCTTCAGGGACTTGGCTTCCTCGCCTGTCAGAAGGACATTCCGATCCCAACCCTCTGTATAGAGCGCACCCCAGGCGCCGAGATCGAGACAGGTCACATACTTGGGCTGGCTGTAAGGATGGAGGGGCAATCCCACGAGTTCCGCCGCCGCATTGTGACCTGCGACACGGCCGAGGCTCAACGCATGCTGGCAGGACATCACGTTGAAAGCGCCCTGGTCATCCGTCGGAACTTTCACCGCGTCGCCGGTGACGAAAACGGCCTTCGCGGCCGGGGCGTGCAGCCAGGCGTCGCCAATAACCCGGCCGAGCGCATCATGATCGCCCGGAATCTGGGCGGCTAGAGGACTGGCGCGCATACCGGCGGCCCACACGAGCGTATTGGCGGATATGCGCTCTCCCGAGGAAAGCGTGACGCTATCGGCAGTCACGGCGGACACGCGCACGCCACACCGCGATTCAACACCGCATTGGCCCAAAGCGTCTTGCACGTGGGGCTGCGGTCCGGCGCCCATCGAAGCGCCCACCACATCGGCGGTATCGATCAATATTACGCGTATAGCGGCCTCTGCCCCCAACTCAGCACGAAGCCGACCGGGCAATTCGGCAGCCACCTCGATTCCGGTGAGACCGCCTCCCGCGACGACGGCGGTGTTGCGCGCTGCTGTATCGGGCTTCCCCGCCAACGCTTTCAAATGCGCATCGAGGCGCAGCGCCGCGTCGAGCTGATCGGTGTCGAAACCATACTCTGAAAGCCCGGGAATATCGGGACGGAACACCTGGCTTCCAGCCGCCAGCACGAAGCGGTCGTAGGGGCGGATCTGGCGCGTGCCGTCGGCAGCCGCGATCGTGACCAGGCGGCCCTCAACGTCGATCGTCTCGATCAGACCGGTCATATGCTGGATCCCCACCGCCGCAAAAAGGGGTGCAATGTCGGGCGCCATGTTTTCCAGGGAGGCCTCATAAAGGCGGGGGCGGATTGTGAGATGGGGTACCGGCGAGACAACGACGACCTCGATTTCGCCCTCCTTGCCCGCGAGCGAGATGGCGCGCGAGGCGGACAGGGCCGCCCACATGCCCGCGAAGCCCGATCCTGCAATGATTATCGTCTGAGACATACATTTTCCTTATCTGATAGGCGCGGCCCATCGGCTCGCAGCGCCATTGGGATGCGAAAATGATCGCGCGGGATGCGGCGCACATGGTGCATTGATCTGAGACTAAGTTGGACGCGCAGCTGAAGGGCCGCGTCGCCCGGTTTTCTGGGCACCAATCCAATCATCCAGTTCCCCCGCGAACCTCGCCGGAGCCTTGCGGTTGAAAGCCACGGCGATGTCAGCGAGCGACTGCGCCGCCAGACTCTCACGCATCGCGCGTTCTGCCTTCATCATCGCCGCATGGATTGCGCAAACACCCGCTCTGGCCCATGACGGTGCTTCCCCAGAGAAAAGCGCACAGCGCTGGCGTACTTCCTGGCAATCAAACAGCGGCTTTACCCCCTCGATCGAGTCAACGATATCAAGGAAACTGATATCCTTTGCGGGACGAGCGAGCACGTAACCCCCGCGCACGCCTTCGCTTGCGGTGACGATCCCAGCCTTCTCGAGCTTGGGAAAAATCTTGGCGAGGAAGCTGGGCGAGATACCCTGAAGTTCGGCGAGCTCACGGCTGCTCATCGGGGTATCGCCCGAAACCACGAGCCACAGAAGGCAGTGGATGCCGTATTCGACGCTGACGGTGATATGGGCCATAACGCGGATAATATCAGTCTGCGTTATGAAGTCAAGTAACTCGGACTATCTTTGTCTGCTTTTCAGTCCCGTTTTTCCGCCCCGCCGCAATCAGCGGCTGATCGACGTCCTGAAGGAAGCCGTTTCCGCGCGGGAAAAGCTGCTTGCCGATACCGACGAGACGCTGAATGAGATCACAGAGCGCACGATGAAGAGCAAGGGCCGGCTGACGGCGCTGATCCACTCCGCATGTAGTGGGCAAGCTTCATGCGTCGGCTCGCGAGGACGTAGATAAGGTGCCGGGTGAAGACAGTCGTCAGAGCATCATAGATCAGAAAGCCACCGCCAATTATGGCCCCAACGGGGAGTGGCCCTTCCATTGCGGCGATAGCGGCGGCCGTGGCGGCTGTTGCGGTGAAGGTAACCGCAGGCGTTGCGTGTGAAACGTCGGAAGATGATCTCCTCAGCGGCGCTCGCCGACAGCACGCCCTTCAGGCACTCCAGAGTCGGCTGTAAGCCCCATGCTGCGCTCCCATGCCCTCGGAAAAGCCATCCTGACCCGAGGTCTTGAAGAAACCGCCTGACATCGCCCCAGCTCTTCAAAGATCGCTCGACGCCAGTCTCATGCTCGCTCCCCTATGCTTGCACGAGCCAGCCAACGACCCATCTTGCGGCGCGCGCCGCTTGAACCCCCCATGCGTCTATATTGATCTCCCCCAATATACGCGCAATGAACTTTGCTACGGCTTGCAGTCGCGTGATCACCGCCACTTGTCTTAGGTGGAAATCGGGATGCCGAAACAGTCAATACAATTTCTAAATTATACGCAGCCTAGTATTTACTCATTTTCGTTGTGTGATAATTTGGTATCTCTTCGAGCGACCGAGTTGGTTGCGTTTGAAGGTTTAGTGCGGTTTTGAGGTACTGATTGCAGTTTTCGTATAAGTCGCGGTTTTTCACGTCAATCGGCGGATGCAATGTTATCTTTCAGTGCAAAGAAGCTGGCTTGCGGCCGGCATTGGTTGGATCGCATGAGCTAACGAACATCCCCGCAAATATATAGGCCGGCTCGGCGTTGGCGTCGGTGCAATAATGCAGTAAACTAAAACCAAGTCATGTAAAAAAAATCGGTATGCGTTGAATGGATATGAAAATCTTGCGTTTCCGTGACTTGGCAGCTTCTCCTGCAGCCGCGATTGCAGCAACAGCGCTGCTCCTTTTAGGCCCCATCCTTCCTGCTGCGCAAGCTCAGGAGACTAAAGCTGAACAGCCATCGAGTCCAAGCAAGCCGGATACAAATCAGACAGTGAGTAAGGAGAAACTGGCGCAGCTCGTTGCTCCAATTGCGCTTTATCCAGATCCGTTGCTTTCGCAAGTTCTTATGGCGTCGACATATCCCTTGGAGGTCGTGCAGGCGGCACGGTGGGTGAAGGCCAATCGGAATGTTAAGGGCAAGGACATCGAAGATGCGATGCAGTCTCAGCCCTGGGATCCGAGCATCAAATCGCTCGCTGCCTTTCCCGACGTTCTACAGATGATGAATGACAAGCTGGAATGGACCCAGCAGTTGGGAGACGCCTTCCTCGCGCAGCAAGACGACGTGCTAGCGGCGGTTCAGACCTTGCGCGAGCGTGCTGATACCGCGGGCAATCTCAAGACTACAAAGCAACAGAAGGTGACCAAATCACAATCCAATTCACAATCGTATATCGAGATTCAACCGCAGGACCCTGCGGTTGTGTACGTGCCCGCGTATAATACGGGCGAGATCTACGGCGATTGGCCTTATCCTTCCTATCCACCGTACGAATGGTATCCGCCCGCGTATGTTAGTACCCCGGGCGTGTGGTGGGGAGCCGGTGTTCTTGGCGGATTGGCCCTGTGGGGCATCGCGAACTGGCACGATCATGACATCAATATCGACATCGATCGCTACAATAAATTCAACCGCACGGATATCTCAAATCGCAAATGGGAACATAATGTTGAGCACCGGCGTGGCGTGCCGTACGCCGACAAGCGCCTGAACGATCAGTTCCGCCGCCAGGGAGAAGGAAACCGCGCGGCCAATAGAGAACAATTCCGCGGCCGGGCTGAAGCAGGTCGCGCAGCCTTGGCTGCAGGCGGTGCGGCCGCTGGCGGCGCGCTTGCGGGGAAGGCGCTCAGTAGGAAGGCGGAAACGCGACCCGCAAAAGGATCAGCAAAGGGAGCCGCAAGAGAATCCGGAAAAGCGGGTAAGCGGGCTGGCAAAGGTGACGGCGCGCGTCGCTCGGGCGGCGCCAAGAAAACAGCTTTCGATCGGCCAAGCTCTGGTCAACGAGCCCGCGCGGAGGGTGCGCGTGGACGAGCGAGCCGCACAGCTTCGCGCAACGGTGGTTTTTCGCCACGTGGTGGCGGCGGGTATCGCGGCGGCGGCGGGTTCCGCGGTGGTGGTGGAGGAGGATTCCGTGGCGGTGGCGGCGGGTTCCGTGGCGGTGGTGGCCGGCGCTCCGACATCAGGGTCAAACACGACGTCGTCCTTCTTGCTAGGCTTTCCAACGGTATGGGTTTGTATCGTTTCGCCTACACCGGGAGCCGGAAGCTATATGTCGGCGTGATTGCGCAGGAGGCGATTAAGGTTGCGCCACATGCTGTCTCGCGTGACCGGGAAGGCTATCTCAGAGTGCGTTATGAAGAGCTTGGCGTGCCATTCCAAACCTACGAACATTGGCTCGCGTCCGGCGCCAAAGTGCCAAGCGTAATGCCGCACTGATGATGTGAGGTACTCAACCATGAAGTCTGGATTGCCGAGCTTGTTTGGAAAAACCCTGGTAGTGACAGTTGCCGCTTGGGCAATCTCGGTTGCGCTTGCCGCGCAAATGAATGCGGCTGAAACCCGCAAGTCGTTTGACGCGCCCGAAGAGGCGGCGCAATCGCTGGTCGCAGCACTCAAATCCAGTGACGAGCAGGTGTTGCTCGCCATTCTCGGCAAATCCCTCAAGGAATGGATCGAGTCGGGCGATCCCGTCGCTGATCGCAGCGCCAGGGATAATTTTATATCGGCCTACGACCAAAAACACGCGATCGAGCATGATAATGACGGCAACGCAAACTTGGTGATCGGAGACGATGAATTTCCGTTCCCAATTCCTCTGGTGAAGACAGAAAATAAATGGGCCTTCGATCCAGAACTCGGCAAGCAAGAGATTATCGATCGGCGTGTCGGCAAGAACGAGCTTGATACCATGCAGACACTCTTGGCCATTGTGGATGCCCAAGATGAATATGCTGCTCTTGATCCTCTGGGAAAAGGCGCACGCGAGTATGCACGACGCTTTATCAGTTCTCCCGGAAAGCATGATGGTTTGTATTGGCCGACGACGGAGTCAGAGCCACCCAGCCCGCTCGGAGCGTTGGTTGCGGAGGCAGCAACCGCCGGATATCGGCCATCGGCTAGGGGAGGCGCGTCTTCCAACCAACCATACAACGGATATTATTTCCGGCTTCTCAAGGGGCAGGGCCAGCATGCACCCGGAGGTAAGTATTCCTATATCGTCAATGGCCGGATGATCGGTGGCTTTGCGGTGATTGCTTGGCCGGCGAAGTACGGAGCATCGGGGTACAAGACATTTATTATCAATCACGATCAGACGATTTACGAAGCCGACCTCGGCCCACGTACTGAGAGACTGGTCAGGAATATTGACACCTTTGATCCCGACAAGAAGTGGAAAAAGGTAGAGGCTGACTAGATGTTTGATCCAAGGTTTTGATGGTGCATCGGCGTATTCGCACCAACAATCCGCTGGAGCGCATCCTGAAGGAGATCTGGCGGCGCACGAAAGTTGTGGGCTCGTTCCCGGACGGCAATCGTGTCTCAACCGGTTGAGACACATCGCAATGATCGGTTAGCTCTGCGCCGACCGCACGTTGACGGTTCAGGCAATTGGAGCCTTGGCGTAGGTCCATGGTATTCAGTTCGTCGATGCGAGCGGCAGGCCAGCGGTTGACGAGCTTAGTCAGCGTGTCGGCGAGTCAGGCGTGCGGATTGACACCGTTGAGCTTGGCGGCCTCGATGAGCGAGGCGATGATGGCCCAGTTGGCGACGCCTTCGTCGCTGCCGACGAACAGTGCATTCTTCCTGCTCAGTGCGATTGGCCGGATCGACCGCTCGACCGTATTGGTGTCGATTTCTATGCGGCCGTCATCAAGGAAGCAGCAGAGGCCCTGCCAATGGCTAGTGCCGTAGCGCATGGCTTCCGCGATGGGCGAACGTCCAGAGACGCGCATCAATTGATCATCGAGCCAAGCGCGCGCTTCGATGAGAGGGCGTGTCCGCATCTGCCGTTCTGCACGGCGCTTGTTGGCGGATCCGCTCAGAACGTCGGCCGAACTGGGCGCGGCGCAGAACAGAGACGATATGATCGAGGCGCTCGGCGTCGATGCGGGCGTTCTCGGCGCACTTTGCCAGCAGCAGGGCCTTCAGGCTCGCGACATTGTCCGGAAGCTCGTCGATTGACAGCGTCATGCCGGCAGAGTCGCCGATTTGGTGGCACGTTCGCCAGTGTCCGCGAGCTGCTTGGACGTGGATCACTGCGTCGCTGTGGGCCACGCGACACGGCGAACGTGCAACACGAGACCAATCCAGGCCTTCGAGCAGCGCCGACAACTGCGCCGGTGATAGCCGCATCACACCATCCTGCACCTCAGGCCAGGTCCGCCGCCCCCATTCCACTCAACGCTTCAGTACGCGTCACGCCCGCCGAGCGCCGCTTCGACGCGATGAGATCCAACATCTACTGCCATCCGGGTGCGGCAAGAACAGCAGTTCCGGCGTCCCTCCCTCGGTGAGATGTCCGCCAGCCAGCCCTCACCGGCTGGTTCCCGGATGAAGGAGCACCCAGCGATTCATGCGGGCGTGCCCTTCATGCGGTTCGAGAGCGAACCCAACCCGTCTTCGCGACTTGACGGTACGATCCAAACACCTAGGTTCGACTACGGATGGTTTCATAACTGGCGGGAGCAAGCTCTATGATAATGCGGTCGAACAACAAAGCTGACAGTGATATTGCTCCCGCTCATGATGCTGATGGTACGACACAGCACCCGGTGCCCACCGCTCAGGACATACCAAGCCCGCAAGGTCAGCCGCTTACCCAAGATCAAATGAAGGACGCGGCCATGGCGTCGAAGCTGCTGATGGCAGGTTTCGGCGAAATCGTGAGCGTGCTGCTGCGCGCGAAGGATTACCGCAATAAGCGATTTCGGCGCTGGAGGAGATCGCCGCGCCAGCCGCGTTGACCGGTCAGTATTCTTTGGCGCAGGCGCAATCTTCAAGGAATGGCATGGTGGCGCCGATCGGCGCCGTGTTCTGGGCGCGTGTGTCGCCCGAGGTCGACCAGCGCCTAGTTGAAAACATCGCACAGCCTTTGAAGCTTAGCTTTGAAGAGTGGCGCAACGGCCCAATTTTGTGGCTCGTTGACGCTGTCGGTGAGTTCACCGTTATCGAGGAAATGCTGACGCGCCTGATTGCGACGGAGTGGAAAGGGCAAGAGGTTCGTCTACGCGCACGCACAAAAGACGGCGGTTATAAGATGGGCGTGCTCGCGCGTCCGTGAGACGAGATCATTTCCATCGCCGCGAGCGAAAGCGCGGTTGCAGATGATGTTCCGTTGTCGCATTAATCATCGTCGGCGTTTTTTTATTCATCGCGTTGACAACCTCTTGTGGAGCTTTAGCGTGACCCCGCGTGCGAGCCGTACAGCGGCGCGATGATGAGAAGCAAGATTGCTGCAAAGGTTGGGTGGGATGACTGAGGGTGGTGGACTTCACACGTCCGACGTTGCCTCGTGTGAGGCTGAGGCACAAAGCTTCTCGAAGGAAACCCTTGGCGCCGCGACGTCCAAGCTCATTTCTGCGAGCGTCGGCGACATCGCAGTTGTGTTCTCGCGATCGCCGAAACACAAACATCATTCGCTGGCGGATCTTGAGTGGCTGGTGCTGCCTGCTGTCTTGAGCGGACAATTCTTCATAGCCGAAGCATCTCATGCAGAAACTGGGCACCGGGCCCCCGTCGCTGTTGTGACCTGGGCTAGGGTTTCAGCTGATGTTGATAGGCGGTTGACCGAAAGTCTGGGACAGTCAGTACGGTTGCGACCCGATGAGTGGACCAGTGGCGACATCCACTGGCTAATTGATGCTGTAGGCGACCCGCGTGCTGTTGTCGCATCTCTCAAGACGCTGCTGGATGGCCCTTTCAAGGGTCATGATGTGAAGGTGGTGTCGGCCGATCCTCAGGGCGCACAGCGCGTCGAGATGCTGGGCGCGTTGGCGGTACGGGCGGAATCACCGACGCGAGTATCAGCATGATAATCCTGCTGATACTCGCCATCGCTCTGATCGCCTTTTTCGGCATAGGCTATGCAGTCTTGCGTGCCACGCGCGGTCAATGGCCTCTAACACGGCTCGCAATCCTGATCGCTGTGATGGTTGGCGTTCCTTACTTAGCCTGGACGATTTTCTATCCTTCGTCGACGCCCCGCGCGAAATTGACTGTCGAGATTGAGACACCGGAAGGGTTGAAGGCTGGCTCGTCAGTCCAAGAACTCACGTACAAACTCGAGCCCTGCCCCATGTGCAATACGTCGGGCCCAAAGTTCAGACGGCACGTGCGGGGTGAAGCTGTCGTCGTCGATCTTGGCGCACGCGGCTTGTTCTTTCTGCTCTTAACGGGAAAGGATGGGCAGCCCTCCGCTGACCCATCCACACCAGATATCTTGATTGAAGCACTGGCTGCTCAAGCGGGCCTCAAGGAGGGTTCCACCGCCGCATTGGTGAGAGGGTTGGCAACCGTGTCGGGAAAAGCCGACATTCCGCGAAGCCTTTTGCCCCTTGCTGTTCGCTTTCGCGACATCAATGATCCCAAGTCGGTCGAGCGCGTTGATCTCGACAATCTGGCGGGGAGCTTCGGTCCGAGCGTGAAACTCGTCCGGGCCACGATCGAGATCGTCCCGTCGGGCTTGTGGCCATTGAACTTTTTCGGCATCACGGGCACGCCGTTGACGACCGGAATTGAGAAGCGATTGGTCTGGCTGACTCCACTCATTCTGAATGGGGGAGCATTGGATGGATCAAAAATATCAAGAAGCAATGAGCTGAGCAACCGTCTCGGCGGTGGCGCTTTCAAATGGTAAGGGCATTATGACAATAAGCGATGATCTGTTTCGCGCCATTCTAGCGATGGACACCTACAATCGCGGCTATAATGCAGGCATCGATTTTGGCGCAAATGCGGATGCGATCTATACCCAAATAGGAAATGCGGCGATATCGGCGCGAACCACGCCTAACGATACCGCGGCACAAGCTGCCAGCTTCTACGCACTGGCCTACACCTGGAATAATCATCAGATCATTTCATACCGGGGGACGGACAGCTTAAGCACCGATCCGGTTACTGGCTGGCTTTCAGCCATTGGTTTACCGCAACTCTCCCAACCGATGATGGCTGCGCAGTTTTACAAGGATGTTATCAACAACAGCACGGTCAGCCCCTATAATTCGACAGTCGAATTTACGGGTCACTCCTTAGGTGGGGGCCTAGCAGGCTTCATGGCTGGACTGTATGGCAAGAAGGCTGTCATATTTGACAATATGCCCTTTGAATCACTTACCTACGCCGCGCATGATTTAGACCCAATTGTGCATGCTGCAACCTATAACAATTATTATTTCAATGGCGCGACGCCATCTCCTGAAAACTTCACACAGATCAGCGGATACTTTATCGATGACGAGGTTCTGGAAACGGCGAGACTTGAGCAGGTTACTCCGGTTCAGGCGTTGGATATCGGACCCGGGATAGATTTCCCGGGCGTCGACAGTGGGCTGCTTGGCGGAAACCGTCACAGCATTTCGGTTTTGATCCTCGGTCTTTACGGACAGCAATCAGTGTCGACCGTGGATTGGAAGGTGGCATCGAAATTCTTCATGCCTTTGCTTTTTGATAACGACATCGCGATTGCGGCGGACGCTGGTGCCTTTCGTGGCGCTGGCACCCCAGTCGAAAAGACATACAATGTCATGCGCGATGCCATCGCTTACTCCGCAATTGATGTTGGCGTGCGCGTTTTCGGCGATACCAGCATTCGCGCGCTTTTCGACGATGCGATGGATCTGGGCAAGGTGCCGGGCCTCCATACCTCTGGCACTTTCATCAACGCGGCTGCTTCCGACATATCCAAAATTTTCGTTCAGTACGCAGGGCAGTTGGCAATCGGCAAGATACTCCAGACGGCCCAACCCGATGCGTTGAACGGCGTGCTGACCTACGACCAACCCAACGGCAAGTTGACGGTCGATCTTGCGCCTGCGAAGTGGGCCAATACCGACGTCAACACACCGATGGACGTCAAAGGCCGCGATACGCTGTCGGCCAACCTCTTGGAAGCCATCAAGACGGATAATGCGAACTCTGCTCCAGGGTCTGCAGCTTTCACCGACTACATGAAACCGTCATGGGCATCAGCCGATTCCAATAACATCACGAAAGCTGTCTTTGTGACGGGCGGTGGGGTTACGATCTCCGAAACTGATGCGCCGAACGCCAAAAGCGGTGCTAAAGGCGGCGTCATCCTTGTAGGCAACATCGGGCAGGACATTCTCACTGGTGGCGATGGCCGGGATCTTCTCGTGGGCGGCGACGGGCAGGATCAGCTTGATGGTGGCAAAGACAGCGATTTTCTTTTCGGGGGCGAAGATAACGACATCCTAAAAGGTGGTCTTGGTTCCGATATCATGGACGGCGGCCAGGGTACCGACACAGCCGACTACTCAGATTTTTCTGCCGGGCGCATCTTTACAATCAGCAAAGGACTATTCAACTACGGTGCCCTTTCCGATCTGTACATCACGGACGTTGCGACTTCGGATGTTGATATTCTTTTCAATATCGAACAAGGCCGGTTTGGCGCAGGCGCGGATACGCTCCGTCTTGATCAGAACGTCATCGGGTCGAACATCTTCAAGATCGTGATTGATGGAGACAACGCCGATCTGCCCAGCGGCGACAATCTCGATTTTTCAAACTTGACCACGGGCATCAAGATCATCAGCGACCCGACGGATAAGAACTCCGCGCAACTCGTCACGACCTCCGCTGCGCCGGATAATGCGTCATTGAACATGCAGCTTGGGCAGGCACCGTCCAACACTTCGCATGACACGTTGCATTTTACGAACTTCGAGACGATCACCGGCACTGCCCAACGCGATGTGCTCAATCTCGCCAACATTCGTCCAGGCGGGGCGGCAACCGCGGCCGAACAGACGCAGGTCGATGCGGCTTACCAAACCTTTTACGCTGCCGTCGCCGGTAGCGTGCCGATTAGCGTGTACAATCAGGCAGTTTCAACGCTGGTGACCACACTCAGCGCCATCCGTCCTTATCAATCCACACTTACAGCCAATTTAGGGGATGGCAATGACATCGGAAAGGCGTCGAACAACGGCATTTCAACCATCAACGGCGGTGCTGGTGTCGACGTTCTGTTGGCCGGTGACTATCTTTCTACACTCAATGGTGGGGATGGCACGGACTGGCTTATCGGCGGGGGTCTCGAGAGCCATTTGAACGGCGGCGCGGGTGATGACCTGTTCACGGTCTCCAATAAGACGTTCATCGACGACGCTGGTTACGAAGATTTCGTGACCGCTGGCGGATTTCGTCTGCATGGTGGCGTGCAGCAGTGGTGGATGGAAAATGGGTTTGCGTATTACACGCCGTCCACGTCGCTCATAAGTGGAGCGTTGGGAGCCTTTGGCAGCGTCTTCACTGCAGCTTCGGTATTGTTTGATGCTGCGCTTCTGTCAATCGTTGGCGTGCGCTACGCGCTGTCTCAATCCGGCCAGCTGGTCATGCAATTCGCACGTGGCCGCGGTGGCCAGGCGGTCATGGAGAATTATAAGACCGATGCCGATACGGGCGACGCAACAGGTCACATCACGGTCTTCAAGCAGGTGATCGGCAAGGCTACGATTGCGGACCTCAGGGAATACGTGAAGTCAGCATTGCTTGCTGGCTCCGGCATCAACGCCTTCAACAGCGATCCGCTCGTACTCGATCTCGACGGTGACGGGTTGGAGCTGACGCGCCAGACGAACGGCATCTATTTCGAGATGGATACCGACGGCTTCGCCGAAAGACCGCTTGGGTGAAGTCCGATGACGGCTTCCTCGTGCGCGATCTCAACGCTAACGGCATGATCGACAACATCGGCGAGATGTTCGGCAACGCAACGACCTCAGGCTTTGCCGCGCTCAAGACCTACGCTGACAGCAACGGCGACAACAAGATCAATTCGCTCGATACCAACTGGGACCAACTTAAGGTATGGCGCGACCTGGATGGGGACGGCGTGACGGATGCGGGCGAGTTGCAGACGCTTACGCAAGCCGGCATCAAGGAGATTTCGGTCGCCTCGACGACACTCACCAACCAGTTCATCAATGGCAATTCCATCCGCGCAGAAGCTACGTTCACACGTACGGACGACACGACGTCTAAGATCGCTGACGTCGGCCTGGAGGTGAATGACAGCGACACCAAATACCTCGGGAACGCCACCGTCTCCGCGCCCGCGCTGGCGCTGCCAGAGTTGAAAGGCTATGGCAACGTCACGTCGCTGCGCATCGCCATGACCAACAAGGCCGCGTTGCTGACCGACGTCACCAACTTCAAGAATCTGGCCGCGACCACCGACTGGGCGACGCTCAAATCGGCTGCACAGGCCATCCTATTCAAGTGGGCGGATGTCGAGAGTATCTCCGCCGTCTCCATGGGCGGCGGCACGTTCGACCGCCAGAAGCTGGCGTTCCTCGAAACATTCGAGGGTTATCAGTTGACGCCGCGCGATGGCAGCGGGGTACCCAGCGAGAGCAACCTTTCGACACTGATCACCTCATGGAACGATATCGTCGAGAAGGAAGCCTTGCGGCTCGCCGTGCAGGGACCGCTCAAAACGATGTTCTCCGGGCTTTCGTACGACGAAACCAAGGATCGCATCGTTGCGACAACCGCGACGGGTGTCGCGGATGCACTGAAGGCAGCCATTCTCACGCTCTCGTCCACGGCCTCGACCGCTGAGACCCAATGGAACATGAACTGGGGTCCTCTGTTCAACGAACTCTTCGACAGCACAGACCGTCTCGATGCGAACAGCGTCCGCACGGACTACGCGGTGCAGAGCCTGGTCAAGGCGCTCGACGGAACGACGACGGCACTCACGCTGTCGCAGTTCGTGACGGGTCTTGGACTGACCGGCGTGCAAATCGGCACGTCCGCCGCCAATACGCTGACGCGGGGGGACGCCAACGGTCTGCAAGTTTACGTTGGAGATGGCGGCAACGATACGATCAACGGCGGTTATGGCCAGGACGTCTATGTTTATGGACGCAACTTCGGTCAGGACACCATCAACGATGTCGATAATGGAGATACCGGCGACCGCATCCGCTTCGCCGTGTTCAATGCAGAAGACCTGAACTTCAAGCGTGTCGGCCTCGATCTTGTCATTGAGGTGAAGAACTCGACTGACAAGATTACGGTCAAGAATCAGTTCGAGACGCCCGAAGTGAGCCTTGGCGGCATCCAGGTCTCCGCCGACAAAGGCATCGAAGAGATCCAGTTCGCCGACGGCACGATCTATGACATGGGCGAGGTCGCGGCGGCGACGGGGCTTGGAACGGCCGGCAACGATACGCTGGTGGGTACGGGCACGGCCGACGAACTGGAGGGCCTCCAGGGCAACGATCTCCTCCAGGGTGGAGACAACGGCGACACCTACTATTATGGACGCGGCTACGGAGCCGACACGATCCAAGACATCATGGCGAACCCGCTGCTCAACGCCGGCGATGCGCTCGTCATGCTCAATGGTTTGTCGGCGAAGGACATCCAGATCACACGTGCGGGAGCGAGCGACGACGTTACTTTGTCGATTATTGGATCGCCGGGCGACAGCGTCACGATCAAAGATCAGTTCATGTATACGCCGCTCGGCTATCAGACGGCCTACGCCATCGATAACCGCATCGAAGCGATCTTTTTCACAATGGGCGCATCCTGGAGCTGGACCGATCTTCAGGCGGCTACGATCGAAACTTACACGACATCCGGCAACGACATCACCTACGGCTTTGGCACATCCGACAAGTTCTATGCGAGCGCAGGAAACGACACGCTCGTTGGCTTCGATGGCGGCGACACCTACTACGCCAATCGCGGAACGGGCAATGATACGATCTGGGATCAGTCGCGATACCCTGACAGCTTCATCGGGACGCTCCTCGGCTATGGTTGGGCGAAGGATGACAAGGTCGTCTTCGCCTCCGGCATTACGCAAGCCGATGTATCATTCACGCGCCTGGGGGCTGCGCCAGACCTGACGATCACCATCGCCGGGTCTACAGATACTTTGACGGTGAAGGATCAGTTCAAGGGCGAGAAGCTCGATCTGTTCGGCTTCTTCCCGATCACCTGGTTCTCCCGCGTCGAAAAGTTCGAGTTTGCTGACGGCTCTTTCCTGACTTGGGAACAGGTCCTGCAAAAAGTCACGACCGGCACGGCCGCAGCGGAGTCGCTTTATGGCGCATATTATGCTGACACCATGGACGGCAAAGGCGGCAACGATTACCTGTCGGGCGGAGACGACGGAGATACCTACCTGTTCGCGCGCGGCTATGGGCAGGATACCATAGAAGACAATCAAGCCGACGTGCTGACCACAACGCAGGACACGCTTAAGTTCCTGAGCGGGATCGCGGTCGGCGATGTCTCGTTCACGCGGACGGGCGTCAATGGCATGGATTTGCTGGTGACCATCAGCGGTGGCACGGATTCCGTGCTGCTTAAGAATGAGTTCGATTTTCTGGAAACTGGTGTGTTCGGCACGCACTTCTTCGACCGCGTGGAGCGATTCGAATGGACCGATGGGACGGTAAAGAACATCGATACGATCGTGCAGGATCTCATCACTGCGAGCAAGACCACGGGGGACGATAGCATCTATGGGACTTACGGTTCCGAGACGCTCGACGGCGGCGCGGGTAATGACTACCTGGATGGACAGGCCGGCTCTGACATCTACATCAAGAACCGGAACGAAGGTAACGATACGATCCACGAGACTAACAATGCCTTTTTCACGACCGACCAGGATATCGTGCGCTTCGGTACGGGAATCGCCACGACCGATATCTCGTTCTCGCGGTACGGCACGAACAACTGGGGTCTGACGCTCACGATCAATGCGTCGGGTGGCAGCATCTCGATCGATGACCAGTTCAAGTTCGATATCATCGGCACAAACAAATCGGCCATTGAGCGTTTCGAGTTCGTGGATGGAACGGTCTGGACCGATAATGACATCCGCCTCCAGTATCTGGCCAAGGCCAAGACCACGGGAGCCGACAATATCGAAGGATTCTTCACCAACGACACGATGGACGGCGGTGCGGGCAACGACACGCTCAACGGCGGCAATGGCTCCGACACCTATCTTGTCGGAACAGGTACGGGCCAGGACATCATTACTGAAACCACCGTATTGCGTCCCGAAACGAAGGACGTCGACACGCTCCAGTTTGGAGCAGGCATCACGGCTGCCCAAGTCGCATTCACGAGGTCAGGAGACGACCTTGTCTTGACCTGGAACGGTGGCGCAGATCGAGCAACTATTACCAACCAGTTCCTCGCCAACGGCACATTTGGCTCGAGTTGGACCGATATCGAGCAGTTCAAGTTCGTTGATGGCACGACACTGAGCGCTGTTGATGCAGCAAATCGCGTCATTGCTGCTCTCAGCACATCCGCCGCCGATACGATCAACGGCTCGTTCTACGCAGAACGATTTGACGGGGATGCGGGTAACGACACGCTCAATGGTGGCGGTGGTGGCGACACCTACGTTTTCAAGACGGGCATGGGGCAAGACACGATCAACGAGTCGGTGCCTGACGTCTATTTGAACCAGCCCGATACAGTCGAGTTCGCGGCGGGGATTGCCCGCACCTCCGTTGTCTTCAGCCGGCCAACGGGTACGAACGACCTGGTCGCAACGGTCGGCACCGACAGCATTACGATCAAGAACCAGTTCTTGAATTCGAACTCGAAAGTTGAGTTCTTCAAGTTTGCCGATGGCTCGATCGTTGCCGCGGCGCAGGCCGAGCTGTTTGCTACAACCGCACAAGCGACTTCCGGGGCAGATACCATCACAGGCACGAACGGCGATGACATCATCGACGGAGGCGCCGGAAACGACACGATTGCGGGCGGACAGGGCAATGACACCTTCGTGTTCGGACGCGGTTCCGGTCAGGACATGATCAACGACAATAACTCCTATCCAGGAACGAACTCGTTTGCCGACAAGATGGCATTCACTGCAGACGTGCGCCCGTCGGATCTCGTTTTGACGCGGTCGGGGAATGACCTCATCCTGGCCATCGCTGGGACAACCGACCAAGTTACGATCATCGGGCAGTTCACGACGACGCGCCAATCGGTCGACAATCACGATCGCATCGAGACGTTCGCGTTTGGGGATGGTACGATTTGGGCTGCTGGAGATATTGATAAAGCCATCATCGCCCAGACCACGACAGCGGGGGCCGACACCATCATCGGCTTCGATTCCGATGACATGTTCCAGGCCAGCTCCGGCAACGACATGATGCGCGGCTTGCTGGGCAACGATACCTTCTATTTCGGACGCGGATCGGGCGTTGATGTCATCGACGATAATCCTACGCCAACGTTGTCGACCGACTCCATAGCCGACAAGGTCATTTTCGGCGCCAACGTCACGGCGGCCGACTTGGTGCTGACGCGGACGGGTAGCGATCTCGTTATTGGCATCTCCGGGACAACCGACCAGTTAACGGTAACCGGGCAGCTCACGGTGAACGTTCAAGGATCACCCTACTATCATCGTATTGAATCATTCTCCTTCGACGACGGTTCGACCTGGACCTACAGCGACATCGAACTGGCGCTGATCAAACAGTACACTACCGCTGGAAACGACACGACGCTAGGCTACGATAGTGACGATAGCTTCTTCATAAGCGCTGGCAACGACACTCTGAAAGGTGGATACGGCAACGACACCTACGCCTTCGGACGCGGGGCCGGGCAAGATACTATCGACGATAACGATCTCTATCCCTATCAGACTTCATGGTCAGACAGGGTTGCATTCGGGAACGATGTTGTGGCAAGCGACATTCTCTTGTCGCGCTCCGGCTACGATCTAATCCTGACCATCTCGGGGACGAGCGATCAATTACGGATCGTCAATCAGTTCCAGACCACGAAACAATCCACGAACAACCTTGACCGCATCGAGTACTTCACCTTTACGGACGGTACCGCTTGGTCTGCGGCTGACGTTGACAAGCAGCTTATCCTGCAGTCGAGCACGGCGGGCGACGATACGATCCTCGGTTACGATTCCGGCGACGAACTCGACGGCGGAGCCGGTAACGACCTGCTCAAAGGTGCCTATGGTAAGGACGTCTATTACTTCGGGCGCGGCGACGGTTCGGATACCATCGATGATGGTGACGCCTACGAGGTATCGTCCGCTTGGTCTGACACGGTCTCCTTCAAGACTGGAATCGCTTTGGGTGATTTGCGCTTCCAACGCTCGGGCAACGACTTGGTCATCCAGATCCTGGGGACGACGGACCAGCTCCGCATCGTGAACCAGTTCCAGACCACAAAACGATCCACCAGTAACTACGATCGGATCGAGAACTTCGTTTTCGCCGATGGCTCCAGCCAGACTGCTGATCAAATCGATATCCTAACGCTCAGCCAGGCTGCCACGACGGGCAACGATACCATTATCGGTTTTGACAGCAACGACCGGCTCGTCAGCCTTGCTGGCGACGACACGCTCGATGGTGCATCTGGAATTGACACGATGGAAGGTGGTGCCGGCAACGACACTTACGTCGTCGATACAGCCGACGATGTCGTTGTTGAAGACGCGAACGCTGGAGTAGATACCGTCTCGACGAATATTACTTACACGCTCGGCAGCAATGTCGAGAACCTCACATTGACGGGCACGCTGAACAATATCAACGGCACCGGCAATTTGCTCGACAATGTCATTATGGGTACAACCGGCAACAACGTTCTTGATGGCGGCGCCGGCATCGATACTGTGAGCTATGCGAATGCCGGTTCGTTCGTGAATATTTCGCTCGCAGTGACGACGGGTCAAGCGAACGGTGCCGCGGCTGGGACCGACACCCTTCTCAATTTCGAGAACCTTATCGGCTCGGCGTTCAACGGCACGCTTGCTGGAAACTCAGGTACCAACGTTCTAGATGGCGGGGCAGGAACCGATACGCTGACATATGCTGCGGCAGCGAGCGGTGTGAATGTCTCGCTCGCCTTGACTTCGACCCAGGCGACCGGCGGCGCAGGAATCGACACGATTTTGAACTTCGAGAAGCTGATAGGCAGTGGTTTCAACGATACGCTTGCCGGAAACTCGGGAGACAACACACTCGACGGTGGCGCAGGGACCGACACGCTGACCTATGCCGCGGCTGCGGCGGGCATTACGATTTCCCTGGCATCCACGTCAGCTCAAAATACGGGCGGAGCAGGAACCGATACCATTCTCAACTTCGAGAACCTCACAGGGAGCAACTTTGACGACGTCATTACCGGCTCAACCGGAAACAACGTTTTGGATGGCGGAGCCGGTACCGATACGCTCAGCTTTGCATCGTACAGCACGGCGGTTACGGTCTCATTGGCGGTTACAACGGCTCAGGCGACGGGCGGGGGTGGTACCGACACGATCTTGAACTTCGAAAATATCAAGGGCGGGTCTGCGAACGACTCCTTGACCGGCAGCAACGGAGATAACGTGCTCGACGGCGGCAATGGCAGCGATACACTTGCCGGTGGTCTCGGCAATGACACCTATATCGTCAATGTGACGACCGACGTTGTGACCGAGGCCGCGGGTGCAGGCACAGACACGATCGTCAGCTCCCTAACCTACACACTCAACGAAGCAACACAAATAAACGTCGAGAACCTGACACTGAGCGGAACGGCGGGATTGAACGCAACGGGTCACTCCGGCGCAAACGTGATCACCGGTAATACCGGATCGAACGTACTGAATGGCATGCTGGGCAACGATACGCTCACGGGCGGGGCCGGCAATGACTACTTTGTATTCAACACGACGCTGGGCTCTTCAAACGTCGATAGCATCGCGGACTTCTCTGTTGCGGATGATACCATGCGCCTGGAGAACACGGGGACAGGTTTGTTCAATGCGCTGACCATGACGGGGACGTTAGCAACCGCTGCATACTGGACCGGATCAGCTGCACACGATGCGGATGATAGGATCATCTATGACTCGGCAACGGGCGACGTCTGGTACGATGCCGATGGCACGGGCGCGACGGCTGCAGTTAAATTTGCGGTTCTGTCGACTGGATTGGCAATAACAAACGCCGACTTCGCCGTGATCTGACCAACGCTATGCAATCCTCTGCATCTTCGGGCGCGGCACATGCGAGACCTACACATTGCGATAGAACGTAAGCATCCAGCCAAGCTTTCAATTACCCACAATTCTGGCAGCCCCGATTGGCGACCCAGACGCATATCATCATGGCATCGCGCCATCAGTGAAACTGCTGCATGCCGTCGTCGCTAGAATTTCGGAACTGGATCTCGCTGCTGCACAGAGTTTTGCTCGGCGCTGGAGGCTGAATAGCTCGCCGGTGGATCTTCGCTTGTGGGCTGCGATGTCTCGGAACGAACAGATTACGTCCACTGGAGAGGTGTCGGACTTCCTCACCGAGCTCGATCAGGATCGGTTTTGGGATGTGCACGGCTTCCCAGAGATCACTGAGCTTCGAGCCGTCCGATTCCGCGACATGAACGCGGGAGCGCAACAAGCCATCGTCGCGCGGATTCAGAAAGGCCCTCCACGGGATCATTGGCCGAAGAAGGTTGATCGTGGGGAGGTAAAGAATGCGCGACTGTATTGGTCCTTGCGGGAACTACGGCGCATCGAAGTCGGCGGCGGTGTCCTGCCGGATCGAGCCAAGACTTGGCTTGAGGCCCAGTCGGCGCAATTCGCCGAACTTGCGGAGATGACGATCGATGAAGGATTCCCCGGAGGGGTCACCGTCACTCGTCGTGAAGCGAAGCCGGATGCGGAATTTGACACGCTTGCAGGCGTCGAACGGCTGAGGGCGCTCGAAGCCGCTCTGGGAACTGGGCGTCGCGGCTGGGATGATGACCCAGCGGAACGCTGCAAACGACTGGATCAACCAGCAGGGCAATACCGACAAGGTGCTTGCTGACTTCGAGGCCACGAATAACGGCGGCGACGACTTCCCGAAGGTCTGGAACAGGTTTGGTTGGGTGCATAGACCGCGCCAGCAGGATGGCCAGGCCGCACAGGATCCGAACCTAGTGCGAGAAACTGACAGGGTTCTCGGCTTGCTGAACCAGTTGTCCGACGCAACGCTCTCGAATGCGATCGAGGGCATTTGTGCGTGGCTGGATGCTTGGGAGAAGCACGCCGTTAAGCTGCCGCTGATCTTACCGATCTGGCTTCGTCTTTGGCCAATTGCTGTTGAAGTCACGAACCGAAGGCCTGAAAAAGCCGAAGATGAGGATCTGAGCGTTACCGCGCGCGCTGAAGATGAGGACCGCGAGCCGATGGACCTCGACACGCTCAATACACCTGCTGGCAAGCTCGTCGGCGTGTTTCTCGCTGCATGCCCAAGCCTACCGCCCGGGGCGCAAGCCTTTCCCGCAGATTCGATCGAAAGGCAGATGCGCGACATCGTCATTGCAGCGGAAGGCCGAAGTGGGCTGATCGCCAAACACCGCATGATCGAGGCGTTGCCGTACTTTCTGCGCGCTGATCCCGATTGGGCACAGGAACATCTCATCGCGCCGTTGCTCAAGGATGATGGCGCCGCGTTGGCGCTCTGGCGAGCCGTTTCCAGGCGCACCCACTTCACCAAAGTCTTGGAAAGCATCGGCGCGGCGATGGCCGAACGCGCCAATGATCGCAGACTGGGCAGGGAAACGCGCCGTCGGCTTGTTTTCAGTCTAGTGATCGAATCTCTTCACGCTTTCCGCGAGGGCCGCGCGCCCGCAGTGCCTAACCAACGCGTTCAGCAGATGTTGCGGACGCTTGATGATGAAGTGCGCGCATCGGCGGCGAATGCGATCCAAGTGTTTGTCCGAGATCTTTCATCGAAGCCGTCGCCAGATCAGTTCAGTAGCACGCGAGACGGTCTCTTCCGCTCTGCCGCAGCGCCGTTCCTTCGGGAGGTTTGGCCTCAGGAGCGGTCGCTGGCGACCCCCGGCGTCAGCAGCGCGCTTGCTGACCTTCCTGCGACCTCAGGCGAGGCATTCGCTGAAGCCGTGGACACAATCGCCCGCTTTCTCGTGCCGTTCGAGTGCTGGTCGATGATCAACTACGGCCTTTATGGCGACGAAGGCGAAGCAAAGAAAGTCGCGGTCATCAATGACGAAGCGAAGGCGCGGGCTCTCCTGAAACTGCTTGATCTTACAGTCGGCACGTCAGAAGGCGCGGTTATTCCTCACGACCTTACGGATGCATTGGACCAGATCCGGTCTGTGGCGCCCGCTTTGGTCGATTTTCCAGTATTCCGCCGTCTCTCAACCGCCGCTCGGAGGTAGCCAATTCGACTAGATGTTTGATCCCTGGGTTTGATGGTGCATTGTTTTCCAGAGAATGGAAGGATGCGCTATGGGACAGGTTCTTCACGGCTGCGCCACAACGACAGAGGCGATCCGTCGAGCAATACAAAATAGTCAAGAGAGCTTGAGGGCGCTGGCCAGCCGCTACGGGATCAATCCAAAGACCGTCGCCAAGTGGAAGAAGCGCGCCTCCGTCGCCGATCTTCCAACAGGGCCCAAAGAGCCAAAGTCGACCGCATTATCGCTTGAGGACGAGGCGATCGCCGTCGCTTTTCGACAGCATACACTGCTGCCGCTCGACGACTGCCTCTATGCCTTGCAGGCGACCATTCCCCATCTGACCCGATCGTCGCTTCACCGCTGTCTTCAGCGTCACGGAATCTCGCGGCTTCCCGACGTGGAGGACGGCAAGGCGATACGCCGCAAGTTCAAGACCTATCCGATCGGCTACTTTCACATCGACATTGCAGAGGTGAGGACCAAACAGGGAAAGCTCTATCTCTTCGTCGCTATCGATAGGACCTCCAAGTTCGCTTTCGCCGAGTTGCACGACAAGGCACCCACACGCGTCGCTCGTGAGTTCCTGCTCCGCCTGATCGCAGCCGTACCGTACAAAATCCACACCGTTCTCACCGACAACGGCATTCACTTCACAACGCCTGGAGCTGGCGGGTCGGCAGTGCCTATGATCAGGCAAGCCATCGCCAATCGCGAACTCTTCCGGGCCCATGCCTTCGAGTACGCCTGTGCCGTGAACGGCATCGATCATCGTCTCACCAAGCCTAAGCACCCTTGGACCAACGGCCAAGTCGAGCGCATGAACCGCACCATCAAAGACGCGACCGTTAAGCGCTTCTACTACGAGACGCACGATGAGCTGCGCGCGCATCTCGCCGACTTCGTGGCGGCCTACAACTTCGCCAAGCGGCTCAAAACCCTCAAAGGCCTCACACCCTACGAGTTCACCTGCAAGATCTGGACAAAAGAGCCCGAACGATTCAACCTCAATCCGCTCCAGCAAATGCCGGGACTAAACATCTAGGCGTCGCAGGCACAGAGAACTTCTGCATAAGGGAGGCGACGCCCACGGTCGCCGCAGCGAACTAGCTGCGGATTCCGGCGAGAGCGGACAGGGGATCCCGATCGATCGCGGACAGTGTTCTGGTGACCGACATCTAATTTCAGACGCGGTCCTTCCAACAGCCGATGAAGTCGGCGGCGCGGTTCGCGCTGCCGACCATGGCCAGCTGAATGACCGCTTCTGGGACGATTCGTCCATGTGCGGCGCACTACCCCTTGGCTCAGCGCGAGAGCCCCGAGCCTAGTTCGCCGCGATCGACGAACCCTCCAGATATCAGTCCTGCCAGACATGTCCTTCGAGGTCGTCGCGCCACGCTCCGCAAATGATTCGGCGAATCCGTCAACGGGTGGCACGTCGCGCTCCATGGATTATTCGGCAGATCGAGTTCTTCCGCCAGTTCCGCCGCGACGCTACGAGGCTGGACAAACACACCTGTGCCTCCTGCTCTCGATTGGCGACTCCGCTAACCGAAGTATCGCGACATTGCTCCCAAGCCCATCTCGAGGGGCTTGAAATCGAGGCCGTGGCCGACAAGGGTTACTACAAGGGCGAGGAGATCGTTGCCTGCGAGCTGGCCGGCATCGCGGTCACGGTATCGAAACCGAACACATCGAATGCGGGAGCCGTGGGTCGCTTCGATAAGCCGACTTTGTATACGTACCTGACAATGACAACCGAATGCTCAGTTCGGCTTCTAGGATCGACCATCGGCCGGCTCTACTGTTTGCCGTTGGTCGCGATGGTCGAGACCATCGGTCAGCCGGCTGAC
Organism: uncultured Hyphomicrobium sp.; assembly: GCA_964587445.1. Lineage (GTDB taxonomy): Bacteria > Pseudomonadota > Alphaproteobacteria > Rhizobiales > Hyphomicrobiaceae > Hyphomicrobium_B. Next base: position 689,285 of record CAZPLQ010000002.1, read on the forward strand.
GGCAGCCGGAGCGACAAACACACTGGACGCCTCGAAATCCGCCTCGTTCTTATCCTGATGCAGGTTAATCGCGATCCTGGCGCATAGCGGTTGATTAGGCAGGCATCAGGTACAAATCCATAGAAGCCGGCGTCGCGCCAGATCGAGGAGTGGTGCCGGTAAACGCGGCCAGGGTTTGCCGGTATGGGAATTGGTCTGCGTATAACGTTAGCCCTTCCTCGAAATACCCAGCCCAGGTTGCCGCAATTCGTCATCGCCGCCGACATGGTCTGTCCGCCGCAGTGAACGCGCCCTGGCTCGGACAGCAGGCTCTCCTTGAGGCCTTGGCGTTGCTGCCGAGCGCAACGACTTTGCCAAGCTTATTCCCCGGCTATGGTCGATGCGTGCGCACGAATGGGTTCCGGTACCTCGGCCTCCCTTCTGGCGGCGGATCGGCTTCCGTATCTCACGCACAAAGCGGGAAGAACTAGAAGCGTAAGGACAGTGGCGCTGATGAGCCCACCAACCACCACCGTGGCCAGAGGTTTCTGAACCTCGGCGCCGGTACCGGTCGAAAGCGCCATTGGCACGAAGCCGAGCGACGCAACGAGAGCTGTTGTGACGACGGGTCGAAGCCGCATCAGCGCACCGTTGAAAATGGCGCGCCGGCGCGCCGACCCTTGGTCAACGAGTTGGTTGATGCTGGTCATCAGCACGAGCCCATTGAGGACAGCAACGCCCGACAATGCAATGAAGCCGACGGCGGCGGAGACCGAGAAGGGCATATCACGCAGCCAGAGCGCGACAATACCGCCCGTCAGCGCCAGTGGTATCGCGGTAAAAACGAGCCACGCATCGCGGATCGACCCGAGTGCAGAGTAAAGCAGGAGGAAAACAAGAAAAAAGCACGCTGGCACGACGACCATCATGCGCTGCTGGGCCGCGGCAAGATTCTCGAATTGGCCGCCCCAAGATACGTAGTAACCTGACGGCAGCATGACCTCGCTGCCGACCTTTTCCTGAGCTTCCGCAACTACCGAAGCGGTATCGCGGCCGCGAATATTGGCGGTGACCACGACGCGTCGTTTGCCATTCTCGCGGCTGATCTGGTTGGGCCCTTCGGTGAAGGCGAAGCGCGCCACCTGCTCCAGGAGGATGGAGGACGACTTGCCGTTGAGAGCGGCCGGCAAGGGAACGGGGAGGTGCTTCAGGTTTTCAAGATCATCGCGGGCCGCGTCGGACAGCCGGACGATAATGGGATAACGACGGTCGCCTTCGAACACGACTCCGGCCCCACGACCGCCGATCGCCGTTCCGATCACTTCCTGCACAGCCATAACGCTCAAACCGAAGCGCGCTATTTCCTCCTGATTGATTTCGATTTCGAGGAAAGGCAGGCCAGACACCTGCTCGACGCTGATATCGGTCGCGCCCGGCGTCGAGCGCAGTATGGAGGCGACTTGGTTGGCCGTGCGCAGCATCAGATCGAAATCCTCGCCGAAGACTTTGACGGCGAGATCGCCTCTCGCGCCGGCCAGCAACTCGTTAAACCGCATCTGTATCGGCTGTGAAAAGACGAGGTTGTTGCCTGGTTGCCTCTCGATCGCCGCCTGGATCTTTTGAACGAGCGCTTCTTTGTGAAGATCGGGATCGGGCCAGTCTTTCGCAGGCTTCAGGATGATGAAGGTATCGGAGATACTTGGCGGCATCGGGTCGGAGGCGACCTCAGCGGTGCCTGTCTTTGAGTACACGAACGCAATCTCCGGGAAGCCGCTGATGACCTTCTCTAGCTCACTCTGCATGAGTTGCGATTGAGACAGTGAAGTGCTCGGAATCCGGATAGCCTGCATGGCCAAGTTCTTCTCATCGAGCGTCGGGATGAACTCCTGTCCAAGTTTGAGGAAGAGCGAACCGGCTACACCGAAAAGGGCAACGGCGCTGCAGACAAAGACCAGCGGATGGATAAGCGCACGCCGCAGCGCCGGCTCGTAGATGCGCTTCACGTTGCGAACGAGCATATTCTCCTTTTCATGGATCGGACGTGACAGCGCGATCGCGATGGCCGCCGGCACGAACGTGAGCGACAGGACAAATGCGGCGATCAAGGCCATGATGACCGTGATCGCCATGGGTTCGAACATCTTTCCTTCTACGCCCGTGAAGGTCAGCAGCGGCACGTAGACGAGGATGATAATGGCCTGCCCGTAAACCGAAGGTTTGATCATCTCCTCCGAGGACTGAATGACGGTTTGTAGCCGTTCTTCGAGCCTGAGTTTCCGGCCAAGCTCGTGCTGATGCTCTGCAAGTCGCCGCAGCGCGTTCTCCGCAATGATAACCGCCCCATCGACGATCAATCCGAAGTCGAGGGCGCCGAGACTCATCAGATTTGCGCTGATCCCGCCCTGAACCATGCCGGTCATCGTCAGCAGCATCGCCAGTGGGATGACCAAGGCGGTGACGAAAGCCGCTCGAATGTTACCGAGTAAAAGGAAGAGAACAACAATGACAAGTAAGGCGCCTTCGGCAAGGTTCTTGCTGACGGTTGCCACTGTTGCGTCCACCAGCAGGGTGCGGTTGAGGACGGTTTGCGCCTCGATCCCGGAAGGAAGGCTCTTCCTCAGCTCCTCCATTTTCGCGTCAACGGCCGCGGAGACGGTGCGACTGTTTCCGCCAATCAACATCAGCGCGGTTCCAACAACAACTTCCTTGCCATTTTCACTGGCGCTTCCCGTTCGGATTTCCCGGCCGACGGCAACTTGGGCGACGTCCTTGACGCGAATGGGCGCGCCGTCACGCGTCGTCACGACGACGTTGCTTATTTCGTCTGCGCTCGTAAGCCGCCCGGTGCTACGCACCGCATACCCTTCTCCATTTCGCTCTAAATAGCCGGCGCCGAGGCTGACGTTATTGCGTTCGAGCGCCTGCACGATATTCAAAAACGAAAGGTTGACGGCGGTAAGCCGCACGGGATCAGGTTGTACCACATACTGCTTCTCGAACCCGCCGATAACGTCGATGCCCGCGACGCCGGCAACGGTGAGCATTTGCGGCCGGATGATCCAATCCTGCACGGTGCGCAAATAGGCTGCCCGTTCGACGTCGGTGACAAGCCGCTGGTCTTCGGGTGTCAGATAGCTGCCGTCGGTTTGCGGTCCGGGTTTGCCGTCCTCCGCCAACGAGGCGTCGCGTGCATACTGCACGGTCCACATATAGATTTCGCCAAGTCCGGTAGAAATGGGCCCCAGCTTGGGTGTCGTGCCCTCGGGCAGGTTTTCTTCTGCCACGCGCAGCCGTTCACCCACCTGCTGACGGGCGAAGTAGATATCCGTACTCTCGGAGAAAACGGCGGTGACCTGAGAAAAGCCATTGCGCGATAGTGAGCGCGTGTACTCAAGGCCGGAAATTCCCGCGAGCGCGTTTTCAATCGGAAAGGTAATCTGCTTTTCGACATCGACCGGCGAGAACGATGGCGCCACCGTGTTGATCTGCACCTGATTGTTTGTGATGTCAGGAACGGCATCGATGGGAAGGCTGCCCAGCGAATGCAGCCCATAGGCCGCAGCTGCGATAGTCAGCAGGACGACCAGCCAACGCTGGCGCACCGAGAATGAGAGCAGTCGCGCAATCATGTCGTATCTCCGGCTCTAGTGCACATGCTCGGCTTCGGCTTTGCCGAGCTCCGCCTTGAGCAGGAACGAGTTCGCCGTTGCGACGCGGTCTCCTTGGCCAAGACCCGAGAGGATCTCGACGGAATTTCCGTCGTCGCTTCCCAGCTCGACGCGACGCGCCTCGAAACCAGTCTCTGTGCGTACAAATACGTGGGTTTCGCCTTTGAGCGTCTGCAGTGCGGATTTCGGAACCACGATCGCGGCTTGCGATTCGGCGAGAGCAACGTCCGCCGTAACGAACGATCCCGGCCGCCACACGCCGTCGGAATTATCGACAGAGGCCGTAACGCGTGCCGACCGGGTATCCTGATTGAGGATCGGGCTTATCAAGATAAGCTTACCCTGCGAACGGCGCTCCATGCCGGGCGCCTCGATCGTCAAGCTCTGCCCTTCCTTGATCTGGGCAAGATGCTGCGCCGATACCGTGAGTTCGACCCAAATCTTCGACAAATCGGCGATCGCATAAAGTTCATGCGCTTGTCCCTCGCCACCCATCGGCGTGCCGATGTCGACCATTTGCTCGACGATGCGGCCATTGATCGGCGCTTTGATCTCATATCGCTGAAGACCAGTCGCCGGTTGACCTGGATCAGCCAGCTTGGCGACGACATCTTCGCCGAGCCCCAACGCGAAAAGCTTCTGGAGCGCGACGTCACGTCGAACCTGTGCTTCCTGAAACGTCGCCTGAGCGCGCAGTAACCGCTGCTCAGCCGTGACCTGCTTTTCCCAGAGCGTCTTTTCGCGTTGGTAGAGGGTATCTTGGAGCTTGTAGTTAACCGTCGCTGCGATGAACTCGCTTTTCGCCTCGGCGACTTCGCGGCTATCAAGGATCGCGATGATTTCGTAAGCCTTGACGGAGTCGCCCAACCCCTTTTTCAGTTCGATAACGGTACCGACTACCTTCGACGCAACTCGCCCAACTCGACTCCGATCCGCGACAATCGTGCCGGGCAGTCGCAAGCGCTTGGCGATGCGGCCGGCCCCGGCGGGTTGAAGTTCGATCTTGGCGCCGTTGATGTCTTCGGCAGTCATTTTGATTTGGCCGTTCTCCTCATCGTGCGACTCGCTGCGCCTGGTATCTGCGCTGCCCTGAGGTGTTTGCGTCTCATGATTTCCAGGTTGGTCATCTGCTCCGTGATCGTTGTGATCATCGCTCTTTTCTTGGTGATCATGATGCGTTGCCGGTTGGTCGGCACCCGCTGAACCTTGGTATTCGAGAATGTCTCCGAGCTTCGGCGTACGGTTCGTAGCATAAGCCAACGCCACGCTAAGCAGGATGCCGCCGCTAAGAACGCTGGTGATAAGGCGAGGTCGTTTCATGATGTTGATCCACGCGAAAAGAGCACCCGGCCGCGGCCATAGAGCTTAAGAATGGTGGAAGCGGATTTTCGGCTCCGCTCTCACCCGACCGCTTGCCGAAGTTGGCAGCAGAACCCATACGAATTCTGCTGCACATGACCCGAAGTTCGCAGCCACCTCTAATCAACCTTGCTTGTTTTGAACCTTAGGCTCGCAGTCCCGGCCACCACGTTCGCAAGGCGAATCTCGCTTCGGCTCGCCAGGATGCGGCGTGTCGGAGTGCGGCGGCCAGTTTTGCGGAAGCCTCTCCTGTTTGTGGCAGTACGTGCGCCTCGGAAGGTTGTGGCAATGCCGATAAGGATGGGCGTCGGCAATGATGAATGCTTCCGCATTAACGTTGGCGTTGTCTTCCATGACTCCTCGTTGAGCTCCGGCGAGGCCGGATGTGGACGCCGCGAACGCCAGCGCAAGCGCCACCGCATAACTTGGACGGGAGTAGAGTGATGCGTGTAGTGAACTGTATCTGTGCATTGAATGATATCCTTGATCGGTGTTGGGTTCGACCGCGCAAAACAGCGGGACCGACGCTCATCGGCCAGTTGCCGCGTGCGCTTTCCGGTCACATCGGTGATTGACGATCAGTTGATGTTTATGGCGCTGGTCGCACGGGGACGCTGCTCGTGTGATGCCAAAACGGCGACACAGGTGCGGCCTGCGTAGCTTTGCGCGCGTCTCTCAGTTCAGGAGAACGATGGTTCTCAGCGCCTTAAGCTGAGGATCGGGCAAGTCAACCCGGTGGCGGGTAAACGGCGAGCATACCGTATGCAGAGCGAAAGTCTGCGATTCATGGAGCGCAAGAGGTACCGGTTTCGGCTTGCCGGCGGACGAACCACCCGGTTTGAGCGCATCTACGCAAAGCAGCCGATCAACGCATGATTTTGCGCCGTGGTGAAGGTTCGCGTGCCCGAGTAAAAAGATATCGGAATGTAATACCAGTCGATCAACGTGCGGATCACGTCCGCCTGCAGCAAGGTCAACGCCATGGCGTCCATCTTGACCCAAGCACTCGTGGATCAAGCCGGCGCAAGCCGTCGTCATAGTGAGAATGACGAGGAGTACGGTCGCGGACGCCCGGAGGGTCAGCCTAAGTCTGCCATCGGCTTGTTGGCGCCAACGCGTCTTCGATCGCGCTACTGGACTGGTCATGGGTTCAGGCTCTCTAAGCCGGACTTCGCGCGTGCGCTTTCTGGGTCGAGTCTGAGCGCGCGTTCAAAATCGGCCTTTGCCGCCTCGGTATGCCCTTGCCGCAGAAGCAAGTGCCCGCGCTCAGCAAGAGCCGGCGCGTTCGACGCATCGAGGTCAATAATTTTCGTTAGGTCTTGAACTGACTGCCTCAACTTTTCGATCCGCTCTGACGCGGTCGCCTTATAGAATAGCACCGCTGCGTCGCCCGGGCGGAGCGCTTCCGCTCTCGCCAGATCGGCAAACGCATCCACGGCCCGATCTCGCTCCAGATAAATCCTCGCTCGGTTAACGAGGGCCACATGCAACTCGGGATTGAGCATGAGCGCCGCGTCGAAGTCTTCGAGCGCGCCGGACACATCGCCGTTTTTGTGTCGTGCCAGGCCGCGATTGAAGTAAACTCGATCGTCGCGCGGCTTTAGTCGAAGCAACCGGGAATACGAGTTCACGGCAGCTTGATGGTCGCCGGCGTTGAATGACCTCTTAGCTCGCTCAACGAGAAGCTGCGCGGCTTGTTCACGACCCTCGTCGTTGACGCTTGGGAAGTCGCTTTCTCGAGCCTGCGCCTGACAACCCAAGGCTACGGCAAGCGTCACGATGATAAGGCCGTAACCAAGCGATCGCTGCGTCACACTTTGCAGACGGGGGACACACTGTTGGCTCGATGTTTGCGTCGTTTGGCATACACGGCGCACCCGATCGCTCGCGCGAGCGGCATACGCGCTTGTGGGAGAATTGCTCATCCCCAAGTCTCCAGGTCTTGAATCGGAATGGTCAGTACTAGGCGCAGCGGCGCTAAATCGCTGCTATTCCGAGAACCTAGATCAGGAGCACAATGGTTCGGAGGTCGCTTAAACTCGACCGTTTGGCCTGCTCGAAAGCCGCGGGAGCCACCGCTGGTAGACTCCGCGCGTGCGATGTTGGCGCTGAAATGATCGCGACAGGCGGAGTGACGTGATTAGGAGCGTGCGCGCTCGCGGCAGACTGCCGGTCTCGAGACTGATTTCTCAGCGTTACATGGTCGAAGCGAATATCGACACATGGCGCTGAATCAGCCGCATGCTTCGCGTCTCCAAGATTTGCATAATTAAGTCCAGAGCCGCTGCCGGCCTGCGAATGATGGCGGTCGACTTCAATAGCTGCGCCATGAACGTCGCTAATACACAGCAACACTGGCAAGCCGGCGACCGTCAGGGTCAACAAGACCGTTAGCGTGACCAAATATCTGACAAGGCGGCTGAGCATGATCGCACTTAAACTGAGTTTGTTTCAGGTTGCCAGAGAAAAGTGACATCAGCATGATCGACATACCGCGACTATCTTGCGATCTCGATCAACGTGGCTCAAGTGCAACTCTTGCAATGGACGCACTAGGTTGTGTGGACTCTTGGCTGGGCAAATCAGATTCAAGGCTGTCTTTTGGGAGGCAGCCATGGGAACTCGAGACCGTCTGATCCTTCGAGACGACCAGCAGGATGTCGCCTCTGCACCGACCAACAAGCGGTCAAGACTGTTGTCGACAGGTTCCGGACAGCGCTACCGATCTCTGTCGGTCGTCGCCGGGCCAGAAGCTGTCGACGGCGCGTCATAACACCTCGGCCAGTTAGAAACCTACTGCGAACACGAAATCCCACGGATCTGTCCGACCTTGGCACGGTAATCAATACATGCTTGCCAACAGACGATTCTCAGTGCCGTTCATTTGCGCATTTTGAATGGTCCGCGAGCACCTCGATCACGCGACAATCAGCTACGTGACCGGAGCGGCACCCGGCTAGCATCCGCTCGAGTTCACGCTTAAGAGCCCTCAAACTCCTCAAGCGCCATTCCACCTCATCAAGGCGCGCTTGTGCGATGGCATCCGCTGCCGCACAAGGCGTTTCCGGATCATCCTGAAGAGCGAGCAGAGCACGGATCGCGTCGAGTTCGAAGCCGAGTTCGCGTGCATGGCGGATGAAGGAGAGACGGCGGACATCGGCGCTGCCATACGTCCGGCGGTTGCCTTCACTCCTTGGGGGCGTGGGCAGAAGACTGATCTGTTCGTAGTAGCGAATGGTTGGGACTTTCACGCCGCTCATGCGGGCGGCCTCGCCGATAGACAAATGTGCAGGTCGCATTTGGGCTTGCTCCTCTAGTGGCTAGAGGATGTAACTCGATCTGCAGAAATTCAAGCCCGGAGTGCCCGCCGTGACAGTTAGCAGCCCTGCAACCAGCGAAAACCGCTATCGCGTCGGCGGCATGGACTGCGCATCCTGCGCCAGCAAAATTGAAGCTGCGGTGCGGAGCCTGCCGGATGTCACCGAAGTTACCGTTTCCGCTGCCAGCGGCACCATGGTAGTCAGGCATGCACCGGGTGCCGACATTGCCGCTGGCATTGCTGATCGCATCACCAAGCTCGGCTACGCGCTTGCGCCGGCCGCGAGCGCGGCAGCAGTATCATCCGTCGAGGCTCGACCGCACGAGAAGCGCGCGGACAGCACCGTCCCCGGGCCTCACGGTGATGGTCACGGCCCGACGACTGGCAACTGGTGGGAAAGTTCCAAAGGCCGGTTGGCGATCGGCTGTGGTGTTGCACTTGTTGCTGCATGGCTGATCGGCCGGATCATGACAGCGACCCAGCCATGGGGCTTCATAATTGCTATGGCGATCGGCCTCGTGCCGATCGCGCGACGCGCGTTTGTTGCAGCCCGCATGGGAATGCCGTTCACGATCGAGACTCTGATGACAATCGCCGCGATTGGCGCGGTGCTCATCAACGCCGCCGAGGAGGCCGCCGCCGTCGTGTTCCTGTTTCTGGTCGGCGAGCTACTCGAAGGCATCGCGGCGGAACGTGCACGCTCAAGCATCACGGGACTGACCCAGCTTGTCCCGAAGACGGCCTTCGTAGAGACTGATGGCAAGACCAGGGAAGTAGCCGCCGAGTCACTGGCGATCGGCGCCTCTATCCTTGTTCGCCCTGGCGATCGCATCCCAGCGGACGGCGATATTCTCTCTGGCGAAAGCGCGATCGATGAGGCGCCGGTCACCGGCGAGTCGGTTCCGAAGCGCAAACGCGCAGGCGATCGCGTCTTTGCCGGAACCATCAATCAGGACGCCGCGCTTCGGGTGCGCGTGACGGCGATTGCCGTCGACAATACCATCGCCCGCATCGTCAAACTGGTCGAGGAGGCGCAGGAGGCCAAGGCGCCGACTGGGCGCTTCATCGACCGCTTCTCGAAATATTATACGCCCGGTGTACTCGCGCTCGGTACACTGGTCGCGATCCTTCCGCCGATCCTGTTTGACGCATCATGGTCGGCGTGGATCTACAAGGGCCTCGCAATTCTGCTGATCGGCTGCCCGTGCGCGCTCGTAATCTCGGTGCCTGCGGCCATCGCTGCCGGGCTGTCCAATGGCGCCAGACGCGGCCTGCTCATGAAGGGCGGCGGCGTGCTCGAAGGATTGGGCAAGATCACAACGGCCGCCTTCGACAAGACGGGCACGCTGACCGAAGGCAAACCGCAGGTGACGGACGTGCTGGCTTTTGGGCGCGGCGAGCGTGAGATTCTGAGGCTCGCCGCCGCGCTCGAAGTCGGCTCTAGCCATCCGCTCGCGAGAGCTATCCTCGCGCGAGCTGCCGGCGAGGGTATCACGGCCAAGGCCGCGGCGAATGCGAGCACCCTCAGCGGCAAAGGCGTCGTCGGCACGGTGGACGGAATTGAAGTTCTGTTCGGCTCAGCCAGGGCGGCGAATGAGCGCGCGAAGCTGTCGGCCGAGCAGCAGGCGACGATTGATCGCCTCAACGGTGAAGGCAAGACCGCTTCGGTTCTCGTCGCAGAAATGATATCATAGGCATCATCGCGCTGCGCGATGAGCCGCGCGCTGATGCCGTCGCGGGCATTTCCGCGCTGAAGCGCCAAGGAGTCACGGCTGTCATGCTGACAGGCGATAATCGCCAGACAGCCGGGGCCATAGCCAAGGTTCTTGGCATGGAAGCGCGCGTCGAGCTGCTGCCCGAGGACAAGCAGCGCATCGTCACCGAGCTGAAGTCGCAGGGCTGCATCGTGGCCAAGGTCGGTGACGGCATCAATGACGCACCCGCACTTGCCGCCGCCGACATCGGCATTGCCATGGGTGGAGGTACCGACGTAGCGCTTGAAACGGCGGATGCCGCCTTGCTCCATGGTCGTGTCGGGGACGTCGCCGCCATGGTCGATCTTTCGCGCCAGACCATGGGCAATATCCGCCAGAATATCACCATTGCACTTGGCCTTAAGGCCGTCTTCCTGGTGACGACACTGCTAGGCATTACCAGCCTTTGGCCCGCCATCCTCGCGGATACAAGTGCGACGGTTCTAGTAACATTGAATGCGCTACGATTATTGTCGGCGCGCGCTCCCAATTAGCCGCTCTCCAATCAAAGCAGTCATGGAAGGAGCGTTGAAGCTAGCGCGCCGCGGAGAAAGTCAATCTTGCATGAGGCGTCCAGCTTTATGGCTGACTGATGCGATTCATCGCACGCGATCCGGCTCAAATTCGGGCGAGTATGGGTCATGAACGCCTATTCTGACGCGCGCCCGTACTTCGGAAGCACCGTCGATAGCAGACATGGGTTTTAAGCCCGACGGTGTTCTCGTTGTCGACGGCGTCCGCGAAAAGCTTCGGAGGTGTTGCAATCCAATCGAGGCGATCATCTCGTTGTACGGAGGCCGCCGCGATGATTCTTGCTCGCAGCGCATACTGGACTTGCGCGTCGAACGGCTTGAGGAAGCGGATGGTCAGGCTATCCTGGCTGCGCCATTGCGTGCCATGGTGCTCAACATCACGGAAGACGTCTTCGGCGGAACGCACGAGGAGTGACCGGATCGGCGCATGATAGCAGATATAGGCCGAGTTTGGCTGCGCGAGCAAGAAGTTCAGGTTGGTCCGGGCAACGGAAACACTGATCGAGCCGTCCTTGTTTGCCGGCTTATCGGTGCCCTTGAGCTGGATGTGGACGCGGTAGTTGGTGAGGGCCGACGAGTGCTTGGCGGCGAGTTGGAAGTCCGTGCCGTAGTCGTGACGGTCGCGCTGTAGGACGACAAAGCACCCTCCTTCGGCGACAGCCAGCTCGAATGCGGCTTCGGCCTGCGTGGCAAGCTCACTATTCTTGTCCCAGGTTGGAAAGTCGTTTAGCGACACGACCGAATAGCCCCTTAGCCGAATTTTGGAGCCCATCAAGCGAGAGGCTAGGAAAGCCTGTACTGTAGTTCGCTGGGGCGGCCTAGCGTCCCCCAACTGCGCTGGCATTGGCCGGTACATGCATGTCGACCCTATGCAGATCGGTCGGTCGACAATCATTGAGACCGCGCCTACGGCGAATCACTCCATTATCAGTCAATGATTTTATTGATCCGCGAGCGAGGATAATTCGCAGATTAAGTTCATCGCCAATGTCCTCGCTCGGTTGCATCCTGGGCGCATCCACGGAGATCTGCAATGAGCAATGAAACGAAGAGAGCCAACCGGCGTGACAACGCTGACGATCGCGTCTCTAAGGCTTGGTCGCACCAGTCCGCGTCCGGGCGACGAGCTGGGAATCCCTTAACCAACTACAGCGCATGAACGAAGCTAAACCTCCCAGCCAAAGTCCCAATGATCCGCGGCACGTTGACTATGGACCGCCAAGGCCGGCGATTGTTCGTAGTGAGGGCGGAACGGAGTCGGAGCGGTATCTCGCTCAACTCGCCGACAAGAGCTTTCTGAATCTTTGGTCTTATCCCAACGCCTTCATCGACAAGAAGGCTGATGCCAACGGCGACGGTAAGGAGCTGTGCGACCTGCTGGTCGTGTGTGGCGACGATATCTTGATCTTCAGCGACAAGACTGTTGCTTGGCCGGGCGGGAACGATGAGGGGCTCGCTTGGAAGCGATGGTACAGGCGGGCTATTTCCAATTCTGTCGATCAAATCCGCGGTGCGGAGCGATGGATCACCAAATTTTCTGAGCGCATCTTCATCGATAGGAAGTGTACACAGCGCCTTCCGCTACCGCTCCCTCCCATTGAGCGACGCCGTATACACGGCATCGTGGTGGCACTTGGCGCAGGAAAGGCTTGCCGGCAGCATTTTGGAGGGGGCACCGGAAGTCTCGCAATTCGCCCGGAGCTAAAGGGCGACGCACATACGACGGGAGGGGTGGTGACGCCGTTCGTGATTGGCGATGTGAATCCTGAAGGAGCCTACATCCACGTGTTGGATGACGCCACGCTCGACATCGTATTGGGCGAACTCGATACGATTACGGATCTCACTAACTATTTCAGGAAAAAAGAAGGTCTTGTGCGCAGCGGCCAGCTTGTGTGGGCCGATGGCGAGGAAGACATGGTGGCGTATTACATGACGCACCTAAACCGGCAAGGTGAGCATGACTTCACATTGCCAGACGGTGCAGATCTATCAGAGAACGACCGCATCGCCCTTGAAGGTGGCATCTATGCGGAGTTGCGCCAGAATCGGCAATATCGAGCAAAAAAGCGTGCCGATCGTAATTCCTACGTATGGGACAATCTGATCACGCAATTCACCACGCACATGCTCGCGGGCACGTCAGTTATCGTTGAGGGTCAGACAGGTGAGCTTTCCGAGTTGGAACAGGGTGTGCGCCACATGGCGCTCGTCCCTCGGTACAAGCGGCGGCTCTTTGGAGACTCAATCGTTGAAGTGCTTCACCGAGGGCAAAGTACGGATCGCTTCATGCGGGCGATGCTGCCAGGGCCGACTGAGCCCGATCGCAACACGGGATTTTTCTTTATGACCCTCGCAGTCGCAGAGTGGTCGATCGACGGTGGGTACGAGCAATACCGACAGGTCAGGAGGGCGATGCTGGAAACCTACGCGCTTGCGCTTCACGAAAAGAACCCAAACCTGGAGCAGGTCATAGGGATCGCTACTGAACCGCCTGACCCTCGTTCGGAAACCGGCGCCTCTGAAGATCTGATTATGATGGGAAAGCCAACTTGGACGGAAGACCTACGTACCCGTCTGGAAGAACGGAAGAAGGTCTTCAACGTCATGGAGCCAGGAAACTTCATTGAGCGTCCAATCGAGGGAAATGAGTACCCAGACGCGGCGGAGCAGACGCTTCTCGAAAGGAAGGCGGCGTCACAGAAGCTGTTCAGGATGGTCGCTGCAAGCGGCGGCGAAGAAACAACGCCACGGGAGATCACACCGACAATAAAAAGTTTTGCGTCTCAGCTGAAGGAGGGCGTCGAGCCCAGCTTCCTTCCCGTACGCAACGACGCGCATGGCCTATACGGGTACTGTTCCGATGGCGTACTCGAAAAAATTAAGCACGATGGCGGTGGTATTCGGTTTGGTTGGACAATATGGGAGTGGCCGGGGGTTCTGTTTACCGCAGAGTTCCATGCCGTCTGGATTGCCCCAACGGGGGAACTTATCGACATCACGCCGAAGCCGGCGAACGAGAAGCGGATACTTTTTGTGCCGGATGATAGCTATGCGGCGGACTTTGATTTCGACAAGCGCCCCTTGAATAAACGCATGTCTGCGGTCGAGACTCCCGACCCTGCAGCCTACGCGGCCGCACGCATACGCGAAATGAAGCTCGCGCAGCGGCAGTATGAAGAGCAGCGTGCTTTGAAGGCAGGGAAAACTTTGGAGGCATGGTTGGGCGAGAAGATGCCGCCGGATCCGGCTTGCGATCTGGTGCGAGAGTTCATTGCGGTCAGTAATGAGGTGGACGAACTCATGGATGCCGCGCCCGTGGTTGGAACAGGTTTCGCAATTGCTGACGACAGGTTGATCAAAGCCAACAGCCGTAAGTCGCAGCTGATGAACAAAGTGCGCGCTCTAAAAAATAGATAATGACTTCATCGCGTTTGAGCACTACGAGCTCTCTGGGAAGAGAGTCTTTGGAGGCGCGTCCGTGACGACCGCTCCTCATACGAAAGCGGACGCGAGCCGCGCGACCATCGCTCCTCGCCACCGGTCATCGCGGGACTTCCGCTTCTGGGACGTTCCGTCCATGTGCAACGCACTATCCCTTAGTCCTTCCTCGGCCGCAATCTCTGCATATCGACAAACTCCCCCTGTACGACAGCTGCGGGCGAGAAGAATCTTTCTGCTGTCGGCGGATTAAGGTCTGGTTGGCTACTATAATTGAGTGTAGCCTTCCCTTAACTGACGCTGTGGAACGCGCTTTTGCAGTGAAATAGCCCTCGACTTCCGCCGCAAAGGACGCATTGGTAGTGCGACAGGCACCGGTTTTTGCCGGTGCGGTTTTCTTAGGGCTCGCCTCGCGAAACGCGGGGCTTTGGATGGTGGGAGCGCCAATGACGGCGCCTCCTCAAACCCCAGGAGCCCTCCATGAGGACTATTGAAGCCCGCGTCTCGACTCAAGCCAAAAGAGCCAAGCCCTCCACGTCTGCCAAAGCTGACAAGAGCAAGGTGAGCACCAATTTGCCTTCACCCCCTGTGGCCAGCAAGGAAGCAAGCCGCGAAGAACTGCACACGCGCGTCACGAAGCGCGATCAGATCCTAACGCTGTTGAGGCGGCGCGACGGCGCCACCATTTCCGAAATGATGGAGGCCTCGGGTTGGCAGCAGCATAGCGTGCGTGGATTCCTGGCCGGCACAGTGAAGAAGAAAATGAGCCTCGCGCTCGTGTCCTCAAAGACCGAAGGCGATGTCCGGCGCTACAAAATTGCGCCACGTCGAGGTCGCTGACATGACAAAGTCGCCCGCCGACATTGCCGCTGAGATTGAGCGCCTTCAATCCCTCGCAACCGAGACACTGCGTTATGAATGGCGGCGTCATCATCAGACGCCGCCACCCAAACGCCTCAGTCGCGAACTCCTCTTGCGCGGCATCACCTACCGGATCCAGGAGAGGGCGTTCGGCGGTCTCTCCAGGTCAGTTTTGCGCAGAATTGGGGCTACGACTGAGCCAGAGTCCGACACCAGTCGAATGGCGCCTCGGACCGTCGTGAAGCCCGGCACGCGGCTCGTGCGCGAGTGGAATGGACAAACGCATACCGTTCTCGTCCACACGGACGGCGTCGAGTGGCGCGGCAAGCGCTATAGGTCTCTGTCGGTGGTTGCTCGCGAAATCACGGGTGCGCATTGGTCCGGACCGCGGTTTTTTGGACTGAACTCGAAGAACGAGGCGAGCGATGGCTGACAGCGGTCTGGATGCCGTCCGGCGAGAGTTCGCTGATCTGACGGGGCTCTACGAAGACGCCGCACTCATCGCCTCGGCCGGACAGAATATCAAGAGCCACGAAAAGGGGCGCGCTCGCTTGCGGCAGCTGTTGGCAGCGATGGTCCGCATCCGTGGACGCCTCGTCCGTTTGGAACGGCGCCTTTGATGAAGCGTCTGAGCTGCGCCATTTATACCCGCAAGTCCTCCGACGAAGGGCTGGAGAAGGAGTTCAACTCGCTCGACGCGCAGCGAGAAGCCTGCGAGGCCTTCATCACGAGCCAGAAGCACGCCGGATGGGTCGCCGTGCGTGACCTTTATAACGACGGTGGCCTCTCCGGCGGAACAATGGAACGACCGGCATTGCGGCGGCTGCTCGCCGATATCAAGGCCGGCAAGGTGCAGATCGTGATCGTCTACAAAGTTGACCGGCTGACGCGCTCGTTGGCTGATTTTGCCAAGATCGTCGACGTGTTCGATGCGTACGGTGCCTCCTTCGTCTCCGTCACCCAGCAGTTCAACACCACCACGTCGATGGGGCGATTGACGCTCAACATGCTGCTCTCCTTCGCGCAGTTCGAGCGCGAGATAGCCGGAGAGCGCATCCGCGACAAGATCGCTGCCTCCAAGGCCAAGGGCATGTGGATGGGCGGAACCGTGCCGCTCGGCTACGATGTCCGGAAGCGCAAGCTCGTCATAAATGCCGTCGAGGCCGACACAGTGCGTTTGATCTTCAAGCGCTATGCCGAGTTGGGTTCCGTCACGCTGCTGGAAGTCGAACTGAAACGGTCAGGGTATCTCAGCAAGCGGCGTGAAGGCGCAGCGGGGCGGCTGGCCGGTGGCCGGCCGTTCTCCCGCGGCATCCTGTATCTGATCCTTCAGAACCACCTCTACCGGGGGCAGGTAGCCCACAAGGGCAACGTCTATCCTGGGCAGCACGCGCGGATCGTCGATGAAGAGACCTGGACAAGGGTTCAGGAGAAGCTTGCCGCAAACCGCCGTGCGCGATCGCTCGCCTCAAACGCCGAGGAGCCGAGCCTGCTGTCAGGCCTGATTTTTGACAGCGACGGCCAGCGCATGACGCCGACACATGCCAACAAGCGAGGGTGCCGGTATCGCTACTATATCTCTGCATCATTACTTGGCCGTGCTCCTGTCGGGCCCAACACCATGCGCGTTCCTGCCGGCGAAGTCGAAGGCCTCGTACTCGATCAGATCCGGCAATTCCTTGGCTCCCCGGTCAGACAGTCGCCTTCTGAGAAAATCCGCCCGCCCCCAAACGCACCGAAAGAGACGGTCCGCCAACCACGACGGCCGACGCGCGCGCAAGGCGTCTCTGTCGGCGACAGCGAAAACGCATCCCCGTAACCGGCGGAAACGCCGGTACAATTCGCGCGGGGGTGCGTTACCGTAAATTTAAATGAAAACAATAGGTTAGCTGGCTGGGGTGGGAGGGTTCGAACCTCCGCATGGCGGAATCAAAATCCGCTGCCTTACCACTTGGCTACACCCCATCTCCGGCCGCTTGGCAGGTTGCCGGTGACGCCCAGCGCGGCGCACCTTATGCGCTTCACCTCTCTCGGGCAATGGTGGCGCCGCACAATTTGCGGCGGCCAAATGCCCCCGCAAAATCTGCTCCCTGAAGCTGCTCGCAAGAGCTTGGAGTTGCATGAGAAAGCACATATTTTAAAGTGACGATGCAGCAATTGCCGGAAGGGGGCTCGTAGCCCTTGCCGGGCGGCGGGCCCGCCGCTATAAAGCCGCCTCCTTCGATCGTCGGTCTATCCCGGGCGATACGAGGTCACGGCCTTATTACTCAGGCTGTTGGTCGGTGCGGAGCGTAGCGCAGCCTGGTAGCGCACTTGCTTCGGGAGCAAGGGGTCGGAGGTTCGAATCCTCTCGCTCCGACCATTCTTTTCAATGACTTACTGGTTTGTGTGCTTCGCGATTTCCAAGAAATTAGCCAGAAAACTGCCGTCACACCGGCCACACCAGATGCACGATGACGGAGCCTGTCTGGCCTCCAAACTTGCGAGCACCCATGGACGCCCCGGATTTCAAGACGAAGATGACCTTCGACTACGACGTGGGCGCCGAGCTGCTGCCCGGCGTCGTGCGGCTGGTCGCCAACAATCCGGGACCCTTCACCTTCAAGGGCACGAACACCTATCTTATCGGCAGGCGCACCCTGGCGGTGATCGATCCAGGCCCTGCCGATGATCTCCATCTCGCAGCGATTCTGCGCGCCGCCGATGGCCGCGAAATCACCCACATTATCTCAACACACGCCCACCGCGATCACGTCGACGGCATTCCCGCGCTCAAGGCCGCAACGGGCGCGAAGCTGTGCGCCATGCGGCGTGCGCCAAGCATGATCATTCCGTTGGATCGCGCGCCACAGGGCCGCGAGTTCGTTGACCTCGACCTGGCGCCCGACATCGCGCTTTCGGGAACCGAGACACTTGAAGGCTCGGATTGGGCGTTGACGGCCATCCATACGCCCGGACACGCACCCGACCATCTGTGCTTCAAGCATGCCGAAAGCGGGGCCCTCATTTCGGGCGATCATGTCATGGCGTGGAACACGTCCGTCGTTGCCCCGCCGGAGGGGCGCATGTCGGATTACATGCGTTCGCTGGAACTGCTGCTCGGCGATGATGCGAGCGTGTATCTGCCGGGCCATGGCGGGCGCGTGGAGGAGCCACGGCGCACGCTCAAGGCCTATCTATTGCATCGGCGGATGCGCGAGCAGGGCATTGCCAAGGCCATCAAGGATGGCGCGAAAAGCGCGCGCGAGGTGCTGCCGCTGGTCTATCCCGACATCGCAGATCAGCTCATTCCGGCGGCGCTGCTGACCGTTCTGGCCCACGTCGAGATGCTGGCCGAGAAGGGCGAGATCGAAGCCGGCGACCTGCTGTCGGTTGACGCCCCGCTTCGGGCCGTTTGAGCTTGCGGCCCCCTTCGGCCGACTCCTTGGCGCGGCTCTGGCTGGGAACTGTTGCTTCCAACCGTCCCACGATCTCTTTGAGTATGGTGCGCACGCGCGCGGCATTGCGCCCGAAGTCGTTGCGGCCGTACCGGGACGCCGAACGGACATCGACGCGCGCTGTGGCATCGTCGCCCGTCACACGGATCACGACATCGTCCCTGAACCCGAACACGAGCGTGCGCTCCGTGAGTTCGATGGTGCCCGCTCCATCGGGCGCATCGGCCGGTGCGGTCTCCGACAGAGGCTTCAGTTTCAATTTGGTCAAGGCCTGAAGAACGACATCGAAGGTGTCCCCGGCCGAACGCGGCACCTGCAACGTACGCAAATCCGGATATCTGGCGGCCTGGAGCGGAGCGTCAGCCTGAGCGTTGTACGCAACCGGGTTATAGCCTCCCCCGCGCAGCGCCGCCGTCACCTCGAAGTGCGGGGGATTGACAGTGTCGGTCGTCACATCGGCAATCATCGGATAGTCGCGGCTCGCGATCCAAGCCATGGCGGGCAGCGCAAGCAACCCCAGCGACATGGCAAGCGCACTGACGATGCGCGCCGTCCCCTGCCGTCCCGTAACCCAGATATCGAGCCCTGCAATAAGGGCCATGAGCACGGCGAGAACGGCGCCCACAAACGCCGTCCCTGCCAGGTTCATGGCGATCGGCGTCGGCAACGACAGAACCCTGTGCAGAAAGAACGCTGTTGCCAGCAGCATCACGCAAAACAGGGCAAGACGGCTTGCCCAGCGCGCCATCAGGGACGGTGGCTGGTCGGCGGCATACTCTATTCGGGTCGAGATCACGGCCACGCGCTCGTCTTCACGCTCCCAGGGTTGGAAATCCGGCGATCACCATAGCGGCGATTTGGTCGAAAAGGCGAAGGGAGCGGCGATTGCTCACGGGAAAAGCCGTGTCTTGCTCCAAGGGGTGGCCGAATCGGCACGCCGGTAGACGATGCGATCATGCAAGCGGAAGGGCCGGCTCATCCAGAACTCGATCTCGAGCGGCGTGATGCGAAAGCCCGACCAATAGGGCGGCCGTGGGATCGCGCCGACGGCATATTTCGCCGTATAGCGCGCGACCTCCGTTTCCAATGCAAAGCGTCCCTCCAGCGGGCGCGACTGCTTGGAGGCCCATGCGCCAATGCGGCTCAATCGTGGGCGCGAGGCATAGTATGCATCTGCTTCCGCATCGCTCACGGTCGTAACGGGACCGCGTACGCGCACCTGACGCTCCAGGCTCTTCCAATGAAAGACTAGCGCAGCCTTGGGATGGGCCAGGATCTCCCGGCCCTTCGCGCCCTCGAAGTTAGTGAAGAAGACAAAGCCGCGCCCAGGCACATCCGCATCGTCCACGCCCTTGAGCAGCACCATCCGCACATTGGGCATTCCGGTTTCGTCAACGCTCGCCACCGCCATCGCGTTGGGATCGTTGATCTCGCTCTTGGTAGCATCGGCCAGCCAGGATGCGAACAGATCGAAGGGATCGTCCGTCGGTGTGAAACCCGCCCCGCCGTTCGCCTCAGCCTTGCTCATCTGCCTCAATCACCCTTCTTCCACGGGCCGCTGGCGGGCCTGTCTTTTTCCTGCATCGTGCGGCACATGCCGCAAGCATCTCTTAACCAAACCCGCGCACACTTGCGAGCAAGTCCGCCTGTCGCGGCCTCCAGTAGCGTTAGTCAGTCGAGTTCAGCGTCATGCGTTATTCACATCCCTCCTTGTTCTCCTTTTACGCCACGGGCTTAACGGCTCTTTCGCTGGTTGCGGCAATTCTCTTCCTACCAGGATTTGCGCGCGCCGAACCGCCTGCCAAGGGCGCCCAAACCCCGCCGAAACTGGCGCGGCTCACGGCCCCGCGCCAATCCATGCTCGGGCTCCAGGACGAGATCGCCGCTTTGGAAAGCGTCCAGTTTGCGCTCAGTCAGGTGGCGGACGGCTCGAGCTACGTTTGGCACCGCAGCCACGGCATGCTCTCAGGTGTTGTCCAACCCACCTCTTCCTTCAAGGATGCCGAAGGTCAAGTGTGCCGGCATATCGTCGTCATTCTCAACTCCCTCGACACTACCAGCAAGACGGAGACGATCGCCTGCCGCATGCCTGACGGGATCTGGCAGCTCGACGGCTGATTTGTCTTAAAGCTCAGTCTGTTGCACAGTCCTGTTGGTTGCGCTGCCATGCCCCGGTCCACGATCTGGACCGGGCCGCCCTTTTGTGTAGGATGCGCCGGACTCAGGCCATTTTCTCACCCGCAACCTCAAGGATCGATAAGCCGATGACGGCATCTCAGGAACACACAGGCACGCCCACCGGCAATCTGATGGCCGGCAAGCGGGGTCTGATCATGGGTGTCGCCAACAACCGGTCCATTGCCTGGGGCATTGCCAAGGCCTGCGCTGCCCAGGGTGCTGAAATCGCGCTGACCTACCAGGGCGATGCCCTCAAGAAGCGCGTCGAGCCGCTTGCCGCCGAGCTTGGCTCCCAACACGTGCTTCCCTGCGATGTGACCGACGCAGCCTCCATGGATGAAGTATTCGAGGCGCTGGAAAAAAGCTGGGGCCGGCTGGACTTTCTCGTCCACGCCATCGCATTTGCCGACAAGAACGAACTCGATGGGCGCTACGTCGATACGTCGGAAAAGAACTTCACCCAGAGCCTGCTGATCTCCTGCTACTCGTTCACCGCGCTTGCCCGCCGGGCAGAGAAGCTGATGACCAACGGCGGCTCGCTGGTGACCTTGACCTATTACGGCGCCGAGAAGGTCATGCCACACTATAATGTCATGGGCATTGCCAAGGCCGCGCTGGAAGCATCCGTACGCTATCTCGCCTCCGACCTCGGCAAGAACAATATCCGCGTCAATGCCATTTCAGCCGGTCCGATCAAGACACTGGCTGCTGCGGGCATTTCTGACTTCCGTTATATCCTGCGCTGGAACGAGTACAATTCGCCCCTGCGCCGAACGGTGACGATCGAGGACGTCGGCGGGGCCGGTGTCTATCTTCTGTCCGACCTGTCGCGCGGCGTGACGGGCGAGATCCACCACGTCGACAGTGGCTATCACGTTCAGGGCATGAAGAATGAGGACGCCCCCGACATTTCAGTCGTCAAGGGCGAGGGGAGTTGAGCCAATCCCAAAATAAGATTGCCCTCTTGAGGCCGGGCATCACGCTGTACCTCGTGCGCCACGGCGAAACGAACTGGAATAAAGAGGCCCGTTATCAGGGCCAGGCCGATATTCCGCTCAACGACACAGGACGAAAGCAGGCAGCCCGTAACGGCGCCGCGCTGCGCGCGCTGCTGCCAGGAATCGCGCAAGCCGACTTCGTCTCGAGCCCTTTGTCGCGAGCGCGCGAGACCATGGAGATCCTGCGCGACGCGCTCGGTCTCGACCCCCTTGGTTTCAGGCAGGATCCCGCGCTCCTGGAGCTTCACTACGGCCACTGGGAGGGACACCTCGCCTCCGAACTGCCGGACACCGATCCTGATGGCGTCGCGGGAAAGCAGGCCGATCCATTCGGTTGGCGGCCAAGGGGTGGCGAGAGCTATGCCGACCTCATGGGGCGAACCACCCGCTGGCTCCACGACTTGGAACGCACGACCGTTGCCGTGACTCATGGGGGGGTGTCCCGTGTGGCGCGCGGCGCGTTGCTTGGACTGGACCATCGCGAGGTTCCAATCCTGGAGGTGCCTCAAGATAGGGTTCTCGTGCTGCGCGGGCCGACAATGCATTGGCTCTAGCGAAGATAGGAGAACCTTGGCTTGGCGTGAGCAGCGCTTTGGTTCCTGCCTGCGTCTAGGGCGCTGTGCGGTTCTTTTTCCGAGTCTTGACTGCTGCAGCTTTGATGCAACTTCTGCCAGCCTTGTCGGGTTCATAGCCCGCGTCGCAGTTAGGTTTTGCCCCGACGAGCTTCACCTTCCGCGTCTTGTCTGCAGATTTGGCTGCGCTCTTCTTCGGGTCGGTTTTTTCATCCGTCTTTCCCGGTCCGCCGAGTTCCGGTGTCTTGGGCGCGACGCGTTTGACCGGTTCGACCATCGGTTCGATCTGTTTTGCGCGTTGCGGCTGAGCCGGCGGGGAGCTTTCAGGGTGCACACCCCCGGGCCCTGCCGATGCCTCGCGCGGAACAGTCAACAGCATCGCCGCGGCGAGTGCAGCCGGAATGCCCCAGGACGGGCCGCTCCAGAACGCGCCGCCCCACAACGCAATGTGTGCCATATCGCTAAAAGTCCGATGTTGACGGCTACTCGCGAAACTATAGCGGGGAGATAAAGACGGGGCGACCCTGATAAGCGACTTTCCCGCACACGGAACAAACAAAAAGAGCCGGAGAAGCGGCTCTCCGGCTCTTTACGCACCTCTCATGGAAGTGCATCGCTTATTGGGCTGCTCATTGCCCGGGTGCTCAATCCGGGCGCGCAAGCCGCCTGAGTGCGCGCTCCAAAGTCTCCTTGAGAGCGGCATTCGATTTTGACTCATATACACAGGACTTCCGGTCCGGTCGGGACCATGTCACCGCATTGCCCGTCAATTTGATCCCTCGATGCGACGCAGGCTGCGTTCAGGCAGGTAAAGCGTGCTCGGTCAAAGTTGCTGATGCGATGCGGATGCATTTGGTCACGCCGTAAAGACCACGTTTGCAAGCGTGGAACCTACGGCGAACGCAGCACTGTTGCCCAAATAATCTGCGTCGCGCGCGCTTGTCACGCAAATTGCCCAGCAAGAAGGCTTGCCGGGCGTGGTGGCGCCTCCTAAGAGAAAAGAGTGAAGCATGGCTGCAACACGGCGTGTGTTGGAGCCATGCCGCACCCGCGCCTCCCGGCCGGCATTCCGCAGTCATCCAACAAGCAGCCTCCGCGATGTCTCACAACACCTTCGGACACCTCTTCCGCGTCACCACCTGGGGCGAGAGCCACGGTCCGGCGATCGGCTGCGTGGTGGATGGCTGCCCGCCTGGCATTGCGCTCGAGGCGCAGGAGATCCAGGGGTTCCTTGACAAGCGCAAGCCGGGTCAATCGCGATTCGTCACGCAGCGCCGCGAGCCCGATGCGGTGAAGATCCTGTCCGGCGTTTTTAACAATGAGGCGGGCCGGCAAGTCACCACAGGCGCGCCCATCGCGCTTGAGATCGAGAACGTCGACCAGCGCTCCAAGGACTATGGCGACATCGCCATGAAGTATCGCCCGGGCCACGCCGACTACACCTACGATGCCAAATACGCCATCCGCGACTATCGCGGCGGCGGCCGCTCGTCCGCACGCGAAACCGCCTCACGCGTCGCCGCCGGCGCCGTTGCCCGCAAGGTCATTGCCGGCGTGCGCATCCGCGGCGCACTCGTCCAGATGGGGCCGCACGCAATTGATCGGGCCAATTGGGACTGGGACGAGGTTGGCAACAACCCGTTCTTCTGCCCCGACGCAAAGGCGGCTGCGGCGTGGGAAGCCTATCTCGACAACGTGCGCAAGGAGGGTTCCTCGATCGGCGCGATCGTCGAGGTGATCGCTGAAGGCGTTCCCGCGGGCTGGGGCGCACCGCTCTACAGCAAACTCGACCAGGATCTTGCCTCCGCGATGATGTCGATCAACGCGGTGAAGGGCGTCGAAATCGGCGCAGGCATGGCGGCGGCCGCGCTGACGGGCGAAGAGAATGCCGACGAGATGCGCATGGGCAACGACGGCAAGCCGCGCTTTCTGTCCAACAACGCGGGCGGCATCCTTGGCGGCATTTCGACAGGCCAGCCGGTCGTGTGCCGCTTCGCAGTCAAGCCAACGTCGTCCATCCTGACGCCCCGCAAGACCGTGGACCGCAACGGCTCGAATACTGAAGTCGTCACCAAGGGCCGCCATGATCCGTGCGTGGGCATTCGCGCGGTGCCGGTCGGGGAAGCGATGATGGCGATCGTCCTTGCGGATCACTTCCTGCGCCATCGCGGCCAATGCGGTGCATGAGCCAGACGCTCCTCAGGTGCACAACGCCAGATCTGCAAACGCAAAGCCGTCCCGCACGACTGTTTCACCAACCTTGACGGCGATGGGCGCCGAGAACATCGGCCCCGCCGTGACACAGGTGTGGAACTCTCCATTCTCGCCGCACGGATCGACCCCTGTAGGAAGATCGGCCAGGAAAGATGCATCGAAGCGGCGGCCTGCGAACGAGGCGTCAAGCTTGCTCGGGTCGACGACCGAGATCCACGTCTCCAGTCCGTCCGCGATCATCTCGTGCGCCAACGCCGTTGTATCGCGCAGCCACAGGGGAAAAATCGGCTTCAAGCCTGTGCTCGAAAGCTTGGTCTCCCGGTACCTGCGGATGTCTTCCAGGAAAAGATCGCCAAACGCCATAGCCTCCACGCCCTTGGCCATCGCCTGCACTACGAACGCGCCCATGCGTTTTTCATAGTCCTCGTTGGAATACGGCCAGGGCAGTTCGACGACATGAAGCGGAAGCCCAGCAGCAGCAGCCTGCGCTTCCAGGATCTCGCGCCGAACGCCGTGCATGGCGACCCGGTCGAAGGCGGCGTTGACAGTCGTGAGCAGCCCCACCACTTCCACTTGCGGCTCCTGCCGCAGAACATGTAGTGACCAGGCGCTGTCTTTGCCGCTCGACCAGCTCAACACTGTTTTCAAAGTATCCACCCCGAGTCTATAGCCTCACCTGGACTCACCTTACCTTTTCAGGCCTGCCACGAAAGCGCTACCCATGCCGCACTATCGATCCATCGTCATCCTCACCGGAGCAGGACTGTCCGCCGAGAGCGGCCTTTCCACGTTTCGTGATGCAAATGGCATCTGGGCGAAATACGACTGGCGCGACGTCGCCACGCCGCAAGGCTTCGAAAAGAACCCCGCTCTCGTTCACGAATTCTTCAATATGCGCCGCCGTGCCCACGCGGGCGTGAAACCCAACGCGGCGCATTTGGCTCTCGGCCGTCTGAGCCGGGAGCACGAAGCCACGACCATCGTCACGCAGAACGTCGATTGTCTGCACGAAGCAGCAGGCACAGCGCAGCTCATTCACATGCACGGCGAAGCGATGAAGTCGCTGTGCGCACATTGCGATGCGAGGGGCCCCTGGACCGGCGACATGTCTGTTGCGACAGTCTGCTCCACTTGCGGCAAGGCGGGCGGCATGCGGCCCGACGTCGTGTGGTTTGGTGAGATGCCCTATCACATGGAGACGATCGGCAAGCTGCTCCTCGCCTGCGACCTCTTCCTGTCCATCGGCACGAGCGGCCATGTCTATCCCGCGGCCGGATTTGTCGCCGCCGCCGCGGACGCCGGCGCGCATACCGTCGAACTGAATCTCGAACCCTCTCAAGGCGCGAGCCTCTTTGCTGAAGCAATCTACGGTCCGGCGACGAAGGTGGTGCCCGCCTATGTCGAGCGGCTGCTCGCGGGCGAAGCCTAGAGTGCTTTGCGGAAAAGTGGGAACCGGTTTTCCGATAGGAAGCACGACAAAACGAAAGCCTAGAGCCGTTCCGCGATTCCGTCAAAAGCGGAACGGCTCTAGTGGCGGAACACGGCCACGGCCTCGATGTGCGGCGAATAGAGGAACTGGTCGACAGGCGTAACGCTTTCGAGACTGTATCCTCCGTCGATGAGCGTGCGTGCGTCGCGCGCCAAGGTCGCCGGATTGCACGACACCGCGATAACCGTTTTGACCTGGGATCTGGCCAGCATACGCGCCTGCGCGTCGGCGCCCGCCCGCGGCGGATCGAACACCACGCAATCGAAATCGCGCAACTCGGTCGCCGACAATGGCTCGCGGAAGAGATCGCGCGTGCGCGCCTCGACCGGTTTCAGGCCGCGCGCCTTCTTCATGGCGGCGTTGAGGGCCGCGATGGCGCGTTTGTCGCTGTCGGCGGCGAACACCTTGGCACGCTCGGCCAGGCGGAACGTGAACGCACCGACACCGCAAAACAGGTCGGCAATAGCTTTGGACTTGCCGGCCGCACGCAAAACGAGGTTCGCCATGACCTCTTCCATTTCAGCAACGGCTTGAAGAAACGCGCCTGGCGGAGCAATGACCTCGGCGTTACCGAACCTCAAGGCAGTGGTCAAAGATTCGTAAACCGGATCGCCGTTGACGCTGATCCGCGCGACGGCCGCCGATGAAGCCGCCTTGGCAAGGTCTGTACGCAATTCTGGCGTCAGCTTGGCCGCGACATCTTCCAATGCCACGTCGAGCCCACCCAAAGTCCACGTCGCGATGACGCGCGTCTCGCCGCGGCGCGACAGCAAGGGCGCAATGAGGGTGCGCAGCCTAGGAAGTGCCGCCACGATGGAGGGGTGCAGGACGCAGCACTCCTCAAGATCCACGAGATCGTGGGACGCTGCCTTGTGAAATCCGAGCAAGACGCCCGCGCTTGTCGCCCGTGCGCTGAGCGCTGCCCGCCGCCGCGCGCCCTTGCAGGCAATGATATCGTTCACCACCACATCGAGCCCGCGTGCACGAAATCTTGCAGCCACCTGCTCTGTCTTCCATGCGCGGTATGCCGGCGCTGCCATGTGCTGGAGCGCACAGCCGCCACAGATGGTGAAATGACGGCAAGGCGGCACGACCCGATCATTGCTGGGCGCAAGTACCTCGATGAACTGGCCCGCCGTGCCTTCGACCACGGCTTTGACTCGCTCCCCTGCAAGCGTAAACGGCACGAAAACGGGACCGTTCGCCGTTTCCGCGACCCCATCGCCCTGCGCGCCCACGCGCACGATCATAAGGTCGCAAGGTTCACGCATCCTTCGACGCTCCAAGCAGGAATTCCTCGTTACCGGATCCGCCCGCGATGGGCGAGGCGATCACGCCGAGAACCCGCCATCCGGGCTGCGACGCAACGAATACGCGCACGGCCTTTACAGCCCGGTCGCGCGCCGCCGCGTCGCGGACGATGCCGCCTTTGCCGATATCGGCAGGCGAAAGTTCAAACTGGGGTTTGACAAGCGCCACGAGAAACGCACCGGGCGCCGCAAGGCTCATCGCCGGTCGCATGGCCTTGGTCAGCGAGATGAACGACAAATCGGCGACGATAATTTCGATTGGTTCTTCGATCGGTGCCGCCTCGATATGCCGAATGTCATATCCTTCCAGGCTGATCACCCGCGCATCGGCGCGCAGGCTCTCGTGCAATTGCGACTTACCCACGTCAACGGCGTAAACGCGGCGTACGCCACGTTGCAACAAGACCTGCGTGAAGCCACCCGTCGATGCACCCGCGTCGAGCGCGATCATCCCCGCGGGATCGAGCGCGAACGCGTCGAGCGCTGCGGCAAGCTTCTCGCCTCCTCGGGATACGAAGTCCGGTGCATGGCCGGCCAGAACGATGGACGCGCCCGGACCGATGCTTTGGGCAGGCTTGGTACACGGTGCGCCATCCACTATCACGAACCCGCGCAGAATGAGGTCGCGCGCGCGTGCCCGGCTGGCGACGAGACCATCGGACAGCAGGCGTTGATCGAGACGGGTCGAGGTAGGCTTTGACATCGCCGTCTGCATCGCCCTCCCCCCGCCATCCGGTCAAGCACAAATCGCTGCGGGGAGATACGCAAGGCGTGCTTCAGGCCGCCGCCATGCCTGCCGTGCCGGATGGCCGTCGTCTGCAACGCTGCACGGCGTCCAGGAAGGCAAATGGCACGCCCGTCAGCAAGACCTTCACGTAGCGCAGGTCCTGGAAATCGCCATTGAGAGACAGACGCGGCAGAGCGGTGAGCGTGTTCTTGTGCCGTGTATGAACCAATCCCTTGCGCGTCGTCACGGCGGTCGCCAGCCCCAACTCACGCGCCATCTCGAATTCACGTTCTCCAGCCGAACCTTCGCATCCATAGGGATAGCTGAAATGCCGGCAGGGTTTGCCGAGTTCCGCCGACACACGCGCAACGCTGTCGGCTATTTCGCTGCGGGCCTGCTGCGCGCCGAGTTTCGAAAGAGCGTAGTGTCCCGTCGTATGAGCCCCGATGGTGACGAGGGGATCGGCGGCCAGTTCCCGCAACTCATCCCACGTCATGACGAGGTCGCGGCAAGGCGCTTTCGGATCAAGACCCGCTTGGCGTGAAAGGTCGAGCACCACCCCCCGGGCATCCGGCTCCGGCAACGCGCGCAGCCACCAGTAGATCTCGTCGAACGCGGCGGTTCGTTGTGCATCATCCGTCAAGGTGAAAGACCGCAGTTCACCGCGCATGTCGAGTTGCACGCGGCGCAATCCGCGCAGAGCCTCCTCCAGGCTCAACCACCACAGATCCCCCTTGCCATCGGCATAGTCCGACGAAACGTAGATCGTGAAGGGAACACCGTGCCGCTTGAAGACCGGATAGGCGTGGTCGCGATTGTCCCTATAGCCGTCATCGAGCGTGAAGACCGCAAACGGACGCGTTGGACCCGGTGATTTGAGCCGTTTTGGAACATCGTCGAGTGCGATGCAATCGAAGCCCGCAGCCTTGACCTGAAGGATGACGCTTTCCAGAAACTCGGACGTCACCTGGAGAATACCGTTGGGAGAGAAACCGGCAGGCTGGCCGGGCCTCACATGATGCAGCATGAAGATGACGCCGTTGCCGCTCGTAAAGGGCGCAATAAGGCCGTCGGCACCGGTATAGTGCAAGGCGGACAACGCCGCCTTCAGCAAACCTTTTGAACGCATCCGCACCACAACTTGCAACTCAAACCGGCAGACTCGAAAAAACTCGATCGATAAAAACTCAACCAGCAAAATACGTGCTAGCGGCTGCCTAGCGCGCAGCGACAAAGCGCCGAATGGTTAATGATACCGCCAAGTCCAATCAGGCGGCGGCATCGCCTGAGATCTTGCGCGTAGCGCGTAGAATGCGCTGCGCGGGAACGGGCGCGGCAACGGTACGGGCCATTTTCACGATGTCGATGCCCGACACTTCAAAGCCCAGGAACGTGCCGGGCAGATCTTGCAGCACATTCACCCGCTTCGTGGAATCCGGCAACAGAATGCCCGCGTCGAAACGCCCCTCGATCGCCTCGAACAACGAACGCGCGTCGTCATGAGCGCCAGCGACGATGATGTGATCGTAGGCTTCATCGAGAGCGTCAAGGATCAGATTGAGCTGATCGGGGTCGATTTCGATGGGCTGATCGAGCGGCGCACCGGAGGTGATGACATGCACGCTGCTTGCTGGAACGCGCTGCACGGCATCCTCGAAGGAGGCGAGCCCGTTCAGCAAGCCGGACAACCCCTTGCTGGGCGGCAAGCCGCCGGCGCTTGCCATGCCTGAATCCCCCGACGGACTCCAATCGACGATAATCACCTGACGGCCGTTACGGCTGAGCGCTTTTGCCAGCGCGATGGCGTCGCGCCCGACACCGGAAACACTCTTGGTTTCCCCCGTGATCAGGGACCTGTGGCCGCCCTGCTCGGGAGCGGCCACGCTGATCCTCGCAGCGATTTGTTCCACGCCAAGCTCCGCTGCTTCAGCTACGGACTCGGCCGATAGCAAGGCGGGTGTGTTCGGTTTTGCCACCGCGGATTGAATAATCGATCTGAGAGACGGCTTGGCCGTGAGGGCAGGCTCCGGCCTCAATACCACCGCATCTTCGACTTCGCTCTCCGCCGGAGCGCCTCGCGCGCCATCAAAGAGCGCACGTGTGATCGTCCAGAACGTACCGAGCAGCAGCGCCGCAAATGCGACCAGCGCCGCACTTTGTCCCTTCTTGGGTGTCACGGGGAAGCTCGCGGGCAGCGCCTTGGAGATGATCTGCGCCTCGACCGGCTGGGCGCGCGTGTCCAATCGCTTGCGGTTGGACTCAAGTTGCGCCTGCAGGTTCTCAAGCTCTGTGCGCTTGGCCTTGGCATTGGCCTGGAGTTGACGCAGCTTGGCTTCTTCGGGCGCCTTGCTCACCACCCGCGATTTGACTTCATCGAGGCTTCTTTTGATCGAGGCTTCGCGCTCCTGCGCAAACTTGACCTCCTTCTCGAGGCTCTCGACCAGCTTGGAGACTTCAACAGAGATCTGGCCTTTGAGACCGGCGAGATCGGCATGGAGCTGGCGCATGCGCGGATGGCCCGGCAGGAGCGTCGCAGACAGCTCCGAGATCTGCCGCTCGATGCGCACTCGCTGTTGCACGAGGTTCTGGATCAATGGCGATTTCTGCACATCGGGCAAAGCGTCCGCCGATCCGGCCTTCATCATCTCGCGCGCCGACTTGGCCCGCGCCTCGGCCTCGCTGCGCGCGGAGGTCGCCTTGGTTAATTCGCCTGTCAGCTCGGAAAGCTGCTGCTCGTTGAGTCCCGTGTTCTGTGCTCCGCCCTTGAAGACGTTGATTTCGCCGCTGTAGCGCTCGGCTTCGGTTTCAGACGCCGCCACCTCCGGTACGAGCTTGTCGATCTTGCCCTGCAGGACCTTCTGTTGCTCGTCCACCTCCTCCGCGGCCGCCGACGCGAGCGACTTTCTGTAGGTTTCCACCAGGCGATTGGCGATCTCGGCGGCAAGCGTTGGCTCGATTGCCGTTGCGCGCACGCCGATGAACCGGCTCTCCTTGGCGGAATAGACCTCAAGCTGCTTGAACAGCGCGTTCAAGACGCGGTCGCGTTCGCTCTCGCCGGGACGGGGACCGCCGATACCGGCCATGCGCATCAACCTGTCGGCCATATCGACCGGGCCCAGCGCACTGTTGAATTCCCGCTTGTCCTTGAGTTTCAACTCGCCGGCAATTCTTGCCACCAGCTCGGGTGATTGCAATGCGCGCACATGCGTGTTGATGGCTTCCTTGTCCATCTTCACCGCCAGCGCATCGGGCGAAGCAGTCTTGGCATCGGCGAAGCTGGCGGAGGCACCTTTGGCCACGATTGCAAGTTCGGCCTGGGACTGGTACTTCGGCGCAATCTGCATCAAGGCGCCGTAGGTCAGCGCGCCAGCCGCCGCGCTCCACAGCGCCAGCCGCGGCAGGTTGCGCCGCAAGGCTCCGAAAATCGTACTCATTTCGATGTCATCTGGAGACGCTTGTCGGCGTGCGGGCATGGTTCAACTCGGTGAAGGCTGATGATTTGATTCGTAAGTAAAGAAGCCTCAGAGTTAGCAATCACTTAATCGTTTCGAAAAAGGGCAGCCCCTTAGTCTTTTTTAACTCCCCCCCGATAGCTTGTCGGATGTTGAAGTCTTGAAGTCGGGATAAGTCCGTCATGTCTGTGCGCTCGAAGGTCTTGGCCGTGGCGGTTTCCGCCATGCTTGCTGGCTGTTCCAGCATGCGGAGCGATGACATCCTCGGCGACGCCTTTCTGACTGCCGATCCCTTGCCGCCGATGGCAGGATCTGAGCCCGTGACCGTGGCGGAAGCTCATCAAGTCGCCTGGGGCGAGCCCGTGCTTTTGCCCGCCGGCCCGCAAGCCGTTGCCGATGCCGATGGCCCCTATCTGCTCGACACGGGCGACCGGCTGCGCATCTTCGTCTATGGCCAGCCTAATCTTTCGCGCCTCTATATTGTCGATCACGAGGGCAAGATCGCCGTGCCGCTGATCGGAAACGTCAGCGCGCGTGGCAAGACCACCACGCAGCTCCAGGCTACGATTCGCGCGCGCCTTGGCGCTGAGTTCGTCAAGGATCCGCATGTCACGGTCGACGTTCAGCAGAACCGGCCCTTCTTCATCCTGGGTGAGGTCCGCAACGCCGGGCAGTACCCATACGTCTCCGGAATGACCGTGGAGACGGCTGTCGCCATCGCGGGCGGCTATACCGAGCGCGCCAGCCAGCGCAAATACCGCATCACCCGCCGCATCAACGGCTTTGTCGAGCAGATCGAAGCCCCCGGCGACTACGTCTTGAAGCCCGGCGACACGGTTTACGTGTTTGAAAGGTTCCTCTGAGACCCAAGCATGAGCAAGGTCTCGGGGACTTGAGACAAGCACACCTGCCAGAGCAAAAGATGCGTATCCTCCACTGCCTCAGGGCACCCGTCGGCGGATTATTCCGCCATGTCCTCGATCTTGCCGGCGAGCAAGCCCGCCGCGGGCATGATGTCGGCATCCTTGCCGATAGCACGGCGCAGAACGCACTTACCGCAAGCCTCTTCAATGAGATCGAACCGCTCATGACGTTGGGGGTCGTGCGTATTCCCATGAGCCGTCAGCCGGGCATTGGCGATTACAAAGCCGTTCGCGCGACGCTATCGCATGCGCAGTCCTTGAACCTCGACGTGTTGCATGGCCATGGCGCGAAGGGCGGAGCCTATGCGCGACTAACGCGACGCACCCTGCGCACCCAGGGACAGCCGATCAAAGCTTTCTATACGCCCCACGGCGGCACGCTGAACTACCGCCCCGGCACCGCGCAGGCGGCCGTGTTCTTGACGCTTGAGCGCGTCCTGGAACAGTTCACCGACGGGCTCATCTTCGAAAGCGCTTATGCCGCACGCGCCTATCGCGAACGTGTGGGACAAGGCCCCGCGCCTCAGCGCGTTATTCCTAACGGATTGCGCCCCAGCGACTTCATCACCCATGTTCCCAGGGCTGATGCCACGGATTTCCTCTTCATCGGCGAATTGCGTGATTTAAAAGGCGTCGGCTATCTGATCGATGCCCTGGCGCTCCTCAACGCCAAAGCGCCCGTCACGGCTACAATCGTCGGTGCGGGCCCCGACGAAAGCAGGCTGAAGGCCAAGACCGCCGCCCTTGGACTTGCGGAGACTGTGCGCTTCACTGGCGCGCTGCCGGCACGCGAAGCTTTTTCCTTGGGCCGCATCATGGTTGTCCCATCCCTGGCGGAAAGCTTCCCTTATGTGGTCCTTGAGGCGGCCGCCGCAGGGCTGTCTCTCATTGCGACGCGCGTCGGCGGTATTCCCGAAATCGTCGCGGGCACCGATACCGAACTCATCGAGCCGGCCAGCGCCAAGGCGCTCGAAAGAGCCATGCGCGACTGCCTGGATCATCCCGAGGCGGCCATGGCGCGTGCTCAGCGCTTGAAACACAACGTTGCCGACAAGTTCACAGTCGCTGGAATGACCGATGCCGTCCTGGCCTTCTACGCCTTAAGGAATGCTTAACCTATAGGCATGGCACCAGGCGCCTGAACCCTCACATTAATGCTCCTGGCACGGCGGATGCTTGCATGGCTCTCAATTCGCAAAACGAAACACGCGAGCCTGAGAATGTCTGCCACGATGCATGCCCTTTCCGCCACAACCAGTGCCCCACAGATCAAACCGCGCCTGGCGCTTGCCACCGCGCGCCTGTCCGATGCCGGAATGAGCACGAAGTCGAGCATCTCGCCGGTTGTGGTGCGCGGTCTCGTTCGAGCGGCGGAATTCGCAATTGTCATCGCCTCGGGATTGCTCATCGCAATCGCCTACGTCAACGAGCCGGACATCACCGGCGACGCACGATATATGGCGGCTATCGCTGCGACGGGTGCGGCAACCCCTCTTCTGTTCGAGCTTCTTGGACTCTATAACCTGCGCGCCTTCTCCGCCGTCGTGCGCAACATGCCGCGTATCGTGCTGGGTTGGAGCATTGCATTCGCGTTCCTCGTCATCGGCCTGTTCCTTCTCAAGATCGGCGCGCACGTATCGCGCGTTTGGCTGACGGCCTGGTACGTTGCAGGGGCCGCAAGCCTGATTTCCGGCCGCATTGGACTGGCCTGGATCATGC
Source organism: uncultured Hyphomicrobium sp. (assembly GCA_964587445.1). Lineage (GTDB taxonomy): Bacteria > Pseudomonadota > Alphaproteobacteria > Rhizobiales > Hyphomicrobiaceae > Hyphomicrobium_B. Next base: position 723,218 of record CAZPLQ010000002.1, read on the forward strand.
GCGCGCTCGCCAAGAACGGCCGCCTGTACCAGCGCGCCGTCATCTATGGGGCAGGCCCCGTGAGCGAAGAGCTGTTGGCGCAGCTCGAAGCCGATTCCGATCAGATCGTACGCATCGCGGGCGTCTTCGACGAGCGCGATGAGACGCGCGCGCCCCGCCTCGCCAGCGGCTATCCGCGCCTTGGCGGTCTCAAGGATCTCATCGCACTGAGCCGCACGACGCGCCTCGATCTTGTTATCGTCGCTCTGCCGTTGACGGCCGAGCACCGCCTATTGCGGCTTGCCAAGGCCCTTTCCGTGCTGCCTGCCGATATCAAGATGCCGGCTCGTGCGACCGCTTTGCGCTTTGCGCCGCACACCTACTCACATGTCGGCTCGGTCGCCATGATCGACCTTTACGACAAGCCGATCGCCGATTGGGGCACTGTCTCGAAGTGGCTCTTTGACAAGATCGTGGGGACGATTGCCCTCGTGCTCCTGGCTCCCCTGATGGCGCTCGTCGCACTGGCCGTGAAGCTCGACAGCCCTGGGCCGGCGCTGTTCCGGCAGAAGCGCTATGGCTTCAACAATGAGCTGATCGAAGTCTTCAAGTTCCGTTCGATGTACACCGGCCTCTGCGATGCCGCCGCCGCCAAGCTTGTCTCCAAGGACGACCCTAGGGTCACGCGCATCGGCCGCATCATCCGCAAGACGAGCCTTGACGAGTTGCCGCAGCTCTTCAACGTTTTGCGTGGCGACCTCTCGCTTGTTGGCCCGCGCCCCCACGCCGTACAAGCCAAGGCCGGCACACAGCTCTACGACGAGGTCGTTGACGGCTACTTCGCACGCCATAAGGTGAAGCCCGGCATCACCGGCTGGGCACAGATCAACGGCTGGCGCGGGGAGACGGACACCCACGAAAAGATCGAGAAGCGCGTCGAGTTCGATCTGTACTATATCGAGAACTGGAGCGTGTTCTTCGATCTCTACATTCTGCTCAAAACGCCGGTTTCACTGCTCAAGACTCAGAACGCCTACTGATCGAATTCCGCCGCAGGGTGACCGATGAGGCGTAAAGCAGCGGATTGATCCGCTGCTTTACGCTTTGTTCACCCCAGCATTCCGCGCGCTCCTCGATGCGAGGGCCAAGGCGCATTTCTTGCATCCTTAACGGCACGAACGACGAAAGCGCCGCTGAGGGTTTCATGTTGGCACGGCAAACGACTGCAGCGCGAGTTTCGGAGGGCGAAGCAAAGCCGCGCAGTCTTGTTCACACTGCCGCGCTCGTCCTGGTGTGGATCACGTTCGCCACAAGCGGCATCGTCTTCTCTGAACCCTGCCCCACCGATATTCTTGCGCTCGGCGTCATGGTGCTTCTTCCGGTTATCGGCCTCGTGCGCATCACCAAGCTGCTCGCCCTGTTTCTCATGCTTTGGGCCGCAATGACATCGGCGGGATTAATCTCGGCCATCTTTGCGGAAGACACCTCCAAGGCGCTCACGCATACGCTTGTCTCGTTCTTCCTGGGCGGCTTTGCCTTCACGATCGCCGGTTTCGTCGCGATGCGGCCTCTCGCGCACACCAGGTTGATCTTCAATGGTCTTACGGTTGCCGCGGTCATCGCCGCGCTTGCGGGAATCGCGGGTTATTTCTCGCTCGTGCCCGGCGGTGCCGAGTTATTCACGAAGTTCGGCCGCGCATCGGGTACTTTCAAGGATCCAAACGTATTCGGGCCCTTTCTCGTCCCCTCGACGCTCTACGCGGTGCATTACGCCCTGCAAGGCTCCTTGCGTCGCGCCTTGCCGCCGCTGATGGTGGCTGGTTTGCTTGCTCTTGCGGTCTTCCTGAGCTTCTCGCGCGGCGCATGGATCAATCTGATGTTATCGGCCGGTCTCTACCTGGGCCTCGCCTTCCTCACGGCCCCCTGCAATGGCCGCCGTCAGAAGATCGCGCTCTTGGCCGTGCTGTGTGCGGCGGTGCTCGGCGGCGTTGTTGCTGGCGCATTGCAGAACGATAGCATTGCCAGCCTCGTCAACGAGCGCGCCAGCGTCACGCAGAGTTACGATGTCGGGCCGGAGGGCCGCTTCGGTGGCCAGGAGAAGGCGATAGCGCTCATCCTCGACAATCCGCTCGGCATCGGCGCGGCCCAGTTCGCACCGTTCTACCACCATGAGGAAGCACACAACGTGTACCTCAGCACAACGCTTGCTGCTGGATGGCTGGGTTCTGGCCTCTACATCATTGCGGTGTTCTCCACGCTGGCGCTAGGCCTTCGCCAGTGCTTCAAGCGCACGCCCTGGCAACCCTTCGTGCTTATCGCGTTCGCCACCTTTGCCGCCAACGCCGCTGAAGGCATCATCATCGACAGCGATCACTGGCGGCACTTCTACCTGCTGATGGCCCTGATCTGGGGCGCGGCGTGCGCCGGTACTCTCGAGCGCGCAGCCACCACACAAGCGACGGTCAACGCGGCCGGCAAAATATTTCCAGCGTTGCTCACGACGCGCACACCGTGCAGCTTTTCCCACCAGCAAATTGCCCGATGAGCGGCAAAGCCCACGAGCCGCGTTCAAAATGCGATCCGGCGGTACGGCTCAGGCGCGAAGGCCGCATTCTCGCCGATCTACGCCATCCGCTATCGCGGCCCATCCTGCTCATTCCACCCTTCAGCCGGCACGGGCGCATCGTGAAGGCGGTCAACGAGATTGCGCTTGAAGAAGGCCGCCCAGAACGTCAACGTCCACGCCGTGGACGCATCCTCAAACGCCACGGTTCCTGAACGGCTCAGAACGCTCGCCGCCAGCAGAACGTGAAACACGCCAGACCATAAATGGTCCGGCGTGTTCAGCGCATTTCGAGTTGTGGAGGGGACGTCCGCCCTTCAGGCGGAAGCTTGCAGATCCTGCGCCGGTTCGGACGTCCCGTAGGGCACACCCGTCAAGGGATTGGCGATCAGCGACGCACGGAAGGCTGGGCGCTGCGATTTCATCGTATGGGCATCGACCAGTTCAACAAGATGGATCCGATTGATCATAGCAACGTAATCGCGAAAGTAATGGCTGCCCATGGCTTAATCCTACATTGAGACGGTTGAGGATGTCCTAGCAGGAAGCTTGCCAAACAAGGGGGTGCGACCTGCTAAACCCAGCGAAAAACCGCAATCGCGTAGAGCACGCAGATCGCCACGGCCGGCCACAAATTACTTCCGAACGCCGCCAGATAGGCCAGACAGATAAAAGCGCTGCCCAGCAATGAAATGAATAGGCGGTCTCCGCGCGTCGTATCGAGACCCAGGATTCCGTGACGCGGATCGCCCCCCGGCACCAGGATTTCCCAAACCGTCATCGCAACCAGACAGCACGCGATGAAAACGAAAAAAAGTGCGGTGGGCATGGTCCATGCCATCCAGGACAGTATCGACGTGCCTTGCATGCCATCCATGGCGTTCTCCCAGCCCTAGTAGCCCTAGACGCGCCCGAGCGCAAATCCCTTGGCGATATAGTTGCGCACGAAATAGATCACGAACGCCCCCGGAATGAGCGTCAGGACACCTGCCGCCGCGAGAAGGCCAAGCTCATAGCCGGACGTGCTTGCCGTCTTGGTCATGGCCGCCACGATGGGCTTGGCCGCAACCGAGGTGAGGTTTTTTGCCAGCAACATCTCGACCCACGAAAACATGAAGCAGAAGAACGCCGCCACGCCGATGCCCGCCGCAATCGTCGGGATGAAGATCTTCACGAAGAACGATGGAAACGAGTACCCGTCGACGTAGGCGGTCTCGTCGAGTTCCTTCGGGACGCCCGACATGAAGCCTTCGAGAATCCACACGGCGAGCGGCACGTTGAACAAGGTGTGCGCAAGCGCAACAGCCCAAGGTGTATCGAACAGCCCCACGGCCGAATAAAGGTTCACGAACGGCAGGACGAACACGGCCGGCGGCGCCATACGATTCGACAGCAGCCAGAAGAAAAGATGCTTGTCGCCGATGAAATTATAACGAGAGAAGGCGTATGCGGCGGGCAGCGCCACCATCACCGAGATCACCGTGTTGATGAGGACGTAGGTGATCGAGTTGAGATAGGTATTGTACCACGTCGGATCGGTGAAAATGGTCCTGTAGCTCGCCAGCGTGAACTCGCGCGGGAAGGCGCTGAAGCCGCCAAGGATTTCATTCGTCGTCTTGAACGACATGTTGAGCAGCCAATAGATCGGCAGCATAAGGAACAGGACGTAGAGGAACAGGAACACATAGCGCCAGCGCATCACTTCGCCTCCCCACGCATCATCAGCGTGTAGAAGAGCCAGCTCAAAAACAGGATGATCAGGAAGTAGACGATCGAAAACGCTGCTGCAGGCCCAAGGTCGAAACCGCCAAGAGCTTTCTGAACGAGGTCGATCGAGAGAAACTTGGTCGTGCTGCCAGGCCCGCCGCCGGTCAATACGATGACCTCGGTGTAGATCATGAAGCTGTCCATGAAGCGCAACAGGATTGCGATGGTGAGCACGTGCTTGAGCTTCGGAAGCTGAATGTAGCGGAACACCGACCAGCGCGACGCGCCGTCCACCTGCGCGGCCTGATAGTAGGCATCAGGAATTGACACGAGTCCAGCGTAGCACAAAAGCACAACAAGCGACGTCCAGTGCCAGACGTCCATCAAGACCACCGTGAACCATGCCGCAAGCGGCTGGCGCGTATAGTTGAAGGGGATTCCAAGGCCATTGATGGCCTTGCCGAGAAGGCCGATATCGGGCAGCGCCATGATGTTCCACATCGAGCCGACGACGTTCCAGGGAACGAGCAGCGGCAGCGCGATCAGCACGAGACAGACAGAGACCCAAGGCCCCTTTCGCGGCATGCACAGCGCGATCGCCAGGCCGAGCGGAATTTGGATCAGCAAGACCAGGCCGGTGAAAACGATCTGGCGCATCAGAGATTCATGGAACTGCCTGTCGTGCAGAACCTGTTCGAACCAACGCGTGCCCGACCAGAAGAACTCGTTGTTGCCGAATGTCTCCTGCACCGAGTAGTTGACCACCGTCATGAGCGGGATCAGCGAATTGAACAAGACCATCAGGAAGACGGGCAGAACCAGAAACCACGCCTTGTTGTCGAATGTCTTTTTCATTGGGCGGCTCCTCGCGCGTCATCACCGACCAGCCAGCCGTCTGCGTAGATTCGCGCGCGTGCGGGATCGAAGGCGACCTTGGCGCTGCCTGACGGGATGGCCGCGCCCTGTGGCACCAGAAGCTTCAGCGGCTGATTGCCCGCCTGCACGGACACGATATTGAATCGACCCGCGTCCGCCACCTTCGTCACCTCCACGGGCAAGCCCTCGCTTGAGAACTTCACGAACTCGGGCCGGATACCGAGCTGGAGCGTATGGGCGCCACCTTTGTACTGCGCAGCGTTCTCGGTCGCGACCTCCCCGCCGCCGATAACGGCTTTCCCGTCGCGCACGTCGCAGTTGATCAGGTTCATGCCCGGCGAGCCGATGAAATGCCCCACGAATGTGTGGCGCGGCCGCTCAAACAACTCCACAGGCGTCCCGATCTGCACCACCTGCCCGTCATTCATCACGACGACCTTGTCAGCGAAGGTCAGCGCCTCGGTTTGATCGTGCGTTACGTAGATCATGGTGCGCCGGATGCGCTGATGCAGCTCCTTCAATTTGGAGCGCAGCTCCCATTTCAAATGCGGGTCGATGACTGTCAGCGGCTCGTCGAACATGATCACATTGACGTCGGAACGCACGAGGCCGCGCCCCAGAGAGATCTTCTGCTTGCCGTCGGCGGTGAGCCCGGATGCGCGCTTGTGCAGCGTGCTGGACAGATCGAGCATCCCGGCGATCCCTTTGACACGGGCCGCGACCGTCGCCTCATCGATGCCGCGATTGCGCAACGGGAAGGCGAGGTTGTCGTACACCGTCATGGTGTCGTAGATCACAGGAAACTGGAACACCTGCGCGATGTTGCGCTCTTCGGGCGTCTTATGCGTGACGTCGACGCTATCGAACGCGATGCGTCCCTTGGTCGGCGTGAGAAGACCGGAAGTCAGATTGAGCAAAGTCGTCTTGCCACAACCCGACGGCCCCAGAAGAGCATAGGCGCCGCCATCCTCGAGCGTCATGGTCATCGGCTTCAAGGCCCAATGCTCGGGCTTGGAGGGAGCGGGCCCGTAAGCGTGCGCCAGATCGTGGAACGAGATTCTTGCCATCAGCCCACCAGCTCCCCGCTCGGCCCGTAATACAGGATCTGGTCCGTATCGACGTAGAGGCGTGCCTGTGCGCCGACCTTGACGGGATGAATGCCGTGCGACTGAGAAACCCAGGTCTCATTGCCTACCGTGAAGTGAATGACGCTCTCGGATCCCGACAGCTCCGTGATGAGAACGCGGCCGTCTATGGTTGCAGAATTCGCAGCAACGGGTTTCATGGTCACATGATGCGGCCGGATCGCAATGGTGTAATCCCCGTCGGGAACGTCGCGTGCGCTATCGCCCAAAGACCACTGAGGGCCCTCGACAAGACTTAGCGCGCCGTTTGCCTTGACGGCAGCATGCGTGTTGATGGGCGGATCGGAAAACACCCGCGCGGAAACGATGTCCCTGGGATGGCGATAGCCTCGTGCCGTCGGACCGAACTGCGTGATCCGCCCCTCATGCAAGGTCGCCGTATTGCCGCCAAACAACAAGGCTTCCGCCGGCTCGGTGGTGGCGTAGACAACGATGCAGTTGCGCTGCGCAAACAGCTTCGGCAATTCGTCCCGCAACTCCTCGCGCAGCTTGTAGTCGAGGTTTGCCAGTGGCTCGTCGAACAGAATAATGTCGCTGTCCTTGACAATAGCCCGCGCGATGGCCGTACGCTGCTGCTGGCCGCCGGAAAGCTGAGAGGGGCGGCGGTCGAGCATCGGCGTCAGGCGCAAAATCTCGGCCGCCTGCATCACGCGGCGCGTTATCTCGGCTTCGTTCATCCGTGCAACGCGCAAGGGCGCGGCGATATTCTCGCGCACCGTGAAATTCGGATAATTGATGAACTGCTGATAGACCATGGAGACGTTGCGCTTCTGCACGGGAACGCCGGTGACGTTCCTGCCGCGGAACCAGATCTCGCCGGCCGTGGGCTTTTCCAAACCCGCCATCAACTGCATAAGCGTCGTCTTGCCGGCGAGCGTGGGGCCCAGCAGCACGTTCAGACTGCCATCCGGAAGAACCAGATTTGTCTCGTAGATGTACGTGTCCGCGCCGACGCGCTTGGTGACGTTTCTAAGTTCTAGCGACATGGCCTCTCAGCCTGAAGAGGCTCCTGTGGAGCGCGCGGATCGCAAGGGGTTTAAAAACCCGGGGCACGCCAGCGTGGACAGCGCGCCCCGGGTACAATCGACTGCGTCAGATGCCGTTAGTGCTTCGTCCAACGCTTGATCAGTTCGTCATAGGCGATCGTCTGACCCTTTTCCTTCTCGTTTTCGAGTTTGGCCGCAGGGCCATCCGGCTGGCCAAGCCAATCCTCGGCCTTCTTTTCCGGGTTGAGGCGGGGACCGCAGCCACCGTACGTCTTGTTGGCCTTGTCGGCTGCTTCCATGCGGGACATGATCTGATCCATCTCGCCTGCGAGACGATCCATGGCCTGCTGGGGCGTAAACGCACCGGAGTTCACATCACCAATCTGCTGCCACCACAGCTGCGCGAGCTTGGGATAGTCAGGCACGTTGATGCCGGTCGGCGTCCAGTTCACGCGGTCTGGCGAGCGGTAAAACTCGACAAGGCCGCCAAGGTTGGGCGCGCGATCCGTGAACGACTGGTGGTTGACCGTGCTATCGCGGATGAAGGTCAAACCGACATGGCTCTTTTTCACGTCGACCGTCTTGGAAATGACGAACTGGGCATAGAGCCAAGCAGCCTTGCGGCGATCGACAGGCGTTGATCTGAAGAGCGTCCAAGAGCCCGCGTCCTGATAGCCGAGCTTCATGCCCTCTTTCCAGTAAGGACCATGCGGCGAGGGCGCCATTCTCCACAGCGGCTTGCCGGCGTCGTCGACTGTGTTGTTGCCGTCCTTCTTGGGCGCGACCATCGACGCCGTGAACGCCGTGTACCAGAAGATCTGCTGGGCGACGTTGCCTTGGCTCAGGGCCGGCAGCGACTGATAGAAGTCGTAGTCGGCAGCACCGGGCGGCGCGTACTTGCGCAGCCATTCGTCCCATTTGGCAATCGCAAACACGGAGGCGGGCGCGTTGGTTCCGCCGCCGCGCGTGATCGATGCGCCAGATGGGTTGCAGCTATCCTTCTCCATGCGGATGCCCCATTCGTCGATGGGACGGCCGTTGGGAAGACCGGGCGAAGTCGAACCTGCCATAGAGAGCCAGGCGTCGGTCATGCGCCAGCCGAGGTCGGGAGCGCGCTTGCCGTAGTCCATGTGGCCATAGATTCGGACGCCGCCGATCTCCTTCACGTCGTTGGTGAAGAACTCCGCGATGTCCTCGTATGCCGACCAATTGACCGGGACACCAAGATCGTAGCCGTACTTGGCCTTGAACTTCTCCTGCAGATCCTTGCGATCAAACCAGTCCTTGCGGAACCAGTAGAGGTTGGCGAACTGCTGGTCGGGAATCTGCCACAGCTTGCCGTCGGGGCCTGTCGTGAACGACTTGCCGATGAAGTCATCGACATCGAGTCCCGGGTTGGTGACATCCTTGCCCTCACCCGCCATCCAGTCCGTCAGGTTGACCGCACTTTGAAGACGGGAATGGGTGCCGATGAGATCGCTGTCGTTGATGTAGCCGTCGTACAGGTTGCGGTTGGTCTGCATCTGGGTCTGCACGGCCTGAACGACTTCGCCTTCGCCGAGCAGCTGATGATTGACCTTGATGCCGGTGATTTCGGCGAATGCCTTTGCGAGTGTTTCAGATTCATAGCTGTGTGTCGGAATGGTCTCCGACAGCACGTTGATCTCGAGGCCCTTGAAGGGCTCGGCGGCTTTGACGAACCACTCCATCTCCTTCAGCTGCTCTTCCTTCGACAGCGTGGAAGGCTGGAATTCCTTTTCGACCCACTTCTTGGCTTCATCCATTCCGGCGTTCGCGGCGCCGGCAAATGAAACAGCCGCAGCAAACATTGCTACGGCGGATATGCGTTTCCTCATTTGTTTTCACCTCCCAGTGCACAGAGAGGTTAAAACTATCATTCGAAACAAAACGAGTGTCAATCGCAAATGACTAACGGAAAATGAAATGCCCGAAACTCCGTGTGAAAATAGAATTTTTTGCGGTATGCCCCAGAAAATTGCGGCATCGCAGCAGAGCGATGGTGCGTTGCGGCGCTTTCGAATATCGATCTAATAATTGATAAAACGAATATTTCGCGCTAGGCTGGTCATATTCTGGAGACTAGCCATGCTCACGATTTCCCCGCGCCAACAGGAGATAGTCAGACTAGCGCGCGAGCAAGGCCGCGTCGATGTCGACACCCTCGCGGAACGGTTCACCGTTACGCCACAGACAATCCGCAAGGACCTGAATGACTTGTGTGAGCGTGGTCTGCTCCAGCGCTATCACGGCGGGGCGGTGATCGCGTCCGGTGTCGCCAACTACGGCTACGAAGCGCGCCGCCAGCTCGCCACCGAGGAGAAGCGGCTCATCGGCGTCAAGGCCGCCTCGCTGATTCCTGACAACTCCTCCATTCTCATTAATATCGGCACGACCACCGAACAGGTGGCCACTGCACTGCGACACCGGCATGGATTGCTGGTGATCACAAATAATACAAATGTTATCAACATACTGCTTGGATGCGCCGGCATCGAAGTCATCGTTGCAGGCGGCGTCCTGCGGCATTCCGATGGCGGGGTCGTGGGCGAAGCCGCGGTCGATTTCATCCGCCAATTCAAAGTCGACTATGCGGTAATCGGGACCTCCGCCATAGACGAAGATGGCTCGCTTTTGGATTACGACTACCGCGAGGTGAAGGTCGCCAAAGCAATCCTGTCCTGCGCGCGCCATACCATTCTCGTGGCCGACAGCATGAAGTACGCCCGCACTGCCCCCGTCCGCATCGGGCATCTGTCCGAAATGGACTACTTCGTGACTGACAGACAGCCCCCGCCAACCCTCGCCGCGATCTGCCGGGAGCATAAAGTTGAGATCGCCCTGCTCGAACCAGCTTGAATTTTCGTTTTCTTGCGATAATCTTCGTTTGCTTACCGAACCGGAGCCGGTAGGCCGCTTATGTGCTCGTGCGTTCCCGCGCCAGCACGTTCCCCGTTGCCCCCACTTTGCCGAAGGCGAGCTGGCCAAGTGTACGATATTGCGATCATCGGCGGCGGCGTTAACGGATGCGGCATTGCCCGCGACGCAGCCGGACGCGGTCTCAAGGTGCTCCTTGCCGAGCAGGCAGACCTCGCTTCCGGAACATCCTCGGCGTCCACAAAGCTCGTGCATGGCGGCTTGCGCTATCTGGAACACTACGAGTTCAAGATGGTGCGCGAGGCGCTCGCGGAACGCGAGGTGCTGCTTGGCATGGCGCCCCACATCATCTGGCCGCTGCGCTTTGTGCTGCCCCATCACAGCGCGCTGCGCCCGGCGTGGCTGATCCGCATCGGGCTCTTCCTCTACGACCACCTTGGCGGCCGCAAGATTCTACCTGCCTCCCGCAGCATCGACTTGCGCCGGTCCCCCGCCGGCGAGCCGCTCAAGGAGCGCTTCACGCACGCCTTCGAGTATTCCGATTGCTGGGTGGACGATGCACGGCTCGTCGTGCTCAACGCCATGGATGCGCACGCCCGTGGGGCGGAGATCCGCACGCGCACGCAAGTCATCGGTGCCCGCCGCGACAACGAAGCCTGGAACGTCGAGCTTCAAGACAAGACACGCGGCTCGCGCGAAACCGTCAGAGCGAAAGCACTCGTAAACTCCGCCGGTCCTTGGGTCGACGATGTGCTCAAAAATCGCGTAGGCCTCAATGGCAAACCCAGAATCCGCCTGGTGAAGGGCAGCCATATCGTCGTGCGCAAGCTCTTCGAACACGACAAAGCCTATATTTTCCAGAACGACGACCGCCGCATCGTGTTCGCCATCCCTTACGAAAACGACTTCACGCTCATCGGCACGACCGACGTCGACTATAGGGGCGATCCCGGCGCGGTGAAGATCGAGAACAGCGAGATCGACTATCTCTGCCGCTTGGCGAGCGAATACTTCAAAAATCCGGTGCGGCCGGCGGACGTCGTGTGGAGCTATTCGGGCGTGCGCCCTCTCATGGACGATGGCGCATCCGCAGCGCACGAGGCGACACGCGACTACGTCCTCGAACTGGACGCAAAGGACGACGCACAGGGCCCTGGCGTACCGCTCCTGAACGTCTTTGGCGGAAAGATCACGACCTACCGGCGCCTTGCCGAGGATGCCTTGCACACCCTCTCTGAAGTGATGCCGGTTGGTGCGCCCTGGACGGCTGGCGCAACGCTCCCCGGTGGCGACTTCCCCGTCGACGAGGTTTCAGCCCAAGTGCGCGCGCTGATCGCTGCAGCTCCCGGCGTCGAGCCGGCGCTGGCCGCCCGCCTGGTGCGGACATACGGGACGCGCGCCAGGCACATCGTCGATGGCGCCACGCGGCCTGAATCGCTCGGCCGCATGTTTGGCGCAGGGCTATATGAACGCGAAGTCCAATACCTGATCGAAAACGAATGGGCGCGTACGGCGGAGGATATCCTGTGGCGACGCACAAAGCTGGGCCTGAGATTGACCCCGCAACAGGCTGCGGGACTTTCCGAATGGCTCGCAGGACACGCGTCTGCCATGGCATAATCTTGCGCGCTCGAGCATTGACTGAAGCAAGCCCGCATCGGTTTGCCGCAAAACTCTTGAGACATGCGAGGGCGAACGGGGGAGCGAGATGACCAAATATATCCTTGCCATCGACCAGGGGACGACCTCCAGCCGCGCCATTCTCTTCGATGCCGACTGCCGCATTAAAACGATCGCACAACAGGAATTCACGCAGCACTATCCACACTCCGGATGGGTGGAGCACGAACCGGAAGATCTCTGGGAGACCACCCTTGCCACGTGCCGCCAGGCAATCTCGAATGCCGGTCTGACGGCGGCCGATATCGCAGCGATCGGCATCACCAATCAGCGCGAGACGACTGTCGTGTGGGATAGAACCACCGGCAAGGCCATTCATCGCGCCATCGTCTGGCAGGACCGGCGCACCGCGGAGATTTGCGCAGGACTGAAAAATGCAGGGCTCGAAGATACCGTCACGCGCCGTACCGGCCTGCTGCTCGATCCGTATTTCTCCGGCACCAAGGTTGCCTGGATCCTCGACAATGTGCCGGGGGCGCGGGAAGCGGCGAACGCAGGCCGCCTCGCCTTCGGCACCGTGGACAGTTTTCTTTTGTGGCGGTTGACGGACGGCAAGGTTCACGCGACCGACGCGACCAACGCCAGCCGCACGCTGCTTTACGACATCAACAAGAAGCGCTGGTCGATGTACCTGCTCGACCTCATCCGCGTGCCGCCTGCGATGCTGCCGCAGATCAAGGACTGTGCCGCCGACTTCGGTACGACGGCGCCTGAGTTGTTCGGCGCGGCCATTCCCATCACGGGCATCGCGGGAGACCAGCAGGCCGCTTGTGTCGGACAGGCCTGCTTCAGTCCCGGCATGGTCAAATCGACCTACGGCACGGGCTGTTTTGCCTTGCTCAACACGGGCACAGCACCGGTCTTTTCGCGCAATCGCCTGCTGTCGACTGTCGCTTACGCACTCAACGGACAGGTCCATTACGCGCTCGAAGGTTCGATTTTTATTGCAGGCGCAGCGGTTCAGTGGCTGCGCGATGGCCTCGGCCTCATCAAGACCGCCGGTGAGTCCGGAGCGATGGCCGCCGAAGCCGATCCGGACCAAGATATATATCTCGTACCAGCGTTCGTCGGGCTTGGCGCGCCTTATTGGGATGCGGAATGCCGCGGCGCTATCTATGGGCTGTCGCGCGGCACTGGACCCAAGGAGATCGTGCGCGCGGCACTCGAGTCCGTTTGCTACCAGACCCTCGATCTCATTTCCGCCATGCGCGCGGACTGGGGCGCTGCGCGCGAAACCGTGCTGCGTGTCGACGGCGGCATGGTCGCCTCGGACTGGACGATGCAGCGGCTTGCCGACATTCTTGCAGCGCCCGTCGATCGTCCGCAGGTCCTGGAGACAACCGCGCTAGGGGCTGCCTACCTCGCGGGCCATCATATCGGCTTTTATCCTGAGCCCGCCGATTTCGCGAAACGCTGGTCTCTCGACCGGCGCTTTACGCCCGCGATGAGCGAGCGTGAGCGGACGCGAAAGTATGCAGGCTGGCAGGATGCCGTCGGCCGTACGCTGACGCGGCAGCCTACCTGACGGCGTTCCGTACATCACCCGTGCTCACTTGCGCTCGACACGCATAAGTTGTCGTAACGTGGCGTTTTAACCATCCATTAACTAAAAAATTCTTGCTTTCGCGAGATACATTGAGCCATTTAATACAACCTTTAGTTGTTTAAATGGATCCCCATGCTCTCGTATCCGCGTTGTTCCCTCCCGAAACGTCACCGCCGCACGGCCACCCTCTTGCTGGCGTGCGCCGCCCTTACGGCCATCACACAACCCACGCTCGCCATACCCTCGCCCGAACTGGTCGTGGGCTCGCTGAGCAGCCTCTCGCAACTGACTGCCTTGCTGTCCGCGATCTTCGGTGGCGGCGCACTCGCGTTCGGGTCGCGGCTCGTCAAGGGGCGCAAAGGCGCTGCGGATACGCGGCGCATCAAACACATCGCGCTGGCCTGCCTTGCCGCAGCGTTGTGCGGATTCGGCCTCGCCATCCATACGTATCATAAGGGTCAGTCTTCCGAGCGCACGAGGCTGGAGCAGACCATGCTGCGTCCCACGCCCAAGGCAGCCGAAGGCGAGACGCTCGATCCGCTTCTGAAGGAGATCCCCTACAGCAAGCAGGTCACGCATCCTCGCGCGCTCACAACCGGCGAGGCTTCGCAGATCATCACGCATGTGGCGGCGGACAACGCGCCCGGCTGGATGATCCTGGATATCCGCGAGACGGCAGAAACCGAGATGGGCTCGCTGGCAGGCGCGGTGAAGATCCGCTTCCCGGACCTGAAACAGTCACGCATCGATTTCACAGACAAGAAGGCCCTGCTCATCTGCCACAACGGCAACCGCAGCGCGGAAACCTGCGAGGCGCTTGCCGCCAAAGGCATCGATTGCCACTTCATCGCAGGTGGTTTGGAGAAGTGGCTGGCGGAAGGCCGCACGCTCGATGGGTCGAAGGTTCGCACCATGGACGATCTGCGGGCGCTACCGGCCTATCCCAATCAGTCCACTCTGCTCGATACGGCCCAGGTTCACGAACTGGTCGACAAGGATGGCGCCATCTTCGTTGACGTGCGCTATGCGGGCGAATTTGCCAGCGGACATCTTCCCGGCGCCATAAATGTGCCTATCCGCCCGACGCCGGCGCACGAGTTGGCCGCGCTCATCGAGGCCTTGCCGGATAAGCCCGTGATTGCGCCCTGCTATGACCGCCGGAGCTGCTTTTTCGGCGAGATCCTTGGCCTCACACTGTCGCGAGCCGGACGCGATTTCCGCGGCCGCTATAGCGTGCCGTGGGAGTATTTCGTGCCATCCAAGCGCCCGCCCCACGTAGAAGCCTTGCTTGCCGAACAGAATAAGACGCTGTGGACGCGCGCCGGCGACGCCCTCGCCACGGCGCTGGCCGCCGCTGCGGAGAAGACGGGACTGCCGACTGCGCTTCTCCTCCTGGCGCTCTTGTCGCGCTTGCTCGTGATGCCGTTTTCGCTCAAAGCGGAACGCGATCAAGTCGCCACCAACGCCATCAAGGCCGATGTGGCGAACCTGAAGGCGAGACTGGCCACCGATCCGCAACGCCTGGCCCGCGCACTGCGCGCGCTTTATAAGCGTGCGGGGCTGACGCCAGGACGAAATCTCGTTGCGCTTCTGTTTCTTCCAATCCTTGCGCTCGCCGTAGGCGCGGCTATCCATGTGGCGCAGGCCCAGCCGTCCGGCTTCCTGTGGGTGCCTGATCTTGCCCACTACGATCCCTGGCAGGGATTGCCGGCGCTGTTTGCGGCGTTGATCGGGATCTATCTTCACATCGCATTCGTGACGTCACACCGCCATGCCGCGATCGTCTGGCTCCTGGCGGTCCCGGCGCTGTTCGCGGCGGCTGCGATCTTGCCAGCGGCGGCCGGCTTGTACATGAGCGCGAGCGCGGCACTGCTGCTGGCCCAGCGCGTCCTCGTCAGCGGTGTTCCCGGCGTGCAATCCCTCAAGATGCGCATCCGGCAGCTGCGCGAGCGCATTGCGTTCTCGCGTCTTGCAGGCATCGTTGCCCTCCTCGACGCCCCCGCCCTTGCCAACGCAGGCAACAAGGCCAAGCGCCTTGCCGAGCTCAAGTTACTGGGATTGCCCGTACCTGACGGCTTGGTGCTGACACCTCAATTCGTTTCCGCATTGCGAACAGGCCGAGCCGGGGAACAAGACGCGTGCGTGGCCGCCATCTGGCGTCATTTCGGCCGGCGCCCGCTCGCGGTGCGCAGTTCCGGGACACTTGAGGATGGCGATGCCATGAGCTTTGCGGGCGTGTTTGAAAGCGTTCTCGACTGTGACGGCGCCAATCTTGAAGCGGCGATCTTGAAAGTCGGGGCTTCCTTCGAGGCGGGCAATGCCAGCGCCTACAAGACCGGAGCCAGCGGCCAGCCGGGACACATTCTCATCCAGCCGATGGTCGCCGCGCGATTTGCCGGTGTGCTCTTCACCGAGGACATGCAGGAACCGGGTCAAATGCTGGTTGAGCTTGTCGAGGGCACCGCCGACAAGCTCGTCTCCGGCCGCGCCACGCCGCAGACGTTCCACATAGGACGCGTCAGCGGCGCAATTTCGTCTGCCACGCCCCCACCGCTCGATCTTGCTCCGCTGGTGGCATTGGCGCGCCGCGTGGAGGCCCACTACGGTTGTCCGCAAGACATCGAATGGGCCTTCGATGGGCAAAACTATCTGCTTCTCCAGGCCCGCGACATCACCGCGACCCTTGGCGAAACAGCCGAACGCAATGAGCGACGCCGCCTCCTGGCGCATGTCGCCCGCCATGGCACAAAGCCAAAACCGGATACGGCCGTCTTCGAGCGCGGCGACGTAGCCGAGCTCTTGCCGCGGCCGACGCCAGCCTCCCTGTCGCTTCTCAACAATATGTGGCTGAGCGGCGGCAGCGTGGATTTAGCTCTTCGCAGCCTCGGTTTCGCCGCCGCGTTCAGCGAGGACGGCCCGCCCCTCCATGTCACTGTGTTCGGGCGGCTCTATACCGATCGCATCGCTCAAACCCTGCGCGCGCCGCACATCTCCCGGTTCGCCATGCGCCGGCTCGAAAAGGCCCTGCCGGACCTGGAGCGCGCATTCCGCAATGAGTTCCTGCCGTCCTACCTGAGCGACATACGGCTGTTGCAGGCCACCGATTTCACCCGCCTTGCCACGCGCGATCTGCATGAGGCCTTCACGCGCATGCGCCGCCGCTTCATCGAGGAGACCCACGCTGAGGTCTCGCGTGTCAACATCGCCGCTCAGTTCGCAATCGACCGCGCACGCGAGGCGCTTCTCGCAGAAGGGCGCGACCCCGCGGTTTATCTGACGGGGGCTGGCGCGAGCGAGGTGGAGCGTCACCTGCCGGCGGCGCTCGCAGAGGCCAAAAGTGGATCTTCCGCCGCGTTGCAGGATCTGATTGGCCATCGCGCGGCGCTTGATTACGAATTGTGCGCGCCGCGTCATGGGGAAAGTTCCGACCTGATCGCGATTGGCGCGCGGCTTTCTGCGATGCTGCCGGGCCCCGAGAAGCCGACAGTTCCACAGACCCAGGCTCAGCTGCAGCTGCCTGCTGGCACCGCGCGGAAGGTCGCGCTGGCCATTTCCCTCCAAACCCTGAAGGAGGATGCCAAACATCATGGCCTGCGCGAGCTTGCCGTTTTGCGCGCCGTGCTCGTCGCGCTCGATCAGCGATATGCGCTCAACGGCGGGATTTTCTATCTCGCACTGGACGAGATTGCCTGCCTCGATACGGCGAGCGCTGCCGGATTATCGGAACTGGCACGGAACCGCGCGGCCGCCCACCAAGCCTTTGCGGTGTGCGCGCCGCTGCCAACCACACTCACGCTCGCTCACCTGGAAGGCGCGCATCAGGCCACTGCGGCCGATGCCCGCGAACCTCTCCACGGCCAGCGCGTGTCGGGGGTGGGCGACGTGATCGGCCGCGCGCGCGTCGTAGCCGGGAAAGATGCAGAAACTGGCCACCCGATTGCGGACCTGCGCGATGGCGAGATCATCATTGCACCGTTCCTGCATCCGGCATGGTTGCCTGAACTGGTACGTGCGTCGGGTGCTGCCGTTTCGATCGGTGGATGGCTCAGCCACATGGCCATCGTTGCGCGCGAGCACGGCAAGGCGATGATCGTCGGCGCACACATGCTCGACACGATCGAGACCGGCAGCCTCATCCGGCTGTGCACCGACGGCCGCATCGAGGTCCTCGAACCGGCTGGCATCGCCTACGCGAGCGCGGCCGAATAGGCCGCTGCCGTCCCAATACCGGACCCAAAACCGAAAAGCGGCTCTAGGCGGTGAGAACCTGCGAGACAATCACCGCGACTGGCAATATGGCGAACACCGCGATCGCGGCGGTGTTCGCCCAGCCCGCACGCATCATCACCCAAGTCATTTTGTTTCCTCCTCTGCATTCCGGCCCCAAGCTAGCTAATACGCGTGAAAATCACGCTCAACGCCTTGCTAGGTTTTGTTTCAAATTCAATCGATCGCGACCGGCGCCCGCGTGGCTTTGATGCGCCTTTGCCGGTAAGGCGACCCATTCTTGGTAAGCAAACAGTTACTTTCTTCCCGTAAAAGTTGTGTGACGGATAACAAACATCTGGAAGTTGATCGCCTTCTTCCGCATGTCGAGGAGCATTCGTGACCATGACTTTCAAGGTTCGGGCAAAGCCGTTCTGCCGTCATCCACGTGCGAGCCGGATCCTCGGCGCGGCACTGATGACGTTCGCTTCCGCCGCCTGCTGTAACGCGCAGGACATGTTGCGCATCCAAGGCTCGACGACGTTCTTCAATCATGTCCTCAAGCCCAAGCAGGCGGAAATCGAGGGTTTGACGAAGGCGCGGATCGAAGCCGTTCCGAACAAATCCATTTGGGGCGTCATCGCGCTGCTGGAAGGACGCGCCGATCTCGCGATGATTTCCGCCGCCATGGACGGCGAGATCGAGGTCGCGCGCAAGATCGCGCCCGATCTTCCGTATGATCGCCTGCGGGCTTTCCAAATCTCCAAAGTGCCGATCAGCTTTCCGGTCCATCCGAGCAACCCCGTGCGGTCGCTCACGAATGTTCAGCTTCGCAAAATCCTCAACGGCGAGATCACGCGTTGGAGCGAGGTTGGGGGCGACGACATACCCATTCGCGTCGTCGCCACTCAGGATGGAGGCGGCACGGTGGTTGCCGTGAGGAGTCAATTGCTCGACGATGGCCCGATCCGGGCAGACTTCGCCATCCGGCCCGAAAGCGCGCGCCATGTCGTCCAGGTCGTCGCGCAGGAGCCCGGCGCCATCGGCATCGCCCAGCACCGCCTTGCCAAGAACGCTGATCTGCCTGAGGTCGCCCTTGAAACGCCTGTGGTTCAGACGCTCACCTTCGTGGCCGAAGCGCCCATCAGCGACAGGGTGAAAGCCGTCATCGAAGCGACCCAGGCTATTGTCGAGAAAGATCCTCTGTGAAGCTCGCCCTCCTCACGCGCCGGCAAAAAATCGCAACGAAACTCAACTTGATTGCCGTTCTCGCGGGGTTGGCCTTGTGTGGACTGAGCGTCGCCTCGCTGCATTCGGCGCAATCCATCAGTGGCGCCGCGGACCATATTCGCTCGGTGGCCCTCGTCGCCGTTGTCAACTCCGCAGAGCTTGGCGTACTCGTGGAGCGCCACCGCCGCATCATCGAGGCCGCCCCTGTCACGTTCGACAAGGTTCGCGTCGACCGGGACCGCAGCGATTCCGAAGCGATAGCCGACCGCATAAACGAGATCGTTGCGCAGCGCCAGAGCCGCTTCCTCTCCCCGATCACCAGGCAGTTGCCTCAGTTCTTCGAGCTCGGCCGGCGTGTTCTCTATCTGGCCGCGAATTTCGCCCAGGATGAAGCCCTCGCGGCCGCGCGCGACTATTCGCAGATCGCCAAGAGAATCCAGGATCGCATCGTCACCTACCGGCAGTTCAATCTGCGCAACGCCGACAAAGACACCACATATCTCATCGACACGATCCAAAGGCTGGTCAACTGGATCCTCGCAGCCTCGTTGATTGCCGCCGTTCTCGTCGGGCCATTGACCATAGCCGCGGTGCGCCGCATCGCAGAGCGGCTGCGCACCATCACTGACGCCATGCGAGCGCTTTCGCAGGACGAAATCGAGACGCCCATACCCCTGCTCGACAGTAAAGATGAAATCGGCGATATGGCGCGCGCATTTTCCGTGTTCAAGGACAACGCCATTGCCCTGCGCAAGCAGCACCAGGAGATCGCGGCCCTCAATGCACGGATCGATATCGCCTTGAACAACATGGATCGCGGATTGTCGATGTTCGATGAAGGCGGACGCCTGATCGTGTGCAACACGATCTACCGCGACATGTACGATCTTCCGGTAGACCTCACCCACCCCGGCACGCCCTTCTCAAGCATCGTCCACCACTGGACCATGAAGCATGATTGCAGCCTGGAAGACCAATCCGCCGGCAATCTGGACGCTTGGCTCGCCAGCCATGCGTCCCGAATCTCCTCGGACGAAGAGTTCACTGACATTCATCGCCTGCCGGACGGCCGCGTCTACGCCATTAATACCAAGTCTATCCCTGCATGCGGCTGGGTCGACGTTCACGAAGACATCACCATAAAACAGCGCAGCGCCGAGCGTATTGCGGAGCTGGCACAGACCGACGCTCTCACGGGCCTTGCCAACCGTCACAGCTTCCGGGAGGAGCTGCAGAATTGCTATACGCACGGGCATGATGCGTTCGCGATATTTTGGATTGACCTTGATCGCTTCAAGCAGGTCAACGACACTTACGGACATCCGACAGGCGATGAACTGCTGAAGGCGATCGCCGATCGATTAAGGGCATCGGTGCGCCGGAGCGATTTTGTGGCCCGCTTGGGTGGCGATGAATTTGCCTGCATCGTTCGCGGCGACAACATCTCGCACGAGGTTCTGACGCGCATCGCAGCCCGCCTCAATGCGATCATCAGCCGGCCCGCATTGATCCTGGGAAACTGGCTAAAGGTGGGCGCCAGCATCGGCATCTCCACCGCGCCCCAAGACGGACATTCGCCCGACGAGATCATGAAGACCGCCGACATCGCGCTCTACCGGGCCAAGGCCGACGGGAGGGGCAAGGCGATCTTCTTCAATACCGCCATGGCGGAGGCGCTGAGCAAGCGCCAACGGCTCCAGTCGGACCTGGAACAGGCCGTGCGCGAGGGCGGGCTCGAACTCTACTATCAACCTATCCTGTCGGTGCAGGACAGGCGCGTGGTGTCGTTCGAGGCGCTCATGCGCTGGCGTCACCATCAACTGGACTACGTCTCTCCGGTCGAGTTCATCCCCCTTGCAGAAGAAACGGGATTGATCTCGGATATGGGCGCATGGGCTCTCAAGACCGCCTGCCGCGCGGCAGCGACCTGGCCAGAAGGGATCGCCGTTTCCGTCAATCTCTCGGCGGCACAGTTTCGGGCTCCAGACGTGGGCAATGACGATACCATCGAGCAGATCGTGAAGGATGCACTTTCGGGTTCAAACCTCGCACCCGGAAGGCTGCAGCTGGAAGTCACAGAGACACTTCTTCTACACGACACGTCCGAGACGTGGGCCACATTGGCCAAGCTCAAGGCGCTTGGCATCTCAATTGCGCTCGATGACTTCGGGACGGGCTATTCGTCGCTCGGCTACTTGCGCCGATTTCCGTTCGACAAGATCAAGATCGACAAGAGCTTCGTGCGCGATATCGGAGAACACTCCGGCAGCATCACTATCGTCCAGGCCATCAGCGATTTGGCCAGCACGTTGGGCATGGCCTGTGTGGCCGAAGGCGTCGAAACAGAAAAACAACTGCGTCTGATCGAGACTGCACGGTGCGAGGAAATGCAGGGATTCTTGTTCTCAAAGCCAGTTCCTGCCGACATGGTTCTCGCGACTCTGCGCGCGTGCAACGCCCTGAAGGCGGCTTGAGAGATCGTCCAGCTGGACGAGAGTTCTGACGGAAATTCCCGTCAGAACTCTTTCGCTTCAGCGCCCAAAGGCTGAGGTCATCATGTCGCCGACAGTGCGACGACCGGACTGAACGGGCTTTACCGCAGCATTCGATGACCCCGTAGACGCCGGTGTTACGTAATCGGGCGCGTTGAACAAGCCAAAGGGCGGAATGAACTTCTTGGGGCGGGCGGCCATCGTGGCATTTTCCGGCGCGCCGGAGGCCACAGCAACAGACCTCTTGGATGGCAGACGTGCACCCGCCAGAAGCCCGCTGTCGGGCACCGTCTGATGGCGCGGCCCCTTATCAATTTCGTTCCAGCGCCCCTCCAGAGCAAGCGTCACGCGCTTGTCGTGACCGTAGGGATCGCCATAGAACTCGGCCTTGCCGTCGTCGCCGATCCATACTGAAAAATACCCCACGTGAACCGGCAGAGGATTGTCGAGCGTGATCTCATTGTTGCCTGGGCCTCGATCAGCCAGACGGTTCGCATCATAGGTCCCATTCCCCTTGTCGAGATCGAGGATCTTCTGAGCAAAGCTCACAGGATTGCGCAGACGCACGCAGCCATGGCTGAACAGGCGTTCATTTGCTTGGAACAGCGACTTGTTCGGCGTGTCGTGCAGGTAGACCGAGTGCTTGTTGGGGAACAGGAACTTCACATCCCCCAGCGCATTCCCATCGCCTGAGGGCTGGTAGATCTGATAAATTGCCAGGTTGGCCTTTTCCCAGTTCACCGACCAGCTGTTGACCGTCCGCTTGCCTTTTTTCACCACAAGGCCTTCGCTTTCCAGCGAACGCCCGCGGCGGGCGGCGGTGAGCAGTTTCTCGACCTTGATCGAGTCCGGCAGGAACCATGACGGGCGCAGCACGATGGACGCCATCGGCTTGGAAAAGACCGGCGTGGGCGTTCCGGGCTTGCCGACAATCACCCTTTCGGTCAGCGTGACCTTCCCGCCTTCGACAACCTGCACGGTGTAGGAAGGGATGTTGATCAACAGATGCCTCGCACCCAGGTCGCGCGGCATCCAACGCCACTCCTCCATGCTCGCGACGATGGCGTCCAGATCGAACGCCGCCCCTTTGTTCAGCGCCGCCCGCGTCGTGTTGCCGATCAGGCCGTCAGCCGAGAGACCGTTCGATCGCTGGAACGCCTTTACTGCAGCCTTCAGATCAGAGTCATAAAGCGTCTCGTCACCCGTAGCTGAAAGACCAAGACGCGCACGCAACTTCGGGATCTCCTCGTCCCGCGCACCGGGAACCAGCATCCGGCCGCGCGGCGCGATCCGCATCGCCGCGATCTCGGCGGCTTCGGACTTGGTCTTCACGTAGAAGGCATGCAGCCTCTGGAACTGTTCATGCTGCGGATGGAAGGAACGTAGCGCTTGTCCCGGATCCTGCGCGGCCGTAACCTTGTCGATCACCAGTATGGAATCGGGCAGTTCTGGCTTCCGATCGAGGAAATCCGACAGATCACGATCCGGCTGCGTGATGCGCCCGCCGCTCGCTTGGCGCGCATAGCGTAGCACCGCGCTCATCAGTTCATATTCTACGGAGGCGATCTGACTGGGTGACTTGTGGCCTCCGCTTACGTCGCGTGCGGCCGCTGAGAGCGTGAAATCGGCAGCACGCAATCCCCAGCTCTCGGCATCGGCCATCTCCGCGATCACTTCGCGGGCCGTTGGTGTCGGAGCGCTCTCACCATACCAAAACGGTTGGAAGTCGCGGTTTGCGTAGAAGCGCCTGATGGCAAGCTGGTCATCCATGTAGGGCGCCGATGATGCTCCTGCATCGATCGCTTCGCGCAACGCATCCGCCACGCTCCCCTTTACCGTGCCGGCGGTCGCGGCGACCGAGAGAAGAATGATGCCGGCAAGCGCAGCGAAGGCTGCCTTGATAGGCGCGAGACTACCGGCGGTATGCTTGAGCATTGATTTCCCCTGACGTTCACAATTCCCGCAATCAGACCACAAAAGATCCCGATCACGACTCCCGGCGTATGAAACTGGCAAACATCAGTGCGCCGGGCGTAGCATTGAGCTGGGATGCGGGCTCGTCGATTGGAGCCCGTTCGCTGGCAATGGCTGCCGCCAGGGCGCGCTTTTTTGCGCGCGGCGTGTCATCCGTGTTCCGCAGAAGAACAATCGTACCGGGAGCAACTTTTCTCTTGGATGGGCGCTCCAAAACCAAATGACGAGAGTTGGAATAACGAGGTGTCTTGCCGGCAACCTTTCGAGGCCTGGCTTCCAACGTGATGACTGTCACCTCTTCGTCCGGTCCTAATGCGGCCACGGCGATGGCGGGAACCGTCTCAAGGGGAAGGCTGCTCAGCGGAAGGCTGCGAGCGAGCCGTGCGGCTTCAGTTCGGTCCATGGCGAGTGCGAGTTGCCCTGCCGAAAGGCGGGGAGGTGTCATGGCGCGTACGGGTGGACGCACCGGCATAGGCTCCGGACTCTCGGCCAGAGTCTGAAGTCGCCGCTCCACACGTGAAGGCGATCGATCGGTGGATGAGGTGCTGGCGACGATCTCAGGTCCAATGAACATGACGAGATCATCGGCAAGCTTCGCGCACGACCATAAGCAAGCGCAGACGGTGAAAAAATAGGCAGATGCTGTTGCGATACCGTACACGAACGCCGCCTATTAACCCTATGATACGCTTGGTGTTCCACCATATATCAGTGGACCCCCTAGTCGTCAAATCACGGATCCAGCCTGTTACCCGTCCAAGGGTAAAACACCTGCTCGGATACACAAACAAAGAATAACGCAGAACGCGCCACAGTCACGCGCGTTCCATCTGGCTGCGATGAAGAGCTGTGCTCAGTCCGTCCCGCGAGCATTGCGCAGGTTTGATCCAACAATGATTGTCCGTGTTGATGCTTTTAAATCATCAGACTGCGCATTGGGCGGAAAGGACTGCGCCGTCCCGCTTCGCTGCGGCCTCCAACTCATTCGTGGCGCAGGGCATCGATGGGATTGAGATGGGCGGCGCGGCGGGCAGGAAAGTAGCCGAAAAGCACGCCGACCAAGGCCGAGAATCCGAATGCGATGACAACGATAAGGGTATCTGGAGCAAATGGAACCTGCATGGCGGCAGAAGCAACGGCCGCAAAACCAAGTCCCGTAAGCACCCCGATGGTGCCGCCGATCAACGACAAGACCACAGCTTCGACGAGGAACTGCAACAAGACCTGCCCCTCCTCCGCGCCAATCGCCAGACGGATGCCGATCTCGCGGGTTCTCTCCGTGACCGAGACAAGCATGATGTTCATGATGCCGATTCCACCGACGAGAAGGCTGACACCGGCGACAGCGCCCAGAAGAACTGTCAGCATCGAGGTGGTGGCCGTCTGCGCGGCGGCAATCTGCTGCATATCCGCGACGGCGAAGTCGTCGTCATGACCTTTGCCGATTTTGCGGCGCTCGCGCAAAAGCCATTCGATGTCGCCCTGCACTTTCGCTGTCCCGAGCTTATCGGATGCCGAAACGTAGATCGTTCCAATATCGGAGTTACCCGCGATGCGGCGCTGGTACGTGCGCAACGGCATCAGAACGATGTCGTCCTGATCTATTCCGAAGCCGGATTGTCCCTTCGGCTCCAGAAGACCGATCACCTCGCAAGATATTTTCTTGACGCGGATCTTAGCTCCGATCGGACTGACCGCACCAAAGAGCTTTTCGCGCACGGTTTCTCCGATGATGCAGACCGCCTGTCCGCCGCGGATCTCGGTTTCGAGAAATTGACGCCCCTCCTTGACGTCGAGGGCTTGCGTGACGAAGTAGCTGTTATCCGTGCCAACCACCGTGACCGAGCGGCTTTCCGAGCCGAAAACGATCGTCTGACTACCGCGCGAGACGGGAGCGACCGCGCGAACATTGCGAAGCTGGTCGCGGAGCGCCTCCACATCTCTGGCATTGAATGGCTTGGCGGACGCGCTGGCGCGGCCCGGACCGAGCTGTCCGGGAAGGACAAACAGCAGGTTCGAACCCAGTTTGGACATTTCCGATTCGACCTTGGCGGTCGTTCCGCGGCCAATGGTCACCATGGCAATAACGGCGGCGACACCGATGACGATGCCGAGCAGCGTGAGAAACGACCTGAGCAGGTTTCGCCTGATTGCGCTTAGAGCAAGTTTCAAGGTCTCGTAGATCATGCGCGGACCCGCTCCTTGAGCGTATCGGCCTCGATCCGGCCGTCGACAAAGCGTATCAGGCGGCCGGCATAGTCGGCCATGTCGGGCTCATGCGTGACCATCAATATGGTGATGCCCTGCTCCCGGTTGAGGCTTGTCAGAAGCTCCATGATCTCGATGCTCGTCTTCGTATCGACGTTGCCGGTTGGCTCGTCGGCAAGAAGAACGAACGGCTCGGTGACGATCGCGCGGGCGATCGCGACACGCTGTTGCTGGCCCCCTGAGAGCTGTGCGGGCGTATGATCGGCCCGCCGCGCGAGGCCAACCTTTTCCAGGGCCGACATGGCGCGGGCACGCCGCTCGGCCGCATTTATGCCGCGATAGATCAAGGGCAGTTCCACGTTCTCGATTGCCGAAGTCCGTGCCAGAAGGTTGAAACCCTGGAAAACGAAGCCCAGAAAGGTTCGCCGCAACAGCGTGCGTTGCTTGCGCGACAGGCGTCCGACGTCCACGCCCATGAAACGGTAGGTCCCATCGGTAGGCTCATCGAGACAGCCGATTATGTTGCTCGCGGTCGATTTGCCGGAACCCGACGGCCCCATGATCGCGACGAACTCGCCGTCGTCGACAGTCAGGTTGATACCGGCAAGCGCCGGAACGCGCGCATCGCCTTCGCCGTAGATCTTGCGAACGTTCTCCAATTCGATCAGAGGCGGAACCCCGGAGGATATCGCGCTGTCCGTCATCCTGTCACGATCCGTTGGCAGTGCTGTCAATGATCACAGCGTCACCTGGCATCACGGCGCCCTTGACGATTTCAGTGCGGCGGCCGTCGCTGGCGCCTATCGTCACTTCAATCTCCTTGGGTTTGCCGTCCGAAAGGATCCATATATTGCGCTCCCCGCTGTTCGTCTCCTGCGGCGTGGCTTTGCGCAATGCCGGTGGCCCGGGAAGAATCCGGCGGATAAAACTGCGATTGTCCTCCGGCTCAGCCGCAGGCGGCAGATACCGCAAGGCTGCATTCGGTATGGTGATGGCGTCCTTGATCTCCTTGACCTTGATCTCGGCCGTCGCCGTCATGCCCGGGCGCAACAGGAGATCGCTGTTGTCGGTGGCGAGCACGGCTTTGTAGGTCACGACGCCCTGGACGGTTTCGGAACCGTATCGCAGCTCGCTGATGTGGCCTGTGAAGATTTTGCCGGCGTAGGCGTCAACGGTGAAGGTTGCCGCTTGACCCTCCTGCACTTGTCCCACGTCCGCCTCGTCGACATCGACCTGGACTTGCATTTTCGAAAGATCTTCGGCGAGCGTGAAGAGCACGGGCGCCTGCAAATTGGACGCCACCGTCTGCCCCGGCTCGACGTTGCGGCTCAATACGATCCCGTTGATCGGCGAACAAATGCAGGCTTTGGAGAGGTTGGTCTCATTGAGCTTCAGATCGGCTTCCGCGGCCACCAGATCAGCGCGCGCGCTTTCGACTGCGGCGATCGCGCGATAGTAAGCGGCCCTGGCCGCTTCGAGATCCACGTCGGATGTCACCTTGCGCCGAGCAAGTTGCTCCTTGCGCTCGAAGTCGAGCTTCTTCTCGTTGAGCGTCGCTTCGGCATCCTTCACCTTCGCATTCGCGGCGCCGACCTTCGCCCGCGAACTGTCCACCGTGGCTTTAAGTTTATCCGTATCCAGCTCCGCCAGCGGCTCGCCAGCTTTGACCTTTGAATTGTAGTCGACCAGCACGCGGCGAACGGTGCCTGACAGCTCGCTTGATACGTCGACTTCGTTGATCGGCTGCACAGAGCCCGTCGCCGTCACAATGACGGTAAGGTCACCTTTCTGCGCCGGCTCGGTGACAAAACGGATGCTACCACCAGCATTCTGGGTTCCCCATACCGCCCAAGCGGCCAAGCCGCCGGCCGCCAGACATGCTGCGATCATCCAGCGCCGCCACTTAGCCATGCCAGAAGCGCGCGCGGACTTGCCGATGCCAAGGATACTTTCGATATCGGGTCGCGGCCGCTTCACCGACGGCCCAGTCGCGGCGGCTTCCTGCGCTCTGTTGCTCATTATATCCCTTCTTTTGATAAGTATACGCGCGTGGCCTGCACGGCGCGGAATATAGCGGCTTAGAGGGTGATGCACCCAGGCTCCTGCTAAATAGGTACCATCGCCACATTTCAACCCGTGTGATTTGGCTCACCTGCCATGCCTGCACATTCGCCGCACCCTGGGCGCAACAGGTCCTTGGTACGCGCCAAATCGGCAACCGGATGCATCTGTGGGCACTTTGAACGAGGCGAATCCGTGACCTCGTCTCGCCGCGAAGACGGGGATCCTGGCCAGGCTTCCACATTCATCCACATCGTGACTTGGGCCGGATCCCGGCGCAGGCCGGAAGGGCGGTCTTTTGGCGGCAGCTCATCCGAACGACGTCATCCGGAGACCGCGGCAAACGAGGTCACTTACATTGTCATCCCGGCAAGCAAGGCCGGATGCAATCCGGCAAAACGCAGACCCAGGATCCAGCCGCATCCGTGCAAAGTGCAAAAAATCAGACCGCCTCCGCGCACGAGCATCCGTGAGCACGTTGAATGACGTCAGTCCATGACCCGCCGCAACCGTCCTCCCCGCGTCAGGCGGGGATCTGCCCAGGCCGCGATGGGGACAAATGTTGATGCCTGGACGGATCCCGGCCTTTCGCCGGGATGACGTTCTTTGAGTGGCGCCGTCCGGACAACGTCATGTGCGGATCAAGGCAACGAGGTATCGGTGCGAAGAGCAAAATATCTTACCGCAACATCACGCCACGGTCTGCTGGGTCCCGGCGCTCGCTGCGCTCGGCCGGGATGACAGGTGGGGAACGCATGAAAAATGCTCGGCAAAAATTGCTCTGCCAGGATGACAACATCAACTTGTCACCCCGGGCAAGCGAAGCCGGATGCAATCCGGCAAAGCGCAGACCCGGGGCCTAGTGCATCTGCACGAAGTGTCAAACCATTGCACCCACCGCGCGTGGCCTTGACTCCGCGCGCGAAAGTTTCAGGCCGTATGCGATCCAGGATTCCGATCGTGGGTCCGGCAGGTTTGCACAATGATCTAGTTGCTTGCTCAGCAAGCTGACCCGCTTGAATTGCCGCGTCAATCGTCAGGCTGCGCATCGATGTAGGCGCGAATGGCCCACATGGCTTCCTGGCTGAGGATACCTTCAAAGGGCGGCATCTTTACGCGATCATCGCGCGTGGCGCCCGCGCGCACACGCGTGAGAAACCACGCATCACCTTCGTCTGTTGGCTCGAGCGCGCGCAGGTCGGGCGCCATCCCGCCCGACTTGACATCCAGGCCGTGACAGCGCGCGCAGTTCGAATTGTAGCCTCGCGCGCCGATTTCGATAGCCTTGTCGTTGCCGCGATAAGGATTGACGAAGCGCCAATCCTCACCGAGTGACTCCAATCCCGTCGTATCGACGGGCTGGGGAGCACCGTCCCCATGGGCGTGGGCGGCCTGCGCAATCAGGCAGGTTGCCAGAAGCGGCGCTATAAATCGTGCAAGTTGTGGCATGTTCGGTCTCCGTGGTCTTTCGTTCACAGCGGCTCAAGCCAGATTCGCCAACCTTCGCTGCCGTTGATTTGCAGGAAGTAGGTCCCGGGTTTTTCGATGATGTAGCTGTCCTCTCCTGTGCCGCCGATGTGGAGGTTCTGAACGACTTCGTCGTCTTTGGTTTTCAGATAGAGAACGAAAATTGCCCCATCGCTTTGGTAGCGAAGGCGCGTGGGTGTGACGATGTCGAAGGTTTCGGTTACGACGTTGAGGCGCCCTGAGAACCGCGGTTCCGAGAGCTTGCGCACCTCCTTGTCGAAACATGCCAACCTGTCCTCTCCTCGCTCAATTCCCAAACACGAGAGGGCACCACTTGCGATATTGCGCGCTTCACAAAGATCCATCGGCAGCGCAGCTATCGAAAGAGCGATCGCAAGATGAAGCTTCATTTCGGAGCCGCAGGTTCCCACTTGGAAGGATCGTGTTCCCACTCCTTCTGGTCTTTCTGCCAATCCGAAGGACAGCCTTTGCAGCCATCCATCACGGCATTCTGGAAGATCGCGAACCTTATCTTCACCCCGTCGAAAATCGCATTGGCGAGGTTTGCGTCGTAAAATTTCGTCTCTTGCAGATCGGTGTTGACGAACTTCGCGCCTTCGAAATTGGCGTAGCGTGCCATAGCCTTTTCAAGTGTCGAGGCCGTAAGATCGGCACGGGTGAAATTCGTGCGCTGCAAACGCGTGAACGACAGATCGGAACCAACCAGCGAAGCGTTCTCGAGGTTTGCGTTTGCCATGAAGGCGATGGTGAGGCGTGCGCCGTCGAGGTTTGCACCTTTGAGATTTGCACCCACCAGATTGGCGTGACGCAGGTCGGCTCTGGCGAGGATAGCACCGCTCAGATCTGCACCTGCGAGATTGGCGTCCTTGAGATCTGCGTGTCTGAGATCCGCACCCTGGCAGACGGTCTTAGGCGCAATCGTGCAGGTGCCCACGACCCAGGGATCGGGCCGCTCCTCCGTGTTCACGATGACCGGATAATCCTGAGCGGCGGCGCCGTACGCAAGAAGCGCGAGTGCCGCAAACCCGGCAAGGCTCCGCCTTGGCGCGCGGCGGAAGAAGCCAACTTCTGAGCAACGCATGCTGGAGTTCTCAATTGTCTTTGATCAATAAAGGAGGGCAGCAGCGCTAATGGAGGAAAGTGCGCCGCTGCCCTAGTTTACGTCCTTTAATTTCGAGGAGACGCTGATCTTCTCGGTTTTAGGGACGCGTTCAGTTTGCGGCTGTGGTCTGCGGCACTTCGAAGACCCAGAACGAACCACCCTGGCTTATGTTCTTTGTCTGGTCCGCCATGTCGCCGCCCCACAGAGGCACAGCACCGCCGTAGCCCGAGGCCAAACCGATGTATTGCTTGCCATCGGCTTCCCATGTGATCGGTTGCGAAACGACACCCGAGCCCGTCTGGAACTTCCAAAGCTCCTTGCCGCTCTTGGAGTCAAACGCCTTGACGTAGCCGTCGCTTGTGCCGGTAAGCACCCAACCGCCCTTCGTCGTGAGCACGCCACCCCACAGCGGCATGGCTTCCAGATGCTCCCACACGATCTTGCCCGTTGCCGGATCCATGGCGCGCAGTGCGCCAATGTGGGTATCGAACAGGCGATGGATACGGAAGCCCTGGCCGAGATAGGCTGCGCCTTTCTTGTAGGTGATGTTCTCGGTCCAGTAGTCTTCGGTCCAATCGTTGGTTGGAATGTAGAAGAGCTTGGTTTCCTGGTTGTACGCCATCGGCATCCAGTTCGTGCCGCCGAGGAAGTTCGGCGTCACCTTGATGGACTTGCCCCTCTGCTGACCCTCTTCCGGTTTCGGCGGGCGTTGGCCTTCGACTTCCATCGGACGGCCGGCAGCAACGTCCCATCCCGTGGCCCACGAGATATCGCGCACCATCGGATAGATTCCCAGCGCGGTGCCTGCCTGCTTGGAGATCTTCCCGTCGCGTGCAGTCAGCTTGTCGAGGTCGGTGATGAACAGGAAGCCATTGCGATCGGCATGGGCGCCGGCGCGAACGGTCTTGCCGTCCTTCTCCATCTCGAAGAGCGTGATCGGGTTGTTGCCCGAGTAGTCCCAGGCATCGTTGGGAGTATGCTGGAAGAAGCCCACCGGCTCGCCGGTCGAGGGCTCGATGTAGATCTGGCCCGACGTAAAGAGGCTGTCGAAAGGCTTCCAATCGCCGTTGGGTCCAGAGCGATAGTGGTGGTTCCACGGCGCCGGATTGCCCGTGCCAACAACGATCGTATTTGTCTTTTCATCGTAGGTGGCCGTCTGCCAGGGTGCACCGCCACCATGATTCCAGGCCTCAACCTTGGTGTCATCCTTGTTATTGGGCCAGGACGGCGCCTTGGGGTCGCCCGTAGGCGTAGAGTCCTTGCCGTTCAGCCTGCCGATGTGGCCCTCCACCATCGGACGCATCCAGATTTCCTTTCCGGTATCGGGATCGCGCGCGTAGAGGCGGCCAACAACACCGAATTCATCGCCCGATGAGCCGTGAATAAGGAGGACCTTGCCCGTCTTTTGATCCTTCACGATCGACGGCGCGCCCGTCATCGTATATCCAGCCGTGTGATCCTCGAACTTCTCGTTCCACACGACCTTTCCGGTCTTGCGATCGAGCGCGACCATGCCGGCGTCGAGCGTACCCATGAAAATCTTGTCGCCGTAGATGGCTGCGCCGCGATTGACGACGTCGCAGCAGGGGCGGATGTCATCCGGCAGGCGATGCGAATAGCCCCACAGCTTCCGGCCTGTCTTTGCGTCAAGCGCGAAAAGCCGCGAGTACGACGATGTGACGTAGATGACGCCGTCGTGAACGAGCGCCTGGCTCTCCTGCCCACGTTGCTTCTCGTCGCCGAACGAGAACGACCAAGCGGGCTTCAACCTGGCGATGTTATCGGTTGTGATCATCTCGAGCGCGCTGTAGCGATGGTTGCGGACACCCATGCCCCAGCTCACCACGTCGTGTGTGGTCTTCTCATCGTTCAAGATGTCTTCCCAGGTCACCGGCTTGGTGCCATCGCCTTCGGCATTGGCATTGGGGGCGGCAGCCAGCAACGTCAGAACGGAAACGGCCGACAGGAATGCCGCGCGGCAACCCAAAAATGGGTTCCTGGTGCTCATGCGTCTTCTCCCTTGAAGAATTATTGGTGCGGCTCTCGATTTGGCCGCTGGCGCGAAGATGAACACGCAATGATTTATTGCGCCATTGGTCCTTAGTGCAAAATAAATAATTGAATTCAGACGCGAATTGGTTTTATTCACGCAACTGAATAGGTGATTGGTCCGAGAATACCATGGACGATCGGCAATAATCCAGGAACTTATCCCAATTCACGAGCTCACGCGACACGCGTTTTGCAACGATTTGCAGCGGGTCTCTGGCACCGTCGATCCGGTTATGATCTGCGTCAGACGCGAATTTGAAAGGTCCGCTGGACAGAACATACCCGGCAACACCTGTCGCCTGGAAATATGACCGTTATTAGTGGGAATTTATACCATTGAATATTGCAAAGACTTGGCAATGGCGGCGCGGCAGGCGAAATAGATTGCGGTTCGATTTTATTTAGGCAATCCCGCACGCCGCGCTCCACTTTTTCAGTGCTTCCCCGTCAGCCATGCCCCGGCAGCTGAGGTATATGCTTCAGAGCGATGCGCATGAGTTCCGGAAGACTTCGCGCGCCAAGTTTGCCTTTGATCAGCGAACAGGTATTGGCGACCGTCTTGTAGCTCAGGTTCAATTCTTGCGCGATCTGGTTGTAAGGCTTGCCCTCCGAGAGCATTTGCAGAACCTGCACCTCGCGCAGCGTGAGGCTCTTGTAGGGGCTCGAAGACGATTTGGCCTCGCTGAATACGACCTCGGACGCGACCTCGTGGCTGAGGTAGGAACGTCCCTGGCGGACGCGGTGGAACGCCGAAAGGAACTCCTCTGAGGGCGCGTCCTTCAGGACGTAGCCGGTCGCACCGAGATCGAGCACGCGGCGGATGATCATGGGGTCGCGGTGCATGCTGAGAACGAGGATCGGGGTCGCCCGGTCGTGAAGCCGCAGGCGCCTGACGAACGACACACCGCCAAGCATGACCGACCGGAATGAGAGATCGACGATCACGAGATCCGGGCGGTGGGCGCGATACTGCCGAAAGCCGTCCGTCAACGTTGATGCCTGGATTACGCGGGCAAGCGCCGCGTCCTCGAGGACACGTGCACAACCCTGAAGGACAAAGGGATGGTCGTCGATGATCAAGACCAGAGGGCTGCCTTGTGGTTTTGCGTTGAACGTTGTCATAACGCGCATCAGGCCTCTTGACGGTTTGGTATCGAGATCGTGAGAACAGTGCCGCCGTCTTCTCCAGACGCTACGGTGAGCGAGCCGGCCAGCGACCTCACGCGCTCGCGCATCATGGATAGTCCGAACCCTAGAGGGGTCCCTGGGACATAGCCCGACCCGTTGTCTGATATTCTCAGACGCAATGCATGCTCATCCGTGCCATCGAGATTGATCACCACGAGAGTCGCCTTCCCGTGGCGCAAGGCATTCGTGAGGCCTTCCTGGATACAGCGGTAAAGCGTGAGATCGACCAATTCCCCGAAACTGCGGGGCATGCCTACCAAATGCCGGTCGAAGCAAACATCGGGATTTGCACGAGCGAAGCTCGTAATGAGGTCAGCGACCAGTTCCTCCAGCGACACCCGGCCCAATGCATAGGGGCGCAGGCGCGACAGTATGGAACGGTTCATGGTCTTCAACGTCTCGCTGATCGTCGCGATCTCCCGGGCTGCAGCCAGGATGGCGCTGGCTTGAGGCTCGGGGACATTTTGCGCCTGATGCTTGATCGAACATGTGTTGGCGATCAATCCGAACAGGCACGGGCCAACCTCGTCATGCAGATTGGCGGCGATCTCGCGGCGTTCCTTCTCCTGGACGGAGATCAGTTGCCGATAGAGCTGAGAGTTGTCGGCCCTGGCTTTCTGGAGTGCGCTTGCAAGCGTGTTGAAGTTCTCGGCAATCGGCGACAATTCACGGATCGCGAGACTGGGCAGGCGGACGTCGTAGTGTCCGTCTTCGAGTTCGCGAATGCCGTGCGCGAAGCTCAAAAGGGGGTTGAGGATATACCCCACGATGACGTAGAGGCCGATCATCGTGAGAACGAGGCCTGCCAGCCACCACACGGCGAGTTTGCTCAAGAGTATCCAGGATTCTGAAACCTCGTCATCGGGCTTGGCGGTAAGATATACGGTCGCGATCGTCTGCCCGGCATGAACGACGTCGACGTTGAGAACTTCGATCGCAGGCTGAACGAGTGAAATAAACCACTGCGGCGCAGCGGCCTCGTTGTCTTCGTGGCCGGATGCAGCATCTTGATCGCCCGGCGTCAGAGAAATGGCCGGTCCGTCTTTTGGCACAAGGCGAGCGGAAACGTGGCGCGCGCCCGCAAGCTCCCGGCGCAGCTTGACGGCGATCTGGTCCAGATCCTGTTCGCCCTGCAGTTTGGAGAACTGCGTGTTCACGTACTGTTGCCAAAGGCCGACGTAGGCCTCCGTCTCAACCTTGGTTCGCGTGCGCGCGTCAAGCACGCCGATGAAGACCGCAGTGATGCCGATAATCAGAAAGGTTACAAAAACGGCAAGCAGGATCTGCCAGCGGATGGGTATACGGTGCCACCATGATGAAACGTACAGGCGGTCCCAGGGGCGTTCGGCTTGCCTCAGCGTGTCTGCGTGTGTGGTAATGTTCGTCATCTCGGACGATCTTGGGCCATGACGGGCGGTGCGGGCATAAACAAATCCGATGCACGCATCCGGAACTTTCTTTGTGGCGAATCCATCATCGTCGCGCCTTGGTTGCGATGCGAAGATGTGATCACACTGGTCGTACTTCCTCTCTAACGAACCAAGTCGTCCTTCCGCAACAAAGATAAGTTCCCGACAAAATTGGGAAATATGGTATTTGAGCTACGTGTGAAACCTTAACCTCGGCCGATGGGTCATCTGAACTTTGCTTCCCTCGCGGCTCTCATTCCCATTTGGACGCTCCGGCCGCGACATCCCAGCCCGATTGTCGCAGCGCGCCGCCAATCCACAATCAGCGCCGTCTCTGGCACTCCGCACACGCGCATTGCTATTGGCGAGAGCTCCACCCGACAGCATTATCGAGACGAAACTTTTTCCAGGAGACCCAAATCTTAATGTCCCATGACACGCCCCTCATTGCGACCATCGTGATCGGCCTGACGCTGGCATTCATCCTGGGGACGCTCGCTCAGCGCATGCGCCTCTCGCCGATCGTCGGCTATCTGGTGGCAGGCGTCGCCGTAGGCCCTTTCACACCAGGCTTTGTGGCTAATCAGGGGATGGCAAATGAACTTGCCGAGATCGGGATCATCCTGCTGATGTTTGGTGTCGGACTGCACTTTTCAGTGTCTGAACTGCTGGCCGTCCGCACTATTGCTGTCCCGGGCGCGCTTTTCCAGATCCTGTGTGCAACGGCGTTGGGCCTTGGACTCGCGCTTTGGTTTGGCTGGTCGATCGGCGCCGGACTGGTGTTCGGGCTTGCCCTGTCGGTCGCGAGCACCGTTGTCCTGCTGCGAGCTCTCCAAGAACGCCATCTCATAACCTCCCAGCAGGGCCGAATTGCCGTTGGATGGCTGATCGTCGAGGATCTGGTGATGATCCTGACTCTGGTGGCGCTGCCTACAATCGCGCCGCTTTTGAACAGTTCGACCTTGGCGATTTCCGATCCGGGAGCGCTCGCCCAGAAACTCGGCATAACGCTGGTTGGAATCATCATGTTCTTCGCAGTCATGATGCTCGTGGGGCGGCGCGTCATCCCCGCAATACTCCATTACATTGCGCACACGGGATCGCGCGAGCTGTTCCGCCTTGGCGTATTGACGATCGCCTTGGGCGTCGCCTTTGGCGCTGCCAAGCTTTTCGGCGTGTCCTTTGCTCTTGGGGCATTCTTTGCCGGGATGATTTTGAGCGAATCCCCGCTCAGTCAGCAGGCCGCCAACGAGTCTTTGCCTCTCCGCGATGCCTTTGCGGTCCTGTTCTTCGTTTCCGTCGGAATGCTTTTCAACCCTCTCATTCTTATCGAGCACCCTGCCAGCGTACTTGCGACGGTCGCCATTATCATTGTCGGAAAGGCGCTCGCCGCCTTGGCAATCGTCATAGCGTTTGGCTATCCGATGCGCACCGCGCTGCTTATTGCGGTCAGCCTGGGCCAGATCGGCGAGTTCTCCTTCATTCTTGCCAACCTTGGAGTGGCACTCCAGCTTTTGCCCGCGGAGGGACGCGAGCTGATCCTGGCAGGTGCCTTGATCTCAATCATGCTAAACCCATTGCTGTTTCATATGCTGGAAACATTCGGACCGGCCGAGGTGCTTGCGAAGGATCCTGCGCCCAACGAAGCACCGGCTCCCTCCAAGCCAACCGCCGCGACGAAGCAAACCGGCCATACCGTCCTGGTCGGATACGGCCGCGTGGGCAGCGTCGTTGGAGAACGTCTGCTGGCGCGCGGCGAACCCATTTTTGTCATCGAGGACCGGGAGGACGCTGTTGCCGCTCTCCGGGAGCGCAAAATAGAGGCCATCGCGGCAAATGCCGTCAACGCGCTGCGCTCTGCCAACCTTGGCGCGGCCAAACGATTGATCGTGGCCGTACCGGATTGCTTCGAGGCCGGCCAGATCGTCGAGCAGGCGCGCGCCACAAATGCCGATCTGAGGATTATTGCCCGTGCCCACTCGGACGCTGAAGCCAAATACTTGAAGGAGTATGGCGCGAGCGACGTCGTGCAAGGGTCGCGAGAGACCGCCGAGGCGATGATTGCGAGCCTGGATCATCCTCCCGATAATCCCGATTCCTAGAGCCGTTCCGGTTTTTTATGAAATCGCGGAACGGCTCTAGGTTTTTGTTTTGTCGTGCTTCTTGTCGGAAAACCGGTTCCCACTTTCCGCAAAGCACTCTAGATCATCAGGCATTGAGCCAATGTGCGGTTGCCCCCGGCGCAGTCTGCACGAGGACCCGTGTCGATCCAAGAATGCCAGACCAGTCGGTCTCGGCGGGCGATGCCGCGATCGCAGTTGAAAGGCCATCGGCATAGGCAGCGCTGTCAGCGAGCACGCTGACGCTCGTGAAAGCCTCTGAGGGCTTTCCTTCGCGCGCATCGAGAATGTGCGTGTAGCGCCCGTGCGCGTCGAAGGCAAAGCCGCGCGGGCTCGACGTCGCAAGCGCGCCCTGGGATGTCGTGAGCGATGCAAGCGTTCGTGTGGCATCGCTTGGATCGGTAATCGCGATGTTCCAGCTTTCGCCATTCCACTTAGGGCCGATCGCCAACTGCTCGCCCATGTTGACGAGGACGTGCGTGAAACCCGCTCCCCGCAACAGATCGCCCACCCGGTCCGTGATGTAGCCCTGGGCCATGCCGTTGAGGGAGACGGCCATGCCCCGGCGCGCCAGACGGATGGTGGTGCCGGTCATCTCCACACCGCGCCAGTCCACCAGAGCGCGTGCGGCGTCAAGTTGCGCGACGGCCGGCCCCGCTGCGTCCTGCGGGTTGCGCGCGAAATGGTCCGCGTAACACTGCCAAAGCGGCTGGATTGTAGGATCGAACCTGCCCGCGGTTTGGGATGCCAAGCGCAAGGCATCCGCGAGCAGCCGGCGAAGATCGTGCGGCGCGGCGGCAAGCGTTCCTTGCGCATTGAGCTGGCTAAGAGCGCTGTCCGGGCGGTGCAGACTGAAGACCGCCTCGAGCCGCGCCACCTCGTCCAGGCACGACGCAATGGCCACCTTTGCGACGGATTCATCTGGATGCTGCAAGGTGAGGGATGCATTGGCTCCAAGAGCAACACCGTGCCACGTGTAACTTGCGGCTGTGCCGGCCCTGGCCGGCTTCAGGCCGAAGGCGGCGCATCCCGCCGCCGCCGCCGCGATCGTGAGAAGCCGCCGCCGCGTGACGGGCGCCAGTTCAGCTGTGCTGCGCTCATGGATCATGTTCCGCTCGCCTCCGTATCGGGTATCTCCGGCGGCTCATTGATGGCATCGCGCGCTTCGGCGTAGCCAAGGACGCGCCCGCCGAATTGCGCCGCAAAGCCTTCAGCAGCCTCCCGCCGGCGGAACGGCACGGCTTCGCTCCCGCCCATGCCCGAGGACTTCTTGCTGTCGATGACGTACCAGGCGCTTTGTGCGTCGATCCACGAGCCCAGCGCAGGTTTATCCCAGCTTCCTTGCTCCATGTCGTTAACCCAGAAGGCAGCGAGCTCCCGCTCACTTATGATGTCCTGGCCGACATAGGTGAGCGCATCGCGCACCGATGAAAACCAGAGGGGCTCGCTCCAGCCCTTGGGCAGGATCTGCCCCTTAGGCCCTTGGTGCTCGGCGAGCGTCATGCGGCAGAAAAATCCCGTCGCGCCGGGACCAGGCTCTTTCGGTACAGGGATGGATGCGGCTTCCTCTCCGCAGCCTGCACCAAGCAGCGTGAGCATCAATGCCAGACTTCTTGCCAGACTGCGGATCATGCCTGTCTCCGGGAAAACGTGAACAGCGCGCCCGCAAGCGGCAGGACGATCCAAGCCGCCAGCACGGCAAGCAGAACGGAAGCTGGAAAGCGGACCGAGGCCGACAACCCGCCTAGACCTGAAATCTTGCGCACCGAATCGAAGGCCGAGAGATTGAAGAGCCGATAGGCATCGGCGGGGTTCAGAAGCAACAGTTTGGGAAACAGGTCCGCCCATACCCCTCCCTTGCTGGCGACCAACGCGCCCATGAGCGCCAGATCGAACACCACGACGAACAAAAGCCATGTGCCAACCGCAAGCCCGGCGGCAGTCGAGCGCTCCTTGACGATCGTGCTGATGAGATAGCTCAGCGCTAGAAACGACAGCCCAAGCATGATCGAACTCAACAACAATGCGGAGAAGGCCTGCCAGCTTTCCGCGTCGGCTCCCCCCCTGAAGGCGGCCGCGAGCCCGGCGCCGCCGTATCCCACGATCGTTGCAAACGCCAGAATGCTGGCGTGTCCGAGGAACTTCCCAAGCAGCAACTCCGCGCGTGACACGGGATAGGTCAGCATGAGCAGCAGGCAACCGCGCTCGGCCTCCCCGACGATGGCATCGTAGCTGAGCAGCAGCGCGATGAGAGGAACGAGGAAGATCGTGAGACTCGATATGCTGACCACGGTAACCGTGAGCGGCTTCACGTCGAGCATGCCGGTTGGTGAGGAGCCGACGAGGGTAAGCACGAACGCGAGAGCGGCGAGCAGGATCGTGGCGCCCGCTACCCAGCGGTTACGCAAGCCGTCGCGAAACTCCTTGGCTGCGATGACGATGAGGGGGTGCATCAGAAACCTCCTTCGCCGGCGGCATTCAAGGAGCGCCCGCAGTAGAAGAGATAGAGATCATCGAGGCTCGGTTGGCGCACTTCGACATCCGAGCAGATGTCGCCGCATTCCGCGAGCCTCCGCAGCAGCTTCATTTTCTCGTCCTGCGGACAGTCGATTTCAATGGAAGCGGAATCGGGCCCGATGATCTTGTGGAAGGCCCCGTTGAGCCGCCCGGAGATCGCCGCGCCGTCACCTCTCGCGCGTACGATGACCGGCAGGCCGGCCTTGGCGCGCAACGTATCGAGATCGCCGAACGCGGCGAGTTTTCCGTCCCGCATGATGGCCGCGAGATCCGTGCGCGCCTCAAGTTCTGTCAGCACGTGGGACGAGAGGATCACCGTGGTTCCCGCCGCGGTCAGATCCTTGATGATCTGGAAGAACTCCTGACGCAGCAACGGATCAAGACCTGTCGTTGGCTCATCGAGCAAGAGCAGACGCGGCTTACCCAGAAGCGCCTGGGCAAGCCCGAGCCGCTGGCGCATGCCCTTCGAGTAGGTCTTGACTCGCCGCTTGGCGGCGTGCGCGAGACCAACCCTGTCCAGCAGCTTTTCACCATCACGTACGCCCACGCCTTTAAGACGCGCGTAAAACGCAATCGTATCGGCTCCTGTCATCTCATCATGAAACGAGACGTTCTCCGGAAGGAATCCAAGCTGTTTGCGAAATGCCTTGCCTGCGGACGCTGGATCGCAACCCAATACGCCGACGCGGCCTGCGGTTGGCGTCGCCAATCCAAGGATCAGCTTCATCAGCGTCGTCTTGCCTGCGCCGTTATGGCCGATCAGTGCGAGACAGCAGCCCTGGGGTACGGCAAACGATACGCGTTTCAGCGCCTCTGTCTCACCGAAACTCTTGCTGGCATTTTCCAAAACGACGGCGTCCATAGCGGGCCTCACATCAAGAACCGGGAGTCGCTGCCCTCCTGAGCGGGATCGCGCGGGGCGGGTGTCAGGTCCACGCCCTCGGGCAGCGGCACGGGGGGCGATGGCGGCAGCATGAGCGGAAAGCTATCGATTGCGCCGCCCGGATAGAGAGCGGGAAGCTGCTCCTGCACGAAGCGTAGCGTTTGCAGAGCCGGACTGGATATCAGCAGCTTGGCGAGCGGATATTTCCACAACAGCCAGTCGGCAAGCGTATTGGGCCGGTAGGCCGCGTCCGCGACGCCATTGCCGTCGAGATCGAAGGCCGTATGGTCGCTCCAATAGTTCCCCTTGCCGGCGTCGGACCACTCGTAGACCTTCAAGCCGGTGTATTTCACCTGCGTTTCGTTGGAGAGGAACGCGTTCCCGTAGAACTTGTTGTTTTCCGAGCCGCCCGTGAAATGCACGCCAATGCCGCACTGCTCCAGCCTGTTGCCGTGAATGCTGTTGGAAGCCGAAGTGTAGATGAACAAGCACTTCTCGCCTGTTCCATAGACGTAATTGTCGAAAATCTCCGACTTGTACGTCGTGTGCAGCATCAAGCCGTGCTGAAGGTCGCCAACGGACACATTCCGCATCACTTTGATGGCTTTGGAGTACATGAGCGCAAAGCCAACGCGATTGTGGATCGATACGTTGTCACTCACCTCGTTGGCGTTGGCATACATGTAGTGAATGGCAAATCGCAGCTCCTCGAAGCGGTTGGCGTGGATCACGTTCTGGTGGCTCGCTTCGATGTAGATGCCGTCACGGCCACCCTTCACGCGGTTGCCTTCGACGCGCGCGCCTGTGTTGTTCCAAATGTGAATGCCGTTGCCGCGATCATTGAGCCACAGATCGGAACG
The DNA here is from genome assembly GCA_964587445.1 of uncultured Hyphomicrobium sp. Taxonomy (GTDB): domain Bacteria; phylum Pseudomonadota; class Alphaproteobacteria; order Rhizobiales; family Hyphomicrobiaceae; genus Hyphomicrobium_B. The sequence continues at coordinate 764,385 of CAZPLQ010000002.1, forward strand.
GTTTGCGATGACGTTGGCCTTGACGAGCGCATCCTTGCAGCCGTGCAGAACGATACCGAACAGGTTGCCTTGGATCGTGTTGCCTTCGATGATCGGAGTGTCCGCACCTTTCTCCACATAGATACCGCTGTCGAAATTCTCGCCCTTGGCACCTGAACCGCGGATCGTGAGGTTCTTGATAGCCACATTCGCGGCGAAGATCTTAAACACGGACCCCTCGCCGCTGGCGTCCACGATGGCGCCTGCCTCGCCCTCGATCGTCAGCGGCTTGTTGATGACAAAACCGCCCTTATGGACCCCGGGCGACAGCAGCAGGCGGTCTCCGGGGGCCGCCTGCTCGATCGATTGCGTAAGAGCACCGTCCGTCGCGCCGACGCGGACGTCGGCTGCGCGTGCCGGCGCCAGCAGTCCGGCAACCATCGCCGCCAGAAAGCTGACCCCAAGCATGCGCAGCGCGTGTTTCATGTCAGGCTCCCGCCTCTTCGACGAGCATCTGACCGGACATTTCCATGTGGAGCGCATGACAGAACCACTGGCAATAGTAGTAGTGCACGCCAGGCTTGTTGGCTTTGAACGTAATCGATGCCGTGGCCTGCGGTGCGATTTCCATGGCGATGCCGTAGTCGACGATCGTGAATCCGTGGGCGAGATCGACAACGTCGTCGGTGTTCGTGACAAACACCGTCACCTCGTCGCCTTTCTTGACCTTGAAATTCTCCAATCCGAATGCCGGCGCGGCAGCCGTCATGTAGACGCGGACCTTGTCTCCGTCACGCACCACCTTGTTGTCCTCGCCAAGCTTGACGCCGTCTTTCGCGGCCCACTCCTTGGAGAAGCGGAAGAAGTCGTCATCCTTGTTCCAGACTTCCATGGGATGCAGCTTGGAAGCATGGATGATCGTGGCGTCATGCGGCTCCGAGTATGTCGGGCCATCGTGGACGAGCACCATCTTGTCGCCGGAAATATCGATGAGCTGGTCGTTCTCCGGCTTCATCGGGCCGACGTTGAGGAAGCGATCCTTGGAGAACTTGCAGAGTGCAACCGCCCATTTTCCGTCCGCATCCCGCGTCTCGCCATGCGTCGCATTGATGTGACCGATCTGGTAGTGAACATCGAGCTTCTGGCGGATCGGGTTGACCTTCTCACCCTTGTAGGCGCGCAACGCATCGTCCAGGTTCCACTTCACGACCTGACTGTCGAGGAACAGCGACGTATAGCAGTTGCCCTTGCCGTCAAAGGTGGTGTGAAGGGGGCCAAGTCCCACCTCCAAATTACCGACAATCGCGCTCTCGGGCTGGCTCTTGCCCGCGAAAATGTCGTCGAACTTGTCCCACTCGAAGATGGTGACGGTCGGAGACAGCTTGCCGTTGATGATGAGATGCTTGCCGTCCGGCGCCGCGTTGCAGCCATGCGGGCTGTTGGCCACGGGCACATAGATGGTAATGCCGAGCTGGGATGTCTTGGTGCCGTCGAGAACCTTGACGCCGTTGATCTCCTCAGCCTTCCCGTCCTTGATCGCCTGTTCGATGGCCGCAAGGTTGAAAACGACAATGTGGTCCTTGTCGGAACCCGTCATCTCGGCAACGGTGGTGCCTTCTTCCGAATTGTAGCACGTCGAGGCAACGTACTTGCCCTTGTAATCGGCATCGTTGTTGTCGAGGTTGCCCGACACGATGACCTGCCAGCTCACCTGCATGGTATCGGCATCGACGGCGGAGAAGACCGAACGCCATTTTTTCGGCTCATCGAGCAGCTTGCCCGTATTGACGAGAGGCGCGCGGTTCTCGCCGTTGCAGAAGACGTATCCGGTCTTGGGATAGCGCTGCAGCCGCAATCCATGGATCGAATGCGCGTTAGGAATTTGAATGATCTTGTCGCATTTCATGACGTCGAGACGAATGCGCGCAAGACGGGTATTGGCCTTGTCGTTCACAAAAACGTATCGGCCGTCATAAGACCCCTCCGTATAGGAGGGCCGTGGATGATGAAGGTCTCCGTTCTGGTAGGTCTTCAAGCCGATGGAAGACAGATAAGTCCGTGACTCGGGCGTCAGGCCTTCGGTGAGGACCTGGAGGCTTTCATTCGTGGCTCCCCACCCCGTCGCGCTGCAATGATTGAAAACAGGAATGCGAATCAACTCGCGCATCGAGGGAAGACCCAGAATGCGAAGCTCCCCCGATTGTCCACCCGACCAGAAGCCGTAGTATTCGTCGAGCTTGCCAGGAGGCACGAGCGCCTTCTTATGATGATCGTCATCAGTTTCCGCCCTGGCGCTATCGGTGTGCGTCACCACGACCGCGCCGCCGCCCGCCACTGCGCCAGCCGTAGCGGCAAGTGTTGCAGTAAGGCCCGTCCCCAGCAGATTGCGGCGGCTTACGCCCCCATTCTCTTTCTCAGACATTTTGCTCCTCCTTGGATGAGTGAGTGAAAGCAACAGGGGCCGGTCCCCTGCGCGGCGGCGTTTGTTCCGTCGCGATCCCTGCGGCCGCTCTCGCCGCAGCTTTCTTTCCGCGTCCCTCCCGCTTCATGATCAGCGGGGGACAAGCGTGATCGTCGTGATAGATGACCTGACAGTGCATGCAGTACAGGCACTCGTTGGGGTTGATCTGCCCAAGCGGATGGATGGCCTGCACCATGCAGTTCTTGGCGCAAAGCTGACATTCATAGCCGCATTGTTTGCGCCGCTTCAGCCAGTCGAACATACGCGCGCGTCCGGGGGCGGCGATGGCTGCGCCGAGAACACATAGATACCGGCAATAGAAGCGCTCGATGAACAGGCCCGCCGCAAGCAGTGCCAACGCAAACAGCACGAACCACCACTCGCGCATGAAGCGCAACAGCACGACTGTCTTGAAGGGCTCGATCTCGGCCAGTTGCTCCGCGCTCGCCATGTCGCCGAGAGAAATGCCAAGCAGGCAAAGAAAGAGGATGTACTTCAACGCCCACATCCGTTCATGGATGTAGAAGGGCACGGTGTACTGGCGGATGCCGAGCCGCCGCGCGGCGTGATTGAGCAACTCCTGGAGCGAGCCGAACGGGCAGAGCCATCCGCAGTAGGCGCCACGTCCCCAGAACAGCAACGATACCGCAACCGCGCACCACAAGATGAATATCAACGGCTCCAGCAGAAAGAAGTCCCAGCGGAACCCCGTTATCAATGCGTTTGCGAACGTCAGCACGTTGACGACGGAAAGCTGTGCCTTGGCGTACAAGCCGAGCCAGAGGACGCTGAACAGAAGAAAGCCGGTGCGCAACCGCGCGAACATGATGGGCCGCTTCACCAGCCAGTCCTGGAAGAAGAAGATCATCGTCAACACGAACAAGGCAGTCGCAAGAAGGACGATGTCGACGACGCGCGATTCCCAAATCTTTATCCAGAGCGGTGTGGGGGCAGGCTCTTCCGCGCCAGCTGTCTCTGCGCCAGCCGCTGCTGCGTCCGGAGACGCTGCGGCCTCGACAACAGGCGGTGCAGAGGCCGGGGCAGGCTCACTTGCGGCCTGGGGCGTAACCGTTACGAACCGCGCGGGTAGCTCATAGGGAAGTGAAAACCCTGTGAACGCCTTTTGCGTCGGGCCCGTGGGCCGCTGGGCAAGAAGCTCGAGGCGGAATGGCCGTGCTGGATCGAAGTTATATTGGGATTGCAGGCGGAAGACCCCGATCTCCGAGAAATCTGGCGCACCTTCGGCAGCGTATCGGTCGATCCGGCGATAATCCTTGTCCTTGAAGAGGACCGCAGTCTCGTCTTGTATGAGCTGAATGCGATCGAAGATGCCGCCGCGTACAAAGCCCGATCCACGGAAGCTGTAATCGCCGTTTGCGGCAATCAGAACGGCCGCTTCTCCGGGCTTCAGCCAGTTGCGTACAGCCGCATAGTCGTCCGCCGAAAGCAGCGAACGGCCGGCCGTTTCGGGGGTGACGAGCGTCAGATAGAGATCGATGAAATCATCGTCTGGCTTGCCCGGCGTCATATAGGGTTCACCGCTGCCAACGCCGATCTTGGCAAAAGCCTCGTCAACCTGGGCGTTCTTCAAATGCAGCCGCCGGATAAGGCCCTGCTCGTTGAGCTGGCTCCATGACGTCTTTTCAAACGGAACGTCTTTGAGTATGAGCCGGCCCGGCGCGGTTGAGGCGCTTTTTCCATCCTGCGCGGAGGCGGCTGTCTGCGCGGGAGCCTTGAACCCCGCAATTCCGCGTGACTTGGCCACCCGCAGGGCCGTGCGCATCAAGCCGTCATTGATGACGACGGCGGTGACCGTTGCGCCCGAAACGACGTCGACTTTCCTGGATGCGGCGTCGGTCTCATGCGCGATGATGCTCCGCCCGGCGTAGCGCCCGACAAACTCGAAAAGCTTGTCGGGCGAAATTCCGACCAGCAGAATCGGCTCGTGGTGTTCGATGACTTTCGCACCGGTAAACGTGCCGGAAGCATCGAGACCGGCCAGAATCCGAATTGGCTTGCCCGAGTAGCCGATGTCGTTCGTCTCGAAGACATAGCCGGCAATCTTGCCGTCCTTGTAGGCCGCCGCTGCCGGCGGCGTACCTTCCATCGGCCCGAAGCGTTCGGCGCCGGGAAAGACGTCTGCGGGCTTGACTTCCACTTTGTAGGCGCCGAAGCCGGCGGCGGCCGGACCAATGCCGAATTGCGCTGCGACGCCAAACGCCAAAATCCCTAGGACGAGCACCACAAAAATGCTCTTGACGTGATAAGCTGTGGCTGTTCGCAAAGTCATTTTCAGGCCGCAAATTGCGCTCGTTCGAGACGGTCGGCCGAGCTTTCAGGTCAAATTGCTAGTCCTTCCGAACAGGCCTCCTCTTAACAACCGTCAAGTGCTGGTGCAGAAATTTGACGCACCGCCCACTCTAGGCGCTATTTGAATGGGTGTTCATGGAAAGGACATGTGATGGACAATCGCGACTGGGGGATCGTGCGGGCAACGCCGCTGTTTGGCGCGATGCCGCAAGATGTGGCTTTGTCCATCATCGGCACGAAACCCGTGCGCGTGCTCGACAAGGGAACCCTGCTTTTTCAGCAAGGCGAGCCCGCTACATCCTTCTTCGTCATTCTGGAAGGGTGGGTGAAGCTATTCCGCAGCACGCCGGAGGGGACAGAAACGGTTGTCAGCGTCTTCCGGCGCGGCGAAACATTCGCGGAAGCGGCAATCTTCCTCGGTGGCCGCTATCCGGTGAGCGCGGCAACCGTCACCAGCGCCCGCCTCCTCGCCATCGACGGCGATGTATTGCGGCGCAGGATTATTGAGCAACCCCAACTCGCCTTGTCCATGCTCGCCTCGTCCTCCTACCATCTGAAAGGCTTGGTGGAGCAGATCGAGCAGATCAAATCCCTGACCGCGCCTCAACGGATCGCGGCCTTTCTGGTCAACCTCGCTCCTATCAGCGAGGGATCTTGCCTCATCGAATTGCCCTACGAGAAGACGTTGATCGCACAGCGCCTCGGCATGAAACCTGAAAGCCTGTCGCGGGCACTGGCCAAGCTGCGGCCGCTCGGTATCAGGGTGGACCGGGAGAACGTTTCGGTATCGGATTTGCGCCTGCTCGCACGCTTCGCCGAGGCAACCGACCAGACTGATGATTGAAGGCGCGACGAGGTTGCCGAGCGCCTCGCGCAAGGCACGACCAAGTCAGCAACCAAAGGATGTTCGAAGAATATAGAATTGCAAACCCAATCGTTCCGGCGCCGGTTTGCAAATTTAACAATTGTCCAGTGGCACTCAAAGCGAGTGCAGTGCACTCTTAATCAATGCTGCAAGGCGTCAAGCGCGCCCTCTTCGCCTATCAATTTCTTCTATACATCGATTAGAAAATCGGTGATTATTGAGAGCCCTCCGTCCTTCCCACTGAGCGATAATAACAGAATTCGAGGCTGATGGCCTAAGCAGGTGGATACTGCGCGCGATTAGTCTTCGCGCGTGAAAGGCAATTTATGACCGTACGTGACATAGGCAGCAGACGGTGGGAGGATCACAATGGCTTCAAATGCTGGTGAGGGATCAGCAAAGAAACTGACACTATTCGCGCTGACCGCGATGGTTGTCGGTTCGATGGTGGGGTCGGGAATTTTCTCCCTGCCCAGCACATTCGCCAATGCCACCGGTCCATTCGGGGCCATCATCGCCTGGATTATCGCCGCATCGGGCATGTACACGCTGGCGCGGGTCTTCCAGTTTCTGGCCGAGCGCAAGCCTGCCTTGGACGCTGGCGTTTATGCCTACGCGAAGGCGGGCTTCGGCGATTACCTCGGTTTCCTGGCGGTATTCGGTTATTGGGTCGGAAGCTGCATTGGCAACGTATCTTACTGGGTTCTCATCAAAGCGACGCTTGGTGCCTTCTTTCCAGTATTCGGAGATGGAAATACCGTCACTGCCATTCTCGTCGCTTCCGTTGGAATTTGGCTTTTCCATATTTTGATCCTTCGCGGCACCCAGCAGGCGGCATTTATCAATCAGGTCGTCACGATTGCGAAGATCTTGCCAATTCTCGCCTTCATCGCAATCCTATTTGCTGCTTTCAAGCTCGATCTATTTCGCAGCAATTTCTTCGGCGGCAGCGGCTACGAAGGCGTGAGCCTGTTTGACCAGGTCCGCGCGACAATGTTGGTCACGGTGTTCGTATTCCTCGGCATCGAAGGCGCAAGCGTCTATTCCCGGTTCGCGCAAAAGCGCGAACACATCGGCATGGCAACCATCATGGGTTTCATCGGTGTGACCTGTTTGATGGTACTGGTGACGCTCCTGCCGTTCGGCGCCCTCGAGCGAGCGGACATCGCGGGAATGCGGCAGCCATCCATGGCTGCCGTGCTGGAGTCCGTCGTTGGGCACTGGGGCGCAATCTTCATCAGCGTCGGGTTGCTCGTTTCCGTGCTCGGGGCGTACCTTGCATGGTCGCTCATTTGCGCAGAAGTGCTTTCTGCAGCGGCCCGGGATGCCGACCTGCCCAAGCTTTTCGCCAAGGAGAACGCCAACAAGGTTCCGGCAGCCGCCCTTTGGCTGTCCAATATCGTCGTCCAGTTGTTTGTAATCAGCACGTACTGGTCGCGGGATGCATTCACCCTCATGCTGAGCATGACGAGCGTCATGACGCTGATCCCGTTCTTTCTGGTTGCCTTGTATGGCTTCCTGCTGGTCAAGCGCGGAGAGACATACCAACTGCGGCCTGAAGAGCGCCAGGGCGACTACATCATTGCCACTCTCGCGGTCATCTACACCGCGTTTCTCCTGTATGCGGCGGGTTGGAAATTCACTGTCTTGTCAGGCCTGCTCTATGCGCCCGGAACGCTGCTCTACGTCTGGACACGGCGCGAACAGGGCAAGTCGCTTTTCAAGCCCTTCGAATGGGTCATTTTCGGCGTGGCCGTTGCGCTCGCGCTGATCGCCCTACACGGCCTGATGACGGGCTACATCACGATTTAATCGCATTCGCGGAGGTTTATATGGCCGATACTGACAAGATAGCTCTCGGTGTCCATTCGGAAGTCGGGAAGCTTCACAAGGTCATGGTGTGCTCACCGGGCATCGCACACCAGCGTCTGACGCCGAGCAATTGCGATGATCTGCTGTTCGACGATGTGCTCTGGGTCGACAATGCCAAGCGCGACCACTTCGATTTCGTCCAGAAGATGCGCGATCGCGGAATCGACGTGGTCGAGATGCACAACCTGCTCACCGAAACCGTGGCCATCCCGGAAGCCAAGAAGTGGATTCTCGACAATCAGGTCGTCCCCAACCAGGTGGGGTTGGGCCTCGTCGATGAAATCCGAAGCTATTTGGAAGGTCTGAGCAATCGCAAATTGGCGGAGACGCTCATTGGAGGTCTTTCCACGCACGACTTCCCCGAGGCAGCGGGCGGCGAGATGCTGAAGGTCGTCAAGGAAGCGGCCGGCATGACCGAATATCTATTGCCGCCTCTGCCGAACACGCTCTATACGCGAGACACGACATGCTGGATCTATGGCGGCTGTACCGTCAATCCCCTCTACTGGCCGGCGCGCCACGAAGAGACAATCCTGACCACTTCGATTTATAAGTTCCACCCCGACTTTGCAGGAAAGGTGAAGGTCTGGTGGGGCGATCCCACCCAGGACCATGGACTGGCCACCCTGGAGGGCGGCGACGTGATGCCGATTGGAAAGGGCAATGTGCTCATCGGCATGAGCGAGCGGACGTCGCGGCAAGCGATAAGCCAACTTGCGGCGGCCCTCTTCCGGCAAGGAGCTGCCGAACGCGTCATCGTCGCGGCGATGCCGAAGTTGCGGGCCGCAATGCACCTCGACACGGTCTTCACATTTGCGGATCGGGACTGTGTCCTGTTGTATCCGGACATTGTCTACAACATCTCCGCTTACTCTTATCGTCCGGCGGATACCCCCAGCGGCATCGAACTGCGCAAAGATGAAAAGCCATTTGTAGAGGTTGTTGGCGAAGCGCTCGGCCTGAAGAAATTGCGCGTGGTGGAAACGGGCGGCAATGCATATGTGCGGGAGCGGACACAGTGGGACAGCGGCGCCAATCTCGTTTGCCTCTCGCCGGGTGTCGTCGTTGCATATGACCGCAACACGTACACCAACACGCTGCTGCGCAAGGAAGGCATCGAAGTTATCACGATCACGGGCGCAGAGCTTGGCCGCGGACGCGGCGGCGGTCATTGCATGACGTGCCCCATAATCCGCGAACCGGTTGACTATTAAGCCGTCGTAGATAATCGGACCGAACGCGGATGAATGATCGCACTCACGCAAGTCTGTAAGCGGGGGCACTTATGGAGTCCAGATGGAGGCCGAGCAAACAAGACCGCCGACGCTGACCGAGGCGATCGTTCCCATTGCTGCCCTCATGATCCTGGTGGCAGCATCCTACTATCTCTTCGGCGACATGAGCATCTCTGGGCCGACACAGGTTGCCTTGGTCCTCGCAGCCATGATCGGAGTTCTCGTCGGCCGCCGGTGCGGGCACACACTTGAAGAGCTCAATGCTGCCGCGGTCGCGAGCGTGGGTTCAGGTATCGGCGCCATTTTCATTCTTTTCGCGGTCGGCGCCTTGATCGGCACTTGGGCGATGAGCGGCACCCTGGTGGCCATGGTCTACTACGGTCTCCAGCTCCTGAGCCCCAACTACTTCTACGCGACCGCTGCGCTCATGACCGCGGTCGTCTCGGCCAGCATCGGGACATCGTGGACCACGGTCGGCACTGTCGGAATTGGCCTTATGGGCATTTCGCAAAGCATGGGTCTTGATCCCTCGATCACTGCCGGCGCTATTATTTCCGGTGCGTACTTCGGAGATACAAGTTCTCCGGTTTCCGACACTGCCAACCTTGCTGCAGGAGTGACCGGCACGAAGCTCTATCACCATCTGTTCGAAACGGCGCTGATCTCGGGGCTGGCTCTGGCGATTACTCTTCTCGCGTTCTGGACGCTGGGGAGTCCAGGCCATTTCGATCCCATGGATACAATGGCTAAAATCGAAGGGGTCTTTCGCATCACGCCGTGGCTGTTCTTGCCTCTCATACTGGTTGCACTCCTGGCATTCTTCAAATTTCCGCCCTTCACGGCCATTTTCAGCGGAGCCCTGGCAGGCGGACTTCTTGCCGTCATGATCGCGCCGGATCGCGTGATCGCGTTCGCGGGTGGCACAGGGGACGTGCCGGCCAGCGTCGCGTTGCTGAAAGGAACGTGGCTGGCGCTGGCCAGCGGCTACAAATCAACCACCGGAATTGAAGCCCTGGATCAGCTTGCGTCTCGAGGCGGCATGGCAAGCATGCTGGATACGATCTGGCTCGTCATCGTCGCTCTTGCCTTCGGCGGGATCGTTGAGAAGGCTGGCGTCCTGGAGCGCGTCATCCGGCCGGTCATCGAGGCAGTAAAGTCAACCGGGGCCCTGATCGCCTCGCTGGTGGCTTCCGTCTTTGCGACGAACATCGTGACCGGCGACCAGTACATCGCACTTGTATTGCCTGCAAGGATGTTCAAAACCGCATTCGCAGAACGAGGCTACGATCCCGTCGTCCTTTCCCGCACCGTTGCGGCATCCGCCACGCCGTCATCGGCGCTCATTCCGTGGAACAGCTGCGGCGCCTACATGGCGGCGACGCTCGGCGTCGGCACGATCCACTATGCGCCGTACGCAATCTTCAACTACACCGTACCGCTCTTGACGATCCTTTTCGCGTACGCGGGCAGGCGCATGTTCCGGATATCCGAAACAAGTCAACACAGATCAGTCCAATAGAACTCAGTCGTTGGCTTTCGGTTTGCTTTTCTTCTTCGTGGGCACAGGCTGAGCGCTTGACGAGGGCAAGCGGTGTTCCTCGATGTCCTCGATCTTCTTCAGACGCCGCTGCCGCATCTCCGTTCGCAACTCGTCGCTTTCTTGGCCGGACCTGCGATCTGAACGGTCAGACCTGGCAGCCGCGTCCGGCAACGAGACGAACGCAGCGACGATCGCGAGACAAAGTGCGCGCATCATCAAAGACAGCATTTTTTTCATTCTCGTCGATCCCAAGTTCAATAGGCGAAATCGAGCCGGGGCCCGACTTCAATAAAATCATAATCCAAACCTGGGCGGTTGGACTCGCCTTTTTCATACACGACTTCGGTCGTGAGATAGGCATTGTCGGTGATTTTATACTGGAGACCCAGCGAAACTGAATAGACCTGATCCTGGCGTCCGGAGTTCAGACCATCGGTGAACCAGAACTGTTCGAAAAACGGTTCGGAAACGACAGCCCACTTATCGTCTATCGCAACTTCGATGCCAAGCCACAGCTCCATCCGGAACCGCTGGGCTTCCTCGACGTCAGCGAAGCGGTATGTCAGCAGCCCTCCTGGCGAAAGGGTCAGCGCGCCCCAGTCGAACGTTCGGCTAACGCTGCCGATCACGTCATGGCCGGTGAAAAAACGATCTTCAAAGATGCCGCCGAACGAGTATCTATTCTCATACGCGAGGGCCACGGTCCAATCGACGACGTCTCCCGACAATCGCGCACCGATCCGCGCGTCCGAATTGTTCGCGTCTGTCTCGTCGCTGAAGGCATCAAATTCGCCGCGCGCATAAACACGATAGTAGATGTCCGATGTCAGCTTTCCATCCGCGCGAATTGTGATGTCGGGGGTCCAATAGAAATCGCTTTGGCGGCCGGCCGGAACCAAAAATGCGTTGTTGGTGTAAGTCCCTTCAAAACTCCCGACGACGCTCCAAGTCGGCGTCGAATCCACTCTCTGTCCCCCGGCATCGTCGGCGAGAGCCGATGTCGCAATAGAGCACGACAGTGCGACCGCGAAAAATCGCCAAGCTCGCATAATGCATTTCCCCCCGAAACATACACGAATCAAATTTCTCTTAAGTTTAGTCCAGCTCTTTGTGCGCCGCTGCGTCTCAACTGAGACATCTGCGGCAAAACGTGGACACTCCCGAATGTTTTTGGTCTATCTGTCATGTTGTGGGTACAGGAAGTATGGGAAATCACAAATTTTAGAGGGCATCTAAGTTCGTGCCGCCAATCGAGACCCCGCTTCAAACTGTCGTTGGAGCGGTCTTGGTTCGGCCCGTGAATATGTGATAGCAATGGCCGGTTGGTTTAGGTATTCAGGCGGCGACGGTGACGCATAGGAGTTGCAGTGTGGGGCACGAGCATTTTGGCGGACATGGCTGCCAGGCTGGCGATAAGGGCAAGTGGTCTGCGTGGTGGGATGCGACACTCCATACGGTTCGAATGAAGTTCGCGAACCCCCATGATTCGCTCGAATTGACTGACAATATCGGAGGGAAAGAGTGCATGATCCTCAAGCCGAAGCGGTACACGGGGTTGCTTGCGCTTACTCTTTCGTCGACCCTCCTCGCAGCGTGTGACAGGGCTGAAAAGCAAGCCGAGCCTGCCGTCCGTCCGGTCAGGGTGATGACGGTCGTCGAGCAGCAGGCCGGCGAAACGGTGACCCTGTCGGGTACGGTCGAAGCCAAGACCGAAGTCGATCTTTCATTTCGAATTGGCGGTCGCGTGGTTCAGCGGCTCGTGAATGTCGGTGACCGGGTGGATGCAGGTCAGCTCCTGGCTCGTCTCGACGCCCAGGACGAGGAGAATGCTCTTCGGGCGGCGCAAGCCAGCCTCGTGGCCGCTGAAGGCAAATTTATCGAGGCCGAAACGAACTACGGCCGGCAACGGCAGTTGCTCAATCGCGGTCACACCACGCGGCAACGCTACGACCAAGCGGTGCAGGTCATGAACACGCTGAGGTCGCAGCTGGAGGTCGCCACGGCGCAATTGGCCATTGCGAAAACACGGCTGGACGATACCGGCCTCTATGCCGACGCGCCTGGAGAAATCACCGCACGGGGCGCCGACGCAGGACAGGTCGTCCAGCCGGGACAGATGGCTTTTCGCGTCGCGCGCAAGGACGGCCGCGACGCGGTGTTCGATGCTCCGCCCAATCTCATGTCTCGCGGCACACGAGACGACGTGATCGAGGTGGCGCTTACCATCGATCCGTCCGTTAAAGCTACCGGGCGTGTGCGAGAAGTCGCACCTCAAGCCGATCCCCTCACCGGAACATTCCGCATTCGCGTGGGCCTCAAGGATCCTCCGCCTGAGCTTCGGCTGGGTTCAACTGTGACGGGCAGAATTACTCTGGAGGGCCAGGGCGGCATCTCCGTGCCGGCAAGCGCATTGTCCCGGTCGAACGGCACGCCATCTGTTTGGGTTTTGGACGCCACCAGCAGCACCGTGTCTCCACGGCCGGTTGAAGTTGCAGCCCACCGGGTCAGCGAAGTGCTCATCACGGGCGGACTCGCACCAGGAGATGTCGTCGTAACCGCCGGTATTCAAACTCTCAGGCCTGGCCAGAAAGTCCGGCTTCTCGGGCAGCCATCATGATCGGTCCAAATCTCTCCTCGTGGGCAGTTGGCCGCCGGCCGCTCATCGTTTTTTTCATGTTAGCGGCATTGATCGCGGGCGTCGCCAGCTTCATCAAGCTCGGTCGGGCCGAAGATCCGGTCTTTACGATCCGGACGATGCTGGTGCGTGCGATCTGGCCGGGCGCGACGCTTCCCGACATGCTCGATCAAGTGACCGAGCGCATCGAGCGCAAGTTGCAGGAGGTGAGCAGGGTCGACGTCGTGCGAAGCTCGACGCGCGGCGGAGACACCACCATCTTCATCGATCTCGAAGGAAGCGTGACGTCGCGCGAGATCCCCGCGATCTGGCAAGAGGTCCGCAACAAGGTTGGAGACATCAGGCATACCTTGCCACAGGGTGTTCTGGGTCCCTTCTTCAATGATGATTTCGGCGACACCTTTGGCTTCATCTATGGTTTCACCGCGGACGGGTTTACGCATCGGGAATTGCGCGACTATGTGGAGGATATCCGCTCCAAGCTCTTGACGTTGTCCGATGTCTCGAAGATCGAAATTCTAGGCGCCCAGGATGAAGAAGTGACGATCGAATTTCGTCACGACCGGGTTGCGGCACTCGGTATCGACTATCCCGCGCTCTTCGCTGCGATCGCCGCACAGAATGTCGTCAGGCCATCAGGCATCATCCGCACCGGCACGGAGAATGTCCGCCTCCAAGTCTCCGGCCAGTTCGACACAGAGGCGGACATTTCCGAGGTCAGCATCAATATCGGCGACCGGGTCATACGGCTCGGCGATATCGCCGAAGTCGTGAGAGGCTATTCCGATCCGCCTCTGCCCCTTTTCCGCGTAAACGGACAGCCTGCGATTGGGCTTGCGATCTCGATGCGGGACGCCGGCGACATCCTCGCACTGGGCCAAAACATCAAAAACATGATGTCCCAGATAACCGGTGAGCTACCCGCCGGCATCGAGCCCATCCTCGTGTCCGATCAAGCGGTAACAGTTGACGAGGCGATCGGGGAATTCACCACATCGCTATGGCAGGCGATCGGTATCATCCTGGCCATCAGTATTCTGATGCTTGGCACGAGGCCCGGCGCGGTCGTCGCCGTGTCGATCCCACTGACGCTCGCGATTGTCATGGTGATCATGGATGCGGTGAATATAGACCTGCACCGCATCTCGCTGGGTGCCCTGATCATCGCTCTCTGCCTGCTCGTCGACGATGCGATGACAACGGTGGATGCCATGCTCCGCCGGTTGGATGCAGGTGATGATGCCGCGACCGCGGCCCGTTACGCCTACTCCAACCTGGCAGCGCCTATGCTGATCGGCACGCTGGTGACCATCGCCGGATTCGTTCCCATCGGTTTCGCGCAAAGTTCCGCGGGCGAATATACGTTCTCGATCTTTGCGGTCGTCGGCATCGCGCTTCTCGTGTCCTGGCTTGTTGCGGTACTCTTCGCGCCGGTCGTCGGCGCCGCGATCTTGAAGCCCTCGGCAAAAGCGTCGTCGCAAGAGGCCGATTCTGGTTTCGTCTTGCGCATGTACCGGCGCCTGCTGGATTGGGCGCTTACCTGGCGGTTGCTGACGATTGCTGGCGTCATTGCATTGTTCGGCCTTTCGATCTGGGGCTTGCGGTTTGTACCCCAGCAGTTCTTTCCCGCGTCCGACCGTACAGAATTGCTGGTAGATCTGACATTGCAGCATAATGCGTCTTTGCGCGCCAGCGATGACATGGCCAGGAAGCTCGACGAAGTCCTCGCCAAGGATCCCGACGTAGGCCACTGGAGTTCCTATATCGGCCGCGGGGCCATTCGTTTCTATCTGCCGCTCGACGTGCAGCTCCCCAACGACTTCTTTGCCCAGCAGGTGATCGTGGCAAAGGACGTCGCGGGACGCCATCGGCTCCAGGTGAAACTCGAAAAGCTCCTGGCCGAGGAGTTCCCTTCGCTCGTGACACGCGTTTATCCTTTGGAACTGGGGCCGCCTGTCGGCTGGCCTGTGCAATATCGCCTGGTCGGCCCGGATATCGAGCAGCTGCGGGATTTGGCAACAGGGCTCGCGGATGTTGTGGCGTCTCATCCCAATACGCGCAGGGTCAACTTTGATTGGAACGAACCCTCCCGGAGCTTGCGCATTCAAATCGACCAGGATGAAGCGCGCCGTATCGGATATTCGAGCGATGCGCTCGCCGCCGTGCTGAATACCGCTATCAGCGGTACGCGGATAACTCAGTTGCGGGATGGAATCTATCTGATCGATGTCGTGGCGCGTGCACGCCAGGAAGATCGCATGTCGCTCGAAAATCTACAGACGCTTCAGGTCCCGCTCCGGAACGGGCGCACCGTTCCCCTCAGTCAGTTTGCGACATTCGAGGCGACGCAGGAGCCCCCGATCGTGTGGCGACGAGGGCGCATTCCTACGCTTACCGTGCAAGCCGACGTCGCAGCGGGCGCACTGGACGAAGAGATCGTTTCTGAACTCGCCCCCCGGATTGCGGAGTTCAATGCCAAACTACCGGCAGGATACCGCGTTGAGCTCGGTGGCGTCGCCGAAGAAAGCGCCGATAGCCGGGCGTCGGTCCTAGCGGTCGTTCCTTTGATGGTCATTCTGATGCTGACGCTTCTCATGCTTCAGCTGCAGAGTTTCCAGAGCCTCGCCATGGTGACGCTCGTCATGCCACTTGGGCTGATTGGCGTCGTCGCAGCGCTCTTTACTGTCCAGAAGCCGCTTGGGTTCGTCGCGGTTCTGGGCGTCCTCGCGCTGCTCGGGATGATTGCCAAGAACGCGGTCATTCTGCTCACACAGATCGAAGACGAGCGGCGCCAGGGCGCATCGGTGAAGGAGGCGACCGTCAACGCTGCCCTGTCGCGATTCCGGCCTCTCATGTTGACGGCGCTGTCGACGGTCCTTGGTTTGGCGCCGATTGCCCCCACCGTCTTCTGGGGGCCCATGGCCTTCGCGATTATGGGCGGACTGCTCGTCGCAACCGTGCTGACGCTGATCTTCCTGCCGGTTCTCTACGTTGCCTGGTTCAGCTGGCGAGGCGTCGACAAGGCCGCAGCGGAGTCGCCAAAGGTTCCGCACACGGCAGCCTGAATGGGCGCGTTTTGAACTTCGCAGGAGAATAGAAGGCGCTTCATTGCTGAGTCGGCTTTGCGTGTCCTATGACGGCTGCGCCAAAGACGCTGCTGGAGCCGTTTCGTGTTTCCATTGAAACCGGAACGGCTTCGGGCCTTGGTTTGTCGGGCTTCCAATCGGAAAAGCCGGTTTCCGCGTTTTCCGCAAAGCCACTTTCATCAACCCGGCCAGAGGTAGCGAAGACCGCCCGCGGCCACGTACAAGGCCATGACATAGTAGAGAATGAACAGGCTATAGGTCTGGCCATTGCCCGTATAAATGGTACGGGCGCACAGGGCGAGATCGTCAGCGGTGACAGCGACCCTGCTCCAGAACATGCTCGCCCAGGGTGGAGTGAGCATGGCGAATGCGGTTCGGCAGAAGGCGTAGAATTGCTGAAGCGGCGAGAGGTTTCGTACCATCCGCCTGGCCATATCTTTGAACATGCCGGACTGGTGGAGATACCAGAACAACCCGAAGAGCAGTGCCGAGACCGCCACGGCCAGCAGCATGATGGGAATTGGGTTCCAAGTGCCGTAGATCATCTCCAAGGACATGCCTTCCCAGACCAGCGTTGAAGAAAACTGCGGGTCGATCGCGCGGGAAACGGGCTCAATCAGCAACTTCGGGAAGAATGACATTACCATAATTCCCACGACCATCAGAGCTTGCGCCGTAAGCAGAGCGGCCGGCGCTTCCTCGATGTCTGCATAATCAGTCCGGCGCGGCCCAAGGAAGATCGCCTGGATGAACCGCGCCATGTAGAGAAAGCCGACGAAGGTTGCCAACAGAGTCATGAGGGCCGGCCCGTACCAGCCCTTTTCCATCATGGCGCTCAGCAAGAGCCATTTGCCCCCGAACCCGACAAACGGCGGCAGGCCCGACATGGCAAGAATAGCGATAGACGCCGCGGCAAACGTAAGAGGCATTTGGCCGGCAAGCCCGCCATAGTCTGAAAGGAGCCTCTTTCCCGTGCGCGCGATGAGAGCGGCCGCCACGAGGAACAATATGCCCTTCACCATGAGGTGGTTGGCCACCAGATACAGCGCGGTAACCCAGCCGAGATGGCTCATCAACGCGATCGCCGCCACGATATAGCCAAGCTGGCTCATGCTCGAATATGCCAGCATTCGCTTCATGTCGTCCTGGCATACCGCCATCATCGCAGCCGCGAGCGTGGTGAGCATGCCGATCCATCCGAGGACATGGGCCAGTTGCAGGCTCACTTCGGAGCGGACGGCAACGTACGTTCCCACCAGAAGTCCGAACATCGCAACCTTGCTGATGACGGCCGAGAGCAGCGCCGATACGTCGTCATCCGCTGTCGCATATGCGCCGGGCAGCCAGACGTGGACGCCGACCGCGCCCGCCTTGATCAACAGGCCAACGGATAGGAGCACAAAAATAAGCGGGCTGTTTGGACCGGCAGTCCGCAGCGCGGACAGCGAATAGCTCCCGCTATCGGCATGCAGGATCGCGAACCCTGCAAGCAGAAAGAAAGCTGCGACAAGCGAGAACAGCAGAAACGGCAGAGCCTGCCGCTGGGCGTCACGGCTGCGCACGACTAGGAAATAAGATGACAGCGTGATCAGTTCCCAGATGAAGAAGAATTCCAGAGTGGTCGAAGCACGCGGCAGAGCAGGTAGCGAAAGCAAGAGGACTGCGAGAAGCGGATAGAATCCCGGCCGGGTGTCGGTCCGATAGAGCGATGCGATCGCTATGGTCACGCCACCCGCCAAAAGCAGAACCGCGAACAAACCATTGAGCCCTGTCAGGTCATGGATGAGCCAGACGCCGCCCAGAAGCGCGATCGCCAAGACCGTCAGACATTGGACCCACGCAGGGAATGCGGCGATCAAAAGCGTAAGAATTCCCGCGGCGAGCGGTATCAGCGGCCAAAATGAGGTCAGCCCGGCGAGGCTGGACGTAATGAGCCCGCTGACAACAAGCAGCAGCCCCAATGCAAAGATCGGGATCAGCGCACCTGAACTTGCCCGCGCCGTTTGCGACTCGACGGGACCATGAAGCGTCTGTCCGAACCAACGGAATAAATAGGCTGCCTCTAGAAGGGAGCCCACCAGGATGAGCCCGATCCACACGTAGCGTTCATCCTGCGCGAGAACCATGACCAGCTGCCACTTGGCCCAGAACCCTGGAAACGGCGGAAAGCCGGAGATTGCAGCCAGCAGAACGGCGAACGCGAGAAATGCCGCTGGACGACTCTTCAGGACCGACCAATCTTGCAGGCGCGTCTTGCCAACATAATCAGCCAGCCAGAATAGCCCTACCTTGGCAAAGAGGTGGTTGACGAACAACCCGCCGACGACCAGCAGGAACGTTGTGTCATCGACATTGGCCAGACGCAGAAGACAGGCTGCAATCGTCAGCAAGCCGAGCTGCCCAATCGATGAATAACCAAGGAGACGTTGCGCGATTGTCTGTTGCAGGCCAATGAGATTGGAGAATACGAACGTTATCACGCCGACGGCAGCGATGATTTCCAACTGTCCCTCGAACAGTGGCAGAAGCTTGAGCAGGGCAAAGAACACCCCTGTCGAGACCCCGCCGGAGATGAGCGCGGCGACGTCACCGCGCGCCGTTTCATACACATCAAGCCCCCATCCATTCGCCGGAAAGGGCTTCAACTCCACCAGCAGACTGGCGAGCAGAAAGATGAGCGCCGCAAACCCAATGGGCCCCGCGATGGCCTCTTTGTTGGCAATCAGATCATCGATGTTCAGAAGACCTGTCGTGACGTAAAGCAGAATGGTGCCGATCAGAAAGAAGTTCGACGCCAGCACCGTGGCCATCAGATACTTGAACGTCGCCGACAATGCCGCAGGTGTGTCCCTCAGGCTCAACAGTCCATATGTGGCAATCGAAACGATTTCCAGAAACACGAAAAGATTAAAGAGGTCACGGGTCATCACCATGCCCTGGATGCCCATGATCAGCAGTATATAGATCAGAACCGTCCCGTACTTTTCGCGCAAGAAGTAGTAGGCGCCGATCAAACCAACCAGATTGACGCTGAACGCAAACACAGCTTCGTCGAGACCGGCCCGCAAATTGATTGCATAGGGTGGCTTTGATCCGCCGGTGAGGATGTCGATCGGCGGCGATCCGTTGAGGATCTCCAGCAATGAAATGCCCGAGATGAGAGTCATTGCGGCGAGAACGAAAATGAATGCGCTCGCGACCCATTGCGAACCGAGCCGGTTCAAAAGCGGGATGAGAAACGCACCGCCAAGACCGATAATGAATATGTTCAGCGGGTGAAGAAGGCTGCCTACCATCTCGACTCCATGAGAGCCTCGATCGACAGCGTCTTCTTGGTGTCATAGAGGCGGATGGCATAGGCCAGCATGATCGCCGTAACGGCCAGGCCGATGACGATGGCCGTTACGACAAGCGCCGAGGGTATCGGGTCGACGGCGCGGTGCGGGGCCTCGGCCAAACTCAAAGCTCCATCGATGATCGGCGCCGTTCCATTTTTCACGTATCCGATCGCCACGATCATAATGTGGGTTCCGGTTCCCATCAGGGAAAAGGAAATGATGATCCGCAAAATATTGCGATGGGTGAGTGCTCCCCAAAGTCCGATCATGATGAGAAGCAGACCTGTTATCAAAACGACACTGGAAATCACCGCATGCCCTCCCCTCCGCCCCGCCGGATCAAGCTCTAAACCTTGCGAGTATCACACTTAGCTCGCAGCCGACCTTGATACCCAACAGAAGAGATAGAAGGGGAATTGCGCCGGCGCTGAAAAACGCTCCGAGTTCACCCAGCGGCAGCACTCTTGTGTCCAAGAATCCGCCCGCAAATATCAACCCGGCAATTCCGGTCAGGACGAAC
The DNA here is from genome assembly GCA_964587445.1 of uncultured Hyphomicrobium sp. Classification (GTDB taxonomy): domain Bacteria; phylum Pseudomonadota; class Alphaproteobacteria; order Rhizobiales; family Hyphomicrobiaceae; genus Hyphomicrobium_B. The sequence goes on from CAZPLQ010000002.1 coordinate 784,226, forward strand.
AAGACGCCTGCCAACGACTCCAACAGCCCCAATAATTTGACGTCGACCTGGAATCGCGCATCAGCCAGCAGCCAAAGAATAAGGCACGACGCAAGCACCGCTCCGCCTTGAAACCCTCCGCCCGCCGATATGTGGCCATTCATGATGATGTAGGCGGCAAAAATCGAAATCAGGGGAGCCAGAATCCAGGTGGCGATCTGCACGATCTCCGACGACGGCCTTGCTGGTTCAGGCGGATCCCCTGCAATCGGGTTCGTCTGTCGGCCCAGGACCAAGCCCACTCCGGCCGCAACCATGAACAATACCGCCACCTCGCCCAGCGTATCGAAGCCGCGGTAATTGAGCAAAATGCCGGTAATGACGTTGGGAGCGCCGAGTTCGTGCGGGACGAGTTCGACATAGCTTCTTGCAAGAGGCCGCAGCGATACGCTCTGCGTATGATCGATGGCAAGGCTTGCGAATACCAGTCCGAGGAACGTCATCACAAAGACGATAGAGGCACGCCGCATCATGGATCGCTCCTTTTCATCTCTTGAGCGTCGCGCAGCGCGTCGATACCGGAGTTTCCAGCCATTGGAATGCGTATGAAGTGAGCGGCTCTTGCCAGAGCGTGCGAGGATACGGGATTGGTCATGAATACGAAGTAGATGATGAGAACGAGTTTCAAGGTCCAGCCAGGATGATGGAAGGCCAATCCGGCCAGCACCAGCGTATTGCCGAGAGTCGAAGCCTTGGTGCCCGCCTGCATGCGCGTATAGGCATCAGGCATCCGCACCATGCCGAGGCCTGCGGAAAAATGAAAGAATGCGCCTATCAGGATCAGGATGCTTCCAACAAACTCGGCCATGCTCACTCCTTTGCGCCCGATGTTCTGCGGATCGCGTAAAGAAAAATGAGAACGGATAAGCCCGAGCCTATGGATGCCTCCGTCATTGCGACGTCCGGCGCTCCTAACAGGACGTAACAGACTGCAGCAAACAAGCCTGCAAGCCCGCCGCTGATCATCGCCGGCAATGTATTTTGAAGGCAAATCGCCAAAACCCCACTCGTGAGAATGCTGGCGCAAAGCAGATAGACGAGCAACTCGAGCATGGAGCTAAAGACCTCGTTCCAGATACCGGGCAATCGCAAGGACACCAAGAAAACTCAACACACCATAGACCAGCGCCACGTCGAGATAGATGAATCGATCGGCAACGTGGGCGTAAAGCACGATAAGCGATATGGAAACAACGGTGAGCATGTCGACCGCCGCTACGCGGTCGACGGCAGTCCGGCCCAAAATGAGCCGTATGACACCGAGCAGGACCCCAAAGAAGATCAGGACTGCGGCCAGAAACAATATGCTATCAGCCAAAGGTCTTCTCCAATTGTTCCTCGAAAGGACCAGCAATGAGGCGCGTTGCCTGGTCGGTGTCGATCGTTTGCAGGTCCAGGCAATGAATGAACAGGCTGTCGCCGTCGATATCAACCACGAGCGACCCAGGGGTGAGCGCAATAGAATTTGCCAAAGCCAGACGGCCCACCGGGGTTTTCAGCCGGGTATTGATTTTTACGATGCCGGGATTGATTTTGATGCGAGGCGCATAGACGTAGCGCAGCATGTTGACGTTTGACCGCGCGAGTTCTACCAAAAACCTTCCCGTATACAAGATGAAATGATAAAGGCGGGCCGGAGACACGGCAACGTCCTGCCAGACGCCCGTCTTGCGCGTGAACGCGAACGCCAGTCCACCCGAAATCAGAACGCCAGTGAGAACCAGCCCAATTGCGGCCGTTGAATTCAAAAAAATCCAGACTGCCGCCAAGAGCGCCGCGAGTACGATGAATCCACCGCCCAGTGACGCTGGATTTGGTTGGTTACGCGCCATCGTATGTTATCCTGCCCCCCAAGTTTCTCTGCGCAATGTTGCCGCTATTGCTGCGTCACGATGATCGATTATTAATGCAAAAGCAGATCCTGTACACGTTCCGGCAACATGAAATATGTCCTTTTATGTGGCGGCAACAACGAACACATTGGACGCCGGCCGCGCCGGAGTGCAGGCAATGCGAGGTGAAAGCTTGAATGACACGGACGCCCCGCCTTTGAAGCCGCTCCCGTTCCATGCCAAATCTCTTTTTCGTATTGCCTGCCGCGGAAGCAGTCGCAGGTGACAGATGAGGCACTTCGTGCCATTACCAGCCCATATCCTTGAATTTATGGGCCATGTTACGATTGTCTTGAATGGCTCTTTGCCGAGAGGTTTCTAATGCCCGTTGATCCCGCTAGGTCTTCCGACAGACCTATTCTTTTAGACTTGGCGCTACAGGGCGGAGGGTCGCACGGCGCCTTCACGTGGGGTGTCCTCGATCGCCTTCTGGAAGAAGAAAATGCAACATTGGAGGCAATCTCGGGAACGTCGGCTGGTGCCATGAACGCGGCGGTTCTTGCACATGGCCTGTTGGTGGGGGGCAAGGAGGGAGCCCGTGACGCCCTCTACCAGTTCTGGCGGCGTGTCGCCGACGCAGCCATGTTCAGTCCTTTTCAGCGAACCCCCCTGGACCGCATGGTTGGGCGCTGGTCTCTCGACTACTCGCCGGCATATCTTGCAACCGATATCATCGCGCGTCTTATCTCGCCTTATGCCTTCGGTGTCACCGGAACCAATCCATTACGGGATATTCTCACGGGTCTCATCGATTTCGAACGGTTGGCAACTGGCCGATTCAAACTGTTCATCACCTGTACCAATGTGCGAACCGGCCGCGGCCGCGTGTTTCGCAATCCCGACATCACCGCCGACGTCCTGCTTGCCTCGGCTTGCCTGCCCACGATGTTCCAAGCGGTTCACATCGACGGCGAGCCATACTGGGATGGCGGTTTTTCGGGCAATCCCACCATGGCCCCACTCGTTCGCGAATGCGAGTCGCACGATACGATATTGGTCCAGATCAATCCCATTTTACGGGAGGAAACACCGACCACCGCGCAAGAGATCAATAACCGGGTCAATGAAGTCTCGTTTAACGCGACACTCATCAAGGAACTCAAAATGATGGCCCTCCTGCACAAAATTGCAGACAAAGACGACGGCGAAGGCTGGCAGTGGGGGCAGATGAGGCTCCACCGCATCAAGAGCGACATGCTCGCGACACTGGGTGCGTCGTCGAAGCTCAATGCGGAATGGGAATTCTTGACAATGCTTCGGGACGAGGGCCGGCGCGCTGCCGACGAGTTCGTCAGATTGCACCGGTGCGACATTGGGGTGCGCTCGACGTTCGATATCGACAGCATGTTGGAAGGAGTCTGAAGCCGTGGGTCTGCTCGGTATCCTCGTAGGCTTGGCGTTTTTGATGTTCTTCGCCTTTCGAGGCTGGACCATTCTTCTCCTCGCGCCCGGCGCAGCCTTGATCGCCGCAGCATTTGCCGGCGAGCCGTTGCTTGCGCACTGGACTCAGACATTCATGACGGCCGCGGCAGGATTCCTTGCCCAGTTCTTCCCGATTTTTCTGCTTGGAGCGCTGTTCGGTAAATTGATGGACGACAGCGGGTCCGTCAGGACGATCGCCGACTTCATGACGGAGAAGCTCGGTCCCAGCCGTGCGGTTCTAGCCGTCGTGCTGGCCGGCGCCTTGGTGACCTATGGAGGCGTCAGCCTTTTTGTTGCGTTCTTCGTGCTCGCTCCGATGGGACTCGCGTTGTTCCGGGCCGGAAACATCCCAAGACGTCTCCTTCCCGCGGCCATTGCACTGGGGACCTCGACGTTCACGATGTCGGCCCTTCCCGGAACGCCGGCCATTCAAAACGCCATCCCGATGCCGTTTTTCGGAACGACGCCGTTCGCAGCGCCGGGCCTCGGCATCATTGCCGCCGTAGTGATGTTCGCATTCGGCATGTGGTGGCTGGGGATTGCGCAGGCACGGGCCCTCAAATCCGGCGAAGGATTCGATGATACCGCGCTTTCCGATCTCGATGACACGGGTCCACCGGCCGACAACTTGACCCTTCGGGAATTGGCATCGACGGCGCGCGAATTCGATCCTGCCGAGATCGAGAGCGGCAACAGGACGCCGCAAGGCCCGCCTATCGCCATTGCTGTTCTGCCGCTGGCCGTTGTCGTCTTCACGAACTTTGTTGTAACGCAGATCGTGCTGCCGCGAATGGATGCGTCGTTTCTCGCTCAGCCGCAATGGGGTGAAACCAGCTTATCGTCCGTCGGAGGCATATGGTCCGTCTCGATCGCGCTTTTTCTTGCGATCCTCGTGTTGATAGCATTCAACATCAAGCGTCTTCCTGCCCTTCGCAGCACCATCGACGCAGGCGCCAATGCGTCTGTTCTGCCTGTCATAAGTGTCGCCAGCCTCGTAGGCTTCGGCGCGGTCGTGGCGGCGCTTCCGGCGTTTGAGGCGGTCAGAGACTGGGTACTCGGGATTGGCGGAGGCCCGCTGGTGTCGCTCGCGGTCGCCACGAATATCCTGGCCGCGCTGACGGGATCGGCATCAGGCGGCATGACGATCGCTCTTGACGCCCTCGGGCCCACGTTCATGCAGATCGCCCACGATACGGGATTGAGTCCGTCATTGATGCACAGGGTTGCAGTGATCGCCTCCGGCACACTTGACAGCCTCCCGCACAACGGCGCGGTCGTGACGATGTTGGCCGTTTGCGGGTGTACCCACCGTGAAAGTTATCTCGATATCGTGATGGTTGCGGTCGTGAGTGCCATGTTGGCGCTTATCGCCGTGATCGTTTTAGGAAGCCTGTTCGGCTCATTCTAAGAACGAGAGTCGCGTTCTCGAGTCCTGACCGGACGATACATTTTTGGCGCATGGTGGAATGGCTTTGTGGACTATGAAGACTGACCCGACATCCCGGGCCGCGCTCGTGTTGATCGCGACAGTGGCGATATGCGCTGGCCTCTATTCTGCCAACTCGGTCTTCGCGCCTCTGGCATTTGCGCTTCTGATTATCGCTATTTTGCAACCTGTGCAGAAATGGCTGCAGGCGATCTTGCCGAAATTGGTCGCGCTCGCCATCACCACCGTCGTGCTTCTTGTCGGTTTCATGGTCCTTGGCTGGTTGGTCGCCTGGACACTCGGCCGAGTCGGACAGGCGATTGCCAATGATGCGGCGCGCTTCCAGTCGATCTATGATCAGTTGATTGCTTGGCTCGACGGGCACGGCATCGCGGTATCGGCGATATGGTCGGAATACATGAATGTCGGCTGGTTCATTCGCCTTTTCCAATCGGTCGTGACCAGGGTCAACAGCACGATGAGCTTCTGGCTCGTTGTGTTGGTGTACGTGACGCTCGGCCTCTTGGAGGTTGATGACTTTGAAAGAAACGCCAAAAAGATCAAAAGCAAGGAAGTATCCCGCGTGCTCCTCGATGGGAGCAGGCAGACCGCCAAAAAGCTCCGTTCATATTACATGGTTCGGACGCAGATGAGCGTTATCACGGGTTTGCTGGTCTACGCCGTCGCCTATGCCGTTGGCCTTCCGTTGGCGAGGGAGTGGGGCGTTCTGGCGTTTGTCTTGAACTACATTCCCTTTCTTGGCCCCCTTATCGCAACGATGTTCCCGACCGTGTATGCGATCGCGGAGTTCCAGTCCTGGGAGGTTCCCCTCTTTATTTTCGTATCTCTCAACGTCGTCCAGATCGCGATCGGCAGCTATCTGGAGCCGCGGATATCCGGTTCGATCCTTTCAATTTCGCCGTTGCTGGTTCTTTTCTCGGTGTTTTTCTGGGCTTATCTCTGGGGTATTTTCGGCGCCTTCATTGGTGTGCCGATCAGCATTGCGATCCTCACCTACTGTAATCAATCCGAAGCGACCCGCTGGGTCGCAGACCTCTTTGGCGGCGATCATCGCAGCGAAGGCGTTGGCGCCGAACTTGACGGTCAGTCGCCAGTACTGTGAGCACCCGCGCTGTCCGATCTTGCGCCCTCGATCGCCTGTTTCGATGGAGTGGGCAGGGACAGACGAATTCGTTCGGAGAAGTCGGGTGCGTCAGCCGCCTCTTGTGCGACTGAATTTATCCGTGACTTGAGGCGAAGTTCCTCAAACGACATCGTCGTATCCACGCGCCCTGAATGATACAGGTAGCTATCGACAAGACCATTGAGCAGGTGGCGAACGTCGAAACGTCCAACACGGCCCGCCGCGTTCGCATAGCGTATAATGTTGATCGTGCAGTTATTGCTCAGCAGGTGATAGAATTCCGGCCGATCTGCCAGCTCGTTGATCCGCTCCAGGTAGACCATCAAGAGCCGTCGTGCGTCTTCGGGCGAGGTATTGAGCCGATAAAGGTAGACCTGTTCGCCCCGATAATTGGTACGAACGCCCACCAGATCACGCTCCTCGCCTACCACATAGATAAGCTCGAACTGTTTGAAGAGCGACGCAATAGGATCAAAGGACTCGCCAACCTCCGGCCGTGTCTCGATGGAAATGGTCAGCGGTGGCGCGTCATCGAATGTGAAGCTGACGAACGTGTGTGCCACCAAGCCTTCCCGCCAATAGGACACAAAGAAATCGAGTCCCGTCAAATGTGAAAGATTCAGCTCGCGATCTTCATAGCGCACGGTGAAGTCATTCCGGCTCCGGTAGTCAAAGTTGCGAACGCCGGTCAGGCGCACCTTGTCGCCATCAATGTATGCACGCGGCATCACGGCGACTTCCGCCCGCCACGGACGGTCGTGTGAGGGCGGGATGAGAATCCACCATGCGGCGACCGCCAAAAAGAGCGTCAGAAAAATCGCTTTGGCCCGCCGGTGATGCGAAACCCAGAGAGCCCATATCGATATACCAGCGAATGCCGCGGCCAACAGCAATCGCGCTTGGTGCGATGGGAGATTGGAATAATAAATGGCGAGGGCGCCCCATAGCACCAGCAAGATCCCAATGAGATGCCCCAAACCTCTGTACAGCAGCTTTAAGAAACGTGTCAGCATGTCTTGATGACCACCCGCCGGAACCTTGACGCCTTGCGAAGCAGCAGTATCGATGACGCCGCCGCCATCCGCAGCAATTTTTTTTGTTCTCGAAATCCGAACCAACCCTTACGCAAACGTAATTTCAAGCTGCGCACATGTGCTTGCCATTGATTTAGCTCGTATGGATTGTTACACGCTTACACCGGCCCACGAGTATTTGCGGCGCCGGCGGCTGCGCCCATCGCGATCCCATCGTGGCCAACTCTCGTCAGTCATTTTGACTCAATTGTCACTCGGATCGGGGTGGTTGGGACCCTCTTGATAGGAGACTAGGATAGACGATGCCAATGGTTGAACACACTGCCCGTCCCGTTGGGAGTACACCACGAGCGCTGTTGGCGCCTGCAACTTTCCTGGTTTGCTTTGGTCTCGGTTTCATCCTGCCGCAGAATGCCGTTGCGTCGTCCGAAAGCTGGCGAGCACTTGGGCATGAGCCGTCGTGGACATTGTCGCGTTCGGGCAGCGATATGACACTCGAAACAGATTTCGGAGCAACGCGGGTCAGTTTTCCAACCCCGCCGCCGGAACGGATGGACGATAGCACGGTGAGTTACGCGACATCGGTCAATGGGTCGCCTTTGCAATTCACGATCAAGAGTGACGTTTGCGTGGATACGATGACGGGCATGCCTCGGCCGCAGAGTGTGTCCCTGACTTTCGGCGAACTGCGGCTCAAAGGCTGCGGGGGTGAACCGGCCAGTCTGCTGCAGGCGCACGAATGGACCGTCAGCAAGCTCGCAGGTCAGCCTGTTCTGGAGAAGCCCCGCATCACCATGAATTTCGATGAGGCCGGCCGGCTGAGCGGGCTCGCCTCATGCAATCGTTTTGGCTCGGACTACAAGCTTACAGGTGAAGGGCTTCAGATCGGTAAGAGCATGTCGTCCATGATGGCCTGCGAAGACGCGGTCCTGAAACAGGAACACGTGTTTCTCACTCTTCTCGAGAAGGTTGCGCGGTTCTCCATCCCAAGCGAAGGGGCGCTGGTGCTGCACACCAATGACGACCGCACGATCGAGATGAAAAAGGCGACAATGGCGACGCCCGGCGGTTCAGAATAACGCGCGACGCAAATGGGATCACAGTCTGGATTGCTTTCCGAGCCTGCGCAATCGGATGCGCGCTCTATAGCTGGATTGCGATCTCATGGAATGACTTCCCTTCTCCCGCGGTGAGAAGGTGCCCCGAAGGGGCGGATGAGGGGGCTGCCGCAATCAACGGCGCAGGCACAAGTCCCTCACCTGTCGCTCCGCGACATCCTCTCCCGTCCCGGGAGAGGAAAAGAGCGGCTCTATATGATCAGAAAGTGCTCTATCAGCAGTTCGTCGCAGGCGAACTCACGCCAGAGCAAGCTGTTTTGCGCAATGTCGTTAGAATGACCAGAACAAGCTCGCCCACAACGCGCAACAATAGAGCAGGAGCAGGCTTACCGGCAGCAAGGCGGCAAATTTGCGCAACGTCGACGTCGCATACAGTCCCAAGACCTGCCAGGCGAGCCAAAATGACCAAACAGTTGCCCCGCCGAGCATCAGGGCCCTCGTGGCCGGCACGAAGAGCATGTCGAAGCCGTTCTGACGCAAGATCGTGACCGTGATCATCGACAAGCCGAGAAAGACGCCACACCCCGCGATAGGGATCAGGCATTGCACGAGGTGGTGAAAGCGGTTCGATGACCAAGGCCCAAGAGCCCGCACCGCAAGCGCAAGACACGCGCTCCCGATCACCCCGGATGCAACCGCCATCGCCGCCATGTAGCCGATCAGGACGCCGCCATCGAGGAGCGTCATGACATCGTTTTGCTCCGGATAGTTCGTGAGCACCCACCAAGGCAACGATGTCGATAGCGGCCACGAGATCCCCTGGGCCACCAGCCACTCCGCAATCCATTGCTTGACTGCGATATAGGCCGCGCTGTTGCCCCAGTGGAAGGCTCCGGCGGCTACGCCCAGCAGCCCGCACACGATGAGCAACGTCTCGACCGGACGAGGCTCTTTGCCAGCCACGTGAACGATCTCGTGATTGGGCGACCGGCGAGCCAAGGTGATAGCCCCCCGGAAGCCTTGGCAACGCCCGCACATATGACAAGCGCTGGCGCCTTTCATATCGCGAAGCGGCACCAATGGCGCGCAATTCACAAATTCGGGCCGCGCACCACGCGGCTTTTTCCAGTTGTCCCAGGCGCGCGTATCGACACGGTAGTGAAGAGGAGCAAGTTTGGAGAGGACCGTGAAGACGCCGCTGACCGGACAGAGATAGCGGCACCACACGCGCTTATTGCGGCCCCAAAAGATCGAGGTAGCGATCGCGGCAAGCGTGGACAGACCCAAAATCACCAGTGCCGGCGCGGGGTACTGATAGACACTGATCATTTGGCCATAAACGGTGGTGCCCACGAAGGCTGCAAATGGCCAACCCTTCCAGGTTATCCAGCGGGGAATTGCCCAGCCCCGGCTGGACCTGCTCACCGCTTCCGCCAACGAGCCCTCCGGGCAAAGGATGCCGCACCACGCGCGTCCGACAAGCACCATGCTGAGCAGCACGAACGGCCACCAGATGCCCCAGAACACGAACTGCGACAAAAGCGTCAGATTGTTCCAGATGCGTTCGCCGCTGGCAGGTATCGGCAAAAGAACGGGAAGCGTGAGCAGGCTCAAATATATGCCGACAACAGTCCACTGGATGCGCCGGATCGCGCGCTGATGAAGCCTCGTCCAGTCGCCGACAGCAGCGATCGAAGAATCGATCGTGTGCGGCCGCCATGTGCGCGGGCCGCTTGCCGTTACGCTGACTTTGCCGCTCCGCGGTAAGAGAACAGAGCCCAAGACATCAATCCCCAATAGATTGCCAGGACGAGGATTTGGATAAGGTCTGGCCGGGCACGATAGCCCGTTAGGGCGCCGACAAGACCGCCAATGGGACCGCTATCCGGCAATATTGCCGACGTATCCCACAAGCGCCCCGACAACGCCGGCACGTAGCCGAGGGAAACCAGATTATCAACGCCGCTCACCAATAGTGATGCGGCAAGAAACAGCAGCATGATCTCGGTGACCTTGAAGAACACGCGCCACGAGAAGATGCGGCTCCCCAGGAGCAGAAGAGAGTAAGTTGCCAGCGCAAGGATGAACCCCAAAGCAGCGACCGCCGTTGTGGCCAGAACAGTGTCCATCCGTGTCGCGGCAAGAACCCCATACAAGAACACGACGGTCTCGCTGCCTTCACGCGCGACCGCGATCAAAGCAAGTAGGAACACACTCCACCAGTGATTGCGCTCGGCCGCGTCTGTCAGTGACGTCTCCAGGTCGCGTTTCAGCGTCCCGCCGCGCGTGCGCATCCAGAATACCATCTGGATAATGAGTGCGGCCGCAACGAAAATTGCAACGGTTTGATAAAGCTGCTGGGTGTCCTCCGGTACACTTTCACCGAACCAAACCAAGAGCATCCCCAGGAGCACCGACAGCAGTAACCCCGCGCCGACACCGGACCACAGGTAAATGCGCCCCCGCCCCGCTTGATCCCCACTGCGAGCAAGCCACGCGCTGAGAATGCCTATGACGAGAAGCGCCTCGACGCTTTCTCGCCAGAGAACGAACGCGACATTGACGAGTTGGCCACTCACGTTTCTAGCCTGATCACTTTGCGACCAATACGGCTGGCTTCTCATCGAGATGGAAGTCGTCGAAAAAATCGTACTCGCCCGGATCAAGGGTTCGAATTACCAGCGTCGACGACGCTCCCGGTGCGAGCACCTTCTCCTTGCGCAATTCCTTGCTTTCGAACTCGGCGGGCTCCGTCCCGGCGTTGTGCAGCTCGAGGACGAACCGCGTGTTGGCCGGCACTTCGAGCCGCTGCGGGACAACCTTGCCGTTGTTGAATTCGATCCGGAACACTGGTTCCTGCGGCTCCTGCGCGCTCGCGGATCCAATGACGATGAAGACAGCACACACGGCAAGGACGACCCGTGCATTGAGCATCCTCAATACGCTCCCTTTTTGCCGGTTCCGGCATAGACGAAATCATATTCGACACTGAACGGAGCGAACCACGGCTTGACGCCCGTCTCTTTATCGACATGGCGGCCGAAATGGCTGCCATGAGCGGTTCCATCGGGCGGGGCGATCGTGAACTTGAGCTTGTATTTGCCCGGACCCTTGAGTTTGACATTGTCTCCGTAATGCGGGCCGTCGCTGGCCACCATTGCCATGGCGTCGCCCTTGATCACGTCCGTCTCGCCGTCCTTGATCAATTCGTAGGAGACGTTGAGATACCCGATCCAATCGCCCTGCGCGTAGCCGTTCGGATTGTTCTTGAGAGCCTTGATATCCGCTTCGAGATGGACATCGGACTCCGCGGCATTGCGCATCATGCCTGGCGGTTCCATTTCGATGGGTTGGAGGTAGACCGCAGCCACCTCCATGCCGGCTGCCTTGACGGTCTTAGGCTTTCCAATCGGATACTCCTTGGCATCGGCGCACACGGCGCCGATTGAAATGCCGGCCATCGCCAAAAACATCATTCGACGCATCTCATAGCCTCTTTGCTAGTTGCTAAATGATGCACCGTTTGTGCATCTAATAAGCGTGCGCGTCAATAAAAAATGTCTATTAAACAATACCTTAGAACTGTTCGAAATCCAAACTTAAAGCGTACACTTTAAACGCCAGCCGTCTTCGAAGCCAGTCTAAACGGCGGCGTTCTCGTTTTTGACGCGTCGAAAATTCACGAAAGTTCAAGGATCGCCAATCGCGCATAGCAGGCTAGCGATCTTAAATTGACTGACTAGGCAGTCATTATAGTATCATGTCAATTATATCTCGAACCAATACGTCCCCCGACGAGCCCAATGAGCAAATCAACCAACAAGCGCCAGGAAGCAGCCGTGCAGCGCCGTCAGGCGATCCTTGATGCGGCACTCGAAATCTTTGCCGCGAAAGGATTTGCCGCCGCGCGTCTCGACGACGTCGCGGAAAAAGCCGGCGTCGCCAAAGGCACGATCTATCTCTCGTTCAAGGACAAGGAAGATCTGTTCGAGCAGCTTCTAATCAGCGCGGTGGCGCCGCTTCTCGATAGGGTGGAGGCGCTGACGGCGGAACCGGAGCTATCGCTCGATCGTCTTCTACAGGGTCTCTTCGAATTGTTCCGCACGCAGGTGCTCGGAACGCCTCGCCAGGAGGTGATCCGGCTCGTGATTACGGAAGGCCGGCGTTTCCCACGCATTGCAAAGATCTACCACCGCGAGGTGATCTCAAAGGGTTCCGAAATTGTGAGACGCTTCGCACAGGCGGCCCATCGCAGGGGCGAGCTTTCATCTGATGAACTCGCCCGCTTCCCGCAACTCGTCTTCGCGCCGATGCTGTTGGCGACGATCTGGGAGAATGTTTTCTCGAGAATTGAGCCGCTCGACGTAGAGGGGCTTCTTGCGGCTCATCGCCAGGTGCTGACCAGGACGGCAGCAAAGAAGTCTTCAAGGTCCTGAACCATGGCAAAGCCATCCACACCCCTGATCGTCCTTGCCATAGCCGGACTGGCTGCCGCTGGTGGCGTATGGTGGTGGGCACATCAAACAGCTCCGAATTCGGATCTCGTCCTGCAGGGTAACGTGGAGGTGCGGCAGGTCAATCTTGGATTCAAGGTTGGCGGCCGGCTGCAGACGCTCGATGTCGATGAGGGGGACGCCGTTACGGCGGGGCAGCGACTGGCGAGCCTCGACAAAGTTTATTTCACCGACGCCATAGCCCAGATCAAGGCTCAGCGCGATCAGTTGAAGGCCAATCTGGCGAAGATGGAAGCGGGCAACCGCCCCGAAGAGGTCGCGCAGGCCGAAGCCGCGGTCGCGGAACGTGAGGCGGCAGTTGAAAACGCCAAGATCACGTTGAGTCGTGCAGAGAAGCTTCTGAAGTCCGCGACCGGCACGCAGAAGGCTTACGACGATGCGCTTGCCGCCCACACTCAGGCCGTCGCTCAATTGAACTCTGCACGGCAAGGCCTTGGCCTGATGAGAGCCGGGTTCCGTAAAGAGGACATAGAGGCGGCGCGAGCCCAGCTCGCAAATGGCGAAGCGGCACTGCAGATTTCCGAGCGCCAGCTTGCCGACGCCGAGATGTTTGCGCCCAATGACGGTATCATTCTCACGCGCGTGCGCGAGGCCGGCGCCATCGTCAACCCAGGCGAAACGGTGTTCGTGCTCAGTCTCACCTCGCCGGTTTGGATTCGGACCTACATTTCAGAGGTTGATCTCGGCCGTGTCGCGCCCGGCCAGGACGTGCTCATCCGGACGGACACTCCAGGTGTGCCTTCGATAAAGGGCCGTATCGGCTTCATATCGACCACGGCGGAGTTCACCCCGAAAACTGTCGAGACGCGCGAGCTTCGCACGGCACTGGTGTACCGTATGCGCCTCGTCGCCGACGATCCTGCGGGCGTTTTGCGGCAGGGAATGCCCGTGACTGCCACAGTGCTTCCGCCGGTCCCCAAGACGTCCGGCGACCTGCATACGAGTGAGAAATAACCGTGATGACGCCACTTGCATCGATCGAGAACGTGAGCAAGCATTTTGGCGACGCTTCGGTGCCGGCAATTGCGTCGCTGTCTGCTGCGATAAAGCCCGGGCAGGTAACGGGACTCGTTGGACCAGATGGCGCCGGCAAGACGACGTTGATCCGGCTTATCGCTGCTCTATTGACCCCGAACGAAGGCCGCATCGACGTCTGCGGCCTCGATACTATTCGCGAGACATCTGCCGTTCACGCCAGCATCGGCTACATGCCGCAGCGCTTTGGCCTCTACGAAGACCTCTCCGTGATGGAAAATCTCGTTCTTTACGCCGAACTGAAAGGCGTCGCACTCAGCGAGCGTAAAGCGACCTTCGACAGGCTGCTCGCGTTCACGGACCTTGCCCGCTTCACAGACCGTCTCGCGGGAAAGCTTTCGGGCGGCATGAAGCAGAAGCTCGGCCTTGCCTGCGCGATGCTGAAATTACCTCGTCTTCTGTTGCTCGATGAGCCGAGCGTCGGCGTCGACCCAATCTCCCGCCGCGAACTCTGGCGCATGGTCTATGATCTGGTCCACGAGGGTGTTGGCGTTGTCTGGAGTACGGCCTACCTCGACGAGGCCGAGAACTGCGCGGAAGTGATTGTGCTACATGAGGGCAAGGTTCTGTTTGAGGGTGACCCGAAGGCGTTGACGGCGACCATGGCCGGACGCGTCTTCCATGTGCGTGGGGCCGGCGCGGAGCGCCGCAAATTACTCGCAAGCGCCCTTCGCCGTCCGGAAATCATTGATGGCGTGCTGCAGGGAGAAGCGGTCCGGCTCGTGATCGCCAAAGAGGCGGCAGCGCCCACGAGCGAGGAATTGTCGCCTTCACGAAACCTCGACATCACCTCGGTCGCACCCCGGTTCGAGGATGCTTTCGTCGCGCTCCTTGGCGGCCAACCGAAGCGAAGCTTGCCGCTCGATGCGTCTCCCGCCCAAGTGCGCGATGATATCCCGCCCGTGGAGGCCCAGGGTCTTACGCGCCGTTTTGGCGCTTTCACAGCAGCCGACAACATTACGTTCTCGATCAAGCGAGGCGAGATCTTTGGCCTGCTTGGTCCAAACGGCGCCGGCAAGTCGACAACTTTCAAGATGATGTGCGGTCTGTTGCGACCGAGTTCCGGCACGGCCCGTGTCGACGGCCTTGATCTTTACAAATCGCCCGCCGCGGCCCGCAACCGGCTGGGCTACATGGCGCAGAAATTCTCACTTTATGGCGATCTCTCGGTGCACCAGAACCTCGAGTTTTTCGCAGGAGCCTACGGGCTTTCAGGGATAAAGAAGCGCACCGCCGTCGAGCGAGTGATTGCGGCATTCGACCTTACACCTCATCTGGCAAACAACGCCGGGAGCCTGCCTCTCGGCTTCAAGCAGCGCCTAGCCCTGGCCGCGGCCATCATGCACGAGCCTCCGGTCCTGTTTCTCGACGAGCCCACGTCAGGTGTCGATCCGCTTACGCGGCGCGAGTTCTGGAGCTTCATCAATGCAATGGTGGATCGCGGTGTGACCGTAATGGTCACCACCCACTTCATGGAGGAAGCCGAGTATTGCGACCGCGTCGCGCTTATCAATCGCGGCATGTGTATTGCCCTCGACACGCCCGAGGCCCTGCAAGCGTCCGTCAAATCGAAGACCCTTCCCAATCCGACCTTGGAGGACGCCTTCATCGCCCTGGTGGAGGCGCAGAACAAGGCAGGCGAAAAGGCTGCCGCATGACCAAGAGAGCCGACACGGGAAGCCTTCGCCGCATCCGGGCCCTGATCTGGAAGGAGACGCTGCAGGTCACACGCGACCCGTCCAGCTTCGTGGTTGCGTTCGTGCTACCGGCGCTGCTCTTGTTCCTGTTCGGCTTTGGCATATCGTTCGACGCCACGCGACTGAAGATCGGTCTGATCATCGAGGAACCCACGCCGGAAACGGAATGGTTCGTCGCGTCATTCTCGAACACGCCCTACTTCGAGGTGCAACGGGGAACCGACAGGCGCCAATTCATCGATCAACTCTCCGCCGGCCGCCTGAACGGCATCGTCGTGCTGGCGGGCGATCTCTCCGAGCGTCTCGCGCGCGGAGATACGGCGGCCATTCAGGTTATCACCGATGGCAGCGACCCCAACACGGCAGCACTTGCCAGCGGCTACATCCGGGGTGCCTGGGCCGTCTGGCAGACGCAGAGGAACATCTCTCAGAGCGCGCGGATGCCGGGCCAGATCTCTGTCAATCAACGGTTCTGGTTCAACCCTGAACTCGAGAGCCGACGATTTCTGGTGCCAGGATCGATATCGCTGATCATGATGATGATCGGGTCGTTACTGACCGCGCTCGTGGTCTCTCGCGAGTGGGAGCGTGGGACGATGGAGGCCCTTCTTGCCACGCCGGTTGGCATCCACGAGTTCATCATCGGCAAGCTGGTGCCGAACTTCGTCCTCGGCCTGTGTGCCATGGGCGTGTGTGTCATTGCCTCCCGCTATGTGTTTCACATCCCGCTGCGCGGCTCGCTTCTCACGCTCATTGGCTTCACCGCCGTCTTCCTCTCCGTGGCGCTCGGTATCGGGTTGCTCATCTCGACCGTGGCGCGCACCCAATTCATTGCAAGTCAACTCGCAATGCTGGTTGCATTCCTGCCTGGACTCTACTTCTCCGGATTTCTCTTTGAGGTCGCGAGCATGCCTGCGGTCCTGCGAGCCGTCGCGAAGGTCGTCCCCGCCGGCTACTACGTTCGCGGACTGAGTACGATCTTCCTGGCAGGGGACATCGCGACGGTGCTTGTTCCAGCGACGCTTGTTCTCACGTTCATGAGCGCGGTCCTGTTCGCGCTGACGGCTTTGAACACGCCCCGAAGGCTCGACTAGCCATGTGGACTCGCCTCTCCGCCCTGATCGTCAAGGAGTTGCTCGCCGCATTCCGCGACCCCCGAGGTCGCGTTGCATTGATCATACCGCCGATCCTGCAGTTCTTCCTGTTTGCCTTTGCCGCAACTCTCGAGGTTTCCAACATGCCGATCGGCGTGATCAACGACGATTGGGGAGCTGCATCGGTGAGCCTCGTAAGTCGCTTGGAGCGTGCGTCGGCATTTTCCGAAATACGGCGGTATCCGAGCCTTCAGGCTGCGCAAGAGGCAATCGATGCCCAGGACGTAATGGTCGTTATCCGGATCGGACAGGATTTTTCGAGGAAGCTCGCAGCCGGGGAGAGCGGCGATGTCCAGATCCTGCTCGACGGACGCAAGTCCAACAGTGCCCAGCTGGTCAACAACTACATCACGACAATCATAACGCAATTCTCAGCCGACTGGCGCCTGGGCAGTGAGATTACACAGCCGAGCGAGATCCTCGATCGCTCCTGGTACAATGTAAATCGTGAATATCGCGAGGCAATGGTGCCGATCCTCATCGCGACCCTGCCGATGTCCATGGTGCTCATGATTGTTGGCATGTCGGTCGCCCGAGAGCAGGAACTCGGCACGTTCGAGCAATTGCTCGTTTCACCGCTGCAACCGCTTGAGATCATCATCGGCAAGGCCGTGCCCGGCCTCATGGTCGGGTTGGCGCAATGCGCGATCATGACGCTGATCGTCGTTTATGGATTTGGAATCCATATTACAGGTTCTATCCCGGTTCTATTCATCGGGCTCACGGTCTTCCTGATTTCCGTCGTGGGCGTAGCGCTGTTCATCTCGTCCCTGGTCTCCAACCAGCAACAGGCGATGATGGGCATCATGGTCACCATGATGCCCGTGATGATGCTCTCCGGCTTTTCCTCGCCCGTTCAGAACATGCCTTCGTGGCTGCAGCCCTTGGCCTCCATCAATCCTCTGACCCACATGCTCGTGATCATTCGCGGTGTTTTCCTGCGCGATATGCCGTTTTGGTTGGTCGCTGAGCGCATCTGGCCAATGGCGATCGTGGCCGTGGTCACCATGACGTCGGCCGCTTGGATGTTTCGCCGCAAGGTGGCGTGATAAGATTGTTGGTCGCTCCATTTCGTCCAGATCGGATTGCCTCGATCAAGGCGTTTGGCGATATCTGAGGGAACTCGGCAGCCGTCGCGCCCGTTTCCAATCACATTGCGAGGCTGAAATGCCGGCAGGAAACGAAGACCTACGTGGGTTTGGTCCAATACAGGGCAACAATGCAGGCCCGAAGACGCTGGCCGAGCTCAATGCCCTTATCTTGGCGACTCCGCCTTTCGTCCCGGGTGCCTCACGACATGTGCTTGGCGAAGGCCCTGTCGGTGCGCCAATGCTCTGGTCTGCGAGCAGCCGGGAGACGCGGAGGACCTGAGTGGCCGTCCATTCGTCGGACCCGCGGGAAAACTGCTGGATCGTGCACTCTCCGAAGCGGGCATCGACCGGAAACGCTCCTATCTCACCAACGCCGTCAAGAGTTTCAAGTTTGAAGAGCGCGGCAAGCGGCGCCTCCACAAAACACCCACCGCTGGCGAGGTCAAACATTACCGGTGGTGGTTGAAGAAGGAGCTGGAGTTCGTGCATCCGCGCATGGTGATTGCCCTCGGCGCAACTGCCGTGCTGGCGCTCGCCGGCAAGCCGCTGCCTATCGGGCGCTCCCGGGGTCCGGCTGATTTCGAAGGGCAAGCCGGCTATATCACCGTGCATCCCTCCTATCTGCTGCATCTTCAAGGGCAGGAAGCCAGGACGACCGGTTTCAAGGAATTCGTTTCCGATCTGAAAAAGGCTCATGCGCTTGCAAATGCACCAGCAAAGGCAAGGTGAACTTGCGTGTAAACAACATGCCAAACCCAAGCTTGCGCGCTCATGCCACCCCGACTGGAGCGTTGAGACCTTAACCAAGCCAACGCCTTTGCGCCGGTTGCTGTGCGCAGAAAAATTTTTCTCTCCGATTTTGGGAACTTAAGTGCGCGGCTTTCGTTAGGGCGCCATCAGCCAGGATCGTGAACGTATGCGCCTCGCCGCGGGAGTGCGTTTTGGGGGATAGTATGTCCGATGAAATGGATGCTGGGGCCGTGATCTCGAAAAGCCCCGCTCAGCCAGAACACCTGATCCTTGCTCAAGCCCTACAAGCCGTCCGGGACGGTGACTTTTCTGCTCGCCTGCCGGCCGAGTGGGACGGCGTATTGGGGAAGGTGAGCGACATTTTCAACCAGATCGTGACCGCAAATCAGCAAATGGCGGCTCAACTGGAGCGCGTCGGGGTCGTTGTCGGAAAGCAAGGACGCACGCGCCAGCGGATTAATCTGGGGCTGACCACGGGCGCGTGGGCGGACATGGAAGAGTCCGTAAATGCTCTCATTGACGACCTGCTCTGGCCCACGACGGAGGTGACTCGCACGATCGAGGCGGTCGCTCGCGGTGATCTGCTCCAGCCGATGCGGCTTGATGTCGATGGGCGGCCTTTGCAAGGCGAGTTCCTGCGATCGGCCACGATCGTGAATACCATGATTAAGCAACTGTCGGTGTTCACGTCCGAAGTAACCCGGGTTGCACGCGAAGTCGGTACGGATGGCAAGCTGGGTGGTCAGGCCCAGGTTCGAGAGGTGACGGGCGTCTGGAAGGATCTCACCGAGAGCGTCAACTCCATGGCCTCGAACCTGACGGCCCAAGTGCGCAATATCTCCGAGGTGACGATAGCTGTTGCAAACGGCGATCTTTCCAAAAAGATCACGGTCGATGTCCGCGGCGAAATCCTGCAGCTCAAAGAAGCCATCAATACGATGGTCGATCAGTTGCGCTCTTTCGCGGCCGAGGTCACGCGCGTCGCACGTGAAGTGGGAACCGAGGGGCGTCTCGGCGGTCAGGCCGTGGTGCCGGGCGTCGGCGGAACATGGAAAGATCTCACCGACAACGTCAACCTGCTTGCTGCAAACCTCACGACACAAGTTCGCAATATCGCTGAGGTCACGACGGCGGTGGCTCGCGGCGATCTTTCACGCAAGATTACCGTCGACGTGAAAGGCGAAATTCTCGAGCTCAAGAATACCATCAACACGATGGTCGATCAGCTCAATGCCTTCGCATCCGAAGTCACGCGCGTCGCCCGGGAAGTCGGAACGGAAGGCCAGTTGGGCGGACAGGCCGTCGTGCCCGGTGTGGCCGGCACTTGGAAGGACCTGACTGATAACGTCAACTCGATGGCGGGCAACCTCACGGGCCAGGTCCGCAACATCGCAGAAGTCGCAACGGCCATCGCAAGCGGCGACTTGTCAAAAAAGATTACTGTCAACGTTTCAGGCGAAATCCTTCGCCTGAAAGAGACGATAAATACGATGGTGGACCAGCTCAACGCGTTCGCCTCCGAAGTCACACGCGTTGCGCGCGAGGTTGGCACGGAAGGCCGGCTCGGCGGCCAGGCCGACGTGCGTGGCGTTGCGGGAACCTGGAAGGATCTCACCGACAGCGTCAACTCGATGGCCTCCAATCTTACGACCCAGGTCCGCGACATCGCGGAGGTCTCCACTGCTATCGCAAACGGCGACCTTTCGAAGAAAATTGACGTCGATGTCCGTGGGGAAGTCCTGGAGCTCAAGCAGACCATCAACACGATGGTCGACCAGCTGAATGCGTTCGCTGGCGAGGTGACTCGCGTCGCGCGCGAAGTCGGCACCGAAGGCAAGCTCGGCGGCCAGGCCCAAGTCCCTGGCGTAGCCGGCACATGGAAGGACCTCACCGACAACGTCAATTCCATGGCGTCCAATCTCACGGCACAAGTCCGCAATATCGCCGAGGTGACCACCGCAGTCGCTCGCGGAGACCTCTCACGCAAGATCACGGTGGATGTGAAGGGCGAAATTCTGGAACTCAAGAACACCATCAACACGATGGTGGATCAGCTCAACGCGTTCGCTTCCGAAGTGACGCGCGTGGCGCGCGAAGTCGGCACCGAGGGAAAGCTCGGCGGTCAGGCCCAAGTTTCAGGCGTCGCGGGTACCTGGAAGGATCTCACGGACAACGTGAATTTCATGGCGGGAAACCTGACGGCCCAGGTCCGCAACATCGCCGAAGTCGCAACTGCCATTGCGAATGGCGATCTTTCCAAGAAAATCACGGTCGACGTGCGCGGCGAAATTCTGCTGCTCAAAGAAACGCTCAACACAATGGTGGAGCAGTTGCGATCGTTTGCGGCGGAAGTCACCCGTGTCGCGCGCGAGGTTGGCACCTTGGGCCGTCTTGGCGGCCAGGCTGTCGTTCCCGGTGTCGCCGGAACATGGAAGGATCTTACCGACAACGTCAATCTGCTTGCGGCCAACCTCACGACGCAGGTGCGCAATATCGCCGAAGTTACCACCGCGGTGGCTCGCGGCGATCTCTCACGTAAGATTACCGTCGATGTGAAGGGTGAAATTCTGGAGCTCAAGAACACCATCAATACGATGGTGGATCAGCTCAATGCGTTCGCATCCGAGGTGACGCGCGTGGCGCGCGAAGTCGGCACCGAGGGCAAGCTCGGCGGCCAGGCCGCCGTACCCGGCGTCGCCGGGACGTGGAAAGACCTTACCGATACGGTGAACATCATGGCTGCAAACCTTACCGAACAGGTTCGCGGCATCGTCAAGGTTGTGACCGCCGTCGCGGAGGGCGATCTCAAGCAGAAATTGACTGTCAAATCCAAAGGTGAAGTTGCGGCGCTCGCGGAAACGATCAACGCCATGACCGAGACGCTGGCGATCTTTGCCGATCAGGTCACGACGGTGGCACGCGAAGTGGGCGTCGAGGGCAGGCTTGGCGGGCAAGCAAATGTCCCCGGGGCCTCGGGCACCTGGAAGGATCTCACTGGCAACGTCAACCTGCTGGCGGAGAACCTGACCAACCAGGTGCGTGCGATTGCCGAAGTGGCAACCGCAGTGACTACCGGCGATCTTACGCGCTCCATTCAGGTCGAAGCGCGCGGCGAGGTTGCCGAACTTAAGGACTACATCAACACCATGATTGGGAATTTGCGTCTCACGACCGAGCGCAATAACGAACAGGATTGGTTGAAGACAAACCTGGCGCGCTTCACGAGCATGCTCCAGGGGCAACGCGACTTGGCAACTGTCGGCCACAAGCTGCTTTCCGAACTCGTTCCTCTCGTCAATGCCCAACAAGGCGTCATCTACCAGATGAGCAACGAGCCGGAGGATCAATTGCGGTTGCTTGCGCAGTACGCGAGCGAGAGCGAACGGAGCTTCGCGCCTGTCTTGCCGCTTGGCGCAGGTCTCATAGGGCAATGCGCCGTAGACAAGAAGCGGATGGTCATTCGAGAACTTCCCGTTGATGTCATTGCGATCGACGCGGGCTTAATCAAGACCTTGCCCAAGAGCGTCATCGTGTTCCCGGTCATGTTCGAGGAGCAGATCAAGGCGGTGATATCGCTCGCCTCGCTTTACGATTTCGAGCAAGCCCAGTTGACGTTTCTCGAACAGCTCACCTCGAACATCGGCATCGTCTTGAATAGCATCGAAGCAACAATGCAAACCGAAGAATTGCTCACGCAATCCCAAAATCTTGCCGCCGAACTCCAGGCGCAGCAGGCCGAGCTTCAGCAAACCAACGAGCAGCTGGAGCAGAAGGCCCAGCAGCTCGCAGAGCGCAACGTCGAGGTGGAAAGAAAGAACCAGGAGATCGATCAAGCCCGCCGCGCCATCGAGGAGAAGGCTTCGGAACTGGCCCTCACCTCGCGCTACAAGTCCGAGTTCCTGGCCAACATGTCCCACGAGTTGCGCACACCGCTGAATTCCATACTCATCCTCGGCCAGCAGCTGACCGATAACCCGGACCGCAACCTGACAGAACGGCAAGTGGAATATGCCAGGACGATCTATGCAGCCGGCAGCGACCTTCTCAATCTCATCAGCGATATTCTTGATCTATCCAAGATCGAATCCGGAACGGTCTCGGTGGAAGCCGAGGACGTTTACTTCACGAGCCTTCTCGAGTCCGTCGCCCGGCCCTTCCGGCACGAGGCCGAGCGGCGTCACGTTTCTTTCGACTTGGCTCTCGACGGCGATCTCGGACGCACGATCTACACGGACTCCAAGCGCCTGCAGCAAGTCCTGAAAAATCTGCTCTCCAACGCCTTCAAGTTTACAGCGGAAGGACGCGTAAGCTTGAGCGTGAGAATGGCGCGATCCGGGTGGAGCCTGGATAACCCGACGCTCGCGGAAGCGCCGGTCGTAGTTGCCTTCGCCGTGCAGGACACAGGGATCGGCATTTCTTCAGAAAAGCAGAAACTTGTCTTCGAAGCATTTCAGCAGGCCGATGCAAGCACGAGTCGCAAATATGGCGGCACGGGGCTCGGACTGGCGATCAGCCGAGAGCTGTCACACCTCCTTGGTGGGGAAATAACCTTGGAGAGCGAGCCCAGCGTTGGAAGTACGTTTACGCTCTATCTGCCTTTGCGATACAGCGGATCTGCGAGCCCGCCTGCCCGGCAGGCGCGCGCTCAAGACAAGACAATCGAACCCGTGACTACTTATGAACACAAAGTCGAGCGTATCGAAGATGAT
The DNA here is from genome assembly GCA_964587445.1 of uncultured Hyphomicrobium sp. Lineage (GTDB taxonomy): Bacteria > Pseudomonadota > Alphaproteobacteria > Rhizobiales > Hyphomicrobiaceae > Hyphomicrobium_B. The sequence continues at coordinate 807,191 of CAZPLQ010000002.1, forward strand.
CGAGACACGCTGAAGCCTGGCGACAAGCTCCTCCTCATTGTCGAGGATGACTTGAATTTCGCTCGGATCCTGATCGATGTCGCTCGCTCCTTGGACTTCAAGGTCATCGTCACCAATCGCGGGAGCGAGGCTTTATCCCTTGCGGCCGATCACAATCCAACAGCGATCTCCCTCGACATCTTCCTTCCCGACATGCTCGGCTGGACCGTTCTTTCCCATCTCAAACGCAATCCGCTCACGCGTCATATCCCGGTCCAGATCACGACCCTCGATGACGATCGCCAGCACGGGCTGAGCCGGGGTGCCTATGCTTTCGTCAGCAAACCATCCTCGGTCCACGACCTCACGTCGGCATTGCAGCGGGTCATGAGCTTTGCCGCCACGCCCGCCAAGCGGCTGCTCGTCGTGGAGGAGAACCCCGCGGAGCGCCGGAGCATAGCTGAACTCCTGGGTCATGACGACATAGAGCTGACTACGGCCGAAGACGGCAACAGCGCACTAGAAAAATTGCGCACGCAGCCCATCGACTGTGTGGTGCTCGATTTGAGTCTGCCGGATATGAGCGGCTTCTCGGTCCTGGAAGCCATGTATCGCGATACTGCGCTGGCAGAGATTCCGGTGGTGGTTTTCACCGGGCGCGCATTGACTCCGGAGGAACACCAGCACGTTGGTGCGATGGCGCGGCGAGTCGTCGTGAAGGGCGTTGAATCACCGGAACGCCTTCTGGACGAGACGTCCATCTTTTTACATCGCGTGATCAGCGAGCTGCCGATCACAAAGCAGAATCTCATAAGCAGTCTTCATGCAAGTAACGATATCCTGGCCGGCCGGACCGTACTGGTCGTCGACGATGATCCTCGCAACATCTTCGCTCTGAGCAGCGTGCTGGAGCGCTGCAACATGCGGGTGCTCACGGCAAGCACGGGTCGAGAGGCGGTCGAACTGCTGAAGACAGCAGAGGACACCGCGATCGTGCTCATGGATATCATGATGCCGGAGATGGATGGTTACCAGACCATGATGCAGATCCGGACAAACCCGAAGCACAGCAGGTTGCCAATCATCGCGTTGACGGCCAAAGCGATGAAAGGCGATCGAGAAAAATGTCTGGAAGCCGGAGCGTCGGAGTATCTGGCGAAGCCCGTCGATACCGATCAGCTCCTGTCCGTCTTGCGGATGTGGATTCATAGGTGAGGGGGGACCTCAACATGATCGATCTGAAGCCAGTCAATATACTTCTCGTTGATGATCAGCCGGGCAAGCTGCTGACTTACGAGAGCATTCTCGATCCTCTCGGGGAATCCCTGATCAAAGTCCAGACCGCGAGCGAGGCGCTGGCCACCCTCGTGAAAACCGATGTCGCGTTGATCTTGATGGACGTTTGTCTTCCGGACATCGACGGCTTCGAGCTTGCATCGATTATCAGGCAACATCCGCGCCACGAACGTACTGCGATCATATTCATTTCCGGCGTCCGGATGGATGATAGCGACCTGATACGTGGCTACGAGACCGGAGCCGTCGATTACGTTCCGGTGCCGGTTATTCCGGAAATTCTGCTCTCAAAGGTGAAGATCTTTGTCGAACTCTATCGCAAGACACATCTCCTTCAGGAGCTCAACGAGCAATTGGAACAGCGCGTCGCCGAGCGGACTCGAGATCTCGAAATGTCCGGCCGCGCTCTGCGTCAGAGTGAAGAGCGGTTGCGGCTGGCGAGCGAGGCCGCTCGGTTTGCAAGCTACGAGTACGACAGCAGCAACCGCGTCATCTATTTGACTGCCAATGCATCGCAGGTGCTCGGTCTGAAAGACTCCACCTCAATCACGCTTCCGGAATTCTTGGAACACGTCCCTCCGGAAGAGCGCGCAATCGCCGAAAGCAGCCTTAGACTGGAAACGTCTCCCGAAGCCGAAACCGAAGTGGAGTTCCGCTTCACTCAAAACGGAGGGTCCACGTTCTGGGTATTGAACCGGGCCCGTGTGTTCGCCAACGCGGCAGAGCAGGACCAGCGGGTCCTGGGCACATTTCTCGACATCGATCACCACAAGCGTGCGGAAGAGCATCAACGGCATTTGATGGCTGAACTTGATCATCGCGTTAAGAACGTTCTAGCGAATGTTCTTGCAATGGCGCGCCTTTCAAGCACGAACGCGACAAGCGTGCCTAAGTTTGTTGATGAACTAACGGAACGGCTGAGGGCAATGGCTACGGCCCATGACCTGTTGCGGCGTGGCAATTGGACGGCGGCACCCATGCATGAGCTCGTTCGCACAGCGCTTGCTCCGTTTACGTCAGAGCGCCACCCGAACATCATCACCGAAGGTACGCCGGTTCTGCTGCCTGCAAGATTGGCCCAGAGCCTCGCGCTGCTGCTTCACGAGCTCGCCACAAATGCGGTCAAGCACGGAGCGTTGTCGAAATCCGGTGGACAAGTAACAGTGACCTGGAGCGCGGCGGAAGGCGATGACGGCTTCAAGTTTGCGTGGTCCGAACGAGGAGGCCCCAGCGTGTCGAAGCCAAATCGCCGCGGATTCGGCTTATCGGTTTTGGAAACGGCACGATCCGACCTTGGCGGAGATGCAAGTTGGGAGTTCCGGCAAGAGGGGTTTGTGTTCCAGCTTCACGGCGCCATTGTCGGACCTGCTTGCGAAGCGCGGACATTCGAGCGGCCCGTTGCCGAGCCACGGGCGCAGCCTCTCTTTGCGGACGACGCAAGCCTATCAATCCTCGTCGTCGAGGACGAGCCGCTGATTGCGATGCAAATTCAAATGGACTTGGAGGATGACGGCCACAAGGTCATCGGGCCGGCCACGACGCTTCAAAAGGGCATGGAACTTGCGCAAAAAGGCGGGTTCGACTTTGCTGTCCTGGATGTAAATCTGGGCGCAGCCGATAGCGGTCCGATTGCGGAATGCCTCATGGCGCAGAACATTCCATTTGTGCTTGCAACCGGGTTCAACGATCTTGACGGCTTGCCATCGAGCTTGAGGGACGCGCACCGCATCAACAAGCCTTACGAGGTGCGCGATCTGCGATCGATACTCGGGCAGTGTCAGAAAATGCATGCCGGTAACTAGGTCCAGCCGGCATCCAGGGTTCCGAACCGTCGTCGCAGCGACGCGTTAACATGGACACGTCATCGGGATTGCGAGGATCATGGATCTCAGACGCGCTACCGATTACGCTTTATTTCTCGACCTTGACGGAACGCTGATCGACATCGCGCCAACTCCGGAGGATGTGGTCGTTCCGGACTCCTTGGCGCGCCTGCTCGCGGATACGACTGAAGAGTTGAACGGCGCCCTGGCCATCTTGACCGGCCGATCCATTGCGGATGCCGACCGCCATCTCGCGCCGCTCGTGCCTGTTGCCGCCGGTGTGCATGGCGCCGAGATCCGAACTGCGCCCAGCCATGCGATCGAAACGAAAGCCGCACTGATCGATGCCGGTACCGCGAACGCTGTCAGAGATATTGCCTGTCGGGAGCCGGGAACGCTCATGGAGTTCAAGGGCGTGTCGATCGCGATTCACTATCGCATGGTGCCTCAAGCCGAACCGAGGCTTGAGGCGGCATTGCAAGCCATCGTTTCGGCCCGTTCCGACCGGTTGATGCTTTGTCGTGGACGCAAGGTCCTGGAACTCGTGCCCAGGCACGTCTCCAAAGGCGGTGCGTTGGAAGTACTCATGCAGCTTCCGGTATTTCGCGGCAAGCGGCCGATCATGATCGGCGACGACCTCAGCGACCTGTCCGCATTCGAAGCCGCGCGCCGCCATGGAGGCCGCGGCTATAAAGTCGCCGGCGCGTTGTTCCAATCGGCGGAAGCGGATTTCGCCAATCCTACGGCTGTGCGGATCTGGCTCGCCGCGCAATTCCAGGGACGCGTCTGACGGCACAGACACGCTCCCCGAATTGTAGCCGGATTGGCAGCAAATGCGATTAGACGGCCGCATTCCGTCTCGCCGCCTCCTCGAGCAGGGATTTATGGAAACAAGGTAGCCGTATCGGTTTGTACCTTCGTCCAAGTTTCCGGTCCGCGCTGTTGCATCGGCCCCATGACCTGCGTAACATGCATTGTAAATGTCTATTTTTGTGAATCGTGGCCGCGGCGCCGCTCCCCTCAAGTTCAGTCCTGCCGGTATAGGACGAATGAATGAACTGGCGCCATGCAGGAATATGGCGCCAGGCAACGCCAATGCAGATCACAGACAAGGGACACAAAGACCGGACACCACGATGCAAAGTGTGAAACTGCGGAGGAACGAATGAGAGCCTATCTGATCACAGCCGCCGTCGTCGCGGCATCGATTGTCGGGAGGATGGCGGTTGCCGAGGAGGCGGGGGTCGCGTTCCCGTCCGATTATGCCTCCAAGTTCACAAACTACCTGAGTTCCGACCGCGTCCAAAACCCCGATCAGATCATCCGCCTCTTCGCCAACGATGTCGCCATGAGCGGCGCGATGCAGGGCAAAGCCCTGCCCGATGGCTCGGTTCTCGTCGGAGAGATCTACGCGGCCAAGAAGGATGCCGACGGCAAGGTAATCGTTAGCTCGCTTGGCCGCCGCGTCAGCGACAAACTGGTGGCGGTTGCTGTCATGGAGAAGCGCAAGGGCTGGGGTCAGCGCTTCCCCGAGGAACTGCGCAACGGAGACTGGGACTTCGCCATCTTCAACCCCAAGGGTGAGAAGCTGGACAAGGATCTCAACGCGTGCCGTAGCTGCCATGCGCCGCTGACATCGACCGACCATCTCTTCTCGATCGAGCACATCGCTCCATGAGCGGTTAGGGCAAATTCCACCTGATTTTGTTCATGCACGCAACCTGCGTTCCTGAAATAGCCGTCGCACTCGGCGAGTGCAACGGCCTTCAGGCTGCGCGATTCCGTCGTCTTCAAGGGAAGGGTCACGCAGCGCCAACAATGCTGCGTCTCAAAGGAGCGCGACGCGCGCGGTTTTCAGATCATACATGCAGCCGATGATCTTGACCGCGCCCTTCTCCTCCAGCTCGCGAAGGATCCGGCTCCGTTCCCGGATTTGCGCGACGCAAAGAGCGGTATTCGTCCGCGCCACGGCATCGACGAATTCGTCATTCTTGGCGTTGCGCTCGCCCTCATAAGCCGTATCGCGGATAGCAGGGCGGATCTTGGCAACGAGCCCGGTCAGGTTCCCGAGAACCACATCGTCGATCGCACCTTTGATCGCACCGCAGGCCGTATGCCCCATCACCACGACAAGCTTGGCGCCCGAGACGGCGCACGCGAACTCCATGCTGCCGAGGATGTCGTCATTGACCACATTGCCCGCGACCCGGGCTGCGAATGCGTCTCCGATTCCCAGATCGCAGACCACCTCGACCGGCGTGCGCGAGTCCAGACATCCGAGCACGACAGCCGCCGGGAACTGACCTGCGCTGCTCGATTGCTGCTCGGCCAGGAAGTCTCGGGCGCGCCGCTCTCCGGTCGCGAACCGCTCGTTGCCCTTCAGCATGGCCTCGATCACCTGATCGGGCGTCATCGCATCGCGCTGCTCCCTGGTCAGTGAGGCTGCCTCGGCCTCCCCGCTAAGCCCGCTCACGGAAAAGAGCGAAAGTCCGGCCGCCGTCGCCATCGTCGCGCCGCTCAATCCGAGAAAGGCCCGGCGACCGGCGTGACAATCGGTGTCGTGGGGCAGGTCATCGTGGGCACACGACTCCGGGCAGTAACTCACTGTTTCGTAATGGCTCGGATGATCGTTCTCTAACTGTACTGTATTCTTTTCGAGCATTGCTATCGTCCATCGGTTTGTGTTGAAGGTCATCATGCTCGGCCAGAGGCCGGTCCGCCGTCAACCGTTTTGACGTGCGTAGAGGGGCGTAGCTGATCATGACGTGCGAATGTACACGAGCATCTTTCCCTGCCGACCGCCGCCGCCGCCAGCAGAACCGGCGCGTCGCCGCCGCCCTCAAAACTGCCTCAGCGCCGCCATATCCGCACGAACGCCTTCCAGCAATCCGCAAAGCTCGCGGTCTCATCAGCAAGTGTATCGAGGAATTCCGATAGCAGCTTCGACTTGATGACCGTATAGAGCGTCAGGACCAAGACCGGCGCGAAGATTACGAGAAAGGCGAAGAGACGCCAAGTCACCGACTCGGCCGCCCAGCCTATCAGGTTCATGCCGAGAAAGCCGGTCGTTACCGTTCCGATGAGCCCGAATGTGGTGACAACCGTCAGCCGCACGACGGTGTCGTTCTGACGCCGCGTCGCCTCGACCTCGAGGAAATTCGCCATGTCCTGGAGTTCCTCGCGCACCTCGCTGTAAAGCCCGTCGAGGTCGAGGTGCCGGCGGGTCATCTCGAAAAGGCCCCTGATCTGGGAATGGTTCGAAATTTCGTGGAACCAGTAGCGGTGAGCAAAGCGCAGGAAATTCTCCAATGCGCCGCGGATCGCCCGGCGGAACGCGCGATTGGCTTCCAGATCCGTGATGTCCAGTTTGGAGACGGTCGCAACCAGGCGGTCGGAGAACATGCGCAACGCCGCCTTCTGGAAATGCGCAATGAGGAACAACAGGAAGTGCTGGTGCCGGAAACGCCCCAGCATACCGGCCTCGCGATCCATGAAGAAGTCATCTGCCGCGCTTCCGACGACGATCAGATTGTGACCCGATCCGAGAAACCGCACACCGAAATTGCAGCCACCCAGATAGTCACGATCATAGCAGTGATGGCGCTCGAAATCGGCGAGATAAGAGTCCGAGTATGGGTTCTCGGTGCCCTCGCGATGCGTTGCACCCATGCCTAGACGCATCATCTCCGCTTGCGACAGCGCATCCGGCCGTTCCATGGCCATGAACGCCATGTACGGCATGCGGTAGTACTCGAGCTGGCGGTAGCGGATCGGCCCCTTACGATCGCTGTGGCTGAGCACCAGCGGCGAGAGCAGAAACTCCCAGTGGCTCGCAACCGCAGGCGCGCGGTGTTGACAGACAAACGATAAGAACTTATCGCGCCGTTCGTAGTCTGAAACCGCCAGAACGTTTCCGGTCTCGTCAAGCCATTCGACGCGCTCCGCGCAATGACCACCCCGCCCACTCTCTTCCCAGTACGCCGGATAGACACGGCCAAAGCGGAAGAGTGCGTCCTCGGCAACGTCGAATGGAATATTGTCGGCGAACACCTCGACGGCCAGCAACGCGACATCGATGTCGAAGAAAAAATAGAGATCCACGTGCGCGACATCGAACTCGACCGGATCGCGCCCGCGTTCAAGAAGCAGCCGCACACGCGCGACGTCCTTCCGCCGGAGGGCACGGATCGGGCTTTCGCCATAGGTCTGGCGAACAGATCGACCGATGCCTTGACCGTAGAGAAAGCGCTGCACCGGCGGCAGGAAGGAAACGAACTCGTTGTAGTGGCGCTGCTGGAACTCCTCGGGCTCACCGAACTCGTCGTCGACAACGTGCCAAGGATTGCCGGAACCAGATTCGTCGATCAGTTCCCAATGCCCTTGGATGGCGGACCCTTCCTCGATCGGCGCGAGAGAGACCGGCCAGAGCAGGATCTGACGCAGATGCTTGACGAGTTTTTCCTCCGTCGAGGCCACCGGATACCCCCCAAAGGTCGCGGCATTGCTCTCCTTGTTAATCGAGCAGCACCGGGGCGCGCAATGCCAACTTTGCTGGAGACGTGCCGGCGGCCCATCTCTTCGGCGCCACCGAAGGGGGCTTGCCGGTCGCGTAATACGTGCGGAACTGTTGCAGCAGCGCCGGCGTCATCACGAACCGCTCGCCTGTCAGGTCGCGTGTTCTGGATATCTTGACCAGTTCCGGCGGCCGGGGACGTTGTCTCACGATAAAGCCAGCACGGGTCATTAGGCCTCCCGTGGTTCGATTTCTGTCGCTTCCCTCCTTTTCGAGAGCCCCCTACACACGATCGGGGTTGCGATCATGCAGCGGCGCACTCGATCGGCTCAGCCTGAAGAAGGCGTAGAAGTAGCTGAGCCAGAGGGCGACGGAGAGGCCATAGAAGATGATGGTTCGCGCCGACCAGAACGGCCAGGAGCCGGCGGGGCCGATGGCGATCACGTTTGGGTACCAACTGAAGAGCGTGGATCGCCACCGGTTCCACATGAGGGTCATTTCCGTGTTACGAGACTGCGCGGTCTTGGCGTCGTTGAAGACGCGCTCGCTATTCCGTTTCAACCACCACCAGGAATCATCGTTGACCAGCTCTAGCCCCCTGTCGGACCGATTACGCATGTAGATGTATTCGATATCGGTCGTATTGCCGTGAGCGTCGGGATCGCTACGGCGAACTTCCGTTCCTGTGATGATGCCGGTTGTCCATGTTGGACGTGCGTATTCCCATCCAAACCAGAGAGGGATGCCCGCCACGAGTGCAGCAACGGCCAGAACGGAATTCCCCGTGCGTCCTAAGCTATAGGCAAGCACGAACACCGCGAGGAGGAGGATGTAACCGATCGACATCCAAGCCTGTAGCATGGCTAAACCTCACCACAAACGAGGCTAGAGACAATCGCGCCGTCGTACCTTTTTCTCATCTCTATCTTCCTCATCGTCTTGCGGGTTGACTGAATGATGTTGGCATAGCCGCTTAGTTGAGGCGAAGGAAATTTCCGCTAAGGGTCAGAGCGGAAATCCTGACCACCGCGTCTACAATCTTGAAGACTATATGACATTTCGAGGGAGACCGTGCCGCTTCATGTCTTGCGCAGACAGCTGTCGCTTTCCCACGGCCATCACGTCGCGGCGACCATAGAGCCTTTCAGGCCGTAAACGTGACAAGCTGGCCCTCAGTACGACGTCCTCGGTGAGGCCGTGCGCCTTCGCTTTTTTGACGTCCTGCAGCTCCACCTCCCACCAGCTTCCGTCCCCGAGCAAATGCAGCTGCCGGCTGGGCGACACCACCCGTATCCGCGACGAAAGCTCCTGCGCCGCCCTTGCGGTAATTCGCTTCTGGCGCATGCGGTGCGTCTCGATCGACGTGTTGCGATGAAGGCAGCCGTCGCGTGGATCGACGTAGAGTTTCCGAGCGCTTCCGTGAGAAAGCGGGATGAGGCCACCGTTCCAATCGCTCCAGAAAAGCTCATCCTCGACCACATGCAGTTGTGTGGCAACGTACTGTGTCAACAGATACGACCAATGCGCTTCGGCAATCCTCGTTCTGCGTAGAGCGGCAGAGGCATCCGAATAGATGTCGTTCCAAAGCCTGCCGACTTGGCGCGACAAGTAGCGCTCGACCGGCTTGGAGTTTATGCCACGCCAGTTTCGATACCCTCCGGTCAGCTTCATTTCGAGCCCGCGCCCGACACGCCCGCCCACAAACGGTGCATCGTCGATATCCCAATCGTATTTGCGGAACTCGGCTGACGAGAATCGCCGCCCCTTGCGCGGACCCCCAATTCGGCTGCCGCGTTTGTCACCCAGTATCCATTTCATGTCCCCTCGCATATCGAGCAGCCTCCCCCAGCAAGAGAGGCCGCACCCGTCGCGATACGCGCTAGGCAGGTTCTGGCTACGTCGATCTGGCGTGCAGACGGCGTAAACAAGTGGATCGGCAAAAAGCCGTCCACCGCGATGATTTCATACATTTTGATCTTTCAGGAGAGAGCCACGCGCTCGCACGCAAGACGCGTCTGTCCTGACGCGGGCATGCTGTGAACCCTCATCACGCCGCCGCAGCCAGCGTTATCGAGCAGAGCCCCTGACGGGGCGGCCGGACCTGATGGTCATCGAGCGTCTCCCTTGATCGCGGCCATCATTACAGGCGCGAGGCATCCCTGATATCTTCAGGCTTGAGAATATTCAAGCGGCGGCCATTGATCATGGTGAAGTGTCCTTAATCAGCCAACACTCCGCCTCTTTGAAACGTCAACTCAGGACTGGAATTGGAAGCAAGGGAAATCTAGACAGAGGATTTCCATCCCAGATACTTTCCCGTCAACGAGACCCAGATGCCGCGGCCGGGGTGTTCGCGGACATGAACGTCCACGACATCCGAAAGGTGGTCATATCTCAAGTAGTGACCCCCTTCGCGCAAGGGCGGCAGGCCGTCCCTTTCGCGCAGATTGAACATATTCGCGTCTGGGTTGTCATAATTCGCCGGACCCAACTCATCTATAACGTCTTTGATCGTTTTTAGACCCTTGAATACTGCTCTTATACGAGCATCTTCAGCGAAGGGAATGGCAGCGAAGAATGTTTCTCGTTTGGACTTCGGAGTAACTCCGCCGCACCAAGGACAATGATAAATTAGAGTTTCATGCTTTATCGTGCCGTCATCGCGGCGCGCAACGAAGTGAAACTCATTCATTTTCTCGTTGAATTCTATTGGATGATCTGGATCTTCAGCGCAGCGCTCTAAATACTTACACGTGCACGGCGTATCTGTAATTGACGCAAACGTTGTCATGGGATGCATCGATCAGTGTTTTAGTCCGCTGGTCCATAACACCTCACCGAAAACGGCGCAGGCGGTTTGGTCCCTCGCCTCCTGCGCCGAATGTATTTTCTGCGCAAGCTGTCAACCTTGCGCAGCTTTGGCGAGAGCCTCGGCGATGGCATCCTTGATCTGAAGGCGCTGCTTGCGCAGTTCAACTTCGTGAAGATGCTCTACGGGCTTCACGTTCGTCTCGGCTAAATGGATCTCGTCATTGATATCATCATACTGCTTCAGTAGCTGTGCAAAATCCGGGGCGCTCACCTTGAGTTCGTGAATGGCATCCATTTGGTCCGGAAATTCCTCGGCAAGGGTATGCGGCGTATTGGACATGTCGTAGATCAGCTTTCGAACTGCGGTTGAAGAGAGGTCAAATCTGAACCTACATCTATGTAGTACCTCTCGGTGCACCTCTCAAGTGCATGGCGGCGTGTTCAACGGCGGAGCCCACCACGCCGATCGCAAAGCCCGCCATCACGCCCACCACGAAAAGCGATATAGAGCAGTTTTAGAGGTAAATTTGAATTTTGCTTCTGATGATCCATAAAATGAGTACATCAGACCGGTAGCAAACGGAAGTTTCTCTAACGGTGAAAGGGAGAGTTCAATGGAAAACATACCTTCATTCTTGGGTGCGAGCTTACTCCTCTTCATTGCAGGCAGTGCGATTGTTGCCCTTTTAATGGGCGGCATCGTGGTGTCCTTCATTTCACTGAATAAATACCTGAAATCAATACATCGGTAGCTCCCCGCGACCTGTATGGAACGGTCTCTGCCTAACCTACCCGGAACGTTGGCAGGCGATACCCGCTTAGGACTTCGAGCATCTTCTCGCGCTTGAGCCGGGTCGCGTATTTCCTCCAGCGTCAGATCGGGTGCAGATCGAGCAGCCATTGCTCGTGGGTTTGAGCGGAGAGCGGCTTCGGTCGCGTGTCATGCGGGCAACGCTCAGCAAGGTTCACGCTCATTGGTGACTTCTGATGCAACGAAATTTGTTGACTAGAAAAGTTATGAATCGTTAGTTGAAAGCTCGGCGTGCGTCCTAGAGAGCGAGCGCCGCAGTGCTAGCCAGCCTCCCCGATCCTTTCTCGGTGCCAGCCAGACATTATGTGACGAGAGGGCGCCGTCGCCATTTTGGGCCGTCGGCATTTTGGGGAGACGAGGGGAATGACGATCATGGGAGAGGGCGCGCATGGGCGCGCCGCTGCGTGGCGTTTCGCGGCCGCCTTGCTGGTTGGCGTATCGGCGGTAGCCCTGGCCAGCAGGGTCGAGGCGCAGGAGATCCCTCTCGAGGGTGTCGTGGTCTATGGCGCAAAAAACGCGCAAACCCTCAACGATACGACGGCAAGCGTGGCCATCGTCACGGCCGAGGAGATCGAGAGGCGCCAGCTCACGTCCTTCCGCGACGCATTCCGGATGATGGGCAACGTCTCGGACTCGGACTGGGTGGACGCCGGATTCGTTATCCGCGGCATCAACTCGGAGGGCCTGACGCCCGGCGGCGCGCCGCTCGCCAGTCTGTATATCGACGGCATCCAGCAGACGGTGAACGGTGTGCGGCGCGGTGCCCGCGGCCTTTGGGACGTGGAGCAGGTCGAGGTCTATCGCGGACCGCAGTCGACCTTGACCGGCCGTGCAGCACTTGCCGGCGCCATCTACCTCAAGACCAAGGACCCGACCTACACCGTGGAGACGGCGGCACGCGGCACAGTCGGTTCCGACGACCTGCGTGAGGGTGCCTTCATGATCAATACGCCGCTTATCGACAACCAGCTCGCGCTGCGCATGTCGGCGGAGTATTCCATCAGCGACAGCGACCTCAACTATCCGACCTTCTCGAGCTTCAGAAAGTACGACGATCTGATCGAGGACGAGTACTACCAGATCCGCGGCAAGCTCCTGTTCGAGCCCTCCGCATCCCCAGGCACGCGCGCGCTGCTGACATACTCGTTCTCGAGCGACTCGCCGAACATCGACGATATCGGCGGTCCGGGGCTCGGATTCTCCTTCAATGAACGGCGCGGCGATTTTAACCTGCCGGTCTATGCCGAGGTCCGTTCGACGGAGAACAACAATGTCGGCCTCGAGATCACCCACGACCTCACGGGTGCTCTCCGCTTCACGTCGCTGACGACCTACTCGCACTCGGACACGCAGCGCCCATCGGTCAACGCGGGAACGCCGGGCGAGACCGATATCACCGTCGGCGATCAGATCCAGAAACTCGCCGCGCAGGAGTTCCGGCTCAACTACAAGGATGAGCTGTTGAGCGCGGTCGCCGGCGTGTATCTCGCCTACGAGGAGGGCGAATACGGTTATGTCAGGCCGAACAACTTCGGCTTCCGCAGCGACGTCAGCGATGCCTGGGACGAGTCGCGCAATGCCGCCGTCTTCGGCGAGCTGACCTACGAGTTCGTGCCGACCTGGAAGGTGGTGGCGGGCGGCCGCGCCGACTATACGGAGAGCGAGATCGAGTCGACATTCACGCGGACCATCCTGGGGGGCGGTCCCACGACCGTGACGGCATTCGCGGAGGAGTTCGACGACTTGGTCTTCCTGCCGAAGGCGGGTTTGATCAAGGAGCTTGCGAAGAATCACTCGCTGGGATTCACCGTCCAGCGCGGCTTCCGCGTTGGCGGCGCCGGGCTGCAGCGTTCCACGGGCGAGAGCTATGCCTACGATCCCGAGTTCACCTGGAACTACGAGGCGTCCTACCGGGGCAAGTTCCTCGACGACAAGCTGCACCTTGCGGCGAACGTGTTCTACACGGACTGGACGGACCAGCAGGTGGAACTCTATATGGATCCGCTCGACTTCCTGTCGAGCAAGATCGTCAATGCCGCCTCCTCGGAGAGCATCGGCTTCGAGGTCGAGGCGCAGTATCATCCCAACAGCTATCTCTCGACATTCGTCTCTCTCGGCTACGTCGACACGGAGTTCAAGGATTTCGAGACGGTGAGCCTCGGTGACGTGAGCGGGTTGCCGTTCCCGGAGGCCCCGCAGTGGAGCATCGCCTTCGGCGCCAAGCTCAATAACGGCGAAGGCTACTACTGGGGCTTCGACGCAAAGTATACCGACGATTTCCTGGCCCGTTTCGGAACACCTCCGCAGGAGTTCGTGGACGGTCGCTTCATCGTCAACACGCAGGTGGGATATGAGGGTGAGAACTTCGGCGCCGCGCTGTTTGCAGAGAACCTCTTTGACGAGGAATACTTCGTCTATAACGACAACGATATCGCGGCGACGCTCGGCAACCGCCGTGTCATCGGCCTGCGCATCACGGCGAAGAACTGAAGGAACCTGGGCGAGGGACGCGGCTCGCCTTGCGCGGAGCCGCGGCCTTCGCTTCGGCGTTGGACGGCTATGGGTATGTCGCGCGGCGGCGGCCTCACGTGTACCGGGGAGCGGCGGGAGAGCACGATCGTGACGGAGGTTCGTGCAAGACCGGCCGGCGGGGCAGCGCGACCGGCGGGACGCACACGCCTTGCACTTTGGGCGCGGCTCGTCCTCGCCACGGGCGGCGCGTATCTCGTCTGCTACTCCGTTACCGGAGCACTCGCAGTTCTGCTGCCGCTGCATCCGCATGAAAGCGTGACCGCGGCGGGGCTCATGACACCGCTGGTGGCCGCCTGCGCGGTCCTTTTCGCCGTCTCCGCCCGCTCCCTCACCGCTGCGGCGGTTGGCATGGGCGGCATCGCGGCGAGCGCGCTCGCCGTCACCGTGCTCGCCGGGCTGTAATGAAGGACACCTTCACGAAAACCATGGCTTGGCTTCACACCTGGGTCGGCCTCTGGTTCGGCTGGGTGCTGTTCGCGATCTTCTTCACGGGCACGCTCAGTGTATTCGCCACCGAGATCTCGCACTGGATGCAGCCGGAGTTGCCGTCCACGTACCGGACAGTCACGCCCGCGGACCTCAAAGCCATCGAAGCCATGCTCGCGGAGGAAGGCGCGGGCGCCGAGGAATGGAACGTCAAGTTGCCGGACAAGCGGATGCCCTTCGCCGGCGCATGGTGGGCGATGGGCCACGACTTCCAATCGCGTGTCCTCGATGTCGTGAGCGGAAGGCACGTCACACCGCGCAGCACGATCGGCGGCTACTTCTTCGTGCATTTCCACTACGCGCTGAACTGGCGACCGGCCGGCGCGTTCATCGTCGCGGCCCTCTCCGTCGGCCTGCTCGTGCTGCTCATCAGCGGCGTGGTGATCCACAAGCGGATCTTCAAGGACTTCTTCACGTTCCGCCCGAGAGCACGGACGCACCGGGCATGGCTCGATGCCCATAACGTGACGGGCGTGCTCGCGCTGCCGTTCCACATCATGATCACCTACACCGGCATCATCATCTTCCACGCCACCTACGTCCCTGCCGGCGTGAACCTTCTGTATGGCGGCGATGCGCAGGCTTACGAGCGCGATCAGGCCGCGGTGTTCCAGCGACCGGCGGCCCAGGCTCCGGCACCGTCGCTGCCGCTCTGGACGTTCCTCCAGCGTGGCGAGGACGCGTGGGGGGCAGGCCAGGTGGCGTTCCTGCGCGTGATGCATCCGGGAGACCGGCAGGCGAGCGTGCTCATGCGGCGCGCGGAGACCGACCGGCTGTCGGCGGCTGCGGAGTGGCTGGCGTTCGATGCGGTGGGCGGCGAGATGCTGGCATCAAGCCCGCCGCTGCCGCCAGCGGGCGCGACGCACCAGGTCATGTCGGGGTTGCATTTCGCGCGCTTCGGCGGCAGTGCCGTGCGCTGGCTCTACTTCGTGCTCGGGCTCATGGGCAGCGCCATGATCGCGACCGGCCTCATCGTGTTCACCGCCAAGCGGCAGCAGCGCAACGGCACCGAGACCCGCAGTCTCTGGCTCGCCGAGCGGCTGAATGTGGCGGCGATCGTCGGGCCGATCGCGGCCAGCGCCGCCTATCTGTGGGGCAGCCGGCTGATTCCGGCCGCCGCAGAAGGGCGGATCGCAATGGAATGGGCGGTCTTCTTCGCTGCGCTTCTCTTCAGCGTCGTGCACGCGCTCTGGCGCAAGCCGGCGGCGGCGTGGCGCGAACAGTTCGCCGCAGCCGCGGTGCTGTGTCTCGGCGTGCCGGTCGTGAACGTGGCGACGGCGGACACCGGGCTTGCCATCGCGCTCGCCAACGGCGACTGGATGCGGGCCGGCGTCGATCTCACCGCGCTCGCCTTCGGCCTGATCGCTGCTGCGATCGCATTCCATCTCACGAAGGCGGGCCTGCGCGGCCCAGCCCGGGCCGAAGCGGGGCAGGCCCCGTGAGCGTCCTCCTCGCCACGCTCGTATGCTTCGCCGGGTTCGCCGCCCTGGCCCTCGCCATGCCCAAGCACTGGAGAACGATTGTCCCGGGAAGCGCGACCCCGCCAGCGCTCGCCTTTCGGATTGCAGCCGCGGTGCTTCTCACGGTGGCCTGCGCCGTGCTGGTCCATGCCTACGGGGCCGCCGTGGGGAGCGTCGCCTGGTTCGGCACGCTGACGGCCGGGGCGCTACTCGTGGTGATGGCGTTGACCTTCCCCGCGACCGTGGCGCTCCTGGTCACCGGCGCCGCAGCGGCCGGCGCGCTTTGGGCGATCCTGGCCTGAGACATCGGAGGCCGGACCACTCGCAGCGCCGTGAGCTGGGTTCGACTGAGGGCACTCCCATTGTTTGCGCATGGTGCGCGATCGAGCTTCGCTGGTGCGAGTCGATTTGCGCGTATGTGCCGGCTAGCAAAGTTTGTGGGTCATTGCATATCGCGGTGGCGGAACTGCTCGACCGCTTGCGCGATCACGGCGAGCTTCTCCTGCGCGCGCGCGTGTGAGCAGATCGGGTTGTCGGCAAATGTCGCGAAGCCGCAGTCGGGATGCAGCAGCACGCGCTCCCGGCCGAAGAGCTTGACGGCATGCCCGATCTTCGCCGCCACCTCCTCGATCCCTTCGATTGCCGGTCGCTTCTGGTTGACGACGCCGACCCCGATGCGCGCCGTTTCCGGCAGCCGGCGCAGCACCTCCATCTCGCCGGCGCGCGGCGTGCACATTTCGAGCAGATAGGCCCCAACTTTCATCGCCGCGAGCGTATCGACCAGCGGCTCGTAACTGCCCGACAGGGCCACGCTCTCATCCGGCGTCCAGTTGCCGCGGCACACGTGAACGGCGATGCGGTCGCGGTCGAACCCATCGATGACCGCATTCATCAGATCCGCGGCAAAGCCCAGCTCGTGGGCGGGACCGAGCGATTCCGACAGCACGCCACACATGAAGCTGCGCTTGTTCTTCGCGCCGCTGAAGACGACCTCCGACAGGACCGGCTCGTCGAACTGCACCAGGGCAGCGCCGCCGTCGAGCAGGTCGGCCAGTTCTTCACGCAAGACACGCACGAGATCGGCTGCGATCTCTTCGCGCGAGGAATAGACCTGCTCGGAAATGCACTCCAGCCACATGGTGCGGGCGAGCAGATATGGGCCAGGCAGCGACACCTTGACCGGCTTCGACGTCACGGTGCGCAGGAAATCGAGCTCGTGGCCGGCGATCTGCCGGCTGCGGCCGATCGTGCCGAATACGCCAGGATGGCGCACCTCGTCGGCGGGTACGTCCAGCGCGCGCAGTTCTGCCTCGAACTCCTCGGGATGATCCACCAGGGGAAGAAGGTCGACCAGTGGCACGAGCTGGCAATTGTCGAGCCTTGTGGCCACGAAGCTGGCATAGCTGTCGCGCCGCTGCTCCCCATCAGTGATGACGCCGGCCCCGGCTTTCTCTTGCGCCGCCACCGCGAGGCGCACCGCGTCGTCTGCCGTTTCGTGAAAGGCCGCCTCGTCGAGACGCCCCTCGACATAAGCGTGCATGGCCTCCACCATCCAGCGCGGACGCGGCCAGCTCCCGAGCCCCATCACCGCGAGCGCTGGAATGGCCGGCGCGGGGATTTTCTGCGCGCGTGGCGCCAGCGCGGGGACTGTGGGCGTGCGAGGACGAGGAGGCATCGGGGCTGGGACGTCCTTCGCCCTGCTCCGCTCCTCCAGCTTACCCTTGCAGACGAGGAAGCTCCGCTGCCTGCCTTCCTTGGTCCACGAGACAAGATCGTTGCCGGTCATGCGGCACCATGCCGGCAGGTCCTCATCGACCGAGATTTCCGTGGAGCGGATCTCCAGCAGTCCTCCACGCGGCAGCGGGTCGATATGCCTGCGGATCAGGAGCAGCAGGCCGTTGCCGCAATCGAGATCCCCGCCGTCGAAACTGACGTCAGGCTTTTCCTCGTGCGTGGCGATTGGCTTCATTCCGGGGTTCCTCGGACGATAGCCTCAATAGCTGACGCTCGGACAACCCTCGCCCATGAACTCCACCAGTTTCGCCCCTCCGACGATCACCGCGCCGGGCACCACCTTGGTCTCGTCGAGGCCGCGTTTCTTGAAGCAGGGCGAGCAGACGTAGATCTGGCCGCCCGCCTCCACGAAGCTGGCGATCAAGTCCTTGAGCGGCGCGAAGCCCTCCTCGTGCACGTCGTCCGCATAGCCCTGTTGGGATATCCGCGTCCCTTCCGTCGAGAGAAAGACGATGGCTTCCTTATCCGATGCGACCGCCGCGTTGGCGACCACAAAGGCGACGGTCGCCTTGTCCGTGTCGTCCTTCGCGCAGGTCAGGCTGACCACAAAGCGCCCCGGCATGTTCGCTCTCCTTTGTCGTATCCGTTGCTTGCAGGCGTGAAGCAGGTGATGTCTGTTCTTGTCTGGCCCTGCTCAGCCCCATTTGTTTTTCGACCTGATCCAGAAGATCCCGGTCTCGGGGTCGTGACGCAGCAGTTCGTTGCCTGTGAGGCGGCACCATGCCGGCAGGTCGAGGGGCGCGCCGGGATCGCGGGCGACGAGCTTCAGCGTCTGCGTGGGCATCCGCCGCAGCCTCTTGCGCAACTCCGCCAGAAGCTCCCCGCAACCCATGTCGCCTGCATCCCATTCCTCGGCGGCATCGAGATCCTCTTCATGGAACCGGCCCAGCATTCGATGCACTCCTCCACCGCCAGGAAGGCCAAGGCCTGCCCCTCGTCGCGATGCCCAGATAGAATTAGAACCCGGCCGCTACGGGACATCACCTGAGCTGGGCGGAGCGGAGTGTAGGTCAGTTCAGATGCTGGCGGCAAGATCGTTTCGGGAGCCGGCTGTCGATAGCCGAGTGAGGAGTGGGACGGATCGCATTGTGATGACGGCGCCATCGTTCGATGAGAACTTGAGCCTCGTAGAGTGTCGAGAACTGCTCGCATCCGAGCAACTCATCGCGGAGCTTCAGCGCCGCGCCAAGACATTCGGGTGACCATCTGGTTGGTCCGTGAAGTTCACCGGTCCCTTGTAGGCTTCGAGGCCTTCGACGGGGCGGCGCGCCATCTTATTCATGAGAACCTCCAATTGACTGAAGGCAGAATATCGGCCCTGATGTCGAGACAATTCGGGAGTCGTGCGAATGGCTTCGGAGGCCGCGAATGACAGGCGAGAAAGCCGGCGATCCCGGCGACACCACCAGTGCCGAGTTCGGACCGTGGCTGGCGCAGGCGTCGATCCTCATCGTGGACGACGAGCCCGGAATGCGGAACTTCCTGGCGCGCATCCTCAGGCCCCGCTGCAAACGGCTCGATGAGGCCGAAACAGCGCAAGAGGCGTCGCGCAAGCTCGACGAAGGACATTTCGACGTCGTCATCCTCGACAACATGATGCCGGGTAAAAGCGGCCTGGACTGGCTGCGTGAGCAGAGGTCGATAGGCCTGTTTACCGACGTCATCCTGATGACGGCCTACGCCGATCTCGACACCGCAATTCAAGCCTTGCGCGCAGGCGTCGTCGACTTCGTCCTCAAGCCGTTCCGCTCCAACCAATTGCTCAATGCGGTGGCGCGCTGTCTCGACCGGGGGCGGCTGCAGCGTGAAAACGTCGTGCTGCGCCACGAGCTGAAATCGACCTCCGACCGCATCCTGACGGACAAATTCTTCGGAAGCTCCACGTCGATCCGTCAGGTTCGCGACGCCATCGCCAGGGTGGCGCCACTGCCGACGACGGTGCTTCTGACCGGCCCCTCGGGCACCGGAAAAGAGGTCGCCGCGCGTTCGATCCATTCGCTTTCCCCCCGGGCCGACAAGCTCTTCGTCCCTGTCAACTGCGGCGCAATCCCCGCCGACGTCATCGAAAGCGAGCTCTTCGGTCATGTGAAAGGCGCCTTCACCGGCGCCGACACCGCGCGGCAGGGGCTGTTCATGCACGCGCAGGGCGGGACGCTATTCCTCGACGAGATCGGCGAGTTGCCTCTGTCCCTGCAGAGCAAGCTGTTGCGTGTCCTGGAAGACCGCAAGGTGAGGCCCGTCGGCTCGGAGCGGGAGTTCCCGGCCGACGTTCGCTTGATCTTCGCCACCAATGCCGCGCTGCGGGCCTGCGTCGACGCGGGGACCTTTCGCGCCGACCTTTACTTCCGCATCAACGTCATGGAGATCCGCCTGCCGCCGCTGCAGGACCGTGGCGGCGACGTGCTCGAGCTCGCCGCACTGTTCATGCGCCAGCTTTCGCAGCAACTCGGGATGCCCGCCGTGCCGGTGAGCGAAGCGGTGCGCGCTTCGCTGATGCGCTATGGCTGGCCGGGCAACGTCAGGGAGTTGCGCAACCTCATCGAACGCACGCTGATCCTCGGTCATTTTCCCGATGATTTCGAGCGAACGGAAGCAACGTCGGCGGGGACCGGCGAGAGCCTCGCGGACATCGAACGGCGGCATATCCTGGCGGTCCTTTCGCAGGCCGGCGGCGATCGCGAAGAGGCCGCGCGACGGCTTGGCATTTCGCGCAAGACCATCGATCGCAAATGCGCGTCATGGGGGGTGTGAGGCAGACGCTGTCCCTCGCGCGCGCCGCGCAAGCAAGGACAGATTGTCCGGGCGCGTCTGGACAAGGTGTCCATCATGCCTTGGGCGGATACCCGTAACATCTTGAAATCCCTATCGATCGAATTTGGCCCGACAGTTGCTATGGGGCTTCGCAGAGGCAGAAGGCTCGCGCATCCGTTTTCGAAGACGAGCCGACCTCTATGGCGCAGCCGAACACGCTCGTGTTCGCGACCAATAGGGAGAAGGCATGACTTTCACCGTATCAAATCCTGATCTGTCCGCACGCACCACGCCCGGTCTGCTCGACCGCGAAAGAATCGTCGCCGGAGCCGGCTTCAATCGTTGGCACGTTCCTCCGGCCGCGCTCTGCATCCACCTGTGCATCGGCATGGCCTATGGCTTTTCCGTGTTTTGGAAACCCCTGGAAGGGGCGCTCGTCGGAGCCGATGGCAAAGCGCTGCCGAGTTGCTCGGCCGGCGCAACCACGTTCAGCGAAAAGGCGCTCGGCACTCTGAGGGCGTTGACGGCCACGGACTGCAACTGGAGCCAGTTCGACCTCGGCTGGATGTATACGTTCTTCTTCGTGATGCTCGGTGTCTCCGCCGCGATCTTTGGCGCCTGGCTGGAACGGGCGGGCCCGCGCAAGGCAGGGCTCGTCGCGACCCTGTGCTGGTGCGGCGGCTTGCTGTTCTCGGCGCTCGGCATCCACCTGCACCAACTGTGGATGCTGTGGCTCGGCTCCGGCATCATCGGGGGCATCGGCCTCGGGCTCGGCTACATCTCGCCGGTGTCGACGCTGATCAAATGGTTCCCCGATCGGCGCGGGATGGCCACCGGCATGGCGATCATGGGCTTCGGCGGCGGCGCCATGCTCGGCTCGCCGCTCGGCACGCTCCTGATGAACACTTTCAAGACGGACAGCGATCCGGGCGTCGCCGCGACGTTCGTCGCCATGGCCGCGATCTACGTCATATTCATGCTGATGGGCACGTTCGGCTACCGCGTTCCGCCGAACGGCTGGAAGCCGGAAGGCTGGACGCCGCCCGCCACGACCAACGTCATGATCACGTCGAAGCACGTGCACCTCGACAACGCGCACAAGACACCGCAGTTCTGGCTGTTGTGGCTGATGCTGTGCATGAACGTCTCGGCCACCATCGGCATCATCGGCGCGGCATCGCCCATGCTGCAGGAGACGTTCGGCGGCTTGCTGGTCGGCGAGCCGGGGGTGGGCTACAGCGAGATGATGACGAACGGCGCCTTGGCCAGCGCCGCCGCAGCGGTCGCGGCGGGCTTCGTCGGTCTCATTTCGCTGTTCAACATCTTCGGACGTTTCGGCTGGGCCTCGGGCTCCGACCTTCTCGGCCGCAAGAACACATACTTCCTGTTTTTCGTTTCGGGTATCGCGCTTTACCTGTTGGCGGCCTTCGCTGCCGAAGGCAAATGGCTGGCCGTGTTCGTGCTGGCGTTTTGCGTCATCGCCTCGACGTATGGCGGTGGCTTCTCCACCATCCCGGCGTACCTGGCCGATATTTTCGGCACGCAGTTCGTAGGCGCCATCCACGGACGGCTGCTGACCGCGTGGTCGACGGCCGGCGTCCTCGGACCGGTGATCGTCAACTACCTGCACGACATGCGGGCCACAGCCGGCGTACCGCCGGACCAGATCTACGGCGCCATTTTCTACATCCTGGCCGGTCTCCTCGTGATCGGGTTCATCGCCAACCTGCTCGTGCGACCGGTCAATCCGAAGTGGCACATGAGCGATGAGGACGTCGCGGCGGAGCGGACCAAGCTCTCTCAGTCGCCGACCGCGACGACTGCGACCGGCTCGTTCGGGATCGGCAAGGGCGGTGTCGATGCCAAGGGCGCGTTGCTGTGGATGCTCGTCGGCGTGCCGCTCGCGTGGGGCATCTGGAACACGTTCGTCAAGACATTGACCTTGTTCTAGGCGTCATCGCAGGCCGCAACGCAAACGGGGTGGCCCATCGGGCCACCCTCCCCTTCGCTCCAGCCTCGGAGAGGTGATAGGCCATGGCTCAAGCTGCGATCCCGCAATGCAGCAGCGATCAGGTCGCCGCCGCGAAGTTCTGACGGCGCAATCCCGGCCAGGATCCGTGGAAGCCGGGTCGGCGACGAACGGCCTCTATTGACCGAATAGAGGCGAGACTGAGAATGCAGCATGACGTTGCTTCGAACCGGCAGCTTGCCATGTCCAACACCACCGAACAGCACGCGATACGGCCATCCGTCCGATTCCGCCTGCTGGCCATCGCGCTCTTCCCGACCCTGGTGGCGATGCCGCTGTTGCTCGGCATCGCCACCTATCGATGGAACGCGAACCTCAACGCGGCCCTGGTCTCCAAGGCGGGCGGCGACCTTACCATCGCGCGCCAGTATCTGGCCCGCATCCTGGCCACGACCCAGGAGAAGGCTGCCGCATTCGCAGCATCGACACGCTTCCGTGATGCTGAACAGTCCGGCATACCGCTCGACGGTCTTCTCCAGGAGACCCGCACGGCCCTCGGCTTCGACTTTCTCTACCTTATGGATGACAACCTTCGACCGATCGCGTCGGCCCGTCCCTTGACAGGTTCGCCGAGGGCAGACTGGCCGGTCGTGACTGCGGCACGGAAGGAGCGGCCGCTCGCATCGATCGATGTCTTCGACAGCGGTGATCTCGCCGTGTTCGGGCCGGATCTGGTGCAGCGCGCGCATATCAAACTCGTGGCGACGCCCAATGCCGTCGCAACGGATCGCAGTGAGGAAACACGCGGGCTGGTCGTGCACGCGGCGACGCCGGTAACACTGGCCGGCGGACATCGCGGGGTTCTGGTCGCTGGGCAGTTACTCAACAACAACCTCGACTTCATCGACACCATCAATGAACTCGTTTATCGCGAGGGCAGCCTGCCCGAAGGCAGCCGGGGCACCGCCACGATCTTCCTCGACGACGTGCGCATCAGCACGAACGTGCGCCTGTTTGAAGGGTTGCGCGCCGTGGGCACACGCGCATCTGCATCGGTCCGCTCTGCCGTGCTCGACCGGGGCGAGACCTGGCGCGACCGGGCCTTCGTCGTCAACGACTGGTTCATCTCGGCCTACGAACCGATCACGGATAGCTTCGGAAAACGCGTCGGCATGCTCTATGTCGGCTTTCTGGAGGCGCCCTTCGTCGAGGACCGGCAGAGGACGCTCCTTATCATCGCCGCCGCTTTTCTCGCCATTGCCGCTTTGAGCATTCCGCTCTTCCTGCGTTGGGCGGGGGCCATCTTCCAGCCACTGGAACGCATGACGAAGGCGATCAGCCGCGTCGAGGCCGGTGATTTCGACGCGCGGACCGGAGCCGTCACGACCGGCGACGAAATTGGCCGCGTCGCGACGCAACTCGATCGTTTGCTCGATCTGCTACAGCAGCGCGACCGTCAGCTCCGCGGCTGGAATGAGGATCTGAACACCCGTGTGGCGGAGCGCACACACGAGCTCGAGGCCGCCAACCGCCAGCTCGAGGCGACGATGCGACAGCTCGTGATGTCGGAGAAGCTGGCGACGATCGGCGAGATCACCGCAGGCGTCGCCCATGAGATCAACAATCCGATCGCCGTGATGCAAGGAAACCTGGAGGTCGTGCGCGCGCTCATGGGCAGCAAGGCGGCGTTGGCTGAAGCCGAGTTCCGTCTGCTCGACGAGCAGATCCAGCGCATGAGCCAGATCGTCATGCGCCTGCTGCAGTTCGCCAAGCCCGAGGAATACGCGGGCTATGTCGAGCGCCATGCGGCGGATGACGTCGTCGCGGATTGCCTGCCGCTGATCCGGCACCTCCTGAACAACGCCAGCATCGACGTCGTGCGCGAAGGCGGCGCACGGCGCACCGTGCTCATGAACCGAACGGCCCTGCAACAAGTGCTGGTCAATTTGATGATCAACGCCATCCATGCCATGCCCGACGGCGGACGCCTGATCTTGCGAACGCGTGACGAGGATCGCGAAGGGGGCGCCGGCGTTGCAATCGACGTGACCGATACAGGCGTCGGCATGAGCGAGGACGTGAAGGCGCGTATCTTCGACGCGTTCTTCACCACCAAGCAACAGAGCGGCACCGGGCTGGGCTTGTCCATAAGCCAGGAACTGGTCGCGCGACAGGGCGGCACGATCTCGGTCGAAAGCGAGCCCGGCAAAGGCACCACCTTCACCATCTGGCTCCCCGAAGCGACCTGAGCCGGCGCACTGAGCGGCCATGGCGGTTCTCGAACATCCTGGTCGCCGTATCGGGCTTGCCGTCCACCAGGAAGCCGCGCAGGATCAGCCAATTCACGTAGCTCGTGGACTTGGAGACGAAGTACTTCTCACCCTCGACGACGGCCTCCATGCCACCGGCTGGCGGATTGAGGTCGCCCTCGTAGTCCGGAGGCAGGATCGGATGCTTACCGCCCTTGCCGCGGTCGGGACCCGGCGCACCCATGTCCGTAACGAAGCGGAAGTTGAGGCGAGGCGCGCTTACCGTGGTTGCCACTTGTCGCGGAATTCTCGTGGCGTAACGCCGGAAATCCGGCGGAAAGCGCGGGCAAAGTGCGCAGGGTCCGTGTAGCCGGATGAGAACGCAACGTCGATAATTTTGGCGTCCGTATCGCGCAGGAGTTTGGCAGCGTGATCGAACCGTGTGTTGGCAACCAAACTCGAATATGTGAGGCCAACGCTGGAGAGCTTGCGTTGAAAGCTCCTGACGCTGGTGCCAGCCATCTCCGCGATTTCCTCGACTGTCGGAATGCCCTCATCGAGGTAGGACGGCAGCATCAATTTGAGCGCTCCGATAATTTCACTTCCCGACAACTTGGCTTCGTCATCGGACCGATTAGACGGCGTTTCATTTGCGAGATTTGGCAGGCTCAGAAGCGAAACGGGCACATCGATCCATGAGGCGTTCTGGCCTGACAGGAACCGGGTATTTGACCAGAAGGCCTCAGTTTCGCGGCTGGGCACATAACGGGCTTCAAAGGCCATTGTCGCCGGAACCCAATCCGGTCCGGCGAACTGCCGAACGATGTGGACGGGGAAAATGTTCTGAAGCCATTGTGAATGTTCAAGATGAAGCAACCCAGTTGTCCCGGCGAGCTTGCTGCAAATTCTCACGTTGCCGTCGTCGCGCTCCAGCCACATGTTCAAATTTGTATCTTCAAGCGGCGCCCAGTTGCAGACTTGCTGCAAGGCAGTGAACAGCGTCGGTGCATGGCTGATCATGGCACGGAGCTTTTCACTCAGGTGGCAAAATTGCAGCCGGCGAGACGCTTGAAACCCGAAATCCGTTATACCCTGCGATCTCTGCGCCGCTTGCGCGAAACGTATGGCCGGCAAAATTGGTATGTAGTGTTCGGCCTTCTCTTCCAAAGATGTCGGAAGGCGAAACCTAGTCAGAAGTACTGCCGTGGGGGCTCCGATCTCGCTATGAATATCGGCAAAAGGAATGAGGAATTGGCAGCGCGTTAAGGGAATTTCAGTCATGTTATCTGGCCCTGGCTGCGGAGCTTAACCCCGACGGCGTCTACTTTGGACGCGGCCAAACCATCCTGATCCGGTCGGTACCGTTTGCTCCAGGTATGCCGTAATGTCGTAAACCCGACATTTGCAGAATGACTGCCTTACCACATGATGAAACTTCTGCGTGCTTCTTGTCGGACAGGAGAACCGGCAATGTTACAAGCTTGGGAAGCTGTAATAGAAATATGAATACTCACCGATGACTCTTATTCGGCAGCTACCTTTTGGGAAGGTGCCTAGCGGCGAGCTGTCTGCTACAGTCAAAATCATTTTATAGTCGTGACTACATTGATGTTCGTTGGACGCGTGTATGGCTGCTCCCAAGTCCGGCCCCAGGTCTGGTGATCGGTTTTCCCAGCTCGTGGCATCCCGCGCACGTGGCTTATCTCCGGCACTTCGCAGTGTGATCACCTATTTCGACGCCAACCGCTCCGAGGCTTTGGCAAAATCCGCAATGGAACTCGCTGCGCAGATTGGAACCTCTGATGCGACGGTCATACGGGCCGCGCAGGCTTTAGGCTTTGGCGGTCTGAAGGAGCTAAAGAGCGCGATCGCGGAATCCTTGGGGAGCGGCGAAAGACCGTCGGACAATTTGGTTCGCACCTTGCGCGAGATCAATGGAAACGCGAGCGTCGCAGCATCGCAGGTTATTCGAGATCATATAGCCGCAATGGAGCCATTCCTGGCTGGCGATCGGCATCGTGAGTTGTTAACTGCGATAGATCTGCTCAGCAAGCAGGAGAAACTAGCGATCTTTGGACTAGGCCCATCGGCACATGTCGCCGAATATTTTCGCTTGATGATATCTCGCATGGGTCGGTCGACGATCAGCATTACGGCGGGAGGTAAGCAGGTCGCGGACCAGCTTCTATCGCTCGACACGGTCGGCGCCGTTATTATACTTTCCTATGACAAAATTTACCCCGAAGCGCGCGCCGCAATGGAAACCGCTAAAGCGTTGCAGTTGCCTGTGGTATTGGTAACGGACACGCAGGAGCAGGGACTTCTCAAACAGGCAACGGCTATCATCCGCATCCCAAGGGGCCGCGCCAAGCACATTGCGTTGCATGGCGCCACGCTGGCCACACTTGATGCTGTTCTGCTCGGAGTTGCGGCGCACGACGCATCAAAGGCTATCGCGAGCTTGAGAAAGCTTGATTCCTTGCGCGACCTGGCAAGATCAAAAAGATAGCCTCCGCGGGGAAAAGACACCAGGTTCTGCACGCGTTGGTGCAGAACCTGGCGAACCGGCCAGAGGTTTTCGATCAGAAATTGCTCGTCACTGTCACGTAAAACGCCTGCGGCGAGCCCGGCGTGATGTTGTTGTTGTTGTGCGCCGTCGAGTAATAATAGGTATCCAGCACGTTCTCGACGTTGAGCTGCGCCTTGAGGTTCTCGGTGATGTCCCAGAAGAGCGCAGCGTCGACGCGGGCGAAACCGGGCAGCGTCACCGTGTTATCGATGTTGGCAAACATCTCGCTCCGGCTCAGCACGCCGACGCCTGCCGCCCAGTTGGGCAGGAAGTGATACTTGTTCCAGAGCGAGAACGTGTGGCGCGGAACGAGCGCAACCTCCTTGCCCTGCGTTGACGCCGACCCGACCAGCACCTCTGCCGTCTGATAGCCGTAGCCAGCAACGACCTCCCAATCCTCCGTCAGATACCCCGCAAGCGTAAGCTCGCCGCCTTCGGTCTGGGTCTTTCCGAGCTGGCCGACAGTGACGCCGTCGGGAAGCGTGACGAACTGGTTCTCGCGGTCGAGCTGGAACAGGGCTCCGGTGAACATCAGCCGCGGCGTTACCTCCCACTTGAAGCCGATCTCCTTGTTCAGGAATTCCTCCGGCTTCAGGTTTGCGGTTCCCGTGACGCCCCCCGAAAGATTCGAGAACTGATCGCCGCTCGATGGCAGGAACGACTTCGAGTAGCTGGCATACAGCGACAGCGGCTCGGTCGGCTTGAACACGATGCCGGCTCGCGGCGACCAGACGTTGTCGACGCGATCGAGGTTGCTCACGGGGCAGTTTGCTGAGCCCGGGGCCGGGTCCTTCGAGCACGTGTATTCCAGATCGAAGTGATCGAAGCGGATGCCGCCAATGAGATCGACGTAGCGGCTGATCGCGAGCTGGTCCTGCACGTAGACGCCCGCCAGCGACAGCTCAGAGTGGTTGAGGACGCCGAGATTGGTGCCCCACGCGGGTACGAACGACGACACCGGATCAGCAAACGGCACCGCCGGGACGGCATAGTTGCCCGAGTTCGGATCGCGCTGGTTGTCGGTTTCCTGGTAGCCGAGTTCGAGGCCGGCCAGCAGCGTGTGGCGGATGCCGTTACCCTGGTCGATCTTCGCCGTGAAGTCGGTCTGGTTGAAGATCGTCTCCCGCTCGGTGATCTGGTTGTAGGCGCCGAGCGCGATGGTGCCTGACGGCGTGCCGTTCCAGGCGCTGTTGGCGAAGACGTTCTGGTAGAACTTCTCGTAGTTGCCGTACTGCGTGTGGTTCTTGACCTTGAGTCCCGGCGCGAACTGGTGCTCGACGATGGCGTTCGCGACGTGCCCGCGAAAGTACATGTAGCTTTCGTCGGGGTTGCCGAAGAACTGCGAGACGTCGGTCTTGGCCGGCTTGCCGGTGAGGCTGTTGGACGGGATGCCGCGATCGACGGTGCGGTCGTCGCTGTAGAATTCGTATGCGAGATGCACCTTCGTATCGGCGTCCGGCCGGAACGAGATCTTCGGGTTGATGCCGTAGCGCTCCATGTCCAGGAAGTCGCGATAGCTGCCGGAATCCTCGTACATGGCGTTGAGGCGGATCGCGGCGTCGGGTGTGATCGCCTGGCCGGCGTCCAGCTCGACGCGCTTGGTATCGAACGAGCCGTAGGTTGTCGTTACCTCGTAGATGCGTTCTCCGTCGGCCTTTTTCGTCACGCGGTTGATGACGCCACCACCGCCGCCACGGCCGAAGATCATCGCGTTCGGGCCCTTTAGCACCTCGACGACATCGATGTTGTAGAGATCGCGAAAGTACTGCACGTCGTCGCGGATGCCATCCGTGAAGAAGTCGGCCGTCGTCGAAACGCCGCGAATCGTGGGCGCGTCGCGGTGCCCCTCGCCCTGACCCACGATGATGCCGGGTACAAACGCCAATGCCTGCCGCATGTCGCGTGAGCCCTGGTCCTTCGCCAGTTCCTTCGGAACAACCGTGATCGACTGCGGAATGTCGCGCAGCGGCGTGTCTGTCTTGGTCGCGGTGGACGAGCGCGTCGCCAGGTAACCATCGACCCCGGAGGCGCCGGTGCGATTGGTTCCGGCCGGACCGTCCGAACCTGCTCCTGCAGGGTCGAAATCGCCTGCTGCGTCAACGGGCTCGGCAGGTGCCTGAGCATTTGTCGGAGGCGTTGTCTTTTTCTGCGCAACGGGTTTGGCTTTCTTCACGGTCGCGGGCGCGGCGCTTGTTGTCTTAGGCTTGGGTGTCGCTTGCGGTGCGGGCGCGGTCTCGACCGTCACGGGCGGCAGCTCTGCATCCGAGCCGTTTTGTTGTGCCATTGCGTCTTGAGCCGCAGCCAAGCTGACAACTCCCGCCACCGCGCAGAGCGCCAAGCGTACTGAGTCCAATCTCTGGACAGGCATGTTGTGGCTAAAGTCTACACCCCTGCGACGCGTGCGTGCCCGGTAGTTATGCTTGCTCATTTTGTCCCCCCAAGAGCGAGGTTCAAATTCTCGCCGTCAGTGTGCGGTCCATCACCGTATTAAATATACTTCTGTGGTATACAAATGGGGGTCAACATGTAGTAGTGGCCGCCTGTGCTGAGGCAGCTGAGCTGTGTGCTGTTGGCGACATACTAGGAGATGAGGGCGTTAAGCTTTTGCCCCAGCTAAATGACGTCAAGTCGGCGTCTAATGCAGCCAATCAGGCACGAGCTGCGCAAATCGGCGTCGACAGTGTGCTCGTTGCCTATGTCCCTCGGCCCTTATCCTGATCCTCCTGCACTCTTCACTGTTCGACTCAATCTCAAGAATTTTCGCAACGGCACGGCTGTCCGCGTCTCCGAGACTGCTCATGAGAACCTTTAGTCTCGATAGGAGCGGGCGTAGAGAGTGACCGGTTCTCGAACGTCCGCTCGGCGCACGTGGTTGCCTTTTCAAGGCCATCACTCCAAATCGTAAAGCTTGAGACAACGCTTATAGTTATCGAGAACGGTCTTCATGCACTTCGCATGTCGTCAAGGATCAATTCTCTTATCCCAGACCTTCTCACACCTCTTTTTCCCCCTTTCTAAGGCCTTTTCGCAGCGGTTTATGCCCGCATATGCGGTGTTCCTGCCCATGGAAACGCACAGGTTTGGTCACCGCAACGGCGATCTGGCTATCAGAAATATGGGAAAGTTCCTGAGCTGAGTGCGCCGTTGGATTGGAGCGCGGTTGATGTTTTGTAGGCATATTTCTCAATGAGTTTTAGGTCTTTCCCCTTTTTCGGATAACGGGAGCCGACTATGCTTCGTCTTGATGGCCATTCTCGAAAAAACGCCCGGGAGGACGACTTGCTGCTCCCTCTAAAATCTATTGTCCTGAACGTCGCGGGCGTCCTGGCCAGCGCCGCAACATTGGCATCGGAGGCACAGATCGACGATCCGCGGCTGAGTGCGGCGGCCAACACTTGCTCCGAGTGGCTGGTGGTGTCCTGGTCACTGCCGGCGATCTCGTGTTCACCGGTGAAGGCAACTGTGACTTCTCCGCCTTCGATTCCAGAGCCGGCGTCAACGCGCCGCCCATGAGCTACGAAATCGATGGTCAACAGTTCATCGCTGTTGCCGCGGGCGGAAGCCAGATATGCGGCTTCCGTCAAGGCGGCGCGGTCATTGTTTTCGGCTTGCCGAGCGCCGGCCCACCAGAGAACCCCAACACAGATTGAGATTCAGATGCGAATTCTGCCCCTGAGCTTGCTTGCCCTGCTGTCCGCTTCAGCACCAGCGTGCTGCCAGTCGTTGGCGTTGGAACCCGTTGCCGAAGGGCTGACGGCGCCGTTGCATCTTGAGCAGCTGGCCGACGGCAGCGGGCATAAGCTCATCGTGCAGCAGGACGGGGTCGTCAAAATCCTCGACCAGAACAACAAGATTGCCGACGAGCCATTCCTCGATCTGCGGCCGCGAATGCGGAAGCTTGAGCAGGACTTCGAGGAGCGTGGTCTTCTCGGATTTGCGTTGCATCCGGATTTTTCCAAGAACGGCCGTGTCTACGTGAGCTATTCCGCGCCATTGCGGCTGGGCGCACCGCAAAATTGGAACTACACGCGCCGCATTTCGGAGTTTTCCACGGCGCCGGGCGATCTCAGCAAAGCCCTGCTTGAGAGCGAGCGCGTACTGATCGAGCTCGATTGGCCAAGCCGCAAGCACAACGGCGGTGCGCTCGCCTTTGGGCCCGACGGGTTTCTCTACGTCGGGCTAGGCGACGGCGGCGTCGCGCACGGCGTCGGCGAAAAGGTGCAATGGGAAGCGTTCGACGTTCCGGCCGCCGCACTGAGCTGGGATCATCTTGCTCAGGATACCCAATCCCTGTTCGGCAAAATACTGCGGCTCGATGTCGACCACGGCTTTCCCGGCTATGCAGTCCCTCGCGACAACCCCTTCGCCTCCGGGCCACAGGCTGGGCTTGGGAAACCGGAGGTCTGGGCCTCAGGGTTTCGCAATCCGTTCCGCCTCGCGTTCGACAGGGCGGACGGCTCCTCCTACGTCACGGCGGTCGCCGAGACGCTATGGGAATCGGCGTATCGCGTGGCCGGGCCTGGCAATTTCGGCTGGCCGCTGCTGGAAGGCACACATTGCGTCGACAGGTTGAACCCGCGCCAGCCGCCGAAGGAGTGTATGAAGACGGACGCTTCGGGCCAGCCTCTCCAGTTGCCGGTCGTCGAGTACCCGAACATGCAGGCCTCGCATCCTGATACGAAACTCGGCATCGAGGGCGTCGGCACCGCCATTACGGGCGCGCGAATGTATCGCGGGAAGGAGATCGAGCAGCTGCGCGGCAAGCTACTGGTTTCGGACTGGAGCGCCTCTTTCAAGGAACCGTCCGGACAGCTCTTCGTCGCTGAGCCCAAGCCGCAGCCCGGGCAGCTTTGGGATTTGAGGCGCCTTTTGCAGATCGACGCCCGCATCGTCAGCCTCGCGGAAGATGCCGATGGCGAAATCTATGTGCTGACGAACGAGACATTTGGACCCTACGGCACCACTGGCAAGGTCTGGCGCCTCGTTGAAAAGCGGTGATGGAATTGTCCGAAACGGGAGCTTGACGGCGCGCAGATTGCCGATCCGGCGGCAGACAGCGTTCGTGCGGCATGAATGACTGTCCGCCCAGCAACTGACTCGGAGGCCTTCTGTTGACGGTCCTTTGGTCGAGGTCGATTGCGAACGTAGTGCAGACGTTCGAAATAACTTGGCGTGGGTAACATCGCCCTCAAGCTAGACGTCCCCCTGTCTGTTTCGGAGACTGACCCCGTTGAACCGCAGCCTCATATAGCCTCGCTCCGGGGAACTCCATAGGCCCCGCATAGCGGACGTGACAGAGACGTTCGGCAGTGTCCCCGATCGTGAGGCCAAGCGATTTCCGCAATTCCGTCTGAGGATTTCCTCGCGGCCTACAACTAGCCACGCGTCTCAAGGCGCTCAGACTCACCCTTACGAATACATCTGCAAAATCTGGACAGACAAACCGGATCAGTTCAGACTCAACCCAATCCAGCACACTCCGGGGCTGAATACCTAGGATGCCTGGAACGTCGGGTCAGTCGGTTGCGTGATGTTAAGGTCACACACTGGAGCTGGCCCATGCTTGGCCGATGGCGCGCCGCAAGAGCTTCGAATTCCGGTTCTCGAGATCCTGAGCGGCACCTCCACAGCCTCGCCCCGAACTTGGCCTATTGCGATGGCTGGGCATTTTCGTCGGGTGCGTTCCCTTGCCGAAGCAACCATGAGGCCGATCACGTTCGGGTGGACGTCAGTGGACGCACCGGTGTCCGAGGTCATGGCCCCGTTTCGGAGAAGGATCTTGGACCTCCACCCCGACCGTGGCCTCATTCCATGCCGTTTGACCAGCTTGTCGAGGTCAGGAAGCGGGCTTTCGCCCAGATCAGACACGTATCTATCAGCCACTCGGGAGATCAGACATGCGAAAGTTCCGCACCTTTGAGCAATTCTGGCCGCACTATCTGCGCGAGCATAGCCATCCGCGCACGCGGGCGCTGCATTTCGCCGGGACCACCTTCGGCGGGCTCATGGTCCTGGCCTGGATCGCGACCGGCTCTGAGGGTTACCTCGTGGCCTCTCTCGTGGGCAGCTACGGCCTCGCATGGTTCTCGCACTTTTTCGTCGAGTCCAACCAGCCCGCCACCTTCTTGAATCCGGCCTGGTCGCTTCGGGCTGATCTGCGGATGTACTGGAAATGGGTCACCGGCACGCTCGGCGACGAGCTGCAGCGTGCGGGCATCCGGGAGCAGCTGTCAGAAGCACAGCCAAGCGCCTAAGCAAGTCTTGGGCGTTGCGCCTTTGCAGGCTACCTGCGAGGAGTAACACGTCGTCATCACCGAGTCTGTTTTGCAGGTGGTGCGCACTGGACCCTTGGCCACTCGACCCTGCGCAGCGAGCGTATTTTTGAGTGCGTTTGTCGAGAAGAGCACGGCGGTATCGTGGGTCAAGGTTTCGCCGAGGGCTGTGATCCTGGCGCAATCGGCGGCCTGAGCCGTCGGCGAAATCGCGCAGAACATCGCCGCTGCCACGAAGCCGAATTTCAAGGACTGCATTGCCACCTCCGAAAATGGAATCTCAGTCGGACGCTAGTTGGTCGCATGGCCGTTGCCAAGGAATACGCTGTTGCAGGTGGGATTTATCCGCAAAAACCGTCGACTATGACGTCAACAGTAAGGGGGAAACCTTCGTGAGACAGAGAAAGCGGCCGAGGAGGAGCTAAGGGATGGTGCGGCTCATGACTTCGCCCCGGCGTTCGCCTCGCGCTCGATAAGCTTGCGCTTGCGCTCGACGCCCCAGCGGTAGCCGGACAGCGAGCCATCGTTGCGCACCACGCGGTGGCAGGGGATGGCGACGGCGATTTTATTGGCGGCGCAGGCGGCGGCGACCGCGCGGACGGCCTTGGGCATGCCGATCCTCTCCGCGATCTCGCTATAGGTCGCTGTTGTGCCGACCGGAATTTCGCGCAGCGCCTGCCAGACGCGGTGCTGGAATGCCGTGCCGCGCATATCGAGCGGAAGATCGATTCCGACTTCAGGCTCTTCGACGAGGCCGACTACCTTGGCCATTACGTCCTCGAAGGCACAGTCCCTGCCGATCAGGTTGGCGTTGGGAAAACGGTCCTCCAGATCGTGGACCAACGCCTCGGGATCATCGCCGAACAGGATGGCCGCGATGCCTTTGTCGCTTGCGGCGACCAGGATCGAGCCGAGCGAACATTCGCCGACGGCAAATCGCATGTCGGCATTGGCACCGCCCGAGCGGAAGTCGCTCGGCGTCATGCCGAGAACATCTGTGGCGCCGGCATAAAACCGACCGCTGGAATTGAACCCAGAATCAAAAATGGCTTCGGTCACGGATCTGCTCCTTTTCAGGTTCTCGCGCACGCGCTTCTGGCGGTGCGCCACGGCGTAGGCCTTCGGCGTGACGCCGGCGATAGCCTTGAACACACGGTGAAAGTGGTAAGTGCTGAGGCCCGTCGCGCGCGCCAGCTCTTCGAGTTTGGGCGGCTCCTCCGCCTCTTCGATCAGCCGGCATGTCTCCGCCACCTTCGCGGCGTAACGGTCATGCAGCGACGGCTCGTTAGGCTTGCAGCGCTTGCATGGGCGGAAACCTGCTTTCTCGGCATCCGCGCATGAGGCGTGGAACGCGACGTTCTTTCGGTTGGCGAGGCGTGCCGCACACGAGGGGCGGCAATAGACGCCAGTCGTGGCGACGGAATAGTAGAACTTTCCGTCATAAGTACGGTCTCGCGCTCGGACCGCGTTCCAGAAGACAGCATCCGGGTCCGTCGGCACGGATGGAATCGTCGTTTTTGCCTTCGGTCGCTTTGTTTCGGGGACAGGAATCATCTGGCGCTCTTTCTTCATGTGTTTGCTATCCAGATAAATAGGCTGTGATCCCTGTCCCCGCACTCCGGTCCTTGCTTTCAAAACGAGAGGCTTGGATCCGTTCCACTACATGTCGAGCACGACTCGATAACGCGCCTTGCCGTCGAGCAGATGCTTGATGGCGTCGTTCACGCGCGCGATGGGGAAATGCTCGGTCTGCGGCAGGATGTTGTGACGTGCCGCGAATTCCAGCATCTGCGCCGTCGTCAGCGGTGAGCCGTTGGGCGAGCCCGAGACGCTCCGCTGCGTCATGATGATGTCGAAGGCGTTGATCGGAATCGGCTCCAGCACCGCGCCCACGAAATGCAGACGTCCCTTGGGGCGCAAGGTGGCGAGCATCGCCGTCCAGTCGAGCGGAACGTTCACCGTCACCAGCAGCAGATCCAGTGTGCCGGCGATCTTCTTGATGTCCTCGGGCTTGCGCGAGTTGACCACGCGGTGCGCTCCGAAACCGCGTGCCTCATCGGCCTTCGAGTCCGTCGATGTGAACGCCGTCACCTCGCAGCCCCAGGCCTTGGCGAACTTGAGCGCGAGATGCCCGAGGCCGCCGATGCCGACGACACCGACGCGGTCCGTCGGCTTGATATCGAACACTTTGAGCGGCGCGAAGACCGTCACGCCGCCGCACAGCAGCGGCCCCGCGTCGGCCGGGCTCAGTCCATCGGGGATCGGCACCGCCCACGGCCACTGCGCGCGTACACGGTCGGCAAAGCCACCGAAATGACCGACGATGGTTGGGATATTCTGCGCGCAAAGGTTGCCTTCGCCGTTCTGGCATTGGGCGCAATGCATGCAGCTGCCCGAGCCCCAGCCAACGCCGACGCGCTGACCCACCTTGAGGCCCTTGGCGTTGCTGCCGAGCGCAACGACTTTGCCGATCACCTCATGGCCTGGAATCACTGGATAGCTGGAGATCCCCCACTCGTTGTTCATCACCGACACGTCGGAATGGCATAAGCCGCAGGCTTCGACGGCGATTTCGACGTCGTCGGGCGCCAAGGGACCTGGATCGTAGCTCATCGGCTCCAGCGGCTGGTTTGGACCTTTGGCGGCCCAGGCGTTGATCTGCATGTTTCTCTCCCTTTGAGTAGTCTGTTATGAGCGCGGGCTATCCGGGCAGGTGCCGATGCGGCGACCGGTCTGCCGCTCCGTCATCGTCATGTTCTTGCCGCCCATTTTCATGTCGAAGGCACCGGCGAAGCGGTCAGGCCCAAGCTGAAACCTGGCCCAGGCGACGGCCTGGTTGTGACCTTCACAGATGAGGTCAAATGTGAGTTGGCCGCCGCTTTCCTTGATGTTCGAGGCCGGGCAGCGGGCCAAGGGATTGTTCTCACTCAGCACAACAATGCCGTGCGTTCCGCCACCGGTGATGCAGAGCTTCTCGGTCCTTTGCACCCCCATGCCCTCGACATGCGGCAGCTCCAGCCGCATCTGCACCTCGTATTCCCCCGGCTGAAGTCCGGTGTTTTCGCCAGCCAGTGCAACTGCCGTTTCGGCAAGCAGTACCATAAGAAAAAGCGTGCGCATGAACGAATCCCTTCGTTTTAGACGCGCCACATTGACCACGCGGCTTTGCACGCTGCGCCTCGTTTCTTGCTCTCGAATTCATGCGGCGTGGACGCTTTGGCAGCGAGGCGCGGCGCCGGCTGGCTCGGAGCAGGCGATCGGCTTCGACCGGGTGGTTCGTCACGACTCCCCGCGCTCGCACTGACGTCCTGTCTAGAGTTGCATTTCGCGCAGTTCATCAGAGACGAATAAGTTGGCTTCCGTGGCTGCCATGACGTCATCAGCAGTCACACCAGGGGCGATTTCGGAGAGCACCGCTCTGCCCTCCTCGAAACGAATGAGGGCGAGTTCCGTTACGACGCAATCGACAGGGCGTGCCGAGGTAATCGGCAGTGTGCAGGCCTTCACGATCTTTGATTGACCCTTCGCAGTGTGTTGCATCGCGACGATGACGCGCTTGGCGCCGGTCGCCAAATCCATCGCGCCACCCATGCCAGGCACCATCTTGCCGGGAATCATCCAGTTCGCGAGGTGGCCCCTCTCGTCGACCTGAAGACCCCCAAGCACCGTGATATCGACGTGGCCGCCGCGCATGAGGCCAAACGAAATCGCGCTGTCGAAAGTGGCAGCCCCCGGCAGTGCGGTCACCGGACGGCCTCCGGCATCGGTCAGTGTCGCGTGCGCCATTCCTTCCTGTGGAATGGCACCTGTACCGATCAATCCATTTTCAGAATGAAAGAGAACGTTGATGCCGGGAGGCGCGTACCCGGCCACGAGTGTCGGAATACCGATCCCGAGGTTGACGAGCATGCCCGATTGAAGTTCCTGCGCGATGCGCTTGGCGATGATCACTTGAGGATCCATGAGCTTCAACCGTTTGTGACGATGTAATCGACGATTGCTGCCGGTGTGACCACGTGATCTGGCGCGATCACGCCCACAGGAACAATGTGCTCTGCGGTGGCAATCACCGTGTCGGCTGCCATTGCGATAACTGGATTGTAGTTCCGTGCCGTCAAGGCATAGGCAAGATTGCCCATGTAGTCAGAGAGAAACGCGTGCACGAGCGCAAAATCGGCCCGGAGTGGCATCTCAAGCAAGTACTCCTTGCCTTCGACCTCGATCTTGCGCTTGCCTTCTTCGACAAAGGTCCCGACCCCGGTTGGTGTCAATATCCCGCCCAGGCCGTAGCCACCGGCCCTGATCCGCTCAATGAGCGTTCCTTGCGGGACCAGCTCGACGGCGAGATCGCCCGAAATCATCTGCCTCTGTGTCTCTGGATTCGTCCCGATGTGGCTAACGATGACGGACTTGACGAGGTTCGCGTCAATCAGCTTTCCGACGCCCACTCCGGGTCGCGCGGTGTCATTGGCGATGATTGTGAGGTTGCACTTCCCTTGGCGCACAATCTCGTCCATTAGCCGTTCAGGCGTTCCGACGGACAAAAAACCGCCGACCATAATCCGGGCACCGTCCGGGATCATAGCGACTGCCTCAGTGACGGGCAGGCTTTTCATGATGCCAACACCCCAAATAGCTTGGTCAGTGCAGAATATTTTTCGTATGTAGCACAGCACTCAACACCGGCCGAATAGCCGGATGAACTCACAGTCGATGCATTCCCTACCAGACGCGGAACCCACACAGTGGACCCTCCTAACGGCCGGAAAAGCGCGGCTTTCTCTTCTGCTTGAATGCGCGAATGCCTTCCTCGTAGTCGTCGCTTTCCCAGACGATGCGCCGCAGACCCTGCACGCGTTCAAACCGGAGCGGACTCATAGGATGCGCTCCGGCAAGCATACGAAGCTGCTCCTTCATGACGGAAATCGAGAGCGGCGCATTCTCTGCGATGGTCTCGGCAATGCTGCCGGCGAAGGCCTCCAATTCGGATGCCGGAACCATGTGATTGATGATGCCGAGTCTTTCCGCGCGCTCGGCATCGAGCGGCTTAGCGGTAAAAACCATTTCTTTCACAATGCGCAAAGGGCACGCATTCATGAATGTGAGCATGCCCGACACATTATAGGGAACGCCGAGGCGCGCCGGAGTTACTGCGAAAGAGGCGTTTGGCGCTGCTATGATGAGATCGCACGCGAACACAAGTTCACACGCTCCACCCCAAACGCCACCCTCGATGAGGGCGATCACCGGAGCTGGGAACTCCTCGACGGCCCGCACGAGCCGGCGCAGAGGATCGTCCCAGCCTAGGGGATCGCGGCTGCCGACAGGCAGTTGATCGACGTCGTGTCCGGCCGACCAAACCGTCACGGCAGGTTTAGCCCTCAGGATCACGGTTCGAACGCCTTCCTCCTCGAATGCTTCGAGAGCAGACACGATGCCGTCGATGACTGCGCAGGACAGCGCATTGCGCTTGGCGGGATTGTCCAGAACGATTGTGCCGATCCGGGCTGACACTGTCGTGCGCACGACCGGATCGGTCCCCGATGATGTGTCCATGGTTCTCCCTCAATCGATAATGTGATATCCGCCGTCGATGTAGATGGTATCGCCGGTGATGAGTTTCGCCCCGTCGAGCGCGAGGAAGGCGACCGCGAGGCCGCTGTACCCACGCGCCCGAGCATGGTCGTCTATGTCGATCCGCGGAACACCTGACTGATGGTCTTTATGGCGCCGGCATCTTTTACATGATAGCCCGGGAGCTGCGAGATGGCACTGTGGAATTCCTCGCTGCGCATGACCGATAAAACACGCTGGACGGCAGCAGTTTCGAGAATGTGCTTTCGGCAGACGAAGAAATAGTCCTCGGTGAGGAGCCGCACGAAGTCGAGCCCGAACTGGCGCGCCGCCGATTCGACGCCGAACGCGACGTCGGCCAACCCACTCGCGACATATGCTGCGACGGCGGCATGCGTGAACTCGGTATGCTCATAACCGT
>CAZPLQ010000003.1:0-577343 GCA_964587445.1 uncultured Hyphomicrobium sp.
CGCCGGAGCGCCGGCCTCTCCCCAAGGGGAGAGGCGTTTCTTATCCGCCCCTTCGCGGCACCTTTTCCCACGGGAGAAGGAAGTGAGGCCATGAGAATCGCGACCAGCTGTAGAAGCGATGCCAGGAAAACGAAGACAGGCGGGATTGCAATTTGCATATCCCGCCTGCAGCAATCGCAATTGGTTACTTCGTTATCACTTCACCGCTTGGACGTGGTGTTGCCGGTGTCTCTGCCGGCAGGATCGGATAGGTGATTTGCGGCAACGTGCCGGTGAGCGACTCGAGGAATGCCGTGATGTAGGTAACTTCCTGATCGGTCAGTTCCTGGCCAAGCTGAGCGCTGCCCATGATGGCGACAGCTTGTCTCAGCTCCCACACCTTGCCGGAGTGAAAGTAGGGGGCGGTCAGAGCGACGTTACGCAGGGGAGACGCACGATAGACATAGGCGTCGGTGGCGGTCTTTGTAACGCCAAAGCGTCCCTTGTCATTCTCGGGCAGAATGTCGGCACCCGGCTTCTCGACGACGCCGAACGGATAGTAGCCGTGACCACCGACGTTGACGCCGCTATGGCAGGCGGCGCATCCCTTGTCGATAAAGGCTTCCAAGCCCTTTTTCTGATCCGCCGACAGCGCGTCATCGTCGCCATTGAGGAAGGCATCGAATGGGGACGGAGTAATCAGAGTCGCCTCGAAGGCCTCGATGGCTTTCGCCATGTTGTCGAAAGAGACAGGCGTAGCATCGTCGGGGAAGGCGGACTTGAACCACTCGACGTACCTGGGCATGCTGTTGAGTGTCTTTTCCACCTGAGCCGGCGTGTTCGCCATTTCGACGCCAGCCTGAATCGGGCCCTTGGCCTGGGCCTTAAGATCCTCGGCTCGTCCATCCCAGAATTGCGCCTCGTTGAGCACGGAATTCAGCGCCGTCGGAGAATTCCGCGGTCCCTTCTGCCAGCCGTGCCCTATCGATGTCTCGAGATTGTCGTCGCCGCCAGTTGCAAGGTTGTGACAGGAATTGCAGCTGAACACGCCAGACGCCGATAAACGCGGATCGAAAAACAGCGCTTTTCCAAGTTCAATCTTTTCCGGCGTGATCTTGTTGTTCTTTACAGCCGGAATAGTTGAGGGAAGCGGTCGGAATATCTCTGCGGCCTTCGTGCGAAGCTCATTGGCGAACGCAGGTGTGGAGAATAGCAAGAGAGCGGCGATTGCCGTGCGTGCGATGGTCATGTTCGTGCTCCTTTCGAAGCTCGATCATCTGAAATGACGTCAAACGCGCGATGACGTGAATCAAATGCTACGAACACTTTGTATTGAAGAAGGAGCGACCATAACGCGCGCCAATAAGGAAAAATAAATATTGCGATAAGCGAAGTTTAAAACGCTTTCGCGTATTGCATTCGGGTCAATAATTATTGGCCCGTCTTCGGCAAGACAGCCTCCATCGAAGACACGATGTGACTTGCGCATCAGGCCCTCAAGATCGCAACGTCACCCCAATGAAAACGGCAGACGCGATCTATCCGCAAAGCACGCGCGTGCACCATCGCCAACGACGCGCAGCCGCTCGCCTCATTGCTTATCTCTGAAAACGCTCAACCGCCGGCTTGTGAGCCGCACGCGCTTTCCAGTCTCAAGACCGAGTTCCACGATTTCTGCCGGCGTCAACTCGACCTCGAAGTAATCCGTCCGGCCTTCGCGTGCGGCGCCGTTGGCGACGAGTTCCACGCGGGCGAGAGCGCCACTTTCCAGAATGCGATTCACTTTCGCGGTCACACCGGACCGGCCGGCCGATAACTGATGAATT
This sequence comes from uncultured Hyphomicrobium sp., assembly GCA_964587445.1. Classification (GTDB taxonomy): domain Bacteria; phylum Pseudomonadota; class Alphaproteobacteria; order Rhizobiales; family Hyphomicrobiaceae; genus Hyphomicrobium_B. The sequence continues at coordinate 1,806 of CAZPLQ010000003.1, forward strand.
TCGGTGTCGTGGGGCCGGGCATAAGCAACAACGGCCTGTCCGTCCGCAAGATCAAGATCACTGGGTTCATGTGGCAGGAGATCGTCGCCGATCCTGAGATAGTTTCCTTCGATACGGCCACGGAATTCATTGACGTTGCCGATGAAGCTGCACGCGAACGAGGTTGCGGGCTCGTTGTAGATTTCGCGTGGCCCGCCGATCTGCTCGATGCGACCCTTGTTCATCAGAACGATCTTGTCGGCGACCTCCAGCGCCTCCTCTTGATCGTGCGTCACGAAGATCGACGAGATATGAAGTTCATCGTGCAAACGGCGCAACCAGCGGCGCAGTTCCTTGCGGACCTTGGCGTCGAGCGCACCAAAGGGCTCGTCAAGGAGAAGAACCTGAGGCTCCACCGCCAGAGCCCTGGCCAATGCAATGCGCTGTCGCTGTCCGCCCGAAAGCTGCGAAGGAAATCTGTCGGCCAACCAGGACAGCTGCACAAGATCCAGAAGCCGCATGACTTTCTCGCGGATGATCGCTTCGCTCGGACGCTCGCCGCGCGGCTTCACGCGCAAACCGAACGCGACGTTCTCGAAGACGCTCATATGGCGGAAGAGCGCGTAATGCTGAAATACGAAGCCGACCTGGCGCTCGCGCACGTGCTTTTCCGTCGCGTCCGCGCCAGAGAGCCGGATGCTGCCGTAGTCTGCCGTCTCAAGACCGGCGATGATGCGCAGCAAAGTTGTCTTGCCGCAGCCTGAGGGACCGAGCAGCGCGACCAGCTCGCCTTTGGGAAGGCTGAGCGATACGCCATCGAGGGCCTTGAACGCCCCGAAAGACTTGTGGATGTCCCTGACCTCGATGCTCATTGGAGTTGCTCCTGGTGGGACACGCGGCCCGCTTGCCATTCGACATAGGTCTTGATCGCCAGAGTGACCAGTGCCAGCAGGGCCAGCAGAGACGCGACGGCGAACGCAGCCGCAAACTGGTATTCGTTGTAGAGAATCTCGACGTGCAGCGGCATGGTGTTGGTCTCACCTCGAATGTGACCTGATACGACGGATACCGCGCCGAATTCGCCCATGGCGCGCGCGTTGCAGAGGATCACACCATAGAGCAGCGCCCATTTGATGTTCGGAAGCGTCACGCGCCAGAAGGCCTGCCAGCCCGAGGCCCCTAGCGTGATGGCGGCTTCCTCCTCGTCGCGGCCCTGGCTCTGCATGAGTGGAATCAACTCGCGCGCGATAAACGGAAACGTCACGAAGATCGTGGCGAGCACGATGCCCGGCACGGCGAAGATGATCTTGATGTCGTGTTCCGAAAGCCATGGACCGAACCAGCCCTGCGCGCCGAACACGAGCACGTAGATGAGACCCGCTACCACCGGCGAAACGGAGAACGGCAGATCGATGAGTGTGATGAGCAGTTGCTTGCCGGGGAAATCGAACTTGGCGATGGCCCAGGCCGCGGCGATACCAAACACAAGATTGAGTGGAACAGCGATGGCCGCCGCGAGCAGGGTCAAGCGGATGGCGGCCGCGGCATCCGGTTCGACCAGGGCCGCGAAATAGGTGCTCCATCCTTTCCGCAGGGCTTCGACGAAGACCGCGACCAGAGGCAGCAACAGAAAAACGGCAAAGAACGTCAACCCGAGACCGAGCACCAGGAGCTTCACCCAGCGAGGATCACGGGTCGCTATGTTCCCCTCGAACCGGCTGGCAAAACCCGAATGCGGATTAAGTTGGGTGACAGCGCTCATGTGGTTCTGCCTTGGCGTTTGGACGTCCAGGCCTGCAAGACATTGATGATGAGGAGCAGAGCGAAAGATACAACGAGCATTACGGACGCTACGGCTGTCGCGCCGCGGTAGTCGTATTGCTCAAGCTTGGTGATGATCATCAGCGGGGTGATTTCGGAGACGAATGGAATATTGCCGGCGATGAAGATCACCGAACCGTATTCGCCTACGGCCCGCGCGAAGGCGAGTGCGAAGCCGGTCAACAGCGCCGGAAGCAACGTGGGAAAGACGACACGGCTAAAGGTCTGCCAGCGATTGGCCCCCAGGCTTGCTGCCGCTTCCTCGAATTCGGCGTCCAAGTCTTCGAGGATGGGTTGCACGGTGCGGACGATGAACGGCAAGCCGATGAAAATGAGTGCAACGAGAACGCCCGCCGGTCCAAAGGCAATTTTCACGCCCAACGGCTCAAGGATTTGACCAAGCCAGCCGTTCTTGGCGTAAAGCGCCGTCAGAGAAATGCCCGCGACGGCGGTTGGCAGTGCGAAGGGTAGATCGATGAGGGCATCGACGATTCTCTTGCCAGGAAACGTGTAGCGGACGAGGCCCCAGGCAAGGATCAAGCCAAAGACGGCATTGATGGCCGCGGCAAGCAGGGAGGCGCCAAAGGACAGCTTGTAGGACGCAACCACCCGGGGGTCGGTAACGGCGCCGAGGAATTCCTGATATGTCATGCCTGCGGCCTTGATGAAAACCGCAGAGAGTGGAACGAGCACAATGAGCGATAGATAGGCGAGCGTAAAGCCCAGCGACAGGCCGAAGCCCGGCAGCACGCGGCGCGCAGAGCTTGACATCGGAAGTTCCTCTTTCCAGTCAGCGAAGCATCGTTGCAAGGATGACTGCAGGAGACGGCAGCAGCACGCGGCCAACGCGTCTCGTGTCAAATGATGTCCTTGCGAGGGGCATTGCTGTCTCCGCTTTCCTAATCATCTGGCGACACTATTGCGGAGGTTGAACCGGGCGAACCAAGAAGAACTTATTTCCATATTCGATTTTCTGGAATGACGGCTGGTACAGGCATTCGGCCGCGCCGCTCATTGCGCAGCAAGGCATCAGTAAGGTGCGCGATTGCTTTCCTTGCGCCGGGAGTGGAAAGCGAATGCCCCGTGTCCGATAAAAAAGAAAAGACGAACGTCACCTGCCCCGAGGCGTTGGTCGATTGCAATCTCGTGGACTGACTTCCTTCTCCCAGGGGAGAAGTGCCCCGAAGGGAGCACGAGAAACGCCTCTCCCCTTGGGGAGAGGCCGGCGCTCCGGCGCGTCAGCGCCGGCCTCGAGCGCCGGGTGAGGGGATGGGCGCGCGGTTCAGTCATCCACGCGCACCGTCACGATTGTTTCCACGCGCAGTCATGATTGTGTTGAGGACAGCAGACCATCCCCTCACCCCAACCCTCTCCCCAAGGGGAGAGGGGGTGCAATCAGCGCCGCGAGACGAAGCCCCTCCCCTGTCGCTTCGCGACATCCCCTCCCGTCCCGGGAGAGGAAAGAGTGGCGCCTGTATGATTGGGATATACTCCCTACGCGCTGGCCCAGTGCTTTTCTAGATCACATAGCGGTAGCAAAGCGCATCCCTATGACTTCGATTCCTTATCGAGAAGGGCCCGCTTGCGCGCAACGCCCCAGCGGTATCCTGAGAGAGCTCCGTCGTTGCGGACCACCCGGTGGCAGGGAATGGCAACCGCGATTGTGTTGGCTGCGCAGGCCCGGGCGACTGCGCGCACAGCATTGGGCTTGCCGATCTGTTGGGCAATGTCCGTGTAGCTGACAGTCTTGCCGGCAGGTATGCGGCGCAACGCTTCCCATACGCGGTGTTGAAAAGCCGTTCCTCGAATATCGAGAGGCAAGTCGAGGCCGATACCTGGCGACTCGACAAAGCCGACGACCTTGGCCACCAGATTTTCAAACTTGCGATCACCGCCGATCAGGCGTGCCAGCGGAAACTTGTCTTCAAGGTCCCGCAGCAGCTTTTCAGGATCATCGCCCAGAAAAATCGCGCAAACACCTTTCTCGCTCTGAGCAACAAGAATCGAACCCAGAGAACATTGGCCGACGGCAAAACGGATTTCTGCTTCTGACCCGCCGGCGCGATACGCCTTGGGAGTCATGCCCAAGAGCTGCCGCGACGATTCGTAGAATCGGGCGCTCGAATTAAAGCCGGCTTCGTGAATGGCTTGTGTGACCGTGTCGCTTTGCTTGAGGTTTCCACGCACACGCTTCTGACGGTGCGCCACGGCGTAGGCTTTTGGAGTCACGCCTGCGATTGACTTGAAAATGCGATGGAAGTGGAAAGGGCTCAACCCAACGGCCTCCGCCAGTTCGTCGAGCTTCAATGTCTCTTCAGAAGATTCGATCAACCGGCATGCCTCGGCGACCTTTGCCACATGCTCTTGATCCGACGATGGGTCTTTGGGCTTGCAACGCTTGCATGCCCGGAAGCCCGCGGCCTCCGCGTCTTCGCATGTCCGGTGGAATGTGATGTTTGACCGGTTGGCAAGCCGGGATGCACAGGACGGACGGCAATAAACCCCTGTCGTGGCCACCGAATAATAGAACATGCCGTCATAAGCTTTGTCGCGCGCGACGACGGCCGCCCACTGCTCATCTGCCGTCATCGTCTTCGTGCGTTTGTCACGTACCATCGTCATCACAGTATCCGGTTTTTCAACGTCTATCATGCCGATGACCATGCTACTGCCCGCCGCGCGCGCACTCCGAACCTTGCTTTCAAATCTACAGCCTGGCTCGCTGCACGCTCACATCTTCTTGAAGGTAGCTGCCTGAGGGATTCCTGAGCGGCGCGTGTAGGAACGATCCGGTGAGAGCCATGCTGGGCAATGGGCGATTTTTAGGAGTGAGGTGAAGAAGCTGGGCAGGCACCTGTGCGGTGGCCTGTTTGAACTTCAGTCATGGTCATGTTCTTCCCGCCCATTTTCATCGCGATGCGTGCGTCGAACCGTTGCCCGAGCAAAGTATATTTTGCCGATGCAATGGCAGCGTTTCCGCCGGGGCACTTGATATCAAAGGTGAGCGTATCGCCCACTTGACGGACGTTCGACGCGGGACAATGCCCGAGCGGATTATTTTCCGAAAGAACGGCGAGTCCAAAAGTGCCGCCGGGGTCAGCCTTATCGATGCAGATTGTCGAGATCTTCTGTGCGCCCGCATCCTCCGCATGAGGGAGTTCGAGCCGCACCGCGACCTCGTAGGCTCCCTGTTCCAGCGCGATGTCTTCGGCTTGTGCCGGAGCATACGAGATAAGTCCGATCATGGCCGCGACCATTGCTGCAGTGCATTTCATAGTGTTCTCCCTGTGACGGGGCATTCCCCGCACCGCACTTTTCATTTGTTTACGCCTATTCCAGGGTGCAAGCGCCTCGAATCTTGCTGGCGAATTCGGGTTTCTCGGCGAAATCCGGCTACGGAAAGCTAGCGGCGCGTGCCCAACAGGTCTTCATAGATCGCCAATGTCTGGCCGATGATGATGTTGGCGGCGTAGTGCTCCTCGACGAGGCGGCGTCCCTCGCCGGCGTATGTGGCACGAAGAGCCGGATTGGTGAGGGCATCGCGCAACGCCTCAGCGAGCGTCGTCACATCGCGTGGCCGCGCGAGCCAGCCGTTGACGCCGTTGTGCACCACCTCGCGGCAACCGGGCGCATCCGTCGTCACGACCGCGCGACCTGATGCAGCGGCCTCCAGCAGGACGCGCGGCAGGCCTTCGCGATAGGACGGCAGGCACACGATCGTCGCGTCCCGGTAGACCTGGGGCATATCTGATCGGAAACCCCAGTGCTCAATTGTGCCCTCAGCAACCCAACGGTCGATCTGCGCTTGCGTGACAGACGCCGGATTGTCCGCATCGGGCTCTCCGACGAGTGCGAAGCGCGCCGGGATGCCCGCTGCCTTAAGAAGGCGCCCGGCCGCGACAAACTCCTCCACGCCCTTGTCGCGCAGCAAGCGTGCGGGCAGCACCACGACCGGAATGCCGCCCGGTTCCGGCGTTGGCGCAAACTTGACCGGATCGACGCCCGAGCCGCGCACCAGCCGCAGCTTGTCGCGCGCTCCGGGAGAAAGGCGCGCGACGGCTTCAAGGTCATCGGTGTTCTGCACCAGCGTGCGCGAGCGCTCACGGCTCAACGCGAGCCGCAGCGCCATCGCCATGAAGGGACGCAGCGCCTGGGCTTTGGCGGATTGAGAGGTAAACACGAATCCGAGGCCCATGACCGAATTGACGAGCGCGGTCTGCGGCAACTGCCGTGCGGCCAATGCGCCATAAAGGATCGGCTTTAGAGCAATGTGATGGACAAGATCGGGCGCGAGCGCGCGATAGAGGCGTGTGAGTTCCGCAATGCTCTGGGGTTCCGAGACCAATCCCGTGCCACCCCTGGTGATCCGGTTCAAGGGGTGGAATTCGAGGCCTGCCCTGCGGATGATGTCTTCCTTGCCGTTGGCCCTCGCGGTGACCGCCACCCGATAGCCCTTGGCGTGCGCGGCAGCGGCCAGAGGCAGAGTGTCGGAGACGAAATACCAATCCTCGGTCGCAACATAGAGGATCTTTTCTCGACTCATGCGGCTGGTCCGGACCCGTTCATTTGGCCGGGAAATCGCGCCGGCTTATGGAAAAACCGGTAACCCCCACCATACGCGCGGTCAACAAGGCCCTTGTTTCTGGCGTGCTTATCGCTGGTCTTGTGATTATTAGCAAATTTTGCGAGGTTCCGGGCGCGTCACGACACGCGTCGCCAATGTGTGCCAAGAAACAGGACATGCGGGGAAAAATGAAAGCCATCATTCTAGCGGGCGGCAGCGGGACCCGTCTCTATCCGATGACGCTGACCGTCTCCAAGCAGATCCTGCCCGTCTACGACAAGCCCCTCATTTACTATCCCCTCTCGGTGCTGATGCTGGGCGGCGTACGCGATATCTTGGTCATCTCGACCCCGCGTGATCTGCCAAATTTTGCCGGCTTGCTGGGCGATGGGCGCCAGTGGGGCATCAACCTCTCCTATGCCGAGCAGCCCCGGCCCGAAGGGCTCGCACAGGCCTTCGTCATCGGAGAGCGGTTCATCGGCAAGGATCCCTGCGCTATGGTGTTGGGGGATAACATCTTCTTCGGCCACGGCTTGTCGGAGCTGATTGCCGATGCTTTCGTGGCCCGCAGCGGGGCGACCGTGTTCGCGCATCAGGTCTCCGATCCCGAGCGCTATGGCGTCATCGCCTTCGACGCGGCCGGGCGCGCGACTTCGATTGAAGAAAAGCCCTTGCGACCAAAGTCCAATTGGGCCGTGATTGGCCTTTATGTCTATGACAACGACGTCGTAGCGATTTCCAAGGACCTGCGGCCCTCCGCCCGCGGAGAGCTGGAGATAACCAGTGTCAATGCTGCCTATCTCGCGCGCGGCGATCTGAACGTGAGACGGCTCGGCCGCGGGTTTGCCTGGTTCGACACGGGCACGCCTGACAGCCTTCTGGACGCCGCAAACTATGTGGCGACGATTGAGAAGAGGCAGGGTCTGAAAATTGCCAGTCCGGAAGAAATAGCGGTTCGCCAGGGGTTCATCACCCCCAGCGAACTGGAGCGGCTCATCGCGCAGCGTTACGCCAAGAACGACTATGGAAACTATCTCAAGGGTGTTTTGGCCGAGTTCTGACCGGGACCCATGCGCTAAGGTTGATACGATCCCGGTTGGCGGTCGTGACGCCGCAGGCGTAGCATGACGGACAAGCGGCAAAAAAAGCTGCCGCACCAAGAAGAAATAAAAGGAGAGCCAAGGTGTCAGGAGCGGGCAACTTTCTGATCGTCGATGATCATCCGCTTTTCATCGAGGCTCTGCAGCGCGCCATAAAATCAGCAATGCCTCAGGCGACGACGGTGGAAGCAAGCTCCATCGAGACGGCCAAGGCGGAGTTGCAGGGCAAGACCCGCTTTGATCTGGTGCTGCTCGACCTCTCCATGCCCGGCACGCGCGGTTTCGACGGCTTGCTGGAGTTGCGCGGCCTTTATCCCAAGATGCCCATCGTCGTGGTGTCGGCCCTCGAAGACCCGCGCATCATTCAGGAAGTCATGAGCTATGGTGCGGCCGGTTTCATCGCGAAGTCGGTGAGCCGCGAGGACCTCGCCGGCGCCTTGAAGCTTGCCATGGAAGGCTCCGTCGTCCTTCCCAAAGCCTATACGCCGGTTGATACGTCCAAGACGCCAGCCGTGAAGAATGATCTTGCTCACCGCCTGCAAACCCTGACGCCCAAACAGCTCAGCGTGCTCAAGATGTTGCGGCAAGGTCTGCTCAACAAGCAGATCGCGCATGAACTCAGGATCGAGGAAACGACCGTAAAGGCGCACGTATCGGAGATCCTTCGCAAGCTCAACGTCGCCTCCCGCACCCAGGCTGTCATCGAGGCGCAGAAGATCGATTTCGACACCATTCTGGAAGGTAACGAGGACGAGCAGGGCTGAGGACCGCCTGCGCCTGCTTACTTGAGCAGATGCTGCATCAAGGCCCGCAGTTCGGCAGGTTTGACCGGCTTGTGCAGCAGCTCGCAGCCTTCTTTCTGGGCAGCCTCCGCGGTCTCGTTCGTGCGGTCGGCCGTGATAAGAATAGCGGGGATGTCCTCGTTCTGAAGGACGCGGATGCGCTTGACGGCATCGAGCCCGCAAACGCCGTCGTCCAGATGAAAATCGGCGAGCACGATGGCAGGCTCGAAGTCGCCCTTGCCCATAATGTCCCCGATATCCTCCAGGTCGCGCGCCAGGCGAACGTCAGCTCCCCATCGTCTCAACAGAGACTGCATTGCTTCCAGCACCGCCAGATCGTTGTCGATCACAATGACGGGGATCTCCATACGCCCGTAGGTGCCAGGACTCGCCAGCTCATACCCTGAACTGGGAGAGGGCGCGGGCGCCGCGTCGGAAATGGGAACGCTGATCGCAAAGCGGGTTCCGTGACCCATGCGCGAGCACAGATCGAGGGGATGCTGCAAGGTTTCCGACATGCGCTTCACGATGGAAAGTCCCAGGCCGAACCCTGTGCCACCCGAGCGCTCGGAGGCAACCCCGCGCTGGAATTCTTCGAAGATACGCTCACGCTCCTGCGACGAGATACCAGGTCCCGTGTCCCAGACCTCGATGCGGACTTGATCGCCGCGCGTGCGTGCCGCCAGCAACAAGCCGCCCTTTTGGGTATAGTTCGTAGCGTTGGCGAGAAGGTTCTGCAGGATGCGGCGGAGCATCAGTGGATCGGACGAGACCGTCTGGTGCGCCGGCCGGCATTTGAGCCACAGTCCCTTGCGCCGTGCGATGGGTTGAATGCCGGAAACGAGCTGTTCGAAAAGCGCTCCGAGCGCGATGGGTTGAATCGCGGGCACCAACATGCCGGCTTCGAGTTTGGAGAGATCCAGAATCGACGTCAGAAGATCTTCGATCGCCGTGAGCGAGGTGGAGACACTGGCGGCGAGTCGCTGATTTGGCAGATGTTGCTGCGCGTCGGCGAGTTCGCCCAGCGACAGCCGTGCTGCATGCAGCGGTTGAAGCAGATCGTGACCGACGGCGGTGAAGAACCGCGTCTTGGATCGGTTCGCGCGTTCTGCCGTGTCGCGTGCGGCTTTCAGTTCTTCGTTCGCCTTTTCGAGCTTTAGAAGCGCACTCTTGAGTTCTTCTGTGCGCGCACGAATCTGGTTTTCGAGGCCGATGGCGGTCTGAAACAACGAGAAGGCATTGGCCTGCTGGTCCATGGAGCGCTCGACGCGCTGCATGAGGGCGGTATTGATCTTGGTCAGCTTTTCAATGCGCCGCTCGAATTCGTCGGCATCGACGCGCACAGCGGGTCTGGAGGGTTCGTGCATGGCTACGCCCCAACGCTCGACTTGCCGAAGGCGATGCCGGTCAAGGTCTGGTTGAGATGCATGGCGTTGTATTGTTCGCCGTAGGTATGAAATCCGGTGACGCCGAAGCGGCGGTAGATCTCGTCGACATCACGGCGCACTTGGCGGCTTTCCGCGTCAAGCCGCCTCAAAATGCAATCGAACCCGATGATGAGATCCGTGCCGCCGAGTTCGCGGTCCACGCGGTCAAGGGTATCGAGCGTCGATTTCACCATGTCTCTGGGGCGCGCGACCGTAAAGACCAAGCCCTCGTCAATGGCGCAGAAGAACGACAGTGAGCCGTCCGGGTTCATGTTCCGGATTGACCGGCAGTAGTAGTCGCCGCCGATCTTCACCACCAGCGGATAGGAGGCAAAGCAGAACGGTCCCAGTTCATTTGGCATCAGCCCGATCGCGGCGGCGTACTCGCGCGCGGCGGGTTCCGCGTTCAGCTCATAGACGATGCGGTTTTCCGTGTTGGCGGCGGTGACGACGAGTTTGATTGGCGTGGGTTCGAAGTTCTGCGTTTTAAAGACACGGAAGGGGTAGGCGCTCTCGATGAGAAAAAGCAGGGCGCTGGCGCGCACGATACGCCCGTTGTGCACAAGGGCTGTGCGCTGGAACGCGAGGCCATCGCCCGCCGAGCCACCGATCAGCTCTATATTATCGAGCCCCCAATGCACGGCCGCGGTGAGCGCCTCCTCCTTGTTGGAGAGGCCGTCGGTCAGCATCAGGGCGAAGAGCTGCCCCATGACGCCGCGATTGTGGCCGTCACTCGCCTGGATCTTGAGCCGCCGTGCGATTTGGGTGGCACGCTCCAGGCCCGGCGCGGTGGCATCCGGGATGGCTTCGCTCAAGACACGAAAGCCGCGTTCCGGAAAGGCGATAAAGACGATACCGCCCTGCATCATGCCGAGGGGGCCGAATTCTCCTGCCGTGGAACACCCTGAGAGGGGGACCTCCGGAAAGGCCTCGTTGAATTCGGCGACGAGTTGCACCGGATCATGCTCAATGGAGAAGAATGCAATGACATGCTGGAAGCGTTCGTTGCCGAACTCTGCCTTGACCGCGCGCACCGCTTCGCGCGTCGATGACGGCGATGTCGCCGCGACCTTAATGCCGCACGCGGCCATGGTGGACTGAGGGTTGTGGGACACGGGTTGGACGTTCCTCGTCATGCACCGCCGGGTTCGCAGCCGAAGGTTCGCCGCCGATCGGATGCCGGCGCCACTGTAACCGTCTCGAGCAGTGCTGTCTGTGAAGTTGCCATGGTCCGGTGACGGAGGCAACGCCATGGCTGGCGTTGGGCTTAACCCCACAACAAAGGATCGTTGGGCGCCAGCGGGACCGTCAGGCTGATGCCTGCCCGCCGGGCCTTGTGCCACGCCACCGTGCCCGTGAAGCGCCGTCCCGTGCATAGCGTCACGACGGCGATTTCGCCGGCGGGCAACGGGAGTTCCACCTGCTCCAGTCCAATCCCGCCCTGGGAGACGTCGCGCGCGTAAACGCGCTGTGTAGCCCCGTCCAGGGTTACCGTGGCTGGCTGGCCCAGAATGCGCCGGGCGGCCCTGCGCCGCTGGGGCAAGGCCGGGAGGAAGGGCTGGCCATTGGCCATCAGGCACGGCGACTGCCCTTGGGCTGCGGCGTTGAGAAGCCTGCCGAGGATGCCTGCGCTCAGCTCATAGAGGCCTGGCAGACAGACTTGGTTGGCCTGCGCCAGCTCTGTCACGGCCTCCGCGCCGGTGTAGGCCGCGCGGCGCCAGATGTTTGCCAGAGAGAATTGATGCAATGCGACGGCACGCTCGACGCCAATCAGGTTGGCATCGGCGAAATAGCGTTCCATCTCCCTCAGGGCAGGATCAAGGCTCGCGAAGAATGTAGAAACCGCCGCAGTCGTGGATGCCGGCAGGTGTCTCTGACGTTGCAGAACGCGCATGGCGAAGACCATGCCGTTGGGATCGGGCAGGTAGCTTTGCAATTCAGTGGGCATATGCACAACACCCGGCTGACGCATGGCATTGACGGCGCTTGTTGTCGCCGCCGTCAGCAAGGCCGCGCTCTGGGTGTCGGTGATGAGTTTTTCCAGGAGGGGGCTGAACGAGTTGTTTTCCCGTTGCATGGACCAGCCGTCGCCAGCCTCGCACACATCTGCTTCGTCAATCATCGAGCGGCCGCAGGGTTAAGTTTCTGCAATCTAAAGTAGCAATAAACTCCCTAATGGGGCGTAACGAGTAGCTCGATTCCCAAAATGTTAATTTTAGACTGCAAGTAGGTTGTTTACTGACTATTTATAAGGACTCAACGCGCTTCGACGAGTCCGCTATCTATCAACCTTCGGTGGAATCCGAGGATCTCTCGCTTGTTTTCGCACGTGTAATAGCGCCCCTCGCACAGGCCGAGCAGCCGAACGCGCTCGGCATAAGAGGGTGACAGCGGCAGGCGCGCCTCGTTGAGTAGCAGTGTGCCCAGATAAGGCACTTCGAGCGCATCGACCGAGGGCAGGGGCGGGGGCGTGTAGTTCACGCCATCCACCGAGTAATAGGTTATGAAGCCCGGCGAGTCCGGGTCGAGCTTCACATCTTCGGCCGCGTACGATTTATCGAAGCCCAGATAGATTCGCGTGGCGACGGGCTGGTGATCGCCGTACTGGACGATAAGAAAGCGTTCGTTCGGGAAACGCTCTTTCAGTTGGGCGCGAAACTCATCGTAGTCCATCTTCGCCATCGCGAGGCGGCGCAGATACTCGTTCATCTCCGCATCGGTTCCGGCGCCACCCCCGGGAACCTTCACCTCCGGATCGTAAGTGTAGGTATAGGGAAGGTGGGTAGCCGACGTGATGATGAAGTTGAACGCCGGTCGGTTCGACGTCGCGATATGCTTTTCAAGCTGGGTCAGCACGTTGGCGTAATAGAATTTGTCACGTTCGTTGAAGCGTGTGGCGCCTTGAGCCTTGTAGTCGAAAATCTGGGGCATGCCGACGGCCGCGTAGAAGCGGCCGTTCGAGACGAAATCCTTCGGCACGGGATAGAAAACGGAATTGTCGTAGCCGCACCGCGTCAGGGCCTGCGGGAGCGTATCGTGGATCTTGCCCTGCATGAGCGACTGCACAAACGTGCGCATGCCGCCGAATGAGTAGGTCGAGACCCCGGCCAGCACGGAAAACTCGGTCAACCAGGACGCACCCCCGTACGTCTCGACGCGCAGCTTGTGCACCTGACCGTCGAAGGATTTGAAGAACGGATCGAGCGTGTGATCATAGTCGAGCTGCGGGAAGTGGAAGGGCGGTACGACGCTTTCCTGGTGAATGAGAAGAATGTGGGGTGGCTTTTCAGCGGGCGTGCAGGTCGCAGGAATCTTGAAAAGCGGCTTCTTTTGCGATTTCAGCGCTTCGAGCAACTGTCCCTTCATCAGGGTCTCAAAGGTCTCCGACCAGGAAGCATAGAATGAAGAGAGATAGAGGTTATCCCAATAGAACAGAGTGTTGCGCCGCTCGCCCTTGGCATGGGACGCCCAAAGCGCCAAGCATGAGAAAATCACCACCAATCCGCCGCTGAGGGTACGCGAGATGCGGGTGCTGTCCCAATTATAGAGCGTGCGCGCGAGCAGCGCCGTCAGGATGAACGATACCGCGATGGCGATCAGATACGCGCGGTGATCGACCCACAGAAAGCGGAGCGTGGCCCATGATGTCAGGTAGAAAACGACATCGTAAGCGTGCAGCACCATCTCGATGTAGCGCCGTTTGACGTCGGCGGCGACAACGATCATCGCCACGATGGCGGCGACGGTCGCCACCGACATGAGCAGACGGCGCGTTGCAAACGTCAGGGCGGCTATCAGCGCGGCCGTTATGGAAGCTGCGAAGATAATGTTCTCGCGCCAGCCTTCATAGAACCAGTGGTAGATGCCAAGTCCAGCGATGATGAGGCCCGAGAGAACATAGGCGTGCGCCTGCGTGATCTTGCCCGAAGCCTCCCGCGCGTAGGGCACAATCGCATGAACGCGGCGTTGATCGCTCGTGTCTTGGCTCATTCAAGGTCGAGAATTGAGGGCGGATATCCGGGGCCGGGCAATGCAGAGCAGCCACGCCGTTTGTGAGCATAGGTTGCGGCAGGGCCATGGCAAGACACAATGACTTTGATCTTTAACGGATAAAAAAAGGCCCCGGCGCGTGTTCCGGGGCCTTTCACGAGGAAGCTTGCCGATACGTTCCGATCAGCAATCCAGCGTGTGATCGCGCTCCCACTGGGTAAGGTGGGAGGTAAAGGAATTCCACTCATCGGTCTTGAGCTTGATGTAGGCGTTGGCGAATTCCTCGCCGAGAGCCGATTTCAGGCTCGTGTCGGCATCGAGGCTCCGCAGGGCATCTAGCAGGTTGAGCGGAAGGCGCGGGGCATCCTTCACGGTATAGCCCAACTGGTACATGTCGATGTCGAGGCGCTTGCCGGGGTCAGCCTTTGTCCGGATACCATCGAGCCCGGCGGCGATGATGACCGCCTGCAGGAGATATGGGTTGGCCGCGCCGTCGGGCAGACGCAACTCGATACGGCCGCGACCGGGCACACGCACAAGATGCGTACGGTTGTCGCCTGACCAGGTCACGGTGTTCGGGGCCCAGGTCGATCCCGACGAGGTGCGCGGCGCGTTGATGCGCTTGTAGCTGTTCACCGTCGGATTGCAGATCCCGGCTAACGCGGAGGCATGCTTCATGATGCCCCCGAGGAAGTGGCGGCCCTGCTGGCTCAGGCCAAGTTCCATGCTGTCGTCGAAGAAGGCGTTGGTCTTGCCGTCAGGCGTCCAGGTCGAGATGTGCACATGGCAGCCCGAGCCTGTCAGGTTCAAGAACGGCTTAGGCATGAAGGTGGCGCGCAGCCCATGCTTTTCCGCCACCGATTTCAGCATGAACTTGAAAAAAGCAAGCTTGTCAGCCGTCGTCAGGGCGTCGTCGAATTTCCAGTTCATCTCGAACTGGCCATTCGCATCCTCGTGGTCGCTCTGATAGGGTTCCCAGCCCAGATCAAGCATGTAGTTGCTGACCTCGGCGATCACCTCATAGCGGCGCATGATCGCTTGCTGGTCGTAGCAGGGCTTGTTGGAACTGTCCCACGGATCGGCAATCTTGTCACCTTCGGGGCTCAGCAGGAAGAACTCCGGTTCCACCCCAGTCTTGACGCGGAGCCCTTCCTTCGCGGCCTCGTCAACGAGTTTGCGCAGCACGTTGCGGGGTGCCTGGGCGAGCGGCTGTCCCTCCATCGCGCAATTGGCGGCAACCCAGGCGACCTCCGGTTTCCACGGCAACTGGATGACGGTGCTGGTATCGGGCATCCCCAGCATGTCGGGATGAGCGGGCGTCACGTCGAAGCCGGCCGCAAAGCCGGCAAAGCCCGCTCCGCCTTCCACCACCCCGTTGATCACCTGAGCCGGGACCAGCTTGGCGCGCTGAGATCCAAACAAGTCTGTGAACGAGATCATGAAATATTTGACGCCGCGCTCCTTGGCGAAGTCGCTGAGATTCTGGGTCATTGTTTGTCCTCGTTAGGTGTCGCGCGTTGGAGCGCTTATAGGGTTCAGTTTCCGCCCAAAAAAAAGGGGCGGCCTAAAGGCCGCCCGTTCCTGTGATGCCTGGAATCCAAGAGGTTCCAGCCAACGGCACGCGTGCCATGGCTGCCGCCTCGAGGGTCAACGCGCAAAGATCTTCCGGCTCCAGGTTATGGATGTTGTTGTGGCCAGCGGCGCGAGCGACGGTCTGAATCTCAAGCGTCATCACCTTGAGGTAGTTCGCGAGCCTGCGGCCGGCTTTCACCGGATCAAGCCGCTTCTGGAGGCCTGGATCCTGAGTGGTAATGCCTGCCGGATCCTTGCCCTCGTGCCAGTCGTCGTAGCTGCCGGCCGTGGTGTTGAGCTTATTGTACTCTTTCTCCAACGAGGGATCGTTATCGCCAAGCGCAGCCAGCGCCGCGATGCCGATCGAGACGGCGTCCGCCCCGAGTGCAAGAGCCTTGGCGCAGTCGGCGCCCGAGCGGATGCCGCCGGAGACGATGAGCTGGACCTTGCGATGCATCCCGAGATCCTGCAGCGCCTGGACGGCGGGCCGGATGCAGGCCAGCGTGGGCAGGCCAACGTGCTCAATGAACACTTCCTGCGTTGCCGCCGTGCCGCCTTGCATGCCGTCGAGGACGACGACGTCGGCGCCAGCCTTCACCGCAAGAGCAACGTCATAGTAGGGCCGCGTGCCGCCGACCTTGACATAAATCGGCTTCTCCCACTCGGTGATCTCGCGCAGTTCCAGGATCTTGATTTCGAGATCGTCGGGACCTGTCCAGTCGGGATGACGGCAAGCCGAACGCTGGTCGATGCCCTTGGGCAGGTTGCGCATCTCGGCGACGCGATCGGAGATCTTCTGGCCGAGAAGCATGCCGCCGCCGCCGGGCTTCGCACCCTGGCCAACGACAACCTCGATTGCGTCCGCCTTGCGCAGATCGTCGGGGTTCATGCCGTAGCGCGAGGGCAGATACTGATAGACGAGGGTTTTGGACTGTCCGCGTTCTTCCGGCGTCATGCCGCCGTCGCCCGTCGTGGTCGACGTGCCGGCGAGCGAGGCGCCACGGCCAAGAGCTTCCTTCGCGGCGGCCGAGAGCGCGCCAAAGCTCATGCCTGCGATCGTGATCGGAATCTTCAGCTCGATCGGCTTCTTGGCAAAGCGCGTGCCGAGCGTGACGCTCGTCGAGCACTTCTCGCGATAGCCCTCGAGAGGATAACGCGAGATGGAAGCGCCGAGGAAGAGAAGATCATCGAAGTGAGGTACGCGCCGCTTGGCGCCGCCACCGCGAATATCGTAGATGCCGGTCTGCGCGGCGCGGCGGATTTCTGACAGCGTGTAATCATCAAAGGTCCACGACTTACGCGGCGTGGTCGGAGGGTTCTGGTAGCTCATCAGTAGGCATCCGCGTTATCGATGTTGAAGTTATAGAGCTTGCGAGCCGAGCCGTAGCGCTTGAACTCGTTCGTCTTCACGTCCTTGAAGCCGGCGCTTTCGAGCAGCTTGGCAAGCTCCTCGTGGTGCTCGGGCCGCATCTCCTTCTCGATGCAGTCGGCGCCCAGGCTCTTGACCTTGCCGCGTACGAACAACTTGGCCTCGTAGATGGAGTCGCCGAGCGCGTCGCCAGCATCGCCCAGGACGACGAGGTGCCCTGACTGAGCCATGAATGCCGACATATGGCCGATGTTGCCCTTCACCACGATGTCGATGCCCTTCATCGAGATGCCGCAACGCGAGGACGCGTTACCCTCGATGACGAGAAGACCACCACGGCCGGTCGCGCCAGCGTACTGGCTGGCGTCGCCCTTGATAGTCACCTTGCCCGACATCATGTTCTCGGCAACGCCGGGACCGGCAGAGCCGTGCACGGTGATCGTCGCCTTCTTGTTCATACCGGCGCAATAGTAGCCAACGCTGCCCTTCACATCGAGGTTGATGGGGGCGTCGACGCCGACGGCCACTGCATGAGAGCCGCGCGGATTCAGAACTTCCCAGTTGTCTTCGTTCGCACCGTCTTTTTGGCGGTGGAGAGCTTCATTGAGCTCACGTAGTGGCGTGGTTGCCAGATCGATCGTTCTCATTGTGCGTTTCCGTTGCCCATTTTTTTGAGGGGATCAGTTCTTACGTTCCCAGAAATAGACCGTCGAAGGCTCAGGCTCCCAAACACGGGCCTTGTCGATATTGGGAAGGTTGGCAAGCGCGCGATACTCGGAGCCGAAGGCGACGTAGTCATCCGTCTCCGCCATGACGGCGGGCTTGCAGGCAATCGGGTCGCGAATGACGCCGAAGCCATCCTTGGTGCCGACCACAAAGGTGAAGAAGCCGTCGAGATCATCGAGGCTCTTTTCCAGAGCTTCACCCAGGTTCATGCCCTGCTTCATGCGCCAGGACAGATAGGCAGCGGCAACCTCGGTGTCGTTCTCGGTTTCGAACGTCATGCCGTCGCGCTTGAGTTCGCGGCGCAGGCTGTTGTGGTTCGAAAGCGAGCCATTGTGCACCAGGCACTGATCCGGGCCGGTCGAGAAGGGGTGCGCGCCGAGCGTCGTGACGGCGCTCTCGGTTGCCATGCGCGTGTGAGCAATGGCGTGCGTGCCGCTCATGTGTTCAAGGTCGAAGCGCTTGGACACCTCGGTCGGATAGCCGACTTCCTTGTAGATCTCGATCTCTTCGCCCTGGCTCATGACGCGGATCGTGGGATGGTTGGCGCGTACGGCGGCGCGTGCTTCGTCCGCCTTGCCGACGGGAACGGTGAGCACCGCGTGGGTCGACTTCACCGCGAGTTTTGCCGGTGCGCAGATGACCTTGGAGACCGCATCGGCAAGACCGGCAAAGTCCTGGTCCGGGTTGGGGGACTGCAGCGTGATCTTTGCCTTGCCTGACTCGGGAGCGCCGTAGACGGCAAAGCCCGCCGAGTCCGGACCACGCTCACACATTGTCGTGAGCATCGTTGACAGCATCGAGCCCAACTTGGGCTCGAGTTCCTTGTTCTTCAGAAACAGTCCGACAATTCCGCACATGGGATTTTGCCCTTTGGTTGCGACTACATTAGTTGCAATCCTACGACAGGGTCCCAGGCTATGTCAATTGGGGGGAAAAAAAATTTCTTTAGAGGAAAGCAGGCTACGCGTTAGTGAGGAGCGCGCCGGGCTCTCAGCTTCGCGGATATACGATAATCGATAGGTAGGTCATCGGCGGGCGGATCAAATTGACGGGGCCGTGGGGCGCGGCGCTATCAAAGAGAATGGCATCTCCGGGCTTCAGGAAATAGGTCCGATCCGCATGAGCATACTCAACTTCACCAGTCAGCATGTAAATGAATTCGATGCCGTCATGCTGGAAAGCCGTATAGGGCACCGCATCCTCGCTCAGGGTGATGAGGTAGGGCTCGACCACGACATCGCCGCCCAAAGAATGACCGAGCAACTGATATTGATGGCCGACCTTGGTGCCCCGGCGCCTGATAATCACCCCTTCGCCGGACTTGACGAAGGAACAATCCCGGCGCTGTTCGAACGACGAAAAAAGCAGCGCGATCGGCACGTTGAGAGCAGATGCGAGGGTCTGCAGCGTGTTCAGTGAGGGAGAAATCTGCCCATTTTCGATCTTGGACAGCATGCCAGGCGAAATTTCCGCCGCAGCCGCGAGTTCGGCAACGGTTAACTGGGCTTCCTTGCGCTGCTGGCGAACGCGCAGACCTATGGCCTGCTCCAAGGTTCGCGACGACGCCACGGGCGCGCCGGAACCTGTTGTCAACTCCTCGACGTCGGGGAGCGATCTCGCCTTCTTCCCACGCTGTTCGACCATGCCTCGCCTGTCATTGCTGCGCAACCTGGAGGTCCAGGCTGCGCTCAAGTGCGCGCACGATACAATGCTTTAGAATGGCGAGACAACGCCTATTGGTCAGAAGATCGCAATTGGCCTAATTCGACCGGTCTGTTTAGTCACCGACCGCCGGGCTGAACTCCACGGCAGATTCCGTCAGCCAGCCCCAGAAGCTGGATGCATATGAGCGCGGGCACGCCAAGGTGAACGTATCGTCCGCCTCCGATAGCCACATCAGGACGCCAATATGTGAGGCGTGGGTGATTGCAGCGCTCCCTGCCGGAAACGCCTTCGGATGCAGATCGATCGGCACACCCTTTGCGAGGACGTGGCGGGCATTGGGGCCGCGCACGGTTGCCAGCGCGCGTGCATCAGTCTGATCTGCAACAGACGCCAGACCTTCGAGCTTGCCGCGCAGATCGCGTTCAAAGTCAGGATTAGCGCTGGTGCGAGCCATTGCCAGCCACTGTTCGGGCCCGGCCCAGACGAAGCTGATGTTAGAACCTGTCGCAATGCGCGGCGTCTGAGGCAGCGTCAGGCCGTACAGTTCCTTGACGCGCGCGGCCAAGGCAGCGCCTTGGCCCTTGCGCGCCGCAACGTGCGCGATGCTGAGGCCATCGAGCACGGCGATCGCGACGGAGCTGCGGCTCGAATTCAAAGCGCTGGCGAGCGCGTTCGTCGGGGTGAGTGTGAGACTAGACACGCAGGCGTTCTCCCTCAGGATCGAAGAATACGGGCGACACGACTTCCACCAGGGTGTCGCCATTGCGGACGGGGTCGTAAGCGCGAACGATCTCACCCATCCGGCTGGCTGCGTTGGCCAGGAGTCCCAGGCCGACCCAGTGTCCGTTCATCGGCGAATACGCGACCGACGTCAGATAGCCTTGATCGTTGCTGGCGAAGTTGCCTGCATCCTTGGGCAGCAGGTGCGAGCCCGACCTCAGCCGTGCCGAGCGATCCACGGGCCTGAAGCCTACGAGCGCAGGGCGGGAGGGATCTTTAAGACCTTCGCGGCCAGCCAGGACGCGACCGATGAAGTCCTTCTTGGTCGAGGCCATTTTGCCCAGCCCCAGGTCGGCAGCCGTCGTCATGCCGTTCATCTCAGGACCGCCGACGTGGCCCTTTTCGATGCGCATCACGCCGAGCGCTTCGGTGCCGTAGCAGAGGGCGCCGAACTCTTCACCTGCCGCCATCAGCGCGCGGATCAATGAGTCGCCGTAACGCGCAGGCACGCCGATCTCATAGGCGAGCTCGCCCGAGAACGACAGCCGGTAGATGCGGGCCCGGATGCCGTTGCACACGGTGATCTCCGCGACGGCCATATAGGGGAAGCCTTCGTTGGAGATATCGAAGGGCGCATCCACCAGTTTGGCAAGCAGGTCGCGGGAGCGTGGGCCCGCAACCGAATACTGCGCCCACTGATCCGTCGCGGAGGTCATCTGCACGTCCAACTCCGGCCAATGCCATTGGTGGCAGTATTCCAGATGCTGCATCACCTTCACGGCATTCACGGTCGTCGTCGTCATGAAGAAGCGGTCTTGCGCAAACCGCGCGGTCGTACCGTCGTCCATAACGACGCCGTCCTCGCGCAGCATCATGCCGTAGCGCGCCTTGCCGACGCCGAGCGTCGAGAACATGTTGATATAGACGCGGTCGAGGAAGGCGCCCGCGTCCGCGCCCTGGATCTCGATCTTGCCGAGCGTTGAGACGTCACAGATGCCCGCAGCCGAACGCGTGGTCTTCACCTCACGTGTCACAGTTTCAAGCCAGTCCGTCTCGCCGGCGCGCGGGAAATACTGCGGGCGCAGCCACAGGCCGGTTTCCACCATCACCGCGCCCTGTTCCTTCGCCCAGTAATAGGACGGCGGAAGACGCGTTGCCTTGAACTCCTTGCCGCGATGATGACCGGCAAGCGCGCCGATCGAGACCGGCGAGTAGGGGGGGCGGGCCGACGTGATGCCGGTTTCAGGGATCGACTTGCCCGTCAGAGCTGCGAGGATTGCAAGGCCGTTGACGTTGGCGGTCTTGCCCTGGTCGGTCGCCATGCCCAGCGTCGTGTAGCGCTTGACGTGTTCGACGGACCGATAGCCTTCGCGCTCGGCGAGATCGATGTCGCTTGCGGCCACGTCGTTCTGGAAATCGACGAACGCCTTGTGCTTTGCGTCCTTGACGCGCCACAGCGGAACAACGCCGTAGGTTTCGGCCTCGGCCTTCGGAACCAGTGGAACTTGTGCGCTGACACCTGCCGCCGTCGCAGCCGCGGCGCCGGCTTGAGCACCTTCGGCCAGACAGTCCGGTAGCGAGAATGTGCCCTTGGCAGCGCCCGCGACAGTCATGCCCTTGGGGCATGAACCCGGCAGGAAGGCCGCCAACGTCTCGTTCCACTGAGGACGCCCGTTCTGGTGTGTGGTGAGCTGGACATTGGGATTGTAGCCGCCCGACACGGCAATGAGATCGCACGACACGTCGAACGCCGCGCCCCCGGCGGGAACGATGCGCGCACCCTTGACGGCAATGCGGCCCTTGGCGTCGGCAACGACGCCGTTGACGAGGCGTGCGCCGGTGGTCTTGGCGGCGTCGCGCACGGCGGCGCTAGGTTGTGGACGCGAATCCACGATGGCCGCCACGCGTACGCCGACCGCGGCGAGGTCACGTGCGGTCGTCGCTGCTTCGTCATTGTTGGTGAAGATGACCGCTGTCTTGCCCGGCGTCACGCCGAAACGATTGATATAGGTGCGCACCGCGCTCGCCAGCATTACGCCCGGCAGGTCGTTGTTGCCGAACACGATGGGCCGCTCGGTTGCACCCGCCGCCAGTACGCATTGCTTGGCGATGATGCGCCAGAGCCGTTGGCGCGGCTGATGCACGCCCGGCTTGGGAAGATGATCGGCGACACGCTCGACGGCGGCGAACGTGCCGGTGTCGTAGGCGCCGAACACGCTCGTGCGGGTCAGGATCTGCACATCGGGCATGGCGCGCAGCTCGGCGACCGCGGCACGAACCCAATCGTGCGCCGGCTTGCCATCGATGAGTTGCGTTTCAGAAAGAAGCCTGCCGCCAAGATCGAAGTGTTCGTCGCACAGGATGACGCGTGCGCCAGCGCGGCCAGCCGCCAGCGCGGCCATCAGGCCTGCTGCACCGCCGCCAACGACGAGCACGTCGCAGAAGGCGTTAGACTTGTCGTAGGTGTCGGGATCGGACTCGTCGGACGCCCGGCCAAGGCCGGCAGCGCGCCGGATCATCGGCTCGTATAACTTCTCCCACATCGCCGCCGGCCACATGAAGGTCTTGTAGTAGAAGCCGGCCACGAATACCGGCGACAGCAGCGAGTTGATGGAGAGCACGTCGTACTTCAGGGATGGCCAACGGTTCTGGCTGTGCGCCTCGAGTCCAGGAAAAAGCTCGATCATGGTGGCGCGCGTATTGGGCTCGCGGCGCGCGCCCGTGCGCAGTTCCACAATGGCGTTGGGTTCTTCAGAGCCGGCGCTCAGGATGCCGCGTGCGCGGTGATATTTGAAGGAGCGGCCCGTCAGAACGACGCCGTTGGCGAGCAGGGCGCTTGCGAGCGTGTCACCCTGGAAGCCATCATAGCTCTTGCCGTCGAAGGTGAAGCGCAGCGGCTGGCGGCGATCAATGAGGCCCTTGCCGGTAATGCGATTGATCTGTGAAGCGCTCATGTCACGCGCCTCCCTTTGCAGCGTTGCGCTTCAGAGCTACGTCCTTGGCGGTTTCGACGGAGGAGATCTCGTGCGTGCGCGTATCGCGCTCGACCACGAGCCAGGCGTGGCAGCCGGCGGAGTGATACCACAATTCCTTGTGAGGGCCGGCCGGGTTCGTACGCTCGTAGGCGTACTTGTAGAAGTCGGCCTGCGCATTGGCGCCGGCGGGATCCGGCCGGGTTACGGTCGCATCGCCAATATAGAGGTATTCATCGAGGCTGCGTTCGCCGCAGTAGGGGCAGGAAATGCGCATGGTCCGTATGCCTTCTTCAGTGCAGATTGGGCTGATTGCCCATGCCCTTTTCGTCGATCATCCGGCCGGTCGCGAAGCGGTCCAGCCGGTAGGCGCGTGCCGTGTCGTGAGGTTCGTCGCGCGCGATGAGATGTGCGAAGGTGAGGCCCGCTGCGGGCGTCGCCTTGAAGCCGCCGTAGCACCAGCCGGCATTGAGGTAGAGGCCGTCGACGGGCGTCTTGTCGATGATGGGTGAGCCGTCCATGGACATGTCCATGATGCCGCCCCACGAGCGTAGCAGGCGCACGCGTCCGATACGCGGCATTAGTGCCATGCCGCCTTCGAGCACATCTTCCACGACCGGAAGGTTGCCGCGCTGTGCGTAGGAATTGTAGCCGTCGAGATCGCCGCCGAACACCAGACCGCCCTTGTCCGACTGGCTGATGTAGAAATGGCCGGCGCCGAACGTCACCACACCGTCGATGAACGGCTTGATGCCTTCGGACACGAAGGCTTGCAGCACGTGGCTTTCGATCGGCAGCTTGAGACCGGCCATGTCGGCAACGCGCGAAGAATTTCCCGCGACCGAGAGCGCAAGCTTCTTGGCGCGGATGAAGCCGCGTTTGGTTTCGATGCCGGTCGCCCGGCCGTTTTCGATGCGGATCGCGGTGACTTCCGCGTTCTGGATGATGTCGACGCCAAGCCGGTCGGCGGCGCGCGCATAACCCCAGGCGACGGCGTCGTGACGCACGGTTCCGCCGCGCCGCTGGATCAGGCCGCCTTTGATCGGGAAGCGGGCGTTGTCGTAATCGAGCCAAGGATACATGGATTGGACTTGAGACTGGTCCAGCAGTTCCGCGTCCACGCCGTGCAGCCGCATGGCGTTGCCGCGCCGCGCATAGGCATCGCGCTGGCCATCGGAGTGATACAGGTTGAGAATGCCGCGCTGGGAGACCATCGCATTGTAGTTGAGGTCTTGCTCCAGGCCTTCCCAGAGTTGCAGGGCCAGCTCATAGAAGGGGATGTTGCCGGGCAGCATATAGTTGGACCGCACGATGGTGGTGTTGCGACCTACGTTGCCCGAGCCGATCCAACCCTTCTCGACCACGGCGACATTGGTGATGCCGTAGCGCTTGGCAAGGTAGTAGGCCGTGGCCAAGCCGTGCCCGCCGCCGCCGATGATGACGACGTCGTACTCGGCCTTGGGCTCGGGCTCCCGCCAGGCAGGTTTCCAGCCGGTGTGGCCCTTCAGGGATTGGCGAAGGACATTCCAAATCGAATAATGGTCGATCAGCATGCGAACTCGCAGAGGTTTCTGGCGGCGGTTGCGTGAGGAGCTGTAGGAGCGGATCGACTAATATATGAGCCTGTAATTGCCGATAATATAAGTTTGAGTTATAGTATGGCATGCATGTCAAGCCTGATGCCTTGCCGTTCGACCTGCGCGCGCTGGAGATCTTTCTCAGCGTCTGCGATACCGGCGCCATGGCGTCGGCTGCCCGCGTTCTGGGCTTGACCCAGCCGGCCATCTCCCAAGCCATCGCCGAGTTGGAGGCGCGTACGGGCACGGTGCTGTTCGACCGTAGCGTGCGCCCCTTGGGGTTGACCCCGGCCGGCGGGGTCATGCGCCAGCGCGCGGCGGCCCTGTTGTCGGAGGCGCGCCAGATCGCGCCCCTCCTGAAAGAAGCCGATCGAGGCAAGCTGTCGTTGATACGGGTTGGTTTGGTGGACAGCCTTGCGCGCGCCTTGAGTGTACCGACTGCAGAGTTTCTGCATACGCGCGCAGAGTCCGTGCAGGTGCAGGCCGGCTTCACCGCGGCCCACGCCGGCGCGCTCCTAACCCGGAACCTCGATCTTTTCATTGGCGCCGACGAATTGTCCGAAGTCGCAGGTTTGCAGCGTTTCGATCTGGTCAGCGAACCCTACATTTTATTGGTGCCCGCAGGCGTATCGCCGCCCGCGAACGCCGCGGCCTTGCGTGAGTTGGCAAGCACGGTCGGCCTTGTTCGCTACAGCGCACGCTCGAAAACCGGGATCGAGATTGAACGGCATCTGCGCCGGCTCGGCCTCGATATCCCGGCAGGCTACGAGTTCGATACGCCGTTTGGCGTGCACGGCATGGTCGACATGGGACGCAGCTTTGCCGTCACGACGCCGCTATGTCTTGCCGAAGCGCCTCTCGAAAATGCAAGCGCGCGTGCTGTGCCGCTGCCTGGCCCAAAATTGACGCGCACGATGACCCTCATTGCCCGCCGCCAGGAGCTTGGCAGTCTGCCACGCGAGCTGGCCCGCGCCTGCCGCGATGCCCTGGAAGCGTCGGCCTTGAAGCGAATAAGGGCGATGCTGCCGTGGCTGGACGATGAGTTAATTTGCGCGCGCTAGCGGGAAATTTTCCCGATATTTCCTTGGCTTGCATCCTTGCAGTCCCAGGCGATCATGTTAGCTAGTTACAATTATTCGCCTCCGAGCCCGTCATGTCTCTGCGCCGCAGATTACTTGCGTTGATCATTCTTATCCTGCCGCTCAGTCTGCTTGCCGGCGGAGCGCTGAGCTATTTGTACGCGCTTACTGTCGTTGAGAGTGAGTTGACCGCCGCGTTAGAACTGTCCGGGACGACGGTGCGCGAGGCGACCTCGCAAATCAGCCCGTCCGGAGCTCCCGAACAGCATCTGGCGCGGCTGGTATCGACATTCGACAACGATCGCGACGTCGGCGTGAGCCTCGTTGCGCCGGATGGAAAGGTGTTGAGGTCGTCACGGCCGATGCAGGCCGTCCCTCCCGCGCCCGAATGGCTGAAGAGAGCACTCTACGCCGAGCCGATCATCATCGATATTCCGTTGCCAGAAGCGATCAGCCACCTCGGAGCGATCCGCCTGGAAGGCAAGGCCGACAACGAAATCGCCGAAGTTTGGGAGGAGATGAAACTTCAATTCGCGATCCTTGCCGGCTTCTTCGCGCTCGTTCTGTGGCTCGTGTCCCTGACGCTCAATCGCGCGTTGCGTCCACTCGACAATCTTGCTCGTGCGTTGAGCGAGGTGAGACAGGGGAACTTCAGCGCCCATGTCGATGAGAACGGCCCGGAAGAGCTCAATATCATCTACCGCGAGTTCAATCGCATGGCGCAGGGCCTGCAAGAAGCTGAGCAGCGCAACAAGCTGCTGTCGAGCCAATTGAGCGCCGTGCAGGAGGAGGAACGCAAGGAGCTGGCGCGTGACCTCCACGACGAGATCGGACCGTTCCTGTTCGCCGTCGATGTCGATGCGCAGACCATCCCGCAATTTCTCGAACGCGGCGCGGCTGGGGAGGTCGTGGCCCGCGCCGGCGCCATTCGTCAATCGATCGCCCACATGCAGGGCCATGTGCGCGCCATCTTGGGCCGCTTGCGGCCAGCACAACTCTTGGATCTGGGTCTTGATCAAGCTATCGATCAACTGATCGCGTTCTGGACACGCCGCCAGCCTGAGGTGGAGATCAGCGCCGATATCGATCAGGCAAGCTACGGTCATGACGTCGACGAGGTCGCTTTCCGCATCGTCCAGGAATCCCTCAACAACGCTATCCGGCATGGCGTGCCGACCCGCATCGCGATCAAGGCGCAGGTGCAATGTGCGTCCAATCCAGCTGTTCTGCAGCTTTCCATCATTGACAACGGCGGCGGCATCTCTCCGGCGTCGAGCGCAGGTTTTGGAATTGCAGGCATGCGCGAGCGTGCGGAGGCCTTGGGCGGTACGCTCGACGTCTCCCCCAATGCACTGACTTCGGGCGTCGCGGTCATCGCCACGCTGCCGCTGCCGGCCGGCGTGTACCTGTGCACCGCGCGACCATCCGGCAACAACTCGCATAAGACGAACAACGGTTTTGAAGGAGAAGGTCTCGAAATATGAAAGTTCTTATCGTGGAGGATCACGCCGTCGTACGCGAGGGCGTAAGGCGCCTGCTTGGCGTGCATTTTCCGGCGAGCGTACTGGAAGCGGAGGATGTCGAAACCGCGCTCAAGATCTACGCCGAGGAGAAGCCGGATATCGTATTGCTCGACCTCAATCTTGCCGGTGTCGGCGGACTGGAAATGTTGCGCCGGGTGCTTGTGCTCGACGAGAGAGCGAAGGTGCTGATCTTCTCGATGCACGCCGAGCCCGCCTTTGCCGCGCGCGCCATCAAGGCGGGAGCCAAGGGTTATGTCAGCAAAAGCGCGCCTGTTGACGAACTGGTGACGGCGGTTCGGCGCATCCGCGATGGCGGACAGTATATCGATCGTGAGATGGCCTCGGCGCTCGTGATGGGTCAGGGCAGCGGTGGCGATCCACTGCAGGCGCTCACTGCCCGCGAGCTTGAGATCTTGCGTATGCTGGGGCAGGGCAGGAGCCTCACGGCGATCGCTGAATCTCTCGGCGTCGCCTATAAGACGGTCGCCAACAACTGCAGCCACATGAAGGTGAAGCTTGGAGTGGAGCGCACGGCCGATCTCATTCGGCTGGCGGTTCAGAATCTCCATACCTGACGTCAGGTCACGTTAGACAGAGAACCTTCGGCCAGTCGATGTAGACCGTCGAAAAGCCAAAGGCGGCGATCGCGAGACCCACTGCGGAGCGTACAAGTGCGCCCTTGTTGAGCCTTGAGAGCGCTCTGATGCCGAACGCCGACGCGATGATGGCGGGCAGCGTTCCTGCGCCAAAGCCCAGCATCCAAGCGGCGCCGCCCTGGAATGTACCCTGCAACGTTGCGCTGAACAACGCAGCATAGACCATTGGGCAGGGACTGATCCCCCACGTAAAGCCGGTGGCCATGGGGCCAAGAACCGGCCTGCGGCGCAGCGGTGCCAACACGCGCTCCAGCGTTTCGGACATGCGCGCGATCCGCGTGTCGACGCCTGCGACGGCGGGCATGAGTCCTGCGATCGACAAGCCGATGAACATGAGAGAGACGGCGGCGGCCCACTGTATGACGCGATACGCGTTCGCGGGATTGATGACGTTGAAGGCGGCCGAGCCGATCAGCCCGACGATGCCGCCCGCCAGCGTGTAAGCAAGAATACGCCCGCCTTGCATTGCCGCAAGCACGGTGACGTTGCTACGCGCACCCTCCGGGCGAAACAGGAACAGCAGGCTGGAGGCGATGCCGCCACACATGGAGGCGCAATGGAGCGCGCTCGCCAATCCGAGTATCAGACCGCCAGCGAATGCCAAGGCGAGGCCGTCCATTGTGCGCGGTGCTCCTAACCTTGCGGCTTGCGAGGCGCCGTTGGCGCGGGTGGCGGCTCGTCGTCGAGCGCGCGCCAGGCTGCGCCTTCCAGATCATCGTATTGCCGGGCATTCAGCGACCATAGGAACGCCGCGAGGCCCAATCCACCTAGCAGCAGTGCAGCGGGTATCAACCAAGCGAGCGATGTCATGCTTTGAGCTCCAGTCGCATGGCCTTGAGGCGTACCGCATTCGCCGTGACGGTAATGGAAGATACCGACATTGCAACGGCTGCGATGAGGGGGGTGACCAGCCCCGCCATGGCCAGGGGCACGAAAATGACGTTGTAGGCGATCGCGATGCCGAAGTTTTGAAGTGCCATCTTATGCGCTGCCTTTGCCACCGCGAGAGCATCTGCGACGCCTGACAGCGTCTTGCCTTGCATGATCGCGTCGGCAGTCGTTTGGCTGATGTCGGCTGCGCTGGCGGGCGACATGGAGGCGTGGGCTGCGGCAAGCGCTGGAGCATCGTTGATGCCATCGCCGATCATGAGCACGCGCCGCCCGGCGGCCTTAAGTTCTTCCAGTCGCTCAATTTTCTGGTCAGGGCGTTGGCTGCCACGCCATGCCGCGATACCGGCTGCGCGCGCGGCCTCCGCCACGGCCTGGGGGCGGTCGCCTGACAGCAACTCGACGGCGAAGCCACCTGTCGTGAGGCGGGCCACGACGCTGGCGGCATCCTCGCGCAACGCATCGCGCAAAGAGAAGGCGGTCACGCGGCCTCGCGCGTCACGATAACAGATCGAACTCGTGCTCGCGTTAGCCCCGGCACCACACCAGTCGGCCGAGCCCAGGCGCTCTTCTCCTTGTGCGGTCGTGACAGAAAGTCCGCAGCCGGGAACTTCACGCACGTTAGCCGCAGGCTCTACGCTTTGGCCGCGCGTGATCGCTTCCGCTACGATGGCACGCGAGTAGGGATGGCGGCTGGCTGAAGCCAGTGAGGCGGCACGGGCCAGAACATCAACGGGGATTGTAGTGGGATCGGACAGCCGCGGCTCGCCTGTCGTCAGCGTGCCAGTCTTGTCGAAAACCACCGTGTCAACCTCCGACATGCGCTCCAGCCCGTCGGCAGCCTTGAGAATGATGCCGCGTGCAAACAGACGGCTGGAGGCCGCGACCTGGACGGCCGGCACGGCGAGGGCGAGCGCGCACGGACAGGTGATAATCAGCACCGCGATGGCCGCCGTCAGTGCGGGCTCCCAACCGTGACCGGCCAACAGCCAGCCTGCGAATGTCGACAGGCCCAGGACATGGACGGCGGGTGCGTAGATGCGTGCAGCGCGGTCGGCAAGACGCATGTAGCGCCCGCGGTTTTGCTCGGCGGCGTCCATCAGCCGGGAGATCTCGGCGATCAGCGAGCCCTCCTCGGTTGCGGTCGCTTCAATCACGAGCGGCCCGGTGAGGTTGAGCGTACCGGCATAGACACGGGTGCCGGGAGTGGCGGTCTTGGTCGCCGTCTCGCCCGTCAGCAGGCTGTCGTCGATATCGCTGGTGCCCTCGCGCACCATCCCATCAGTCGCAATGCGCTCCCCGGTGGCGGTAAGCACCCGCATACCCGGTCCCAGGTTCTTTGCCGCGATGCGCTCCACGCGACCATCATCATGCACGCGGGAGGCGAAATATGCGCGAAAGCCCAGCAGATTGGCAGCCGCGCCGGCCGCCTTCGTGCGCATCTGCTGATCGAGGAGCCGGCCGATCAACAGGAAGGCGAGGAGCGTGATGGCGGCGTCGAAATAGACCTGATGACTGCCGCGCATGGTCTGAAACAGGCTCATGGCGGTGGCGAGCAGCACCCCGAGCGAGATCGGCACGTCCATATTGAGCCGTCCGCCACGCAGCGCGCCGGCGGCTGACTTGAAAAAAGGTTGGCCAGAGTAGGCGATCGCGGGGAGTGCGATGAGCGCCGAGAGCCAATGGAACATCGACTGGATGGAGTCTTCCATGTCTCCCGATGCGGCGCCGGCCCAAACGGACACCGAAAGCAGCATGACGTTCATGGCGGCGAAACCGGCGACGCCGAGCCGCTTGAGGAGGTCACCGTCGCGCGCGGCGGCTTCCACGTCGGGCGTGGCGGAGAGCTCCGCCGCCTCATGGCCCGCCTTGGTCAGAGCGCCGATCAGATCCTCGATGCTGAGCTTGTCGATTTCATGAGCAATCGAGACGCGCCGCGCGGCAAGGTTTGCGCGCGCGCTCACGACGCCCGGCAGCTTGCCTAGCGTACCCTCGACCGACTGGATGCAGGCGCCGCAGTGCATATCGCTGACAGCCAGCGTCACATGCTCGATCACCGGTCCGTTGTCGTTGATCGCGGCAGGGCTTGAAACGTCTGGCGCAACGGATTTAGCGGCAAGGGAGCCCGCATCCGCGCGTTTCAGGGCTTCAGCCATATACGCTCCTTGGCGCGGTATAAAATGCCTTCCTCGGCACGCCCCGGATCGACGGCTTCAAAGCTGGCGATGTAGGTTCCGGCCGCGCGCGGCGGAAGGGCGGCCTCATAGGCGCCTTCGGGGGTCTCGACCAGGCTTACCGTGATGTCCTCGCTCTCCGATGCGGGGCGTCCGAGCGTGGCCTTGAGCGCCAAGCCACTGACCGCCTTGCCGTCCCTGTCGCGGATGTTGATCGACAGACGGTCTCCCGTGGATGCAAGCTTGATTTCGTCGCGCCAGCCAAGCTCCGCCTGGCGTTCGTACGCCGCTATACGCTCGTTGTACTTCAGGCCCTTGCGATAGGGCTCGTTGGAGACGACGCCGGTGTTCGTCGAAAGCGCCTGGTCGATAAAATAGGCGTTTACGGCGAAGACGGTACCAAAGAAGCACAGCAGCGCAAAGAGAACGTGGCGGCCGGTGAGGACGAACGTCTGATCCGATGACTTGGACATGGCGTCATGGCCTCCGGAACGTGGCTTTGCGGGTCGCGAGCGTATCACTCACGGTGTCCCTGACGATGAAATTGAAAGGCTCGGTTTGCGAGGCGAGCTTGCCAAGACTGCCAGCCGGCACGGTCACGAACACGCGGACTTCGTTCAGAACGTCCGTTGGCACGACAATGGTGGGCTTCTCGACATTCTCGTGACCGGCAACAACAAGCCGCGAACCCTCCGGTAAACCTTCGATGCCCACCGCGAACGTCCGCGGCTCATGCAGCTTATTGAGAACCTTGAGCGTGAACCCGTTGCGGATATCGCCGTTGGCAAGCTGAACGAACAGCGGGTTGCGGTCGGCCATCACGTTGGCTTCGAGAACGGAACGTTGCCACAACGCGCCGAGCATGATGAGGCCAACGATCGCGATGAGTCCAAGATAGAGGAACGTGCGGGCGCGGAAAATCTTAACCGGCGCGGTCGTCCCCTTGGCCATGGCCTCCTGATTGGCAATCGTTTCGTAGGCAATAAGCCGGGTCGGCCGGCCGATCTTTCTCATGATGTCGTCGCACGCGTCGATGCACAGTGCGCACTGGATGCATTCGAGCTGAAGGCCGTCACGGATATCGATGCCCATCGGGCAAACGGCGACGCAGGCCTTGCAGTCGATGCAATCACCCGTGACGCGCTCGGCCACCGCGCTCTTGCGGATGGGGCCGCGGGGTTCGCCGCGCAGATCGCGGTAGGAAACCATGAGAGATTCATGATCGACCATGGCGCCTTGAATTCGCGGCCATGGGCACATGTAGATGCACACCTGTTCGCGCGCGAGGCCGCCGAGCAGGTACGTGGAACCCGCCAGAATGGCGATAAAGAGATAGGCCTCCGTGGCGGCGCTGCCGTTCAGAAGCTGGCGGGCAAGGGTCGGCGCATCCGCGAAGTAGAAGACGAAGGCGCCACCCGTCGCCAGAGCGATGAGGATCCACGACAGATGCGTCATGATCTTCTTGAAGATCTTCGCCAACCCCCAGGGCTCCTTGTCGAGCCGGATGCGTGCGTTGCGGTCTCCCTGCCAGAAGCGTTCCACCAGAACCATCAAATCCGTCCAGACGGTCTGCGGACAAAAATAGCCGCACCAGACGCGGCCGGCGACGGAGGTCACGACAAAGAGGACGAGTGCGGCAAGGACCAGAAGGCCGGTGACGTAATAGAATTCCTGGGGCCAGATCTCGAGGCCGAACATGAAAAAGCGGTTGTTGACCATGTCGAGCAATACGGCCTGATCGGGCAGATCCGGACCGCGGTCGTAGCGCACCCATGGGATGAGGTAGTAGATGCCCAGGCACAAAGCCATCAGGGCCCATTTGAGATTGCGGTAGGTGCCGTGTGCGAGCTTGGGATAGATCTTCTGGCGAGAAGCATATCCAATCCGGTCGACGCGGCGGTTTACGGCCGCCACGTCGTGGGTTTCTGGGATTCTTGCTTCCTGCGCGCCGGATTGCTGAAGCATGTCGCGTTGTGTCTTTCTGAAGTGCCAGGAGGCTTACTTGCCGCCTCCAAGGCCGTGAACGTAAACAGCGAGCGTCTTGATGGTGACAGGATCGAGGCGCGTGTGCCACTGGGGCATGATACCGCCACGGCCGGTCGCGATGGACTGGATCACGTCCTCCTTTGCGCCACCGTAGAGCCAGATTGCATCGGTGAGGTTAGGCGCACCGAGTTCCTGATTGCCCGTTCCCGTCTCGCCGTGACAGACCGCGCAATTTTCCGCGAAGATTGCCGCGCCGCGCGTGGCCGCTTCCTGGTCGGTCGACTTGCCCGACAGCGAGAGAACGAACTCTGCGGTATCCGACATCTGCTTTTGGTCGAGAACCTGATCGAGGCCGAAGCGCGGCATCGCTGAGCTGCGGGTTTCAGCATCGTCGGACCGCACGCCGTGAGCGATCGTCTGCGCAATGGCATCGAGCGAGCCACCCCACAGCCAATCGTCGTCGTTCAGGTTGGGGTAGCTCTTCGCGCCCTGAGCGCCACGGCCGTGGCATGGCGCGCAGTTGGTCGCGAAAGCAGCGGCACCCGAAGCGGTCGCAAAGCGCAGGACTTCGGGGTTCTTTGCAATGTCGGCAAGTGCCATCTTTTCAACTTCGCTGCGAAACTGCGCTTGCGCGGCGATCCCGCCGGCGACTTCCTTCATGACCTCCCGCCGCTGGCTGTGTTGGAGCATACCCTCGGTATACCCGTTGACCAGCGGCCAGGCGGGATAGGCGATCCAGTAGCCGATGGCCCAGACGATGGTGGCATAGAACGTATAAAGCCACCACCGCGGCAGCGGCTTGTTGAGCTCCTTCAGATCTCCGTCCCACACGTGGCCCGTGGTCTCGACGCCCGTGACGTGATCAATCTCTTTATGGTGTCCCATGGATTATGTCCTCAGTCGGCGCTTCTGTTGCCAGGGCCAGTGCCGGACTTGTCCAGATCCAGCGCTTGGCGTTGAGCATGCTCGAGCCGATTACGGTTCGATGGCCAGAAGACGTAGCCGAGCACGATAAGGAAAATGGCAATGAACAAGAGCAAAGACATCGTCTGGCTCACTGCCGCTACGGTTTCGTAGTTCATCGTCCAGCTCCTACCTCAAGTTCGGACCAGACGCGTCGAAGCTTGCGAAGTCAACGAGCGTGCCAAGCATCTGAAGATAAGCGATGACGGCATCGAGTTCGGAGACCTTGCTCGGATCGCCGTCGAAGTCGGCGACCTTGGCTTTGGGATACCGCTTCAAGAGTTCCGCAGCTTCCTTGCTGTCCGGCTGGACCTGAGCGGCAAGATCGGTTGCCGCGTTGGTCACCATCGCCTCGTCATAGGGAACACCGATGGTCTTGAGGGCGGTGAGCTTCGCCGCGATGTTATAAGTATCGAGCGCGCGCTCCCTCAGCCAAGGGTAGGACGGCATGATGCTTTCCGGGACGACGGCGCGAGGATCCGTCATGTGCTCCACGTGCCATTGGTCGGAGTACTTGCCGCCGACGCGGGCGAGGTCGGGTCCGGTACGCTTGGAACCCCACTGGAAGGGGTGGTCGTACATGCTTTCTGCCGCGAGGCTGTAATGCCCGTAACGTTCCACCTCATCGCGCAAGGTCCGGATCATCTGCGAATGGCAGGTGTAGCAGCCTTCACGGATGTAGATGTCGCGCCCGGCCAGTTCGAGAGGTGAATAGGGACGCATCCCCTTCACCTTTTCGATGGTGCTGTCGATCCAGAACAGCGGTGCGATCTGAACCAAGCCACCGATGGAGACGACAATCAGAATGCCGACGAGCAGCAGGATGGAGTTCTTTTCGAAGATTTCGTGTTTCATGGCTCTTCATCCTTACTCGGCCGGCTGCAAACGAAGCTCGGGTGCCGCTGCGACGCGCGGCTGCTCGGCCGCATCGACGCTCTCGTCGCCGCGGATCGTGCGCCACAGGTTGTAGGCCATGATCAGCGAGCCGATGACGAACAGGGCGCCACCGGTTGCACGGATGATGTAGTAGGGATGCATGGCTTCGACCGTCTCCACGAAGGAGTAGGAAAGGAAGCCGAGCTTGTCGTAGGCCCGCCACATCAGACCCTGCATGATGCCCGACACCCACATGGAGGTGATGTAGAGCAGAATGCCGATGGTCGAGATCCAGAAGTGCCACTCGACGAGGCGGATCGAATAAAGCGCTTTGCGCTTCCACAGCCATGGAACGAGGCAGTAGATCGCGCCGAACGACACCATGGCGACCCACCCGAGCGCGCCCGAGTGTACGTGGCCGATAGTCCAGTCCGTATAGTGCGAAAGCGAGTTGACGACCTTGATGGACATCATCGGACCTTCGAAGGTCGACATGCCGTAGAACGCAACCGAGACGACAAGCAATCGCACGACGGGGTCGGTACGCAGCTTGTCCCAGGCACCCGAAAGCGTCATGAGACCGTTGATCATGCCACCCCAGGACGGCATCCACAGTATGATCGAGAATGTCATGCCGAGGGTCTGCACCCACTCGGGGAGCGCCGTGTAGTGCAAGTGGTGCGGACCCGCCCAGATATAGAGGAAGATCAGGGTCCAGAAGTGGATGATCGAGAGCCGGTAAGAATAGACCGGACGCTCAACGCGCTTGGGGATGAAGTAGTACATGATCCCTAGGAAGCCAGCGGTGAGGAAAAAGCCGACCGCGTTATGGCCGTA
Source organism: uncultured Hyphomicrobium sp. (assembly GCA_964587445.1). Classification (GTDB taxonomy): domain Bacteria; phylum Pseudomonadota; class Alphaproteobacteria; order Rhizobiales; family Hyphomicrobiaceae; genus Hyphomicrobium_B. The sequence continues at coordinate 37,052 of CAZPLQ010000003.1, forward strand.
CCACCACTGTGTCATCGCATCCTGAACGCCGCCGAACAGCACGTAGCTCTTGGGTTCGAACAGGGAGATCGGCATGGCAAGGTTGTTGATGATGTGAAGCATCGCAATCGTCACGATGAAGGCGAGATAGAACCAGTTTGCCACGTAAATGTGGGATTCCCTGCGCTTCATGATCGTGCCGAGGAAGACGATCAGATAAACGACCCAGACGATGGTCAGGTAGAGATCGGCGTACCACTCCGGTTCCGCGTATTCCTTGCTTTCGGTGATACCGAGGACGTAGCCGGTTCCCGCAATGACGATGAACACGTTATAGCCAAAGACGACGAACCAGGGCGCCCAGTGACCCAGCAGGCGCGCGTGCGTGGTGCGTTGAACCACGTAGAAAGAAGTCGCAATCAACACGTTGCCGCCAAAGGCGAAGATCACCGCAGAGGTGTGCAGCGGGCGCAACCGGCCGAAGCTGGTCCACGGCAAATCGAGGTTCAGGGCGGGGAAGGCAAGCTGCCAGGCGATGATGTCGCCCACGAGGAAACCCGCGATACCCCATATGATCGATGCAAGGATCGCAAACCGGATCGGCCCGTCCACGTACCCGCTGGAGTCGGGGACGCGATCCTTGAACATTTGCGACAGGACGTAAATCGCGGCGATGGCAGCGGACGCTGTGAGGACCCAGCCATGAAAGGCCATTGCCGGATCCGGAGATCCCAGACCCCAAGCGAGACCAACGACGGCGAATACGACAGCCGATAGAACGGCCATAGCATCGCCAAAGGCACTTTTTTCTGTATGTGTGATTGCCATGTTTTGCTCCCCGGACACGGGACATCGGGCCAGTTTAGAGGCCACAGACGCCAGATTAGGTTGTCTCTAGACTGACCGTAGGGCGCGTTGATCAAAGTCAAGCTTGCGGCGATTCAACCGTGCAATTCAGTTACCAAAGATCCAGTGAATTCCGGATCTAGCTCACTTTGCGGTAACTTTGTCGCGGCGGCGTAATAACCTTATAGTTTGCATTGGTGTCTCGGCGCATCGGTCGATTCCAGCCTTACGTCCCATAACCCAAGTTAACAGCGTTGCCAAATTTAGCGGCATCCGGGGGAGCACACCCTAAACGCTCAGCAATAGGTGCTCGCGCTCCCAGGGGCTGATGACGCGCATGAATTCCTCGAACTCCGAGCGCTTGAGCGCCAGGTACACATGACTGAAGCGCTTGCCGAGCACCGCACGAAGTTCCCCGCATTCCTCCAGGGCAATCAGCGCTTCCAGCAGGCCGCGCGGCAACTGGTGGTCGTTGCGGTAGGCGTTGCCGACCACGGGCTCGCGGGGTTCGAGCGCATTCTTCATGCCCAAGTACCCGCAAGCCAGACTGGCGGCGATGGCGAGGTAAGGGTTGGAATCGGAGCCGGGCAGGCGGTTCTCCACACGGCGGGCATTGTCGGGAGAAATAGGTATGCGCAATCCGGCGGACCGGTTGTCGTGACCCCATTCGACGTTGATGGGGGCGGCGCCGCCCGGAACCAGGCGGCGGTATGAATTCACGTACGGCGCGAACAGGCACATGGCGGCGGGCAGATAGGTCTGCTGGCCGGCCAGGAAATTGAAGAACAGGCCGCTGGGCGATCCGTCATCCTTGGTAAATATGTTGCGGCCCGTTTTCCGGTCCACGATGCTTTGGTGAATGTGCATCGCGCTGCCGGGCTCGTTCTCCAGCGGCTTGGCCATGAAGGTTGCGTAGCAGTTCTGCTTGAAAGCAGCCTCCCGGATGGTGCGCTTGAAGAAGAAGACCTGATCGGCGAGGTTGACGGCGTCGCCATGCAGCAGATTGATCTCCAGCTGCGCGGCGCCGCCTTCCTGAATAATGGTGTCGATCTTGAGGTACTGAACCTCGGCGAACTCGTAGACGTCATCGACGATCTTGTCATATTCATCGACGGCGCCAAGACTGTAGGCTTGCCGCCCCGCGCCTTTGCGGCCCGAACGGCCCACCGGTGGTTCCAGGGGATAGTCGGGATCGGTATTGGTCTTGGTAAGATAGAATTCGAGTTCCGGCGCCACGACCGGCACCCAGCCCTCCCTGTCATAAAGCTCCAGCACATGCTTGAGCACATTGCGCGGTGCGATCTCCACGGGCCTCCCGTTCTGCCAAGTCGCATCGTGGATCACCTGCGCCGTGGGGCTTGAGGCCCATGGTGCAGGGCGGATCGTCGACAGGTCCGGCACCATCATCAGATCGCTTTCGGCATAAAGGGATTCCCCATCCTCTTCGAAGCCGACGTAGTCGCCGGTGATCGTCTGGTGAAAAATTGAAATCGGCAGATGGACGGCGCCGAGCTTGGCGAACTTTTCGGCTGGCATGGTCTTGCCGCGGGCCACGCCGGCAATGTCTGGCACTGCACAATCGACCTCCTCGATGCGGTGCTCTCTCAGCCAAGTCTTGATGGTGTCAGGGGTCGCGCCCGCACCGTAGGCTTCTGCCTCGGGGGATGTCGCGCCGTCATCGGCAGTCATGATTTCACCTGGAATGAAGACCCGGCGCCGCGTTCGCCATGATCGATTAACGTGCAGCGCTGTATGAGAACTTTGCAGACGTTCTACTTGTAGCTCGCAGATTTTATGATCACAATGGCCCGGTGAGGCAAGGGATAAGGGGTCTCTAACCTTACGGCTTGCCGTCCGTGTGCCAACTTGGGTCGCGGGCGAGGCAACGAATGCCGAAATCGCCAGAAAGGTCTTTCCCATGATTGGTCAACAAGGCGCCCGCCGCAGTCTCGCGACGAGCCTGGCTATCGCGCTGTGCGCCATAACACCGTTCCTCCTCGCGCAACCCTCCGCCGCCGCCGACAAGGAGGTCCGTGTCTACAACTGGTCGGACTACATCGACGCCTCGATACTTGAGGATTTCACCAAGGAAACCGGCATCAAGGTTATCTACGATGTGTTCGACAGCAACGAAGTCCTCGAAACCAAATTGCTGGCTGGCGGCACGGGCTATGACGTCGTGGTGCCCACGGGCCCGTTCCTGTCCCGCCAGATCGCGGCTGGCGTCTTCCGCAAGCTCGATAAGTCGAAGCTTCCCAACTTGTCCAACATGTGGCCCGACATCCAGAAGCGATCTTCCATTTACGATCCGGGCAACGAGTACTCGATCAACTATATGTGGGGCACGACGGCGATCGGCTACAACGAGGCCAAGATCAAGGAACGTATGGCCGACGCTCCGGTCAACTCCTGGGACTTGATCTTCAAGCCGGAGATCATTTCCAAGTTCAAGGATTGCGGCATTCACATTCTCGACGCGGCCGACGACATTCTTCCGGCCGCTTTGAACTATCTGGGACTCGATCCCAACAGCAAGAACCCCGACGATCTCAAGAAAGCGGCGGAACTCATGGAGAAGATCCGCCCCAATATCCTGAAGTTCCACTCCTCCGAGTACATCAACGCACTGGCCAATGGCGACATCTGCCTGGCCGTGGGGTATTCGGGCGACATTCTGCAGGCCAAGAGCCGCGCGGAGGAAGCCAAGAACAATCAGACGATCGTTCTGTCGCTGCCCAAGGAGGGTGCGCAGATGTGGTTTGACCAGATGGCAATTCCGGCCGACTCAAAGCACGTCGATGAGGCCCACGCCTTCCTCAACTTCATGATGAAGCCCGAGGTCATCGCCAAGTCCTCCAACTTCGTGCAGTACGCCAACGGCAACTTGGCATCACAGGAGTTCCTCGATGAGGAAGTGAAGAACAATCCCAACGTCTATCCCGACGAAGCGACGATGAAGCGATTGTTCGTCAAGACCGCATACGACGCCAAGACTCAGCGCGCCGTCACACGACTTTGGACCAAGGTCGTGACAGGAAAATAGCCAGGAAAACGCCAACGAGCCTGCGCGTGCAAACCGTGTGCTTCGCGCGCAGGCTCCGGGCAGAACCAACACTGCTGCTGCTCCACACGCCAAAACGAAGACCTGCCGGAAAGCCAAGTACCGCAACGAGGTGCAGAATGTCGGAGACGGTGACGGCGACGCAACCCAAGGCGCGGCTGGCCCGCACATTCGCGCCCCAGTCCGGCTTCGCGCCGTGGAACGATCCCAAAAAGGCGCCCATCGTGCGCTTCGAGAATGTGACGAAGCGTTTTGGCGATTTCGTAGCCGTCAAGAACGTGACGCTCAATATCTACGAGCGGGAGTTCTTCGCGCTGCTGGGCCCTTCCGGCTGCGGTAAGAGCACGCTGTTGCGCATGCTCGCTGGTTTCGAGAAGCCGACGGAGGGACGGATTCTCGTCGGCGGCAAGGACATCACCGATCTCCCGCCTTACGAGCGCACGGACGTGAACATGATGTTCCAGTCGTATGCGCTGTTTCCACATATGACGGTCGAAAAGAATATCGGGTTCGGATTGCGTCAGGAGGGCATGGCGAAAGCCGACATCGAGGCGCGCGTTGCAGAAGCCATGGCGCTCGTCGAGCTGCAGAAATTCGCGCACCGCAAGCCTCACCAGTTGTCGGGCGGCCAGCAGCAGCGCGTGGCGCTGGCGCGCGCCATTGCCAAGAAGCCGCGCATCATGCTGCTCGATGAGCCCCTGGGTGCGCTCGACAAGCGCCTGCGCCAGAGCGCGCAGTTCGAGTTGATGCGCATTCAGGAAACGACGGGCACGACTTTCATCATCGTAACCCACGACCAGGAAGAAGCCATGACGGTCGCAAGCCGCATCGGCGTGATGAACCACGGAGAGCTGGCTCAGATTTCGACTCCGGGGGAGATCTATGAAACCCCTGAATCGCGTTACGTCGCGGAGTTCATCGGCGACGTGAACTTGTTTGAGGGTAAGGTGGCAAGCCTGTCGCAAGGCATGGCGGAAATCGACTGGGTTGGCGGAGGGCGTTTCAAGTCGGCTGCGGCTCCCGCAGGGCTGAGCGTGGGCCAGCAGGTGTGGCTGGGGCTGCGGCCGGAAAAAATCGTCATCTCGCTGCACAAGCCTGCGGTCGAGACGAACGTGATTTCCGGCAAGGTCGATGATGTCGGATATCTCGGATCCACATCGCACTATCACGCGAAGGTTGCGACCGGCCAGCGCGTCACCGCGCTGCGCGCCAACATCGCCCAATCCGCGGAAGCCAACATCAAATGGGAAGACGATGTCTGGTTGAACTGGCCGACCGATGCCGGCGTCATCCTCACGAAATAGCGTCCGCCTCGCCCGGAGATGCCCATGCCCCGCACCATCGATGCACCAAAGGCTGAAGGGAGAGAGCGATGCGCCGCTGGTATGTAATCGCCCCGCCGTATCTTTGGCTGCTGATCTTCTTCCTCGTCCCGTTCGTGATCGTCTTCAAGATCTCGCTGTCGGACATCGCTACCGCCATCCCGCCTTATACGCCGACCCTGGATCTGTCCGCCGGCTGGGAGGGGATCAAGGACTTCTTTTCCCAGCTCGACTTCGAGAACTACGCCTTCATTTTCAGCGATCCTCTCTATATCGCCGCCTATTGGTCGAGTCTGAAGATCGCGGCGATCGCCACCTTCCTCACGCTCCTTGTGGGATATCCCATCGCCTATGGGATGGCCCGCGCGCCCAAGGAGTGGCAGCCGACGCTGATGATGCTTGTGATCCTGCCTTTCTGGACCTCGTTCCTCATTCGAGTCTATGCGTGGATCGGCATCCTCAAGAAGGAGGGCCTCCTCAATCTGTTCTTGATGAACACCGGCCTCATCAGCGAGCCGCTCAACATCATGAACACGACGACGGCGGTCTATATCGGCATCGTCTATTCCTATCTGCCGTTCATGATCCTGCCGCTCTACACGAGCCTGGAAAAGATCAAGCCGTCGCTCATTGAGGCCGCCGAGGATCTGGGGTCTCCGCCATGGAAGGCTTTCTGGCAGGTGACCCTCCCGCTATCCGTGCCGGGCATCGTGGCGGGTTGCCTGCTCGTCTTCATTCCCGCCGTCGGCGAATTCGTCATCCCCGATCTTCTCGGCGGCTCCGAAACGCTCATGATCGGCAAGACGCTGTGGAGCGAGTTCTTCAACAACCGCGATTGGCCGGTCGCCTCCGCCGTGGCCGTCATCCTGCTCATCGTGCTGGTTGTTCCGATCATGCTGTTCCAGAAGATGCAGGAAAGGCAGCGGGAGGCCGGCTTATGAACACGCGCTTTTCCTGGTTCAACATCACTTCCATCGTGCTCGGCTTTGCCTTTCTCTATGTGCCGATCCTGCTGCTCGTCATCTACTCCTTCAACGAGAGCAAGCTCGTCACGGTATGGGGCGGGTGGTCGACGAAGTGGTATGCGGGCCTTCTGGACAACCAGGCTCTGATCGATGCGGCCTGGGTCACGCTGCGCGTCGGACTCGTCTCTGCAACGATCGCCACCATCCTTGGCACCTTGGCCGCCATCGTACTGGCGCGCATGGGCCGCTTCCGGGGCCGCACGTTGTTTTCAGGTCTGGTGTTCGCGCCTCTTGTCATGCCCGAGGTCATTACCGGCCTGTCGCTTTTGTTGTTGTTCGTGGCGCTTAATTTCGATCGCGGGTTCTGGACGGTGATTATCGCGCACGCGACCTTTTCCATGTGCTTTGCGGCCGTCGTCGTCCAGTCGCGGCTGCTCGATTTCGACAAGTCGGTGGAAGAGGCAGCCATGGATCTGGGCGCAACGCCCGTGAAGACATTCTTCCAAGTGACCCTGCCAATCATTGCTCCGGCCGTCATTTCAGCCTGGCTTTTGTCCTTCACGCTCTCTCTGGATGATCTCGTGATCGCGAGCTTTACCACGGGGCCCGGCGCAACGACGTTGCCGATCAAGATCTATTCGCAGGTGCGCCTGGGCGTGACACCGGAAATCAATGCCGTTTCGACCATCATGATCGCGCTCGTCGCGATCGGCGTTCTGCTTGCCTCCATTGCCAGCAAGCGTCAGGCGATGCGGCAGGAGAAGGAGACGCGCGCGGTGGACGCCGGAGCGGGCTGATCAACTTCAATGGGCGAGGACCACGTAAAATCCTACTACGCCGCCACCGCGAACGATGGCGCGCGCTATCCTCGGGCCCAAGGCGAAATGACGGCCGACGTCTGCGTGGTGGGCGGGGGTTTTTCGGGCGTCTCGGCGGCGTTGACATTGGCCGAGCGCGGCTACTCCATCGTGCTGCTGGAAGCCAATCGCATCGGCTGGGGCGCCTCGGGCAGAAACGGCGGCCAGATGATCGCGGGGATCTCAGGCGAGCACAATATCGAGCGCCAGCTTGGCGCCCAGGGGCGGGACCTGCTGCGCGCCATCCGCTATCGCGGCCATGAGATCATCGAGGGCCGTATCGCGAAATACGGCATCGCGTGCGACCTCAAGCATGGATGGATGGAGGCGGCGGCGCGCGAAAAGCACATGCCGCACCTGCGCGATTACGTCGAGCGCCGCCAGGCGGAAGGCGACGGCACGGGGCTCGAGATCGTCGAGCCGCACGAAATGCGCCACGTGCTCGGCACCGGACTCTATCATGGCGGGTATATCGACCGGCGCAGCGGGCACCTGCACCCGCTCAATCTGTGCCTTGGCGAGGCCCGGGCCGCTGCCTCGTTGGGGGTCAAGATCTTCGAGGACAGCCAGGTCCTGGAAATCAAGGGCGGATCGCCGTGCCTTGTGACGACCGCGCAGGCCCGAATCAAAGCGGCAAGCGTGATCCTCGCAGGAAGTACCGAGCACAAATTTCAGCGCGGCCCGCTGCGTGGCCTGACCTTTCCCACCGGGAGCTACATCATCGCGACCGAGCCTCTGGACGAGGCGACCGCGCAGGCCATCAACCCTCAAGATCTGGCGGTTGCCGATAGCAATATCGTGCTCGACTATTTCCGCATGTCAGCTGACCGGCGCCTGCTGTTTGGCGGCCGCTGCAACTATTCCAACCGCGACCCCGCGGACTTGCGCGCCTCGCTGCGACCTCGGCTTGTAGAGATCTTTCCGGCGTTGGCCGGCAAGCGAATCGATTTTGCCTGGGGTGGGCGAATCGGAATTGTCCTGACGCGTGTTCCGGCAATCGGCCGGCTCGAGCCCAACGTCTATTATCTGCAGGGTTACTGCGGACACGGTGTCAACACCACGCACTTGGCGGCGGAGATCGTGTGCGATGCGATTGCCGGAACGATGGAAAAGTTCGATCTGTTCGAAAAGATCCGCCAGGTTCGCCTGCCCGTTGGGCGTTGGATGGGCAACCAGATGCTGGCGTTGGGGATGCTCTACTACCGGCTGCGCGATCTACTTTGAGTCCTCCGGCCGCTGGCCATCTTTCACTGCAACGCCGGCAAACAAAAAAACCGGGACCATGAGGTCCCGGTTTTGGATGCTGCTCCGGATGGGGGTGCCTATTAGGGCAGCGTAGCCTTCACAGAAAACACGAAACGGCTGTCCGACAGACCCGTATAGGGGTCGCCAGCAATCTGATCGATGTCGGTATCCCAATAACGGAAGTCGAAGGCCAGCTTCTCGACCGCCAAGCCGAGGCCAACGTTCCAATAGACGTAGTCATCCGAAACGTTCGAGAAGACGCCCAGGTCCGAGCTGGAGTAGCCAACACCGCCGCTGATGCTGGGCGTAAAGATGTGGACTTGAGGCAGGGTATAAGCCAGCGTGCCTTCTACCGTCCAAATCTCAGCAGAATTGCTCTGATCGGGCGCCCAATATACCGTCACGCCGCCGCTCAGGTTCTTCACGATCTCGGTCGAGACGCCCGCCTTCAACTCGATGTAGTTGCCGGGATCATCGGCGACCGGATAGGTATAGCCGAGAATACCGAAGTCAAAGGTGAACTGGCCCAGCACCGGCTTGATGCCGGCGTAAAGGTCAAGCTCCATAGGATTATAATAGATGTCGCCGGCGGTGCCGACGTTCGATGCCCAGGCGCCGGCATAGAAGATGCCGTACGATACGTCGATCGATCCCTGCGCCGCCGGATCCTCATTGTGAAGCGAGAGGCCGCGGAAGATATAGTCACTGGTACCGCCAACTGTGAGCGACCAGGAGAATTCGCGGTCTTCTGCGTTCGCCACCCCTGCGAATGCTGCGCTTGCCAAGGCAGCAACGCCGGCGAGCTTCATGAACTTGTTCATAGTGATGGACCCCCGTCCCTTGAAATCTAGGCGAACGATGTGGACCGAGGCCCGACTCTTTCGTTCGCGATGGTCGTAGGGAACCAGAATTGTGACCGATCACTCAAGCGTTTCTTGGGATATACAGCGGTACTTGTATCTAGATGTGGCATACTAGTCACGCTGCACGTGTTTCCTGCACGGATTGGTAATTACTTGCTTAACTTTTGGGCGCATTCAGCGGGTGAGGACGTTGGCAGGAAGTGACCTGCTTGCAACTTCGCGGAGGGAGAAGCTGGATTTGAGTCTGGCCACCCCAGGAAGGCGGGACAACTGCTCCTTATGGATGCGCTCGAAATCCGCCAAGTCCCGTGCCAGGACGGTCAGCAGATAGTCGTCGTCACCTGACATAAGATGACACGATACGATGTTAGGCGCCGCCAGCACGGCCTTTTCGAACGCGGCCAGAAGCTCTTCATTCTGGCTTTTCAACGCAATCTCGATGAAAGCGGTCATGTGCAGGCCCAGGGCATCGCGATTGAGCCGGGCGTTATAGCCCTCGATCACCCCGTCCTGCTCGAGCGCCTTGATCCGCCGCGCAATGGCGGTGGGCGAGAGCGGAATTCTTTCGGCGAGCTGGAGCTGCGACTGACGCGCGTCCTTCAAGAGAGCGTTGAGAATCGCCTTATCAAGCGCATCCAAAGCCATGAGCGCAGAAAATAATCCCTAATACCCTTAGGTGCGCGGATATTATGCGTTTTGTGGCCTTATAGCAACGATATTCGCCGCGTCTCAAACTGTGGGATATAGGATGATTTGCATCACCTCAGACGGGCTATGCGTTGCGCTGCCAAGGCAAAGCAGGAGATGTGCACATGCGGATCGGCGTTCCAACCGAGATCAAAAGCAACGAATTTCGCGTGGGCTTGGTGCCCGCGTCGGTGCGCGAGATCACCGCGCATGGCCACGAGGTCGTGGTTCAGTCAGGCGCGGGGGCCGGCATCTTTGCCGACGACGCTGCCTATCTGAAAGCGGGGGCGCGCATTCTGCCAACCGCAGAAGCTGTCTTCGCCGAGGCGGACATGATCGTGAAGGTCAAGGAACCGCAGGCTGTCGAGTATAAGCGGCTTCAGCCTCACCAGATCCTTTTCACGTATCTTCACTTGGCTCCCGATCCCGACCAGGCGCGCGGGCTTCTGGCCTCGGGCGCAACGGCGATCGCCTACGAAACAGTGACGGATGCTCAGGGCGGGCTGCCGCTGCTAGCGCCGATGAGCGAGGTTGCCGGACGTCTATCGATCGAAGCCGCTGCGATGGCGCTGCGTCGCCCGTCGGGCGGGCGCGGTGTCCTGATGGGCGGCGTGCCGAGCGTCAAGCCTGCCAAGGTCGTCGTACTCGGCGGCGGTGTCGTCGGCACACACGCGGCGCGCATGGCCGCCGGGCTTGGCGCCGACGTAACCATCATCGACCGTTCCCTGCCGCGGCTGCGTCAGCTCGACGAGTTGTTCGAAGGCCGGGTGCGTACGCTCGCGTCCACGCTGGAAAGTATCGAGACCGAGGTATTCGCGGCCGATGCCGTGATCGGCGCGGTTCTGGTGCCGGGTGCTTCGGCGCCCAAGCTCGTGACGCGCGACATGCTCAAGGAGATGAAGAAGGGCGCAGTGCTCGTCGACGTCGCCATCGACCAGGGCGGATGTTTTGAGACCTCCTACCCGACCACGCACGCCGAGCCGACATACGAGATCGATGGCATCATCCACTACTGCGTCGCCAACATGCCGGGCGCGGTGCCGGTGACGAGCGCGCAGGCGCTCAACAATGCCACGCTGCCGTTCGTGCTCAAACTTGCTGACAAGGGCCTTGCAGCGCTGGATGACGACAAGCACCTGGCGGCGGGCCTCAACGTGCGCGCGGGTCGCATTACCCATCCCGCCGTCGCCTCGTCCTTGGGCTTCGATCGGCTGGGAGATGTCAGGCCCTTCGTTCTCGCAGCGGAATAACGCCCTACAATAAACCCCCGGGCGCGTGCCATCATAATGTCTCCCGTTCACACGCCGGCCAGTCCGCGGTGCGTTGTGCAGGCCAACATAGCTGCCGACAAGCTCGTGAGATCACAAGGATTTTCGAATGCAGGCCCGAAAAGGGCAGATCGACAAGAACCGGTTTGGTGGTGGCAGTCGCAGAACCGGTTCCCACTTTTCCGCAAAGCACTCTGACGCCGCCCGCCGCGCTGAATGATCTTCGATGTAACGGCTGACAATCAGAAGCGCTTCAACAGACGATCTATATAGTCCAATTCGACCGGCGGACGCAGCGACTGCCCCGAACGTTTGCGCAATTCATCGAGGATCTCGCGCGCCCGTTGGGCGTCGATTGCGTTGGGCACCTTCACCGAATTGCCGAGATCGGGGCCTTCCGCGCGTTGCGGCCTGTCGAGCGGATCGCGGTGCGTATCCTCGCCCCGGCCCGCGCGCTGGCGTGCATTCTTCTGCATCTGCTCGGCCATCTTCTGCGCGCCCTCGCGCATGCCTTCCAGCGCTTCCGCCTGGCTCTGCGCCGCCTCGTCCATCTCGCCCTGTTCGAGCGACTGCTCGGCGCTCTTCATGGCTTCCTCGGCATCCTTCAGGCGATCGGAACCGCCCGCGCTCATTTCCTCCAGCTCCTTCTGAAGCTGTTCGAGCTTTTTGCGCAGATCCGACTGACGGTCCATCAGACTGCCCTTGCCGTCCGATCTCTGGGGCTCGCCGGCCATGGCGTCCGAGCCTGATTTTCCGCTCTTCTGGCGCTGGTGGCCGGACTGACCTTGCTGGCCATCTTGTTGTTGACCCTTCTGCGAACCGCCACGCTGCTGCTCCTGGTGCTTGCGCCCCTCGTTAAAGGTATCGTCCATGAGCTTCTGCTGCCTGCCGGTAAGATCGCTCAGACCGTCGAGCTTCTTCATCATCTCGCGATCGCGCTCTTGCTGCTCCTTGGACTGGGCAGTTTCGCCGGCACGCATGTTCTCCATCATTTCCTGCATCTCGGAGAGCAGCCGCTCGGCTTCTTCGCGCGAACCGTTCTTGGCATTCTCCTCCAGGTCGCGCATCATCTGCTCCATGTCTTCCTTGGAGATCTGGCGCTGATTTTCCTCGTCGCCCTCGCCATCCTGCTCGGCGTTCTTCTGCATTTCCTCCATGTAGTTGCTCATCGCTTCTTTCAGCTCTTGCATAAGAGCCTTGATCTCCTCCTCGCTCGCACCTTCCTCAAGAGCTTTGGCGAGGCGATCCCGCGCATCCCTCAATGCCTGCTCGGCATCCGACAGCTTGCCATCCTCGATCTTGAGCGCGATGTCCCAGAGCTGATCGACCGCGCTCGAGACGGCCGCGCGCGCGTTATCCCGTTCGATGCGGTGATAGACCGAGCGCATGCTGAGATAGATGGAGACATCGTCGATGAAGCCTTCGGGCTCAATGGTCAGCGCATCGAGCGCGCGAACCACGGCAGGGCGATTGCGCGAATCCTCCGCGAGCTTGCGGCGCTGCTCGACGACCGCGCGCGCCAGAGGCTTGCGGAACGTACGCGCGGGCAGCGTCAGCACGATCGCCTCGCTACGGCCGACCTGACCGGCGACGTCCGTCGCCTCCAGCCAAAGCTCAACCGTCTGGCCCGCCCACGGGTGGGATCCCAGATCATGAAGACTCGATGTATCGAACTTGGTTGCGCCTGCCGGCACCTTCAGCACGATCTCTGGCGGGCGCTCCAGCGGCAAACGCGGACCCTTGAGGGGGGCCGGGCGCGCCCAGGCCTTGTTGGGATCGGTGCCGTTGTCGTTCGCCTGCTTCACCTTGGCAATCGCGCGCGCGACGCCGTAGTCGTCTTCGCCCTTATAGGCAAGACGCAGCGAGCCCTTCGCTGTGCGCCGCCAATCCTCGTCGAGCGCGATCTTGGGAGGCTGATCTGGAATGACGTCGAACGTCCAGCTCCCCAGTTCCTCACCGCCTGCGAGCGCGCGCACGCGCGAGGACGCCTGCAACTCGTAGCGCACTTCCGAAATGTCGGTCTTTTCTTTCGGCGGGTCAGCAAGCGCCGTCACCGGCTTGTCGCTACCGGCCTCTGTGACCTCCAGGGAGACGTGCCCGCTCCCAAAGCCCGAGCCCCGAAGCGTCAGGATGCTCTTGATGGGAACTTCGAAAAGCTTGGGCTTCTCGGCGCTAGCCCGCCCGCCTGTTGGACTGCTGCCATCGGCCAGCATGACGGGCGGTTTGCCCGTATAGGCGGGCGGAGTGATCCAGGCATCGACACGCGAATCGGTGCGCGCTGCGCCCGCACCGAAGCGAAAGGTGGAACTCAACCGGTCGTAGATGCTGCCCGAGACCAGGCCGACTGCAGGGATCAAGAGCAGCAACGGCAGTACGCGTAGCGCGAGCGGATCGAACCTGTCGGCACGCGGGCTCGGCCGGCCGACCTTGAGGCGCGCCATGGCGCGGGCGAGGCGTTCGCGGTGCGCTTGCCAAAGGTTCTGCGTCACCGGATTGTCGGAGTAGGCTGTAAGGGTGTCCTCATAGGACGTTGCCGGGCGGTGCGGCACCCCGGAGCGGCGTTCGATGCGCCGGATGGCTTCCTCACGCGTTGGCCAGGAGACGCGGCCGGCGTAAACCGCTGCTGCCAGCGCGGCGATGGCGAACAGGCCAAGGACCAGACCGTGCGTCTGCGAGGACAGCGTGACGAACGCGCCCGACAGCGATAAGACCGCCAGCAAGGTTGCAAGCGCGACCAGCAGCCAAAGGCGCGGCCAAAGGCGCTCGAAGAACAAAGCCCATGTCGAAAAACGCACTTTGCGCGCAAAGACGCGCGAAAGCGGGGCTTCGGGAAGATTTTGATCAGGGCTCGCCATGTAGCGAATTTATCATGGGTTGGAAACGCCGCACCTTAACAAACCGCAACAAACCACCCCCGACGGAAGGACTAAACCGCCCATAGTCATGCCCTTTTCCCACGCGCATTCATTTTGTGCGTTCAGGGAGACGCGAGCCAAGGGGGCAGCCTATCCGCCCCGATGAGTTCATCATACGCCGGACGCGGCCGGACCACGGCGTAACTGGCCCCTTTCACGAGAACCTCGGGGATCAAGGGCCGCGTGTTGTAGCTCGACGACATAACCGCGCCATAAGCGCCCGCCGTCATCACCGCCATCAGATCCCCAGGCGCGAAGGGCGGCAGCGGCCGGTCGGTGGCAAGATAGTCTCCCGTTTCGCAGACCGGCCCCACGACATCCTGCTGGACCGGCGCCATGTCGCTCGCCTGCTCCACCACCGGCCAGATGTCATGGTGCGCCTCATACAACGTCGGACGGATCAAGTCGTTCATCGCGCCATCGACAATGGTGAACGTCTTGTCGACGCCTTCCTTGACGAAGATGACGCGCGTGACGAGGACACCAGCGTTGCCGACGATCATGCGGCCGGGTTCCAGAACGAGTCTGAGGCCCAGATCGCCCAGCGCCTCGCGCACGACGGCGGCATATTCGTCCGGATGCGGCGGCACGTCATTGGCGCCGCGATAGGGCACGCCAAGCCCGCCGCCGATGTCCAGATGCTCCAGCGCGTGACCGTCGGCACGCAGATCAAGCGCCAATTCACGCATCAGGCGAAAAGCATCGCGGAAGGGCTGCAGATCGGTGATCTGGCTGCCAATATGCATATGAATGCCCGAGACCTTGATGCCCGGCAGCCGGCCTGCCTCTGCATAGAGCGCGCGGGCCTCTCCATAGGGCACGCCGAACTTATTTTCCGACTTCCCGGTCGAAATCTTGGCGTGAGTCTTGGCGTCTACGTCGGGATTGACGCGTATCGCAATGCGTGCCGTCTTGCGCATGGCATTTGCCACCTCGCTCAAGGCGAGGAGTTCCGGCTCGCTTTCGACGTTGAAGCCCAAAATGCCTTCTTCCAGCGCATAGGCCATCTCGCCCCGCGTCTTGCCGACGCCGGCGAAAATGATCTTGGACGCAGGAACACCCGCAGCGCGGGCACGGCGCAATTCACCCTCCGACACCACGTCCATACCGGCGCCGAGCCGCGCCATGGTCGCGAGCACCGCTTGGTTGGAGTTGGCCTTCACCGCAAAGCAGATCAGCGCGTTCTGTCCGGAAAACGACTTCGCCAGCACCTCGTAGTGCCGCTCGAGCGTCGCCGTCGAATAGCAATAGAACGGCGTGCCGATTGCCTCGGCTATGGCCGTGAGGCTGACGTCCTCGGCGTGCAAAACGCCGTCCTTGTAGTGAAAGTGATGCATCTGGCGGGACTCGGATTGTTCACTTTGAGCCCATACACCAGATCGTCCCGGCTGCAAAAGGTGCCTTCGCGCGACCTCGTTACCGTCAGCACACAGGCCAGGATAAAGAAAAAGCCGCCAGGGAGCCTGGCGGCTCCCGGACGGTCCAGCGCCTTTTACAGCGCCTTGCGGGCGTTGTGCGCCCGCATGGTGTTCATAACTTCCAACGCAGCCTTTTGTTCCCTGATGCGTTCGACTTGTCCCGGGCCGATATGGCCAACCGGACGCTCAAGGAGGACAAGCATGACGGACATCCAGAAGGGATACATGGCCTTTTTCCACGAAGGCAGCGAAGGCGTCGGCGCGGTGACCGACGTAACGGCGGACGAGATCGTGGTTTACGTGGAGAATTTCGGCCCCTTCACCGTACCCATGTCGGCGGTGAAGGACGTTCATGACAACAAGGTGATCCTTGAAAGAGGATGCGTCAGCTCAGCCTTTCTGAAGGCCGTCGCACATGCGCACGACGCGGAGGACCCGAAATTGGCAGGCTGACGTCCCGGCCGTCCAGGGGCTTTCAACGCAGCAGCGGATCGAGAATGAAATCTTCGTGCGGCTTGGGCTTGGCGGCAGAGTTCTCGCCAGCAGCACCGGCCTCGGCAGACTTTACCGCGCCCTCAGCGGCAGCCTGGGGCGGCGGTTCGAGTGGACCGCGCACACCACAACCGGCGATGCCGGCCGCGACGGCCAGCGCCAGTAGCAGAACGAGAGGCTTTGCATACGCGATCTTCAAAGCTGCGATCCCATTTGCCGGGGCATCCGCGGCAAGCAACGCCATCAACTGAGCGGCGGCAAACCGACTTTGCGGACGATCCCCCTGTCGGGCTAGTCTTAGACCTTCCCCCGCTCCTTTTCCAACTTCTTGAGCCAGGCCCTGGCCATTTTTGTGACGTTCTGTGGCGCGGTTCCCCCATAACTCGTCCGGCTTTTGACAGAATTTTCAACGGAAAGCACCGAAAACACGGCTTTTGTGATGCGCGGCTCGACCTTTTGCATCTCTTCGAGTGAAAGGGCGTCGAGGTCGCATCCCTTGGTCTCGGCCAGCTTCACGATCGCGCCCGTGACGTGGTGGGCGTCGCGGAACGGCATTTTCAGCTCCCGCACCAGCCAGTCGGCAAGATCGGTCGCCGTCGAATAGCCCCGGCCCGCCGCCGCCCGCATGGCGTCCGGCATCGGCTTCAAATCGCCGATCATGCCCGACATCGCCGCAATCACGAGCTTCAGACTCGCCAGCGCATCGAAGGTGACTTCCTTGTCCTCCTGCATGTCCTTGGAGTAGGCGAGCGGCAGTCCCTTCATGACCATGGCGAGGCTCTGGAACGCGCCTGCGATGCGCCCGGCTTTGGCGCGCGACAGTTCGGCCGCGTCGGGGTTGCGCTTTTGCGGCATGATGGAAGAGCCGGTCGAAAACTTGTCCGACAGCTTCACGAAGCCGAACTGCGGCGTCATCCAGATGATGATCTCCTCCGACAGCCGGGACATGTGAATGGCGCAGATGGTAGCTGCTGCCAGCGTCTCGAGCGCGAAATCGCGGTCCGATACGCCATCGAGCGAGTTGGCCATTGGCCTCTCGAAGCCCAGCGCCTGGGCGGTCATGTGGCGGTCGATAGGGAAAGAGGTGCCGGCCAGCGCCGCCGAACCCAGCGGGCATTCGTTGAGGCGTTTGCGCGCATCCGCCAAGCGGCCGCGATCCCGTGCGATCATCTCGACATAGGCCAATAAGTGGTGACCGAAGGTGACGGGCTGGGCGGGTTGCAGATGCGTGAAGCCCGGCATGACGATGCTCGCGGTGGCTTCAGCCTTTCGCGCAAGCTCAAGCTGCAGGCCTGCAAGCGCCGCATCGAGCCCGTCTATCTGATCGCGGACCCAAAGCCGGAAGTCCGTCGCCACCTGGTCGTTGCGCGAGCGCGCGGTATGCAGACGGCCTGACGCCGGACCGATCAGCTCCCGCAACCGGCTTTCGACGTTCATATGCACGTCTTCGAGCGCGCGCGAAAAGTTGAACGAGCCGTTTTCTATCTCGGAAAGGACTTGATCCAGGCCCTTGGCGATCTCGCGGGCATCGGTTTTGGTGATGATGCCGGCCTCCGCCAGCATGGCAGCATGCGCTTTCGATCCGCGGATGTCCTGGGGCGCCAACACCTTGTCGAACCCGATCGAGGCATTTATCTCCTCCATGATCTCGGCGGGCGACATGGAAAAGCGGCCACCCCACATCTTGTTGGCGGATTTGTCGGTCACGAGATCTCTCCGTTGGCGCGAGACTGGCTAGGAAGGCGCAAGGTGCAATGAGCGATAAGGACGAAGGAAACAGCGCGGCTCCCAAGAGCTCGGACGCGGGCGTCAAGGGCTTGGGAATAATGGCACTCTTCGCGCTTATCGGCTTTGGCGCGGTATACGTTACGTTGGGGCGGTCTGACAACGCAGCAGTTCCGGCCGGTGAAGAGGTCCGTGCAAGCTCGCCGGGCACGACGGCGGCCCGGCCCGCATCCGGGGACAAAATGGCCGCTTTCGTACATAAGAAATCGCCTTCAGCACTACCCGACATCACCTTCAACGACGCGGACGGCAACACGCTGACCCTCGCCGACTTCAAGGGCAAGACCATTTTGCTGAACCTGTGGGCCACCTGGTGCTCCCCCTGCCGGGAGGAGATGCCCGCGCTCGACAGGCTGCAGAAGGAGCTGGGCGGCGAAAAATTCGAGGTCGTAGCCTTGAGCCTCGACCGCAAAGGGGCGGAGGCGAGCAAAAAGTTCCTCGACGAGACCAAGGCCAACAACCTCAAGCTCTACATCGACGCCAGCGCCAAGCAGGGAACCGCTCTCAAGATTGTGGGAATGCCCACCACGATCTTGATCGACAAGGAGGGTCAGGAGCTGGGCCGCCTCGCAGGGGCTGCCGAATGGGATTCTACGGACGCAAAAAAACTCATCGAGGCGGCGCTTCAGTAACGGCGCCTCGACGAGCTAAAGGCATGATGGGGGAAGCCGTTTAGGCCTTTTTCTTGACTTTTTGCGTGAGCGCGGACGCCGCGACAGACTTTGCTTCTTTCGAGGCCTTGGGATCCTTAAGGATCTTTGCCGCCTTGGAAGCGACCGCTTTGCCTGTCGTTTCCTTGGGGCTCCTGGTCTGCGTCAGGGCCGAGGCGGCAACAGCCTTTTCTGCCTTGCTGGCCGTTTTGCTCTTCAGCACCTTGGCCGCAGCCGAGGAAACCTTCTTACCGGTTGATTCCGATTTCGCCATGGATGGATGTCCTGTTGAGGCCTGCGGGACTGACCCGTTGATGAGAAACTATGCGGAACTATCTAGTGAGATTCGCGGCAATCCGTAAGCGTCCAGAAATGGACGGCCGAAGATTGGGGCGCCTGGCGCTCAGTCCGACGATCGTATGATGCACGGCCACCACGGACGGGGCCAAAGTCTGTCCCGCGATGCAGCAGGTCAAGAATACGGCTTGGCGTGGCCCGAATACGCTCGTACGCAGGAATGTATAAAGCCTGACCGGTCAAATCACCGAGGTTAGTTCACGCCATGGCCGCGTGGAAAATTCCCCGTGCAGCGGGCGCTTCGATCTTGGTTCTTCTCGCCTGCTTTATAAAATATCCAACGCCAGGGGCAGCTGCCGATCTGGCTGCTGCGTGCTGCGCCGATCTGGAGGAGCGCATCGCCGAACTTGAGGCCGTGAACGCGCGCAAAGGCACTTCCAAGGTCTCCCTGACCATCTCCGGATTGGTGAGCTGGCCGCTCATGGTCTGGAATGACGGCGCGCAGACGGGCGCCTTCGTCGTGTCGAACGAGGTGAAGCGTCCGCGCCTGCGGTTTTCCGGCGAGGGCAAAATCGACGAGGACTGGAGCGCCGGCTACGTCCTCGAGTTCGGTCCCAACCCCAATCCGTTTTCACCCATGGACCAGTTCGCCTTTGACGGCTCGGCGGAACGGCAGGAGATGCGATACTCGTTCTGGTCGTTGAAGAATGCCCATTTCGGCCAGCTTTCCATGGGGCTTCAATCGCAGGCCACCGACACCATAACGGAGATCTCGCTCGCCAACACCAGCTCGGTCATGACGCCGGGTCTGCCACTCATGCTTGGATACGTCTCTCGCGGCTGGTTCATGCGGCGCGACGAGGACAGGGTTCTGACCGGGTTGCGGTTCGGCGATATCCTGCTTAGGGGACGTTCCGACATCTGGGGCGAGGGTCATCGCTGGAACGTCGTGCGCTACGACACACCCTCTCTGGCAGGCTTCACGTTGTCGGCTACCTGGGGTGAGGACGACGTATGGGATGCCGCTTTGCGCTACGCTGGAGAGTTCGGCCGCTTCAGATTTGCCGCAGGCGCAGGGTTCGCATCCTGGTCGAATAGATCGGATATATCAGCGCCGAACATACGTGGCTGCGCACGTCCGCAGGACACAGCCAAAATCGATTGCTGGGAGCTGGGCGGCTCGCTGTCCGTGATGGATACGCAGACAGGCCTTTTCCTCAATGCCGCCGCCGGAGTGGGCGACGACAAGAATATCGAGGCCCTTTACGGCAATGCTCCCGGCATCGACGATACGGAGAATTTCTACTATCTGGTCGGCGGCATCGAGCGCCGTTGGTTGCCATTGGGCAAGACGACCTTGTTTGGTCAGTACTGGCGCCGGAACATGGGCGCAGGCGTCCTCTACACGGGCGCGCGTATCGACGCCACGTCCTTGGGTGCGCATGCATATATCTCCGGAGCGGAGGTCTCGATCTGGGGCGCCTCGGTTGTTCAGGAACTGGCGGATGGCGTGGAAATCTACGCGTCTCTCAATCGCACCCAGACCGATATCTCCACCAGCCCAACGGGCGGTATACCCGGATCCGAGACGACGAAGATTGCGCCCTTCGATTTCCTGTTCACCGGGATGGCCATCCGTTTCTAGAGCCGTTCCGTTTTTAGAAGCGCTCGCAACCGCTGCCTACGTGCCCGGTTGACACCCCTACGGTTTGCACGCCACAAGGCGGCTTCGGATTTTCCCACAGGATGGAACGGGCGCAGACCATGCCGCATACAGCATTGCAGAAGACCATCGAGGATGCCTGGGAGGCGCGCGACACAGTCGGCCTCAACACCAAGGGCCAGATACGCGAGGCGGTCGATTATGCATTAGGTCTTCTCGACAGCGGCAGGGTGCGCGTGGCCGAGAAGAAGGATGGCGCGTGGCACGTCAATCAATGGCTCAAGAAGGCCGTTCTTCTGTCGTTCCGGCTCAACGATATGGGCATGATTTCAGGCGGCCCGGCCGGCAGCTCTTATTGGGACAAGGTCGCGCCGAAGTTCGAAGGCTGGACGGAGGCCGATTTCCGCAAGGGCGGTTTTCGCGTTCTGCCGGGTGCGTACGTTCGTAAATCCGCCTACATCGCACCCGGCGCAGTGTTGCTGCCTTCCTTCGTCAACCTTGGCGCGTACGTCGACAGCGGAACGATGGTGGACACTTGGGCGACGGTCGGCTCGTGCGCTCAGATCGGCAAGAACTGCCATATCTCCGGCGGCGCCGGCATCGGCGGCGTGCTCGAGCCCCTTCAAGCCGGTCCGGTGATCATCGAGGACAACTGCTTCATCGGTGCGCGCGCCGAGGTCGCCGAAGGCGTGCAAGTGGGCGAGGGCTCGGTGCTATCGATGGGCGTGTACCTCGGCGCGTCCACCACGATCATCGACCGCGCAACAGGCGAAAAGTTCTTCGGCAAGGTGCCGCCCTATTCCGTAATCGTCTCCGGCACGATGCCTGGCAAACCGCTGCCCAATGGCGAGCCCGGCCCCAACCTTTATTGCGCCGTCATCGTCAAACGCGTGGATGAAAAGACCCGCAGCAAGACGTCCATAAACGACCTTTTAAGAGACTAGGCAAAAGGCAGTAAAAAGTGCCGTGGTAAAGTTACGTTTACGGTCGTTCAGTAACATTTTGGGCGTTCAATAGCTCAAGCGGAACATTCGACCGTGATGCTTTTCAAAAAATTTTTTGAATCCCCTGCTCCTACCCAGGCTGAAACGGATGGAGAGGACTCCATATCCGACAGCTTCGCCGCAGCCATAGCTGCGATTGATCGCGCAGCGCGCGAGCATCAGCAGCAATGCGAGCGGCGCCTCGCCCAGGAGGACCGCCGCAGAGGTGGTCCCGATACCCGGCCATCGGGTTCACCCGAACGCCGCAGCGGCCTGGACCGGCGCGCTCCGAGCCGGGCGCACGGATTCGGCCGGCGCGGCATGGCCGGATGATTGCCGGGTCCGATTGCATGTAGTTCGCTTTTCGTCCGTCCACGCAACAAAATGTTAGCGTGCGCATGTCACCTTGTTGCGAACACGCGATAAAGTGGGCCTTCGCGACATGTCCATCATTGAGTTGTATTTTGGGTTCCACGGCCGGATCGGACGCAAGACGTTCTGGCTCGCGTCCCTCGTGCCCAGTACCATCCAAACCATCGTTTGGGTTGGATACGAAAATCTTCCCATTCCACCTCCCGTGTTGGCGTTTGCTGCAGGCGTTGCTGTCTTCGCCATGGCGATGCTCAACGCCAAGCGGCTGCACGATGTGGGCAAGTCGGGCTGGTGGCAGTTGATCTCGCTGCTCAGCATCCCTTTGATCATCGGCGCGTATCTCGCGTTGTTCTGGAACAGCCCGTTGGTTGCACTTGCCTTGTCCCTCTCCGCGATGGTCACATCGCTGGCGGGACTTTGGATCGTGATCCAGATGTGGTTTTTCCAGGGAGCTTCCGGCGATAACGACTTCGGACCCGCTCCCGCGTCCAGGGACATCGCCCGCAGCCTTGAACTGGAGATCAACCAGCTTCAGCCCGTTACGGCACGCATTGCTTTGGCCAATATGCCGCCTCCCAGCGGCGTCATCGACCGCACGAGCAGAAGCGCTGCCCGCCCATCCAGGAACGGTGGTTTCGGACGGCGGGACTCGGGTATTGCCTAGCGGCGCATGGCATTGACCACGACGGCGGGGTAGCGCATTTATGGCGCATGTACCGCAGACTAGATCCCAATCAGATCGTCAAAACACTCGTGATCTTGCGCGAGCGTATTGAAGCGCGATTCCCAGAATCCGGACTGAGTCGCGTCTGCGCCGAGCTCATTGAGGTTGCGCGCGAAACAGAAGAACGCGTCAGCGCCACTGTGCGGCCGAACCTGGCGTTGCGCTTCGCAATCCTGGCGGTGCTCGCGTTCGGCCTGTTCATGCTCTCGAAGGTCGGGACCATCATCGAGTTGAAGCGCGAAAGCGAGAACCTGTCCGGCATCCTGCAAGGCATCGACTCTGCCTTCAATATCGTGCTGCTGATGGGCGCCGGCATGCTCTATCTATCTTCTTTGGAAGCGCGCTGGAAGCGCCATAAAGTAATGAAGAACCTCCACGAGTTGCGCTCCATCGTGCACGTCATCGACATGCATCAGTTGCCCAAGGATCCCAGTTCCGATCGTCCGGCTACCGTTGCCACTGGCGGATCAAATCACGAGCAACGCGTCATGTCGTCGTTCGAACTGGCCCGCTATCTCGACTACTGTTCGGAGATGCTGTCCATCACCGGCAAGGTGGCCGCGCTTTACGCGCAGAGCACGCAGGATTCAATCGTTGTGGATGCCGTAAGCGACATTGACCAGATCACCTCGAGCCTGTCCAACAAGATCTGGCAGAAAATTACACTCATTCAGGGGCGCGAAGTCCGAGATTTTCCGTTGCCGTCGGAGGTGAGCGCCGCCGCGATTCCGACACCTCACGCACAATCGCATCACCCCCGGCCCGAGAGCGCCCCAGCATGACCTTCGATCCAACCGACGCGGTGCAATTCACCCAAGCTCTCATCCGGTGCGAAAGCGTAACGCCACAGGAAGGCGGTGCGCTCACGTTGATGCAGAACGTGCTCGAGCCTGCAGGCTTTCAGTGCCATCGCCTCGTGTTCACCGAGCCCGGCACGCCGGACGTCGACAATCTCTACGCTCGCCTCGGCCAAGGCAGGCCCCACCTTTCTTTCGCCGGACATACCGACGTCGTGCCCGCCGGAGACGAGAACGCTTGGACACTGCCTCCGTTTGCAGGAGAAATCCGCGACGGCATTTTGTATGGCCGCGGCGCGGTCGACATGAAGGGCTGCGTCGCCGCCTTTGCGGCAGCCGCAATGCGCTATCTGCACCGTCATGGAGGATCGTTGCCGCGCGGCTCGCTCTCATTCCTCATAACGAGCGACGAGGAGGGCCCTTCCATCAACGGTACGGCCAAGATCCTGAGTTGGCTGAAGGACCGCGACGAGGCGATCGACGCATGCCTGGTCGGCGAGCCCTCCAATCCCAAGGCGCTCGGCGATGAAATCAAGATCGGCCGGCGCGGCTCGCTCACCGCGGAGATCATCGTCAAGGGTAAGCAAGGCCACGCCGCCTATCCGCAGCTTGCGGACAATCCGGTGCCGAAGCTCGCGCGCATGATCGACCGGCTGGCCTCGCACAAGCTGGACGATGGAACCGGGAATTTTGAGCCGTCCAACCTGCAGGTGACGGTCATCTCCGTTCCCAATACCGCCACCAATGTCATCCCCGCGTTCGCAACCGCAAAGCTCAACGTTCGCTACAACGACGCGTGGACACGGCCGAAGATGGAGGCGTGGATCCGGCAAACAGCGACTGCCGCCGCCGCCGAGGTTGGCGCACGCTTCGACATCACATTCGCGAGCACGGGCGATGTCTTTCTCACCAAGCCTGGCACCCTGGTCGAGACATTGAAGACTGCGGTCAAATCCGTCACGGGACGGGCGCCCGCTCTTACGACGGGCGGCGGCACGTCTGACGCGCGCTTCATCAAGGACCATTGTCCGGTGGTCGAGTTCGGTCTTGTCAACGCGACGATCCATCAGGTCGACGAACAGACCAGCGTCAAGGATCTGGAAGATCTCACCGAGATCTATGACCGCTTCATCTCGAACTTCTTTGCCAGCGCGTAACGCAAGACCAGCAGCATTCATTCCCCGGCAAAGACAAACCGCCAAAAGAAAAGGCCGCTCGAGCGAGCGGCCTTTTCTTTGCTGCAAGAGCGATGGATCAGATCGACTCTTTGAGTTCCTTGGCGGCGCGGAAGGCGATCTTCTTGGACGCCTTGATCTTGATGGCTTCACCCGTCGCCGGATTGCGGCCCATGCGTGCGGGGCGCTTGCGAACCTGAAGAACGCCGAGACCAGCGACCCGAATGCGAGCGCCCTTCTTCAAGCTTTTCGCAATCTGCGCGACCATGTCTTCGAGCATCGCAACAGCCTGCTTCTTGGGCATTTCATACTGCTCGGCAAGCGTGGCCGCGATGTGCTTGAGAGTGATCGTGTCGACTTTCGCCGGTGCGGCAGGAGCCTTTGCCATGTGGGTATTCCCTCTTGAGGTACGAATCATTCAATGAAGCGGAGAATACATAGATCGCGCCGGAAAACTCGCGTTTTCTGGGGCATTTTTGAACCCCTTGGGCAAAAAGCCGCGTTTTGTGGCCGCAAAACACGCTTTTTGCATGGGGAGGCCAGGGCCTCAGCGCTTCTGGAGACCTTCCAGGTAGGCGGAGAGTTCATCGATGAGCTTGTGGGAATCGCTCCCCACCTCCTCGTTGAATACCTTGCCCCAGGCCAGCATCGCCATCATGCCGTGGCCCTTGGGACCGCCCTTCTCAATGATCTCCTTGACCCGGGCCTCAGGAAAGTTGCCGTCGTTGCGCGCCGCGAGAGTCGTAAGATCCGGGGGTGCGGTCAGCAATGATTCCGTGAGCGGCCCGTACCCGGTACCGTCCAAGCCATGGCACAGCGCGCAATAGCGCATGAAGGTGCGCCCGCCCGCTTCGATGGCCGCCGCACCGGATTCGGCGCGCGCGGGCAACGCCGCAGCTGACAAGGCAAGAGCAAAAGCAAGGGAGACGAGATACTTGGATTTTCCGTGAACGTGCATCGGTAGGCTCCCTGATCGCGCTATCGCGATTTCACAACGTTGTTCCAAAATCGACGGCATCGGTGTCTGCTTACACCATGCGTAACATCTCGACTATCGGCAGATCGCGATCTCCTCGTTGATGAGCATCAACCGCCCCACCCACGTCCCCTGCATGCTATTGCCAGACCGCCCCAATGCCCCCACCTTTGACTTAGTGTCCTGATCAAGAAAAGGAGTGCGCGTATGGCTTACGTCGATGGCTTCATTGTCGCCGTGCCCAAGGACCACCTTGCCGAGTACAAAAAGCTCGCGCGCAAGGCCGGCAAGATCTGGCGCGAGCATGGCGCGCTCTCTTATGTCGAGTGCGTTGCCGACGATGTTCCTGTGGGCAAGCTCACATCCTTCACACGGGCGGTAAAACTCAAGGACGACGAGACGGTCGTCTTTTCGTGGATCACGTATCCCTCGCGCGCCCAGCGCGATGCCATAAACAAGAAGGTGATGTCCGACCCCAGGCTGAAGATGGATATGAACAACATGCCTTTCGACACCAAGCGCATGATCTACGGCGGCTTCAAGACCATGCTGGAAATGTAGCGCGGCGCACAAGACGGCCGCACGCAGCCCGGCTTTTAGGGCTTATTTGAAGTGCTTCGACAGCTTCAGGCCCTGGCCCTGATAGTTGGAGCCGAGATCGCGGCCATAGATGATGTCCGGCACCTGGGTCATCCGCTCGTAGATGAGGCGGCCGATGATCTGCCCGTGCTCGAGGATGAACGGCACCTTGTGCGAGCGCACTTCCAAGACCACGCGCGATCCGTGCCCTCCCGCAGGTGCATGGCCAAAGCCCGGGTCCATGAATCCCGCATAGTGTACGCGGAATTCGCCGACGAGCGGATTGAACGGCACCATCTCGGCGGCGTGCGTGGGCGGAACGTGGACCGCCTCCTTGGAGGCGAGAATGTAAAACTGGTCCGGATCCAGAATGAGTTGCTGGCGCCCGTTCGACACATAGATCGGATCCCAGTAGTCGGCGACGGGGCAGCTTCCCGGCTTGTCGACATCGACGACACCCGTATGCCGGCGCGCGCGAAATCCTACCAGCCCGTCCTTGTCGCCTTTGAGATCGACCGAAAGCGCTATGCCGCCTGCGATGTCGGCAACGCCGCCACCGTCATCGGTAAACACCAGCTTCTCGCGCGCATGCAGCGCGATCAGCTGTTCATCCGTATCGCCTGCCGGCCCGACTCGGAAACGGATCTGCGAAAGTCGCGAGCCCTTGCGCACCACGATCGGAAAGGTTTGCGGACAGATCTCCGCGTAGAGCGGACCGTGATACCCCGCAGGCACCTGGTCGAACGCGCCGACGCCGTCGGCGATGACGCGCGTGAAGACGTCAAGGCGGCCAGTGGAGCTTTTTGGATTGGCGGCCGCGGCCACCTCGGAGGGCAGCGCGAGGCTCTCCAGCAACGGTACGATATAGACGCAGCCCGTCTCCAACACCGCACCCTGGCTCAACGAGATGGTGTGAAGCTGCAGGTGATCGAGCTTGGACTGCACCGTCGTGCCGGGGCCCGGCAGGAAAGAGGCGCGCACGCGATAGGCGACATGGCCCAGGCGTAAATCGATGCTGGCGGGCTGAAGCTGATTGTCGAGCAGGGGCTCGGCCAGCTTCAAGGCGCCCGACTCGATCAGGCCGCGGATCGCCTGGCTCGGCAGGATGCCCCAACCCGCGGCGGTCTTCACGCCATCGGTTCCTTTTGAGATCTGCTTTTTACCGCTCGGTTTCACGTCAAGCCTGCCTTTGTCCGTGCCCCTCCCTGCCAATCGGGGCAAGGCAACTGGAGACATGAAATCCCGCTCTAGCCGATGCTGGCGGCAACGCCAAGAGTTTGAAACAGGCCCGCACCCGGTGGGGAGCGGTCTTGACGCAGGCGAAACGGACCGGTAAGCCCAGCGACTAATCTACGTGGTCCTTTGGCCGGCCGGCTTGCAGCCACGTTAAACAACTCGCTAAAGAGGCCGTGCGCGCCCGGTTTCCCGCGCCCGGTCCTATCGGCCGGGGTAGCTTGGAAGACCGGGATTTTTATTGCGCTCAAGGACGCTCCGCGCCGATGGCAAACGCTTCAGACAGCAAGCCCCTCTGGCAGCCTGAAACAGAGCTGATCCATGCTGGAATTTTGCGCTCGCAGTGGGGCGAGACGTCGGAAGCGATGTTTCTCACGCAGGGGTATATCTACCGCAGCGCCGAACAGGCCGAGGCGCGCTTCAAGAACGAAGACCCCGGCTTTCAGTATTCACGCTTCAGCAACCCCACCGTCTCCATGTTCGAAGAGCGCTTGCGCATTTTCGAAGGCGCCGAAGCCTGCCGTGCAACCGCGACCGGCATGGCGGCGGTGACAGCAGCCATCCTCTCGTATCTGAAGACGGGCGATCACATCGTGTCGGGCCGCGCTCTGTTCGGTTCGTGCCGCTACATCGTCGAGACGCTGTGCCCGCGCTTCGGCATCGAATGCACCCTCATCGACGGCCGCGATCTTGACGCCTGGGAGGCGGCGGTAAAGCCCAATACCCGCATGTTCTTCTTCGAAACCCCATCGAACCCAACGCTTGAGCTGGTGGACATCGAAGCAGTGTGCGCGTTGGGCAAGAAACACGACATCCTCACGGTGGTGGACAACGTGTTCGCAACACCCATGCTCCAGCGTCCACTGAAGCTGGGCGCCGATATCGTCGTCTATTCGACGACCAAGCACATTGACGGCCAGGGCCGATGTCTTGGCGGCGCGGTTCTGGCCAGCGACGACTTCGTGATCAAGTACCTGCAGGACTGGGTGCGCCAGACGGGGCCCTCCCTGAGCCCGTTCAATGCCTGGGTCATGCTGAAGGGATTGGAGACATTGCCGATCCGCGTAAAGGCGCAGTGTGAGACGGCAGCTCGGCTCGCCGAGCTTCTCGCGCAATTGAAGGGCGTCACGCAGGTGCTTTATCCCGGCCGGGCCGATCATCCCCAGGCGGCGCTCGCGGCAAGGCAGATGCCGGGCGGCGGACAGATGGTCACCTTCGAGGTCGAGGGGGGCAAGGCGGGGGCCTTCCGCTGCCTCAACGCGCTGCGCCTCATCTGCATTTCCAACAATCTGGGCGATACCAAAAGCCTTGTGACCCATCCCGCAACGACGACGCACCAGCGGATCGGCCCCGAAGCGCGGGCGCAATTGGGTATCACGGACGGCATGATCCGCCTTTCGGTAGGCTTGGAATCCTACGAGGACCTTGCCGAGGATCTTACCAACGCCATTGCGGCCGTCTCCGGCCAATCTTGAACCTCTTTGGAAGCGAACCTAGAATTGTCACGACGCAGATCCAAGGCAGCGGCTGCCAAGACCAATAATGCGGGCGACCACATGTACCAGGCCATAACACGCGGCATTCGCATTCGCGTCGAGCCGCAATACATGGAAGAACAGTCCTCGCCCGATGAAGGGCATTTCGTGTGGTCGTATGAGGTGGAAATCTCCAACGACAGCAAAGAGACGGTCCAGCTCAAGACGCGCGCGTGGCGCATCACGGACGGCTGGGGACGCACCGAGGAGGTGCGCGGTCCCGGCGTCGTGGGCCAGACTCCCGTCATCCCGCCGGGCGGCACGTTCTCCTACACATCGGGATGCCCGCTCAAGACGCCGCAGGGCATCATGGTCGGCAGCTACCAGATGGAGGACGAAGAGGGGCGACTTTTTGATGTTGCGATTCCCGCTTTCTCGCTCGACAGTCCCTACACCCGGCGCAGTATGAACTGACCGCGCAACCGCGACAGCCCTTGGCTGCCAAGCAAACTGAAAAAAGAGGCCTGATGGCGGGACCAGACTACACTGCAATCGAGTTGCTCACCCGCCTCGTTGCCTTCGACACGACAAGCCACAAGAGCAACCTCGCGATCATCGCCTTTATCGAGGACTACCTGCTTCAGCATGGCGTTCGCAGCCATCGGGTCGTCGATGAGAGCGGGGAAAAGGCGTGCCTTTACGCCACCATCGGACCCGAGCACACCGCAGGCGTCGCGTTATCGGGACATACCGACGTAGTGCCCGTCGATGGCCAGGCCTGGAGCAGCGATCCCTTCACGCTGCGCCAGGAGAACGGCAAGATCTATGGGCGTGGCGCATGCGATATGAAGGGCTATCTCGCCTGCATGCTCGCCTCCGTACCCGACTTCAAGGCGCGCAAATTGAAGGTCCCGATCCACCTTGCGTTCTCCTATGACGAGGAAGTCGGTTGCCTTGGCGTGCGCCCCATGATCGCCGAGTTCGGCAAAACGCTCCAAAAGCCGCGTCTGGTCATTGTCGGCGAGCCAACCAGCATGCAGGTCGTCGATGCCCACAAGGGCCCCGTGCGCTGGCAGGTCGAGGTGTCGGGCCGGGCGGCCCATTCCAGCATGGCACATCTGGGCGTCAATGCCATTACCTATGCCGCCCGTCTGATCTCAGAGATCGAACGTATGGAGGCCGAGCTCAAGATCACCTCGCGGAATGAGCGCTTCGATCCGCCCTACGCCACGCTTCAGGTCACCAAGCTGGAAGGCGGCACGGCCAACAACATCATTCCGGTCTACTGCCGCTTCGGCTTCGAAGTGCGCGCGCTGGCCGGCGTCGATGTCGACGGCATCGAGCGGCGCGTGCGGACGTTTGCAGAGACCCAATGCATCCCCGAGATGAGGCGCGCTGCGCCGGAAGCAGGCATCACTATCACGCGCGCAAACACCGTTCCGCCGTATGCCGCACAGGAAGGTTCCGAAGCAACCTCGTTAGCGCTCCAGCTCACCGGGCAGAACACGACGCATGCCGTTTCCTACGCCACCGAAGCCGGGTTGTTTCAGGATGGAGGATCCGCCTCGATCGTGTGCGGGCCGGGCGACATTGCGCAGGCCCACACGGCGGATGAATGGATCTTGGAAAGCGAGATCGACAAGTGCATGGGCTTCATGGTGCGCCTTGCCGACTGGGCCGAACGCTGATCCAGGCCATTGGGCCGGCAAAGCGGCGCCTCCGGCAAGCCCTCGCCAGCCTGTGACACCTTTGCGACACAGTTGCGTCCGATTACAATCTCCCCAACTCGCTTTACCGGCTGCCACGACCCGGCGGCAATTTCGGGCTAGACGAACGCGTCTGGTTTAAGACTCATGCGGCCACGCTGGCCGGCAGGGAAATTGCACTCATGGCTTTGCTCAACAAACGAATCCTCATGACCGGCGCCGCGCTCGTGCTGCCGCTGGCCGTGGCTGCGTGCTCAGGCGCCAGCCTGCCGACCGTCGGGTCGATCAATCCGTTCAGTTCGAGTAAAGCGATTTCCGAAACCGACCGTGTGTTCCTGATGGCTGCCGGAAGCTGGGATCGCAATCGCGACAATCAGGTGACGTGCGACGAGTGGAAGGCCTACACCGCCGAGCTTTTCAATGGCGCGGACGCCAACGGCGACGGCGACGTGGATTCAACCGAGTGGGCCAGCATCGTTGCTGTCGATCGCATGTTTGCGACCGCCGATCTGAGATACTTCGACACGAACGGCGATGGCAAAGTCTCACGCGCCGAATTCATCGACAGGCCCAATCCGGCCTTCACACTGCTCGATCCATCCAACACGTGCGTTCTATCCGGTGATCAGGTCGCGGGTGCGCGCTCCAAGACCGAATACGATGTTTCGGGCAAGCCCAAGGAAACGGCTGATCCCACCGCAACGAGAAACCCGGACGTGCTGGGACGCAATAATTGACCGGCGCGCGTCCTGAGTTGGAGTGCGGCCCCGGCTGCGATCCACCAAGCCTGCACATGTCTTGGCTTTGTCGTGTTTTTTAACAGCACCCCTACGCGCCGAGACACCAGGCAAGGATAGCCTTCTGCGCATGCAGGCGGTTTTCTGCCTCATCCCAGACGACCGACTGGGGGCCCTCCAACACATCTTCGCTGACCTCCAGCCCGCGATAGGCGGGAAGGCAATGCATGAAGATCGCGCCCTTGGCCGCCTTGCCCATGAGCCTGGCATCCACACCAAACGGCGCGAGCATCTTCTTGCGTTTGGCGGCGTCAGACTGGCCCATCGACACCCAGGTATCGGTGACCACGCAGTCGGCACCCTTCACGGCTTTCTCCGGGTCGTTGGAGAGGCTGACATCGGCCTTCTGCGCTTTGACCCACTCGAGGGCATCATCCTCCGGCCTGAGCTGATCGGGACAGGCCAGACGTAGCGAGAACCCGAACCGGGCTGCGGCATGCATCCACGATACGGCGACGTTGTTGCCATCGCCGATCCAGGCCACGGTGCGTCCCTTGATGGCGCCCAGATGCTCTTCGAACGTCATGACGTCGGCCATGACCTGACAGGGATGGCTCTTGTCGGTGAGACCGTTGACGACGGGAATGGTCGCGTGACGGGCAAGCTCCAGCAGGGTCTCGTGAGAATTTGCGCGGATCATGATGCCGTCTGCATACCGGGAGAGTACGCGCGCGGTATCCGCGACGCTTTCGCCGCGTCCCAGCTGAAGATCGGTATGGTTGAGCGAAAGCGCGCCGCCGCCAAGCTGGCGCATGGCGATGTCGAACGACACGCGCGTGCGGGTGGAGGGCTTCTCGAAGATCATCACGAGGACGAGGTTCTCGACGCCCTTCGGGCGGAGGGCCGCAGGCACACGCTTGCCGGCCTTCTTCATGGCATGCGCGGCATCCAGAATGCGGCGCAGCGTCTTGCTGTCGAGCGCGGAAATATCGAGGAAATGACGTGGGCTTTTTTGAGCGGCCATGGTTTTTTTGCGCCCGTTTTGCGGACGTTTCCGACATTTAGGAGCTTGGGTGGTCTTGAATGCGGCTGAAGGCGCGCGCCAGGCGCTCCACGCCTTCAGATAAATCTTCATGGGTGACGTTGAGGGGTGGCAGGATACGCACTGTGTTATCGCCCGCACCGACCAAGAGGAGATGTTCCGCACTCGCGGCCTTGACGACCTGCGCGGGCGTCACGCTGGCATTGAGCTTCAGTCCGGTCAACAATCCCGTGCCGCGCTCCCCTTCGATCAGCGCAGGAAATTGATCGCGGAGCCCCGCAAGCTTCTGCTTGAGCCGCAAGGCCGTACCCTGCACCTCATCGAGGAACCCGGGCTCCGAGACGATCTCGAGAACGGTCCCCGCCACCGCCATCGCCAGCGGATTGCCGCCAAAGGTCGAGCCATGGGTACCGGGGGTCATGCCCTGGGCCGCTTCGGCCGTCGCCAACACCGCGCCAACCGGGAAGCCGCCGCCAAGACCTTTGGCGATCGCCATCACGTCGGGCGCAATGCCGGCCCACTCGTGCGCGAACAACTTGCCCGTGCGGCCAACGCCGGTTTGAACCTCGTCAAGGACAAGGAGGAGCCCGTGCGTGTCGCAAAGCTCCCGTAGCGCCTTGAGGTTCTGTTCGGAGGCCGAGCGCACGCCACCTTCACCCTGGATGGGCTCGATCATGATGGCGGCCGTTTCGGGGCCGATGGCCGCTTGCACGGCGTCCAGATCGCAAAACGGCACCTGATCGAAGCCGTCGGCCTTGTGGCCGAAACCTTCCAGGTACTTTTCGTTGCCGCCAGCCGCCAGCGTCGTCAGCGTACGGCCGTGAAAGGCACCTTGAAACGTGATGATGCGCCAGCATTCAGGCCGTCCGGATACATATTGATAGCGCCGCGCGACCTTGATCGCGCCCTCGCAGGCCTCCGCGCCCGAATTGCAGAAGAAGACCCGCTCGGCAAACGTCAGGCGCGTCAGGCGGTCAGCCAGCGCTTCCTGCCCTTCGATGCGATAAAGGTTCGAGGTGTGCCACAGCTTGGCCGCTTGAGCGGTTAGCGCGGCCACGAGGCGGGGATGAGCGTGACCCAAAGCGTTCACGGCGACTCCAGAGCCGAAATCCAGGTAGCGCTCACCCGCGTCGGTATAGAGCCACGAGCCCTCGCCACGCACGAAGACCAGATCCTGACGGGCGTAGGTGCCCATCACGGCGTTCTCAGGCCGGCCATCCTTGGAGACGGTAGCTGCGCTCCGGCGCGCCGCTTCGGACCCAGACATTGGAGTTCGTTTTCCCACCTGCTCAAAAATCAAAAGGCCGCCAATCCTGGCGGCCCTTGCGGCATTTTGATACGCAAGCGGCGGGCTCGTGTCAATGAAATGCGCGAGATCGGCTCGCAGGCCTCATTGCAAGGGAAGCTTCAACGCCCCGGCGGTTTCCCGGTTGAAAACTTACCGTGTCCGCATGGTGCCTCGTAAGATTCGGGCCGCCACGAATCGATCATGTGGCACGCCAGCAACTGGCGGATGTCAATGCCCCCTTCAATCGCAACGCTCGGCTTGTAGGCGGAATTCTGGATGTTGTAAGTTCCTCTCGTTGGACCACGAGATGTGGCGGCTCCCCGCCGTTCACTTCGGCGCGTATCAGGTTGGTCCACCATGCCCCGGCAGCCTTGTCAGGCTGCCAGCGTACATCAAGGCATGTTGTAGCTGCGTCTCCATCGAGTTTTTGCGTCTCACACCACGGCCCGGGTCCGTTCCCTCGACCGCGCGATTTCATGCGCATCAAGGGTTCGTTCGCGGCTGATCAAGCGGGCACCGGGGGGTGTTTTCCGCACACGCGGCTCGATAAGGAGCGAACAAGAACATGTCATGGACCGATGAACGCGTGGAGCTGTTGAAAAAGCTCTGGGGCGAAGGTTTGAGCGCCAGTCAGATTGCCGGACGGCTGGGTTCCGTCACCCGCAATGCGGTGATCGGCAAGGTCCAT
The DNA here is from genome assembly GCA_964587445.1 of uncultured Hyphomicrobium sp. Lineage (GTDB taxonomy): Bacteria > Pseudomonadota > Alphaproteobacteria > Rhizobiales > Hyphomicrobiaceae > Hyphomicrobium_B. Next base: position 71,140 of record CAZPLQ010000003.1, read on the forward strand.
CGCCTGGGTCTTTCGGGCCGCGCCACGACATCGCGCATGAAGACAGTAAGACCGCGTTCGCGCATGGCAAACGCCAAGCGCGCCGCCACGAAGCCACGCTTTGCCCAGTTGGGTAATCCGGCCGTCCGCGCCCTTTACCCGGCCGACGCCGAACCTGTGTTGCCGGTGGTCGAGGAACTGGTCATTCCGATTGCCGAGCGCAAGACCATTCAAACGCTGACCGAGTGCAGTTGCCGCTGGCCGATCGGCGACCCGCAAATGTCGGACTTCCATTTCTGCGGCAAGTCCAAGGTCACCGGCTTGCCCTATTGCGAATTCCACGCCCGCCGCGCGTTCCAGCCTGCCATGCCGCGGCGCCGCGAACGTGGCGACGTGGAAGCGCCGCTGCCCATCACCGCCCAGGTGCCAACCAAGGAAAGCGCCTGAACTACAGTTTGAGGGAGGCCGGGTGCGCTGAGCGCGCCTTGCCGACGGGGGAGAGAGCCGGTGGCTGGGGGGCCGCCGGCTTTCTTATTTCGCAGGCATTGAAATATATACGCGAAGGAAATGGCGTGACGGGGCCGCGCCCGTGCTGGAGCCGTTCCCGGTTTTGATGGAATAGCGGAACGGCTCTAGGCTTTTGTTTTGTCGTGCTTCTTGTCAGAAAACCGGTTTCCACTTTTCCAGAAGCACTCTAGCCTTTTTCGTTCCCAAGGCGAGGAGACAGCGATGGGCAAGAACGGCAAGTCCAAGGAAAAGGACAACGATCGGGATCGGACGCCCGCCGTCAGTAGTGCAGTGGCTGTCCTGGGCGGCGATCTGCCAAACGCCATCGTTCCCTATCCGGGGCTGGCAGGCGGCTTCGATCTCAACAATGCAGAAATCCCCAAGCTCATCGACGACGCCACCATGACGTCAGGCGGTTACCCTTATGACAAGCGCATGAAGAAGGAAGCGTTTGAAGAAGAACTCGAACGCCTGCAAATCGAACTCGTCAAGCTGCAAGCGCATAACCTCAAGACCAAGGGGCGCATTCTCATCCTGTTCGAGGGGCGGGACGGCGCGGGCAAGGGAAGCTGCATCGGCGCCTTCATCCAGCACCTCAATCCGCGCAACACGCGCGCCGTCGCGCTCGCCAAACCGACCGAAACCGAACACGGCCAGTTCTACTTCCAGCGCTATGCCGCGCAGCTCCCGACGGCCGGTGAAATCGTGCTCTTCGACCGCTCCTGGTACAACCGCGCAGGCGTGGAGCGCGTGATGGGCTTTGCCAATGCCGATCAGATCGCGATTTTCCTGCGGGAAGCCCCCGAGTTCGAAGGTTTGCTGGTGCGTGACGGCATCAAGTTTTTCAAGTTCTTCCTCACGATCGGGCGCGAGATGCAGTTGAAGCGCTTCCACGAGCGCCGCCACAGCCCCTTGAAGCGCTGGAAGCTGTCCGAAATCGATCTTGCGGCGCTCACGCGATACGACGAGTACACCAAGGCGCAAATCGAGATGTTCCGCTTCACGCACACCACGATTGCGCCCTGGACCGTGATCCGCGCCAACGATCAGCGGCGCGCGCGGCTCGAGTCCATCCGCGTGGTGTTGTCGGCCATCGACTACGAAGGCAAGGATCCCAAAGCGGTCGGGCAGATCGACCCCAAGATCGTCGGCGCTGGCCCTGAATTCTTCGAGTCCTAAGGCGCGCCCACTCTAACATTAGCGCACGAGCAGGACGGGTGCTTGCGCGATCGAAACGGTTCGCGCCAACGCCCGCGGTGTGGGCAGCAGCGTGCCGCCAAGCCGCGCAACGATGAAACTCGTCTTCAAGGCGCGCAACGCTTCATCCAATGCGCCTGCGACGCCAAGCACAGGCGAGGCCGGTTCCACGACGAGACCCCGATGATTGGCCGTGACGAGCCGCACGTGCGCTTCCAACTCCTCCATCTCCTTGCGCCGGTCAGCGGCCACAAGGACGTGCACGCGCCCGCACAGCCCCTTGAGACGGCTGGCCGCCCGCAGCATTGCGGGAAGCCGTTCGGCATCCTCGACGACAATGCCGATAGGACCTGCCTCGTAGGCCACGCGCATCGGCGCGACGACGATCCCCGTCGCCCCGCTCACATTGGCAAAGATCGCACTCGCCGCGTGGCCAGACGCTTCGTGCACGGCACGCGACAGAACCACCACATTCCACGGACCGCGGCTGAGGCAAAGACCATCGAGCTGATCGATGAGCTCACCTGCGACCGCCGTGTGGTACACCGGCACACTCTGGCGGCGCGCGGCCCGTTCGATGGTACGAAGCTGGTGCATATGGAGCAGGGAATTGACGACGCCGGGATCCCCGATCTCCTCGCCAGCGCCTTCACGCAGCGGGCACCAGGCGCTCACGGGGAGAGCCTTCGCCCGCTCCAACGCGTCCGTGTTGACGATGACCGTCTCGATTTCGGCGTTGAAAGCGGCCGCGAATTGGCTCGCGACCTGCGCGGACGTGGCAACATCGCCGCTGCCCGGCTCGACCACGTACAGCACGCGGCCGCTCGCCTCGGAGGCCTCCGCGACATGCGCCATCATGGCAGACGCGCCTCCGCCGCCCTCTTTGCGGCAGCCTCCACATCCTGAGCGCTGATGTGCGGGCTCTGCGATGCAGCGGCTTCGAAATCAGCTTCCATAAGCAGATTTGCCAGAGCGTGGGTATCGAGCGTCAGCCGCTCACCTGCGCCCTCCCCGGAAATCGCAGCGCGATAGAGCGCGTCCGCGGCATTGGCCGCGATCGGCCGCAAACCCGCTTGGGCGGCTATGCGTGCGGCAAACGACGCATAGCTAGCCACATCGAACGCCGAGCGAGGCATGCTGGCGCGGAAGCGCACGACATGAGGAAAATGCCGCCGTGCGCCAGGATCGATCGCCAGCAGTTTGTCAAAGGAAAGTTCATCGGCAATGACGATGAGCCTGCCGGAAAATGGCAGCGGGTCAATGTCGGCGAGGAGACCACCGCGCGCGAGGGGGCGCAGCTCTCCGGTCGCAAGCCCGGCACTCAGCGCGCACCAGGCCGAGGGGTTGGCCGCCAGCCGCCAAGCCTCGACAATGAGATAGCCGCCGTTGGCCTGCGCCATGGCACCCGGTGACAGCGCAAGCTGGCCGGCTGCATCGATGCCAAGCTCTCCCAGGAGGCCTGCCGGCGTTACATCGTGGGCCATGACCACGGGCGCGGGCTGCGAGAAGTCCATCGCGGTTTGAACCGCGAGAACCTGAACCTGTGGAGCGCTTGCCGCAGCGATGCGCGTACCTTCGCCAGCAGGCAGCCGCGAGGATGCGGCCGTGACCGCGATGAGCGAGGCTTGAAGCTCATCGATGAAGTCGCCGCACTCGTTGAATGCGAGGCGCACCGGCTCGAGTTGTGGCTTCACCGCGCGCACCGCCGCATCCCGGTTGAAGGAGGCGATGCGCTCGGCCTGCTGCGTGTCGTCGCCGGGCAGCGCATCGATAAACGCTTTCAGCTCGCCCTCGAGGCCGGCAATCTTGGCTTCTACGTCGCGCTGCAGTTGTTCGGGCAGCGCGCGGAACACATCGTTGCGAACCACCTTTCCCTCGTGCATGGGCGCGAGCACGAAACCGTCGGGCGTTTTCACAAGTGCGATGTTTTGCTCTTCCGCCCGGCGTTTGAGGGAATCGAGGGTCTTGCCCGTCTTGTGACGGAACTCCTCGTCGATGATCTCAAGACCGAGTCGGAATTCGTCGCTGGCGACGAGACGCTCGTGATTTGCCTTGGCTTTCGAGATGGCCGCTTTGGCTTCGCGGGCAAGCATCGCACCTTGCCCATGGGGCATGGCAAACGAGCGGAGACGCCGGCCGTCGGCCGCCGAAACGATGTACAGCCAGTCATGAGGCCGCGGCAGCGCCCCGCAGTGCCTTTCCAATTGAGTCTTCACCGCCGTGCGGCGGCCGGAACCCGCCGGTCCAAGCACAAGGATGTTGCCGGAAACGTGGGGATTGCCCAAAAGCCGGCCAAGGTGATCGTAGGCCGCCTCCTGGCCAGGCAGCGGACCGGCGGCGCGCGGCGTCAGCGTGTCGGCCTGGGAGGCCAAGGCAGGAGGCGCGGCAGATGGCTCGCTCGCCGTGAGCGTCGCAACGGTCTTGACCGCTGCCGCCGCTATGCGCTCGCTGAGCCGGGCGGGTTGAAGCGCAACCACGTTGCTTTCCGCGCCAACCGCTTGCCCTTGTACACTGGCAGCCACAGTGCCATCACCGTCATGGCTTTCAGCCCGGGCTGGCGTACTCGTGGCGCTCACATCCGTGTTCTCGTTGGCCGCTGTCGCCGTCTCGCCGTCCTTGCCGGCATTCTTTTCATTGGCTGCGGACGATGAAACCTCGGCTTGGCGTGTGTCGCCCGGGGTTACCGCGCCACTCCCGGCGCTGTCATCTTGCCGCTTCAACGCCGCGCCTTGCGCGTCGTCCGTCTTGGCGCGCCAGAAAAATTTCACGTGTCCTGCCCCGTCATCTGCAGCTTATTGCTGAGCTTCATCCGACGGGCCGCCCCCGCAGGTGGCCCAAATCCAGCTTGAGCCGAAACATCTCACGGCCATAATGGCGGCACCATGACGAAGCCCCCGCGACACGCGCCATCACGAACAGAAATCGAGATCGAGCCCAAGCTCACGCCAGCCGCCCGGCAGATCCTGCGCGGCGTCCAAAGGCTCCTCAAGACACATGGCTTTGAGAGCCTGGCCGAGGTGGTGCTGGCAAACGGCAGGCGAGCCGATGTCATGGCTCTCGGCCCGTCCGGAGACTGCTGGATTGTTGAAATCAAGTCGAGCATTGCCGACTTCCGCTCCGATGCCAAGTGGCCGGAGTACCGAGATTACTGCGACCGGCTGTTTTTCGCTGTAGCGCCCGAATTTCCAAACGAGATCCTTCCTGCGGACACTGGCCTGATCCTGGCCGACCGCTACGATGGGGAGATCGTGCGTGATGCCCCGGAGTTGCGCATGCCGGCCGCGCGCCGCAAGGCAATCATCCTCGCATTTGCGCGTGTGGCCGCAGCGCGGCTGATGCATGCCACCGAGCCGCCGATTCCCGCCGGAACGCTCTCCACGTGAAACAGCAGGCGCCCAGTCCATAGCCGCCGGAGGACGCGCCTGAACTACTTCGGCGCGCGCTTGGCCAGGATACGCTGCAGCGTACGCCGGTGCATATTGAGACGGCGTGCCGTCTCCGAAACGTTCCGATTGCACAACTCGTAAACGCGCTGGATATGTTCCCAGCGCACGCGATCGGCCGACATGGGATTTTCAGGCGGCGGGGCCTTGGAGTCGGAGGGCGCGAGCAACGCATCCGTTACGTCGTCGGCATCCGCCGGCTTGGCGAGATAATCGACCGCGCCAAGCTTCACCGCGCTCACAGCGGTGGCGATATTGCCGTAGCCCGTCAGCACGATGGCGCGGGCATCGGGCCGCGCCCGCGAGAGCTCCGCGAGAACATCGAGACCGTTCCCGTCCTCCAATCGCATATCCACGACCGCAAACGCGGGCGCCTTCTGCCGGATAAGGTCAATGCCTTCAGCGACCGAAAAGCCGCTCCGAACCTCGAAGCCACGCGTTTCCATGGCACGGGCAAGCCGCTGGAGAAACGCACGGTCATCATCGACGATCAGCAATGATCGGTCTTCTGGCAGCTCATCCTGGCGGAAAGAGAGATCTTCAGTGGTCACTGTAAGCCTCCGGGGCCGGTTTTTCTTTCTTTGGCCGAGTACAGCGCCTTTTTCCTACGACAACACCCCCAGCGCAATAGGGGGAAACGGGGAAATTCGTTAAGGAGCGTTAGACTGTTGGGCGCCGAAAGTTGCCCAGGCGGATCCCACCAAGCGTCACGGCATGGTTCTTAGAAAAATATTGCGCCGTTCGAAGGTCTTGCGTGGCCAGGTTACCCGGATGACCGCGCCGTGCTGGGGCGCGGGCCGGTTGGAAAAGTTAACGCTGGCGCCGGAACGTTCCAGCAGAGTTCGGGCAATGAAAAAGCCAAGCCCAAGGCCTGAATGTTCCTTCTCGCGCTTGTCACTGAGACGCCGCGTGGAGACATAGGGCTCACCGATGCTGTCCATCAAGTCAGGCGGGAAGCCGGGCCCGTCGTCGGCAACGGTCACGGTGACGTCGTCCGCACTCCAACGGGCGGCAACCTCGACCTCCGATGAGGCGAAGTCGATTGCGTTCTCGATGATGTTGCCAAGTCCGTAGATGACACCCGGCTTGCGTTCACCGACAGGCTCCAACCGGCCGTCTCCCTCCGCACCCAGGATCGGGTGGGAACTGACAGTGATTCGCTTGGCAGAGATCTTGTGGGGCTCTACGCTTTCATCGATGATCTCGCCAATCGTGACGGTGGCGTGCATCGGATCCTGTTCGTCAGGCTTCTTCGTCAGCTTCTGGAGGATCTCGCGGCATCGCTGCGCTTGCGAGCGCAGCAGCGTCAGATCTTCGCGATAGCGGTTGTCGGGTCCAAGTTCGCGCTCCAGTTCCTTGGACACCAGCACAATCGTCGACAGCGGCGTGCCCAGTTCGTGTGCGGCGGCCGCGGCGAGACCGTCCAGCGCGTGCAAGCGTTGCTCGCTGGCCAGCACCATGTCGGTCGCCGCCAGAGCCGCCGACATGAGCCGCGCCTCCTTGCTGATACGCCATACATAGATGGCAATGAAGGCCATCGTCGATAGGATTGCCGCGAGAACGCCGAGCTTATAATCGCGCGGCAACTCGAAGCGAAACCCGCCGATCCAAGGCAGCGGATAGTATTGCGTGACGAGAAAGATCGCCGTCGCCACCGTGATCGCACCCAGGATTATGGTCGATCGCAGTGGCTGGGTCGCGGCGGAAACAGTCACGGGCGCGACGATCAGAAGCGCGAATGGATTTTGAATGCCGCCGGTCAGATAGAGAAGCGCTCCCAGTTGAATCGTGTCGTAGGCAAGCAGCGCCGTGGCAAATCGAGTATTGATCTGATAGCGTGCAGGAAACCGGATCGAGAGATACACGTTCAGCCAAGCCGATAGCGCGATCAACACGAGGCAGATGCCGACGGGCATGGCGAAGCCATAATAGCCCGTGACGACCGCCACCGCGGCAAGCTGCCCCAGAATGGCGACCCAGCGAAGCCGGACGCTTGTTTGCAGCCTGAGACGACTCTCGCGCTCGCCGACGATGTCCTTTATTCTCAGCTCTTCCTGCCGCACTGTCACCGTTCTGTTTCTCTATTTTCAATCCGCGCGCGACATAGCTTTGCTGCAAGCCACCAGCCAAGGCCGTCAGGCTGGGACACTAGCACAGCTTGCGCTGGCGCTGCCATTGCCTCACATTTGGGCCGCTGCGGCAAGGAAACCAAGAGGACTAGACCGCAGCGTCGCCCAAGCGCGGCGGAGAGGGGTTCACAGAAATCGCTCATCGCCAGACTTCACCGTCAAGGTGCTCTTGCGGGGGAACGGCTATCACGCCGCCATAAGCCGAGACCCGGATTTGAGAGCGGGTCAAATTATCAATCAGGGGTATCTCCACCATGACCAAACGCGGTCCGTTGCTGGCTGTTACAGGATTGATCCTAGGTGGTCTTGCCGCCGCCTTTCTTTTCTTCGGACCGCCCTTGGGAAAAACGCCATACCAAGCCTCCGTTGAAACCGGCAAAGCGCTGGTGGGGGGCCCATTCACGTTGATCGACCAGACCGGAAAACGGGTGACCGACAAGGATTTCCACGGCAAATACATGTTGGTCTTTTTTGGTTTTACACATTGTCCTGACATCTGCCCCGCAGGTCTGCAGGTCATGTCGGCCGCGCTGGCAAAGCTCGGCGACAAGGCCAAAGACGTGGTGCCGGTTTTCATTACACTCGACCCGGAACGAGACACGCCCGAGAAACTTGCCGATTATCTCCGCAGCTTCGACGCGAGATTCGTCGGACTGTCGGGAAGCAAGCAGGAAGTGGAAAGCGCTGCCAAGGCTTACCGGGTTTATTATCAGATCGTCCCTGACGACAAGACGCCGGGCGAATACACTGTCGATCATGCGGCGATCATTTATCTCATGGGCAAGGACGGACAATTCATCACGCACGTGCCGCACACGACGAATGTGGATCAAGTCGTCGCGGCGCTGGACAAAGCGCTTTGAAGAAGCCTCCGCACATTATGCACCGAGGATAGATTCGCTGCGTCCACAACGCCACAGTTGCACCAGACGCGAACGTCACGCTACATTCCCTGCTTGGAGACGCACGCGCAAACTTGCTAGTTGATGCGATGTAGTCGTGAGCCTCAAAATTCAGATCGCGAACGCAACGCGGCACGGCATGCGCCATGATCAACGGGCACATGAGGTTCAATTACTTCTCTTGGCTCTTGGGGGCACTGCAAATGGCGAAATCCAGTGGATCGGTTTCACTGCGGAAGCGATCCTGCGGGATAGAGGACATGGGTGCGCACGTCGAAGTTCGCCGCCATCCGGGCGCCCGCCGGCTGACATTGCGCGTAAGCCGCACGCGCCGCGCGGTGATCGTCACGTTGCCTTTGCAGTGCGATCTCGACGAAGCGGGATCATTCCTATCGCGCCACATGGATTGGGTGAGAGAGCGCCTCGACAGCCTGCCTGCCCCCGTTCCGTTCGCCCACGGCATGGCCATGCCTTTGCGCGGAGAGCCACACGACATCATTTTCACGGGCGCAACGCGCACGCGGCTCGTCAGCGTCCAGCCGGGCCGAAACGAGCGCAAGGAAATCCGCATTCCCGGAGCTCTGCAGGCCGCGCCCGCCCGGTTGCGCAACTGGCTGGTTGATGAAGCCAAGCGTGATCTCGACGGCCGCGTCGCCTATCACGCCAAACGGCTCAACGTGCAACCCAAGCGCATCGCCATCCGCGATCAGGCCAGCCGCTGGGGATCCTGCTCGACGACACGCGTCCTTTCGTTCTCCTGGCGGTTGCTTCTCGCTCCGCCTGCCATTCTCGACTACGTCGCGGCGCACGAAGTGGCACATCTGGCTGAGATGAACCACGGCCCGCGCTTCTGGGCGCTGGTGCGCAAGACACTGCCCGATTACGAAGGCGCCAAGCGCTGGCTGCAGGTCTACGGGCTTGATCTGCACCGCTATGGCGCCCCGGCGTTCGAGGAAGCTTGATTCAAATTCTGAAGAACTTGCCGGGCGAGACGGCATCTTGAGCCGCAGCTGCCATGCTGCGTTACCACCAACCGCCGAGAGACATCATGCCCTTGGGCCGCTCACGCGGCAGGTTCTGCGGTTGAGCCGCATCGGCGATCGACTCGCCTGAAGGCTTTTCTGGCGCCTCGAGTGCCCGCGCAATGAAGTCCTCACCGATTGCCTCCTCGGGATAGCGGCCAACGGCTTGAACGCGTTGCGTGTCCGGTTTTGGCCTACGGGCTGGAGTCGCAGCCACACGGAGCGACGCATCCTCAGCCTGCTCGCCAAGCGGCGTAGGTCCGGCGTTCCCTACCGCCGGAGAATTGTCCGAGGGCACCGGTGCGTGGTGCCCAGGTTCCGTGGGCACCGCCGGAGCGGTACCGGGCAGCGCCAACGGTGCTTTGCCGGCATGCGCCGTCAACATGATTTCATGCCAGATCTCGGCCGGCAGTCCGCCGCCGACGGCGTGCTTCATGGGCGCACCGTTATCGTTTCCTATCCACACACCTGCCGTGAGGTGCGCTGTATAACCGACGAACCAGGCATCACGGAAATCCTGAGTGGTGCCGGTCTTCCCGCCCGCGGGATGCCATGGGATGACGGCGCGGCGTCCGGTTCCGCTCATCATCGCCGTGTTGAGCATGGAGCTCAATTCACCGACGAGAACGGAATCCGCCACCTGCACGGTGCGGCCCCCGGCGCGCGCGAACACGACGCGGCCGGAACTCAAGCGGACACGGCGAATGGCATAAGGCTCGACCAAGACGCCGCCGTTGGACAACACCGCATAGGCGCCAGCAAGCTCCAGCAGCGAAACTTCCGAGGTTCCCAGAGCCAGCGAAGGATCGTCGCGCAGATCGGAGGTGATGCCCAGCCGGCGCGCAACCGCAATGGTACGCGCCGTGCCGACTTCCAGATTGAGGCGCACCGCTACGGTGTTGACGGACTGCGCCAGACCCTGACGCAAAGTGATCTTGCCGGCGTAGCCGCCATTGTCGTTACGCGGGGCCCAGCCGTTGATGCTCAAGGGCAGATCATATGTGACCGTTTCGGGCAGCATGCCGCGCTCCAGCGCAGTGAGGTAGACGAACGGCTTGAACGCCGAACCGGGCTGGCGGCGGGCCTTCACGGCACGATTGAATTGACTATCGGCGTAGTTGCGGCCGCCGATCATGGCGCGAATCGCGCCTTCATTGTCGAGCAGAACGACCGCCGCTTGTGACGCGCCGAGCCGTCCGCCTTGCCTGTCGAGTGCATTGGCCACGACTTCGCCCGCACGCTTCTGCAAATCCGCATCGAGCGTCGTTTCAACGATCACCTCGCCATGGCCCCCACCGATGAGAGGCGGTAGACGCTCAAGCACGAAGTCGATCGCATACTCCAGGCCGTCGGGTGCGCTGTCCGACTCCGGCTTGGCAAAAACAATGCGTTCGCTGACGGCCCCTTGCGCCTGAGCCTGGGTAATGACACCCGTCTCCGCCATCTTCGAAATCACGACGCGCGCGCGCGTCAAGGCCAGCTCGGGACTGGCAAAGGGCGAATACTTGGACGGGGCCTTCAGCAATCCCGCGATCAAGGCCGCCTCTCCGATCGAGAGCGCGCGTGCCGACTTATCGAAATAGCGCTGGCTGGCAGCTTCTATGCCGTAGGCGCCGGCGCCGAAATAAACCCGGTTGAGATAGAGTTCGAGGATGTCGGTTTTCGACAAGCGCAGCTCGAGCCAGAACGCAAGCGCCAGTTCCTCCAATTTGCGCGAGAAGGTACGCTCGGGCGAAAGGAACAGGTTCTTGGCGAGCTGCTGGGTCAAGGTCGAGCCGCCCTGCGCCATCCGTCCTGCGCGCAGGTTGGCCATCACAGCGCGTGCAAAGCCCCAGGGATCCACGCCGTTGTGGTCAAAGAACCGGCGATCCTCGATCGCGACGACAGCGCCGACAACATGAGCAGGCAAGAGATCGAGCGGCATATAATCGTGCGCCGCACCCCGCTCGGCCAAAACCGACCCATCGCGTGCCAGAATGCGGATGACGGGTGCGCGCTCCTTGGTGCGCATGGCCAACGGATGGGGAAACGAAACGGTGTAATAGATCATCAGGAAGGCGAACAGCGGCACGCCCGCCGCCAAACCCGCCAGCGGAACCGCAATAATGGCCCGCCACTTCCAGGATAGCCGCTTCAGCAAACGAACCAGCCGGGAGCGTGCGCGGTCAGGAGATTGTGACACCTGATGAGCCGATGCTGCAGGCTGAGCGTCGATGGCAAGTGTGTCGAAGGGATGGGGGAGAGAAACAGGCGCAGACGTGCCGCCGCCGGCACGGCTTCGCCTCAACGCCGATATCGCTTTCAAGACCCGCATTTTCGCAACTGGCCGCGCCTTTTAGGAAGTGACCCTCTCGCCCATCCAAAGGCGGGGCCATCACACCGGTTACACCTTAGCTACGGGCGGCTAAGCTCCGGTTAACCACAGCAGCAGGTTTTCTGGCACACTCTTAAAGTTGCATCCGCAGCGCAGCATGCGTGTATGTACTGAAATCAAGATTGTTGATTGTGGCGAAATTTACCAATAGCTCACCGAACTACGCAGGTTAATAATCACCCACTCCAACAAAGGGGGTTTGATGGCCGGCACTGCCGACTTAACGAGCTACAAGGATGCATTGATGATCCTGGGCACGGCGGGCGTCGTTGTGCCCGTTCTCAGCCGTTACAAGGTCAGTCCCGTCCTCGCCTATCTCATTGCCGGCGCAGTTTTGTCGCCCAAAGGGCTTGGGCTTCTCGCCTATAAATTACCCGCGATCGGCGCGCTCGCCATCTCCAGCCCCCAGCAGGTGGCGAAATTTGCCGAGATGGGGGTTGTCTTCCTGTTGTTCCTCATCGGGCTCGAACTGTCGTTCGAGCGTCTGATGACCATGCGCCGCCTCGTTTTCGGTCTAGGCGCGGCGCAAGTGGTGTTGTCGGCGATCCTCATCGCTGTGAGCGCCATGGTCGGCGGCATCCCAACCAACAGCGCGATCGTGATCGGTGCGGCGCTCGCACTTTCGTCGACGGCCATCGTCGTTGAACAGCTCTCGGCCCAAAAGCGGCTCTCGACCGCGACCGGCCGGGCAAGCTTCTCGATCCTGCTCTTTCAGGATCTTGCCGTCGTTCCAATTCTCTTCCTGCTGAGCGTGCTCGATCCTGAAAATGGCGGATCGCTGGTGGGCGGACTTCTCAAGGCTTTTGCCCAAGCCATCGCCTCTCTTGCGGTCATCGTACTCGTCGGCCGTTTCCTCCTGCAACCTCTGTTCCGGCTCGTTGCCCAGACGGGCAACCATGACATGTTCATCGCCACGACCCTGTTCGTGGCCGTTAGCACCAGCCTCGTGACCGCTGCAGCGGGGCTTTCCATGGCGCTCGGCGCGTTCGTCGCCGGCCTGGTCCTCGCCGAAACCGAATACCGCCGTGTCATCCAGACCATTATCGAACCCTTGAAGACGCTTCTTCTCGGCGTCTTCTTCTTCTCGGTGGGTCTCAGCCTGGACCCTGGCGTCCTACTTGCCCACCCGCTCTTGATCATGATGGCGACCTTCGCAATGCTGGTCTTGAAGGGATCGATCCTGTTCATGCTGTTGCGCGTCTTCGGCATCTCAATCCCTGCGTCTATCGAAACAAGTTCTCTCCTTGCACCTGGAGGCGAATTCGCTTTCGTCATTCTGACGCTGGCTCTCTCCTACGGTTTGGTTGCACCCGAATTGACGTCCATGATGCTGACCGCGGTGGCCTTGTCGATGGGGCTCATCCCCATCGTGGGAACCGCCGGCAAGAAATGGGGCAAGCGTCACGCCATCGAGGCCCCCATCAATCCAAGGTTATTGGAGCGGCCCACCGACCTGGGCGAAACCCGCGCCGTCGTCGTCGGATACGGACGCGTCGGCCAGCTCATCTGCGAAATGCTCAAAGAGCACAAGGTTCCCTACATCGCCGTGGATCGCGCATCTAACGTGGTCAGCGACGCCCGGGACGCCGGCGAGCCGGTCTATTTTGGCGACGTCCGTGAACTTGGCCTGCTTCGGAAATGCGGACTGGACACGGCCAAAGCGGCCATCATCACGATCCACACAAAAAAGGAAACCGACGAAATCGTGCAGACGATTCGGGCGGCCTATCCCGATCTCGTCATCGTGGCACGCGCCAAGGACGCCGCACACGCACGCAGCCTCTACAAACTTGGCGTCACCGACGCCGTTCCCGAAACCATCGAAGCCAGCTTGCAGCTTTCAGAAGCCGCCTTGGTCGGCCTGGGCGTACCAACCGGCTACGTCATCGCCTCTATCCACGAAAAGCGTGACACGTTCCGCACAGAATTACAGGGCGCGGCCAAAAAGGCTGGAACCGTGACGCGCGCTTTTCCGCGGCGTAGCAGCTAGAGGTCATCAAACCTTCAAGGGAGCCAGGACGCTTGGGAGGCGGACGGCGGCAACAAAAGGCGGTTCTGAGGTTGCGGGCTGTTGGCATGGCGGTTTCTGGCTCTTGCGAGCGCCTGCGAACCCCATTACCTCGCTGGGTCCATGAAACTCTATCGCTCCTTCGCGACTGTCGGCGGCCTGACGCTTCTCAGCCGTGTCCTCGGATTCATGCGCGACATCCTGATTGCCGCGACCCTCGGATCGGGCTGGGTAGCGGACGCATTCGTCGTTGCCTTCCGTTTTCCGAACCTGTTCCGCCGGCTGTTCGGCGAAGGCGCGTTCAACTCGGCCTTCGTGCCGATCTTCGCCAAGAAGCTTGAAGGTGACGGAAAGGAAGCGGCACGGCAGTTCGCCGAGGAGGCGATGAGCGGCCTCGTTTTCGTTCTGCTCATCCTGACCATCTTCGCTGAACTTACGATGCCCGTTCTGATGTACGGGCTCGCGCCGGGCTTTGACGTGCAGCCCGAGAAGTATGAGCTTGCCGTCCTGCTCACGCGCATCACGATGCCGTACCTTCTGTGCATGTCGCTCGTTGCGCTGATGTCGGGTGCGCTGAACTCCGTTGGCAAGTTTGCCGAATCCGCTTCCGTCTCGATCGTGCTGAACTTCTCGATGATGGCCGCAACGTTGCTGTCGATCTGGTGGGGCTACAAGGCCGAGCCTGAAGCTGGCGTCATCCAGGCATGGGGCGTCTTCTTTGCTGGATTTCTGCAGCTGTTGCTGCTCATGTGGGGCATGGGCCGCAACGGCCTCACACTCAAGCTGCGCTGGCCGAAGTGGACGCCGGATCTGCGCAGGCTATGGCAGCTCGGTGTGCCGGGCATCATCTCGGGCGGTGTCACCCAGCTCAATATCGCGATCGGCACCGTCATCGCCTCCATGCAGCCGGGAGCGGTATCGCATCTCTATTACGCCGATAGGATCTATGAGCTTCCCTTGGCTATCGTCGGCATCGCGGTGGGCGTGGTGCTGCTGCCAGACATCGCACGAAGCTTGAGGTCTGGCGATCATTCGGCGGTAACCGATAGCCAGAACCGCTCGCTCGAATTCGCCATGATGTTGACGGTTCCTGCGGCTGTGGCGATCGCGATCATGCCGACGCAGATCGTAAGCGTGCTGTTTGAGCGCGGCGCATTCGTTGCCGCCGATACCGCGTCAACGGCAGCCGTGCTGGCGCTGTTCGCCCTCGGGCTGCCGGCCTTCGTCATGATCAAGGTGTTCTCGCCTGCCTACTTCGCACGCGAGGACACCAAGACGCCCATGCAATACGCCACCATCAGCCTTTTCGCGAACACGCTGGGCTCGATCCTGCTGTTCTTCGTGTTCCGCGCCTTGGGCCACGCGCCCGAGCTGGGCATTGCGATTGCGACCTCTTTGGGCGGATGGCTCAACGCCTGGCTGCTCTGGTCGACTTTGAAGAAGCGTGGGGATTTCGAAATCGATCGGCGATTCAAGCGCAACATTCCCCTCATCCTGCTCGCCAGCCTGATCATGGCCGGCGTGCTCTATGCTGCGCTGTCCATTCTGGAGCCGTACCTGTCGCGCCAGCATGGGTTCCTGGTCCAAAGCGGCGCGCTCGGCCTTCTGGTCGTCATCGGAATGGCGACCTTCGGCGTCATGATCCTGATCACCGGCGTCATGTCTCCTGCCCAGATCAAGAGGTTCCGCCGCCGCGCAGGGTGAGGACGGCAAGCGCTTGCCACACCCGTCTGGCCGGGCCATAACCCGCGCCGGAATTCCAAAGAACTGGTGGACGAAATGAAGATCACTCCGCGCGTCTTCTCGGGCATGCAGCCGACCGGCAGCCTGCATCTTGGCAACTATCTCGGCGCCATGGTCAACTGGATCAAGATGCAGGATACGCACGAGTGCATCTACTGCGTCGTCGATCTGCACGCGATTACCGTCTGGCAGGACCCGGAGGAGCTGAAGACCTCCATCCGCCTTGTCACGGCCGCGTACATGGCAGCCGGCCTTGATCCCAAGAAGAGCATCTTGTTCAACCAGTCGCAGGTCTCCGAACACGCCGAGCTTGCGTGGGTGTTCAATTGCGTGGCGCGTCTCGGCTGGCTCGACCGCATGACCCAGTTCAAGGAGAAGGCAGGCAAGGATAAGGAGCGGGCCTCCGTGGGGCTTTATGCCTATCCCAATCTGATGGCCGCCGACATTCTGGCCTACCGCGCAACGCACGTTCCCGTCGGGGAGGACCAGAAGCAGCACCTGGAGCTGGCGCGCGATATCGCGCAGAAGTTCAACAACGACTTCTCCAAGCAGATCGTTGCGGCGGGTTTTGCCGACGGAATCTTCTTCCCCCAGCCCGACCCCGTCATCACGGGCCCGGCAACGCGCGTCATGAGCCTGCGGGACGGCACCAAGAAGATGTCGAAGTCCGATCCCTCCGATCTGTCGCGCATCAATCTCACCGATGATGCCGATGCGATTGCCAAGAAGATCCAAAAGGCAAAGACCGACCCTGAACCGATTCCCACCGAAAAGGCTGGTTTCGCCGGCAGGCCGGAGGCGGAAAACCTCGTTGGAATTTATGCCGCGCTTGCCGATCAGCCGGTCGAGACAGTGCTGAAGGACTTCGGCGGCCAGCCGTTCTCCAGCTTCAAGAAGGCCCTTGCCGAGGTTGCCACGGAGAAGCTGGGCGCCATCGGCGGCGAGGCGAAAAGGCTGATGGCAGACCCGTCTGCGATTGATAATGTCCTGGCCGATGGCTCGGCGCGCGCGCGCGCCATTGCCAAGCCTGTCATGGATCAGGTGAAGGACATCGTCGGGTTCGTCCGTACGTAAGTGCAACGGACAGGAAAGATGCCTCTCGGGGCATGGAAGGGACGGCAGCATGACCAGCATGAAGCCCAGACGTTCCTTCGAGGCCGGCCACAGCCGCAAGTTCCTGCTCATCGTCGATGAGAGCCAGGAGGTGGAGAGCGCGCTCTATTACACAGCCTCCCGCGTGCAGCGCTCCTCGGGCACCATTGTCATGCTCTACGTCATCGAGCCGGGCGATTACCAGCACTGGATGGGCGTGCGCCAGGTTCAGCTTGAGGAAGAGACCACCAAGGCTAAGGCGCTTTTCAGGTTATTCCGGCGCAAGCTCAATCTGGCCGGGTTCGAGGACGTCCCCTCCGAGGAGGTCATCCGCGAAGGCACACCGGCGGAGGCCATCGTTCAACAGATCGGAGAGGATGAGGATGTAGCCATTCTGGTCCTTGGCGCCGCGGCTGACGCCAAAGGGCCTGGACCCTTGGTCTCCTCGCTGGCGGCAGGGACTGTGGCTGGTGGCTTTCCCATTCCAATCACGATCGTTCCGGGTAAACTCTCCCTGGAGGAGATAAAAGCCTTGGCGTGATGTGCTGGGGCGGGATGGGTTGGACGCGACCTCGACAAAGGGAGCATCCTGACTTATATATTAGAACAATTCTAACAGGCTGCGGACACAGTCCGCGACTGGGGCGATTCCGGCGCCCCCAACAAGGATTTCTGCTCTCATGTTCATTCAGACCGAAGCGACTCCCAACCCCGCGACCCTGAAGTTCATGCCTGGCAAGGCGGTCCTGGCATCGGGCACGGCCGATTTCCGCTCGCGCTCTGAGGCGGACAAATCGCCGCTGGCCGCGCGCCTGTTCGATATCGATGGCGTCAAAGGCGTGTTCCTGGGTTCCGATTTCATTTCCGTCACCAAGGGCGACATCGAATGGCAGCATCTCAAGCCGGTCGTACTGGGCGCCATTATGGAGCACTACCTGTCGGGTGCGCCGGCGGCCCAGAACGAAGGTGCCAACGACTCCTCCGAGGGCTCCTATGATCCCAACGACGAGGACACCGTCGCGACCATCAAAGAGCTGATCGAGACGCGTGTCCGCCCCGCTGTCGCGCAGGACGGCGGCGACATCACCTTCTCGGGCTTCCGCGACGGCGTCGTCTATCTGCACATGCGTGGTGCGTGCGCGGGATGTCCCAGTTCCACGGCCACATTACGTCACGGCATCGAGAACCTCCTCAAGCACTTCTGTCCGGACGTACAGTCGGTTCAGGCCGTATAAGGCGGCAGCGAGCCGCTGTCGCCGGGACAAGGACCGCGAAATCGACCTTCGGTGCTGAATTCGTGAAACCCCAAATGCGGGGTTTGCGACCCCGCACGATCCAAGCAAAGGAAGCTCACGCATGACCGCAAACCAGCGCGGCGCAATCAGCCCATCTGCGCTCGATCAGATCTTCATCGACGCGCGGACTCATTCCAAGTGGCTGCCAGGTGAAGTTTCCGATGACACGCTGCGCCAGCTTGTCGATTGTCTCAAGCTCGGCCCCACGAGCGCGAACTGCTCGCCGGCGCGCATCGTGTTCGTAAAGTCGCGCGAGGCCAAGGAGCGTCTGAAGCCGCACTTGAGCGAAGGCAATCGCGACAAGACCATGGCCGCTCCCGTGACGGCCATCGTCGGTCAGGATCTGCGCTTTTATGAGCATCTGCCCGAGCTGTTTCCCCATACCAACGCGCGCTCCTGGTTCGCCGGAAACGAGGCAAAAATACGCGAGACCGCGTTCAGAAACTCCTCTTTGCAGGGCGCGTATCTGATTATTGCGGCGCGTGCTTTGGGTCTCGACTGCGGACCGATGTCGGGGTTCGACAACGCCGGCGTCGACGCGGCCTTCTTTGCTGGGACCGATATCAAATCGAATTTCTTGTGCAATCTTGGCTATGGCGATGCATCGGCACTGCGCCCGCGCAGCCCGCGCTTTGCCTTCGACGAAATGGCCAGGATAGCTTAAAGCTCCAGGCATTATGAACGTTCTGGCCTTCGACACCTGCTTTGACGCCTGCTCGGTCGCGGCCGGGCGCGGACTGCGCAGTCTCGCTCCTTCGATCGTTTCCTTGTACGAACCCATGAGCAGCGGCCAGGCGGAGCGTCTGGTTCCCATGATCGAAGAGGCTTTGGCGGCCACAGGAATGACGGCCGGTGATCTCGACCGTATCGCCGTGACCTGCGGCCCGGGTACGTTTACCGGCACGCGCATCGCGGTCTCCGCCGCGCGAGCATTCGCGCTTATTGCCGACACACCTCTCATCCCCGTCTCCACATTGCATCTGATGGCAATGAACCCAGCCGCCGGCGCGACTGGCGCGGACGAATTGGCGATTGCGACCGATGCACGCCGGGACGAGGTGTATATGGAACGCTTTGATCCGCACACTTTGCAATCGCGCGCGCCGGCCGCGGCCTTCAAGGTGGAGGAGGCCGCGCGCCAGCTCAGCGGCAAAAGTATTGTCGTTGCGGGGTCGGGCGCGTCAGCCGTTGCATCCGCAGCGCGTGGGCTCGGCAAGGACGTGAGGGCCATTGCGCCACACCTGTTGCCAGATTCTGCCGACGTTCTTTTCCTCGCCACGCGGATGATGCATTTTAGCAGCGTTCAAGCTCTTTACCTGCGTCCGCCCGATGCCAAACCGCAGATCAATGCGGTGCTCGCATAGGATTTGAGGCATGACGTCGAACGTAACTCCCTTCCGCAACGTCAAGCACGTCTCGCTGTTGTGGGCGGCGCCCGAGCGGGCGGGGGAGATTGCGGTGCTGCATGCCCGCGTGTTCGCGGATGCCTGGGCCGAGGGATCCATAAAATCGCTGTTGGAGCACCCTGCTTCGACGTCGCTTATTGCGGTCGCGGGCGACCCGAAAACGATCAAGGGTTTCGTCATCGCACAGCTGGCGGCGGATGAAGCGGAGGTGCTCTCCATCGCCGTGGCGCCCGACTGGCAGCGCGCCGGTCTTGGCGCGATGCTGATGGAGGGTTTGGCCCGTGCGTCCAGAAAAGGCGAGGCGCGTCGTATTTTTCTTGAGGTGGCTGAGGACAACGCCGCCGCATTGGCTTTATACCGCAGGCTTGGCTTCAAGGAGATCGGGCGGCGCAAGAAGTACTATCATCGCCCCGATGGCGCCATCGATGCGCTCGTCCTGACTCTGCCGCTTTGAGGCACATATCGCGGATACGCCGCGCCGTATCCGCGGCGAGGTGGACGTTCCCGGAAGCCTGTGCCTATAAGTCGAACGTCGATCTTTTGTGTCAATCGCCGTGGGTTTGAGCGTCAACGCTATGCCGGCAACGCGCCAGGAATCTCAGTCGCGCATCGAGATGCGGTGCAACGAGCAAGGCCTGAGGATGACAGGCCAGCGCCGCACGATCGCGCGCGTTCTCAGCGCGGCGAAAGACCATCCCGACGTCGAGGAAGTGCATCGCCGCGCCAACGCGCTCGATGACAGGATTTCGTTGTCGACCGTCTACCGGACACTAAAGCTGTTTGCCGAGAAGGGCATTCTGGAGCGGCATGACTTCGGCCAAGGCGGCCACAGCCGCGGGCGTTACGAGGTTGCCTCGCGCCGGCATCACGACCACCTCGTCGACATCGAAACGGGGCGTGTCATAGAATTCGCCAACGAGGAGATCGAGGCGCTTCAGGAGCGTGTCGCGCGCGAGCTTGGATTCACGCTGGTCGGCCACAGGCTGGAACTCTATGGCGTGCCGCTTCCCAAGAAGAAGGGTGCGCGTGACGGCTGAGGCGAATGTCATGAGCCGGAAGTCCGCAATGATGGATCACAGCGGCAATGAAACTGCGGGCCAGCCGCAATTCAGCACGCTGAGGGCCGGGACCGTGCTCGCGCTCTTCATGACGTTGACCGTGCCACTCATGCCGGTCCAGGCGCTGCTGCTCAAAGCATCGCCCAAGGCTGCACGGCGCTTTCCGCATTGGTATCACCGTCAAGTGTGCCGCGTGCTCGGCATCAAACTGACCATCAACGGCGCGGTCGTCCGCGATGGTCCCGTGTTGCTGGTTTCCAATCACACGTCCTGGTTGGACATTCCCGTCCTGTCTGCTGTCGCACCCGTGTCGTTCGTTGCGAAAAAGGAGGTCGGCAGCTGGCCGTTTATCTCCTCTCTCGCGCGGCTCCAGCGTTCTGTGTTCGTCGATCGCGCGCGCCGGCAGGCGGCGGGGGAAACGGCCGGAGAGATCACCGAGCGCTTGAAAAAGGGGGACGCGATTGTCCTGTTTGCGGAAGGAACCTCAAGCGACGGCAATCGCGTGCTGCCGTTCAAGACATCGCTGTTTGCCGCAGTAAAGCCGTCGCGCGCCAACGGAGGGACCGCGCTAGGGGAGTTCGCCGGCCAGCCGGGCCCCCATGCATCAGAACCCATGGTTCAGACGCTCGCCGTCGTCTACACGCACTTGCATGGCGTGCCGATTGGGCGGGCGGACCGGCCGCGCGTCGGCTGGTACGGCGACATGGAGATGCAGTCGCACGCGTGGGCCCTGTTGGGTGCCGGGCCGCTGGCCGTCACGATCGACGTTTCGCCGCCTGTTCCCTTAAGCAACTTCACCGACCGCAAGTCCCTTGCAATTTCGAGTGAGCGCACCGTGCGTGCGGCCGTCCATCGCATCCTGCGGGACCGCAAGCCCGGCGAGCCGCTGGACCCGGTCGAGCCTGAAGCGGAGGCCCGTAAGATGCGGCCCGTGCGGGCCACGGCAGGCGAAAAATGGACATGACCCCGGTCTTGTGTGCTATCGCAGCGGCCAACAGGCACTAACGAGCGCAATGGAGCCCGCCACGCATGGGCGAGACCCCGATTATCGGCAGCAAGAATCGCGTGCAAACATCAACCGGCGTTGCGGAGGAGCCTCCCGCAACAAAGGCGGTGTTCGTCAAAACGTTTGGCTGCCAAATGAACGTCTACGACAGCGATCGCATGATGGAGGCGCTGGCGCGTGAAGGCTACGGGGTGACCGACAGCCCCGACAATGCCGATCTCATAATTCTCAATACTTGCCACATCCGCGAGAAGGCGGCCGAGAAGGTCTATTCGGAACTTGGCCGGCTGAAGCAGCTTAAGGATCTGCGGCGTGTGGATGGCAAGCAGACGGTCATCGCCGTCGCGGGTTGCGTCGCCCAGGCCGAGGGCGCCGAGATCACCACCCGCCAGCCCGCCGTCGATCTCGTGATCGGGCCGCAGAGCTATCATCGCTTGCCCTCACTGATCGGCCGGGTGTCGCGAGGCGAATCGCGCATCGTCGAGACGGAGTTTCCGGAAGAGGACAAATTCCAGTCCCTGCCCGAACGCGCGGTGCAGAGAAACCCGAGTGCGTTTCTCACCGTGCAGGAAGGTTGCGATAAATTCTGCACCTTCTGCGTCGTACCCTACACGCGCGGGATCGAGGTTTCGCGCCCCGTGGCCGATGTCGAGAAGGAGGCGCGTAAACTCGTTGCCTCTGGAGTCCGCGAGCTGACGCTGCTCGGCCAGAACGTCAACGCCTATCATGGGCAAGGCCCCGGCGGCCGATCTGTGTCTCTCGCAGGACTTCTCGACCGGCTGAGCGCCATCGAGGGGCTCGCGCGGCTGCGATACACGACGAGCCACCCGCGCGACATGAGCGAGGATCTTATCGCCGCCCACGCCGGCAACCCCAAGCTGATGCCGTTCCTGCATCTGCCGGTGCAGTCGGGATCAGACCGCATTCTGGCAGCGATGAACCGCAGGCATACCGCCCAGGAATATCTGCGCCTTATCGCGCGCATACGTGCGGCCCGGCCCGACATCGCCCTGTCGAGCGACTTTATCGTCGGCTTTCCCGGTGAGACGGAAGCCGACTTTGAAGCGACGCTCGCTCTGGTGCGTGCGGTGGGATTCGCCCAAACATTCTCCTTCAAGTACTCCGCCCGTCCCGGCACGCCCGCCGCGACCGCCGAGGACCAGGTTCCCGAAGCGATCAAGACCGAGCGGCTCGCCCGCCTCCAGGATTTGCTGGAGAGCCAGCAGGCGGCCTTCAACGCCGCCCTGGTGGGCCACATTCTACCGGTGCTTTTC
Organism: uncultured Hyphomicrobium sp.; assembly: GCA_964587445.1. Lineage (GTDB taxonomy): Bacteria > Pseudomonadota > Alphaproteobacteria > Rhizobiales > Hyphomicrobiaceae > Hyphomicrobium_B. Next base: position 93,575 of record CAZPLQ010000003.1, read on the forward strand.
GAGCGGAAGGGCCGCCATGAGGGCCAGATCGTGGGGCGCTCACCGTACTTGCAGCTTGTCCATGCCGACGCGGCAGCCGACCTGATCGGCCAGATCCGGCCCGTGGCCGTGCGCTCGGCCAGCCAGCTGACCCTGTCGGGCGTTATCGAAGCGGCATAAACGTGGGTTTCAAGGCTTTGTTGCCGGCACCACACTTCCCGTGGCACGCTGGGAGCACTAAATTCGGTGTGCGACGCGAGCTTGGTTTACGATTCGCTTGGTTCCGCGATCCGATTGGCCGTTGAAGCCGTTAAAGGAGATACCAGACTTGGCAGGTTTTCGCGGGCTTCCCGCTTCAGCCTCGCGCCGCGAGGGCAAGACCGAGGTGCAAGGCGCCCGGATCGTCGTTCCCTTTGAGGACAACCGCCTCCTGACCCGCCTGCTGGGCGAGTACGACAGCCATCTAGCCCTTATTGAAGACCGTCTCGGCATCAACGCACATGCCCATGGCAACGTCGTCATCCTGACGGGTCCGGCCAATGCCTGCGCACTGGCGCGCGACGTTCTGGAAAAGCTCTACGCGCGGGTCGCCAAGGGTGAAAGCATCGGCGCGGGAGATTTCGACGGCCTGATCCGGCACGCCCGCACGGAAGGTCCAAGCAGCGACGGCCAAGCGCAGATTGCAACGCGGCGGCGTGTCGTCAAGGCGCGTACGCCGATGCAGTCGAGCTACATCCGCGCGATCGAAAAGCACGACTTGGTCTTTGGGATCGGCCCTGCGGGCACGGGCAAAACCTACCTCGCGGTTGCCTTTGCCGCCCACTGCCTGGAGCGAGGCGTGGTGGAGCGCATCATTCTTTCGCGTCCCGCAGTCGAAGCCGGCGAGCGCCTGGGCTTCCTGCCGGGTGACATGCGCGAGAAGGTCGACCCCTATCTGCGTCCGCTCTACGACGCGCTTTACGACGTTCTACCCCCCGAAAAGGTGGAGCGCGATCTGGAAACCGGCGTGATCGAGATCGCGCCGCTGGCGTTCATGCGTGGACGCACGCTCGCCAACGCCTTCGTCATTCTCGACGAAGCGCAGAACACCACGTCGATGCAAATGAAGATGTTCCTCACTCGCCTTGGCGAAGGCTCCAAGATGGTGGTGACGGGTGATCCCACGCAAGTCGACTTGCCCCCGGGTATGCGCTCGGGTTTGGAGGAGGCCGTATCTCTGCTCGACGGCGTGGACGACATTTCGGCGATCCGTTTCACCGGCGCGGACATCGTGCGCCGTGATCTGGTCGCCAAGATCGTTGCCGCCTACGACAAGGCGGTTTGAGACGGGCCCATGTCTGAGCGCGTGTCCGAGAGACGCCCGGGGCGGCCTGGCCCGCTGACCGCCGATGTCATCGACGACGCCGGGGATTGGTCATTTTTGAAGGACGCATCAGTGCTCGTCGAAGCCGCCTGCCTGCAAGTGGCCGCCGAAGAGGATGTGCCGGCAACACCGGCGAACGTCACGATTGTGCTGTCGAACGATCAAAACGTAAGCGCACTCAACGGCCAGTTCCGGGGCAAACCCAAGCCCACGAACGTGCTGTCATTTCCGGCTGGCGTGGGGTCCGAGCCCGGCAATCTCGGCGACATCGTGGTTGCCTGCGAGACTCTGCTGCGCGAGGCGGCCGATGAAGACATCCCGCCTGAGCATCATTTCCAGCACCTCGTCGTGCACGGCATTTTGCATCTGCTGGGCTTCGATCACGAGACAGACACCGAAGCCGACCGCATGGAAGCCCTGGAAATTCGTATTTTGGCCCGTCTTGGCATCGCAAACCCCTACACGGAGCCCCTCGATACCGCTAAGAGTTGATTTCCGCGTCACGCGAACAAAGACCCATGAGCGACACTTCAAGCGACAAAAATTCCCCCGATGCCTTGGCTGACGAACACCGGGGCTGGCTACAGGTCTTGCGCCACAAGCTCGGGCTAAGCGGCCCGCAGACCCTGCGCGACACGCTGGAAGACGTGCTCAAGGCGCCCGACACCAACGCCGCCTTTTCTGATGCCGAACGCGGCATGCTTTCGCGTCTCCTGCGGTTTGGCGCCAGCCGCGTGGACGACATCATGGTGCCGCGCGCAGACATCACCGCGCTCGATGAAACCGAGCCGATTTCGGAACTGCTCAGGACCTTCATTGAGGCGGGCGTATCGCGGATCCCGATCTTCCGCGAAACGCTCGATGATCCGCGCGGCATGATCCATATCAAGGATCTGTTCGGCTGGGTCGTTGCCGAAGCCAAGGGTCCTGCCGCGCCAGGTTCCGCGAGCGAAGCGAAGTCAAAGGATGACCAGGGTGTGGCCTTGCAAGTCTTGGAAACGCTCAATCTCGGCAACGTCAATCTCAGCCGTCCGATTTCGGCGGCAAAGATCCGGCGGCAGGTTCTCTACGTGCCGCCCTCCATGCCGGCCGCCGATCTGCTCATCAAGATGCAGACGTCGCGCAACCACATGGCTCTGGTCGTGGATGAGTACGGCGGTACGGATGGTCTCGTGACCATCGAGGATCTCGTCGAGCAGATCGTAGGCGATATCGAGGACGAGCATGATGAGGCGGAAGAGTGCAACATTGTTGCTGATCCCAAGCAGGGCCTGATCGCGTCCGCGCGGACGCCGATTTCGCAGCTCGAAGAGCACTTGGGGATCAAGATCCTCGAGAAGGACGACGATCAGGACGTCGACACCCTGGGGGGCTTGATCTTCACGCTGTTGGGCCGCGTGCCCTCGCGCGGTGAACTGATACGCCATGCGAGCGGCCTGGAATTCGAAGTGCTCGACGCGGACCCGCGCCGCGTCAAGAAGCTGAAAATTCATGTGCCGCGGTCCCTCGCCAAGACGACGGAGCGGACGGGCGGCGCGACGCCGTCGAAGCCTGAATGAGCGCTTACGCCAAGGCGGACGGCCCTGTTCTCAGGCGCTTACGCGACAAAGTGCGCGCGCTTTCAGGGTGGCGGCGGGCGGTCGCCGCCTTTGCGGCGGGCTCGCTATGCGTGTTGGCGTTCGCGCCGTTTCATGCCTTCCCAATCCTCTTTCTTACGTTGCCCGTGCTCGTGTGGTTGATCGACGGGGCGCGCGATCCGCGCGATGCCGCGATCGCGGGCTGGTGGTACGGATTTGGCTATTTCCTCTTCAACCTGTTCTGGATCGGCGAAGCGTTCCTGGTCGAAGCGGAGAAATTTGCATGGCTCTTGCCATTCGCGGTCACCATGCTGCCCGCGGGTATCGCTCTGTTCTGGGCTGGCGCGAGCGCATTGTGCAAGCGTTTCTGGTCTGCGGATTGGAGGCGTGTCGCCCTGCTCGCGGTCATCATGGCGGCGGTCGAATGGCTGCGCGGACACGTTCTGACCGGCCTGCCGTGGAATGTGCTCGGATATGCGCTCACCTATCCGCTGGAACTCATGCAAAGCGCGGCCGTGTTCGGCGTCTATGCGTTGAGCGTTCCCGCTGTGCTGATTTTCGCTTTGCCTCTTGTGCTGCTGTCGGATTCGGAGCGGGCGTCAGCACGATTGCGCCTGACTGCCGCCGCAGTCGCCCTCGCGCCGCTTCTGGTGCTCTATGCCCATGGTGCCTGGCGTCTTGGCGCACATCCCATTCGGGACGTTCCCGGCGTGCAATTGCGTATCGTACAGCCGAGCGTTCCCCAGCGCGAAAAATGGCAACCCGACAAGCAGCGCGAGATTTTCGCACTGCACTTGGAGATGTCGGGGAGGGATGCGGCCGGCCAGCGCGACGACCTGAAGGGCGTCACGCACGTCATCTGGCCCGAAGCTGCGATGCCGTTCCTGCCCTTGGAGCATCCCGAAGCGCTTCAGGCCATCGGCCAAATGCTGCCTGCAGGCGCAACGTTGATTTCGGGTGCCCTGCGCCGCGAGGTCTCGGATGGCCGTCAGAAGGGTTATAATTCCATCATGGCCTTCAACGATGAAGGCCATCTCATTGCGACGTACGACAAGATCCATCTGGTGCCGTTCGGGGAGTATTTGCCATTCGAGCCTGTGTTGACGGCTTTGGGTCTGTCGAAGCTGACGCAAGGGCTCGGTTCGTTCGATACCGGCTCGCTCCCGCGCAAGTTGATCGACATTCCCCGCTTGCCGCCTGTGGGCGGCCTGATCTGCTATGAAGTCTTGTTCCCAGGTGCGGTAATCGATGATTCCAACCGGCCCCAAGCGCTCATCAACGTGACCAACGACGGCTGGTTCGGTGACACTTCCGGTCCACGTCAGCATTTTTACCAGACCCGCGTGCGCGCCGTGGAGGAAGGTCTCCCCATCGTCCGGGCGGCCAATAATGGGATCTCCGCCGTTATCGATCCGCTAGGCAGGCTGCGGGGTTTTGCCGGACTGAACCAGAAAGCCGTCATTGATGCTCCTCTGCCCGAGGCGCTCGGGCCGACCATCTATGGCGCCTTCCGGAGCGGCATCCTGCTTGCGATGGCGCTTATATTGCTATTGATGTATCGGTTCAGATGGGAGTAAAGCGCGGGCGAGGCCGGCCAATGCTCCGGTCCTCGATATGACCTGCGATTGACGAACAGGTGCCCTGCACCTACCAATTGCATCTGCTGCACTGAATTCAGAGGCCCAGGCTGGTATGGCTGAAGACGCATTGGATGACATTGACGAGCCGGAACGCAATTCCCGGCGAGCCAATCCCATGGATGTTCACGTCGGCGGACGCGTTCGCATGCGCCGTATGCTTTTGGGTATGAGTCAGGAAAAGCTTGGTGAACAGTTGGGCCTTACCTTCCAACAGGTTCAAAAGTATGAGAAAGGCGTCAACCGCATCGGCGCCAGCCGGCTGTTCGAACTGGCCAAGGTTCTGGGTGTGCCCGTTCAGTTCTTCTACGACGAGGCTCCCTCCGGAGCGTCCGGCTTACCCGCCCATGGCTTCGCGGAACGGCCGAGCGATACCTATGTCGTCGACTTCCTTGGCACTAGGGAAGGGCTTGAATTGAACAAGGCTTTTTCGCGCATCTCCGATCCCAAAGTCCGCAAGGCCATCTGTGATCTGGTCAAAGCCCTGGCGGGCGAGGAGAGCTGAGCGAGGGCTCGCGCAAGCGAACTTGCGCGGGGGCGATTTTGCTGGGGTTGCGGCGCCCCATGCGCTTGACCCTGGCGGCAAAGGCTGCAACAACCCCGCAAATTCGCGCCTGCCGGACCACACCGCTTGTGCGTATCTCACGCCTTCTTTCAGCGAAATCGTCTGACGGTTCGCGTCTTCAACGTACCAAAATACGGGGGCCATGGTGGCACGTAAGTCATATCTCTTTACGAGCGAGTCGGTTTCGGAAGGTCACCCAGACAAGGTGTGCGACCGGATCTCCGATGAGGTCGTCGATGCGTTCTATCGGGAAGGCGCGAAGGAAGGTCTCGATCCGTGGATCATCCGCGCCGCCTGCGAGACCATGGCGACCACGAACCGCGTGATCATCGCGGGCGAGTACCGCGGTCCGCGCGGCGTCACGGTCGCGGCCATCGAGGATCTGACCCGCAAGGCGATCAAGGACATCGGCTACGAGCAGAGCGGCTTTCACTGGGCGAACACGAATATCGAGGTGCTGTTGCACGGCCAGTCGGCCGACATTGCGGCCGGCGTCGATGCCAAGCAGCCGACCAACCAGGAGGAGGGTGCGGGCGACCAGGGCATCATGTTCGGCTACGCCTGCAACGAGACCCCCGACCTCATGCCGGCGCCGATCTATTATAGCCACAAGATCCTCCAGGATCTCGCCATCGCGCGCAAAACCAAGCAGGGAAATGCCGCAAAGCTCGGCCCCGATTCCAAAAGCCAGGTTACCGTGCGCTACGAGAACGGCAAGCCGGTGGGCGTCGCGGCCATCGTCGTCTCGCACCAGCATATCGTTGAGGATCTCACCTCCCGGCAAGTTGCAGAAATCATCGAGCCCTACGTGCGCAAGGCTCTGCCCGAAGGCTGGATCTCCAAGGACACCGTCTGGCACATCAATCCGACGGGTAAGTTCTTCATCGGCGGTCCCGACGGAGATTGCGGCCTGACGGGCCGCAAGATCATCGTCGATACCTATGGCGGCGCAGCGCCCCATGGCGGCGGTGCATTCTCCGGCAAAGATCCCACGAAAGTGGACCGCTCGGCCGCTTACGCCGCACGCTATCTGGCAAAAAATGTCGTCGCGGCGGGCATTGCAGATCGTTGCACCATTCAGCTCTCCTACGCCATTGGCGTGGCCAAACCGTTGTCGATTTACGTTGACACCCACGGCACCGGCCAGGTTGACGAGGCGGCGATCGAGATCGCGCTGGCCAAGTCCATGGATCTCACGCCGCGCGGCATTCGCAGCCATCTCGACCTCAACAAGCCGATCTATGCGCGCACATCGGCCTACGGCCACTTTGGCCGTAAGCCCGACAACGAGGGTGGCTTCTCCTGGGAGAAGACGGATCTGGCCGATACGATCAAGAAGGCCATCGCGTAACAGGCGGCTCTTTCTTCGAATCGCATTTGATTCTGCAAACGGTCGCTCGATAGCGGCCGTTTGTCGTTCGACACGAGGCGCAGGCACGTGACCAGTCCAGACGATGACAGGGACCTACGCTCCTATGGGCGCCGGCGCGGCCGCAAGGGCTCGCCCCGGCAAGAAGCCCTGAAGCGCGATCTCCTGCCGCGCGTGGCGCTCGATCTTACCGCGCCTTCCGGCCAGCTCGCGGAACGCGAGTCGGAAGGCGCAATTGAAATGTGGCTGGAGATAGGGTTTGGCGGTGGCGAGCATCTTGTCTGGCAGGCCGCGCACAATCCTCACGTTTTACTGATCGGCTGCGAGCCGTTCGAGGATGGCATCGTCAAGGTTCTGAGCGCGATCGAGCAAGACAAGCTTGAAAATATTCGCCTGCACATGGGCGATGCGCGCGACGTGCTGCGCTGGCTGCCACCGGCCTCGATCAGTCGCGCCTTCATCCTGTTTCCCGATCCCTGGCCCAAGCGCAAGCACAGGAAGCGCCGCCTCGTTAACCCTGCGACATTAAAATTACTCGCCCGGATCATGAAGCCTGGCGCTGAACTGCGCATCGGTACCGACATCGGCGACTATGCCCGCACCATGCTGCAAGCTTTCCGATCCCAATCGGATTTCGCCTGGCAGGCACAAAGTCCCTCCGATTGGCGCGTGCGGCCGCCTGACTGGCCGCAGACGCGCTACGAGCAAAAAGCCGCGCGCGAAGGCAGGGTGCGCTATTATTTCCGTTATTTGCGGGTTTGATCGCACCGCAAAACCAAGCGCCGCTTGCAAATAGGCGCTATTTCGCTTATGTACCCGCCAATCCAATAACAAACTGAAGATTTCTAGAGTGGACCTTCGGGGCCCGCTCCAAAAGGTCTTTAGGTTTCAGATCCAGTACGAACCAACGAGCGAATGAGCAGCGAGACCATATCGCCAACCGCAACCGTATCCGCCGAGCGTTTCGCGCGCGAGACGGGACTTGCGGCCGAGATTGCCGCAATCGCCGAACCTGTGATCGAGGATCTGGGTTTCCGCCTCGTGCGTGTTTCGGTCGGTGGCGGACGCGAGGATCGCATTTTGCAGATCATGGCCGAGCGGCCGGACGGCACCATCACCATCGACGATTGCGAAGTGATTTCGAAAGCGCTGTCTCCCGTTCTGGATGTCGCCGATCCGCTGCCCGGCGCTTACCGTCTTGAGATTTCCTCGCCCGGCATCGACCGGCCGCTCGTGCGTCCTTCCGATTTCGAGGACTGGTCGGGACATGTGGTCAAGATCGAGCTCAAGGAAGCGGTCGATGGCCGCAAGCGCTTCAAGGGCACACTGGAAGGTTTCGAGGACGGCGAGGTGCGCATTGCCGCCGAGCTGGGCGAGCTTGGCTTGCAGCACTTGGGCCTGCCCGTCCATCTCGTGGCGGACGCCAAGCTGGTGCTGACCGACGAATTGATCCGCGAAGCGCTGTCGCGCGCCAAGAAGCAGCACGCTCAACGCCCTGGCGACGGCGCGGAAATGGACGAAGACGAGTTGAACGACGACGTGGAGGACTAGACCCATGGCCATGGCAGGTATTTCCGCCAACCGGCTCGAGCTGTTGCAGATCGCGGACGCCGTCGCCCGTGAGAAGACGATCGACAAGAAGATCGTCATCGAGGCGATGGAAGACGCCATCCAGAAGGCCGCGAAGTCCCGCTACGGCGCGGAGAACGATATCCGCTGCGAGATCGATCCCAAGACAGGCGAAGCGCGCCTCACCCGCGTGCTGGCCGTCGTCGAGGAGGTCGAGAACGACGCGACGCAGATCAATCTCGAGGATGCGAAAAAGCGCAATCCCCAGGCGCAGATCGGCGATCTGATTGCAGAAACCCTGCCGCCGCTGGAGTTCGGCCGCGTCGCCGCCCAGAATGCCAAGCAGGTCATCGTGCAAAAGGTGCGCGAGGCTGAGCGCGACCGTCAGTTTTCCGAATACAAGGATCGCGTCGGCGAGATCGCCAACGGCACCGTCAAGCGCGTCGAGTACGGCAACGTCATTGTCGATCTGGGCCGCGCGGAAGGCATCATCCGCCGCGACGAAATGATCCCGCGCGAAAATGTGCGCCTGGGAGACCGCATCCGCGCCTACATCTATGACGTGCGCCGCGAGCAGCGCGGACCGCAGATCTTCCTGACGCGCGCACGCTCGGAGTTCATGGCCAAACTGTTCGCGCAGGAAGTGCCCGAGATCTACGACGGCGTTGTCGAGATCAAGTCGGTCGCGCGCGATCCCGGCAGCCGTGCCAAGATTGCCGTCATCTCCAAGGATAGCTCCATCGATCCGGTCGGGGCGTGCGTCGGCATGCGCGGCGCGCGCGTGCAGGCCGTCGTCAACGAGTTGCAGGGCGAGAAGGTCGACATCATCCAATGGAATCCAGATGCGGCCAGTTTCATCGTCAATGCGCTTGCGCCCGCCGAGGTCACCAAGGTCGTTCTGGACGAAGATTCAAACCGCATCGAAGTCGTGGTGCCCGAGGCACAGTTGTCGCTGGCCATCGGCCGTCGCGGCCAGAATGTGCGGCTCGCTTCGCAGCTCACGGGCTGGGACATCGACATTCTGACTGAGCAGGAAGAGAGCGAGCGCCGCCAGAAGGAATTCGCCGAACGTACGCAGCTCCTCATGGAGAGCCTGGACGTGGACGAGGTCATCGCGCAGCTCCTTGTCACGGAAGGCTTTGCCACGATCGAGGAAGTCGCATTTGTCGATCTGTCGGAGATTTCCCATATCGAAGGCTTCGACGAGAACACCGCGCAGGAAATTCAGAACCGCGCGCGCGAATATCTTGAGCAGCAGGAAGCCGAGCGCGACGCTAAGCGTCGCGAACTGGGCGTTGCCGACGACATGGCCGAAGTCCAGGGCATGACCACAGCGATGATGGTTGCGCTTGGCGAGAGCGGCATCAAGACGGTGGAAGATTTCGCAGATTGTGCCACCGACGAGCTGGTGGGCTGGACCGAGCGCAAGAAGGAAAAGGACGCCGAGCCGGTGCGCCACAAGGGCTATCTCGATGGCTTCGAGCTGTCCCGCAAGGATGCCGAGGACATGATTTTGTCAGCGCGCGTCCTGCTGGGGTGGATCGAGCCCGAGGCTCCCGCGGCTGCGGAAGGCGAGGAAGAGGCGGATGAGACCGGGAACGCGGGCGAAGAGCCCGCCTCTCAGGCCTGATCCCATGAAACCCCAGGCAAACGAGGCGACGTGGCAAGAAAGCAGGCGCACACGAAACACGGCGAGGAGAGCCCGGAAACGGGCTCTGAGCGCACGTGCGCGCTGACCCGCGAGCACAGGGAGCCCGAGGAGCTTATCCGCTTCGTCGCCGCCCCTGACGGGACCGTTGTGCCCGATCTGGACCGCCGCTTGCCCGGGCGCGGCGTATGGTTGACGGGCAACCGTGATATCGTAGAAAAGGCCATAAAAACAAAGGCTTTCTCTCGCGGACTGAGGGCGAATGCCGTTACTCCGGCGGATCTTCCCAGCCGTATCGAGACCCTTCTTGTGCGCCGCGCGAGCGATACGCTGGCGCTTGCCAACAAGGCCGGCCTCGTCTCGGCCGGTTTCCAGCAGGTCGATAGCGCCCTGGATAAGGGCTCCGTGGCGGCCCTCATCCATGGGGCCGATGCGGCCGCCGACGGCTGTCACAAGCTCGATCGTAAATTTCGGGCAATACAAAAAGATCGCGGTCAGGACGCGCCCATCGTCACAGCGCTGACCGTAAATGAAATCGGCTTGGCCATGGGCAGGCCAAGTGTGGTACATGCTGCCCTCATACCCGGAGGACTGACGGAGCGGTTTCTGAGGGAGGCGGGGCGTCTTGTGCGCTACCGGACCTCCTCGGCCGTTTCCGAATTGCCAGTCCCCATTGCTGAACCTCGAACTGAAGGCTGAACGGACAAACGCATGAGCGAACAAAAAGACCAGACCGAGAAGACCGTGCGGACGGGGGCCCGTAAGCCTCTGACCCTGCAGAAGACGGTCGAATCGGGCCATGTGCGTCAGAACTTCAGCCATGGCCGATCGAAAAGCGTCGTCGTCGAGAAGAAGAAGACACGCAAGCTGGGACCGCCCGGCGCCGAGCACGCAGAGGCCCCGGCTGTCACTGCACCGGTCGTGGAGCGGCCGCGGCCACAGGCGCCCCGGTCGCCGGACGTGACGCCTTCGGCGGAAGTGCAGCGCGCGCGCCCCGCGCAGCGAATTCTTTCGGACGCCGAGCGCAAAGCGCGCGACGAAGCCCTGGCGGCCGCCCGTGCAGGCGATAGTGCGCGCGCGCCGGAGATGGCCCCAGTTCGCTTCGAGCCTGTACGTGCGCCCGAGCCTGAGACGGCCCCCGCTCCTCCGTCTGCCGTCGAAGAAGCCGCGCAATCTCCTCAGCTGGAAGCCGAGGCATCTGCTCCCGCGTCAGCTGAGGGGACGCCCGCACAGGCTCCTGCCGCAGCGCCGCCGCCTGCAGTTTCCCGCCAACCTACAGCGCGCGAAAGTGCTCCGGCTCAGCAGCGCGAAACGCGCGACGCTGGCCGGCCCGCGCGGGAAGGTGGCCGCCCTGCGGGTGCGCGCCCGCAAAACCCTGCGTTCATGCCGCGCGAGAGCGGACGTCCCCGCGAGATCGAATTGCCGACGCAGCGTCGCGCTGCGGCCCCTGCGGCCGTGGATGCCGACGCGCCGAAACGTCCCCAGCGAACACCCGCTGCCAAGCAGATGATCGACGAGGAGGAAACGCAGGCCAAGCGTGGGACGGGCGTCAAGGTTCCGCGTCCGGCCGTCAAGCTCGGCGACGATCGTAGCGCGCGCACCAAGATAACGATCACCAACTTCGACCGGGAAGCGCAGCAGCGTTCTCTGGCCTCCTTGAAGCGCAAACGCGAGAAGGAAAAGGCCAAGGCGATGGGGCTTCCGCAGACGCGCGAGAAGATCGCCCGCGAGGTGACGATTCCTGAAGCCATTACGATTCAGGAGCTATCGAACCGCATGACGGAGCGTGCCGTCGACATCATCAAGTATCTGATGAAGCAAGGCGCGATGCATAAGATCACAGACGTGATCGATGCCGATACCGCCGAGCTTATCGTGCAGGAGTTCGGCCACACCGCCAAACGCGTCTCGGAAGCCGACGTCGAAATCGGTTTCGTGGGCGACAAGGACGTGGACGATCACCTGGAGTCGCGTGCGCCGGTCGTCACCATCATGGGCCACGTCGACCACGGCAAGACCTCGCTGCTCGACGCCATCCGCTCCTCCAACGTGGTGTCGGGCGAAGCCGGTGGCATCACCCAGCACATCGGCGCTTATCAGGTGCAGACGGCCGATGGCGACAAGATCACCTTCATCGATACGCCAGGCCACGAGGCGTTCACCGCCATGCGTGCGCGCGGCGCGAAAGTCACCGATATCGTCGTTCTGGTTGTTGCCGCCGATGACGGCGTGATGCCTCAGACCGTTGAGGCCCTGAACCATGCAAAGGCCGCAGGCGTTCCGATCATCGTGGCCATCAACAAGATCGACAAGCCTCAGGCCGATCCCAACCGCGTGCGGACCGACTTGCTTCAACACGAGATCGTGGTGGAGAGCATGGGCGGCGAAACGCTGGAAGTGCCGGTGTCGGCTCTGAAGCGGACCAACCTGGACAAGCTGCTGGAAGCAATCCACCTGCAGGCTGAAATTCTCGATCTCAAAGCCAACCCGAACCGTTCCGCGGAAGGCATCGTGATCGAGGCGAAGCTCGAGCGGGGCCGCGGTCCGGTCGGCACGGTGCTGGTGCAGCGTGGCACGCTGTCGGTTGGTGACATCGTCGTGGCCGGCTCGGCCTGGGGACGCGTACGTGCGCTGATCGACGATCACGGCGAGAACATCGTCAAGGCTGGACCATCGGTGCCGGTCGAGATCCTGGGCTTTGACTCCGCCCCCGAAGCCGGCGATCAGTTCGCCGTCGTCGAGAACGAGGCGCGTGCCCGCGAAATCACCGATTACCGCGTGCGCAAGCGCCGTGAAACGCTAGGCTCCGCCGGCAGCAAGAGCACGCTGGAACAGATGATGCAGCAGCTGAAGGAGGCTGGCCGCAAGGAGTTCCCGCTGGTCATCAAGGGCGACGTTCAGGGTTCTGTCGAAGCCATCGCCGGGTCCTTGAAGAAGATCGGCAACGACGAGGTCGAGGCGCGGATCGTCCATACCGGCGTCGGTGGCATCACCGAGTCCGATATTGCGCTGGCGTCGGCTTCAAAGGCTGTCGTCATAGGCTTCAACGTGCGCGCCAATGAGCAGGCCAAGCGCGCCGCCGACGCCCAAGGCATCGAGATCCGCTACTACAACATCATCTACGATCTGGTGGATGAGGTGAAGGCGGCGATGTCGGGCCTGCTGGCGCCGACCAGGAAGGAAGTCTTCCTTGGTTACGCGACCATCAAGCAGGTCTTCAACATCTCGAAGGTCGGCAAGGTGGCGGGCTGCCAGGTCACACAGGGCAAGGTCGAGCGCGGCGCCAAGGTGCGTCTGCTGCGCGACAATGTCGTGATCCACGAAGGCTCGCTGTCGATCCTGAAGCGTTTCAAGGACGACGTGAAGGAAGTCACGCAAGGTCAGGAATGCGGCATGTCGTTCGCCAACTACCAGGACCTGCGCGAAGGCGACCAGATCGAGTGCTTCCAGATCGAGACCATCGCGCGGTCGCTGTAAGTTTTCACGCAAATATCCGCGCGGCATGAGTCGCGCGGATCTCGTTCTTCCCAACCGTCAGAGGCCATGCGCGGTCCAATCCCGCGGTCGCCGAATAAGCATGATCGATACGAACGAAAAGCCCCTCTATCAGCTGCGCTATACGCTCGCACGCGACGATGTTGCCGCGTTCGAGCTGATGCCGCGCGAGCTGCAGGGCTGGGAAAAGCTCTGGCTGTTCGGGCCGATCCTCCTTTGCGGGGCGGCGGTCGGGTTGTTTGAAGATCAGCTGCGGCCGTTCTTGCCGTGGGACCCAGCATCCATGCTGGGGCAGCTCGCGAGCGTTCTGGTCGCGATCGCCGTGGGCTACGCCTTGAGCCTCCTGCTTCTGACGGCGCGCGCACGCTATAGAATCAAGAGAACGCCGTTGCCGGCGGCGCCGATTTGCATTGATGCTTTTGCCGATCACGTCACGGTGAAACAGGACGGTTCCAACCAATCCTTCGCGTGGCACGACTTCACGGTCATCTCCACGGCCAGCCACGTCATTCTCGCTCAAACGCCACGTCAGGCCATCATCATTCCGCTTCGCGCCTTCGCCAGCCAGGAGGAGATGGGCGCGTTTGCAGCTTTCGCGGAAGCCGCAGGCCGCGAGCCAGAGGACGTGAGCCGTGAAGATGACGACAATAACAAAAAGGAAATCAACCGATGACCCGCTCAGCAAAGGGCAAAGGGCCAGGCGCCGGCAAAAGCCCCTCACAACGTATGCTGCGGGTAGGAGAGTTGATCCGCCATAAGCTGTCGGAAATGCTTGTGCGTGGCGACATCCACGATGACGTCATCGCCGGTCATTCGATCACTATTCCCGAGGTACGCCTGTCTCCCGATCTCAAGATCGCGACAGTCTACGTCATGCCGCTCGGGGGCGCAGACATGAAGCCGGTGATCGAGGCACTTACCCGCAACAAGAAGTACATCCGCGCCGAGGTCGCTCACACGCTCGATCTCAAGTATGCGCCCGACCTTCGCTTTCGCGAGGATGAGACGTTCGAGGAGGCAACGCGTATCGACCGGCTGCTCGACAGTCCGAAGGTAAAACAGGACACAGAAAAGAAAGATTGAGATTCTCCTCCCCTTCGTGGGGAGGGGCTAGGGGCGGGGGGAGTCCCGAAACCCGAATTCACTCGTCACGGAGTTCCCCCCTCCCTGACCCTCCCGCCACAAGGGGGAGGGGATCATGGACGCACATGGCACGACGCAAAAAAGGCAATCCCGTTCACGGCTGGCTCGTTCTCGACAAGCCCCTCAACATGACCTCGACGCAAGCGGTTGGTTTCGTTCGCCGCGCGTTCAACGCGCAAAAGGCTGGTCATGCGGGAACGCTCGACCCCCTCGCGACGGGCATTCTGCCGATCGCGCTCGGTGAAGGCACCAAGACGGTCCCATTCGCTGTCGATGGCGAAAAGGCCTATCGCTTCACCGTTCGCTGGGGCGCGGAGACGGCCACGGATGACACGGAAGGCGAAGTTGTGAAGACCAGCCCGGCCCGGCCATCGCGTGCTGAAATCGAGGCGTTGATACCGCGCTTCATCGGCGAGATCATGCAGGTACCGCCGCAATTCTCCGCGATAAAGGTCGAGGGCGAGAGGGCCTACGATTTGGCGCGTGATGGCGAGGAGGTGCATCTGGTTGCGCGGCCCGTCTATATTGAACGTCTCGAACTGATCGACATGCCCGATGCGTCCACAAGTGTCTTCGAGGCAGAGTGCGGCAGAGGAACCTACGTGCGCGCCATCGCCCGCGACATGGGGCGGCTTCTAGGCTGCTATGGCCACGTCATCGCTCTGCGGCGGACCCGCGTTGGCCCGTTCGAGGAGAGCCGCGCGGTGACCGTAGAAAAGATCGAAGCTGCGATGAAGGCCGATGATGGCGGCGAGGCGCTTGGCCGATTGCTGGCGCCGGTCGAATCCGCACTCTCCGATCTGCCGGAGTTGATGGTCTCGCCGGCCGATGCGGCAAGCCTCGTGCGCGGACAGGCGATTCTCATTCGCGGCCGCGATGCGCCCGTTCTATCCGGACCTGCCTTCGCAACATCAAAGGGCCGGCTCATTGCACTGGGCGAGTTGGACAAGGGCGCCCTGCATCCCACACGCGTCTTCAATCTGGGTTGATACTGTGCGCCGCTCTTGAGCCGTTGCGTTTTTTATGTGGCGCTCATTAAGACTTCAGGTGGCCGCTTCGGGATTTTGAACAACATCCTCATCCGCAAGAACCTTCAAGAGGTGATCCCGAATCGATTGCTGGCGCGCCTCACTCACGATTTTCTTACCCGTCAGATCCGTCACATAGAAGACGTCCACCGCCTTCTCGCCGAAGGTGGTGATGTGCGCCGATGCAATATCGAGAGAAAGATCTGAAAGGCTGGAGGTGAGATCGTAGAGAAGTCCGGTCCGGTCGCGTCCCGCGACCTCTATGACGGTCAGGCGCTCCGACAGAGTGTTGTTTATCAACACCTCCGGCTCGACGGTAAAAGCCTCCATGAGGCGCGCATTAGGCCGTCTTTTGCGCAAGAGCGTCGCCAGCCTCTCCTTGCCGAGCAGCAACTTGTCGATCGTCTCGCCGATGCGCTTGCCGCGGCGCAGTTCGTCCTCGTCCTCAGGAAACTCGCGGTTGAGCAGGAACGTGTCGAGCGCGAACCCGTCGCGTGTCGTCGTGATCATTGCGCTCGCGATATTGGCGCCCGCTGTCGCACAGGCTCCGGCAAACAGTGCCAGCAGACGCGGGTGGTTGGGTGCGAAGACGGTCAGCTCGGTGATCGCCGTGAATTCATCCGTCTTGATGCGCGTGGCGAGCTTCTTGCCTGCCATCTCCGCGCCCAGGATCAATTCGGCATGATCGACTTGCGTGTTCGTATCTGTCTTCAGCCAGTAATTCGGGTAGTGCCGCTCGATGAAGCGTTCCACGTCTTGCGACGGCCACTTGGACAGCGCCTCCCTCAATGCCGCTTTGGCCGCGTCGATGCGCTCGCGACGCTGCATCTGGGTGTGCCCGCCCGCGACCAGCGGTTCGGTCTCATGGTAGAGCGTGCGCAGAAGCTGGCCCTTCCAGCCATTCCATACGCCGGGGCCTACGGCCCGGATATCCGCCACCGTCAAAAGGAAGAGAAGCTTCAATCTTTCCGGGCTTTGCACGCGCGCGGCGAAATCCTGCACCGTCTTGGGATCGGAGATGTCGCGCGACTGGGCGACATTGCTCATGGTGAGGTGCTCTTCGATCAGCCATGCAACGAGCTCGGTCTCGCTGGGCGTGAGCCCAAAACGGGGACAGAGTTTGCGCGCAGCCCGCGCTCCGGCGATCGAGTGGTCCTCCTTGCGTCCCTTGCCGATGTCATGAAGAAACGCCGCCACCAGCAACGCACGGCGGTTCTTGATTGTCTTGAAGAGTTGCGTCGACAGCGGCAGCTCAGCCCCAAGTCCGCCCTTCTCCACCTCGATCAGATTGCCGAGCGTGCGCAACAGGTGCTCATCTACCGTGTAGTGGTGGTACATGTTGAACTGCATCATGGCGACGACACGCCCGAACTCCGGCACGAAGCGGCCCAGCACGCCCGCCTCGTTCATGCGCCGCAGGGTCGCCTCAGGATTGCCCTTGGAGGTCAGCAGATCGATGAAGATCCGGTTCGCCTCCGGATCATTGCGCAGTTTCACGTTGATGAGACGCAAGGAGTGGCGCAACAGGCGAACCGCCTTGGGATGCAAAAATCCGCCCGTCGTTTCGGCATGGGCAAAGAAGCGGATGAGATTGACCGGATCACGCTTGAATACGTCCGGATCGGCAACGTTCAAACGATCGTTGTCGGCGCGAAAATCCGTCTTCTGACGCAGCTCGCGCCGGCTGGCCCAGCCCAGTGGCTTGAGAAACCGGCTCAATCGCGGTGCGGTTTTCAACTGCTGCATTTCCAGCGCGCCGCACAGGATGGTCGACAGATCGCCGACCTCCTTGGCGATGAGGAAATAGTGCTTCATGAAACGCTCGACGGCGCGCAGTCCGCCGTGAGCGTTGTAGCCGAGTTTGTCGGCCAGGGGGGCCTGGTATTCGAACGTCAGAACCTCCTCTGCCCGCCCGCGCATGAAATGCAGAAAACAGCGCACGGTCCATAGAAAGTCCTCGCAACGACGGAACGTCTGCGCTTCTTCGGGTGTGAAGATCCCGGCCTCCACGGTCGCGTGGCCGACCTCCTGGCCGAAGATGTATTTCGAGAGCCAGTGCAGCGTGTGGAGATCGCGCAGTCCGCCTTTGCCATCCTTGACGTTAGGCTCGACCTTGTAGCGGCTTTCGCCGGAGCGCTTCAGCCGCTCGTCGCGCTCGGCCATTTTGGCATCGATGAACTGGCGCGCCGTACCCGCAACGACCTCCGCGCGGAAGCGATCTTCCAACTCGGCAAAAAGCTGGCCGTCGCCATGGATCAGACGGGAGTCCAGCAGCGCGGTTCGGATCGTCATGTCGGAGATCGACAATTTGATGCACTGATCGACGGTGCGCGTGGCGTGGCCGACCTTGAAGCCGAGATCCCACAGGACATAGAGCATATACTCAGCAACGCTCTCGCCCCACGGCGTCTGCTTGTAGGGAAGCAGGAACAGCAGGTCGATGTCGGAGCCCGGCGCCAGCAGGCCACGCCCGTAGCCGCCGGTGGCGGCAATCGACATGCGCTCGGCGTCGGACGGATTCGTGGCGCGATAGACGTGAGCGACCGTGTAGTCGTAGACGATCCGGATCAGCTCGTCTTGAAAGTAGGAAAGCGCCGCGGCACAGGCACGGCCATTGCCGGAACTCTCCAAATTACCGCGCGCGGAGTCCCGCGCCACAACAATCAGCTCTTTCAACTGTTCGAGTATCACTGGCCGCGCGTCGGCCGGGTTGCCCGCGTCGTGATAGAACTTCGTCAGTTTCTGACGCAGCGCGACGGGATCGAAGTACGGCGGGGTCTTTTGCATCTCGTCACGTCTATTTCGTCTTGATGGACGCCGCCAGGGCTTTCAGCTCGTACAGCTTCTCAAGTGCTACCTTGGGCGACAACTCGTCGGGACGGATACTCTCCAACGCCTTGTCCACCGCCGAGGGTCCGCTCGCGCCTTGGAAGCTCTTGGGGCGTGCAGCCGCAAACAGCGGCAGGTCCTCCAAGCCGCTCTGCCCCTTGCCATTCGGCCGCCGGTCGCCCTTCTCGAGGACGTCCAGCACCTCGCGGGCCCTCATAATCACGTCCTGGGGCAAACCGGCGAGCTTGGCGACCTGAATGCCGTAAGAACGATCGGCCGCACCTGGCTTCACCTTGTGCAAAAACACGATCTCATCGTGCCACTCGGCGACGTCCATGGTGACGTTGGCAATATTGGACATGCGCCGGGCGAGCACCGTCAGCTCGTGGTAGTGGGTGGCAAACAGCGACCGGGCCTGCACATGCGCGGAGAGATACTCAACCGTCGCCCAGGCGATGGAGAGCCCGTCGAAGGTCGCGGTTCCGCGTCCGATCTCATCCAGGATGATGAGTGAACGCGCCGAGGCCTGATTCAGAATGGCTGCCGTTTCCACCATTTCGACCATGAACGTGGAGCGCCCGCGCGCCAGATCGTCGGACGCGCCCACGCGCGAAAACAGACGGTCGATGACTCCGATATGCGCGGACCTTGCGGGCACGAAAGAACCCATTTGGGCCAACACGGCAATGAGCGCGTTCTGGCGCAAGAACGTCGATTTGCCCGCCATGTTGGGGCCCGTTACGAGCCAGATGCGCGCATCAGGCAGCTCATCGAATCCCGGCGGAGCAGACGGCGCGCCAGCGCGGCCCAGAACACAGTCGTTTTCGATAAAGGCTCCCGACTGCGCCTTCGCGAGCGCCTGCTCGACAACCGGATGACGGCCTGCGCGAATATCAAAGCACTCGGAATGATCGACCACGGGGCGCACATAGTTCTGTTCGAGCGCAAGCACGGCAAGCCCCGCGAAGACGTCGAGTTCGGCCAGCGCGGAGGCGATCTGCGACAAGGGCATTTCGAGCGCCGCGATGGCCGCTTGAAGCGCGCTGAAAATCTCCTGCTCGAGATTGAGTGCGCGCTCGCTTGCCGAGGCGATCTGGCCTTCGATCTCGACCAGCTCCGCGGTCGTGAAGCGCACTGCGTTGGCCATGGTTTGGCGATGCCGGAAGGTCTCGTTCAGAGGCGCCGACAACAGGGGCTTGGCGTTGAGCTGCGTGACCTCGATGAAAAAGCCCAGGATGTTGTTGTGGCGGACCTTGAGCGTCTTGATGCCGGTTTCTTCGACGTAGCGCGTTTCCAACCCTGCCATCACCAGACGGCTGTCGTCGCGCAGGGCGCGGGCCTTATCGAGATCGGCACTGAAACCCGCTTTTATGAATCCGCCGTCGCGTCTCAGGTGCGGCAATTCCTCACCCAGTGCGCCCGCCAGGGAGGCCGCAAGCGCGTGTGTCTCCTCCGCATTCAAGTGCGCTGCTATCCGCAAGAGCGCATCCGGCAGGCCTAAGGCGCTGGATGCATCCCTCAAATCCTTCGCGCAGGACGCTGCAGCGGCAAGCCCGTCCCGTATCGCGCCCAGATCGCGCGGACCGCCACGATTGAAGGCGAGACGCGACAGGGCGCGTGCGATATCGGGCGCGGATCGAAGGGACGCCCGCAGCGTATCGAGCAATCTCTGACGCTCGTGCAGGAAGCCGACGGCGTCGAGACGCGAGTCAATCTCTGCAGGATCGTTGAGAGGAGAGGCGACGCGCGCCTGCAGCTCGCGGGCGCCAGGCGCCGTCACGGTGCGGTCAATCGCGGCGAGAAGGCTCGCCGCCTTGTCTCCGGATGAGGATTTGACGAGCTCCAGGCTTGTCCGGCTTGCAGCGTCGATGGCCATGACGCGGGCAATTCCCGACTTCCGCGGCGCGCGCAGCAGCGGCTTGCGGCCCATCTGCGTGAGATCGATGTACTTGAGCAGCGCACCGGCCGCCGCAAGTTCCGAACGCGAAAACGTTCCGAATGCGCCAAGCTCGCGCACGCCGAGCGAAGCTTTCAAATCGCGCTCGCCTGCCGTGCTGTCGAAGTACTGCGCAGGCAGCGGCGTCGATTTCCCGCCTGCGATCTCGACCCACTTCATCATGCCTTGATCGGCCAGCAACGCATCCGAGACCAGCACTTCAGTTGGCGCCAGACGCACGAGCTCTCCGGGGAAGTCGCTGCCCGTCACCTCACCGATCTCGCACTCGCCGGTTGAGATATCGAGAGAGGCAAGAGCCAAGGTGGGGCCATTGCCTCCATCACTCGCCGGCGCGGTCCTGAAGATGGCGGTGAGATAATTGCGCGCCTTGGCGTCGAGAAGCGCCTCCTCGGTCAGCGTCCCCGGCGTGACGAGGCGAACGACATCGCGCTTCACCACCGCCTTGGCTCCGCGCTTGCGCGCTTCGGCGGGGTCTTCGAGTTGCTCGCACACGGCAACGCGGAAGTGCTGGCGGATGAGGCGCTGGAGGTATTCGTCTGCGCGATGAATCGGCACCCCGCACATCGGAATGTCTTGGCCCTGGTGCTTGCCGCGCTTGGTCAGCACGATGCCGAGCGCCTTGGACGCGGCTACTGCATCCTCGAAGAACAGCTCATAAAAATCGCCCATCCTGTACCACAGCAGGCAATCGGGATTGGCCGCCTTGATTTCCAGGTACTGCGCCATGGAGGGCGTCGCCTCGGCTGCAGCCGCCGCAGCGGGCGCGCGGCTGCTTTCCGCCACATCGTCGCAGGCCTCGGTCTCCCCCTTTGGTGTGCGCTGCTTGGCCATGCGTGGCGGCGATAACCCTGTTGCAATCCAAATGCGGACGTGGCTGCGGCGGCCTTGCGGCGCTTACTCCGCGATACTACGAAAGCCCTGCCATTGCATAGGTTGTGCGGCCGGGCGGCGCAACCTAGTGTGCCTTCGCTCACCGCCATTTCCGGTCATTTCCGGTTCCGGGGGCCGCATCCGGCGGATTGCCCGCAAACACATCACACAAGCAGGTTTCACCCATCCATGGCGACACAATTCCGCGCGGCGCGCTTCACGGCGCAAGAAGCTCTGCAATTCCACGCGAGCGGTAAGCCGGGGAAGCTCGAGATTTCACCAACCAAACCGTTGGCGACCCAACGAGACCTGGCGCTGGCCTATTCGCCCGGCGTGGCCGTTCCCGTGCAGGCCATCGCCCAGAATCCAGCGGATGCCTATAACTACACAAGCAAAGGCAATATGGTGGCCGTGGTGTCCAACGGCACCGCCATCCTGGGTCTGGGTAATCTGGGCGCCCTGGCCGCCAAGCCCGTGATGGAGGGCAAGGCTGCCCTGTTCAAGCGCTTCGCCGATATCGACGCCATCGATCTGCTTGTCGATACCGAGGACGTCGACGCCTTTATCAACTGCGTCCGTTACCTCGCCCCCTCCTTCGGCGGCATCAACCTGGAAGACGTCAAGGCGCCCGACTGCTTCGTCATCGAAGAAAAGCTGAAGGCGCTGCTGGATATTCCCGTGTTCCACGACGATCAGCACGGCACTGCGATCGTGGTGGCGGCCGGCATGCTCAATGGCCTGAAGGTGGTCGGCAAGAAGATCGAGGATGTAAAGCTGGTGTGCGCGGGTGCGGGCGCGGCGGCTCTGGCCTGTCTCAATCTGCTGCTCAAGATCGGCATGCAGCGCAAGAACATCACCGTGTGCGATATCGAGGGCGTCGTCTACGAAGGCCGCAAGACGCTGATGGACCCTTACAAGGCGCCCTTTGCCCAGAAGACGAAGGCGCGTCAACTGAGCGAGGTCATCGATGGCGCGGATATCTTCCTTGGATTGTCGGCCGCAGGCGTGCTGTCGCGCGAGATGGTCGCGACGATGGCGGACAAGCCCATCATTTTCGCCATGGCCAACCCCAATCCGGAAATCACGCCCGAGGAGGTGCAGTCCGTGCGCACCGATGCCGTCATGGCAACCGGCCGCTCGGACTATCCCAATCAGGTCAACAACGTCCTGTGCTTCCCTTTCATCTTCCGTGGCGCGCTGGACGTTCAAGCCACCACCATCAATGACGCCATGAAGATTGCCGCAGCCGAAGCCATTGCGGAGCTTGCGCGCGCCGAGGTGCCCGATCAGGTCATGGCGGCTTACCACGGCGAGCGCCCGATGTTCGGCCCGGGCTACATCATTCCTGCTCCGTTCGATCCGCGCCTCATCTCGCACGTCCCGGCGGCCGTTGCGAAAGCCGCGATGGATTCAGGCGTCGCGCGCAAGCCCATCGTCGATCTGGATGGCTATGTTTCGCGCTCGAAGGGCCGCCTCGACCCTATCGCGGGATGGCTGCAATCCACCTTCGAGAAGGTGCGCAGCGAGCCAAAACGCGTCGTCTTCGCCGAGGGCGAAGATACGGCCGTCATCCGCGCCGCGCACACCTACTACAGTCAAGGGTTCGGCGTGCCGGTGCTGGTCGGGACCCGGGATCTCGTCAAGCAGCGGTTTGAGGAAGCCGGCGTGCCCCTGCGTGACGATTACGAGCTGATCGATACCCGTACCTCCTCGCATGTCGAGGAGTTCACCGAGCTGCTATATGCGCGCCTGCAACGTCGCGGCTACCTCAAGCGCGACTGCGCCCGCCTCGTTGCCAACGAACGCAACGTCTTCAGCGCGCTCATGGTGGCGCACGGCTATGGCGACGCGATGGTGTCGGGCGTTACGCGCAACTGGACGACCGTTTACCGGGAAGTTCACCGCGTGATGGACGAAAAGCCCGGGCGGCATGTCATCGGCGTATCGCTGGCGCTCTGCCGCGGGCGCGCGGTGCTGATCGCGGATACGTCCATCCACGACATGCCGACGTCCGGCCAACTCGCCAACATTGCAACGGAAGCCGCGCACGCCGCGCGCAATTTTGGCATCGAGCCGCGCGTTGCACTCCTTGCCTACTCGACTTTCGGGCAGCCGCGCGGCGAACGCTCGGACGTTGTTCGCGAGGCGGTGCGTATCCTGGACGAACGTCAGGTTGATTTCGAGTACGACGGCGATATGGCCGCCGACGTCGCGCTCAACACCAACCTCATGAAGCACTATCCGTTCTGCAGGCTGTCGGACACGGCAAACGTACTTGTCATGCCCGCCTTCCACGCCGCGTCGATCTCGACAAAAATGCTGAAAGAGCTGGGTGGCGCCACCATCATCGGACCCATCATCGTGGGGCTCTCGCACTCGGTACAAATCTGTCCGTTCGGCGCGACCGATGCCGATATCTTCAATATGGCGGCCCTGGCCGCCTATGGCGTCGACCGGACGTAAGCCGAAAGAGCGCTCTCGTTTCCGACTCTTTCTGGTGAAAATCCTGCTTTTAGCCGTTTCAACACAAGCGAATCAGTCCGCCGTGCGCCTAAGCTTGGAGAGCTGATTTCGGACGAGGGCGATTCGCCTAAAGCCGAAGCGACTTCAAGCTGGCGAAGGACGAAGCCATGTTGACGCGCAGATGGCAAATGAGTTTGGGAAGCGTGGTTCTGTCTGTGGCGGCCCATGGGGCTGTGCTCGCAGCCGGACAGCCAGCAGAGTTCGACAAAGGACTGGAATTTCTGCGCCGTGGCCAATATGCGCAGGCCGTGCAGGTGCTCTCCGCTGAACTCAAGGCGTCAGACCGGCCGATCGAACAGCGCGCACGTACGTTTTATTTTCGTGCAAAGGCTTATGCAGCGCTGAAGGAGGACGCACTCGCAAGAGCGGATCTCAACATTGCGGTCTGGCTGAAGAAGCTGCCACCCGCTGAAGCAATCGATGCCGCGCGGCTCAAGACGCAGCTTGATTCCGCCTCCCCCATGCCGGCGCCGGGGCTGGGCATCACACCGGTAACATCGCAGCCGATCGAACCGGTAAAGACGGCGCCTCCCGCAACCGAAGCAGCGGCGCCACCGCGCGCGCCCTCGCGCGTCGTTACGACCGCAGCGCCTCTACCCGCACCACGACCCGCACAGAATACCGGACAACAGCAGGCAACCACGGCGTGGTCGCAAGCCTCTGTCGCGCGCGAGCCTGTTGAAACAAAGCCAGTTGCCTACATCAGGCCATCGCCCGCCTTCGAGGCCGCAGCGGCATCCCAACAACCCCAGAGGCCTGCCGTTCAGACCAGCACGATCGTGACAGGTTCGTTGCCGCCCCCGAAGAAGGAGACGAGTTCTCCCGTTGCGCCACCAGCGCCCACGACGCGCTGGCAGACCAACGTCGCAGGACAACCTTCGACAACGCCGCCATATAGCCAACCCCCAACTCCGCCATCGCAAATGGCCGCCGCTGCGCTCCCAAGCGCTCCGCGGCCTGTCGCACCGCTGCGCCCAGCCCCAGCGGCTTATTCTGCAACGCCCGCCCCGTCGGCTTCACCCGTGACAGCGCCGTCCGCGACGGCACCCGCGCCGCGGATCGAAACTCCGCAATCGGCGGCTCTGGCTCCGGCAGATCAATCCCAAGAGCCGATGGAACCTGCACCCGCCACATCCCAGGATGGATTGAGCCTGCCTTTGGTCGGATGGATGTTTGAAAAGCATTCGTCTCCCTACGACAGCGAAATTGCGCGCGCCGACGATTTCCAGCGCCGCTATATAGAAAAGATCCGGGCGTACAATCAAGGCGCCCGGCAGCGTGACTCTGGCGCGGTCAGCTCTCAGCAGTAAGAGTTGGGAAATTATGGGAACGGCGTGGACGTCTCAAGCGTCGACGGCGATTCTGCTCTTTTTTTCGTCGGGCGCACCGTAGTGCTCGAAGTAGCGCGGATCGATGCGCTCCACCGGGAGCACGATCAGCACATCGGTTGTGCCAAACTGACGGTCGATGACGGCGCCATCGCCGACGCACGCGCCTAGCCGCAGATAGCCCTTGATGAGCGGTGGAATGACTTTGAGCGCCGCCTTGGCATCGACGGCCTCCTTCGGCATCATATTCATGGGGACGTGCAGTCCGTCGCGTGCCCGGCAACGCCACTCCGGCGGGGCGCCTGCGAAATGATGCAGGAAGCTCAACGCGGTGGCATGATCTTGCGGATGAGTGCCTTCAAATGACGCGCAGCCCAGCATCACATTGATGCGATGCTCGCGTGCATAGGTCCAAAGTCCATGCCAAAGCAGTTCGACTGTTCGCTTGTTGCGATAGGGTGCGAGCACGCAACTGCGGCCAAGCTCCATGAAGCGGTGGCCAGGCTTTGAGGCGATGAGCGGCGCGATGTCGTATTCGCTGGATGTGTAGAAGCCAAGCCTTTGGTCGGCGATCTCCTGGCGCAAGACGCGGTAGGTGCCCACCACCTTGGGCACATCGGAGCGCTGACGCCAACGCCGGTCGGCACCGCTGACGTCGACCACCAGCAGATGATCGCAAAAGGCGTCGTAGGCATCCTCATCGCGGCGGCGGAACTGAGCGAGCCGGCTCGGCACGGCCGACATCTCCTCGTAGAAGACCTGGAAGCGGAGCCGTTGCGCCAACTTGATTTCGGCGCGTGTGGTGGCCAGACGGACCTCCAGATCCCCCACCCGGCCGTAGACCTTGGGCTCGGGGCGGCGGACGAACGGGGCCGCATTCGCGGAAAATTCCAGAAATTTCAGTGCTCTATGAGCTACCGCCCGGCTGCGAAGCGCGTGCTTCGCGGTCGCTTCAACGTTCGTCACGTCCTGCATCGCGGTCTTGGCCCTGCTTCGGCGATTCGTCATCGTCGAATAAAGTTAACACAATTCCATGACGCTTTTTCGATTGCGGAGCCCGCTCACGCGGCCGGGTTGGATCCGGCCTGGACCGCACGCGCGGTGTCCTCGTTCGTCCAACGAGCCAGCAGCCGCTTGAGATCCTGCACGTCGAACGGCTTGGCCAAGTAGTCGCTCATTCCCGAATCCAGACAGCGCTTGCGGTCTTCGGCAAAGGCGTTCGCGGTCAGCGCGACGATGGGAGGGACGGCGTGCTGCGCCCCATGCGCGGCAAAAATGCGGAGAATTTCCTGCGTGGCTTGGAGCCCGTCCATACGAGGCATGAACACATCCATCAGGATGAGATCGAACGGTTCGCCGCCATCCGCCAGCGACGCGGTGACGGCGCCGACCGCTTGAAAGCCGTCGCGCACCAGAATGGGTTCGCACTTGGCGCGTTCCACAACCCGCAAGGCAAGCAAGGCGTTGACTTCGTTGTCCTCAGCGATCAATACGCGCGGTCTACGGAGTTCCGGGGCAGCGTACGTGCCGGCATTTCGCAAGGGTGGTAGCTCGACGAGCGTCATTTGTTCTTGTTGCTTCAAGGAGGCAACCTGAGGCTCCTCAATCTTCTGCGGGGCAACGGCCAAGCTCAGCCGCACGGTGAACGTCGCGCCTTTTCCTGGAGCTCCGGTTGCGGTGACATCACCGCCCATGGCGCGCGCCAACCTCTGCGAGATCGCAAGGCCAAGGCCGGTGCCGCCATTGCGCCGGTGCAGCGCCGCCTCAGCCTGTTCGAACTCTCGGAACAAGCGTGAAATATCGTCCGGCATCAGGCCTATACCCGTGTCGGTGACGGTGATCATGAACGTGCCAGGTACGGCATGTGAGGCCCGTTCTTCAAGGCACACGCGAACGGATCCGGTATCGGTGAACTTGATCGCGTTCGAGACGAGATTGAGAACGATCTGACGCACGCGCGCTTCGTCACCCACGACCAGAGGCGGCAGACCGGCTGCTGGCTCAAAGCTGATCGCAAGCCCCTTTTCTCGCGCGCGCGGCGCCAGCAGCCGCACCGCCCCGTCCACCGTCTCGGTCAGCGAGAATGGCGCCGTAACCAATTCGAGCTTGCCCGCTTCGATTTTGGAGAAATCAAGGATTTCATCGATAAGGGCCAACAGCGCGCGCGCCGACGCATCGATCGCGCCGAGGTAAGACCGTTGTTCGGCAACAAGTTCTGTCTCGGCTAGCAATCCCGCCATGCCGAGTATCCCGTTCATGGGCGTACGGATCTCGTGGCTCATGGCCGCCAGGAAGCGCGACTTTGCGCGGTTGGCGGCCTCCGCCTGGTCACGCGCCTCCATGAGCGCCGCTTCAGCCTCGCGTTCTTCGGTGACGTCGCGGCCGATGCTTTGAATTTCGTAGCTCGCACTCGTGCTCGAGCGGACCAGATGCTCCTCCCAGACGATCCAGCGCGCGCCCTTGCTCGTCGCCACCAACTCCTCGAACCGGCGGCGCTGCCCGTGCTCCGCCGCCAGAGGTCCATGCATCTGACCATCAAGAACGTCGGGGCGGAAGCGTTTGCCGATGATCTGCTGGGGCGACAGGCCGAAAGCCAGGCAGAAGGCCTGGTTGACGAACAGATAGCGCCCCTCGCTGTCGCGCCGCGAAATCATGTCGTCCTGGGAATCGAGAAGATCGCGGTAGCGTGCTTCGTTCTCGCTCAATTCCCAATGTGCGTCCTTGAGTTCTTCCAGATCGCTATCGATGCATTCGCTGTGCCGGCGCACGTCTTCGTTGGCTGCGGCTTCCGCGCGGGCACGCGCGGCCAACGCCGATGCCTCATTGAGCGCAAGGTGCACAGCAGCCAGCGCGGCCATCGCTCCCGTTGCGAGAGTGACGCGCACGATACTGCTCACATCGGATGCTGCGATCAGACCGCCAGCCAGCAGAAGCAGCGCCGCTATCGCGAACAGGCGCGCAGCGTCACGGGCCCGCAGAGGCTTCAGGCCTGCGCGTCTGCTCGCGACTGGCGCCGCCGAAGGCTTTCGTTCGCTGGTGATGTCCCGATCAGAAAGCAACGTCATCCTCGACAGATAAACCGTCTCCGACGTCACCACATCGAATTTGATAAAAGCTCAAATAAATCAGTTAACAGATTGCTAGCGGCTGTTCCTGTTCCGGCCGTTAACGACGTTAGAAGCGGGTTTCAGCGGTGATCGCTGTCATCGAGCGGGCGCGCTGCATCCGCGATCAAGAGCGGAACACCGTTTCTAATCGGAAAAGCGAGTCCGGCCGCGCGGCTGATCAACTCCTGACGGATTACGTCATATTCAAGCCGCGTCTTCGTCAAAGGGCATACCAACAGCTCCATCAGCCTAGGATCGACAGCTGGAGCTTCGGCGGCGTTGGGCTTGGGATCATCCGGGGCCATCAGCGCAACCTTCTGCCTACTGAAGCGTCGAACCGTTGCCGCCACTGGAAGCAAGCTCGATCTCGGCAAGCGCGACAAGGACTTCCGCCCGTGTCTTGAGATCGGCGGCTTCCAGCAATGCTTGCTTCTCTTCCGGGCTGTATGGAGACATCACGGACAGCGCATTGATGAGGAACTCGTTGGAAGCACGCGTCACGGCTGACCAATCGGTCTTGAGTTGATTGGCTTCGAGATAGGCCTTCAGTACACGCAACAGATTTTCCCGATCGACGCGCTCTTCTCCGAGGCCTTCGGTGAAGTCGGCGGCAAAGCGGTCATAACTCGCACTCACGATCCGGTAAGGCTTGTCCGTCTCGGCCTCACCCACGATCTCAAAGCGGGCGACGCCGGTGAGGGTGATGACATAACGGCCGTCGTCGAGTTCCTTGTAGGACGTGATGCGCCCCGCGCAGCCGACCTTATGCAGCCCGAAGCTCTTGCCTTCAGGGCTTTCCATGCCGGTATCCTCAGCCGGCGCGGTAGGCTGAAGGATACCCAAAACCCGGTTGGACGCCATGACGTCGTCAATCATGGCGAGATAGCGCGGTTCGAAGATATTGAGCGGCAGCGTGGCGCGCGGCAGCAGGATCGCTCCACGCAGGGGGAAAACCGGAATGCGCGGCGGCAAATCAGCCGGGCGGCGATAGCGCTGTCCAAGTCCCACGTACCCTGCGTCTCCTTACTGAGCCGGTCTCCAATGATATCCTATCAGCTGAAAAGGATGGAGGACAGCCGCCTTCGGCCATCAGATACCAGGGGCTCCTTGGCGCCCCAGGCTTCGAAGAACTGCAACAACTGCTTGCGCGCGCCATCCTCGTTCCATGTCCGATCGCGGCGCACAATCTCGAGCAGGTGGTTCATGGCCTCTTCCCGGCGTCCGGCGCCCGCCAGCGCAATGGCCAGATCGAAGCGCGCCTGATGGTCGCCCGGATCGACTTCGATACGCGCTTCAAGCTCGCCCAGGCTTCCAAGCCCGGCAACCTTTTCGGCGAGATCGAGTTGCGCCTGGACCGACTGCACCGCGGCCAATTCCCGCTTATCTGGCGGAACAAGTGCAATCGTCTGGCGTGCCCGCTCGATGTCGTCGCTCTTGATGTAGCACTGGGCCAGCCCGGCAAGGGCCGCGGCGTTCTCGCGATCCTCTTGCAGGACCGCAGCGTAGATTTCGGCTGCACCCTGAAGATCGTTCTCCTCGAGCAGTTCGTCGGCCGATTTCAACACATCATCGATATTACCTGGAACTTCCTCACCGGCGAGGCGGTCGATGAACTCCCGCACGACGCTCTCGGGCTGAGCCCCCATGAAGCCATCGAGTGGACGGCCGTCGCGAAAAGCATAGACCGTCGGCATCGACTGGATACGAAGCTGCCCCGCGATAGCCGGATTGGCGTCAACGTCGATCTTCACGAGACGAACCCGGCCGCCGTAGCTGCGCACGACCTTCTCAAGAATGGGCGAGAGCTGCTTGCACGGCCCGCACCATGTCGCCCAGAAGTCCACCAGCACAAGCGCGTCGCGCGAAGCTTCGATGACGTCCTTGGCGAAACTCGCCGTCGTACCGTTGACGATCACATCTGCAAAGGCCCCGTCATCGGACGTTGGCCTGCGATTGCCGAATTCCATCGCTCACTCTCCACGTCAGCTGGGGGCGCACATCTTGCACACCTTTCATGAACCGGTGACGATCATGATTTCCGGGTCGTGTCCTGTGCCGCGAATGAACCTTAAAAGGTCCCGCATTGCAATGTTCGTTGTCGCGGTGTTCTCCATCGGATGGCAATTGACGGTTTCGTCCGCCATCAATTCGTTATCGAGAACCACCCGAACCCGGTTTTGAGCGTCATTGATGACCGCAAAGGCCGTGACCGAGCCCGGAGTGACCCCGAGGTGCGCCATCATCAGATCCGGTTTCCCGAACGACAGCCGGCCCATGCCCAAGTGGCGCGCCACGCGCTTGAGGTCCACTTTGGTCGAGCTTTTGGCGATGACGAGCAGAAAAGCACCCTTCTCGTCCTTAAGAAACAGATTTTTGGTGTGCGCGCCGGGCAACCCCAGTTCTACGGTGGAACTTTCCGCCACGGTATGCACGGCAGGGTGGTCCACGGTGTGCGTCGCAATGCCGATCCCATCGAGGTAGGCAAGCAGCTCGCCACGGGACGAGATGCGATCCAGGCGGGCGGGAGGTGACGTCTCGGTCTGGTTCATGGCGTACCGAATTCCAAAGCTCTGCGGTTCCACCTTGACGGATGCGAGTGTAGCTCAAGGGTCGAGCAGGACCTTGTAATCCACTGCTCCATCTACCCTCCCAGATAAAATAATTAGGTTAGTGTCACCCGTACAGCGTCGGACAGTGCTGTTCTGGGGTGCTATTTGTTTATACGTCTACAGCGCGCTGCATACAGGTTAGAGCCTAGGGAAACTCAATGAAGAAAGCCCTTCTCGCACTGTGCACGTGCGCCTGCATCGCAGGTTGCTCAACCGCTCCGACACCTGCGCCGCCTAATCCGGACGGCAACCACGAACTCGTGACTGACCCGTGGGAGCGGGTCGGACAGGGGCTCAGAAAGAAGTGACGCTGCGATATTCCAGGGGTGGTGCTGCAAGTTATCAATTTCGCGCTACGTCGTCGTTTTTCGCACCCTCTAGAAAAGGTTTGGTTGGCGAGCCGGGCATCCCGCAAAAGCGGGGTTCCAGACCCTCGCGTAGCGGTGTTTTGAAGCGGTGCGCAAGGCCTCTTGCAATAGCCCATTACTTGCGCCATAAGGCGGGTCTCGCGGTGCCACAAGCGCCGACCCCCTTAAAGGATGCGGGTGTAGCTCAGGGGTAGAGCACGACCTTGCCAAGGTCGGGGTCGAGGGTTCGAATCCCTTCGCCCGCTCCAATTGGTCCCTCGACGCGGCTCGCCTGCCGCTCGCGCGTACGGACATCAAATTCCGTCCCTTCACCTCATATCGATTTTGACTCTTGCTATGGTTGCGCGATGGATCACGGCGCTTGGTCCATTCCCGAACGGGCGCACCAAGGACGCCGCTATCCGTCCCGGCCCCCCTCCGGTTCAACGCGTGCGCCGCCAGCCGTAACCGCCGGGGCCAACAAATACATTCTCATGGCGCAAAGCGACGACCGGTGGCGTCTGAACGACATAGTCGCGCGCCGGCTTCAACACGACCGGACGCGTGACCCACCCGCGCACGGCAGGACGATAGACTCTGTCCACTCCGCCGGGGCTCACCAATACCCTGCGTGACACGGATTCGTAAACGGCGGGCGTGGTCTGCGGGACGCGCCGCGCCGGCATCACAACGACCTCACGCGCTACCTCGCGCGTCACGGCCGGAACGACGACCTTGCACATCCGCTCGCCGCGCCCGA
Source organism: uncultured Hyphomicrobium sp. (assembly GCA_964587445.1). GTDB lineage: Bacteria > Pseudomonadota > Alphaproteobacteria > Rhizobiales > Hyphomicrobiaceae > Hyphomicrobium_B. Next base: position 125,278 of record CAZPLQ010000003.1, read on the forward strand.
GAACACCGCGGCTGCGCTCCCACCGCACGGTCGCGGGTTGCACCACGACCGTCTCGCGCACCACCCTGGTAACAGCAGCTTGCTCGACGTACGTCGTCTGGGCGGGCCTCACCAGAATACGCTCGGTCTTCGTTTCCCACACAGCAGGATGGCGGATCGTGTCCCAGCGCGCTGGCGCGATCTCGATGCGGTCTGCAACCGCAGACATCTCGGCAGGGCGGCGGTAGACATGGGTCATGGCAGGGCGAACCACGACGGAGCGCATGCGGGAGGCGTAGACGTCAGGCAGTCGCACTTTCTCGTAGCACTCAACGGCGCGGCCGCGTCCGCACCCCTCGAAAGCAAGCACGGACGACGCCGGCGCCAGGGCCGCGATGGCAAACCAAACAAGATGTGACGGCCGCATTGGTAATCCTCTCTGTTGACTGCCGCCCCGCTGGCGGGTGCCGATGAGGGCAGCAGACCGATGATCCGGCCAGCGATGGACCGGGCATCAACGCTAAGCGGCTATGCGCCGCAAAATCCCCCTACCCGAACAGAATAGCTCTCTTTCCGGACCACCGAAGGACTAGCGGCGTGTGTGGTAAACCGTTAATCGTTGCATCTGCTGGTGCCGGACGCACGTTCACGCAAGAGCCCTTGCCGTGCCGCAATCGCGGTCGTGTCTTGGCGTAGACGTGTCTTGGCTTAAACTTGAGCGGCAGCCGCATTAAGCAAAGTACCCCAGGGAAGGATTGCGAAACCATGTCGACGACAACCACGGCCTCTCCGATCCGCGTGCTGGCGCTTGTTGCGGCGTTACTGGCCGCGCTTGTCACGTCTGGATGCGGCATCAACAACATTCCGACGTTTGAGCAGAAGGCAAAGGCTGCGTGGTCAGAGGTCCTGAGCCAGTACAAGCGGCGCACCGATCTCATACCCAATCTGGTTGAGACGGTGAAAGGCTTTGCCGAGCAGGAGAAGTCTGTGCTCACGGAGGTCATCGAGGCGCGCGCCAAGGCAACCTCCGTTCAGCTCCCCATAGACCAACTGTCAGACCCCGAAGCCATGAAGAAATTCCAGGAAGCGCAGGGACAGCTGACGGGCGCCCTCGGACGTCTGATGGCCGTGATAGAACGCTATCCCGACATCAAGAGCGGGCAGAACTTCCTTGCGCTGCAGAGCGCGTTGGAGGGCACGGAGAACCGCATCTCGGTGGCTCGCCGCGATTACATCGAGGCGGTTCGCGTCTACAACACCGAGCTGACCACCATCCCCGGGCGTTGGTGGCGGGCCTTCATGTACCCCTCCGCCAAGGAGATGGCGACATTCGATATTCCGGTCGAGGAGCAGCAGGCTCCCAAGGTCGACTTCAACACGAAGAAATAGACTTTGCGGCTCAAGTCTCAAGCGATGCTCGTGGAGGACGCGCGGACCGCGCGGGCCTCCGCGCGCATCATAGAGCCCCGTGCGCACGCCGCGCGATTGAGAATAAGCCTAGCCTGGTTGCTCGCGCTGGCGGCTTGTCTGTCGACTCTTGCTACCCTTGCGGCTGCGATTGCCGCGCCCAATCTCCCTGAGCTCACCGGACAGGTGGTCGACAACGCCGGTCTTCTCACGAACGAAGACCGTGCTGCCATTCTCGCCGAGCTGCGAACGCTCGAACAGACGTCAACTGATCAAGTCGCCGTCGCCACTGTTTCCTCGCTCGACGGCTACGCCATCGAGGATTACGCCATCGCTCTGGCGCGCAAGTGGCAGCTCGGGCAAAAGGACAAGGACAACGGAATTCTGCTTCTCGTCGCGCCCAACGAGCGCAAGGTGCGCATCGAAGTTGGCCGCCGGCTGGAGCCGGTGATGACCGACACCATGTCGAAGATTATCATCGAGAACGCGATTTTGCCGAAATTCCGCCGCGGCGACTACGCAGGTGGTATCCGGGACGGCGTCCGTGACATCAAGGACGTTTTGCTGGGTGACGCAGAGGCCGTCAAGGAGCGTGCGCGTGGAGCACGGACGCCCGAAGGCGACCCGACGGTCTTCATCCATCTGGCCGTCTGGATCGCAATTATATTATTAATCATATGGCTGAATTCGCGCGCCGAACGGCAAATGACCGACAATATGTCTCCCTATGATCGCAAACGCACCCGCCGCCGGCGCGGAGCGGGCCCGATCATCATCATACCCGGAGGGTCCGGCGACTGGGGCGGAGGCTGGAGCGGCGGCAGTGGAGGCGGCGGCTGGTCAGGTGGCGGCGGCGGCTTTGGCGGTGGCGGTGCTTCAGGCGGATGGTGACAGGGTAAGTGTAACGAAAGACTGCGCGACATGGCTTTGTTCACGCGAGAAGAAGAAGAACGCATCTCAGCCGCCATCACGGCTGCCGAGCGCAAGACGTCTGGCGAGATCGTCGCTGTTGTCGCCGACGCCAGCGAGACCTATCTCTACGCGCCGTTTCTGTGGGCAGCGCTGGTTTCTCTGCTGGTGCCCTGGCCGCTCATCCACTTCACCTGGATGAAAGTGCAATACATCTTCCTGATCCAGCTCGCCGTCTTCCTGGTCCTGCTCGTCGTGTTGTGGCCCAAAAATGTCCGGGCTGCGCTGGTGCCGCGATCGATCCGCAATAATCACGCCAAACGCCGCGCCACGGAGCAGTTCCTTGCGCAGAACCTCCACACGACCAAGGGCCGCACGGGCGTGCTGATATTCGTCTCGGTTGCCGAGCACCATGCGGAAGTGCTGGCTGACAAGGCCATCGACGACAAGGTGCCCGCCGGCACTTGGCAGGAAATCGTCGACACCTTGACCTCCGAGATTTCGCAAGGCCGGGCGGCTGATGGTTTCATTCAGGCCATCATGGCGGCAGGCGATCATCTTGCGCGGCACTTTCCGCCGGGTGCTCCCGATCCCAATGAGTTACCCGATCATCTGATCGTTCTGAGCAGCTAGCGTCGCAAACCGTGCTATGACCCGTCCGTCAGCTGGCGGGCAGGGGGATTATACGATGACAATGGCTGAAACGACAGCGAACGCTGCCGCGAGCGGCACGGTGGTTCGTGCGCCGCTGAGAGCCCGCGCATCCTGGATGCTGTTCGACTGGGCGGCGCAGCCTTACTACACGCTGGTTCAGACGTTTTTGTTTGCGCCCTATTTTGCCAACATGGTCGCCGCCAGCCCCACGCATGGGCAAACCATGTGGGGCTACGCGGCCGCCACCGCCGGCTTGCTGATCGCGATCATCTCGCCGTTCCTCGGCGCCGTTGCCGATGGACGCGGCCGTCGCAAGGTCTGGATGATGGCCTTGTCGCTCGTGTTCCTCCTAGGCTTATGCACACTGTGGCTCGCCGTGCCCGGCGCATCGACGTCTACGATCTTCGTCGTGCTTGCAGGTTTTGTGCTCGCAACCCTCGCCGCCGAGCTGATGGCGGTTTTTTCGAACGCCATCATGACGGGCCTTGTACCCAAGGACGAACTGGGCCGCTTGTCGGGTACGGGATGGGCCGTTGGCTATTTCGGAGGCCTGGCAAGCCTTGCGCTGGTAGCGGGTTTTCTCGTTCCGCTGCCGGGCAAGACCGAAACGCTGCTGGGACTCACTCCGCTCCTCGCACTCGACGGTGCGAGCCATCAAGGAGACCGCCTGACAGGTCCCTTCGCGGCGCTGTGGTTCTCGGTCTTCGTCATCCCGTTCTTTCTGTTCGTGCCCGACCGCCGCGCGACGGCAGCCCCACTCCATTTGGAGCGCTCGGCTACGGAAGAACTGTGGAACACGATCAAATCGCTGCCTGCTTTGCCGAGCCTGATGATCTTCCTCATCGCCCGCATGCTCTACACGGACGGGCTGACGGCGATTTTCACCTTTGGCGGCATCTACGGGGCCTCCGTATTCGGTTGGGGCCCGACCGAGCTTGGCATCTTCGGCATCGTCCTGACGCTGATTGGCGCCGTCGGCGCGCTGATCGGCGGACGGCTGGACGACAAGCTCGGAGCAAAGACCGTCATTATCGGCTCGCTGCTCATCTTGTTGATCGCAGCGGCAGGAATCCTGTCGGTGGACAAGACACATGTGTTCTACACACTTGACGTGCCCGAGAAGGTTGCAGGCTCGACGCCCTTCTCGGCCATCGGCGAGCAAGTCTTCCTTGCGTTCGCGATGATCGTCGGGCTTGTCGCTGCGCCTGTACAGGCCGCAAGCCGATCGCTGCTTGCCCGCATCGCACCCGCCGAGAAGATGACGCAATTCTTCGGGCTGTTCGCCTTCTCCGGCAAAGTGACGGCCTTTCTTGCGCCGTTCCTGGTGGCTTTCGTCACGCAAGTGTCGAACAGTCAGCGAATTGGAATGTCCGCCGTGCTTGCCTTCCTCGTCATCGGTGCAGTGATGATGGTGTTCGTACGCACGAACACCGCTCCTTCGAGTGCCTGACCAAACAACACAACGCAGCAATATCGGCTTCCTGTGCAGGCTGGCGGGGATGAAGCCTTGTTTGTATCATCGCCCCGACTGCGGACCTCTGCGATAGAGGGCAATGTCCGCATGTGAGAGCTGAGACATGACAATTGCAGGTGTTCTTCTGGATCTTGCCGGCGTTGTCTACCAAGGCGGGAAGCTGCTGCCAGGGGCACGCGAGGCCATCGAGCGGCTGCGTGCTGCCGGCTTGCCGATCCGGTTCATCACGAACACGACCCGCGCCCCCAAAAAGACGATCCTGGCGGATCTGAAAGTGCTCGGCCTTGAAATCTCAGAGGACGAACTCTTCACACCGGCGCAGGCTGCCCGCGCGTGGCTCACCGCACACGGCTGCGCGGCCTTCCTTCTCGTCCATCCTGCGCTCGAGTCGGAGTTCACCGGTCTGCCCCACGCCGATCAACGCGCGGTCGTCGTCGGCGATGCCGGGGAGGCGTTCAGCTACGACAGATTGAACCGCGTGTTTCGTGAGCTGATCTCAGGCGCGCCGTTGCTTGCACTCGCCAAGAACCGGACATTCAAGGACCACGACGGAGAACTCAGCCTCGACGCGGGCGCGTTCGTCGAGGCGCTGGAGTTTGCGACCGGACACAAGGCCGTCGTGCTCGGCAAGCCATCGCCAGATTTCTTCGGCGCGGCACTGGCGGGCATGTCCTGTCCGCGCGATCAGGCCGTCATGGTCGGTGACGACGCCGAGGCCGATGTTGCCGGTGCATTATCCGCAGGTCTTGCAAGCGCACTGCTCGTGCGTACCGGCAAGTATCGCACAGGCGATGAAGAGCGCTATGAGCCCCGGCCCACGTGGACGGTGGCAGACCTTTCCGCCGCCGCGGACTGGATCTGCGCTCATCGCACACAAGATCGCTGAACGCGAATTTCCCGCGCGTTACACGCGCTTTTGCCCCTTAATGCCGGAAGTGGCGCATTCCGGTCAGCACCATGGCAAGGCCTTTCTCGTCCGCGGCCTTGATGACCTCGTCGTCGCGCATCGAGCCGCCCGGCTGAATGACGGCCGTGACGCCCGCCTCGGCAGCCGTCAAGAGACCATCTGCAAACGGAAAAAATGCATCCGACGCGACGACCGCACCGCGCGTCAGCGGTTCGGCGAGCCCTTGGGCCTTGGCAGCCTCGGCGGCCTTCCAAGCAGCGATACGCGCGGAATCGACCCGGCTCATCTGCCCCGCACCAATGCCAACCGTTGCGCCTGCCTTGGCGTAGACGATGGCATTCGACTTGACGTGCTTGGCGACCCGGAAGGCAAATTTGAGGTCGGCGAGTTCGGCGCCGGTCGGCGCACGCCTGGTCACGACCTTCAAGTCCAGATCGTCGACATTGCCCGCGTCGCGCGATTGCACCAGCATCCCCCCGGCGATGGAACGCATCGTGAGACCGCCTGCGCGCGGATCGGCAAGGCCGCCCGTGATCAGCAGCCGCAAATTCTTCTTGGCCGCAAAGATTGCCCTGGCCTCGTCGGTGGCATCGGGTGCGATCACGACCTCCGTGAAGATTTTTGTCATGTCCTCGGCCGCCTTGCCATCGATGACTTGATTGAGCGCAATGATGCCGCCGAAGGCGCTTACCGTGTCGCAAGCGAATGCCTTCTGATAGGCCTGCAAAAGCGAGACGCCGGTCGCCACGCCGCAGGGATTGGCGTGCTTGATGATGGCGACGGCCGGCGTCTTGGGATCGAACTCGCTCACCAATTCGAACGCCGCGTCCGTGTCGTTGATGTTGTTATAGGACAGCTCCTTGCCCTGCAGCTGCTGTGCCGTGGCGACGCCGCGGCGCGCGTTGTCAGAAATGTAGACGGCCGCCGCTTGGTGCGGATTTTCGCCGTACCGGAGGGCCTGGCTCAGTCGTCCGCCGAAGGCGCGCCAGGCGGGCGCGGGTGTCTTCAGTTCCTCCGCGAACCAATTGCTTATGGCCGCGTCGTAAGCGGCCGTGCGTGCGAAGGCCTTGGCGGCCATCTCCTGGCGGAAGCGCTGCGTCGTCGCTCCGCTGTTTGACGCCATCTCTTCCAAAACGCGCGCGTAGTCTTGGGGCTCGACGATGACGGTTACGCCGTCATGATTCTTGGACGCGGCGCGGATCATGGCGGGGCCGCCGATGTCGATGTTCTCCACGCATTCGTCGTAACCCGCGTTCTTGGCCACGGTCGCTTCGAAAGGATAGAGGTTGACGACAAGCAGATCGATGGGCGCAATGCCATGGTCGGCGGCCGCCTTGTCATGCTCCGCGTTGCCGCGGATCGCGAGCAGCCCTCCATGCACCTTGGGATGCAACGTCTTGACGCGCCCGTCCATCATCTCGGGAAAGCCGGTGAGCTCGGAAACGTCCTGAACGGGGAGGCCGGCCGCCTTGAGCGCGGCAGAGGTGCCACCCGTGGAGACCAGCGCCACACCATAAGCGTTCAGGGCCTTGGCGAAATCGACAAGTCCCGACTTGTCCGACACCGACAGCAGTGCGCGGCGGATTTTCTGTTCGGCCATGGTTTGCGAGCCCTCCCCGGCAAAATGATCCGAGGGCCGGTTATCACGATCCGGTGCGCTCGAACATTACACAACAGGGCCAACGCGCGCACTTGCCGCAATCTTATCAGCTTTCGCCGGCGGCCCGCTGATCCTCAGGTCTTGCCTCGATGCTCCAGCGCACCTCGGTCTCGCCAAACGTCGCCCCCCGCAGAACGATCTGGAGACCGGAGCGAGGGCCGGAGCTTTCCGCGAAGAAAAGGCTCTCCTCAATCGTGGGAGCGGCGCCCTCGGCGCGGAAGACGAACGTTCGGCCGCCGCGCATCATGATCAGGCAAGTGCCACCCTCTTCATCTGCAACGTTCACGGTACAATCCGGATGCAGATGAAAATGAATGGCAAAGGGGATGTCCTGCTTGAGGCGCAACCGTCCGCCAGGTGGCTCGAGGCGGTCGATGCCGTCCAACCGCAAACCGTTCTTCGACAGCGACAGCCGCCGATTGTGCATCAGGCCGAAACGCTTCAGATACCCGTCATGCCCGGCGGCGACGACCACGGCTCCCCCTTCGCGCGTCAAACGCACCAGAGCGAGTTCCGGACCGCGGATGGGCAATCCACCCGCAATTGCCTCCAGCTTCTCATGGCGCACGAGGCGCGCGGACGACGTTTCCGCAAGACACAACGTGTTGTGGCTGGCGGTCGCGCGCGAGGCGGCGAGCCAGTCATCGTCGGCGGGACCCGGTGTTCCGCCGTTGACGAACAACATCTGGTGGCCGATCGACATCTCAAACGACAAGCACCCTGCCTGGGCCTGGGTTGCAAGCTCGACCTGGGGCGGAGAACCGACGTCGGCGATAACAATCGTCTCGCCTTGTTCCAGTCGTGCGTAACCCGAATACTCTACCTCGTCGGTGGGAGAGGGCTCTCCATCCGCGTAGCCGAGCACAGTTGCCAGCGTTGCTGGCGAGCCGACACTGACGCCATTGAAACGCGCCAGCATGCCGTTGCCCATGCGCATGAACCGCAGGAATGCGAGCGCATTCTTCACGGTTGCCGCGAACTCGTCTGGTGGCGTATGGCCGCGCGCGTGGAAACACTGCCCCAACGGCAGAAGATCAAGCACGATGCCGGCAAGCACGCTGGCGTTGCGGGTGGCGTGCCCGCCATCGGGCAGGATCTGGCGCGACAGCTCCGCCACCAGCAGCCCCTGCGCCTCCTTCAAGTTGCGCTCGTTGCCGGACACGGCAAGCTTTGACAGCACCAGCGCTATGAGACAATTGAGGCGCGGCACGCCGTCCGGTGCATTGCGCCAAGTGGTGTTGAGCACGACGAGCTGCTCGCTCAGCGAGGACATGATGCGCGCATAGGTCTTCGCATCCGTGCCTTCCAGCAGCATGTTGGCTTGCGCGATCCACGATGTGACACGGCGCGCAACGATGGCGGGCTCATAAGCGACGCCGCTGGGACTGCGCTGCAGGCTGATCCAGTCGAGCACGAGCGCACGCGCGGCGTCGAAGGCTTCCTCTTCCTCCGTGGCGGCGAAATGGCGTAGCCATCCGAAGCCATGCAGCTCACGCGCCCAGGACGGGCTTGGTGGCGGCACGCGGAAGGGCGAGGCTCCTTTGAGGGGCGCGCTGTGGGAAGCCAGACCGAAGTATCCTTCTGAGTACTCCTGCCAGAAGGACGGATCGGCCATACGCAGTTCCTGCGGAACGATGAGGATCTGGTCGGTGGCGGCGCTGCCGTAGCGCCAGCGCAAGAACGGAGACGACAGCGTGCGCGTGACAGCCCGGCGGCGCGACTGCTTGGCCGACAGAGCGCGGATCTTCAGCCGTTCGCTCAGGCTCAAGGTCGTCAAGGCGCGCTCCCCCGGCAGGTCTTCTATCTCTGGCGTGTCAGACTTCGACTAAAGCATCTTCCGATCATACAGCGAGTGCCACCCTCTTCCTCTCCCGGGTTCCGGGAGAGGATGTCGCGAAGCGACAGGTGAGGGACTTTAAGCTGCGGCGCTGATTGCGGCAGCCCCCTCATCCGCCCCTTCGGGGCACCTTCTCCCGATGGGAGAAGGAAGTGTCGCGCATCCGAGCGCAGGATCGGCATCGGATCTAGCCGCTCCCTGGCGCTAAAACAAGGCGGCGGCGCGCGTGCGCAGTGGACCAGCGGCGCTGACGTCAAAACTTCATGCGGTTTTTCGGGCCACGGCGGCAAAAAAGCCGTCCATTCCCTTCAATCCCTCATCGAACTGATCGAGGAAATGCGGCAGGGTGCGCAGCTCGCCCTGCGGCGTCAGCCAGCTTGCTTCACCGCCGATCGCAGCCGGATCGATGGCCACACGCGTAAAGCCGGGATGATCCGCAAGGAAGGCGGCAAACTGCTCCGGGCCCTCCTCCGGCTCCAACGAACAGGTACAGTAGACGAGCCGCCCGTCCGGCTTGAGCGCCCGCGCGGCGTTCTCAAGAATCTGGCGCTGGATCTTGACCAGTTGCGCGACGTCCTCGGGACGCTTCAAATGCATGATGTCGGGATGGCGGCGCATGGTGCCCGTGGCGGTGCACGGCGCATCGACGAGTATGACATCGAACTGGCGTCCGGGCTGCCACAGCGCCGCATCAGCCGCCACAGTCTCGGCGGCAAGATTTAGACGTGCAAGGTTCTCTCTAAGACGCACCAGTCTCTGCTCGGATTGATCGACGGCAACGACGCGCGCGCCGGAGGCCGCCAGCTGCGCCGTTTTTCCGCCGGGCGCGGCGCATACGTCCGCCACATCCAGGCCTCGCACGTCGCCCAGCAGCTTCACAGGCAGCGCGGCGGCCGCGTCCTGTACCCACCATGCGCCTTCGGCAAATCCGGGAAGATCCTCGATGCGCCCGCCTGCCGCCATGCGGATCGTGCCCGTCGGCAAGAGGTGTCCGGCGAGCTTTTCCGCCCACTGGCCCGCTACGGAAGCATCTTTCGGTGTAATATCCAACGCCGCCTCGGTGAGAGACGCGTTGGCAATATCGCGGGCCGCATCCCGCCCATAACAGCGCGTCCAACGCGCCAGCATCCAGGGCGGAAGATCGAGCGCTACCCGGTCGAGATGAGCGAGAATGCCTGCGCCACGCTCCGAAACGCGCCGCAGAACGGCGTTTGTCAGCTTGTCGAAGCGGCGCGCCTTGCGGTCCGCGCGTGTCTGATCGACGGCGATGGAAATGGCAGCATGGGGCGGCGTTTTCAGCACGAGCAATTGTACGGCGGCGCAGAGCAGAATGGCATCGAGGCGGCCGGTATCCTTGGGCAGAGGTTTATCCAGAAACGAGCCGATAACGGACTGCAGGCTGCCACGATAACGAAGCGCCGCCGCCGCCATGGCACGCGCGAACGCACGATCCCGGCCCATGAGCCCAACGCGGTCTGCGCTGCGCGCGAGGGCATCATCGAAGGAATGGCGGTCCTTCAAGACATTGGTGACCGCATCGACAGCTGCGTCACGGGCCAGCCGCCCCTCGGCCGCCGATGTCCCTGGAGGCGAACGACGTTGCCCGTCTGTGTTCCCTCCCTTTGCGTCGCGCGCCTTTGTGTTGCCTGGCTTGTGCCGGTAGGGCTTTCCCGGGCGTGTCGCGGATCCGGAAGGTGCGGTCTTCGAACGGTCCGCCACGTTACGACGCCCACGGCCCGCGCCGCTGCGCATTGTAACGGCGTCCCGCGATCCAGACGTCGCCGCCCCGGCCCAACTCGGGTGCGGGCATCTGCTCTTCGAATGCCGGGCCCGCGCCCCCATGAGCAATGCCCATCTCGCGCGCCAGCGCCTCCAGCTCCGCAATCCGGTTCTCGGGGTTTGGGTGGGTGGAGAACATGTTGTCCACGCCACGCCCGGACAGAGGATTGACGATGAACACATGCGCTGCGCCAGGGAAGTGTTCTGCGCGCTGGTTGGGTATCTTGCGCGCCAGAACGCTGATCTTCTTCAACGCAGAAGCAAGCCAAAGCGGATTGCCGGCAATCATGGCACCAAGCCTGTCCGCCTGATATTCGCGCGAGCGGCTGATGGCCATCTGAACGAGCATGGCGGCAAGTGGCGCGACGATCATCGCAAACAATGTGCCGATAACCCCCAGCCCACGGTCGTTATTGCGTGCGCCGCCAAAGATGAAGCCGAACTGCAGGTACTGGGCGAACATCGACACCGCGCCGCCCATGGTGGCTGCCACCGCCATGGTCAGCGTATCGCGGTTCTTGATATGAGCCAGCTCGTGGGCCAGCACGCCCGCAAGCTCTTCCCGATTCAAGGCTTCGATCAAACCGGTCGATGCGCACACCGCTGCGCGCGATGGGCTGCGGCCGGTCGCAAACGCATTGGGCTGGGGCGTATTCATGACGTAGACGCGCGGCATGGGAAGCTTTGCGCGATCCGCCAACTGGCGCACCAAGCCGACCAACTCAGGTGCGGTCCGGTCATCGACCTCCTGGGCCTTGAACATCTTGAGCACCATGGTGTCGGACTTCCACAGGCTGACCAAGTTCATGCCGAGCGCCAAGATAAACGCAAGCACGAGGCCTGAACGCCCGCCGACGGCCGCGCCAACGGCCACGAAAATCGCCGTCAAGGCGGCGAGTAGCAGCGCGGTCTTTGCGTAGTTCATCGGCATTGCTCAACAGTCCCTTTCTAAAGCCCGGTCCAAGGAGCGCCGATACGCCCGCTCCCCACCGTCGCCCGGGATCTATATAAGATCAATCCGGGCCCGGGATAAGTCCTGGCCAGTGGAGCCGGCCGAGTTCCCCCGCATGAACGAAAAAGGCCAGCAGGCGAGCGGAGGCAGGTGAGCGGTATGGCGAACGAAGAGCGAAAAGAAGAAGCCGAATCTGACCAGCGCCCGATGGCCCCCGAAGCACGCCGCGCGCTGGCGGAGGCCGAACAGAGGCGGCGCGAACAAGCGTCTGCCGCGGCAGCCAAGCCAGGGGCAATGAGCGAGGTTGGCGGTCGCGATGGCCCCGATCCGGTCCGCTACGGCGATTGGGAGAAGGGCGGCATCGCGAGCGATTTCTAAGCTGCGAGGCTCTGCACATTCAAAGAAAAAAGGGTCTGGACCAGTGGGCAAGACCGGCCCAGACCGCGCACGGGACGTGGCGCAACCTCCCGAACGCCTAGAAGGCGGAATTCACCCTGTAAAAAACTGGCTCCTCATGTGACCGCGCCGAGCCTCAGCTCGCAGATGTCGAGGCAAGGCCATGGTTGTCATTGCGCTCATAATCCTGCTCCGTCCGGCCCCAACCCGAGCCGGCCAAGAGCCCGGCATAGATCCCAGTCAAGATGGCGGGCGTGCGCGTAACGATCGTACCGCTGGACCAACTTGAAGTTCGCGGTGGCCGTCGCCGGAGATGCCGCCTCGTGGATTTTTCGTGCGCGCGCTCGGACATGGCGAAGCTGCCGAAGCTGAAGATGGCTGCGAAAGCGAGAACTAGGCATGCTGCCCCCCTTGTCTGTTTCGACATGATAATCCCGTACCCAAGGCCGGCCGTCGAAAAAATCTCCAGCCCACGATATTATAAGCTACTGATTAAGTGGCGAAAATTCGACTCAGAAATGCTCCGCTCATTGGCAAAGAAGCGAGCACAAATACCCCAAGTAGGCCGCCGCCGCTGCGAACGCAGATCTACACGGTTCTTTCGCGCGACCATGCATAGATAAGTGTCGCCACCAGCAGGACACCCGCAAGCGCGAGATGAACCGTCGAGAAGAGTTCAGCAGCCGTCAGGCCGCTCGCCTTCAGATGATCGACGTAAACGCCAGACCAGACCTGTAGAACGCCCGCGCCGCTCATGCAGAGGAAGTTCGCAAAGGACATTCCACGCCCCAAAAGGGAATCGGGCAGAAAGAGGCGGATGTGCGCCATGATCGTTCCGTACGTCATGGCGAAAAAACCAAATACGCACAGCAAAATAGTCGTGATCGCGGTGGTTGAGTTGGCGGGCAGCGCGAGGGCCGCAAGCGCTGCGACGGCGATGAAGCTGCCGCCGAGCGCAAGAACCTTGCGCCGTCTCAGCCAGCTCTCGAGCGGACCATAGGCCAGTGCACCAAGTCCGATGGCTGCCGCCATCAGAAAGATGACATTGCCACGCGCGATGGGCTCCAGGCCGTGTACTTCCGACAGATAGGGACCAACCCATAACCCTCGTTCGGTAATCAGGATGCCATATCCAAACGCCATCAGCGGCCATACCGGCCAGAGCGCGCGAATGGCCAGGATCTCACGCAAACCGCTGACAATGCCGCCAGCGCCGGTATGGGCAGCGTGCGAAAGACGTGGCGGATCCTTCACCAGCAATCCAATCAGGGCGGCAGCGACCAGGGTGATGGCGGCCAGTCCGTAGAAGACATTGCGCCAGCCGAAAGCCTCCGCTGCCATGGCCAGCGGCGTCCCCCCCAGAAGATTTCCCAGCGTCCCCAATCCGATGATCAACGCGGATAGAAGCGCGAAGCGGTGGGGTGGCGACGTGCGCGCGAAGACGAACAGGGGCCCCATCAGTGCCGCGGAGCAGCCGATGCCTATCAGCCCCATCGCGACCATCGCGCTGCGCGCATCGCTCGCACGCGCAAATATGATCGCACCGGCAACCCCGGCCAGCATCAAGACGGGTAACGTTCTCCGCGGCCCCTGGTTGTCGAGAGCGGCTCCCACGAAGAATTGTGCGAGTGCAAAGGTTGCAAACCAACAGGCGGAGATATTGCCAAGATCGGTGGCCGACAGATGCAGTTCCGCCGATAGTTCCGGCGCAATGACCGCGAGGAACGACCGGTAGAATTGCGATAGCGTATAGCCGATGAGGAATATGAAAAAGGCGAGCATGGTACCGGGCAGGATGCGTGACGCCCGGACACTGGGCGCGTCACGATATCGTGCACTACCGCCTCAACATCCACCAGTATCCGAACGGATTGGTAGGAGCGCCTTGAGCCGTCCATCAGCCGATCAGCCGCCGCTCGGTGGCATTCCTGAGCGTGCTGGCGCGCAGTTCGTCCAGAGCGGCCTCGTCAGTCTCCTCCCCGGTCCATTCGAAAACCTGCCGGTAGAGATCTTCCGCCTTGCGGTAGAGATCATTGTCGCGCACCGCTTCGCGAACCTTCTCGCGTTCGTCCTCGACATTGGAGGAGTTGATCTTGCGGCCTAACGGCGCAAGACAATCTTCAGACCAATCCTCACCCAGAAACTCAAGTATGCCACCGAAAAATGGACGTGGATCCGTGCTCAGTTCCTCGAAGCGAGCCACGTAAACACGCTCGGACCCCAATGCGCGCTGCGCGAGGAATGCCTGGCGCGTATGATCGATCCAGTTCTGAATGGCGTCGTCGATGTCGTGACGAACGCCACCAACAGCGTCGAAATTGCTGAGCGAGGCGACGACTTCGTGGGGTTGGCGCACGAGGTGAAGGAAGCGGCCTTCGGGGAACATCATCGCCAAGCCCCAGGCGAACTCAGTATTGAGGGGCGTTCCATCGATCCAGCGCTTCTTGGGGTCATGTGAGTGACGGCGCAACAGCATCTCAGGATTGGGATGATCGGGCGCGTTTCTGATCTTGCCCAACGCGCGCCAATTGCCGTGCAGGCGCGTACAGCGCTCATCGAACACGTCATTGACGACTTTATCCACGGCCTCGCCGATCCGCCGCAAGAACGGCTCTGACGGCAAACCTACGTTGGAGAGATGAGAATAACGTCCGCGCTCGGAGCCGATGATATAGGCTTGTTGCGCGGCAATCGCCATGACCGCGATCCATGCCGTCTCCGGCATCGGCTGAATGTTGGGGTGCTGGCCCAAGGCCCACGTCGTGATCGAGGTACCTGAACGCGGCGCGCCAATGATGAAGATCGGGCGCGGCGCGGGTGCGAAGCTGGGCTGAGATCGCATCTGTCCTGACTTGCGCGCGGATGCATTCGACGCGCGCGCATTCCCAGTTGACGCTCTCGACGTCAGTGCGGTCATGCGGCGCATCTGCGATCTGACAGGCCCGAGTATTCGCACCAAGAGCTGGGTCCCACGGATGCCGGTCGAGATTGGCGCGTTCATGGAGCTTCTCATCTTGGTCATCGTTCAGGGTTCGAAACGCTCGCAGCCCGCCGACTGGATCAATTCACGACTGACTCAACAAAGTCCGTGCGGTCTTCAAATTCAAATGTGAAAATTCCATCCTTGATAGAAATTTAATAAGCATAAACACGCCAATGCGTTACGCAATTTCACGTATCATCGTCCAGACAACGCGGACTGAATTCGAGCGAGCATTGCACGCAATGGGAGTGGGCCGGCAGAGTGCGCCAAACCCGCTATGCGCCCACAAGCCAACGTCGTGTGGACTCGATATGCGAAGGCCGTATCATGCCCATGTATCAGACATGTGAAAACCGCGCAGATGTGGGTAAACTCGGTTACGGAGTGACGGGAAGCCGGGTTTAGGGCATGTGGACCCAAACGCGAGAGCGACAAATCGGGGGCAAGCAGGGCTACATCCTGCCTGAAGATTCTAGTGTTTGCTGACTTGAGATCCGCATTTGGCACACCGGGAATCTGGCTCTACTCGGCCTGGGTCACTTTTCTGATCAAGTACCGCAAGACCATGCTTGGTCCGCTCTGGATCATGATCGGGCCTGCGATGTTTATTTTGGTGCTGGGCGAGTTGTTCAAGAATGTCGCGGCGCATTCCAACCATCTCTTCGTGCCTCACCTGGCCGCTGGCCTCGTGATCTGGAACTACATGGCGTTGATCGTGAACGGAGCGCCACGACTCTACGTCCAAAACCGCGCCTCTTTGCTGCATGGCCCGGTCAACCATTTCAATGTCATTTTGAAAGTGATCTGCAGTGCGCTCATCGTGTTCTTACACCAAATGGTCGTCGTGATTGCAGTGATGGTGCTGCATCACGTCGCGCCGACTGCCTCGTTGCTGTTGCTCCTTCCCGCCGCTGCCTTGGCTTTGGTCCACAGCATATGGGTGCTGATCGTTCTTGGCATTCTCGGCGCGCGTTATCGCGATCTCTCCGAAGTGGTGGAAATGATCATGCGCATCGCATTCCTCGCGACACCGATTATCTGGATGGTCGGAGATGACGGACGCGGTTCAATCGTGGGTATCTACCTTACCTTCAACCCCTTCTATCATGTCCTTGAGCCTCTGCGTGGAGCTCTGCTCGGCACACCCATCGCCGCGTCAAGCTGGATTATTTCGGCTTGCGTCGCGGCGTTGGGCATCACACTTGCCGCTGCCATGTACCGGCGCTTCCGCCATCTCGTCGTGCTGTGGATCTGATCATCACAACGATCCGGCATGTTCGAGCGCAAATCATCGGACCGCTGCCTGGCAAATCGATCTTAAAAAAGCACCCATCGAGCGCGTCGATGCCGATGCGGCAAGTTTTGCGGAGATTGCATTGTAGAGTTCAGGCGAGCCGGCCAGCCGCGCGATGGCCGCACCAAGAGCTTCGCGCGAGACTTGCGTCGCCAGAACACCCGTCTCGCCGTCTATCACCTGCTCCACGATGCCGCCCGTCGGCATGGCGATCACCGGCATGGCGTGAGCAAACGCGGTGGCCGCAACTCCCGATTGACTGGCCTCTACATGCGCACAGGCGACCGCATCGTAGCGCGCCAGGAGGGGTGTGATCTCGTCATCGTCAATCCATCTGTTGATCACCTCCGCACCCACGCGATCGAGCGCGCTGCGTGTGCGTGCGCAAATGTCACCAGACCCCGCCACGCCGAGGTCAACGGCGCGGCCCTGCCTACGCAAATCCTCGACGGCGTCGACGAGAAGATCGAGGCCCTTGTAAGCCATGATCCGCCCCAAGAAGAGAACTCTGAGCGGACGATTGCCGGCCCATTTCTGGGCAGCGCCTTGGGCGGCAAACCGCAGATCGGGATGAAACAGAACATCGATGCCGCGTTGCGTGCCATAACCCTGCTCCACGAGCGAACGCGCGACGGAGCGGCTCAAGGTGACGATCCGGTCCGCATGTCGTGCCTCGCGCAGCAGCCACCGGTTGAGCCGGGCGGTCCGATCGCCGGGATGAGGCACCGCATCGTGTACGACGGTCAGCACCCGCACGCCGCGCGCTTGCGCCGCGCGCATAAGAAATGGCGACCAGACATGGGCCATCAGATTGACGACTGCCATCGGTTGTACGGCGTCGAGCTGCGCGAGGAACTGGCTGCGCGCGCGGCGGTATCCGGCTATCAAAGCCAGAGGCGTGGGCCGTGCGAACGTATCGAGCGTGCGCACTGCAATTCCTGATGACGCCGCCGTCTTCACGAGGTCATTGTTGGCGGATGCGAGAAAATGCGCATCGATCTCCGCTGTCGCGGCGGCAGCCTCAGCCAGCTCCAACGTAAAGCGGCCGAGCGCGCCGAAGCGACCCAAATACATGAAGAGCAATACCGGCGGGCGCGCCGCAGCGTCTGGCATGGTTGCACTTATGATCTCTTACACGCCTTAAATAGCTAACTCCGTCGAACTAAATAACTAACTGAGCTTAACGAGACCAGCCAAACCCCGACTTATTGTCTGAGCTGTTGAAAAGTTTAGAACCGCGGTATTTTGCGCGCCTATGGACCTGTAACGTCCGCCCAGAACCGCCCTAGGCTCGACCGGAACCTGTTGCACAACAAAATGGCGCAATTTTAGAGCAGCAAACCCGCGCCACTGGTCATGGAATTTGCTATAGGCACGGTCTCTCTTTGGCGGTCGGCTGGACTTTGGATGTTGTTGGACGATGGACCCACTCGTGTTGATCGATGCGCGCCATATCGGCTTCAGCATGCCCGTCTATCTGCCGCAAGAACGAAACATCATGAGCAATCCGATGTCGTTGTTGTCGGATTTTTATACCAATCAGCACGCACGCCGCATCCGCGAGGTTCTAACCGGCATCACGTTCACGCTTCGCGCGGGTGAGAGGCTGGCCATCATCGGCCAGAACGGCGCCGGCAAGTCGACGCTGCTCAAGCTCATCGGCGGCATCTACCAGCCCACGTGCGGTAAGTTGATCCTCAACTGCCGGCCCAAAGGACTGTTCGACATCGCCACAGGATTTCTGCAGGAGGCGACGGGTCTGGAGAACATCTATCTGCGCGGGCTCGAAATGGGCCTGATCATGAAAGACATCCGCGAGAAGATCCCCGGCATCGTCGATTTCAGCGGATTGGGAGAGAATATCGACAAGCCGTTCAACACCTACTCTGCCGGCATGCGACTGAGATTGGCTGTCTCGATCGCCCTATCCGTGCAGCCTGACGTCATGCTGCTCGATGAGTGGATCGGCGCCGGCGATGCAACGTTTCAGAACAAGGTGACGGCGCGCATGAACAGCCTGGTTGACGGGGCGCGTGGTCTCATACTGGCCTCTCATAACGACGCCCTTCTGACCCGCGTCTGCACGCACGGTCTTGTCATGAGCCAGGGGCGATGCGCCTTCTACGGGACTGTCGACGAGGCGCTCGATTACTATCACACACATATCCATCCAAAGCCTAAAGCAGCGCAGCATTTAAAGACGAATACTGCGCTCGCCCCGAGAGCTGCTGGCGAAATCGCCAACAAAGCTTGAGGCATCATGTACCATGACTCTGGATGGACTGATCCACTGGGCGCAGTCTGGCTGGAAAATCGCCGGTTCGCACTCACCTCATCTTCTCGCCCGGCATCTCCGGCTTATCGCGCACAATCGCACCTCGCGCGCCAAATCCATCAAATCCGCGCCGTGCATCCTAAAGCCAGATCCTTCAAACTGGACCGATGACACGCCGGCCAGCGGGGATCTCGTCATCCCCGTCTACAATAACCATGATGACACGAGGCAATTGCTCGACACCTTGCGCCGTGATCGTTCTTTCGATGGCGCAATCATCATTGTGCATGACGCGAGCACTGACGGGCGGCTGGCGCCTATGTTGCGTGCATTCGCTGCCTCCGATCCGCGGGTGCGGCTGCTTGAGAACGGCATCAACCTCGGCTTCGTGCAGACCTGCAACCGGGGCATTGCCGCCTCGCGCGCCGACGTTGTCATTCTCAATACCGACATCGATCTTCCTGAAGGTGCCGTAGGCCGGATCCTGCGCAGGCTGCAGTCCTCGCCGGACATCGCAAGCGTAACGCCGTTCTCAAACAGTGCGTACTGCGTGGGGTTTCCAGATCTCGTCTACGCCAACGCACACCCGTTTTCTGCGCCCGTTGCAGCGATCGACGCATGCGTGCAGGCTATGCCGGCGGCGTCGGAGATTACCCTGCCGACAGGAAACGGCTTCTGCATGGGGATTTCCCGTGCCGCGCTCGATAAGGTCGGTGCTTTCGATGAACAATTCGGCCGCGGCTACGGTGAGGAAACCGACTTCTGCCAGCGCGCCATTGCGCACGGCCTGCGTCATGTGCTGGCAAGCGACGTCTATGTAGGCCACAAGGGCGGCCGGAGCTTCGGCGCGTCTTGGGAGAATAGCTCGCGCGAAGGATTGCTGAAGGTGCTAGATCGCCATCCCGAATTCGTTGATCGTGTGCGCGTTTATCTTGAGAACGGGGAGGCGCGCGCATTGACACTCGCCGCACTCCTCCGGCTAGCTCAGGAGCGGAGCGGAGAACCTCTCGTCATCGTGCGCGAGGCAAATGCAAACGTCCAAACGCGGCCTGATCCGCGAACGCCGCGCCTCATTCTCGCGCAGCAGGGCCGTGAAGCGATCGCAACGCTCGTACTTGGTGAAGAGCGCTACGTCTCCCGCTTCGCTGAAACGGAAGTTCTGCACCGGGCGCTGCGCTTTGCCGGGATCGATTGAGTACCTCAACCGTCAGCCGGCAGCCGCCTTGACGAGAAGCCCCAGCCGCTCACCTGCATACCGCTTGTCGCGCAGGGAACCCCACCAGCCTTCGTTCGCTAGATACCATCGGACCGTCTTTTCAAGGCCAGTCTTGAACGTTTCCTGCGCGCGCCAACCAAGCTCCGTTTCGAGCTTGATGGCGTCGATGGCATAGCGCCGGTCATGTCCTGGCCGGTCCGTGACGAAATTGATGAGAGCGCGGCGGGACCGGCCGGCGGGTTCGATGCCGTCGAGCAAATCGCAAACGGTATGCACCACATCGATGTTAGCTTGCTCGTTGCGGCCGCCAACGTTGTATTTCTCCCCGAGCCGCCCCTTCTGCAGGATAAGAAAAAGGGCGCGCACATGATCGTCGACATAAAGCCAGTCGCGGACGTTCTTGCCGTCACCATAGACGGGCAGCGCCTTCCCCTCGCGCGCGTTGAGAATCATCAGCGGGATCAACTTCTCCGGAAACTGGTAGGGTCCGTAATTGTTCGAGCAGTTGGAGATGAGCGACGGGAAGCCGTAGGTCCGGTGCCAAGCCAGCACCAGGTGATCGGAGGCTGCCTTGCTGGCCGAATAAGGTGAGCTTGGGTCGTAAGGCGTATCCTCGCGGAACAGACCGTTCTCACCCAGCGACCCGTAAACCTCGTCGGTCGATACGTGCAAAAAACGGAAGGCCGGCTTACGCGCGGCATTGAGCCCGGACCAATAAGCGCGCGCGGCCTCCAGCAGCGTGTACGTGCCGTTGATGTTCGTGTCTATGAAGGCCGACGAGCCGGTGATCGAACGATCGACGTGGCTCTCAGCGGCAAGATGAATCACGGCGTCGGGCAAAAAGCTCGCAAACGCGGCATCCATGGCCCCACGGTCGCAGATGTCGGCTCGCCTGAACGCATAACGCGCGTCGCCTGCGATCGAATCGAGAGAATGAAGGTTCGCTGCATACGTCAGCTTGTCGATATTGAGCACACTGCTGCCCGTCGCATCGATCAAATAACGGCAGAGTGCCGAACCGATGAAACCGGCGCCTCCCGTGACCAGGATTTTCATTCTTTTCCCTCTTTAACCCCTAACTTTGCCCCTAACGCAACAGACCGCCCAAGCCCAGCAGTTTAATATGTCCTTGCGCGAAATTCGCCGGTTTATAGTCCCAAGGTGCGGAGGTCTCCACAATTTCTCCGGCCGCCTTCAGCCGGGAGCCTCATTCGAACCCTCGCGACACAATAACGCTGTATCAGTATACGCACGTCGTCGCGCGTGTCCTTGCAGTCATTGACGCTCTCAACAGCGAACATGCTATAAGGACCGGCATTTTGAGGAACTACATGTCTCTGGGGCACAGTGAGGGGAAACATATTCCAAACATGACAACCATGTCCCGCCATCTCAAGGACCTGGAATCCGAAGGTCTTTACATTCTGCGCGAAGTGGTCGCTCAGTTTCAAAATCCGGTTCTGATGTACTCCATCGGCAAGGACAGCTCGGTTTTGCTGCACTTGGCCATGAAGGCGTTCTATCCCGCGCCCATCCCTTTCCCGCTGCTGCATGTCGATACGACTTGGAAGTTCCGGGATATGATCGCCTTTCGCGACCAGATCGCGGCCAACTACGGCGTGAAGCTGATCGTGCACGTCAATGACGACGGACTAAAAGCGGGGATTGATCCCAACACCACCGACAGCGCCCACTACACCCATGTGATGAAAACCGAGGGGCTGCGCCAGGCGCTCGACAGATTCAAGTTTGACGCCGCAATCGGGGGCGCGCGGCGCGACGAGGAAAAATCGCGCGCCAAGGAGCGCATTTTTTCTCATCGCACCAAGGATCACCGCTGGGACCCCAAGAACCAGCGCCCAGAGATCTGGCAGCTCTACAACGGTCGCTTGGCCGCGGGCGAGACCATGCGCGTCTTCCCGCTTTCGAACTGGACCGAACTCGACGTCTGGCAATACATCGCAGCCCAGGATATCCCTGTCGTCCCACTCTATTTCGCCACCGAGCGGCCCATCGTCTGGCGCGATGGATCCATGATCATGGTCGACGACGACCGGCTCAAGCTCAACCCTGGCGAAAGATCGGAGATGCGTCTTGTTCGCTTCCGCTCGCTCGGCTGCTATCCTTTGACATGCGCAGTCGAGTCCAACGCCGCCACCATCGAGGAAATCGTTGAAGAGCTGATGGTCACCCGCGCCTCCGAAAGACACGGGCGCGTGATCGACCGCGATCAGGCAAGCTCAATGGAAAAGAAAAAGGAAGAGGGTTACTTTTGATGTCGCCACGCGACGCAGGCTACACAAACGATCCGAAGGCCGGAACCGGAACGGCATCCGCGAGCACCTTGCCGATGCTGCGATTTCTGACCTGCGGTAGCGTCGACGACGGCAAAAGCACGCTCATTGGCCGCTTGCTTTACGACTGCCACACGATCTTCGAGGACACGTTGCTCGCCGCCGAGCGCGACAGCATGACGTACGGGACAACCGGCGAACCGCTCGATTTTGCGCTGCTGCTGGATGGGCTTCAGGCCGAACGCGAACAGGGCATCACGATCGATGTGGCCTACCGCTATTTCGCAACGCCCAAGCGCAAGTTCATCGTTGCTGATACTCCGGGGCACGAGCAGTATACACGCAACATGGTGACCGGAGCATCCACCTCGGACGCCGCCATCCTTCTCGTCGACGCGCGCAAGGGCGTTCTAACCCAGACGCGCCGGCATACGTGCATCGTTCACCTGCTTGGCATCAAGAATATCGTTCTCGCAGTCAACAAGATGGATGCCGTCGGTTACGACAAGAGCATATTCGAGGCCATCGACCGCGATTATCGCGCGTTCGCTGCTCTGCTCGGCATTGCGGACGTCACAACCATTCCGGTCTCGGCACTGCGCGGCGAAAATCTCGCCAAGCGCGCGTCCGCCATGTCCTGGTATGAGGGACCGACACTACTCGATTACTTGGAAAGCGTGGACGTCACGGGGGGGCGCGAACTCCAGCAATTACGCTTGCCGGTGCAATGGGTATGCCGGCCTAACTCCGATTTCCGCGGCTATGCAGGGACGATCGCGAGCGGAACCGTGAGCGTAGGCGATCCGATCGCCTCATTACCGGCCGGCATGACCGCGACGATCACACGAATCCTCAATGGCAACGAGGACTGCGCCATGGCGCAAGCGGGCGACGCCGTTGTCGTGACGCTCGATCACGAGATCGACATCAGCCGTGGCGATGTGCTCTGCGCGCCCACGGCGCGGCCCGAAATTTCGGATCAGATTTCGGCCAATGTGGTGTGGATGAGCACGCACCACATGCTGAAGGGCCGCCCTTATATCCTGCGGTGCGGCACGCAGTCCGTCGTCGCCCAGATCAGCGACATCAAGCATAAGCTCAACGTGGAGTCCCTTGAGCACATTGCTGCGCGCGACCTCTCGTGCAATGAGATCGGGTTGTGCAACATCTCGCTCAACAGGCCCATCGCATTCGACAGCTACAAGGACAACCGCAGCACCGGGGCTTTCGTGCTGATAGACCGCACGACCAACGAAACGGTTGGCGCGGGCATGATCATGTTCGCGCTGCGCCGCGCACAGAACATTCATTGGCAGGCAATCAATATTTCACGCGAGCAGCGCGCCGAACTCAAAGGACAGCATGCCTGTTGCCTTTGGTTCACGGGGCTCTCGGGATCCGGTAAATCGACGATCGCAAACCTGATCGAAAAGCGCCTCTTTGCTCAAGGACGTCACACCTATATCCTCGATGGCGATAATGTCCGCCACGGCCTCAATCGTGACTTGGGCTTTACCGAAGTCGACCGCGTGGAGAACATCCGGCGTGTCGCCGAGGTATCGCGCCTGATGGTGGACGCAGGTCTCATCACCATCGTGTCGTTCATTTCGCCTTTCCGGGCAGAACGCCAGTTCGCGCGCGAGCGCTTCACCGACGGAGATTTCCTCGAGATCTTCATCGACACGCCGTTGGAGTTGTGCGAGCAGCGCGACCCGAAAGGTCTTTATAAGAAGGCGCGGGCGGGGCAGCTTGCTAACTTCACGGGTATCAACTCGCCTTACGAAGCGCCTGTAGATCCGGAGATCCACATTGCGGGCGGCAGCGTCTCGGCGGAAGAGCACGTTGAAGAAATCATCAATGCGCTGGTGAAGCGCGGATTCCTGCACACGCCCTAAGCCTAGTCAAATTTGGCAGATTTTCTCAGCGTTTCTCAGCGCACCGTACTCACGCTGGCCGCTTGAGGTGCCTTCGACCAGGCAATGAATCCGGGATTGAGATAGTCCGTCTCGCGCTTGGCGTAGAGAAACGGCGTGCCATCCGTGCACGTTACGCTGCCGCCGGCGGCAAGGACGATCGCGTGACCTGCGGCGGTGTCCCATTCTTTGGTGGGCCCGAACCGCGGATAGAGATCTGCTTTGCCTTCGGCCACAAGGCAGAACTTCAGCGACGACCCGATATTGACGCGCGCTTCGATCTCAATGTTGCGGAGCCAATCCTCCAGCTCTTGGGAGCCGTGCGAGCGGCTGGCGACAATGGTCTGCGCGCCCGCGTGCGCGGCGCGCGTCGAGAGACGTTTCGCGTCGACATCTTTCAGGCTGGCAGGTGCGCTCTTGCACGCCACCATCGCCTTGAATGCCTGTTGCCTGCCAACCGTCCAATACAACTGCGACATGGCCGGCGCGTAGATGAGGCCGAATACTGGTACTTTATTCTGCACAAGCGCGATATTGACCGTGAATTCCGGGCGCCGTGCCGCAAACTCGCGTGTTCCATCGAGCGGATCTACGAGGAAGAACGTTTCCCCTTGAGAGAGCATTTCACCCGTGCTGGCAGCTTCCTCCGCGATCACGGGAACGCCGGGCGCGATCTCCGCGAGCGCTGCAAGAATAATGGCTTCGGCTTCACGGTCGGCCGCCGTAACCGGCGAGCCATCGCTCTTGGTCAGCGTCTCCGTGCCATCGTCGAAATGCCTCATGATGCACACGCCGGCCACGATCACGGGCTTAAAGAGACGCTCTGCCAGCGTATTAATTGCGATCTCGTGCATCGATATCCCTCGACCGTTCTGAACTCAATATGAAAGCAAGACGCTAGCTGTGAACTTTCAGGAGGTTGTGCAAATCGCCATCCCAACCGATCTGCAAGGTGGCGATTTGAACAGGTTTGGCGAGGTATTTCCACGCGCAATTTAGCGGTGGATAGAGCTTCGCAGGCAATGTTGCCCGGCGCGGTCGGAAATGGCAGAAGCTTACCGGCAGTCGATCATCGAAGACGGATTAGAAATGGCATCGTCCAGCAATGAGTCCCGGTATCTGCTGATGGTTGCCGGTATGCATCGCAGCGGCACCTCCTCCGTTGCAGGACTCTACAGATGCCTCGGCGCTGATCTCGGCACCAGTCTGATGCCACCTGCTCCGGACAATCCGAAAGGCTTCTTCGAGAACAGCCAGATCGTGTTCGCCCATGATGCCCTGCTCGCGGCTCTCGGTCGGGCTTGGAACAGTGTAGTCCCGCCTGCCCCCGGCTGGGAAACCTCCGAAGACGCGTTCCAGGCATGCCAGTATCTTAAGTTCATTCTCGCAAACGAATGCAAATCAAATGCGCCGGTGTGGCTGGTGAAGGATCCGCGCGTCTGCCTTCTCATGCCACTGTGGCACCAGCTCGCCGCTGAATTAGGACGGACGCTGAAAACGGTCGTCGTATTCCGCCACCCTGAAGAGATTGCAGCCTCGCTGCATGCGCGCGAGAACATGCCCTTCGACGACGCCATGCAGCTTTGCCTCAAATACATGCAGTCGCTCGCTGGAAACGCCCTGCCAGAAGGCACGCAAGGCATCGTATACGATGCGCTCCTCGCGCATCGCGATGACGCGCTCGATATCCTCAACCGGGCCGCCGGCTATATCTTTCCCGAACCCAGCGCCGAGCAGCGGGCACAAGCGGATGAGTTCTTTACAGCGTCCTTGCGCCGGAACGTTGTATCCAGCGCGACGACTAATCTGGGTAAACTATACGAAGCTTCTTTCTCCGATAAGGATGCTCTCATCTCGCCTGATGCTGTGTCGGCATTCGTCCAGCGAGCGGGAGAACTGCCACCGGAAAAGCCGGCACCTGTAACGGACTCAGATGAGGCACGCGCCGCCTATTACGAGGGTCTGAAGCTGGCGTATGCACGCTCCAACCTGCAGCTCTTGCAAGCGTGCGAGCAGATTACCGCGTTCGATAAGCTCCAGACAGAAGCTGAAACGGCGCGCAAGAACGACACTGGGCGTGAAGAAGAATTGCGCACCGCGCGTAGAACCTATCGCGCGCGCGAAATGGAGTTTCTATCGCAAATGTCGGACGTCAAGGCGAGCCGGGAGCAGCGCTTCCTGCAAGCCGAGGCGAACAGCGCCGGCGCGATCCGGGATTTTGAAATACGTCTCGCCCTTCAGCGCAAGGCCGCCGAAACGCAGATGCAGTCCCTGCGCAAAGATCTGGAGGACGCACGTGTCGCTAATCAGCTTCTGACGGAACGAATTGGCAGTTTCGAAGCCCTGTTGCGTAAACAGGCGGAGGTTCCGTTCCGCACCGGCCTTAAGAGCTTCATCTTTGGCTCGGCACGTTTGGGCTATCGCACTCTGCCGCTCAGCGAGCGCCAAAAGCAGGCTTTGATAGCGAAGTTCGGCTCACGTCTGTCCCGCATTATCCCCGGCGCACACAACGTCGCACAAGCCATTGCACCCAACCTGAGAATGGCCACTGCGGCAGAAGTCGCCGAACCCGATTTCACCTTCAAGGAGGCCGATGCGCCCGAAGTCTCGATCATCGTGCCTGTTTACAATCAGATCAACTACACCATCCGGTGTCTGCAATCTCTGGCGGAGCATAGGACGCAATACAGCTTCGAGGTGATCGTCATGGATGACGTCTCGAACGACCAGACCCAGGACGTCCTCCCGCGCATTCCCGGCTTGCGCTATATCCGCAACGAACAGAACCTGGGCTTCCTCAGGAACTGCAACAAGGCGGCCGGATTGGCGCGGGGCAAGTACCTCGTCTTTCTCAATAACGACACCATCGTATTGTCGGGGTGGCTCGACGCGCTGCACCGCCCCTTCAAGATGCACGAGGACGTCGGCCTTGTAGGCTCCAAACTCATCTATCCCGATGGCCGGCTGCAGGAGGCCGGCGGCATCATCTGGAAAGACGCCAGTGGCTGGAATTGGGGCCGGCTTGGCGATCCCCAGCACCCGCGCTTCAATTACGTACGCGATGCCGACTATGTATCTGGCGCGTCCATCATGATCGCGCGCGACCTGTTTGAGGAGATCGGCCGCTTCGACGAGCGTTACGCGCCGGCCTATTATGAGGATACTGACCTCGCGTTCTCCGTGCGGGATAAGGGTTACCGCGTCCTCTATCAGCCCAAATCCGTGGTCGTGCATTTCGAGGGCATCTCCTCGGGGACAGACGAAAATCTCGGCGTCAAACGTTATCAGGCCGTCAATCGGCAGAAGTTTGCTGAGAAATGGGCAAAAGTTCTGCCCATACATGGAACCAGTGAAGACGGGCCAAGCCGATCTGCTGACCGCCGGTTGGCGCGCCATGTCCTGGTTGTCGATGCCGTTACGCCGGCGCCCGACCAGGACTCAGGCTCTGTGGATATGGTCAATCTCATCCGCATCCTGACCTCGCTCGGCTGGCGCGTGCATTTCATTCCTCAGACCAACTATGCGCATTTTGGCCGCTACACGGATGAGTTGCAGGAACTTGGCGTCGAGTGCGTGTACTTCCCGCCCTATCGCACGCTGGAGCACTATCTCGAGGAGAACGGCGACTTGTTCGATACCGTCTTCGTCTGTCGTGAGCGGATCGCGCGCAATGTCATGCCGGTGATCGCCAAGAAGCTGCCCAAGGCCAAGCGCGTGTTTTATACGGTCGACTTGCACTACCTACGCTCTGAGAGGCAGGCCGAGTTGACCAAGGATCCCAGAATTGCTGGGGAAGCCCAGAAGACCAAGGACTCGGAACTTGCCCTGATGCGGCAGAGTGATCTCACGATCCTGCTCAGCGAAGTCGAGAAGGATATCATAGCGGCCGAGCTGCCCGGGGCGCGAACGGCCATCGTGCCACTCATCCGAGACATTCCAGGTCGCCGCTCCGGATTCCGAGCACGGAGCAACGTGGTCTTCATCGGCAGCTTCAATCACCCGCCGAATGTCGATGCCGTCGAATGGCTCGTGAAGGAGATCTGGCCGCTTGTACGTCAGCGCAAAGTGAATGCACGGCTCAGAATTTGCGGTTCCAAC
Organism: uncultured Hyphomicrobium sp.; assembly: GCA_964587445.1. GTDB lineage: Bacteria > Pseudomonadota > Alphaproteobacteria > Rhizobiales > Hyphomicrobiaceae > Hyphomicrobium_B. The sequence continues at coordinate 153,305 of CAZPLQ010000003.1, forward strand.
ATGCCCGATGCGGTACGCAAGCTGTGCGCGCAGGAAACTGACATTGAAGCGGTCGGTTTCGTGGCCGACCTTGGCGAGGTGTTTGATCACTGCCGATTGTCTGTCGCCCCCTTGCGCTTCGGTGCCGGGCTCAAGGGCAAGCTCGCCACATCGTTTGGCTACGGCGTACCCTGCGTCGCGACACGCGTTGCGATCGAAGGCATGTCGGAAGATGGGCTTGAGCCGTGCCGCCTGCAAGGCGAAACGGCCGAAGAGCTCGCGGACCTGATCGCGCATTACTACCGTTCGGAGCAGGATTGGGAGCGCGCGTCCCGTGCCTCGCTCGCATACGTGGAGCAACAGTTCTCGTTCAACGTGGTGCGCGAGACGGTTTCAAAAATCATGAAAGATCTTCACGCGACCAAGGGGTGAGCTCAACCTCGTGCACCGCGCAGCGTCACCCCGCGCGCCCTACCTCGATATTCGAACAGGAATAATGAGCCGTAACCGTCAGCGCACGTTTGGATCGGCGTAGCACTTGCGCATGTACTCGCAGCGGTAGCTGCCTGAAAAGTGCATGCTGTCGCCCTTGGCTGGCGAGATGAAATTGCAGACTTCTTCCAGCCCCTCTGGCGTCAACCAGCCGTAACGGCGGCCGCGCTGAACGGCGAAGCAATCCGCGGTCTCCTCATCAGGACCACGAAACTGATGGCCGCATTCGTGCGCATAGATCCACTGTTTGACCGGCGTCGACACCTTGTCGAGCAAGCGCGGATTCATGATCAGAAAACCAGGATAAGCCGCGCCATAATCGTCAAGCGTGTTGTCGATCACCGTTGGCCGCATGCCGCACATCTGGGGGCGGCCGTCCAGCTTGAACTGGCCGGGCTCCAGCAACTTAGTGTCGCCGCCGACCTGATTGACGTACTCCTCAGGTGTCGGCGCTGAATCTTCACCGCGCGCCCCATGCGGCAGAAAATTCACCAACACTGTCAATCCTAGCGTAATGCCGAACGATGCCCGCCGCATGCTCACCAATGCTATCTTGATTGCCCTGCGCCCAAAACTCTTCCCTTGTGCGGTAGAATGGCTCGGAAAAACCGCCAGCACAAGCAGTCCCCCATTCGCTTCGACGTGCGGACGCAAATGTTCGCGCGTCGCCTCAGGCCGTCGCCTCCATCTCAATGTCCAGCATATCGTCGTCCGAAAAGCCGAAATGATGGCCGATTTCGTGGATCAGAACATGGGCGATGAGATGGCCGAGTTCTTCCTCGCCGCTCGCCCACTCATCCAAAATCGGACGGCGGTACAGAAATACCATATCGGGTTCGCGTGGCATATCGGACACACTTTTTTGATTCAGACTGACGCCCTGATAAAGTCCGGTGAGTTCGAAGGCGTCCTCGATGCCCAAGTCGTCGAGGACGTCCTCAGGCGCAAAATCCTCGATGCGGACGACGACATCGCCTGCCATCTCTCGAAACGCGGCCGGGAGCTTCTCCCAGGCGGCCGCCGCGAGCATCTCGAACTCAACGAGCGAAGGGGCCTTTTTGTCCTTCCAGTCTGAGGTCATCGTCCCGTCCCGCATGCGTTTGCACCAGAGATAGTAAGCAGAGTGTGGTGATGCAATCGCGGGCCGGCGAGCCGAGGTGCAAGCTTTATGAATTCGCCCAGTCGCGAACGTCGACGAAGTGACCCTCGAGCGCGGCGGCGGCGGCCATGACCGGGGAGACCAAGTGCGTGCGGCCCTTGTAGCCCTGGCGGCCTTCAAAGTTGCGGTTGGACGTGGAGGCGCAGCGCTGGCCGGGCTTCAACTGGTCCGGGTTCATGCCAAGGCACATCGAGCAACCGGGCTCGCGCCACTCGAAGCCCGAGGCCTTGAAGATCTTGTCGAGGCCTTCGGCTTCCGCCTGCTGCTTCACAAGCCCTGAGCCCGGAACAATCATCGCATAGGCGAGACGCGTGGAGATTTTTTTGCCGTCAACGACCTTGGCGACCGCGCGCAGATCCTCGATGCGCCCGTTGGTGCATGAGCCGATCCATACCACATCCAACGGAATGTCCGTGATCTTGGTGCCCGGCGTCAGGCCCATATAATCGAGCGCACGCACCATGGAGGCGCGCTTGTTTTCATCCTGCACTCTGGCCGGATCGGGAACCGCGCCGGTGACTGAGACAACGTCCTCGGGTGACGTGCCCCAGGACACGATCGGAGGCAGCTGCGAGGCATCGAGCCTCACGACGCGATCGAAATGTGCCCCCTCGTCCGACTTCAACGTTTCCCAGTATTTCATCGCCATGTCCCAAGCCGTGCCCTTGGGCGCTTTAGGGCGGTCCTTGATGAAGGCATAGGTCTTTTCGTCGGGCGCGATCATGCCTGCGCGCGCGCCGCCTTCAATCGACATGTTGCAGACCGTCATGCGGCCTTCCATCGAAAGCGCACGGATAGCCTCGCCGGCGTACTCGATGACCGAGCCCGTGCCGCCTGCCGTGCCGATCTCGCCGATGATGGCAAGGATGATGTCCTTGGCGCCGACGCCGTGCGGGGCGACACCGTCGACCTGCACAAGCATATTCTTGGCCTTCTTCTGGATCAGCGTCTGCGTGGCCAGGACGTGTTCAACCTCGGACGTCCCGATGCCGTGCGCCAGAGCGCCGAACGCACCATGCGTCGAGGTGTGGCTGTCGCCGCAGACGATCGTCGTGCCCGGCAGTGTGAAGCCTTGTTCGGGACCGACGACGTGGACGATCCCCTGGCGTTTATCGAGCTCGTTATAGTACTCGACGCCGAAATCCTTGGCATTTTTTGCCAGCGTCTCGACCTGCACGCGGCTCTGCACGTCAGCGATCCCATGCGAACGGTCCGTGGTAGGAACGTTATGATCCACCACAGCCAGGGTCTTTTGCGGTGCGCGGACCTTGCGGCCGGCCATGCGCAGCCCCTCGAAGGCCTGGGGGCTCGTGACCTCATGGACAAGATGACGATCAATGTAGAGCAGGCAGGTGCCGTCATCGGACCGCTCAACCACGTGATCGTCGAAAATCTTGTCGTACAGCGTCTTCGCCATGGGAACCTTCGCTCGCGGTAAGGGAAATGTGCGCTCTGCGCTGCCGTTAGATAGCTCTGCGCTGTCAAAGAAGCAAATCAGGCGAAGTCGCAGCCGCGATCAGCAATATTTGAGGTGGAGCGATCTCATGTTCGCAGCCCAGCCGCAGCACAAGTAATTGTTATTATTATGATTTAACGCCACAACAACCCGGCTCAGCGCGAACCCAGGGTCTTGCAGAGATACTTGAAGCGCCTGAAGGTCAAGCCGGTCTCGCGTGTCCAGCCCTGCTTGCATTGTTCGGCGGTCACCGCCACAGGCAAGCTCTCGCTCCCACGCGGAGGGGCCATGCGCGGCGTATAATTAGGAGGGTCGATACTTTTCAGCTCGCGGGACCGAGGCAGACGCGGGGTGCCGATCGCGCCACCCGGCTTGCCAGAGTAGAGCGGCACCGTGGAGGCTTGGGGATCGCGCGGCACGCCCATGGGCGAGGGCACATACCTGCCGGTGGCGTCGTATTGCGCCTCCGTCGGGGCGAGCCCAGCGGCAAAAGCAAGACCAGCTGCGAAGAGACGCTTCCACATGGCTACAACATCGGCCTTGTACATCTGGCGTCAAGGTGACCGTGGCCATCATGGTTACGAAAATTGCCGGGCGGAACGCCGCCCGGCGAGGCAATGCGGAGAAACAGCATTTTGTTCCAGGTGGTTCGGAACAGGACGCAACGACGGTGGTGGCAAAAAAAAACCGACGTCCCGTCCCTGCCAGTGACCCTATTACGCGCTCCGATGCGATTTGGATCAGACGCGCCTTCCCCGTATCCCGGTTATTTCCAGCCGCGCGTCTTGGAAACCAGAAAATCTCTCAGCAACTGCACTTTCTTGGAGCTCTTCAACTCCTCGGGATAGGCAAAAAGGATCGGCAACCGCGGGGCTTCCATATCGGGGAGAACCGGCACCAGATCCGTGTCATTCTCGCTCATGTAGTCCGGTATCATGCCGATACCGATGCCTGCACGAATGGCGTATTTGATAGCGACGACGCTGTTGATGCGAAGCACAGCAGGACGGGGCTCGCGGTTCTCCCGCCCCACCGTCTCGATCCAGTTGACCGCCGTAAGATGCTGCGCGGGCTGACCGCTGTAGCAAATGATGCGATGCCGGTCCAAATCCTCGATGGAGGCGGGCGCACCGAACCGGCGAATGTAGTGAACCGAAGCCACGGCCCGCACGCGACTTTCCAGCAGCGGCCGCCGAATGAGATCCGCCTGCTCAGGCTCGCGCGTCCAAATGGCGACGTCAGCGGCGCGCATGCCGATATCGACCTGCTCATCGTTGAGAATCAGCTCGATGCGGATCTCCGGATAAAGGTCGGTAAACTCGCTCAGGCGGGGTCCGAGCCAGATCGTCCCGAAGCCTATGGGCGCGGTCACGCGCAAGTCGCCTGAAGGCTTGGACGTGGAATCCGTCAGCAACGTCTCGGCGGTCTGCAGCTTGGCAAACACCTCCGAGACGGTCCGGTTGAGCAGTTCGCCCTGCTCCGTCAACACAAGTCCACGCGCGTGACGATGAAAGAGCGTCACCTTGAGGTCGGCCTCGAGCGCCGAGATCTGCCGGCTTACCGCAGATTGGCTCATGTGAAGCTGTTCCCCGGCATGGGTGAAGCTTCCAGCCTCGGCGGCGGCGTGGAAAATGCGAAGTTTATCCCAGTCCATGAAACAGCATTCCAGATGCGCCCGGGTTTTGATTATCGCATAGCTGCCATGCCGGACGCCGGCGCGAATGTACCTAGACTGCGCTGCGGCGCAACCGGTTTGCGAGAGCCTCAGTACGATCGCTTGAGGCCGTCACCCGCTCGTCTTGCGAACTATCCTTCTTGACGAGCGCGGTATGCTGACAGCCCTCCCTTCGTCTTAGAAATGGTTCGATTATCTTGATCTTTGGCAGACTTGGGAGGCCGTACAACCCGTCCAGCCGCCTGGTTTCGGTCTCTGTGGCGGACGGTCGTGAGCATGGAGTTCGACGACCCAACCTCGACGGCCCAGTCCTTGCCCGGCGGTTCTCGAGAGCGGCCAAGGCATGGCGGACCTCGGCTATGTCGCGGCTCCCAAGATCATGTATCCGCTACAGATGATATAATGTATACGGATTATCAGCAAGAACTGCAAAAATCAAACGGCCTTCTTATTCTAAAGATATGCTCGCGTAACAACGTGGAGTTTTGGGAATATTTCCTGACATCTTCAATTTCTACGCCGATGGTTGCCCAATTTCCTGATCACCATATGGCGAGGTTAGACCAGTGTACTATGTGCGAATTTCCTGCCAGCGCCGTAGCCAATACCCAAACACTGCGCGGACAAGCGCAGACTAAATAACAATTGGAAACGCCGTTTGAAGGAGACGCGATCATGAAGACATTCGTCCAGCTTGCAGCCCTAGCCGCAGCCTGCTCCGCGCTGGCGGCGTCAGCTGCCAATGCTGAACCGTTTGCCTACGCGGCAAATGAAAAATCTGGCACGATCTCGATCATCGATACAGCCACCAATAAGGTGGCCGGCGACATCCAGGCAGGAAAAAAGCCGCGCGGCATGGCCGGCACGTCGAAGCAGCTTTTTGTGTCCGACCAGCCCGCCAAGGCGCTTCAGGTTGTCGATATCGCGGAGAAGAAGGTCGTCAAGTCGATCCATGTCGGCGAGTCGCCTGAGGGCGTGTACATTTCTCCCGATAACAAACTTCTGGCAGTGGCCGTCGAGGAGGACAACTCGGTCCATTTCATCGATCCCGAAACCGGCGAAACCACTTTCGTCGTGAAGACGGAAGGCGAAAACCCCGAGCACGCTGTCTTCAGCACGGACGGGAAATGGGTCTACGTGAGCGCTGAGGAGGCCGACTCGGTCGACATCATTGATGTGGCGCAGAAAAAGCAAGTCGCCAGCGTCCAGGTCGGCAAGCGGCCGCGCGGCATCGGCTTCACACCGGACGGCAAGCTTGCCTACGTTGCATCCGAGCTGGCCGATACGGTCTATGCGATCGACGTTGCAACCCAGAAAGTCGTCGCCACCATCAAGGCGGGCGGCCGTGCCAATGGCGTTACCGTCAATCCCGACGGCAAGTCCGTCTATGTCACCAACGGCAGCGACGGCACAGTCAGCGTCATCGACGTTGCAACCAATACGATCACCAAGACCATCCCGGTCGGCAAGCGCCCCTGGAATATGGCCATTACGCCGGATGGCAAGCGCCTCTTCGTCGCAAACGGCCGCTCCAACAGCGTCACCGCGATCGACACCGAAAAGCTCGAAGCCGTGACCGATATCGCGGTGGGCGAGATGCCGTGGGGTGTCTTCATTCCGCGCTGAACAGTATGTGCACCAGACAAAAAGGCCGCCGGAAGAGACCTCTCCCGGCGGCCTTTGAATGCGGACGCTTGCAGGCGATTATTCCGCCGCCGCCGCATGGACCTCGTGCTTGGCCAGATACCGCTCGGCTTCAAGCGCTGCCATGCAACCCATGCCGGCTGCTGTCACCGCCTGGCGATAGACCTCGTCCTTCACATCGCCTGCTGCAAACACACCAGGAATGACCGTAGCGGTCGAATCCGGCGCCGTGATCAGGTAGCCGGACGGCGTCATCGGCAACTGCCCCTTGAACAACTCCGTCGCGGGTGCATGTCCGATGGCGATGAATACGCCATCCGCTGCGCGCTCAGTGATCTCACCTGTCTTGACGTTCCGGATGCGCACGCCCGTCACGGAGCACGGTTGGCTAGTGCCGGTGATTTCCTCCACGGCGCTGTCCCAGATCACCTCGATCTTGGGGTGCTTGAACAATCGGTCCTGCAGGATCTTCTCGGCACGGAACGAGTCGCGGCGGTGAATGATGGTCACGCGCTTGGCGAAGTTGGTGAGAAACAGCGCCTCCTCGACGGCCGTGTTGCCACCCCCCACGACGACGACCTCCTTGCCCTTGTAGAAGAAGCCGTCGCATGTCGCGCACGCTGACACACCATGACCTTGGAACGTCTCTTCCGACGGAATCCCGAGCCAACGCGCCTGCGCGCCCGTGCAGATGATGAGCGCGTCACACGTATAGATGTCACCACTATCACCTTCGAGGCGGATGGGCGTGGCCTTGAGATCCACCTTGTTGATGTGATCCATGACGATCTCGGTGCCGACGTGGGTAGCTTGCGCCTGCATCTGCTCCATGAGCCACGGCCCCTGGATCGTTTCGGCGAAGCCGGGGTAGTTTTCGACATCCGTTGTGATGGTCAGCTGGCCGCCCGGCTGCGAGCCCTGAATCAGCAACGGCTTCAGCATGGCGCGCGCCGCATAGACGGCGGCCGTGTATCCGGCCGGGCCGGAACCCAGAATGATTACCTTTGCGTGGCGTGCGGGGCTTGTCATGAGGGGCATTTGCATCCTCGTTGTCTTCATTGAGGCGTTATTAGGGGTTTGCGCCTGCAAACGTCAACGTCGCCGCACCGCTTCTCAACGTTACACTGCATGGGATGCGGCGGCTTGGCACGGGTGCTAGGATGCCCCAGCAAGCGCCGATCGGCAGATCTTCAGGGGGATTGGACACTTGGATATTTCCGCGACGACCGACGCGCAAGACATGCGCCGCCGGATCAAGGCTATCCTGGTGGGATCGTCCGGCAACCTGGTGGAATGGTACGATTTCTACGTTTACGCCGCCTTCTCCCTCTACTTCGCCCACGCTTTCTTTCCCACTGGCGACCGCACCGCCCAGCTTCTCGCCACGGCCGGCATTTTCGCGGTTGGCTTCCTCATGCGGCCTCTCGGTGCCTGGGCCTTCGGACGGCTTGCCGACCGCAGCGGGCGGCGCGTGGCGCTCACCGCTTCCGTCCTGCTGATGTGCTTTGGGTCCGCGCTCATCGCGCTGACGCCGACCTATCATACGATTGGCGTGGCGGCCCCGGTCATCCTTCTGGTCGCACGCCTCATCCAGGGTTTGAGCCTGGGCGGCGAATACGGCACGAGCGCCACGTATCTTTCGGAAATGGCGACGCGAGACCGGCGGGGATTTTATTCAAGCTTCCAATACGTGACACTGATCGGCGGACAACTGACCGCCATGCTCGTTCTCATCGTGTTGCAAAAGTTCGTGCTGACCGAAGCCGAGCTCGATGCATGGGGCTGGCGCATTCCCTTCTTCATCGGCGCACTGCTCGCGGTCGTCGCCTATCGTATGCGCCGTGATATGCACGAGACCGAGGCTTTCGTGCGCGAAACGCGCCGCAACTCTTCGCTCCGGACTCTGTTGGAGCATCCGCGCGAAATCGCCATCGTCGTCGGGCTGACCATGGGTGGAACGGTGGCGTTTTATACTTTCACGACGTACATGCAGAAGTTTCTGGTCAATACGTCGGGCTTCGACAAGGAGACGGCGACGACGATCTCGGCTTCCGCTTTGTTCATTTACATGTGCTTGCAGCCTGCGGTCGGCGCGCTGTCGGACCGCGTTGGCCGCCGGCCCATCCTCATCGCGTTCGGTGTCCTCGGCACGATCTTGACGATCCCGCTGCTGACGGCACTTGAGGCAACGCGCGATCCATGGGTCGCGTTTGCAATCATCATGTGCGGTCTTGTCATCGTGTCCGGCTATACGGCGATCAACGCGGTTGTGAAGGCTGAGCTGTTTCCCACACACGTGCGTGCGCTTGGCGTCGGGCTGCCGTTTGCCATAACGGTCGCGTTGTTCGGCGGCACGGCGGAGTATATCGGGCTATGGTTCAAGTCCATCGGCCGCGAGACGTATTTCTACTGGTACATCACGATTTGCATCGCCCTGTCGCTCGTGATTTACGCCGGAATGCGCGATACACGCGATGCCAGCGCCATCAATAGCGATTAGCTAATCGAAAAGGACCGGCCGCATCATATGAACCGCAGCGCGCGAAAGCTCGCGTGCCCCTCGCGCCCGACGATGATGTGATCATGAATGGCGATGCCCAGCGGCTTGGCCGCCTCCACGATCATCTTCGTCATGTCGATGTCGGCGCGCGATGGCGTCGGATCGCCTGACGGATGGTTGTGAACCAGGATCAGCGCGGTTGCGGATAACTCCAGCGCACGTTTCACGACCTCTCTCACATAAACCGGCGTGTGATCGACGGTACCGCGCCCTTGCACCTCATCGGCAATGAGATTGTTCTTTTTGTCGAGAAACAGGATGCGGAACTGCTCTATGTCGTCATAGCCCTGCGCAATGCGCAGATAGTCCAGAACGCTCGCCCAGGATGACAGCGCGGGCTTTGCCGCGATCTCCCGGCGGACCAGCCTGGCGGCGGCAGCACGAATGAGCTTCAACTCGTCCACGGCGCGTTGCCCGACGCCCTCCACCTCCAGCAAGCGGTGCGGGGGCGCATTGATCGTCTCGGAGAACGTACCGAACGCCGCGAGCAGGCGCTTGGCGATCGGCTTCGTATCGCCGCGCGGATAGACCCGGAATAGGATCATCTCCAGCAGCTCATAATCGGGAACAGCATCCGGCCCGCCTTCGCGAAAGCGCTCACGCAGCCGCTGGCGATGACCGGCGCGATGGTCGATCGGCTGCGGCGCCTCGAAGAACGACCCCTGGCCGGCTTGTTTCGCAGGCTTGCCGGATCCCTCGCTGCCCATGATGGACGTTTCGCCCCCTTGCAGTCTGGCCCCACGCAGGCAATCCCAGCGCGGCCTCCCTCACTCTGCCAATCCGGCTATGCGGCCTTGATGACAGGATACGGTGGACACTCCAACCCCGCAGGCGACACGGTGAAGATCTCACATCCCGTCTCGGTGACGCCGATCGTGTGCTCGAACTGCGCGGAAAGCTCCCGATCGCGCGTCACGGCAGTCCATCCGTCGGGCAGGATTTTGACGTGCGGCTTGCCGAGATTGATCATCGGCTCGATGGTGAAGAACATGCCCGGCTCCAACACGTTGCCTTCGCCGCGCTCGCCATAGTGCAGGATATTGGGCCGGTCATGGAACACGCGCCCCAAGCCGTGGCCGCAGAAGTCGCGCACGACGCTACAGCGCTCTCCTTCCGCATAAGCCTGGATCGCGGCGCCGATATCACCGGTCGTATTTCCCGGCTTCACCTCGCCGATACCGCGCTGCAGCGATTCATAAGTCACTTGGATGAGACGCTCCGCGCGGCGCGAAATGGCACCCACCGGATACATGCGGCTGGTGTCTCCATGCCAGCCGTCGAGGATGAGCGTCACGTCGATATTAACGATATCCCCTTCCTTGAGCGGCTTGGAGTTGGGTATGCCGTGGCACACCACATGATTGATGGAGGTGCAGATAGAACGTGGAAATCCGCGGTAATTCAGGGGGGCAGGCACGGCGCCATGATCGCAGGCAAACTCGAGAACGAGATCGTCCAGCCGCTCCGTGGTCACCCCGGGTACAACGTAGGGCACCAGCAGATCGAGGGCTTCGGCTGCAAGACGCCCCGCTTTACGCATGCCTTCGAATGCTTCGGGTCCATGCAGGCGGATTTTCCCGTCGCGGCTCAGCGTGCGGTTAACATCAACATTCGACATCGGATTTCCAGTGGCCTCATCTATCTCGTCAATCTAGGAATTTAGTGCAAAACTGCGTTCGCGCAATCGACGTCCGGCAAAGAAGGCGTCGTCGTCATATTGGGAGGAAAAGGAATAATGACCAGGTACCGCGCTATTCTGCTGGGCGGAGTCTGCCTTGGCATGCTTGCCCCGCAGGCCTTGGCCCAAGAAGCCGCCAAAGAGACGCCCCCGTGGGCGGCCGAAGCGACGATGAATCCGGACTACAAACCGGCCGAGGACAGCGCGCCACCGGCGTCGGAAGATCAGGTACCGGCCGCCGCTCCCGTTACGGCAGCAGAGCCTGAGACACCCAAGGAGGTCCCGCCTTGGGCCGCCGAGGCGACAATGAACCCAGAATACGAGGCCGCTAAGAAAGCAGCCGAGGAAGAAGCCGCTAAGAAGGCGGCCGAGGAAGAAGCCGCTAAGAAGGCGGCCGAGGAAGAGGCTGCTAAGAAGGCTGCCGAGGAAGAGGCCGCGAAGAAGGCTGCTGAGGAAGAGGCTGCTAAGAAGGCGGCTGAGGAAGAAGCCGCTAAGAAGGCGGCCGAGGAAGAGGCTGCTAAGAAGGCGGCTGGGGAAGAAGCCGCTAAGAAGGCGGCCGAGGAAGAGGCTGCAAAGAAGGCGGCTGAGGAAGAAGCCGCTAAGAAGGCGGCCGAGGAAGAGGCTGCTAAGAAGGCTGCTGAGGAAGAAGCCGCGAAGAAGGCTGCTGAGGAAGAGGCCGCGAAGAAGGCTGCTGAGGAAGAAGCCGCGAAGAAGGCGGCTGAGGAAGAAGCCGCGAAGAAGGCTGCTGAGGAAGAGGCTGCTGAGGAAGAGGCTGCTGAGGAAGAGGCTGCTGAGGAAGAGGCTGCTAAGAAGGCGGCTGAGGAAGAGGCCGCGAAGAAGGCAGCCGAGGAAGCCGAAGCCAAACGCAAGGCCGACGAGGAAGCTGCCCGTCAGGCGGCCATTGAGAGCTGCCGTGATGCGCTTAACGGCGCGACGATCTCCGGCAGCATTCGGTTTGCCTTCAACAGCTCGGACATCAAAGCCAAGATCCTCAGCGAACTCGGCAAGATCGCTGCGATCGCGAAGGATTGCCCCCCCAACGTCACGATCACGGTGAGCGGCCATACCGACAATTCGGGCACGGCTGAGGCCAATCAGGAGCTGTCTGAGCAGCGCGCGCAGGCGGTGGTCGATTACCTCGTCAAAGCGGGCGTCCCATCCAGCAAGCTGAAGGCGGCAGGCTTTGGCCAGGAAAAGCCCATCGCAGACAACGATACGGCGGTGGGCCGCGCCAAGAACCGCCGCATCGAGTTCTCAGTGTCATCGAACTGAGCAAGAGCGTTCCCTCCCGGATAGACCAGACACGAAAAACGAAAGGCCCGGCTCATCGCCGGGCCTTTCTGTTAAATCTACAAGCGGATCGAGCGATCAGCCTTGGCCTTCTTCGGCAGGGACCTCGCCAGCGGTACTTTCCGCCATCAGCCTCTGGGCCTGACCGATCCAGTCCTGCTTCTCGATCGCGCCCTTGAGGTTCAGCGTCTCATCGACGTTCGCGATATCGTCGTCGGAGAAGTTGGCGACCTGCTCGAACTTGTAGCAGTTGAGCTGCTTCAGGCGCAGCGCGATATCGGAGGTGATACCGTTGATCTGTGTGAGATCATCAGCCTCGCCCTTGGGCTTCTTGAAGCCTTTCCAGGCAGCGTTGAGGCGGCGGGCACGCGCATCCGTGCGCTCGACGATACGGGCAGCCTTACCGCGGCGGCCGCGCAGGTAATAGAGTTTCGCGCGGCGGACCTTACCGCGGCGGATGACATCAATCTCGGCGATATAAGGCGAGTAGATCGGGAAGACGCGCTCGACGCCTTCGCCGTAGGAAATCTTGCGAACCGTGAAGGTCTCATTGAGGCCGGCGCCCGAACGAGCGATGACGACGCCCTCATAAGCCTGTATGCGTTCGGTGACCTTGGGCTCGGCGGCCTTCCTCTTCTTGTCCTTGGGGTCGTCGGCTACTTCGATGACGCGGACCATGACCTTGACGGTGTCGCCGGGAGAGAATTCGGGAATGCCACGCTTCGCGAGCACAGCATCCATCTGCTCGCGCTCGAGCTCCTGGATGATATTCATTGTGTTCTTCCTTGTTCATCGTTGAAGCAGAGGAGCGTTCCGGCAAGCCCAAGGGCTCCGGTTGGCTCGTGCTACCCCTGATCGGGGTCACCCATTGTTCGGGATATTGTTGGCCGGGTTCCTAGCCTAAAAGGCCGTTGCTGTCGAGTGGGGCGTTCAAGGACGGAGCCTGAAGGCCAATATCCCCCACGATTTGTATAGGCTTGGACAAGGACATCCCCTGATGCGCATGGGATTTCTCAAGCTTGAAGAGATGGGCAGCCCCGCAAAGCAGGGCTTGAGTCGAGGACGCGCTATGCCGCACGATCCAAACGGGATGATCGGTTACGTGGCGTTGCGCCGCGGCAATATCCAATGGCGCGCCAGCTTGTACACTGAGACGATGAAACCGGACCGGAACGCTCCCGCATGCCATTGAAAATTGCCGCCCAGATGGACCCGATCGAGCGGATCGACATCCGCGGCGATTCCACCTTCGCCATTCTGCTGGAGGCTCAAAGGCGCGGCCACGAGATTTTCTATTACACGCCACCCAATCTGGCTTTGAACGGCGCGCGTCTGCTGGCTCGGGGTCACAGCCTCATGGTCAAGGACCAGGACGGCGATCACTACAAGCTATCCGATCCGCGTGTCGTCGATCTTGGCCAGGAGATCGACGTCGTCCTGCTGCGGCAGGATCCGCCCTTCGACATGGCCTACATCACGACGACGCATCTGCTGGAGCGCATCCATCCCCATACGCTCGTCGTCAACGACCCGGCGCAGGTGCGCAACGCACCTGAAAAGCTGTGGGTGCTCGATTTCCTCGATCTGATGCCGCCGACCATGGTCACGCGCCAGCTCGACGATGTGCTGGCCTTCCGCGCCACACACAAGGACATCATCATCAAGCCGCTTTACGGCAATGGCGGCGCGGCGGTGTTCCGCATCAAACCGGACGACAGCAACTTGTCCTCCCTGGTCGAGCTGTTCCAGACCGTGTTCCGCGAACCCTTCATGGTCCAGGAGTACCGCCCCGAGGTGACGCTCGGCGACAAGCGCATCATTCTGGTCGATGGCGAGGTGGCCGGCGCCATCAACCGCGTGCCGCAGCAAGGAGAAACACGCTCCAACCTGCACGTTGGCGGCACGGCGCGCGAGGTCGCGTTGACGGCGCGCGACAAGGAGATCTGCGCACGCCTTGGGCCTGAATTGAAACGGCGCGGCCTGATCTTCACGGGCATCGATGTCATCGGGCCGTATCTCACCGAGATCAACGTCACGTCGCCGACCGGGATCCGACAGGTAAAGGCGTTCGGCGGCAATGATGTCGCCGCCATGATCTGGGATGCCATCGAAGGAAAGGTTTCCGGCAAGCGCGCCTGAGTGCGCAACCGCTCAGCCGCGCGCGTATTGCCTTGTTGATTTCAAAAGGAGCGATTGATGCTTTCGCGCTTTGTCCGCCTCGCCAGACTGTCGCAGCTCGTGCTGTGTCTTTGTGCTCTTGGCTTATGGGCACCGGCACCGGCCGTGGCGGAGCAGAATTCTCCGTTCCTCGCTCTGGCAGGCCGCTGGGTCGGCGAGGGCCGCTTCGGCATCAAGGACAACCCGCCCGAAACCGTCAAGTGCCGCGCCACTTACATTGCGGGCGCCACGGTCGACGAACTCAAGCAGACGATCCGCTGCGCTACGGCCGGCGGATCCATCGAAGTCATCAGCGCCCTGAAGCATAATGCCGGCAAGCTGTCGGGAGAGTGGAAGGAAACCACGCACAACATCGAGGGCAATCTCGAAGGCGAGGTTACGCCGACTGGCTTCCGCATCAAGGTGAAGAGCACCGAACTCGCCGCCAACATGGACGTCATCGTCAAGGCCAACCGCCAGATCGTGGAGATCCAGTTCTTCAACTCGAGCCTCGTCGGCTTGAGCCTTGTCCTGAAAAAGGGGTGAGTGTCTCTTCGTTTGACGGCGAACAATCCACAATGCGGCTTTCCCGCGCCTTGTTCCATTTTTGTTCTTGACGACATTCCGGGGCCGGACTAATCTCTTTCCGTGTGGGGAGGGGCGTCATGTACGGTCAGATTTCAACGCTTGCTTTCATCGGCGTGGAGGCACGCCCCGTTGAAGTGCAGGTGAGAATTACGCCGGGTCAACCGACGTTTGCTATTGTCGGGCTGCCTGACAAAGCGGTCGCTGAAAGCCGCGAGCGGGTGCGCAATGCGTTGCACGCGGTCGGCCTGGGGCTTCCCTACAAACACATCACGGTAAACCTTGCGCCCGCCGATCTGCCCAAGGAGGGCAGTCATTTCGATCTGCCCATTGCGCTCGCCATGATGGCCGCCATGGAAGCGATCGCGCCCGATGCCATTGGCGGCTATGCGGCCATCGGAGAGCTGGCGCTCGACGCTTCCATCCGCCCGGTCCCCGGCGCGTTGCCTGCCGCGATTGGCGCGAACGCTATCGGCAAGGGGCTGATCTGTCCGCAGTCCGGCGGCCCGGAAGCAGCCTGGGCGGGGGAGGAGATCGATATCCTTGCGCCCGCGCACCTGCTTTCTCTCGTCAATCACTTCAAGGGGCTGCAAACGCTGTCGCGGCCCAAGCCCAACCTGGAGCGCAACGAAACGCCGCTAGCCGATCTTGCCGATATCAAAGGCCAGGAGATGCCCAAGCGCGCGTTGGAGATCGCCGCTGCCGGCGGGCACAACCTGTTGATGATCGGCCCGCCAGGGTCAGGCAAATCGATGCTTGCCTCGCGCCTTCCCTCCATCCTGCCGCCGCTTGCGCCTGAAGAGATCCTGGAAGTCTCCATGGTGCATTCGCTCGCGGGCGAGCTCATGGGCGGGCGGTTGGCGGTGGAGCGCCCGTTTCGCGCGCCGCATCATTCCGCCAGCATGGCCGCCCTCGTCGGTGGCGGATCGCGGCCGCGGCCGGGCGAGGTCTCGCTGGCGCATCTGGGCGTGCTGTTCCTCGACGAGTTGCCGGAATTCCAGCCCAACGTGCTCGATGCCCTGCGCCAGCCGCTGGAATCGGGTGAGACGGTCATCGCGCGCGCCAATCATCGCATTGCCTATCCCTCGCGCATCCAGCTCGTCGCCGCCATGAACCCTTGCAAGTGCGGGCACTCTGCGCCTGGTGAGACCTGCAGGCGCGGCCCGCGCTGTGCCGCCGACTATCAGGCGCGCGTTTCAGGCCCGTTGCTCGACCGTATCGATCTGCAGATCGAGGTGCCCGCCGTCTCTGCGGCCGATCTCGTCCTGCCGCGCCCCTCGGAGGGCAGCGCAGAGGTTCGCGCCAGGGTTTCCGCCGCGCGCGAGCGCCAGCGCGAACGCTACGCCGCGCTCGGACACAAGAAGATCCGCACCAATGCAGATGCATCGGGCAAACTTCTGGAAGACACCGCCATGCCCGACGAAGCCGGCATTACGCTCCTGCGTCAGGCCGCCGATACGCTGCACTTGTCGGCGCGTGGCTTCCATCGCACCTTGAAGGTCGCGCGCACGCTCGCGGATCTCGACGCCTCCGACGGCGTCAAGCGCATGCACGTCGCCGAAGCGCTCAGTTATCGCGCCGAGGTGCTGCGCCAGTCGAAGGCGGCTTAGCAAAGACATGACAAAGGCCGCGAAAGGTTCTCCGCGGCCTTCGTTCTTGGCGGTGCAGTTCGGTTGGCCTATCTCAGGCAAACGCGCTCTTGAGATTATTCTGCATGGCGGCCGCCTGGGCCGCATTGCGCAGCAGGCAGGCGATCGTCATGGGGCCAACGCCGCCCGGAACGGGCGTGATGGCGCCCGCCACCTTTTCGCACTCCGCATAGTTCACGTCGCCCACGAGCTTGCCCTTGCCGTCCGGTCCCGTGATGCGGTTGATGCCGACGTCGATCACGATGGCGCCCGGCTTGATCCAATCGCCGCGCACCATCTCCGGGATACCGACCGCTGCAACGACCAGATCCGCTCCCTTGACGACGCCGGCCAGATCCTTCGTGCGCGAGTGCGCAACCGTCACCGTGCAGTTTTCGCGCAACAAGAGCGCAGCAACCGGCTTGCCGACGATGTTGGAGCGGCCGATGACGACGGCGTTCAGGCCCGCAAGGCTCGGCGCGACCGTTTTGGCCAGGATCACCGATCCCGTCGGCGTGCATGGCACCAGCGCGCGCTCGCCGACCCACAGCCGGCCGACGTTCACGGGATGAAATCCGTCGACGTCCTTGTCGGGATTGATCGAGTTCAGCACCTTTTCGGAGTTGATGTGCTTGGGCAGCGGAAGCTGCACGAGGATGCCGTGGCACGCCGGATCGTTGTTGAGCTTGTCGACAAGGGCGAGCACATCCGCCTCGCTCGTCTCGGCGGGGAGACGATGCTCCCAGGAATTCATGCCGACCTCGACGGTCTGCTGGGCTTTGTTCTTTACATAGACTTTGCTCGCCGGGTCTTCGCCCACCAGTACGACCGCGAGACCCGGCTTCAAGCCGTTCTCCGAAACGAGCCGTTGCACTTCGGCTGCCACCTGCGCGCGCACATCCGCCGCGATCTTCTTGCCGTCGATGATCTGAGCCATTGGTTTTCTCTCCTCCCCGCCCTTGCATAAGGGCCTGGCGTTTCTTGTTTTCTCTGACGTTTGTTTGGCTTCTTTGAAATTGCCGTCTCAAGCGCACCGCAGCGTGCGCGCTTCAAGATTTCAGGGCGTCCAAGCGCGCCTGAAGCCGGCCTTCGATCGCCTGCACATCGCCGTTGATGGCGAGCGATTTCACACGCGACTTGCCTCCCGCGATCAGACGCACCGTGCTTGCGGGCACATCGAGCCACGCGGCGGCGAGACGCTCGAGCGCCGCATTGGCTGCGCCATCTTCGGGGACGGCGCGAACCCGCGCCTTGAAGGCCGGGCCCTCGGCAGTTGCCTGTAACCCATCAATACTATCTTTGGATGATTTTGGCGTCAGACGGAAGCGCACAATGACGCACGCGTCGGCGTGCCGCCATGGCAGATCCGGCCTGGGCTCGCTCAAATGAAGACCTTGGCAATGTTGGGCAGCACGACCGTCTGCACGAAGTAGCAGGCAAGCAGCAGGAAGATCGGCGAAAAATCGATACCGCCCATGTTGGGCAGCAGACTGCGGATGGGCCGCAGAAGCGGCTCGGTGACAGCGTTGAGGCCCTGCCAGATCGAGCGGACCATTGGGTTGTAGGCGTTGATCACGCCGAATGCCATCAGCCAGCTCATCACCACGCTGGCGATGATGACGTAGGTATAGAGATCGATGAGATAGCTGATGAATTGCAACAGTTCGAGCATGTCGGGTGGCCTCAGATTGCTGTGAGCGAAGCTGTAACGGCGCCACCGTCCGCCAGCAAGCCTTTAGGGCCGCAAACACCCTTTAAACCGCTCACGGCCGTACCTGGGGAGCTGGGGAGCCGGGAAGCCGCGATCCGAACCTCAGGGTTTTCCTTGGAGTGCTTTGCGGAAAAGTTGGAGCCGATTTTGCGATAAGAAGCACGACAAAACAAAAGCCTAGAGCCGTTCCGCAATTTCCATCAATGCAACGGCTAGGCGCGCCGGCTTCCCATGCGAATGCCGGTCGTCGCATGGGCCCTTATTGGCCATGCAGCCGTCAAATCGCAGGAACTGGTATTTCCCGCGCGCCTTATGGCGCGACGCCGCCCTGTGAAGACCCGTCTACATAATAGGACCTCAGCGGCGATTATCAGCTGGCTCACGGCGGCTCTGGGAAGGTCAGCCGGCCGGGCTCCAAGTTGTCATGGGCACATCGGCTCACCGCACAGGCAATTTCAACTACGGCGAGAGCCGGTCCTATTTCTTTGCTGGGAACACCGTCTTCCAGTCATTCTTCATATCGACGACCAGCCAGCCCTTGGCTGTCGCCTCGTCAAGCGCTTTGTCTAGCGTGCCAATGTGAGATTCGCGGTCGTAAGCCCACTCACGATCGGCATCGGTGTGATGGACGAGACCTGCGAACCGCGCACCCTTGCCCACTGCCGTGTACTGAAGCATCTGCAAATCGCCGTCCGAATTGCCGAATGCGAAGATCGGACGGCGCCCGATGAAGCGGTTGATGCCGACCGGCTTGCCGGGACCGTCGTCAATGAACTCGATCTTCGCCTCCTTCGTCAGCCGCGGCATTCCGCCCGCGCCGATATCGAACTTCACGACGCCTGATGAGCCGACGACCTGCTCGGGCGGAATCCCGTAGACCCTTTCTGCGAAGCGGCGCATGAACTCGACGCCGCCACCCGAAACGATGAAAGTTTTGAAGCCGCTTTCGCGCAGGTAGGCGAGGAGCTCGATCATGGGCTGGTACACGAGCTCGGAATAGGGCCGCTGCATCTTTGGGTGCTGGGCGCCCGCCAGCCAGCCGTCAACGATGTCGCCGAACTCTTCGGTCGTAAGGCCAGCGTGGCTCGCCGCCACGATCTGAAGCAAGCCGTGCTCCCCGGATGCGGCGACGGCTTTCATATCGCCTTCGAGGATTCCCTTGAACGGCTGTTTCTCCTGCCATTCCGGGTGGTCCTTCGCCAGGGCTTTGATGCGGTCGATCGCAAAGGCGAGCTGGAAGTACATCGGTTGCTCCGGCCAGAGCGTCCCGTCGTTGTCAAACACCGCGATACGCTCGGCTGGCGGAACGAACTCCGGACCTCCCTCCTTGGTCACGCGGCCGACGAAATCAATGATGGCCGACTTCGGCCCGCCGTCGTTCCAGGAAGGCAGCAGATCGGATCTCGCGTCCTCGGAACGCAGAGAAATGGAGCCTACGGCGAAGGCGATGAGCGCGACCAGCAAGGCGCGGCGCGCGAGGGCTGCAAGACCGGAGCGCATGGAACTCTCCATTGGCGAGACAGGATCACAAAGGCACGCCGGCCGGTCATGCGTTGTCCGGCCGGCGTGGACGGGCCATCAGTTTGCGCCGCTGGCGCCGGCCTGCAACGAGGTCAGCACCTGGTCAATAGAGAAGCTCCCAGGTTTCTGGCGCGGTGGATACTCCTTGAAGGTGCTCAGGAACTTGGCGACGTATTCCTGCGCCGGGACGAGCACAAATAGATGCTCCACCCGCCATCGCTCATAGTCCATGCCCTCGTGGTCAGCGGTCTCGAAGGGATCCGACCGGAGATTGAAGAGCTTCGGAAAGCGCAGCGGCACAAACGGCTCCTCCCACACGTCCAATCCATGCGCTCGTTGCTCCGAGAAGACGACTTTCCATTGGTTGTAGCGAAGTGCCACCAGCGACCCGTCGTCATTGAAGTAGAAGAATTCCTTGCGGGGGCTCGGAGCCTTGCCGGCAAGAGCATCGGTGACGTCGTAGCCGTCCAAATGCACCTTAAAGGTCTTGTTTCCGACCTTCATGCCTTTCAAGAGTTGATCCTTCACGTCCGGCGCGCCGGCAGCGGCGAGCAGCGTCGGCAACATATCCTCGTGAGCGAAAATGTCGTTCACCACCGTGCCGGGCTTGATAACGCCGGGCCAGCGGATGGCACACGGCACGCGGTAGCCGCCTTCCCAGTTGGTGTTCTTCTCGCCGCGGAACGGCGATTGTCCGCCGTCCGGCCAAGTGAATTTCTCAGCGCCGTTGTCGGTCGAGTACATGACGATGGTGTTGTCGGCAAAGCCGAGATCGTCGAGGGCGTTCAGCATTTCGCCGACCATGGCATCGTGCTCGACCATGCCATCGGGATAGATGCCGAGGCCGGTCTTGCCCTCGCTCTCCTTCTTCAAGCGGGTCCAGATGTGCATCCGGGTTGAGTTCCACCACATGAAGAAAGGCTTGTTCGCCTCTTTGGCGCGTTTCAGAAAATCCTTGGCGGCGACAGTGACCTCTTCGTCTATCGTCTCCATACGCTTTTTATTGAGCGGCCCGGTGCTTTCGATCCTCTGCGTGCCATCCGCATTTGCCCACGAGCGGATTACGCCACGCGTGCCGTATTTCTTGCGCAAGGCCGGATCCTGGAAGTAGTCGGGATGCTCGGGCTCATCTTCCGCGTTCAAGTGGTAAAGAGAGCCGAAGAACTCATCAAAACCGTGCGCGGTCGGGAGGTGCTCATCGCGATCGCCGAGATGGTTCTTGCCGAACTGGCCGGTCATGTAGCCTTGCGCCTTGAGCAGCTCGGCTATGGTCACGTCCTCAGCCTGCAAGCCTTCCTTCGCGCCCGGCAGCCCGACCTTCAGCAGACCCGTACGATAGCCGACTTGGCCTGTGATGAAACATGCCCGTCCGGCCGTGCAGCTTTGCTGCCCGTACCAGTCGGTGAACAATGCGCCTTCCTTGGCGACGCGGTCGATGTTGGGCGTCTTGTAGCCCATCATGCCTTGACTGTAGGCGCTGACGTTCCACCAGCCGATATCGTCGCCCCATATGATGAGGATGTTCGGCTTGCTCCCACCTGCCGCGGCTCCTTCTGCCGCTCTCGCCGCCGGCGCCTCGACGGTTGTTCCGGCCGTTGCCGCCAGGGCAATCAGTGATCCGCCACTGAGCAGGATACTTCTGCGATTTAAAGCGACATCGTTATGCAGCTCGGCTCGATCAGCTTCATCATTCTTCTTCATGGCGGAGTCCTTTCCAGAGCGTATCCTCTCGATCGCAGTGCTTATGGTGTTTCTGGGGGGTGGTTGCGCACGACACATCGCAATCCGGCGTGACAGGCCGATGTATCGACCTGCGATAGGCGGCAGGTGCGCCGCCTTGAGCACTTTCCACGGGATGCGGATATGACCTGATGGACGGGCGCGGTCTCGCGATGGTGCTTCCCCGAGCCCATGGCAAAAGGACAGCCGGGAACCAAAACCGTTCCCTCTGCGGCCAAAGCCTGTCGCAAACTCGTAGTGCCGCCGGACATCGTGTGCCATCAATTCCGCAGGCAACGAAACGATGCGTTCGTGCTAGCGCTTGAATGCGCTAAACTGGCTAGCAAAAAATAGCCGGTCAGATTGGTCGATTTGAAACAATTCCTTGGTAGATAATTGACGAATATTGCAAATATTGCGCCCCTCGATCAAGTGGGCTGGCTCGCGGAGCAACCTAAAGCCTTCCAGGACTGGGCGACCGAGGTCGGCCGGTGGCGCCGGTACGGTACGGGACAATTCGTTTATCATGCGGGCGACGTTTCCGACGGCCTCCACGGCCTCGCGGCGGGCAGCTTGGAAATCACATTTCCGCTCGTGGCCGAGGAACCGGTCTCGATTTACCGCGCCGAGATCGGTTTTTGGATCGGCGATGCTGCGGAATTGGCAGAGATTCCGCGCATGGTCTCATTGGTAGCTGCAACGGAAAGCCAGTTGCTCCATCTGCCCAGTCGCGCCATCCACCAGCTTCTTTCCGTTCATCCCGAGCATTGGCGCGCCTTCTACCGGCTGAGTGCGCTGAACTCCCGCACAGCCATAATGCTTCTTTCCGAGGCGCTGTCTCTAACGGTTCGCGCCCGAGTCTGCCGGCGTCTGTTGCAGCTCGCCGAGCGATCCCAAGAGGCGCCGATCACGCAGGATGATATGGCGAAGCTCGTTGGCGTTACGCGCGGTACCCTGCGTCGATGCCTCGACGACCTCGCAGCCCGTGGCGGCATCGAGATGCGCTATCGCAAGCTGCGCGTGCTCGATCCAAACGTGCTCGCCGCTTTTCAAGACGAGCAGTAGGACCTGCGGCGGGATCAATTCGGATAAGTGCCTATGCGGTCATAAAAGCCAAAAATAGGTTGGCAAGTATCCTGTCATATGAAGATTCTCGATACCTTCGATGACCGGAAACACGGCCAGAAAGCAGAGCGCATCGACAAATGTGCTCCTCAGGGTTTTCGGGCAAAACGTGTGCTGACTCAGATCGCGATATAGCCATGGGTTCGGCCAGAACCGTGGCGTTGTGGCCGCATATGTTTCGTATGTCATACCAAACTTGCCGCGGAGAAATACCTCCTCCTTTCGGGAGGTTATCGAGAAAATGAGATAGGAGAAGAGACCGAGCAAGACTGCAACCACGATCGATCCAAACATGAGGCCAATGCCGAATGCTCCGATCGTCGAGAAGAGATACAAGGGGTTGCGCGTAATCGAGTATGGCCCGCTTGTCGCCAATTCGCAGTTCTTGCGGCCGCCGACATATAGGATGCTCCATAGCCTTCCGAATATGCAGACAAGGACTAGGAGGAAGCCGATCATCTCGACAACCTCATGGGCCGGCGATGTCTCATTCCATCCTGGTCGAGAGAACAACACTGCTACGATTGCTGCCGAGCTCAAGATCTGGACGACGAGAAGTCTCTTCCGCTGTTTGAACGGTTGCGGGGCAATGGATGTGGACATCACGGTTCCTTTGGCAGAGGCTTTTTTGGTCGCGGCAGGCAGTCTATCCAATATCACGCTTGATTTGTCAGGCAGAGATTGTCCCCTCTGGAAATCCCAAGGATACGCTCCACTGTTCCTTGTGGTAACCAGACTGTCCGCACCACGTCAAAAAAGCTGTGCAGCGCCAAAGTGCTGGTGGCTCATCCGCGTCCGACATACGGCATGTTGGTGGCGAGCAGACTCATGAACAGGACATTCGCTTCAAGGGGCAGATTGGCGATGTAGAGAATGGCGTCCGCAACATGGGTAACATCCATGCGCGGTTCCACCATCAGCTCGCCATTGGCCTGCAGGATACCCGTCGCCATACGCGCGGTGAACTCGGTTGCCGCATTGCCGATATCGACCTGGGAGCAGGCGATGCGATACGGCCGTCCGTCGAGCGACAATGATTTCGTCAACCCGGTGATGGCATGCTTGGTCGTCGTATATGGCGCCGAAAGAGGCCTCGGATTATGAGCGGCCAGCGAACCGTTGTTGATGATACGCCCTCCCTGCGGATCCTGCGCCTTCATCATCTTCCAGGCTTCCTGCGCGCACAGGAACATGCCGTTGATATTGACGTCGACGATCTTTTTCCACGACTCGTAGCTGACTTCGTCGATGGGCGCGCCTTGCGCAAAGATGCCGGCATTGTTGAACAGCACGTCAAGGCGGCCGAACTCCTGGCGCGTCCGCTCAAACAGCGTTTTCACCGAACTCTGGTTGGTCACATCGCATGCCGCCACAAGAACGCGGCCCCCGCGCGGACAAGCCTCGGCCGCGGCTTCTTCCAGCTCGTGCACCCGGCGTGCGGCGAGCACCACGTCATATCCCGCCGATTGAAGTCGCAGCGCGGCAGCTTTGCCGATTCCGGAGCTCGCGCCCGTGATGATGGCGACTTTCGCTTTGGCAGTCATAGGGACCTCGAGTTGCTGGCCGATCGGTTGACCCCTCTCATACCTCCCCCGCCGGGTCGAGGCCACAATCGCGGATGTATGGGCGAAAGCTCAATGGCAAGCGCACCTGAAAGCCTGGCGTTGTCGAAGTCCTGCGAAGGCGCTAGGCTTGCCGATATGGCGCGAGGGGGCGGCATGAGCGGATCGGAAACGGCAAGCGCGGCATCGTGCTCAAACTGCGGGCATCCGCTTACGGGTCCTTATTGCGCCAACTGCGGAACGCGCGCACCAGACGGACTTGCGCATGAGGGCTGGACTTCGGTCGCTTCGCAGCTATTGGACAAGGAGGCTTCCCGCGGGCACGCCGCAACACTTATGGCGTTTCTGCGCGCGCCCGTCCAAACGATCCTGGCGCGCACGCTCGATCCCACGTACCGCTCGCATTGGACCTTCCTGTCGCTGTGCCTGGGCGTGCAACTCACGCTGAGCTTCGTGATCCTGCCGCGTTTGTTCGGCGGCATCTATCACGTGCCGGGACTTGCGGACAAATCAGCGGTGCTGACGAACCAGCTCGTGCAGTACGCCGGGATCGTCATCCTCACGCCTATTCAGTATTATCTCTGCCGCGCTCTGGGTTCGATCGCGCGCACGCCGGCATCCTACGTGAAGTTGTGCGTTTTGAGTGTCAGCTATTGCGCGATCATCAGTACGATACTCGTGCTGACATTCTGGGGCCTGGGCGTTGCCTCGACATTGTTGTCGAACCCGCTCGATCCTGGCGTGAGCGGATTGGTCCTGACAAGCCTCGCTCAGGTTGCGATCATTGTATTCGTAACGCTAACGCATAGAAGATTTTGGGGCATGTCGATGCTGGTGGCGGCCGTCGTGACGTTCGGCATAGCGCTGCTTTCCTGGGGCGTTGTCTATCCCGCGCTGATGGAGAGCGTGACGACCTCCGGCCTCGGCCAGATGCTCGACGACCTGTTGCCATAGTACTGCAGCGACCAGGGCTAGCGGGTCGGCACTGGCTTTTCGCCGCGATAATCGTAGAACCCGCGCTTGGTTTTGCGGCCAAGCCAGCCCGCCTCGACGTACTTCACCAGAAGGGGGCAAGGGCGATATTTGGAATCCGAAAGACCTTCGTAAAGCACCTGCATCACCGCCAAGCATGTATCGAGGCCGATGAAATCGGCAAGCGCCAGCGGGCCCATGGGATGGTGGGCGCCAAGCTTCATTGCCTTGTCGATAGCCTCCACCGTGCCGACGCCCTCATAGAGCGTATACACGGCTTCGTTGATCATCGGCAGAAGAATGCGATTGACGATGAAGGCGGGAAAATCTTCGGCAACCGCCGTGGTTTTTCCAAGGCTCTCGATGAATGCCTTGGCGGTCGCGAACGTCTCGTCTTCCGTGGCAATGCCGCGGATCAACTCCACAAGCTCCATGCGGGGCACGGGGTTCATGAAGTGCATACCGATAAAGTCTTCCGGCCGGTCTGTCGTCGCGGCTAGTCGCGTAATCGAGATCGACGACGTGTTGGATGCCAGCATCGCGGTAGGTTTAAGATGCGGACAGAGGGCCGCAAAGATCTTGTGCTTCAGCTCCTCGTCTTCGGTGGCCGCTTCGATGACGAGATCGCAATCGCTAAAAGCCTCCAGCGTCGGCGCAAAACTGATGCGGGCGAGAGCCTTGGCGCGCTCATCGTCTTTGATCACGCCTTTGGCGATCTGGCGGCCCATGCTGGCGTCGATCGTTTCGAGCGCCCGCTCATAAGCTTCCTTCTTCAAGTCATTGATGGCGACGTTGTAGCCCGCAAGCGCAATGACTTGGGCGATACCGTTGCCCATCTGGCCGGCGCCGATAATACCGATCTTGGAGATCTTGCGCCTGGGCAGGACCGCCGCTTTGCTTTTTTCCATGACCTTGGTGGATTGCGACATTTGCGGCGGTCCTCACGATTTTCTGAATCAGAACCCGGCTTTTTTCAGCTCGGCATCGAGTTCGGGCAGGGCCTGGAAAAGATCGGCGACCAGCCCATAGTCGGCGACCTGGAAGATCGGCGCCTCGCCGTCCTTGTTGATGGCCACGATCACCTTGCTGTCTTTCATGCCGGCCAGGTGCTGGATGGCGCCCGATATGCCGACAGCGATATAGAGATCGGGCGCCACGACCTTGCCGGTCTGTCCGACCTGCCAGTCGTTGGGTACATAGCCGGCATCGACCGCGGCGCGCGAGGCGCCCATGGCGGCACCGAGCCTGTCAGCTACGGGCTCAATGTATTTGGTGAAATTTTCACCGTTTGCCATACCGCGGCCGCCTGAGATGATGATCTTGGCGGAGGTCAACTCGGGACGGTCGGACTTGCTGAGTTCCGCCTTTTCGAAGCTTGCAAGGCCGCAGGCCGCTGGCGCTGCCACCGTCTCTATGGCAGCCGAACCGCCCTCGCCCGCATCCTTGAAAGCGGACGTACGCACCGTGATGACCTTTTTGGGCTCCGCGGATTGTACGGTCTGGATGGCGTTACCCGCATA
The DNA here is from genome assembly GCA_964587445.1 of uncultured Hyphomicrobium sp. GTDB lineage: Bacteria > Pseudomonadota > Alphaproteobacteria > Rhizobiales > Hyphomicrobiaceae > Hyphomicrobium_B. The sequence goes on from CAZPLQ010000003.1 coordinate 179,738, forward strand.
GATCGGACGCTCGAAGGTGTCGGGCGAAACAACCTTGGTGATATCTGAAACCTGCATGACATCGAGCTTGGCGGCGACGCGCGGCAGCACATTCTTGCCCGCCGATGTTGCAGGCGCGACAATGGCGTCATAACCGCCGGCCAGCGACAGGATCAAATCCGCTACATCCTCGGCGACCGGGTTGGCCAGATGCGGCGCATCGGCGACAAGCACCTTCGCGACACCCGACAGCTTGGCGGCGGCATCCCCGGCAGCCTTGCAGTTGGCGCCGGCAACAAGAACGTGAATATCGCCACCCAGCCCCAGCGCAGCCGTGACGGCCTTGCCCGTCGCAGGCGAGAGCGCATCGTTGCTGTGCTCGGCGAGCAAAAGTACGGTCATCAGATCACCCCCGCTTCGGTCTTGAGTTTCTCAACCAGCTCGGCAACGCTGCCGACCTTGACGCCGGCCTTGCGCGCGGCGGGCTCTGCGGTCTTGAGAACCTTGAGCCGCGGGGCGATATCGACGCCGAGGTCTTCCGGCTTCTTGGTATCGAGCGGCTTCTTCTTGGACTTCATGATGTTGGGCAGCGTGGGATAACGCGGCTCGTTCAAGCGCAGGTCGGTTGTCACGACTGCGGGCAGTTTGAGCTTGACCGTCTCAAGGCCGCCATCAACCTCACGCGTGACGGACACCGCGCCGTCTTCCGGCACGACCTTGGATGCGAAGGTGCCCTGGCCCCAGCCTAGCAACGCCGCCAGCATTTGGCCTGTCTGGTTACAGTCATCGTCAATGGCCTGCTTGCCGAGAATGACGAGGTCGGGCTTTTCCGCCTCCACGACGGCCTTGAGGAGCTTGGCGACCGCAAGCGGCTCGACGGGAGCGCCTTCGGCGGTTTCAATAAGAATGCCGCGGTCGGCGCCGATAGCGAGCGCGGTGCGGATGGTCTCCTGCGCCTTGGCCGGTCCGATCGACACAATGACGACCTCGGCGGAACCCTTTTCCTTGATGCGGACGGCCTCTTCGACGGCGATTTCGTCGAAGGGGTTCATGGACATTTTGACGTTGGCGAGGTCGATGCCCGAGCCATCGGGTTTAACGCGGATCTTGACGTTGTAATCAACGACCCGCTTGACGGGCACTACGATCTTCATGCCACTGGCGCTCCCGGTTCTTCTTTTTCAAAGCCTTTTGTGCGCGCGGGCTCGACCCCGCGTTGTTTCGCAATGCGATTGTCGATCTTCGCCAGCGAATATCAGAAAGTTCGCGCGAAATAGCAGTCACGCTCTCGCAATTGCGAAATCGAAGCTAAGTGGCGATTTGCATGAAGTCAATCTGCGCACACGTCGCGGAAATGAAGGGCTGACAGCCCGCCAGCGTTAATCCTTTCGGAGGGGGCTTAACGGCCGAACAGAGGCACTTCCCTGTTTTTCATCAAGGGGGTTAGGAGCGCACCCGCGATCAACCCGCCGATGTGGGCCCACCATGCGGTCGGCCCCACCTGGGGAATTATCACCATGGTCAGCTGAAAAACGATCCACAGGCCCAGCGCCCAGGCGGCTGTGATGTTCAAGGGCAGAACCTTGAAAGCCAGCACCCAGACCCTCACCCGCGGGTGCAACATGAGATAGGCCACGACGACGCCCGAGACCGCGCCGCTCGCCCCGATCAACGCGTCCAGGCTTCCCGGCAGCATCAACGCATGGGTGAGCCCAGCTATAACCCCGCACACCAGATAGAATATGAAAAAGCGCACGTGTCCCATCGCATCCTCGACGTTGTCGCCGAACACCCAGAGGAACAGCATGTTGCCGCCGAGATGGATAAAATCACCGTGCAGAAACATGTAGGACAAGAGCGTCGCAATCTCGGGGATGGCGATCGCATCGCCGGCGCCGGTGGCTGCGCCTGCTCGCAGTGCCTGGAAGAATTCGCCCGGAATGACAGCGAAACTTGCGATCAGGGCGGGCTCAGAGCCGCTCGCCGTCTCCAGCACGTAGGCAAGCACATTGGCTAGAATCAACAAAAGGGTGACGTACTGGTAGCGTATACGCTTGATCGGATTTTGATCGCCCAGCGGTACGAACACGCAGACCCTCTTTGTCGATGCGAATGATTTGGGCCGAAAATTGCGCTAGCGGTTCTGCCCCGGCACCCACAGCACGTCGGATCGGCCGCGATCGTTCACATAGCGAGCCGCAACGAAGAGAAAATCCGACAGCCGATTGATGTACTTCAGCCCGGCTGCGCTGACCGGCTCGTTCGGGTCGGCTGCCAATTCGACCATGCACCGCTCGGCACGGCGGGAGACGGTGCGCGAAACATGCAACGCGGCTGCCGCAGGCTTGCCGCCCGGCAGAATAAAGGAGCGCAAAGGCTGCAACTCCGCGTTCATTTCGTCGATCTCGCTTTCGAGCCGGCTGACCTGCGCTTCCGACATGCGCAGCGGCTCATAGGGCAGTTTCTGGCCTCGATCGGGCACGCACAAATCGGCGCCCAGATCGAACAGGTCATTCTGAATGCGCACCAGCATGGCATCCACGCGGGGCTCGCTATCACCCAGGTGCACGCGCACCATGCCGATCGTGGAATTGGTTTCGTCCACCGTGCCGTAGGCGGCTATGCGCAGCGAGGTCTTGGAGACGCGCTCGCCGGTTCCCAGGGCCGTGGTGCCGGCGTCTCCGGTCTTGGTGTAAATGCGATTGAGAACGACCATAGAACTCAAGAGCCCTTTCTAAGGTTACGCGTGCGCCCATTCCCACGCGGTTGCGTCAATGGGCGACCAAGGCGTAGGCGATGATGATGAGGATTGCACAGAACTGAAGGCCGACACGCCAGCGCATCAGCTTTTGGCTCAGATTGGGGTTTTTTCCCCTCATCATATTCCACAAGCCAGCAAGAAGCACCGCGAGCACCGCGAGCGTGGCGATGGTGGTGGCGTGATAGAGAAGCGTTTGCATCTGAAATGCCTCACAAATAGGTAGATGGGTGTAGGCCCTCCGGCAGGTCCCCGCAATGGCTTCGACGCGGCACTTTCGCCGCGGTTCCCCGACATACCCTGGAATCCCCACGCATTACTGAAATGAAATTTGCAACGCGCACCAAAAGGGCCGTAATTTTAAAGCGTTGAATCAGGCATGACCGCCGTTTCTGGCGGCGCCGGCCGGCGGGCTGGCACAGCCTAGAGGCGCATGTGGCAAAGTATACAACGAACGCAGCTGGCAGAAGGTTTGCGCGCACAGCCCTAGCCGGGTCTGCTGCAGCGCTTTTTTGCGTGGCAGCCCCTTTTCCGCGACCCGCCGCCGCGCAAGCGCCCGCCAGCAAGGAGGACGCGGAGCGCAAGCTGGAACAGAAACGCCAGGAGCTCAACGCGGTCCACTCCAAGGAAAAGTCGCTCCAGGAGGACGTTGCGGGGCTCGATGCGGAACGCGAGCGCATCAACGCGCAGCTTCTGGATACGGCAGCACTCATCCAGCGCAGCGAAGGCCAGCTCACCTCCATCGAAGGCCGCCTGGCCGAACTCGAAGCCCAGGAGCGCATCGCGCGTGGAGCGCTGCAACAGCGTCACGGACAGATTGCCAAGCTTCTCGCCGCCCTCCAGCGCATGGGCCGCAATCCCCCGCCCGTGCTCATCACACGGCGTGAAGACGCCCTCAAGATGGTGCGCAGCGCCATGCTGATCTCATCGTCCTTTCCGGAATTGAAAGAACAGGCCCTGGCACTTTCCGAACGGTTGGACGATCTCGTTCGTGTCATGACGGAAATCCGCCAGGAAGGCGATCGTCTACGCACGGAAACGACGCGCCTCAACGAGGCGCGCGCGCGGCTTTCGGGCCTCATGGAGGTCAAGAAGCTCACGCTGGCCGACCGCCGCTCGGAACTTGCCTCGGTGCGGAGCGCAACGACCGAGATTTCCCGCAGCGTGGGGGATCTCGCGGAATTGATAGGCAAGCTCGACAAGACCGTTTCGGAAAAGACCGGGCTCGGCAGCTATAATGAGGAATTGCGCAAGGGCGCGCCCATTCGCGTCGAGCCGCCGCCTGCCGAACCGATAGAGACGACCGCCGCCGTCGCGCCGGCTGCGGCTGCAAAGGCTGCGCCGCCGCCCGAGCTGCCTGCGGCCGCGCCCGCGGCTACGCCTGTTGTCGCGGATGCCCCCGTTGGCCCGGAGGCTGACCCCTCAAAGGAAACGCAGGTCGCTGCCCTTACGCCGCCTCCGCGCCTGAAACCGCAGATCATCGAGCTTGCGCCATCGAACGCTGCGCTATCTGGCGCAAGCCCTGGCCGCATCAAGCCCGCCATTCCATTCGCCACGGCCCAGGCGAAGCTTCCGCTGCCCGCGCAAGGCCGTCGCGTTCTCGCATTTGGCGAGAAGACCCAGTATGGCGCACACTCCAAGGGTATCGTTATCGAGACACGTCCGGGCGCCCAAATCACCGCGCCATGCGACGGCTGGGTTGTTTACGCTGGCGAATTTCGCAGCTACGGGCAACTCTTGATAATTAATGCCGGCGATGGATATCATGTCCTCTTAGCAGGGATGTCGCAGATCGACGCCACGCCGGGCCAATTCGTTCTGGCAGCCGAGCCTGTAGGCACAATGACCGGAGCCCGAACGGGAAAAGCTGGACAGGGAGTCCCGCCACCGGGTTCATCTGTTCTATACGTGGAATTTCGCAAGGACGGTCGGCCCATCGACCCCGACCCCTGGTGGGTTGCCGGTCAGCAAAAGGTACAAGGATGATGCGCAAGACAGACTACGCCTTCTGGACGTTCCTGACACTGGCGGGGCTCGCTGGAGCTACGACGGTGCTCAACGTCACGCAGACCTTCTCCGCTACGCCTTCGCAGAACACCGAGCTGTACCGCCAGCTCGATCTGTTCGGCGACGTGCTGGAGCGGGTGCGCTCCGATTACGTGGAAAAACCCGACGACACGCAGCTCATCGAGAGCGCGATCAACGGCATGCTTTCCTCTCTCGACCCGCACTCGTCCTACATGAGCCCCAAGAGCTTCCGCGACATGCAGGTGCAGACGCGCGGCGAGTTCGGTGGCCTGGGCATCGAGGTTACGATGGAGAACGGCGTGATCAAGGTCGTTTCGCCCATCGACGACACGCCGGCCGCCAAGGCGGGGCTTCTCGCCAACGATCTCATCACGCACCTCGACAACGAGCAGATCTCGGGCCTGACGCTGGAGCAGGCGGTCGAAAAGATGCGCGGCCCGGTCAATACGCCGATCACGCTGACGATCGTGCGCAAGGGCAAGGATGAGCCGTTCGACGTCAAAGTCGTGCGCGACGTCATTCGCATCAACGCTGTGAAATCGCGCGTCGAAGGCGACGATATCGCCTACATCAAGGTCACGACCTTCAACGAGCAAACCCACGCCAACATGATCAAAGCCATGGAAGGCTTGAACAAGCAGCTCGGCCCGAAGATCAAGGGCTACGTCCTCGACCTGCGTAACAACCCCGGCGGTCTGCTCGACCAGGCTATTGCCGTGTCGGATGATTTCCTGGAGCGCGGCGCGATCGTGCTCACCAAGGGCCGCAACAACGAGGAGACACAGCGAGCCAACGCACGTCCCGGCGACGTGACCGAAGGCAAGAAGATTGCCGTGCTCATCAACGGCGGCTCGGCCTCGGCGTCTGAAATCGTCGCGGGCGCGCTGCAAGACCATAAGCGCGCAACCATCATCGGCACGCGCTCGTTCGGCAAGGGTTCGGTCCAGACGATCATTCCGCTGGGTGCCAACGGTGCGATCCGCCTGACCACGGCACGCTACTACACGCCGTCCAACCGCTCGATCCAGGCCAAGGGCATCGAGCCCGATATTCTGGTCGAGGAGGAGCTTCCCGACGACCTGAAGTCCAAGATGGCCGCCGAGAAACCGCGTGGCGAAGCAAGCCTGCGTGGCCACCTCAAGAATCCGGACGGCACCGAGAAGGAGGGCGCCGAGAAGAAGGAAGAAGAGGTTTCGGGCTCTTCCTCGTATGTGCCGAAGGAGCCCGAGAAGGATACCCAGCTTCAGTACGCACTGTCGTTCCTGCGCGGGACGGCCAAGGAGCCGCCTTCCGCCAGCTCCAACTCCTCGTCTCCCGCCGCAACACCGGCACCGGCGACGGAGGGGACTACACCAGCGACGCCCGAGGCAAAGCCGGACGAAGCAAAGCCTGAAGGCGAGAAGCCCCAGGCCAACTAAGCTCTCGGTTTTCTTCTACGACACTGAACGGGCGCCCGGCCGAAATCCGTGGCGCCCGTTTTGTTTTTCGCCGCGCGCTGGTATGCGGTGGAGAAGCACAGCGTGAGGGGAAGATGCACATGAAGAAATCCCACACCACCAAGAAGACGCCCAATCCTTCCAAGCTGGGCTACCGGCCTTGCGTCGGCATCATGGTCGTCAATCGCGAAGGTCTCGTCTGGATCGGCTGCCGGGCCGACGCCCAGAACGATGCCGAGGGGCGCGGCTCGTGGTGGCAGATGCCCCAAGGCGGCATCGACGAACACGAGGACCCAAAGGCCGCAGCCCTGCGTGAACTCTACGAGGAGACCGGCATCCGCTCGGTCAGCTTCATCGCGGAACGGACGGAGTGGATCAACTACGATCTGCCGCCCGACCTCATGGGCAAGGCCTGGGGCGGCCGCTACCGGGGCCAGAAGCAGAAGTGGTTCGCACTCCGCTTCACGGGCGACGACAGCGAGATCAACATCGTGCCGTCCGATCCGCAGAACGTAGAGTTCGTCGCCTGGAGATGGGCTCCGGTGTCGGAGGTCCATACGCTCATCGTGCCCTTCAAGCGTGCCGTTTACGATGCCGTGCTCGCTGACTTCGCGCCGCTCGCAAGTCCAGCGCGTTGACGCTGCCGGAGCGCAGCACTGTCCTGGAAAAGTCGCAGCAACGTCATAAAAACATTGTATTTTTCTTTACACTTAGCGAATCGCAGTCACTATTTTCCCAAGTCACTCACGGACTCTCCATGCGCCACATTCCCGGCCTCGCTGACGCATTGAACGACGTGCTGCCATTGCGCCAGTGCGTCGGCGTCATGCTGCTCAATCGCGAAGGCAAGGTTTGGGTCGGCAAGCGCAAGCCCAAGTGGGCCCGCCATCACGGCTCCATCTGGCAGATGCCACAGGGCGGGATTGAGCGCTATGAGCCTCCCCGCATGGCGGCGCTGCGCGAGTTGCGTGAGGAAACCGGCATCACGAGCGTTGAAGTCCTGGCAGAGCATCCCGAATGGCTGACTTACGAGCTTCCCGCCGATCTCGTCGGCGTGGCGTTGAAGGGTCGTTACCGAGGACAGACACAGCGCTGGTTCGCCATGCGCTTCCTGGGTAAGGACAGCGAGATCGACATCTCTTCGAAATACGGCTTGAAGGCCGAGTTCGAAAGCTGGCGTTGGGCGCCCATCGACATTGTGCCCAAGCTCATCGTGCCCTTTAAGCGCAACCTTTACGAACGCGTGACAGGCGCATTCGCTCATCTGGTCGATGGTTGAGCGGCTCCACAACGTTAAGCTCGCCCCGCCAGCCCGATGGTGACACGGCCTTTGAAGCCACTGCGCACATCGCCATCGACGACCGGCGTCTGGGCCGTAAGCTGAGCAGGGGTATTGTCGCGGAAGATTCCGTCGCGCTCCAGGCTTACATCCTCGAATGCCGCGACGCTTTCGCGATAGCTCGCAGCCGACGCATAGACCTTCCGGCATTCCTCCGCCGGCATTGCAAGCTGCGAGGTCAGCAACCGGTTGCGGTAGTCGGTGGCCGCGTGGAGGTTCGGATAGACTTCAAAATGCATGTGCGGATAGCGCCCGCGGTAGCATCCGGGGAAGATCGTACGAAACTTGAGGCGGCCTTGATCGTCGGCCACGCCGACGGCGCGCAGGTAGCTCTCGTTTTTGACATTGTAGATCGAATACTGGCCCGCGGCATCGCAATGCCAAAGGTAGACCGCATATCCTGCGAGAGGCGTACAGCCCGATGATACGTCTTGCAGCGTGATCTCGAGATCGAGCATGACACCGTCAGCCGCGCTGGCCGCGTTTCCCAAGCTGGGACGCATGTCCTCGCGAACGATGCCAGACTGTTCAAGTACATTGGCCAATGTTCCGTGAGCGCGATTGGAGCCATCGGCGGGAAACGGACCTGCCGTCTCTTCGGGATGCTTCACGCATACCGCACCGTCCGGCCCGGTAGCCGAGCGATCCTGCTCCGGTTGACTCATGGCGGGGCCATCGCACGCCGCGATGAGAGGTGCGGCTCCCAAGGACATCAATAGACCCATCGCCCGGCGGCGTGTTAGCATCGCCATGAAGTCGTATTGCAACCCCTCATCGTGGCCGTCCGGCTCATCATGCCCATCTGCTGCAGCCATTACGTCTTCTCCCACGTCCATTGCGGGGCGGTCCGCCCATTGGGGAAACGTTTTTATCCGCCGCTTCCCGTCGCGATCGAGAGCTTGGCGTCATCGCGACGGGATAGCAGCGCAGAGACGCTATCAAGATGGTCTGGAGGATCTCACTTTTCCGGACGCTCTAATCGGCACTGGAGAGCTTCATCATGACAAGTCCGCCGACGATGAGGGCCGCTGCGACCAGGCGCATGGGCGTCGCGGACTCGCCCAATAAAACAATTCCGAGCGCAAACGACCCGACAGCGCCGATTCCCGTCCAGATCGTATAGGCCGTGCCCAGCGGCAGCGATTTCATGGACAACGACAGCAGCGCAAAACTTGCCAACATGGTGACGAGCGTGATGGCCGTCGGTCCAAACAGGGTGAACCCTTCCGACTTCTTCATGAAGAACGCCCAGACGACTTCCAGCAATCCTGCAGCAACGAGAAAAATCCAAGCCATTACCCAACCCTTTCAGTCAGGGCCGGGTCGTCCCGGACATCAATTTCCACGAAGGAGAGGTCGTCCTCTCGGCGGAGAGATACGCGAGCAGTAGCCTGCGTTCAAGGCAATGCTTTCCCGGCACCCATATTGAGAAAGACCGCTGAAAGGAATGGACAGCGTCGCGGTTAGACGGCAGGCTCGTGGCGTCCGGGAGGATAAACCCTTAAAATTCGGAGGCGATCCGTGTCGATGTCCTTGAAACAAGAATATGCTCTGCTGACACCCGACGAGATTGCGCTCCTCCGCACGACCCACCACCCAGAACTTTATGACCTGGATCGCAAAGACCTTGTTGCTTTACAAGCTCGGCTGCGCGATCTCTGCGGCAAAGCCAAAACGGTCTCGCGGCAAAAACAGCGCGAAGCCCGCGGCAAATCGGAGCCGCGCGGAAAGGCGTTTCCTGCCAGCGCGGACCAGCCCCAGAAAAGAAAGCAAGTCTTCGCAGCGGGTCTTAAACGCGTCAACAATGAGCTCAGCCGCTTGGCGAAGTTGGATGCGAAGGCGCGCCACGTGGAAGCGGCGCAAAAAGCGCTGGCGCAGCTGCGCTCGTCGAGGTTCGACACCGCCGTTCCTGCCAGCCGCACAGAAGGCAAAGGGATGCAGCTACAGGAGAGCGCTCGCCGCCGGCGCGTGCTGCGGAGGAGCAAAGTCGGCAGCGTTCTCAAGCAGAACAACATCTCTCAAGCCGTCCGGGATGCGCGCCCCCAGTAGCGTAGCCGTCGACGGGCGTAGCTACCGGGATCCGCTATGACAATTAGCTTAGATTTTTGGCGATCGCCCGTTACAGCGTCTTCCGGAAGCTCCTCGTTAGAAATTGAGCTTGCCCGTTCTGCTCGCGCAGCAAAGAAAACGGGGACGAACGCCAGCTCCGAGTTGGGCCCAAACCTGATCCCCCCTCAGTGCGGCGCTAAACCAGCAGGTGCGGTGAGGATCTTTGCATTTGCCGAATTCCGCGCTCGCTCTTTGTCACATATCTCAAGGCGGATGAACGTCGTGTTTTCATCTATCCGTTCTGCGGGCGCGCAGGCAGGAACTCCTGCTTTTCTCGCGGCGTCAACAAACATGATAGCCGATTTTTCCGGAAACCCTCCGTTATCGCTCAGATACGCTTCGACATTCCATGTTGGGTCGCGTTGAAGGAGTTCCGTGGCGGCCGCTTTCGCAGCAGGCATGTCGTCCAGCATCGCTGATGCCAACGCGAGGAAGGCATAGTCCAAGGGGTTTGGATTGGGCACCAGCTTGACGAATTTAACGGCCTTGTCGAAGGCGCCGCCGAAAAAGTACACATAGCGCAATCCTTGATTATACCAGGCGGGATAATTCGGATTGAGGCGCAACGCCCTTTCGGCAAGCGCGACGGCACGTTGCGATTGATCGAGCTGAGGCAGATACCAGGCGATCAAAATCAGCACATCGGCATTGCTCGGGGCTAGCGCCTCGGCCCTTGCGAATTGCTGGAGCGCTTGCTCGGCAAATCCCCGATACGAGAAGGCATGACCCAAAACCATCTGGGCCTCGGCGTCGTTCGGATCGAGCGCAACGGCCTTATTCGCGACCTCGATGAGCCGCGCCCCGTTCTCGGCCGGGACGCCGATATTCAAGTCAAGTCTGTATTCGTAGACATACGACAGGGCGACGTAGGCTCTGGCAAGCTGCGGGTCGATCTCGATTGCCTTCAGAAACCGGCGCTCGGCTTCATCCAGGCCTTCCTTGGTGACGCCGCCGGAAAACACCGCCATGCTTGGCTTCCACTCCAAGCAGATAGTGGTCATACGCCATCAGCACACTGGGCGGCTTGCGCCGGATGAGCTTGCGCTCCGCCTGTGCCATAGCACCTTCATAACCCGCGAGCGTCGCCACAATGGATTCCGTCACGTCGCTCTGAACCTCAAAGATGTCGGCCACGGGGCGATTGTACCGGGTGGACCAAACATTCTCGCCTGAGCGCGCATCAATCAACTGCGCTGTGATCCGAATGCGGTTGTCGCTCGGTTGAATGCTGCCCTGGAGCACGTAACGCACACCCAGCTCGCGACCCACGTCTCTAACATCGGCGGCTTTGCCCCTGTAGATCTCGGTCGAGTTGCGCGCAACGACAAGCAGGTCCTTGGATTGGGAGAGGTCGGTCGTAATGTCCTGCGTCATTCCATCGGCAAGCCGGCGCCACGACGGATCACCGCCAATATTCTCGAATGGCAACACGGCGAGTGAGAGCTTTTGAGATATTGGTGTCATGGGCGGCGTTGGCGGCCGCCACACGCTCCACACCACGAGCAAAAGAAGCAAGGCGGATGTTACGGCACCGGCAATCCCGATCGGGCCACGCAACAGCGCGGGGCGCGACGGGCGGTCCGCCAGTTCAGAGGCTATAGCCTCTGTTACGGGTTTCTGTACGATTGAGGGGCGAATCTCAATGTGCGGCGTGTACGAGCCCTTCGGCACTTTGATGCGTACGGGATCTGACTGGCCCTCTGTCTCGTAATATTCGCGCAACTTGTCTCGTAACCGGGCTGCCTCGACCCTTACGATCGGATCGGTCAGAGGATCGAACGAGGTTGGCTTGTCGAAGATCTCGATCCCAATCGTATACCCCTTGAGCCTGTCGACCCGGCCCTCAAGCGCCTCACTGACAATGTACTCCACGAACCGCTGGCGGCGATGTGACTGTTGAAACGGTCCGCTCGTCATTATCCGGGCGAGTTGAGTTCGGATCGCTAAGACCTCGCTTTCACTCCATCGATGGAGAGAAACATCAGCCACAGATCAGCTCCGGTGCACAACAATCGCCAAGCCAGTCAAAATGTTGGGGCTGTAACACACCGTTACATACTACGATCGGCCGCTCCGCCTGTCATCCCTGACGCGTCACATGAGGCGAGGCCGTTCACGAAGCTTCGCCAATTTGACAGCAGCTATCGGAACAAGGAGGATGTCATGAACTTGAAACCGCTCCTGGCTGCAGTGCTGGCAGCCGTTCCTAGTTTGTCCGCTTTCCCAGCCAGCGCCGGCCAGACCATCAACGAAGTTGGCGCCCTCGCATGCGTGAACGACAAGTGGGATGAAAAGGAGTTGGAAAAGGGACACAAGCTGGTCGACTACGCCGGCCGATGCGTACGCATCCCCGACGATCCCGCGGAACCGAAGGATACAGCGGACTGCGTCGGAAAATACGAGTACATGCCCGATGAAAGCTGGAAAGGGTCCGGGACCTGCACTTGGAATATTAAAAGTGGCGACAAGCAACACGAAGTCTGGGAGGAGGGTTCGCACCTCAAGGAGTACCCATTCAAGTGGACCGGCGGCACCGGCAAATACGAGGGTGCCAAAGGCGGAGGCACGTACACGTACGAGAACCTGACGGACACCCTCTCCGCCGGCAGATACAAGGGAAAGATGGAACTGCCCTGATAGTCATCAGCTATGCCAAGCGCGTTCGCTCTGAGCGCGCTTAATCAGACTTGGCCATGCTGCGCTTGCGGAACCCACGCCTCAATCCACCAGCACCTGCGTCGTTCATGGCGTCGAATGTCTGCTTAGGTCAATGGCGCGCGGGATGCGGACCGCCCTTGCGGCAACTCGACACCAGCCAGCAGACGCTCCCAATCGCGGTTAGAACTGCAAGCTACCATCTTGATAGCGAGAATGGCGCAGGAGCCAGTCTGGTGCGAACGCGTCTCAGGAACAGGGTATTTTCGGCGTTTTCGGGATTGAAATCGACCCGGAAGGACGCATTTAATGCGTGTATTCAGAGGCCTATGGCGGACTTTGGCCGCGAAAATAACAGGGAATTTTGCGGACCGAACAGGGAAGGCTGCGGTTAGATCAGGGTGGCTGGCGCGGATATCAGGGACTGCTCGCAGCCAGCAATTTAGCGACACCTCTATTTCGTCTCCGACTGAGGGTGCGCCAGCATAGTCTTACGATCGGTACCGGTTAATTGAGGTTTCGATCGGGCGGCTCCGATCCTGGAAATGTATCGATATCTTCGAACCCGTGGAGGAAACGACCGACTTGACGGGATCAATCCGGTCGACCTGTTGGAGAGCCCATACCCGCCAACGAGCGAAGGCTTCGGTTAGCGTCCGTTCCTGCGATGATTGGAGACGCTCGTAAACCGCTGTCACGTAAGCCCTGATCTAATCTGCTTGATGAAGCGCGGCTGCCTCACCAAGCAGGCGATCCACTCAAGCCTTCTCGAGGGCGGCGACGTTGAGTTGCGCATGCGTCTCAACGACGAGAGCATCGAGCGCCAAGCCATTTCGTTTCTCGGGTGTTCGAGATCGCTGACATACACACCGGCGAGCATGACGTGGTCGCACGCGAGTCACACTGGAAGCGAGTGCTACTGAGCAGAGGGCACGGGCTGAACAGCAATTGAGGGTGAACCCATCTCATGATACCGGAGGCGATCGTCGATCCGCACATCTAACGGGGTTCATGTCAAAGCAACTACTTCCAGCGGTCACCGGTGCATGGCTTGTGCACCACGAACAGAAGTTGTCGGCCGTCAAGGTTGCTGGCTTCGATGCCACGATCTCTGCGGGACGAACCACACGGGTCTTGTCGCTCATAACGAGAGAGGAGCAGTGGTCGGTTCCGCTTGAGCGCGTTGAAGCGTTGGCGAAGAGCAATCAGATCAATCGCCTTGAGCTGAGAGCTTCTCTAAATCTGCTGCAAGAACAAGGACTAGTTGATCAAACCGAAAAATCGGTAGCTGTGCTCGGGGTCACGCAATCTAAGCTGTTGACGCATGCAGCGACTATATTTGAGGCCGAACGGCCAGATAACGGAGAATTGGCCGCCATTGCTCTGGCTGAAATGGCAAGCACTGCTCCTCTTAAGAAGATAGATTGCGCGGAACAGATTGGCGACCAGTTTAAGTTGTCGTGCAGGGACGTTGATGACTTATTTGAGCAAGCCGAAGAGATTGGCTTCATCGACTATGATGGTTCCGGTCAAGGCAAGCTGTATTTCAACGGATCTCTATTCCGTCGAGACATGGCAAGCAAGGCCTCGCTTATCTTGAGCTCACTGAAGCCTGAAGAGCAGGAGCGCCTTGCTCAAGCTGAAGCACTTCTAAGCAAGAGTGGCTGCGTTCTTAAAAGTAAATTGGTTGATATTCTTGGCAATGCACTCTGGGGCAAATTGCACCAGATTGGCTTCTACGATGTTAGCACCGTGAGTAACGACTCTGGAGACACAGAATTTGTTAGCGCACCAGGGGCGCTGAGCAAATATGTGCCAGATAGCTTGGCCGACATGCTGGATGACGCCAAAGCGCTTGCAAGCAGCCTCACGTACGGCATTTCGATGAGCAGCCCAGCAAGAGGTCGAATACAGAACCCCTCAGTTCTAATCTCCATGCTGATATCCCGTGGATATGTGGAGGGGTGGGCTAGCGCCATTGCGGCCGATTACCAAGTTCCCGAGCAGCGCGGGGTTGTTCAAGTGACATCCAGCGAAAAAGGTCATCGCCTGACTTTGTTGAAGAAGGAAGTCGGTGAAATGGCGCGAGCGCTCATTCTGCAAGGGGACGCATCACAGGATACAGTTAGACTTGTAGCGTCAGGAGCAGCCAAGTCATATCGTGGTCCAGAAGTGGCCAGGGTCGCTGCAAGAAAGCCGTTTGTCGGGGCAAGCAGCCGAACGGTACGGAGCACATTGGACATGCTACGGAAGTGACCGAGATGGCAGACAAACCACAACTCCCCAAAGGCCCCAGAGCCGAGGAATGCCTCCGAATGCACTTCCTATCATCGGGCGCATTTGTAACTCGGGGTGTGAAGCTACTCCAAAGCGGAGAAGAGGTGACCGACATTGATGTTTGGGCGTACTTCCGCTCCAGTGAGTTCGCCAGATCGATCGTGATCGTCGATGTCAAAAACAAAAAACGAGCAAGAGCATTTGAGCGCGTCCTTTGGGCAAAGGGGGTGCAAGACGCGGTCGGCGCCAATGTTGCAGTGGTTGCCACGACTGAGAATCGGAACGACTTGTTGCCGTTCGCCACTCGCCTCGGCGTTCAAGTGATAGGAGGAACAGCTCTTCAACGATTACAGTCTGAAGCCGCCAATATTCCCCCCCCCCGTCTTTCTCAGGAGGCATTTGAGGCTGAAATCGATGCGGGTGGCTCTGGAAGGCGCCAGTCCTCGCCTGCCTACCGACTTGAACAAGCTACTTCGCGTCTAGCCGGTGGTATCGATTTCAGCACGTTGAATTACTGGGTTGATGAAGCTGTGGCCGGTATTCGCTGGGCAGCAGAAGAGAAGAATACGGCACGATCTGCCCTTCGGTGCTCATATTATCTTGCCGCTCTCGTCGCACTAGGCGGCGATCACCTTGCAAGCGCGGGCCCGTTCGAGACGCTCCAGGATCGACGAACTCGAATCCTTTCGGGCCTTCTTTATGGCGCTGGAGGCAAAGCCGGGCGAGACAAAATGGTCCAATTTGCCGAATCAGCGGCAAAGGAATTCATCGATCCGACCGGCGCAGCTAGCGCTACAATTCGGAAGAGATTGGAACAACAGCTTGAGGGTCTGCCGGTGGCTGCGCTGGCCGAATTCATTGCAAAATCGGCGTCGAGCGGAGACTTGTTCACATCTGCGCGCAATTTGGAAGCACATGCCTTCGCGCAAGAAATTGCTGCACCAGCGGATTTAAGGCCTGAGCTGAAGATGATACTTGGAGTGCTTGCTGATATTGGATCCATCAACCGACAGCAGCTTTTCAGAGCCAAGCCGGAAGCCAAGCCTGGAAATGAGCCGTCCAAAAATGCCGACATGAAAGACGATTTGTTTCGAAATGATTAGGCCCTTCATTTTCCGGATAGGGTGGCCTAGCCTCCCACTTCCAACGCGATGCACTATACGCCGTCCTCGGTCGCGACCTTACTTGTCGACATGGTACGGACTGCGTGTATCGAGGAGCCACGAGAACCTGCCGTTCGGCACCCCTGCAGCTATCTGATCGCGCGTCATGCCTAGCGATAGCAACAAGCATGTCGGACGGCACTGCCCCGGTCAAGCTTGCCCCGTGGCTCAGGGAACGACCGACCCTTCTCGCTAAAGTAGAGCTGCCACTTCTGGGAACTCCGCAAAACACGAATTGCGCATCCCGTCGTGCAGCAATGCTGCGTTCGAAGCCAAATCACAGAATAAATCACTCGCGGTCAGGCCCAAGTTGATGTCGGTGAGTTGAATCTGGAAGTCCGCAGCCAAGTCGCTGTTGACATTCCCCTCCACGATCGTGGCGACGCCACTTTGCTCGAAGATCCGAATTTGCCCAGCAGCCGTAAAGGCACCGGTACCACGCCAAACGAACATGTCGTTGCTGGCGGAGCCGTTGGAGCTGTCTGCATCGAGTTGGGAGAGATCGATTTGATCGACTTTGTGCATGAAATCGTCAATGCAATCCCGCACCTAACCAACTCCTGAATCCGCAAGGGTCACATACTTGACTTGTGATCCAATAGAAAGGCGGCGCGCAACCCATTCGTTAATTCGCCGAAAGCACATGCCGCTCCGCCGCCCACCGCATCATCCATGGCAGACCCATTCGTTCACCGGATAGGTATGCAGATGGCGGTATGCCCAAGATGTCGAGTTCCAATACCACGTACAATGCGCTCATCTTACAGGTCAGCAAGCCAAGGTTCTGCTCGATCAGATCGAGTTTGGATACGGATAGGTCGCCGTAATGCGTGAAGTAGTTCCGCGCTTTCACTGCTAGATCCAGCGCTTGCAGTTCCTTTCCCAGCAGCCAGCGAAGCACGTGGTCATCAAGCCGTGATACAAGCGAGCGCAAGCGTGCCGCTAATGGAGGCCGGTTCTCCTCTCTGAGCTTTCTAGTCACGAGCGCGAAGCTACTGGAATCAAGGTGCCGTGCAGCTTCCCTTTCGACGATATCGCAGAACGTGTTGAACGCAGCTTTGTCGACGAGCGTGCCATCCGTATAGAGCTTGGTCAGAATTTCCAAACACTGCATCACATTCAGAAATCGGTTGATGTCGAAGCGCTGGCCCTGTTCCAGACTCAACTGAAATAGCCACCGTGGCACGGCATGATCTTTTCTGGTCTCAAACCAGCGGCTCCACAGTCCGGGATAGAGTTCTTGATGATCCGGATAGCGAACCAGAACCTCCCAATCATGCAGTTCTGATGGCTCTTGCGTCCTTTTCTTGCCGTTCTGAAATGCCTTCCAACTTTCCGGACAATGCGCGTCCTGACTTACTTCGATGTCCAAGCCGTAGTTCGGTGAGATCGAGATCAATGACAGGAGATGGGTTGACTGCCGCGCGTGGCGCAACAACCGGAACAGGCTTACCGGCTCGCGCAATTCCATTACCAGACGCGGCCAGTACGTGGCCGTGTCGCCGCGCTGCCGATCAAACGAGTGTGATACTGAGAACTGGTAGGAAATCGTTCCGTTGATACCCGCAATGTTGCTTTGAAAGAAATTCAGGTTGGGCAGCTCCACAAGGGCGAACTGGGAGTGCCTGAACTCTTCCGAGGACATCTTTGCATCCGCCGTCAGCGCGGCGGATAACACTTCCCACTTCGGTTCGATCCGCTTGAGCGGATGCACCTGGAAAACCTTGTGAACTTCGTTGGTCGTAAAGCTGATTAGCGAGTATTTGCCATCCGGATCGGCATGGTGACGCCCCACGAGAACGAACTCGGGCCGGATAGTAATGTGTGCCGAATATCCGATATCGCCACGCTCGTTCGAATTCTCATGTATGACCACGCACTGGATAAGCGTTATGGCTTTTCCCGCTATCCAGCCGCAGATAGCCACCCTCGGATCGCTGTCCAGGCTGAATGGGTGGTCAGGTGTCTCGCTCTGGATCGACAGGCATAGCGTTATCTTCTCGCCATTCAACTCCAGCGAGCCCGCAAACTTGCGTTCCGGCGCATTGCTCTCCCACCACTGCCCTATTTTACCGTGGAGAGAGAGCAATACCAGCTCGTTTTCGGAAGGCCCGCTGCTGCCAAACATCGCCATGCGTACTGCTTCTCTAAGCGGCAGCGAGGCCGGAAGGGCGGCTTGCTTGATAGAGGATCATAAAGAACTCATCGGCAAGCAAGTCGGCAATATCGGGCCGGAGATCCTTAATCGAGCCGACAAAGGCGCTGCCGGAGAAATACGGCTTCGCCCCGCTTCCCGCCGAACGGCGCTGGAACGTCGCAGAGAGCCTATCAACGATCTTGCGCGAGTGATCTTCGCGAATATCTCCATCGCATTCCGTATCGAGCGTGATGCAATCCCATTCGAGGGTCGCGTACTTCCTTGCCGTTTGCACCGTTATGTAAGGCAGGTTTTCCGATCTGCAGCGTCTGAACCAGCGCTCCCCAACAGTGCGATACCGTGCGCAGATTGTCATCCAGCAAGGATCGGGGAGTTGTAGCGAGCGCAGGCATACTTTCAACCGATCATCCGGCTTGCCTTTATAACCCAGCTCCGCAAGTCTTGCCGACCAGCGTTGTTCGTCCATACGGATTACCTTTGTCGATGCTTCGCTGACACGAAGTGCAGCCAGCAAGCTCGCATACGTTCGAAAACCGCATGCGGCAGCGAACGCTTCCGCGCGGTGCGCAGATCCGATCTGAGGATAATCCTGCCGGAGTTGGCGTTTGAAGAATTCGATGTTGGCAGGCGTTGGGCGCAATAAGGCCATGGCACAATCCTTTTCGAGTTACGCTGGCGGTCGCCTAATTATGCGCCAGCATCCGAAAAGGTGCGGGCAACGCGACATTTTTGACGGTTACTTTGACCCGGCGACAAGTCAGGCGAACCAAGCCTTCATAATTCTCTATTCTGATTCGGCTGGTCTTGGGAGCAGGTACCAAGAGAGCATCTCAATATCTCCGTCGTGCTCCCACGCTCTGCCCATTCATTTCTCGCGCACATCAATATTTCGGAAGAGGCTACGACATGACAGAGGGCATCATCGGTGCTTCAAACCAGTATGATAGCATGGGCGCGAACCTTGGCTTGGTTTTCCGTATAAGCCAGCACGGCTAGACTACTCTGGGACGTGTGCACGTAACGTATAGCAGCCTTAGGGTGCGGTCGAAGCCGGTCTCCTGACCCTCTTTTTCCTTTGTAGGTCTGAGGCGGATAGCGGCGTCACGCCTATGGATAACTGGTCGGTTTGTCAGTTTAACGAGAGGCAGAGTCTTCGGACCTAGAGACGCGATGCAGCCGCTGCGTTCTGAAAACCAAATGCGGCAAACAGGCATGCCGACTATTGGAAAAAGATTGCACCGGATCAATATATCTGACCTGTGACCGGACCCTGGATCATTTGTGATCTTACGGCGCGGTCTGGAGTGTGTGTGAATGAGTGATCGGTGCAAGGTCGCAGGCCTTCCATGGCAGGACTGCGACCCCATCAGCCTTTCGGCTTCACTCCCCGCCACTGTGTCCACAGCCCAGCCGTGAGAGGCAATCACATGGCTACAGTAATTCGTGGCACTTTTCAGGGGGCAAATTCTGACACCCCTCGGTTTCATACCAGTGAAGCCATGGCGGCGTCGCCTGCTCGCCAAGAATCTCAGGAAATGTATTTGGCGGAAAACAAGTTGCCATCATTGCGCGGCGAACTCGCGCATTCACAATCACCGAATGGACCCAAAGCTGGGGGTTGAGAAGTAAAGAGATGGCTAGATATCGTCGTGGAAAGCTGGGAATGGTGACGCCGTACTCGCGCTTGTGAAAATCGTACTTCAGACAATCGACGTGGATGGCGGTCAGCAGCGGCAGTGTAGGCAAGTACACTTTCCAGACTCGGCGACGAAAATCACGCAGCGTGTCTTCGGCTCGATCAATATCCAGCGCCTTCTTCGATTTTCGTCGCGACAAATGATCTTTGAGGAACACGACGTCGGTATCGATGCCGCGAGCTACATTCACTGACACCTGCTTGGCTCCCAACGAAGCTCCAAGTAGCCGCGCGAAATTTTCGGGCCCTCCACTTCTGAAGAACGTCATGTCCATTGCCAGCCCGACCAAATCTAGGGCTTGGTGCTCGATGCGCTTGGAAGCGTCATAGACACGCCTTCTCATCGTTCTGGGATCGAGCTGCGCTCTCGTAAGATGCGCAGGTGGCTTAACCTTGATACCTTCCTGCAGTGCAGCACGAAGGAACCAAGCTCGAAAGGCATCGGTAGCCTTTTGTCGCGAACGTAGCTGACTCACCGAAGGGTACGCCGCGAACGCCAACAGCAAAGCGCCAGCCGTCAGCGGATCGGATTGATCGGGAATCTTGAACCGCTCTATGGGCTGTTCCTCAAAGTATTCGAAGCCCGTCACGAGACTTAACCCATATTCACATGGGCTGGTCGGTCCTCTCGCATAGATGTTGCGTCAGTCACAATAGCTGTTTCCCCAGCCCGAACGCCGAATCATTGCGGCGTTGATCATAGCATTGATCTGGGGTCGTATTGCCGAACGTCGCGCATACAGAGCCGACGCGGTCCATCAGCCACTCGAACAGTCCGGATTTGACAGCCATGGAGGCCAGCTCCGATTCCTGTCCAAAGATGCACGTCTGTGACGCCATCTGTCGACAGCGTTCCGTCTGGAGAATGACAGATGTCCGCTGCTCGCTAGAGCGCGGGAATGGTGCATGTGCTCGTCGAGCACCCTTGACTGGTGCGCATGTCCCAGCTCTGTGTCGTCGTCTAAATTTGGCCGACGGCTCCAAGCAGAAGGCTTTTGCGAGCAAATTCAAGCACGCACAGAAGCGATTGGCAGAACTCAATCGCTGGCCGGTAGGTCTGCGCGTTGGCGTTCGCCGGCGATGTAGTCCTTGAGCGTCGTTTTCATATTATCAGTTCTGCGGGATATCGCTTGCACAACTTCTTCCATCGAATGGTCTGTTGGATTGAGAAGAACGGGCTCGATTTCGAGCTTCCGAGCCCAACTCTCTATCGTGACGGAGCCATTCTTAATTTCATGGACACTGCTGAGGAAAGTTTGGAGGGTTTTGGCGCCCTTGGCGATATTGAATGATTTTTCGAGAAGGCAGCAGTTGCCGAGAGCATTCACGTCGGAAGCGATGTCGGTTTCAGAAGAAGGTTCCTGTTCGCCCGCCGGCAGTTCTGGGTTCCTGCGCAACGTCTCCCAAAGCTTGATAGCAACGAGGTGGTCGACCTCCAGGCTAAGGCCGCCGCGTTTCGTTTCGCGCAGAGGGAGCCTCGATGCGCTCCAGCGATTGGGGTCAAGCCGATGCCAGAGCCATAGCGGGAGATAGTATTGATGCACGGTGTCTCGTGTTAGTACACCGAGTTCGTCGATGTATTTTGAAGACTCTTCGCGCAGACCAAAAATCCAGCTTTCGATGCGCTTCTTCAAAATCTCTATCACCTGTTCCGGCGATAAGAGGTCTTTAATCTTTTCC
The DNA here is from genome assembly GCA_964587445.1 of uncultured Hyphomicrobium sp. GTDB lineage: Bacteria > Pseudomonadota > Alphaproteobacteria > Rhizobiales > Hyphomicrobiaceae > Hyphomicrobium_B. The sequence continues at coordinate 201,016 of CAZPLQ010000003.1, forward strand.
CAATCTGCGGCTAGATTGCTTATGTAGTCGGCAAACGCTTTATCAGTGGACTTACCCCACCGTCCCGACCATTGGGAGAGCAGCATCCAACGATCGCAGCTAGAAGAGAATGCAGCATCTAGCTGCTTTTCAAAGCTGTCTTTCGCGGTGATGCCGAGCGCGTGTTGAGCGAGCCACTGCCGGCCAAGGAGTCTCCAGCAAAGCAGTAAAGTAAGAACGTTAAGCGATCGATAGTGAGTGCCAAATTTGAATCCGCGGTCATTGACGAGGCCGGCGGCCGTGATCGCGTTGTTTTCAAAGATCGGCCAATGCTGCACGAGGTCTTGTGCCATTGGTCGCACTTTGTCCCCTCGAAGAAGATCGGCCGCAGTCAAGAGATTGCCGTTGCGGAATAGGACGGCCCACATGGCTGAAATCGCGCCGACTAGGTCATCGGAATCGATAGTGACGCCTTCCTCTGCCAAGGCTGTACTCAGGTCGCTAAAGCAGTCGCTCGCGTGGCGTTGCCCAGTTTTCTCCGAGGCCTGCCAGCCCGTCTTTATCCAAGCGAATGTAATCTCTTGGCGCGTCAGCGCCCGCCCCGCGGTGTTGAGTCGCGTGAAAATGTTGACAATAGCGTCGTTGTAGACGTCTTGGCTAAATACATCAGCAGTATAAGGAGCAAGTTGCAGGAAAGAAACTTTCGCCTGTTTGATCGAAACGAGCGTGACGATCAACTCACCCAGAGGAGCGATCACTTCATCTATGGTGGCTTGTGCGACGTTATGCTCCCGCAACACCGGGATAACCCGGTTGCGGTAGTCTTTTTCAAACAAGCCTGGCTGTGTCGATGCAAGGTTCCAAAGCCTGCTCAGCCGGATGTACCTCCCACGGTTGAACTCGTCGCCGAAATAGGGAATTGGAAAGTTGTAATTTGTGGGCCTTCTGAACTTCGAACGACCCTCTTTAGGGCTATGAACTACCCAGCAGAGCACGTTGCGAAAATCAATCTTGGCGACTTGTCCGACAGTTTTCACCGCATTTTGAAAGGCCAACACATCAAGGGAAAGATGTCCAAGCGACCAGTGATGGCGGGCCATGCGGCCGCGCGGTCTTTCCACTTCAAACTCAGCCGACCATTCGCGGTCTGACAGCCGAAAGCCCCAGGCGTCGCCGCCAAATGCGAGCAACAGGCTCTGGAGGCGCTGTTGGCCATCTAGGACCATTCGGAACTCTGCCGGCGGGTTGTTTTGGCCAACGACCTCATGCTCATCCTCGGTAGTTCGATTGACGACTCGCCAGAAGGGTCGGGATGGAATTCCGGCAAGCTCCTCACTCTTGACGTTCCAGAGCAAAAGCGTGCCGAATGGCCAACCGCGTAGCAGCGAGTCGACGAGGAGTATTACTTGATTGGGTGTCCAGACGTACGGGCGCTGGAGATCGGGAATCAAAAGCGTCGCTCCTTCCGAACCGGCCGCACGCAACAAGTCGTGCAGTGGCTCCGACCCCTCGTCATAGATTTTCATTATTCCCCCGCTTGAGGTGCTCGGCGTTGAATTCGCCTGTCTTCCTGGTACGAAAGTTACACTTAAGATAACATCATAGGGAAGTTTCTCTTCGATTACGGGTGGGAGCTTGCGATCCTGGCCCGGACGGAGATTAAGTTGGAAGGGGACGGTGGCAAGACGGCTGGACAGACAACTTCTGTTTATTGGGAAGTAGCATGAACGGCGATCAATGGTGCATCGCAAGCCCCGAGTCCCCCTACTTAGATGCTGCTCCTCCCAGCCGAGCTTCGCGCCAGCTGCAATGCTGTCACGAACAGTTTCTTATCCCAGGTCGCAGTCCTGGCAGTGGACCCGCACCGCCGCAGCATCGGCATCATGAGAGACCGGCTGAAGGGGCGGGGCGAAAAGAGGTTAGGTGAGGCGCTCACCAGCCCATTTTCGCTGCCTGATCGATTGGTGACCCAGATAATCTAGGAATTCATTCATGTCCTCTTCGGAAGTCATGGCGCGAGCATACGTGCCGTCCTTCGCCATGGTGAGGATGAGGGGCAAGCCGCTGTCTTGAATGTAGAGCTTCGCGGGCAGGCGGGGGCCGGACCACAGGTGGTCTATGAACTTCTTGATGGTCTCGATTGCCTCTTCGTCGACGTAGTCGACCCCGGAGCCAAAGCGAAACGCATTCTTATCCCTCTTGTGGGGAAGTAGGAGTGGAACTGCACCGGCATTGGAACACACCGCAGCCGAACTTGCGGTGTTCGATCAGGAATGCGGTCCCTTCATAGTCGATAGGGATCGACCAGGACACTTTTTCAAACTTGCCCAAATCCTCGAATTCCAGAAGGTCGACCAATAGAAAATAGACGAGGTAGTAGGGCGGCAGGCTGCGACCCGCATTGGTCCTTCCAGCTGAAAACAGAAAGTTCTTTGGAGCCTTAGTGTTGCTGTCTGCAGGCAGGATGGGCGCAAGCGTTTTGCGGCACGCTCGCGCACCGATTCTAGTTTCTGCGACAGCGGTGTTGTGTGCGGCGTCGCATTTGCATCCCCTGACTCAGCTGGGACAGGGTTTACATGATGCTCGGCCGACCGGGTGCGGGTTGAACCGCCTCAGGGCATGTATCGCGTGAAAAGCGAAGGTAAGTCATGCTCATGAGCGACCTTACTGTTTTCAAAGCCCAAAGCCACCGTCGACGATTATGGTCACGATCGTGAGCCAGCGGATACGCAATAGGCCGAGACAGGGCGGCGAAGGTGAGATTCGGGTGCGAGGTAATCGGGGCCGCACGGTGGAGTCTGGCCACCGCTCATCGGACCACGGCGAGCCTGCCCTACAAGGTCACGCAGACTTCGGGAGCGCAAAATCCATATATTCTGGCTCGTCCGGACGGAAGGTAAAATCGATCTTCATGGTGGGAAGCTTAGGAAGAGCAACAGACGAAACGCGCTTCGCGTCGGCTGCTGATGCTCCAACCACCCGCATAATGGCCTCGGCCATGTCGGATTCGGCGGTCGGCGGCCGGACGCCTTCGACAATGTCGGTGATGGTTCCAGCCAGAAGCCAGATGAGGTAACCCCATGCCGTCTGAATCTGGCCGTCTGAAAAGGTTACCTGCCCTGCAGTCTGCGCCTCAGACAGATCTCGGATGCCAAACGGGCGGAAACCTACATGCATCCGGCGCACCATGAGATCGGTCCGTCTCAACCACCAGCGCCACATCGGATTATTCAGCATCTCAAGCGCTGTCAGCCGCACTGAGTTCGAGATAATAGCCAACGCGTCGGTAACGCCGGCAGCATCGTTGGCCATTCGGTTGCGCTGGCCGAGGTTGTAGATTACGCAATCGAGCACACTTGCCGCGATTTCGTCCTTCGAGGCGAAATAGCTGTAGAAGGTGCCGAAACCTACATCGGCCCTTTCGGTGATCTGCTGAATCGTGGTGTCATCCACGCCTTTTGCCGACATAAGCTTGTAGGCTGACTCGATCAGCCGAGCTCGAGTCTTGACTTGCCGCTTTCGAACCCTACTTTCGATCATCTTCCGCACCTTCGGCTTCTGCATTTCTTCCGAACTAGTATAGCGCGAGAGAAATGCCAAGCCCCCCGACATCAGGTTCGATCGAAAATCGAGTCGCGGCGCAAGCCTGCCTTTTCAAGGATCTCCGCGATCTCATGTTCGCGCCGAAATGCCATCAAATGGATGCCCGCCACACCGGGTTCTGCTATCAATTCCCGAATCAGTTCGATGCAGATCTCCCGACCCTCCCGCTTCGGATCGCGAGCCTGCTCTAATCTGCTGACCAGCGCACCGGGAATAACCAAGCCGGGCACGCGCGCCATCATCCGGCGAGCTGCCGCGGCTGAGGACAGCGGACCAATGCCGGCGAGGATCGGAACGGCGCGGTGTAGCCCGCGGTCCCTCATCTGCGCCATGAAGGTCTTGAAAGCATCCAAGTCGAAGATGTAGTTTGTCTGAAGGAACTCGGCGCCGGCGGCGATCTTCCGCGCCACCCTGTCGACCCGCAGCGTCACGGGGGGATTCGTCGGATTCTCGACCGCTCCGATGAAAAGCGTGGGAGGCGCTTCAATCCTACGACCCGACATAAAGCGTGCCTCGTCGCGCATAGTCCGTAGGCAATGCAGGAGCGTGACGGAGTCGAGGTCGAAGACCCGCGCGGCGGCAGGGTGGTCACCGCAAGTTACATCATCGCCCGTCAGACATAGGACGTTGCGGACACCGAGGGCCGCGGCGCCTAGCGCATCACCCTGGATGGCAATGCGGTTCCTGTCGCGGCATGTGATCTGGCAAATACTCTCTATCCCTTCACACGCCAAGATCGCGCAGACCGCAATCGAAGATATATGGCAGTTGGCGCCTGGGGCATCAGTAACGTTGATAGCGTCGACATGGGGCGCCAGAATGCGCGCGGCGGCGCGGATGCGTTCCGGCTCGGCCGTATCCGGCGGCGACAGTTCGGTCGTGACGACGAACCGCCTTTCAGCCAGTTTGCGCTGGAGCGCGCTCAGACCGGAGAATGCCTCCATGGTCTCAGCCTTTTCGCAAGCCGGCAACAGCCCGCAAGCGCAGGACGTGCAGGAAGGATGACTGCCCCGCAAGCCGGCGGTCCAACGGCGGCAGCGGTACGGCTAGCTTCTCGGAGTGGCCCATCCGCTCCAACCCCTCTGCCGCCATCAGCCAGACGCAGCGGCGATCAGGCCAGACCTCGCAGAAGCCGCCTGCACGAACTCCGCCACAAGGGCCGTTGCGCAGTTGCTTCGGGCAATTCATTGGGCAGGACATGCCGGTCTGCGACAGGGCGCACTGCCCGCACATCTGGCAATCGAAAAGGAAGCCCTTGGCGGAGCGTTCAACGGCGGAAAATGGGCGCTCCAGACGCTGTGGTCCGATGTGGAGAATCAATGGCTCGGCTAGGATGAGCAGCCGTTCGATCAGCTGATAAAGCCGCATCATTTTGCGCGCATGGCGGACAGAGAAGGCGCGCATCGCTTTCATGGCACGGCTTCCGGCTGCGCGTTTGCCATTAGCACGCCAGTGGAATGCCGTAGTGCCGCTGGGTCGACAAAGGGCGATTCGGCGAACAAGGCGATATCCGGTCTGTCGCCCGGCCGCAGGTGCTGCACCGGCTCGCCCCAGAGCTTGCGCGGTGTTATTGTGGCCGCCGTCAGCAAAGCAATCATCGATAGGCCGGCCCACACCATTAGGAGCAGCTCATCGACAAAGCCGGCCCCGTGCGGAACGCCGTGGCTCCCTGCGTCTGATCCGACCATGATCGGCACCCCCCTTTCATAGCCTCTCACCAACATCCGAGCGTGATCATCTAGGATGCGTCGCATCGAGTCGCGCGCCGCTTGATCCCAGCCGCACCATTGGGGCTGAGACCATTGGAAATGGACCGGCGCGAAGGTTGGCACCCAAGCGATCTGCTTCTCGGCCATAATCGACAGAACGTCATCAGTCATGAAGAAGCCGTGCTCAACCGAGCCAACGCCGGCTGCAGCAGCCACTTCCAACCCTGCCGTGCCGCTACAGTGGGCGAACGTCGTTAGGCCGTGGTCGCGCGCGGTGGCGATCAGGCCCGAAAGTGCCACGATGTCGAATTGCGGCCGACCTTTTACCGTGCCCGAAGCGAAGTCGATGATACCGGTCAGCAGGATCTTGCAGTCGTCCGCGCCTTCGCGCGCGATGCGGGCAACGGTTGATGCGATTTCATCGTCGTCCGTAACCTCGTAGGCCATGAAGCCGCCGTAACGGCCCTTGCGTCGCAGGCCGAGACCAGGCGAACGCACCCGAGGACTTCCAGCCGCGGCCGTTGCGTGAGCACGGATGCGGTGGTTGATTCCGTAGCGATCACCCGCATCGCGGATTAAGGTGATGCCGGTGGACAGGTTCGCAGCGAGGTTCTGACGCGCAGTGGCGAACATCTGCTCGGTTCTGCCGTTTTGGTAATCCGCGCGCGCAACGGTATCCAGCATTCCACCGTCGAGAAAGAAATGCGCATGTGATTCGACCAGCCCAGGCAACGCGAAGGCTGCGCGCTTTCGCGCGACTCCAGCCAAGCGGAAGGCGGGAGGAATAGCGTCTTGTCCAGCGCTCACATGTGCGATTGTGATAATCTGCCCCGCCTCGCGACAAAGCAGCCACGGGCCTCCCGTTACCTCCTGTTCGCCGTCGAAATAGCTCTGAACTTCGATGATATCGCGCATCCTCATCCTCCTCTCAGTAGAGCACGCAGATGGCGCAAGAAATCAGGACCGGTCCGCAGCACCAGATCGCGATAAGCCACGAGCACGGGATGGTCTTCGGGCAAGGGAGATAGATCGGCCCAGGGCGTGGCCAGCGCCATATCAAGGCCGGCAGGCACCGCAATCGTCAGGAAGGCGCGCTCGACCGCGGCCTGGAGCTTCACGCCGCCAAACTCGCGCTTGGGCAGCATTAGCCCGTGGTTCGTCAGCCCACACATGATGTGGCAACCTGACAGGTCGGGGTCCTCGCGGATCAGCCGGATTGCTCCTAACGTCATCTTCGTCAGACCCCGATTATCGGCGGCGAAAGTGGATAGCGAGACGTCGAAGATGAGGTCGTCATTGGACAAGCCGTTCTTCTCACGAAGCTGGCGGCCAAAATCTGCCGCCGTGGCATGCATCTCCTCCGCCGTATTGTTGGCGACATGTCCCTTGCTCTCCGCCCGCTCTGAGGTCATCACCACGAAGCGTGCAGGACGTATGTGCAGCGCCTGCAACAAGTCTATCCGGCTGGCGGCGAGCGAGTTGATCACCGGCTTTGCTCCATTTGCCTTCGCTGGATCGTAGGCGCGTAGACACAATTCCTGTACATCGAGCCGGGGGAAGTCGAAGGAAAGTGGTATAGTAACGACTTCCTGTAACGCCGTGACCATCCGCACCATGAATGCAGGATCGTCCACCGCGCGGTTACCTATGTTAACGTTTAGTATGTCCGCGCCAGCTATTTGATGCCGGCGAGCAAGCTCCTGGATGGCTGGGATATCCTCGGTTTCGAACAAGTCGCGGGTAGACCTGAACCCGGGATTAATACGCTCGCCAATGACAGTCAGTCCGTGGATCATGGGGTATTCCTTACGGTCGGATGAATGTGGGAAAGCGGGTGGCCCGGGCCAGAAAGCGGTTAAACAGGGGGTGTTCCTTCAGTTCGCATCGCCGCGTCTGCTTGGCGAGCTCGACTCCAGCAGCCCGTGCTTGGCGCGAGACGAGCATCATGCGGGCGCCGTCCCCCGCGGCGTTACCGACTTGGTGATAGGAGGCGTTCGGAAACGCAGGCAGAAGGCCGATCGTCACCGCACTTTCAAGATCGATGTGCGAGCCGAATGCTCCGGCTAAGATCAACCGATCAACGGCCTCGGGGCCGATGGCCGCTTCCCCTAGCAGAACTGAGATACCGGCCATGATCGCCGCCTTAACAAGCTGGATCTCGGATATGTCGGACTGGGTGAAGACTACGTCGCGGCCGTGGCCACTGGCTTCTGCGGTGCAGACGACATATTCTGTCCCTTCCGCTCCGCGACGAACGCCATCGGCGGTCGAGTCAAGTAACCCTCTCGCATTGATCCGGCTGGTGGCGAGCAGTCCCGCGCAAAGATCGATCACACCGGAACCGCATAGGCCTACCGGTGGTTTGCCGTCGATGGTCTCGATCTTCAGACTTCCGGCGCGACACAATACGCGCTCCACCGCGCCTGGTGCGGCGCGCATACCATCCCGGATATGACCACCCTCGAAGGCGGGACCGGATGGGACTGAGGTTGCCAGCAGCAACCCTCGGTTGGGAAGGGCAAGCGAAATCTCGGTATTTGTACCGATATCAACCGCCAATACGACCTCTGGCCTCTGGCCGATATCGTGGGCGACCATGACCGCCACGTGGTCGGCGCCGACAAAGCCGCCGATAGCGGGCGGGATGAATACGCGGGCCTCTCGACCCAATGTCAGACCGATCTCGGCAGCCTCGATCCGTAAGGAGGCGTCGCAGCACGAAACGAAGGGCGCGTGCAGAAGCTGCGTCACCGGCAAGCCCAGAAGCAGATGGATCATCGCGGTATTGCCGACGATGCAAGCATCGGTCACATGATCTAGCGGCAGTCCCGTGCTGTTTGACAGGCTTTCGGCCATTCTCTGGATTTCGAGCCGTACGGCCGCGGCCAGCTCCGCCGCTTGGTTGTGCCCCTTCGCGGCATGAACGAGGCGCGCGATCAAGTCCTCGCCCCAGGCGATCTGCGGATTCGCAGAGCCCCCGACAGCGAGTTCCTCGCCAGTGGCGAGATCGATCAGATAGGCGGCGATCTTGGTGCAGCCCAGATCGATGGCAAGGCCAAGAGGCCTTGATTTCGGCGGGTGGATGTCCATCACCCACCCTTCGGAAAGAAAGGCGGTGAAGGCTGGCTCAGGGCCTCTCATTACAGCGCTCAGGCGAGCCAGCACCGCGGGACTTGCGGTATATGAGCCGGGGCGATCCTGCCTTTTCAGCGCCTCGAGGAACCGCGACCAGTCCGAGCGGCTACCGTCGAGCGGCAAGGGCGGGATCTGCACTGCGATGACGGCTGGGTCGCAAGACAGCGCCTCTCCCTTACCCCGCAACTGCAGCCGCTGGCCTTTGCCGAAAGCAGCTGGCACCGCGACGCGCACGTCGCCCGCCGGCTCGGCCCGGCACGACAGCCGAACCCCGCGTGCAAGATCGTCGGGCGTGATCGAGGTGATCTCGGCCGGGGCAGGAGTCGCCATGTCCCCATCCTCGACCGTAACTCGGCATTTGCGGCAGACGCCGATGCCGCCGCAATTCGCCGCCAGTTCGAGCCCAGCCGCGCGTCCTGCCTCCAGCAGCGTCGTTCCGATCGGCACTCGCACTCGGCGCCCGACGGGCTGGAAGGTCACGGTGCAGATAGTCTGCGCTTCGTCGGCGGGCCGCGCGTTGGCAGTCTCAGACGTAGGTGCCGCATTCATGGGTCGCTGCCACAAAGGCTTCCATATTAGGGGGTGGCGTGTTGTAGGGCGTGTCGCAGCCCGAGTTCATGATTAGCCCGGTCGGCCCCAGGTCACGGATTAGCCGGCGCACATAGTCATAGACGTCGTCAGGCGTGCCCGAGGCTAGAATGCCCGCCGGGACGTCACCCATTATCGCCATGTGATCGCCGAGAATCTCCCGCGCCTTACGGATATCGGTCGCTCCGTCCGGGGAGAACACGCAGGCCCCCTTGGGAAACTCCAGAAAGCGGGCTAAGTCACGGTCCCACTTTTGGTCAAAGTGCAGGATGCTTAGGATACCCTTTTCATGCAACCTATTGACCATATCGAGATAGTAAGGAAAGACGAACTCATTCCAGATCTTCGGTGCCACCATGGCCGAGGCTGCGCGCCAACCACCGACCCAGCATCCCTTGACACCACTGATATTCGTCACCGTCACCGCGAGGTCCACATAGTAAGGCTGGATCACGTCCAGCGCCGCCTTCACTTTCTGTGGGATCCGATAGCAGTCGAAAAAGAACTTCGACATCGATCGCGCCCCGCACAGCGCCTCGAAGGGGATCTCGGTGATCATGCTACCCAGGACGGCATAGCCGCGCTCGTAATAACGCTGCGGAGTGGAGGCGTAGTTCTTCGCCATCCAGTCATTGTGTTTTTCTAGGAGATCCAACATGTGGACCTTAGGGTAGATTTCGGCGAGGTATGCCTCCCATCCCTTGTCGATGATGGCGTCATAACCGGCCTCCGTCATGACCTCTTCCTCATGCACCTGCCACAGGTTGCCTTCGGGCAACTGGCGTCCAGGAATGTCAACTTTCGATAGCCACTGGTTGGTTAGGTGGCAGGGGAAGAGGCCCGCGACCATCATGTTAATTCCGTCGATGTTGCCGCAGGCATCCATAGCATCCAGCGTCACATCCACCGCTGCATCGGCGTCTGTGCAGAATTTTGACAGCAGCATACCTTGCGAATAGGGGGCATATGCCGGGCCAAGGAAGGTGAACGGGATACGGTCAAGCTTTTCGAAAGCGATCGCCTTGCGGATTCGTGCGTCGCGCTGCCGCCAAAGATCGAGTTTCGACTCAGGCATTGCTTTCCTCCATCCAACCGCGTGCTAGGCGCACCGCGCCTTGCGCGTCCGGACTCCAAGCGTCGGCTCCCACCACCCGGCAGACCGTGGCGTCAACAGGACCGCCGCCAATCATCACGCGAACATGATCGGCCAACCCAGCCGCCTTCACCGCAGCAATTGTCTCCTTCATCGATTCAAAAGCGAGCGTGAGCAATCCCGACAGTCCCAACACTCGTGCTCCGCTCTCCTTCAGTGCGGCGACGAATCTTTCAGAAGACACGTCCACGCCCAGATCATAAACTTCGAAATTCGCTGATTTCAGCATATTCACCACGATGTCCTTGCCGATGTCGTGGATGTCGCCCTTGACCGTGCCGACAACGACGGCGCCCGCGCTGACCATATCGGAGCCCTTCAGGCTCGGTTCGAGGATCACGCTGATCTGCTTGAAGATCTCACCCGACATCATCAAGTCGGAAACGAAATACTCCTCACTCTCGAAGCGATTGCCGACTTCCACCATTCCCTCTTGGCAGACGCGTAAGACGTCCATTGCCGGGATCCCTTGCTTCAGCGCTGCATCGACTAGGGCGATGGTCCTTTCCTCGTCCAGATCGGCAAGCGCCGAACGGATTTCATCAAGATCGGCCATGAATCTATTCCTCCTTCTCCCAGGTTTTGTTGTTATCGTTGGTCGTCGGGGCGACCATGAAATGTTCCAGAGCGATGGGTTCTCCGGGCGCCGCGACGATAAAGCGGTCGTCCCAATCGCGGCTGACCATCGCCTCCAGAAGCCGCGCCGTGCCTTCGATCTCCACCAACCGCAGCCCGTGTCGCTGGGCTACCGCGCGCGCATAAGCTAAGTCCCCCTCCGGGTCGGGTGCGCTTGGCATACGGATGTAGACGAGGCGCCGGTAATGCCCGAGAAGCTGGCTCATCAGGCGATCCGCCTTATCGCGGCCATAGCGAGCCACCATGCGGTCGTAGTCGGAAAAGACCGAGCCGCTTCCCGCGCCGATCCAGCCGGAGGTGAGAAAATAGGTACCCGGCTCTCTGGCATGTTCGCGCCGGTATTCAGTCTGCGAGCCGAGAAAGATGCCAATGCAATCATCCATGCGCGGCAAGACGAGGTGCGAATACCGCGCAACCAGCCCGACCAGCGCGCGTGAACACATTCCATAGCCGAGATAGATCGGATCGTGCTTGCCGTCATAGTGATCGATCACATTCTGCAAGGCTTGGCGCAGCTTTGGAGGACGCGTGTGCAGGCTGATCTCCAGGATTTCGATGGGCGTGCTCTCGGGCAGGAAAGGACGAAATTCCTCGACCATCACGCGGCAACTGATCAGCATCGGCGTCATGGTCGCCTCATGACGCGAGTGACGGCCGTGTCGACGTGCAAAAGCGAAAACTGCTTGCTGCCCCGCGGGGCACTGCACACGAAGGATAGGCCCTGCAGCCGGGCAACATAGTCGAGGCTGAACTCGACGGTGTGCCGCAGGGTCTCGGCCGACATACCGTAGACTAGGCAGACCAGATTGAACGAGAGGGCAGCAGTGTCATCCTGAATATCGACACTGACCTGTGGTGCAAGACCACCCGAGACGGCACTGGCGTAAACCTCTCCGTCTGCGTCGCCCCGCAGCTTGAGATGACCGATTAGGTTGCCCGGCACGGCTTCGATCCGCCGCGTCAGATCGCCCAGTAGCGCCGAAAATGTATCTGCCCAACAACTTCCTGCCCTGGGAGTGGGGCCTGAGAGCGTAATTGAAATGGCGAAGGGCTCAAGCCTGAGCGACATGGCGCGACCCTACGGTAAGAGGGAGCGGAGGCACCGGCGCCTCCGAGTTGTTCCTGCGATGACAGGGCGTCCGCGGACATACCCGGCTCGCGAAACTCTCGGCGATTGCCAGTTGCTGAGGCGTGGCCAGATCGGCCTTCGTAAGGAAAATGACGTCAGCTCCCGTCGTCTGCGCCTCGATCAGGGGCTCGGCCACAGCCAGCAGAGGCTCGATCCGCGCCGCGTCTAAAAGCGCTATCCAACACAATCTGTCCGCCTTGCCTTCGGTCCAACGCCCGAGGACGCCCCTAATGCCCTGGGGAAGAGAAGCGCCCGAGGGCTCGATTACGACCGCATCGATACGCCCGAGCTCTACAATCTGCCGCAGCGCCGTCTCGACTCCCTGAGCCAGCGAGCAGCAGATGCAGCCGTTCGAAAGCTCCCAGACGTATTCCGAGGTTTCCGCGAGTTTCGCGCCGTCAAGGCCAATCTCTCCGATTTCGTTGACTAAGACAGCGACCCTCAATCCTTGGTGCTGCAGTTCGCCGATCAGCTGCCGGCAGAGCGATGTCTTGCCCGCTCCGAGAAATCCCGAGACCACGATCATGTCCATCTGGGCCACTCCTACATAGACCACGCGTGGCTTCAAAAGTGAGACCAGAAAAAGATCCAAGTTTCGATTCAGCATCAATTTCGATATTGCATCAATTTTTATCAAGGTCAATCTCTTTCTGTTGGTGCACGGCCTTTGACCTCCTCGCACCAGGGGTAGCGCTTGGGTTTGCTATTGCGTTAATTAGGAATTCCCATCCTCCAGAACCGCTTGCAGTTGGAGCTCCCGCAATAATCAACGGGCGAACTCCAGTTCCGGCGCACGTGCAAGGGCCCCGCAGCAGCAAGGAGCAGATGGTACTCGTACCGATCCTTCAGCGCGGCTGGTGGGCGAACCAATCCCGCAAACTTTCCGGACCGGAACGCCGCGTTCTATCTATTGTGTTTTCCTTCGGAAGGCGATCTTGCGAACCCGTTGTCGAGCTTGAGCATCAAGATCGCGAGAACTTAATAACGCAAGCAGGGCGGCCTGTGTCCGGTTCGCGCATCCCAGCTTCTTCATGATAATCGTCACATGAGACTTTACAGCTGCTTCCGTTACTGCCAAACGCAACGCAATAGCCTTATTAGAATGACCTTCGCTTATTAATTGCAGGACGTGGCGCGCAATCGACGACAGAGACTCAATACGGCTGCAGAGGCCAAGACGTATTGCCTCATAGTCGCCTTCAATGTGAGAATCGCCCGGCTTTATTAAGCCTGAAGCTAAATTGGCATCGACGATCGTGTGACTGGAGCTTTCCTTACTCATCCTCATCGTTCCTTATCGTTCAAGCTCCTCGAGCCCTCGGAAGAGGTTCAGACTCTCCGGATTGGCCAAAGCGGCCTTGTTGGAAATGGGACGCCTCATAACAACGTCACGAACCGCAAGCTCACTGATCTTTCCCGATTTGGTTCGTGGAATGTCGTCAACCGCCAGGATCTTCGCCGGAACGTGACGTGGGGACGTGCCATCCCGGATCTGGGCACAAATTCTCGTCTGTAGTTCCTCATCCAGCCCTACTCCTGGCTGGAGAACGACAAACAACACAACGCGCACATCGCCGTTAAAATCTTGTCCGATGGCGACGCTTTCACGGACTTCTTTGAGCTTCTCCACCTCGCGGTAGATTTCCGCCGTGCCTATCCGCACCCCTCCGGGATTGAGTGTTGCGTCGGAGCGACCATAGATGATCATGCCGCCCGTGTCGGTCCACTGCGCGAAGTCACCGTGATGCCAGACCCCGGGGATTCTCGTAAAATAAGTTTGCTTATATTTACGCTGCTCCGCATCGGCCCAGAAGCCTAACGGCATCGACGGAAACGCATTCCGACATATCAACTCGCCCTTATCGCCCTTGAGGGGCGAGCCATGCTCGTTGACGACATCTACATCCAAGCCGAGGCAAGCTCCTTGAATCTCGCCGCGGTAAACGGGCTTCACAGGGTTTCCCAAAACAAAGCACCCGCAAATGTCCGTTCCGCCTGAGATGGACGCCAAGTGAACATCGCTCTTTATGTTTTGATAGACGTAGTTGAAGCTTTCTGGACTGAGTGGTGAGCCGGTCGAAAAAATCGCCCTGAGATCAGTCAGGGTATGAGACTCGTCAGGACAGACGCCATCCTTCTTCAATGCGTCCAGGTATTTCGCCGATGTGCCGAAATGCGTACAACGCTCCCGCTCCGCAAAATCCCACAGCACTCTTCCAGATGGATAGAACGGGGAGCCGTCGTAAAGCAGCAGGGTCGCCCCGGAGACGAGTCCAGACACGAGCCAATTCCACATCATCCAACCCAGTGTCGTGAAATAGAAGAGCCGATCGCCGGGCTTAATGTCGGAATGGAGCTGCTGCTCGCAAATATGCTTTAGAAGGATACCTCCCGACGAGTGAACGATGCATTTGGGTACACCGGTGGTCCCGGATGAAAAGAGGATATAAAGCGGGTGATCGAAGGGCAACTGCTCGAATTGCGGAACTCTCGCCGGCCGCTCCGTCACCGCCCCGGACCAAAGCGCGAGGCGCGTTTCCCCCGTCTTGCTCACGCGTTCGAGAAGGGCTTGGGCTCGACCAATGTAGGGGACGACGACGACGAGCGCGAGCGCAGGCAGTTGTTGGATCACTGCGACGATCTTCTCACCGTTATCGATCACCTTGCCATTGTAGTAATAGCCGTCGGCAATAATCAGGACCTTTGGATCGATCTGGGACAGGCGATCGAGTATTGCTTGCGCACCGAAGTCCGGCGAGCATGATGACCAGACTGCACCGCTTGCTGCACTCGCCAGAGCACCGATCACGCCCTCAGGCATATTGGGCAGCACGGCTGCAATTCTATCGCCGGGAACCACACCCGCCTCGACGAGAGCAGCCTGAAGCTTTCCAGTCTCGCCGGCCAGCTCCCGCCACGTCAAACGGCGTTTGACTTTGTCTTCGCCCCAAAAGATGAGCGCATCCTTATCGGGATCCCCGTTGGCGAGGGCATTCTCGGCATAGTTCAAACGAGCCGTTGGGAAAAACTTGGCACCGGGCATCAAATGGGTGCCCGTCACATAGGGCGATGATCCCATGTCGCCGATGACCCCCGCAAAGGACCAAAGCTCAGCCCAAAAGCGCCGTGGATCGCGGATCGACGCTGCGTACACCTCGTCATAGCTGCAGGTGCGCCCGGTCAGTCTCGGTCCCACTTCGCGAACAAACCGGGACATTGCAAGTCCGGAGAGCCGTTGCGCACTCGGTGACCAAATGGGGATCTGCATCTCGACGCTCACATCACCATCATTAGAAAGAAACACCTGAAGCACCCTTAAGACCCAGCGTCTGTCGCGCATCGTCCGGTGTTGCGATCTCAAAGCCGAGTTCCTCGATGATCCGGCGCATTTTCTGGACCTGCTCGGCATTGGAGGATGCAAGTCGGCCTCGGGATATAAATAGGCTGTCCTCAAGGCCGACGCGCACATTGCCACCCATCAACACTGCCTGCGTCGCGAAGGGAATCTGCTGGCGACCGGCAGCGAGGACGGACCAGCGATAGTCCTGTCCAAACAAACGGTCGGCTGTCTCCTTCATGAAGTGAAGATTGCCGAGTTCTGGGCCGATGCCACCTAGTATGCCGAAGATCATTTGGACAAAGATAGGAGTTTTGATAACGCCAGCATCGATACAGTACGCCAGATTGTAAAGATGGCCGACATCGTAGCACTCGTGCTCGAACTTTGTCCCGTGCTCGACTCCCACCCGGCGCGCGATCACGCCGATGTCGCGAAACGTGTTTCGAAAGATGTAATCGTCCGAATTGCGCAAATACGGCTCTTCCCAATCAAACTTCCAGCGCTTGAAGCGATCCGCCATCGGATGCAGGGCGAAGTTCATGGAGCCCATGTTGAGGGAGCACATTTCCGGAGACAGGGCCAACGCCGGCGCGATTCGTTGCTCCACTGTCATCGTCAGACTGCCACCGGTCGTGATGTTCACAACAGCGTCTGTCGCTGCCTTGATCTGCGGCAGAAATCTCGCGAAGTCCGCGGGGCTCGCGCTTGGACGGCCATCGTCGGGATTCCGTGCGTGTAGATGTAGAATGGCCGCGCCGGCCTCTGCGGCAGCAATGGCGTCGCGAGCGATGTCTTGCGGCCTGTATGGCAAGGCATCGGACATGGTTGGCGTGTGGATGGCGCCCGTCACGGCGCACGTTATGATCACCTTGTAGGCTTGTTTCTTCATAGGATCGCTTTCCAGAGGTGGATATATGTCAGGAGGTTGGTGCCGGAAATACAGGGAGCGTCTTCACCAATCGTCTTTGCAGCGGAAAGATCTGTATGCCGTAGCGGTCCGCCAGATGGCCCCAAAGGCCACGTGGCGCCAGAAGCATGATCGCAATCGCAACGGCTCCGAGCAGCAGGAGGTAAATGCTTCCCAGTTCGGAGAAACTTTCTCGCAAATAGAAATAGACCAGCGCTCCGATAATCGGCCCCTCGATTCGCCCGATTCCGCCGATGACCGTCATAAAGATGACGAGAGCTGTCCAGTCGTTGAGGCTAAACGCCGTGCTCGGTGAAATGCGAAGCTTCTGAAGGAAAATGATCCCACCAAGCATCCCCGTTCCCGCCGCAGCCAGGATATAAACGATCAGTTTCAAACGGTCGACGTTCACGCCGGATGATCGCGCCGCCGTTTCGTTGTCTCGAATTGCGGTCAACGCTGCGCCGAAGCGGGACCGCAGCAGCAGAACGATTGCACCTATGATCGAGATAGCCAGGAGCAACGCTACAAGATAGACAATAATCTCCCGAGTTTCCTTGTTGCTCGAGATTGTCGAGACAACGGCCACTGGCAGGCTTATGCCAGAACCTCCGCCGAGGGCCGGCACTTGGGACGCAACGAGCGCGAAAACTTCGGCGATCACCCATGAGCCAATGGCGAAGTAAGCACCCCGCAAGCGAAACAGCAGCGCTGCGATAGGTGTTGCAATCGCGGCGGAAACCAGACCCGCGATCAAAATGGCGCCAAGTGGATTGATGCCGAAAAGGATGGCAAGCGCGAAGGTCACGTAGGCACCCAAACCCACGTACGCCTGTTGTCCCACTGAGACGAGGCCGCTGTAGCCAGCGAGAAGGTTCCAGAGACTGGCCAAGGCTATATAGGTGTAGATTTCCGCCATCAGGCGCATACCCTGTCGGCTCGCCCAAAATGGTGCTAGAGCGAGAATAACCGCGCCGACTAGAACGACCGACAGGCCAATTCGGCTCGAAACATTCGCACGTTCCACCCTCACGCTTGCGTCGCTCATTGTTTCACCTTGGCGAACAGGCCGTCGGGCTTCACGGCCAAAATCAGAAGGAACACGAGATGTCCGGCGAGGAGCTGATAGCCCGGGTCGAAGTGGGCACCCATGGCCTGAGCCACGCCGAGGATCACGCCACCAGCAAGCGTACCCCACATGCTTCCGAGTCCTCCGATAATGACGGCCTCAAAACCAAAGATGAGCAGGGATGGGCCCGTGAAGGGGTCGAAGTTCGACCTGACGGCAAGCAGAATTCCCGCGATGGCGACGACCGCGAAAGAGAAAGCCATCGCGAGCGCAAAGACGTGCCGATCGTTGAGCCCCATGAGCTGGACAATAGTAGGCTCGTCCGATGTGGCCCGGAACGCGCGGCCAAGCGATGTTCGATAGAATATGAAGTGAAGCAGCAAGAGCACGGCGACGGCCATCACGAACTGCAGCAAAGGCAGAGCGCCAATGGCAAGTTGAGGAGCGAGTTTGATGCTCGCGATCTCAATGCTGCCCGCGTCAAGTTTGCGGCTGTCCGCGCTGAAGATCTCGAGTAGACCGTTTTGGAGAATGACAGACAGGCCAAATGTCACGAGAAGCGGCGGCAGAATGTCGGGCCCAAGCGTCCAATTGAGAAGCATGCGCTGCAGGAAATAGCCCAGAACGGCCATCGCCGGAGCAATGACCACAATCGCAACAAGCGGATCGAGCCCGCTTTGGCTCGTGACAACGAGGGCCCCGTAGGCAGCGACCACAATGAAGTCGCCGTGCGCGATGTTGACCAGGCGCATGACGCCGAATATCAGCGACAGCCCCGTCGCGAACATCGCGTAGAGACCGCCGACGAGAATTCCTTGAAGTATGATCTGGAGCCATTCCATTATCATGCCACTCCGAAATAGGCAGCCGAGATTTGCTCGCGCGTGAGGTTGCACGCTCTTTCGTGAAGCGAAACACGCCCATGCTGGAGGCAGTAAACGCGCGAAGAAACCTTGATTGCCTGGCCGATATCCTGCTCGACGATAATCAGGGAAAGCCCTTCGGCACGGATGGTGGCGAACTGGCTATAGATGTCCCGGATCACAATCGGTGCCAGGCCGAGACTGAGCTCGTCGCACATGAGGAGGTCCGGATTGCCCATAAGGGCTCGGCCAATTGCGACCATTTGCTGCTGGCCGCCGGAAAGTGTCATACTGGATTGGTGACGTCGTTCCCCCAGAATTGGAAAAAGCTCGCATACCCGCTTCAGCGTCCAAAAGCCGGTCCGGCGCGAAGCGGCGCCGATCAGTAGGTTCTCCTCGACTGACAGCGACGGAAACAAACGTCGTCCCTCAGGAACGAGCGCTATACCGAGCGGGGCGATTTGATGAGCCCGCTTTCCTCCGATAGATAAACCCTTGAACACGACGGCATCAGGAGAGCACCATATCAGGCCCGATATGGACTTCAGGAGGGTGCTCTTCCCTGCGCCGTTTGAGCCAATAATGGCCACGACCTCCCCTTTGTCGATGCATATCGACACGCCAAATAGCGCCTGGAAATCCCCGTAATAGGCATCAAGGTTGCGCACGGAAAGGAGGCCGTATCCTGACATCGATTACCCTCTCAAGGTCACTCGACCTCGATACCCATGTACACTTCGGCGACTTGTTTTGAGGCCATCACGTGGACCGGAGGTCCGTCTGCGATCAGCCGGCCACCTGCGAGGACCACGATGCGGTCGACAACGGCGAGAAGGGCATGGACCACATGCTCGATCCAAATGATTGACAGCCCCGATTGGCGGAGATCGCCGATCAGATCCACCAGCGCGCGGCATTCGTGGTCTGTCAGCCCCCCAGCGACCTCATCCAAAAGCAGCAGGCGTGGCTTGGTCGCAAGCGCTCGGGCGATCTCGAGACGTTTGCGATCGAGTAGCGGGAGATCTCCGGCGCGGCGGTTGGCTTTTGAAGCCAATCCGGTATGCGCCAAGATTCTGGCGCAGTCGTAGTAGAGATCCGGTTCTCGGCCCTTGCCGCCAAAAGCTGCCGCAACAACAAGGTTTTCAAAGACCGTCATGGCGGTGAACGGCTGCGGTATCTGGAACGATCGCGCGATGCCCTCGCAGCAACGCCGGTCAGCAGGCATGTCCGTAATATCGCGCCCCGAGACGTGGATTTGCCCGGCATCGCAAGGCACCGTTCCCGCGATCATTCCGAAAAGTGTGGTTTTTCCGGCCCCATTCGGCCCGAGAATGCCGAGCGCCTCACCTTCCGAAAGGTGAAGATCAATCGCGTCGGCGACAACGACGGCGCCGAAACGCTTGCTCACTCCATGTAAGGAGAGGATCGGCGTCATGATCCAACTCCTGGCTCTTTGCCGTCCGCCGGAGACAACAGTCTATTGAGCACCGAGCATCCGAACCTACGGGGGTCCGATCCTTTCCACATGATTTCCTCCCACGACAAATATGCCGGCCTGTGTCAGGCATCCTTGGATTGTGCCTGTTTGAGATAATTGAAGACGCGGTCGCGCAGCTGGGCCGTCTGCGTCGGCGTCCATTTTCGGAAACCTTCGCCGGATTTCGTGCCGAGCTTTCCGGTAGCGACGAGGTCTTCGAGATAAGGAGACGGTTCTGTGCTGCGTTCGATCGCGCCAAGGACGTTGTTGTGAATTGCGAGCGTTAGATCTGTGCCGATCAAGTCGGCGTTTTCGAGCGGCCCCAGTATGGGCAGGCGCAGCCCAAAGCTGCTTTTAACAACCTGATCGACCGTATCTGCGTCGCAGATGCCATGCTCAACGAGGGAGATCGCTTCCCGCCACAACGCATGCTGCATGCGATTGCCGACAAAACCTGGAACATCCTTCCTGACGTGGACGGCCGTCTTTCCCACGGACCTATGCAGCGCCAATGTTCTCTCAATGATCTCCGGAGCGGTGCTGGGTGTCCCGATAACCTCAACCAACGGAACAAGAAAGGGTGGGTTCCACCAATGCGTTCCGAGCGTCCGCGTTCGGTTGGCAAGCTTCTCCATGATGCGGGAGATCGAGATAACAGATGTGTTGCTGGCGAGGATTGCGTTTGCCGGGGCCGCAGCCTCGACCTCGACAAACAATCGTTGTTTGGCGGCGAGGTCCTCTATCGCCGCCTCAACAATGAAGTCTGCCGAAGCAACGCTTTCTGCTAAGGATGTGCAGGGATGGATGTATTCGACTGCCGTCAGGTCCTGATCAAGATCAGAAAGATTAACCCGCACGCGATCCTTGACGCTGTCAAGCGCTGTAGCGGAGGGATCAAAGATTGTGACCTCGTGCCCATGGCTCGCAAACACCTGGGCAATCCCATGACCCATGAGCCCGGCACCAATGACTGCAATACGTTCCCGAAGCGCCATTGTGATCATCCAGCCGTGTAGCCGCCATCGGCATAGAGGACATGCCCGGTGTAGAACGATGAGGCGCGAGACGCGAGGAATAGGAGCGGTCCGGCCAAATCCTCGGGCTCGCCCAGCCGGCCCAGTGGCACCCGTGCGAGAAACGCTGCGCGCACTTTGTTGGCATTCTCATTGTCCTCAAACATCCATGCCGTCAGCTTGGAGCGAAAGACTGTTGGCGCAATAGCGTTGACGGTGATCCCACTCGGACCAAGTTCGCAACCTAGGGCTTTCGTAATGCCATCGATCGCGGCTTTCGATGCGCAATAGGCCGTGTAACCGGCGGGATGCCCTAGCAATCCTCTTGCTGACGACATCAGGATGATCTTGCCGCCGGGGCCTTGCGCTTGCATCCGACGCGCTGCGGCGCGCGCCATGAGCCACGATTGGGTGACGTTCGCATTCATTACGTCGAGGAAACGCTCGGCGCTCATGTCGGATATCTTGGCGACATCGTTCTTGCCTGAGGCCAACACGAGGATGTCGACGCAGCCGAATGCATCCACTCCCGTGTTGACGATCTCGTCGCATACCTTTTCCGACGTGGGGCGCATATGGCAAGCAACGACTTGCGCTCGCGATGCCCGGCAGTCCTCCGCGACACGATCGAGCTCCTGTCTGTTACCTGCCGAGATGACGAGATTTGCCCCGGCTCTGCCCAGAATGCGTGCGGCGAGGCTGCCGAAGGCTCCAGACGCGCCAGTGATGATCGCCGTCTTTCCGCGAACATCGAAAAGGCTCAGTGGACTTTCAGGGCTCTCCGTCATTGCGCTGCCCCTGGGGGGTAAGGCATGACGACCAGCATCGAGCAGACGTCGTTGCTGCGATTGACGATCTCGCGCACCTCACCCGCTGGTATAGTACAGCTATCTAACCTTTCGAGCGTCACCTCCCGGCTGTCGGCAATCACCGTCAACTGCCCTGAAAGGATGACATAGACCTTCTCGATCGGGCTTGAATCCGGGCCGGCCCCCCCGCCGGGCAAGAAGTGCGAAAGGCCGACCCACTGGTTTTTCGGGCCATCATCTTCAAATCCTTGCAAGCGGAGAGACCTGACGTCCCGATGATTAGGAGCCTGATAATGGCTGGCCTCGTTATAGCGTGCGACCCTCATTCAAGGTTCTCCCCCTTCTCGATGCGATAGGCCTGACCGGGGTCCGTGATGGCCACGAGCCGAATGATGCAGCCGTCTCCTCGCTCCCAGTTCCAGGGGAAGAATGCGAACGTGACGCGCTTGCCGGTGACAGCATCAAGATCGCCACCGATATTCTCAATGCCCATGATCCCATTGGCGAACAGCTTGCGATGTACGGGCTCCCACTCGGGAAAATCGTCCTTCCAATCCCTGCCGCCAGACCACTCCTTGTACTCGTCCGCAAGATGTGGAAGCAGCGGCCCATTACGTTGCGGACCGATCGCGGTTGCGAGGGGGTGATCATTGGCCTGGGTGTCGTGCCCTACCACCTTCACCTTCTTTTCGACGAGCCAGTCGGCGGCTGATGGAACGAAGCCTGGGGCATGAGAAAAATACTCCTCGTTGTCCTCGTACTTCTTGTGCCATCCCGTATTGACAATGACGACGTCACCAGAGCGCACGACCTTGCCGGCTGCGCGCTCCAGGTCGTCGTAAGTGATCTGCTCCCATTTTTTCTTAGGAAGAGCGACGACGATGCCCGTGCCAAAGAAGTGAGGAAGGGGCATTTCATTGATGAAGGGTGTTCCGGCGACGACGTGTGCAGGAGCATCGATATGCGTCGTATTGTGCATGGTCGTCGTAATGCGTTGCGAAAGAACGCCCGACTTTGCCATGTAGTGAATGCGCTCAATCTTCACATCCTCGAAGTATGGCCAGTTCGGCGTCTGATATCCGAACGGATGCGACAGATTGTAGAAATTGAGTCCCATCGAGTTGTCGAGATTGTCCTCGAACTCGATGCCGCGAATTTTGACGGGCACGTAATCCTCCCAGAACTAATAGCGAGTGAAACCCGCTGGGCGTTACTTTGTGTGTGAAGTCATGCAACCTTGCTCACTGACCCATAATACGGTACACATGCATCGCTATGTGGTCAAGAAGGATTTCGTCGGGAGAGGATTATGAAAAGGCCTAAGGGGAAACCAGTTAGTGGCCGATCAAGAAAAACTTCCGATCAATCTCACCGGGTGCTGGTCCCCATCGACGAAGCGTCGGAAGACGAAACCGAGCAGGTCTGCGGGCACAGTATTCAGGTCCTCGCGAGGGCAACGCAGATTCTTCGCGCATTAAAGTGCGACGGATCTGAGCGCTGTCGCGGTCTCAACATAGGTGAGATTACCTTGCGTGTCGGCTTGCCGCGCTCAACCATTCAGCGCATCCTCACGGCGCTTCAGGTTGAGGGACTGGTCGCGAATGCTGGTAGAAGGGGGAGGTATGTTCTCGGACCCGAAATGCACGCTCTCGCGAGGGCAGCCCACATACCTACCGAAGAAATTGTCAGTCCCTTCTTGCAGTCACTGGCCGTTCAAACGGGAGAGACTATAGAGCTCGCTAGGCTCGCGGCGAACCAACTCCTTGTCATCGAACAGTTTCCCGGAACTCACCGTCTAAGCACCGTTGCATTGGTCGGAGCGGAGCTTCCTCTTGCTTCAAGCGCAAGCGGAAAAGCCTGCTTGGCTAGCATGACACCGGAAAAGGCACTCACGCTCATAGAGGCCGGAACCGATATGAGCGACCGATCCAGAACCGCAGCGCTTCTAAGGGAAATCGACCAAGTTCGCGAAAATGGCGTGGTTATCGATGTGGAACATTGCACATCCGGAATCGCCTGGGTGAGCGCGGCATTTCCTGACCCGAAGGGCGCTATCTATGCGATTACTGTCTCGCTGCCCGCTCAACGTTTCGAGAGCTCACACCAATCGATTGTGTCGTCGCTCAAGCAGACTATTCGCAATCTGCAGATGACGCTCGGTACGTGAGACCATTATCTCCCAACAAGACGAACCACATCACGCCTAATCGCAAGTAGCGCCTCGGCGATCCTCTGTTTTTCAGATGCAAAGCGGTGGGATGGTGCAGGAACAGAGATGGCATAGAAATTTCCATTGGTGTCCTCAAAGGCGATTCCGGCCGCACTGATGCCGTCGGTATGCTCACCCAAATCAAACGCTAGCCCACTGCGCCGTATCGCAGAAATTTCCTTGCCCAATGCCTCGGCCCGCGAACTTGATGCTCCAGAACGCGAATTGCCGAGCTCTTTCTGCATGAGGCGGAGAGCCGTCGCGGGCTCCAATACCGAAAGACAAGCTTTGCCGTTTGCCGTCGTCGTCAGGGGAAAGCTTTCGCCTACGGCCGATACGGCGCGAAGTCGCTGGCGTCCCGGAATCTGTTCAACGAACACCATACGATTGCCACGTAACACGGCGAGATCGACTGTCTCACCCGTTTTCTCCGAAAGCGCAACTAGTACGGGGCGCAAGAGGTCGGAGATGTCCATCGTGCCCGAGCTGGCGAGCGATTGTATTTCCGGTCCAAGACGGAAACCACCGTCGGGACTGGCTGGTAAAATAAGCCGCTCTGCGACCAACGCGGTCACGATACGCTGCACGGTCGAGCGCGGCAGGTTCACCCGCTCGGCGATTTGCGCGAGGCTCAGCCCGGCGCGCTCATGCTTGAGGGCTCGCAGGATTGCAGCTGCGCGGGCAATGACCTGGATGCCATTAAGCGATCGCGATGTTGAATCATCATCTCTCGGCTTTGTCTTCCGATCTCCCCTGCTGGCGAGCTTCTCCACGTCGGCGTGCCTCGTCATCGATCACCCTTGTAAACGGATCACTGGTGGCTCGCGCAATCCCATATTGCACGCCCCAAACACAGTGCCGGCTCCAAGTAAGGCTACAGACATGCACCGCCCTACCCGTTCGCCCACTGTACCAGCGACCCAACGATAAGAGGAGCGTAATACATTTGCACCGCATTGTGGTAAAGAGCTTGCGATAACGTGTACAATGCCGCAGATTCCGAGACCTCAAATCGGGGGAGGGATCGCCAGCTGCTTACGGGCAGCTAAGTGGCCTGCCGGATCGTTGATCGAATCGACGGCAATGAGCCTGCCAGCACGATAGTATTCGATCGAGAACGTGCCCGTCTTCGTCTCGCCGCGGTACAGACAATTGTCGTAACCTCCACACAGCCCGGCCATTTGCAGCTTGGCGCTGAACTGCTCCGTCCAGAACCAGGGAACGGCCTTGAACGCGGTCGGTGTGGTCATGATGTTCGCTGCAACAGTCTTGGCCTGATCGACTGCATTTTGCACCGACTCGAGCCGGATTGGCGCCTCGGCGTAATGGGCTGGAAAACGCGCACAATCGCCGATGGCGAATACGTCCGGATCGAGAGTCTGCAGATGCTCGTCAACGACAATGCCGTCCGCCACCGTCAAACCCGCCGCGCCAGCAAGTTCGGAGTTCGGAATGACACCAATCCCGACAACAACGAGTTCCGCCGAAATCTCTCTGCCGTCGGCGAGCCGGACACCGCGCGCTTCGCAACCGTCATGAATCAACGCATCCAGCCGTGCGTTGAGACGGACATCAACTCCATGCTCCTCGTGGAGGGCAAGAAAGTGCGCTGAAATCAACGGCGACACGGCGCGCGCCATGAGCCTGTCAGCCATCTCTATAATGGTGACGGACCGACCAACTTGGGCTGCCGCAGCGGCGACTTCTAATCCTATGAACCCACCGCCGATGACGGCGATATTGGTCGCTGAGGGCAGCGACTGCGCAATCTGGCGCGCATCATCGAGCGTCCTGAAGTGGGCAACGTTGCGCAGATGCGCTCCGTCTAGCGGCAGCATGCGAACACGCGCACCGGTCGCAAGGACAAGCTTATCAAACACGATTCTTTCACCCCCATAGAGGCAGATCGCTCGGTTTGACCGGTCAATCGCGACAGCCTTCGTGCCCAAGTGCAAATCGATGCGATGGGACGTGAAATAGTCTTCTTGGCGAAAACGGAGCGCCGCCTCGTCGCAGCCGCCCCTCAGAAAGCCTTTTGACAAGGGCGGGCGCATATAGGGGAGATGCGACTCCTCGGCTATCAACGATATTGTGCCGTCGAAACCCTTGTTCCGCAGGGTCGCCGCAGTCTGCAAACCGGCCTGCCCGCCGCCGACAATGACGACTTTTTGGCTCATTCTGCGTTCTCCGCAACTTGGACCACCAGCCCGTCCAGATCATCGCTCATCTTTATCTGACAGCTCAGGCGACTATTGGGTTTTCGCTCTGCTGCGCTCTCATTAAGCATTGCATCCTCGCCTGATTGCATGTCAGCGAGGCGCTCGACAGGGCCTCCGATGATATAAACATGACACGTCGCGCACATGCAGGAGCCACCGCATTCGGCAAGGATCCCTTGAATGCCGTGCTGTACAGCTCCTTCCATGATACTCTGACCACCTCGGAGATCGACAACTTTGCTGACGCCATCCGGAGTGAAATAAGTGACTCTAGCCATTGATCGGTGTCCTTTGCGATCATAAGGTACGGGGGCTGGTGCCTGGCCGGCTGATCTTCACAGCACGGGGCGTACGTGCGTATGTCGACGCCACACAGACCGACCAACCCCCGTATTTTTTTGGCGTTCGTGCGGTCTTAGCTCAACAGCGTGAGCTCATCACCGACTGGAACATCCGGCGCGTGCTGATTGTTGACAATCGCGAGTTCGTAAGGGAACTGCCTTCCCTTTTTCCATTGGCCGCCGACGAGCGGTGTCGTGCAGACATTCTTGACCGGATTGCGCGCGTCCCCGAACTTCCAGGAGATCTGGCCCACGAGCGAGCTGTAGTTCGTTTCTGTAATAGCCTTGCGGACCGCCTCTGGATCCGCAGGCGCACCGCTGCGCTTAAGCACGTCGATCGCGACCTCGAGGACAGCGTGTTGAAATCCTGAAGGCTGCGTCCACTGCTTGCCAGTCTCGTTGGTGTAT
Source organism: uncultured Hyphomicrobium sp. (assembly GCA_964587445.1). Classification (GTDB taxonomy): domain Bacteria; phylum Pseudomonadota; class Alphaproteobacteria; order Rhizobiales; family Hyphomicrobiaceae; genus Hyphomicrobium_B. Next base: position 227,603 of record CAZPLQ010000003.1, read on the forward strand.
GCGGCAGCAAAGTCGGCGGAGGATTGACCGGTGAGGCCGGACCTGTACGGATGCGATGGCGACCACCAGATTTCTGTTGTGATCCCGGCGCCATGCTCTCCAAGCGCTTCCACCGCAGCGGGAAACAACATCGCCTTAGCGATGGTCGCAAATTTTAACTGCGAGCGAAGCCCTTGCTGAGCTGCTTGACCCCAGAATGTTGTAAAATCAGGCGGAGTGACTGCCCCAGTCAAAATCTGGGTGCCGGCATTCCGGAATGCGGAAATTGCGGCGGTGAAATCGTTCGTCAACGGCGAGAACAGGCCAGGCATGGTGTAATCGTAGCCCTTCGCCTTTATCGGCGTGGCAAACCCGGTCTTAGGATCTGCCAGGGCATTGCCTTCGACATCATTTGCGAACAACGCGCCGACCTTCTTGTTCGTGTCTGCACTACTCCACATGTCCGTAAAGACGTTGAGGAGATCGTTGAGCCCCCAGAAAAAATGATAGGTCCACTCGAAACCCTTGTCGGGCGTACCACCGCGCGGAAAGTAGGTGACCTCCCATGGCGCGTTGGCCGTGACACAAGGAACTTGGTTGAGCTCGCACTGGTCAGCCGTTGGGTTGACTGTGTCACCGGTTGACGTTGCCGTCATGATATTGACGCCGTCCTTTAAAATGAGGCTCGACGCCACCTCCGCGACGCGGCTGGGATTCGATTGGGAATCACGTACGAGAATCTCAACTTCGTACATCCGGCCACCGCTCTTCAAACCGTCCTTCAGGGCTTTCCGAATGCCAGCCAGCACAAACTGATCTGCTGCACCGAAAGCCGCCAGAGGACCGGTTTGCGGTGTTATGAAACCAATTTTGAGTTTGCTAGCCCCCCAAACAGCGGGCGCGGCAATGCCACTCAGCGCTGAAGCTGCAATACCCTGAGCTGTCAGCTTCAAAACATCACGCCGTGTGGGTTTGAGAATGCGTGGCTTCGTGAAATCTCGCATGAACGTTCCTCCATGGGTGTTGAAGCCCACTTCGCGGGCTTATGTTGCAACACTGAACGCACCACCCAACGTCTGCGCCAGAGTTGCGATTGGGCCCAGTCGGCTGGGCATTGATCCCTTCGCCCTGCCCCTTGAGGCAGTAGTCGAGAAATTTCTTTTGAATCGCGACGGCCTTGAGGGAGTTGTAACTGGCCCGGAGCAAATACCTGGAACGTCTGATCAGGGTATCCTGTGCATAGAGTCTCTCCGGTCCAGTATGTCTCCCGAAACGGGTGCGAAAGGGCTGTGCTCGGAAAGTCAGGATCTGATGACGGAGATTTCGGGATATGCGCCGTAATTATCCATCGATCCCATAACCACTGCGCAAATGCTGTTTCTGGGATGCTGCCGTAGTAGAACCTGCGAGAGGGAGTGCACCAACATCTCCACACTACGGGTTTGAGATGCGGAGGAGCGCAGTGATGCAACGGCCAGCATCGATACGCCCAGGTATGAAGCACTGTTAAGTCCAACTCGCCCATTGCTACAGGCCTGAGACCGGACCATTCGATGAGATCGAAGCAGTCTTCGGAAAATTTCCCATCAAATGACCCGGTTCTCACGCCAGAATTGCCCTGGCCACGTACGTCGGCGTGGACGACGGCGTAGCCTTGGACACACCGGACGGCGGAATTGGGGGGCTCCAGCACTATCCGGTTACTGACGCCGACCTCCCCCAGGTTCACACTTGCTATTGCGTAGGTGAATGTGAACAGATCGAAGTTGTCCTTGCCAAACAGAGCAAGGGCAACAAGAGCTGGGTAGCGATCGGGGACGCTCGATCTACAGACATTCGTGTGTAACGTCACGCTATCCCGAGCGGTAACCGGAACGTCGTGCTCAGTGATAACCGGTCCCTTGATGGGACTGACCGAAAAACGAGGTTCACTCCTCAAGCAACCGTTTGGCGATGAGCCTCGACGTAATCCGGCACCTCGCTCTGCTCTTCTAAGAAAGCGCCTGATCGATTGCGCACCGATCATCGTTCACTCCTGTACACAACGTCTTCTTCGTGCTCGCGTTAGCTACTTCAGACTTGTGGTCGGTGCTGGATCCCGGTTGAATGGAATTTGAAACTGGACCCAGAATTTTTCGCCCTCCGGCCTATTCTCGGCGAAAACTTCATGCTGCCACTTGAAAACGACGCCTTGAGCCGGCCCAGTCTCGACGATGATCTCAGGCCCGATGGCGAAAGCTTCACCCTCAAAGCCAATATCAACACCGTTCACCTCGTCGCCATTCAACTGCTTCAGATAGTAGCCGTTGAGGCCGATGGAGACATTTGGCAGAGATTGAAATGGCTTCACGTGACCCGAATAGTCGATCATCAGCAGATCGCCCGATCTGTAGTTCGTCGATTCATTTTCGCTGAGCGACAATTCGACCGCCGCAGTCAGATTGAGATCGACGCCCTTCGTCGGAAACCAGGTAGAGGTAATTGTGGGGACCGCTGCGTAATACTCTCTTGACACCGCCGTATGCGTTGGGACGAAGAAGTCGACGCCGAAGTAGGAGAAGAACGTTTTCGAGCTATTGCTGTAGGTCAGATACAGCGGTTGCAGAGTGATATCGGCGATATCGAACTCCTCCGTCTCTCCCGCAGGCGTCTTAACGTCGAGGTACAGAAATGGCGTCACGATCGCCGATGCGAGACCGAACGGCCCTATCTTCACATCCCACCCCTTGAAGAAGCGTAGAGCATCCACGGCCACGTCGATACCGAAGCCAGGAACGGCCGAGTTCCCACGGGAGTCATTGAACCGATCCGCTGTGTAATAGACGGTGTAGTTCTGCCACCAGAATTGATCTGGTCCTGGTGCGATGCCCGGCACGACTGTGTTGACGCCGACGGGGTGCATCTGCCCGCCACCTTCCGTCGCCATCGCCCCCGTGGCCAAAGCAACAGATGCTAGTGCTGCGAGTGAGACTAGCTTTCCAACTCTCATGATCCACCCCTCCCGAATTCCCCTGAATGATTGATGCTTCATATGTGCAAGGCCGCAGGAGCGCGCCTCACGGATGCCTAATGAACACTAACGACGCACTTCTCCAGACCGCGTAAAACGTTGTTTTGGACGCGTTTTGCCTCGCGAAGCTCAAAGCGCTTGACTCGCTTGGCCAGCGCGGTGAGGACCGCATGGATTTCCAGGCGCGCCAGATTCATCCCGACACAGGAATGCTCACCAGACCCGAATCCCAAATGATCCGCCGCGGGCCGCTTAACATCGAATACTTCTGGATTGCCCCATTTGCGCTCGTCGCGATTAGCTGAGCCATAGAGAACGATCACTCGTGACTCTTTGGGTATGACAGCACCGTCGAAGACGTAGTCATCGATAGCAAAGCGCGAAAAACCCTGTATGGGCGACTCGATGCGAACCACCTCGTTGGTCGCGTTCGGGACCATGGATGGATCCTGGCAGACAGCGTCCCACTGATCTGGGTTCTCTGCGAACAGTTTGATGGCGCTGCCAATGGCAAAGATCGTCGTGTCCAGACTCGGCCCCATGTAGTCGAGCGCCATGAGGCTGCACTTTTCCATCGGGATCTCGCCGCGATCACCGGCATCGTGTAGCATCTCTGCCCAGCTACCGGGCTTCACCTTGCCGCGGACGGACTGCGTCAGCGCGTAATGGACCATTTCCTTGAGCGTATCGAACGACTCTTCGGTTCGGCGATTCATCGGTCCAAAGCAGTTGAAGTTTGCTGCCGCCCACTCCAACATCTTTTCGCGACCTTCTTCAGGAAGACCGACCAGATTGGAAACGATTGTAAGGGGCAGATACTGGGCGAGTTCAGTAGCAGCGTCGAAAGTTTTTTGCGCCACGAGGCGGTCAGCCAACCGTTCAGCCTCATCGATGATCTGCTCGCGTAGAGGCCGAAGTGCGCCAGGCGTCACCGGTTTTATGAGAACGCGGCGCATTTGGTCGTGCTCATCACCGTCCGTACATAGAACGATACCGCGCAGCGTATCGTTCATCGGCTGGTTCATCATCACACCGTGAGCGGAAGAGAACACCTTCGGCGTATTTAAAGCTTCGCGCACTTCGTTGTAGCGAGCCACGACGTACATCCCTAGCTTGTTGAGATACACGAGCGGACCGGCATCTCGAAGCTCGCGGTAGATGGGATACGGATCGTAGAGCGATGCATCGCTGTATAGGTCGACGTCCGACGTCGGGATTGCTGAAGGCATTACATTCTCCCAATACGATTTAGGCATAATCGACGATTCGTGTATCGCATAGTGGGTCACTCGTATCATTATATGAGCAAACGTCAAGCGTTCTTGCGGCTCTTTTGTCTAAACTTGGTGCAGCATAGCCACTGGGCGCGGCTTCTTGCTGCTTGTGGGAACCGCCGTTGGGCCACGATGAAACAAGCTACAAGTGTGCCAATAGATTGGGCGGTCGAGGTCGACGATGTATCGACGCGGTGCTCTATTGCCAGTGTGCATCGACGATTACGTTGGCGGGGACAATCCGGCGCGTGCAAATGGACGCCTTCGTCGACATGATGGATTTGGCGGCGCAGGGTTCGGTATCGAGCCCGAAGCGACCAGCCGCCCGGCTCCGCCTGTTCGTCGCTTGATCGCGCCTCCAAGTTCGCCTTCGTCGAGCGTACGAGAAAGCGACCCGCTGAGTTGCCGAAAACTTCCTCGGCATCTGATCACGGCCGTGCCCTACAAGATCCACACCGTGCTCACCGACAACGGCACGCACTTCACCTCGCCGGGCAATGTCTGCTCGGCCGCGTCCGACATCAAAGTTGCGCTCGATGCCAGAGAAGCTGTCTGGGCCTAAGATGCGCGGAGGTCGATCCGCAAGGATCGTCCGGAGAGCTTTGCGCAAGGGTGCGGTCCGTTGCGCCATCACGATTCCGCGTTCCAGGAGCAGGCCGCGGATCGGGTTGAGGACGTCGATCCGGAGGCGAACGTAGCGCGAGCGTACACGATGCAATGCCTGCAGATCGCATTGCACTAAAGTTTTCACGGCAACGAAGCTCATCGTGAGTCGTTGCACGGCTTCGATGATCGCTTCCGCACCACGGTAGTCGTTCTTGTGTCCTTTAGGAACGGCTTAACGTACTGGGCATGGATGAGACGAGCGTCGTGCCCAAAAGTTCGATAAGACGTCGCGCAATGCGATGCGCACCTGCGCCAGCCTCCATGCCGATCAAGCACCGCGGGACACTGACAAGTCGCTCCACCGTGCGCGCATGATGACCTTGCCCCGTCGATCTTGCCCGATCAGGTGGAACGTGTTTTTTGCCGATACCAATTGCGATTGCGGTCACGCTGGCAGTCGACTTCTCATGGGATGGTATCGTCCAGCTCCTTCAAGCTCGATAGCCCTCCCCGACCCGATCAGCCCAATCTAGGGTACTGAGCGCGGCGGGACCATGCCATTAGTAGAAATCGGCGTGCCCTTATAAATTGGCTTGTCAAAGACACTCGGCTACGTCCGGTTATCTCGGAGCAGCTCCAGCCATTGAGGCGGTCGCGAGGTTCTTCCTTAAAAAGGGCTTCGCTTCGTATCGCCATAAAGGGCTGCGGCTATCATCAGCGGATCTTCGCAGAGCCCATCGGGATCCATGATTACATAATCATCGCCTTAGGCGGCTTCTCCATTGTTTCCCTCACCTTCTCGGCGTTCTTAGACCGACTTTTTATATCACCTCGATATGTATCTAGTTCCTCAATATCCTTCTTCATCTCATCTGGCGTCGGGATCGGAGTATTTTTCCCAGCGGCCATGTCATGGCCGGATCTCTCCGACACGCGCTTCATTGCCCAGAAGACCTTGCGGTAGTCTTCGTCTGCGACGATCACTCCCTTGAGCCGCATGGTCTTGACGTCGGAATTGAAACGCTCGACCGTGCCGTAGAGCAATACCTCTTCCACTAACCTTTCCCACGTTTCCCTGAGATCCGTATAAAAATCTTTCGCCGCACGCCGATAATCGTCCGTATCGAAATCTGTAAGCTTGGAAAGTTCGGCTTGCCGGCTGCGCAATCTCGCGATTCTTTCAGTGACCTTCTGCGCCGTCCAAGGTTCGTCTTTCTCAGAGATGAGGCCGACCCCATCTTTTAATGACTTTGTGACGTAGCGCTTGGCAACTGGCACAGGAGTTGGCGCCCGCGCGGCGGCATCGGCTACCTCGTTGTAGAATAATAGATTGTGCGTAAAGATAATGATTTGCCGCCCTTTGCCCGCTTCGGCGACCAACCGCTCGGCGACTTTGCGTATCCGAAGATGATCAAGTGAGGAGACCGGGTCGTCGACAATGATGCCGCTCTTAGAATTATCATCGCCAATTTCGCCGAGGAAACATGCCAACGCCAATGCGCGTTGTTCGCCCTCACTGAGGATGTCAGCGTTTTCGGCAGTGACCGGAGCGGCGAGGCCGATCTCAAAGTAGCTCTGCCCATTTTCGCTCTGGTCGGAGACGGCGAACGGAATGTATCCAAGATCTAGGTTGGTGATCTCCGCATTGATTCTCTTCTGAAGACCACCCGCCACAGAGGTTCTGCGGACCGCCGTTATGCGTGTCGACAGCGGCCCAGTCGCAACAAGCCTCTTGCATTCTTCCAGCTTGACTTTGTCATGCAGGTCGCTCAACCGGGTGACGAAGGTCGGCAAGTTTTCATTCAGCCTCTTCGCGTCTTTTAAAGCATCCAGCCGTGCAACCTCCGCTGAACGAGTCTGGTCCTGCGTCGCTTGGTCTTTCAATAAAGCCGCCTCGGCGGCGAGAGTATCGGCATCCCGTAGGACATTGGCTGCAAGCGACGGGAGAAGTTCGGGAATAAATTGGGATTGGTCCGTGACCTGCCCAAGAAGGGCGATCTTTCGCTTAGCGGCCCGGTCACAAAACGCTATGATCGACGCCGTCGTTGCCGCTGCTGCATCGCTTGTTGATGTGTACTCCGCCAGATCCCTTTCGATCTGCGTCGTTGCCGGTACGTCCATCCTTTCTATGTCCAGTGATGCCACGGCCAGAGTATTCTCCGCAACGCGAACCGCTTTTGCAGCCTCACCACTCACGAACGCATTGAAACGCTTTAGGCGCTCGCTACCATCCGACGTCAACGGCTGCTGACAAAGCGCGCAGGACTGGCCGACTTCCGACGGAAGGTCCTCGTGCCCGAGGGATGCGACATACTTCTTCGCGTACTCATACATTGCCATCCACGCTTCGGTGCCAACGCCCTCGAGGGGTTCGTTACTGAAGGCGCTGGCGGCTGCCACCGAAGCCGCGTCCTTGGCCGCCTTTGCATTTTTGACAGCCTCGATAAACGCGTCGGCTTTGGCGGGAGCAATACCTTGATCGATTGCCTTGAGTGCTTGGCCATAGACGGCTAGTTGCGAAGACGAACGCGCGCGCCGGGAAGCGGCCTCTAGTGGATCGGTTGTAAGCTTACGCTCGAGGCCCTGCATCTCAGCCTCGTCCTCATCTGAAAACGCGCCGAGGGCGGTAAGTTCGTCTTCCTTTGGCAAGTCGGTGATAGACTTGCTTGCGAACTTGGCGATCTCGACCGCAATTTTTCCAGAGGGTGTAAACCCTGACGGAAGCGCCACCTTCAGCCTGATGCTGAGCGGCTTCAGCTCATCGTCAAATTGCTTGTCCATTTCGCGGCGGTGAGCAGCATGCCGCTCTAAAATGGCTATCTCTGCGGGAAGGAACCCAAAGCGATTCTTTTCGTCGATGTATAGGCGAGCGTTTTTGCTATCGAAGACGGATATGTTGGCCAGTTGCTCGGGGACGCCGGCTCCATCCTTCCAAAGAAGCTCGACAATTTCTGTCGCGCCGTCCGGCAAGAATCGCAATAAGGCCTCGGCGGGCGGCTTCGCGCCGTCCGTAAAAATATTCCCAAGCAACGGATCGGAGGTCGGGCTGCGACACACCTTCTTGGCAACACGGCAATACCCACTCTTGCCACAGCCGTTATCACCATAGATAAGAGTGATGCCGTTGGTTGCGAAGCTCAACTTTTGATCGGCAGCCAGCTGTCCTAGATTTGACACGGGCCCCAACGAGCAGAAGAGAGTGCGCGCCTGCGGGGCGGCGGATTTAACGTGCTCGGCTGCCAGGGGTGTGCATGTCGGCTCCGGATCGATCGCGATGTCCGCAGCATGACGAACGCGATCAAATATTGCCGCTTTATCTCCTTCCGAAAGAATATGTGATGGCGAAACTGCATGTCTGCGTAGAGCGTCGCGCACCCAATCGACCTGCTTGTCTGTCCATTCCAGCAATGTATCGTCAGCCATCATGCCCTCGGAATACAAAGTCCTCTCAAAGATAATCTTTAGGATGTTTAAATCGATTCTGCCGCGTGATAACAGCTGCTCACCTGGATGCTGACGTCATCTACCATAAGATCCGCGCGCAGGATGGCACGCGGTGCGATGTCTGCTTGTGGGAATAACCATGTGAAAATTTTACACAAGCACGGGATTCTTCGTCGAGGAAACGGTCCCGATAACGCGGTGGAAACGCTCTTCGACATTGTTATCCAGAACCGACTGGACTTCGTTGCGCAATCACGCATTAGTGTCCGTGTCGGTGGTCGCAGGCATCGGGCGCTCGAAAACTTAGGGCGCGCCTCGCGGAATGCGGGGCTTTGGGTAGTGGGAGCGCCAACGATGGTCACTCCGAGAACCACGGACCTCTAGCCATGACCACCAAGACAATCGACAAATACACCAAATCTGAACGATCGGCCGCATCGCCACGCGCAAGATCTAACGGCGCCCGCGCCGCGAGCTTGACCAAGGATCGCAAACAAGAAGTGCTGCTGGAGCAGGAATCCGGCCAAGCATCTCCTACCAAACACGCGCAGCTTCTTCAGCTCTTGAGCCGGCAAGGCAACAGGCGCATTGGAGGATGCAGCAGTTGCGGCGGCGGAGGGGTAGGCCATTTCGGACCTAACAGCGACCTGACGCTCGTGTGACTGTCTGATCGCTATGTTGGAAGCTTGTCTCAGGCAGCTGCATCGATTGCGTCAGAGCCTCGGATGACGCGTATCGCCTGCGCCATTTACACGCGCAAGTCGACTGACGAGGGTCTCGAGAAGGAATTCAATTCGCTCGATGCTCAGCGGGAGGCCTGCGAAGCGTACATCACGATCCAGAAGCACGCCGGCTGGATCGCTGTTCACGACATGTACGACGACGGCGGCCTCTCCGGCGGTACGATGGAGCGTCCCGCGCTCAAGCGACTGCTCGCTGATATTAAGGCAGGCAAGGTGCAAATCGTGGTCGTCTACAAGGTTGATCGTCTGACGCGTTCGCTGGCCGACTTCGCCAAGATCGTCGACGTGCTTGACGCGCACGGCGCCTCCTTCGTCTCGGTGACGCAGCAGTTCAACACGAAGACGTCCATGGGACGGCTGACGCTCAACATGCTGCTCTCGTTCGCGCAATTCGAGCGCGAGATCGCGGGCGAGCGGATACGCGACAAGATTGCGGCGTCGAAGGCGAAGGGGATGTGGATGGGCGGCACTGTTCCGCTCGGGTACGACGTCAAGGATCGCAAGCTGGTCATCAACGAGACCGACACCAAGCTGGTTCGGAAAATCTTTTCACGATACTCCGAACTGGGCTCGGTGAGCTTGCTGCAGGCGGAACTCGAGACACAAGGCTATCGCAGCAAGCGCCGCGAGGGCACTGGTAGACGCTCAACCAATGGTAGACCATTCTCGCGCGGGATCCTGTACCTCATCCTGCAGAATCGGCTGTATCGCGGCCAGATAGCGCATAAGGGGAACATCTATGATGGCCAGCACGAGGCGATCATTGACGCCGAGCTGTGGGACCGGGTTCAAGCCAAGCTCGCTTCGAACCGGAGAGAGCGCGCAATTGCCGTCGACGCCGAAGCACCAAGCCTACTCTCGGGGTTGATCTTTGACAGCGACGGCAATCGCATGACGCCGACCCATGCAAACAAGCGTGGCAAGCGCTATCGCTATTACATCTCAGCGCTGCTGCTGGATCGCGGATCACCTGGCGATAATCCGATCCGCGTACCTGCCGTGGAGGTCGAAGGATTGGTGCTTGACCGGGCCCGCCGCCTTCTGACAACCCCCACAGAGCTCGTTCGGAGGCTGGCGTCTCTCCGGCTGAGTGTCAGGCAGCTTGAGGATGTTCTCAAAACGTCCACTTCATTGATGGAAGCATGGACCTCGCTCTCGCCTGACGAAATCAGAGCGTTCGTGCGGGAAGTGGTCCGTCACGTTGCTGTGCAACCTCGTGAGATAGAGATCACTTTTTCTATACTTGGTCTTGCGCGACGTCTTGGTGCCAACCTCAGGGTGCCCAGTGAAGCATCCGATGAGACATTTGCGCTGTTTGTCGCTGCGCATCTGCGGAGTGCCTGGAAGGGCAAGCGGATCATTGTCGGTGAGCAGATCGCTCAGAAGCCTGATCCCCAGTGCCTCAAGCTGATTCGGGAGGCTTTCGCTGCGCGGACCCTCGTACTTTCGGAAGGCAATGAGAGCCTCACAGCGATTGCGAGGCGGCTTGGAAAGTGCCAGGTGCGGCTGACGGGGTTGGTTCGCCTGTCCTATCTGGCGCCGTCGATCGTGGACGACTTGATCTCAGGGCGTCACCCGATTGAGCTGTCGCCAACGCGACTATTGCGTTCCTCGAAAGACCTGCCGGTGGACTGGCAGCAACAACGCAAATGCCTAGGGCTCGCGGAGCCTATTCATACAACATTGGCAAGGCGCTAAAGTGCACCGACCAGGGAACACACTGTTCTCTCGATTGAGAATTGAAATCGAATCGAAGCGCAAGCCACCGATGTTTGTTACTTTCGATAGTCAGACATTCCGACCGGTGGTCCAGCCTGACCGCCATCTGCGTCATTTATGTCGACGCTCTTTGGAGCGTGTGCACGCTGCGGTGTTGAACGGCGCGATCCAGCCTATAGCCTCGGAAGGGATATTTGCGTTGGAGGAGATCCCGCGCGCAGATCGCGCCACCTTCCTTGCTAGCCGGAGAACCGAACTTGAGACGGTTGAAGAACGGACCTATGGGAATGCAACTCACGTCTCTATTTGCGCGGGTCCGGATCATTCGCAGCATCCCGGTCTCTCGCCCCAAAGCCAAGAGCGATTTCACGCTGCAAGGGCGCTCGGTTTCCGCTTTATGAACATTCCACGATTTGGGATGGTCCGACCTCGCGAACTCCTGTCTCCCAGCAACTATCTAGATTGCGGCAACGATTTCCGTGCCTTCCTGGGCTACGCAGAACGATTTGGGCATGTCGCTGAAAAGATTGAAGCGCGGGGTGCGGGCTTTGCTATCGCACAAAGGATTGGCTCGCGTGCGCGCACGCGAGCCAATCATCATGCGAACTGGTGCGAGCTATTGACGGATCGTAGATATCTTAATGATAGCGAGCGCAGGGAGGTTGGGGCCGCTGTGAGTGAATGGTGCGATGGCGATTTGGTGGCGAGCCATGTCGCTCACGGTTTTACATGTATCTGCACAGAGGATCGTGCCGGCCGTAAGCAACGGCCTTCCGTGTTCAATCGCGAGAATCGCGATTGGCTCTCAAGAGAATTTGGAGTGCTGTTTGTGTCTCTCGACGAGTTGGCGAGCTGTTTGCCCGGCTAGGCTCACATGTGCCGCAGTGGGCCTCCCCAGAATGGGGTCTGGAACTGCGTGGCCGAAGGGCCGGTTTCTAAACCTACACAGCAAACGCAAGTTCCTCGAAATGACCCTCCGTGAACATCTTCTTCGCCACGCGATTATCTCCAATGCGTTCCGCCTTGCCTATCGCTCGGACAGCCGAGGGGTTCGGAACGCTGATATAGTGTCGCGTTATCGCGGGTGAAGGCCTGTTTACAGGCGTTTTCGATGGCTGGCTAAAGTGGAACTGGCCGGAGCCGATTGGAACTGAGCGGGATATTTGGATTGTTTCTGATGTCGGTCAAACTTCGGATCAATCGCGTTGACCGACATGACCACCAAAACAGCGTTCAAGAAAAAAGCGACCTTGACAGCACTTGTCTGTCCTAAGAGCAATTGTCATCAAAGTGTTCGCGTCTCGCCTGAAATATCATGCGCTCTATTTTGGGGTTCGCCCTCTATGCGCATTGAGGCGAAGCACAAGTTGGAGAATCGTTATGAACGACCCTGTAATTGTGGATGGCAGCGATCCCGTCGAGTCCAACGCGCCATTGTGTGACGCGAGGACCGCGCAATACGCTCGCACGGACACAGTAAAAACTTACTACGACCCGAAGCGCTACTACGGCCTGTGGACAGCAAGCTTCGATAGCGCATGCACAGGTGGTGGCTTTGGCTCTAGCATTATCGACAACGGACACATATTGACAAACCACAGATGTCCAAATGGAACAGCTGTAACCAAGATTACCTCTCCTGCGTCCCCTTGAGTCCTTCAGCTGCCGCTATAACTCGCAGCCGGAGTACGCAGTGTGCACCCTATGTCGGTTGCCTAGGTGCCAGGCGAAGCGCCTCTTGGGGTCCTGATCAGATGTCGGCCGTTTCGATGTCTTTTTTCGCACCCCGTTCGTCGTTATTAGATCTGCCTACCGTGACCCGATCAAGCCCACCCGGAAGCTTGGGTAGCCCAGGGTAGCGGAAACCACGGTTTCCAGCGGAACACGGCGACACTGGACGGCGCTCAGTGAAACAGGCTCCGAAAACGCGAGTCCGTTCAAGGCGTTTCCCCCAGTGCGTTTCGTGGGGTTCTGAGCCGCGCTGTTTCAGAGCATGCTCCATCGCGCCGCACAAAGCTGCAAGACTCGCCGCTAACTGGGATATCCAACGCGCGCTTCTGCAGCGAAAATTGAACTCGACTTCTGCCGCAAAGGACGCATTGGTGGTGTACAGGGCGCCAGAAGGACGGGCGCTGGATCTTCAGGGCTCGGCCTCGCCACTTGCGGGGCTTTGGGTGGTGGGAGCGCCGATAGCGGCGCGACCAGCGAACCCTCGGAGCCCACCATTATGGCAACAATTGAAGCCCGCGCTGCAACTCAGACGAAACGCGCCACACCCTCGACGTTGGCCAAGGCGGCCAAAGCCAAAGGAACCGGAAAGTCGGCTTCGGCTAAGCCCAAGCTTGCCAAAAACGCTTCCAGTGAAGACCTGCACACGGCGCGCGTCACCAAGCACGATCGCATCCTGGCGCTGCTGAGCCGGCGCGAGGGCGCAACCGTTCCGGAAATGATGGATACGACCGGCTGGCAGCAGCATAGCGTGCGTGGCTTTCTCGCGGCCACGGTCAAAAAGAAGCTCGGCTTCGCACTGGCCTCATCAAAAGCGTCGGGCGAACTGCGACGCTACCGCATTGAAGCCAAGCGGGGCAGCTGACGTGACGAAGGCAAAACTCGACATGGCGGCCGAGCTTGCGCGGCTCGAAGCGCTGACCAGCTTTGAACTGCGCGGTGAATGGCGGCGGCTGCACGGGATGCAGCCGCCAAAGCGCCTGTCCCGCGACCTCATGCTTCGCGGCATCACCTACAAACTTCAGGAGCGGGCACTCGGCGGCCTCTCCAAGTCTGTGCTGCGCAGGATTTCCGGCGCAACGATTGAGCGGTCGCCGGACACAATCCGGAAATCGCTGCGTGTGACCATCACGCCGGGAACGCAGCTGGTTCGCGAATGGAACGGACAAACGCACACGGTTCTTGTCCATACCGAAGGCGTCGAATGGCGCGGTAAACGCTACCGGTCGCTCTCGGTCGTCGCGCGCGAGATCACCGGCGCCCATTGGTCGGGTCCTCGGTTCTTCGGACTGAAGTCGAGTAAAGAGGCCAGCGATGGCTGATGTCAGTCTGGATGCCGTTCGCAAGGAGTTCGCTGATCTCACCGGCCTGTTTGAAGACGCTGCGGCAATTGCATCGGTCGGTCAAGGGATCAACAGCGTTCAAGATGGTCGCCGTCAACTGAAGCTCACTGCGAAGATGCTCGATCGTATCACGTTTCGCCTCAACCGCTTGGAAAGGCGCCTCGCATGACGCGGCTGAACTGCGCTATCTACACGCGCAAATCGACCGACGAAGGGCTCGAGAAGGAATTCAATTCGCTCGATGCCCAGCGAGAGGCGTGTGAGGCGTACATTATGAGCCAAAAGCACGCCGGGTGGATCGCCGTTCGCGACATGTATGACGACGGCGGTCTGTCCGGGGGGACCATGGAGCGGCCAGCGCTGAAGCGGCTGCTCGCCGACATCAAGGCCGGCAAGATTCAGATTGTCATCATCTACAAGGTCGACCGCCTGACGCGCTCGCTTGCGGATTTCGCCAAGATCGTCGACGTTCTGGACTCAAGTGATGCCTCGTTCGTCTCGGTCACTCAACAGTTCAATACGACGACGTCTATGGGACGGTTGACGCTCAATATGTTGCTTTCTTTCGCGCAGTTCGAGCGCGAGATCGCGGGAGAGCGCATCCGCGACAAGATTGCGGCGTCGAAAGCCAAAGGCATGTGGATGGGCGGCAACGTCCCGCTCGGCTACGACGTCAAAGATCGCAAGCTGATCGTGAACGAGGCGGAAGCAGATATGATTCGCATGATCTTCCGGCGGTACGCCGAGATTGGATCAATTCGGCTCCTGAAATACGCGCTAGACGAGCACGGGATTGTAAGCAAGCGCCGTGAAGGAGTCGTGCGTGCAGGCGGCAACCGACTTTCCAGCGGCGCGCTTTATAACCTCCTGCGGAATCCGATCTACCATGGCAAGATTGGGCATCAGGGCAAGGTCTATCCAGGGCAACATGAAGCGATCATCGATCCCGACCTCTGGCAACGCGTCCAGGACAAGCTTGCTGGCAGTCTGTACGCACAAAAGATTGGGGCGGCAGCCGAGGAGCCGAGCCTGCTTGCCGGGCTGATCGTGGACGGCGACGGGCGCCGCCTGAGATCGATGCACGCCGTCAAAAAGGGCCGCCGCTATCGGTATTACGTGTCTCCACCGCTTAAGAGCGCCGAGCGAAAAGCTACCGACGGCTGGCGCATTCCTGCGGCTGACTTTGAAGAAATTGTGCTCGATCGCCTCCGCGCGTTCTTTGCCTCGGAGCAGGAGGTTGAAGAGGCCTTGGCAAGCCTCGACCTTGATGACGTCCACCTTCGGTCGACCCGTTTAACGGCAACGGGTCTCGCCGAAGGTTGGGCAGGTTTGTCGTCGATCGAAATTCGTGATCTTGTCCAAGCTTTTGTTGAGAAAGTCGTCGTGAGCGAAGAAGGGGTTGTCGCTTCGATCAAACGGGCGGCGGTTGCATTTCGCCTGCTGGACAATTGCAAACTGCCATTGGAGGGTGAAGCCAGTACGATCGAACTGCGCGTCGAAGCCAAGCTGCGCCGCGCGGGCCAAGGCATTCGATTGGTCATCGGTGGCGGCGTGGAAAATCCCAGCAAGCAGATGATCGCTCTGCTGCGGGATGCGCACGCAATGCGTAAGGCGCTTCTGACGGGACGCGATGCAACGATCGACGCGATGGCGCGGCGGCTTTGTGTCAAACGAGACCATCTGACAGCGTTCATTCGCCTGACGTATCTCGCGCCGCACATCGTGTGTGCGCTGGCGACACGTCGCCCACCAGTGGGACTGACTCCCGCGCGTCTGCTCTCGGTGTGCAAAGACTTGCCGCACGACTGGCAGCGCCAGCGCGCAGTCCTCGGATTTGAGGCGCGATAGGCGCCGCAAGCCTCCCGAAAACGATGCGAGTCTGACCGGCCGAAAATTGGCGGCGGAGATAAAATGGGCAATCAGCCGGCGGGAGTGACGGAGAGACGGACCCGCGTGTGGGATGCGAAAAGCGCAGGCGGCTAACGCGCGGAATTTGCGATGAATTTCCGCGTGCGGAAAACAAAAAATATGAAGTAATTTCAATTAGTTATTGGTGGCGCGCCCGAAAGGATTCGAACCTCTGACCCTCAGATTCGTAGTCTGATGCTCTATCCAGCTGAGCTACGGGCGCATTTCTCGTCCGCTTGGCCGCCGGTTTGGAACAAACGGGGCCCCGGCGAACCGCCGGGCGGCAAGAGCGCTACTCTCTAATCGCTCACGCTGCGAAGCGCAAGCCCCTTGCGCGCGCGGAAATATGGCTTATCCGCGCATCGTAAAACGGCCCGTTTGGGGGCTGCAGCGCCGTTCAAGAACGGGCGCAGACCGGAAGCCGCCCTCCGGCCCGCGCTCACATCCACCGGACCTCAGGCTGCTTCCTTGTTGAGCTTGGATTCGGCAATCTTGGTGAGCTTGTCGTCGGCGCCGTATTCTTCATCGAGCGTCTTCTGAAGCACCTTGGCAACGTCCTCATGGCCCAGAAGATTGGCCCAGGAAATGAGCGTGCCATAGCGCGTGATCTCGTAGTGCTCGACCGCCTGCGCGGCCGCGATCATGGCGGCGTCACGCGTATCCTTGTCCTTGATCTGCGACATCACCTCGTCGGCCTCCTTGGTGATACCCTCGATGGCCGGGCACTTCTCGCCCTTGGCCTTCTCGCCCAGAGCGGCGAAGACTTCGTTCAACCGCTCAATCTGGCCCTTGGTCTCCTCCAGATGAGCTTCGAACAGCTTGCGCAGTTTTTCGCTGTCCGCATTCTTGATCATCTTAGGGAGTGCCTTTGTGATGTGCTTCTCCGCGAAATAGACATCCTGCAGCGTATGGAGAAACAAATCGTCGAGGTTGTTGATCGACATAGAAATTTCCTTTCAGAGGTAAAAGCGCGGGAATGCATCTGTGAAGCGTCCGCGATACATCGACGGATTGCCGAGCCAAACGCGGTTCGACAACCGATGTTCCATCGGATGGATCTCGTTTTTGAGGTGAGGGCGCGAATGCCCGCCAGCATGCGGGCAGCCTTTGAAAGGTGCTGCGAGGAAATTCACTGAGCGATCAGGAATGCACCGAGCGATCCGGCATTTCGATCCTAAACAGCGCACCCCTGCCGCTTTCAACGAGCGTCAGCGAGCCGCCATGGGCCTGGATCAGTTCTTGTGCAATCACCAGCCCAAGCCCGGACCCGCCCTTCTTGGTGGAGGCCTGGAACGCCTTGAAGAGATGTTCGCGTGCCTTGGGAGGAATGCCGGGACCGTTGTCCGATACATCGACGATGACTTTGCGCCCTTCGCGATGGGCACTGACCGTAATGCGGCCGTTGGGCGTCTCGGACGTTTCGAGCGCCTGCACGGCGTTGCGCACCAGATTGCTCATGACGCGGAACAGATGCTCCCGGTCGGCGTCGATGCGCAGCCCCTCCTCCATGGCAACGTCGAATGCGATTTCGCCTTCGCGCGGCAGGCCCTGACTGTCTGCCACTTCCTCCACGAGACGCCTCAAGCGGAACAGCTCGCGGCGGGGGGCCGCCTCGGCGGCACGTCCGAACTGCAGCGAGGAGTTGCAGAAGCTGATGGCGCGGTCCAGCGACGCAATCAGCTTGGGCACGAAGCGCTGCACCGTCGGATCCGGAATGTCGACCAGACGATCGGAAATGAGCTGCGCGTTGGCCAGCATGTTGCGCAGGTCGTGATTGATCTTGGAAACCGCCAGACCGAGCTGCGCCAAACGGTTCTTCTGAGCCAAGAGGCCCGAAAGCTCCTTTTGCATTTGCGACAGCTCGCGTTCGGCCACGCCTATCTCGTCCATGCGGCCGGACGGCGTGAGGATGCGGGTTTGATCTTCCGGATCCGCCGAGAAGCGCAACATGTTCTGCGTCAGATTCTTGAGCGGCTTCACGAGCAAGCGGTTGAGCGAAAAATACACCAGCGAGGCCGTCAGGGCGGAGATGACGACCGACAGACCGAGGATGTTCAGGCCATATTGGATCATCGACTGGCGCAACGGTGCTTCCGGAATGACGATCTCGATGAGGTCGTTGGGATCGTCACTGTTGCGGCCGATGACGCGGATGAGCCGGTCACCCGAGGAAAACAGCAAGGCAATGGCGTCTTTCACCTGCGTCAGCTTCATGCCAAGCCCTTGCCAGTAGGACTTGGGTTCGCCCCGCAGATCATAGTGCGCGCTGATCTGCACGCCTGGTTCAACGGGAAGGATGAGCCGGCGCTCGCCGTCGCGGCGCGAGGCAATCGCCTTGACCTGCGCGGTGCGCAGCAGATCGGCACGCAAAGCAGAGGGCACCTCGCCGCCAGGGAAGGCTTCCGAGGACAGCGCGGCAAGCTGGGCGGCGGTCAGACGTTCCGACAGCCACGATATGCGATAGCTCGCGACGCTGGGCAAAAAGATGAGAATTTCAGCCACGAGCACGAACACCGCCGTGAGCATGAGCAGCTTGGCAGGAAGGCCAAGCCGCGACCATGCCGCACGCAAGCTTGCGGCCACCTTGGCGAGGCCGCGCGTGTCTTTCTCAACGGTGCTGGTCGCTCTGGCGTCCAAGTGTCGTCCCAATGGCATGAAGCCGCGCACGGCGCGGCTCCCTCAGTCGAGGCGAGACCTATCCGAGCTTGGCCAACCAAGAAATCACTTTACGCACAAACGGGTTACCCGGTGCTGATGCATAGTAGCGGAAAGCAGCGCGTTTGTTCACCTCCGAAAGTGTCGGATAAGGAGAAATCCAGTCGGTCATGGCTTTGATCTTGAACTTTTGGGCCATGGCGAGCGACCACATCTGGATGATTTCTCCCGCGTGTGCGCCCGCGATGGTGACGCCAAGTATCTGACCCTTCTGGCTGGTCACGACCTTGATGTGCCCGGAGGTTTCCCGCTCGGCCTGGGCGCGGTCGTTGTCGTGGAAGGACCAGCGCAAAACGTTAACTTTTCCGTGAGACTTGCGCGCATCCTCCTCGAGCAATCCAACATGCGCCAGTTCGGGATCCGTAAACGTCACCCAGGGCACCGCGCGCGCCGTGGTTTTGGCGGGCAGACGGAACAGAACGCGGCGAATCACGATACCGGCATCATCGTTGGCGACGTGGGTGAATTGCAGTCCGCCCGCAACGTCGCCAATTGCATACACACGCTTGTTGGATGTGCGCAGACCGGCATTGACCGCAATACCCTTCTTATCGAACGTGATGCCGGCAGCTTCCAGCCCAAGATCCGCGGTGTTGGGCTGGCGGCCCGCGGCAATCAGAAGATGCGTGCCTTCGATGGTCTCCGCGCCGGCATCCGTCTTGAGCGTCAGTACGACCGTACCCTTCCCGCCCGACACTTTTTCAACGAGCGCGCCTTCGCGGATGGTAATGCCTTCGCCGCGCAGATGATCGAGCACGACAACGGCAAGCTCGGGATCGTCCTTGCCCATCGCCTTCAGGCCCTCGACGACAGTCACCTCAGAACCAAGCCGGCGATGCGCCTGCGCCAACTCGAGCCCGATAGGTCCACCGCCGATAATCAGCAGATGCGGAAGCTTGCGGGCGTTGTCGAAAATCGTCTCGTTGGTGAAATAGGGGATATCCTTCAGGCCGGGAATGGGCGGAACGGCGGGAGACGACCCCGTGGCAATGACGAAGCGGCGCGCCTTGATACGATATTCACCCGCTTCCACCGTTTCGCGATCGACGAACCGGCCAGCTGCCGTGATCACGCGCACGCCAAGCCCGAAAAAGCGCTCAACCGAATCGTTGGGGGCAATCGCTGCGATGACCCCACGGACATGGGCTTGGACGGCCGCATAGTCGATGCCGGGCTCGACGGAAGCGATGCCAAACTTGGCCGCTTCGCGCATGTGGTGGGCGCGCTTTGCCGCTGCCAGCAAGGCTTTGGAAGGGACACATCCATAGTTCAGGCAGTCGCCGCCCATCTTGCCCTTTTCGATGAGCACGACGCGCTGGCCAAAGGCCGCCGCAGCTGCCGCCATCAAAAGACCGCCCGAGCCTCCGCCGATGACGCAGATGTCCACGTCGAGCGTTTCGCGGGCCTGTGCACCCGACGCGTCCGCGCTAGTCTTTTGCATGACGGCCCTTCCAGCGTTTCAAAGCAACGGGGATCAAAGCGATGACTCCCAGCAAGGCAAGTGCGGCAAGCAACTCGTTGGTCACCAGTGCACCGGTGTCTATGGTGTAGGGGCAAGCCTCATCTCCACCGCCGGGGTGGCGGGCGAGACACTCCTGATAGCTCGCATTTTGCGCTTCGACGACGCTGCCTAAGCCCGAACCCGCCACCGAGAAGGCGATTGTCCCCGGAATAATGCCTAAGAAGGTGCCTAGCACATAGGTCTTCAAGGGTACGCCCAGCAACGCAGGCGCCAGATTGACGACGAAAAAGGGGAACGCCGGAACGAGCCGCAGGAAGAGCAGATAGCTCAGCGCATTTTCCTTGAAGCCCTCGCGCAGCGCGGCGAGAGAAGGGCCCGCTTTCGCCGCGAGGGCTTCACCGAGCGAACTCCTGGCGGCGAGGAACACCAAGGTTGAGCCGATGGTCGCGGCGATGACCGTCACCAGCGCGCCGAGCTGCCAGCCAAACAGCAGCCCTCCAGCCAGCGTCATCACCAGGCCGCCCGGCAACGACAATGCGACCACCGCGATATAGACCGCGCTGTAGATGGCAAGCGCGGTGACCTTGTTCTGAGCGATGAAGGCCTTGAGGAGGTCGTAGTTCACACCAATGGTCTTAAAGCTGAGGTACGTGTGCCATCCCATGGCAAAGACAAAGGCCGTCAGCCCGGCAAGTACCAGCAACGGCAGCCAGCGCCGCAAACCTTTCGCGGTGGCCGCTTGTGCCGCCGGCTTAGGCTTACCCGGTTCGGGTTGTGCATCCATCACGCAACCTTCGTAAGGTTTCGGTATCCGCCGCATGATCCGTCGCGCAATGTACGCGATCCAAGCACTACATGTTTCGCGCCGCTGCGATTTTTGGCCCTCACGCCCTCGTGAGGGCCCAGGTTGCGTTGACTTCGGCAGGAACCGCCCCTATAAGCCTGCATCTTGCGGGTTGGACCGGCCTTCCGGGCGTTGTTGCGCCCTGTCGCCGTATCGGACCTTAACCCAATGAAATCCCATTGTTTTACCACTTGCCGCGTTGACGGCCGGTGGCATTTGGAACTTCACGGAGACGTCGCGTGAAACGCACATATCAGCCCAGCCGCCTCGTGCGCAAACGCCGCCACGGCTTCCGCAAGCGTATGCTGACCACGGGTGGCCAGAAGGTTCTCGCCCGCCGCCGCGCCAAGGGCCGCAAGCGCCTGTCGGCCTAGCACATTTGCGGGTGCGCGCGGCACCTTTGGCCGTTCGCTACGGCGGGCGGACAAGAACGCTCGCGAGGACGCTCCCGTTGGCTCTCGAAACCATCAAGAAACGTCCTGACTTCCTCGCCGTTCGCGGCGGGGCGCGTGCGTCCGTGCCCTGCTGCCTGATGGAAGCAAAACCGCGCGCGCCGGGACGCGGATCCGGCGAAGGACCTCGGTTCGGCTTTACCGTCACAAAGAAGCTTGGCAACGCCGTCACGCGCAATCGCATCCGCCGGCGTCTCAAGTCCGCCCTCAGCCAGGTCGCCCCCCGCTACGCCCGCGATGGCTTCGACTATGTTATTGTGGCTCGGCCCGCCGCACTCGATAAGCCATTTGCAGATCTCTTGGGCGAATTGACCCGCGCACTCAACAGTGTTCACAAGCCGCAGGGTGCTCGCGAGCAAAGACTCGACAAACGCTCCGTAACGATGAAAAAACCCCAGCAACATGGCCCGGCGTGATTGCTGACCATCCATCTATGAGTGCGCCTTCATCCATCGGATACCGATCCGGCGCGCAAACTGAAAAGCGCGCACTAAACTGAGGCTTCGATGAAATCCGGAAACTCCCCGCAAGATCAGAATAATCTGATATTCGCCGTCATCCTCTCCCTCGTGGTGTTGATGGCTTGGCAATACTTCTTCGCCGCCCCTGCGGTGCGCGACGAGAAGGCGCGCCAGGAGTTCGCACGCGATGTCGAAGCCCAGCGCTCGGGCGCGCAGACCCAAGGACCTCCTGGTGTTGCGACGCCCCAGCAGAGTCCTGTCGCGACGCCGGCGGTCACCACACCTCAACCCGGCCAGCCCACGAGCGCTCCCGTCGCGCGTGAAGATGCGTTGAAAGCTTCCCCGCGTATCGCCATCAAGTCGGACAGCCTGGAAGGCTCCATTGCACTCAAGAGCGGCCGCATCGATGATCTGGTACTGGTCAGGTATCGCGAACAGCTCGATCCCAACTCTCCCAAAGTGGTGCTCCTGTCGCCCGCCGGAAGCGAACATCCTTACTTCGCCGAATACGGCTGGGTCGCCCCCAGCGGCACCTCCATCAGATTGCCCGATCGCGAGACGCTGTGGACGCTCGAAAGCGGCACCACGCTCACGCCATCGGCCCCCGTCACCATCAACTGGGACAATGGCGAGGGTCTTGTCTTCCGCCGCACGTTCTCGATCGATGAAAACTACATGTTCAAGATCGTCGACGAAGTCGAGAACAAGACCGACAAGGAAGTGTCTCTTCTGCCGTACGCGCGCATCCATCGCTACGGCACGCCCAAGAGCCACGCCTATTACATCCTTCACGAGGGCCTGATTGGCGTTGCGGGTGATGAAGGGCTCAAGGAAGTCACTTACGCGGACGCCGTCAAATCCGCGACGCCCCACACCTTTGAAAACATCACCGGCGGCTGGTTCGGCATCACCGACAAGTACTGGGCCGCAGCACTCATTCCGGATCAGAAGGAGCCCTACCGCGGAATGATGTCGGCGGTGAAGGCGGCCTCGCCCGATCAGAGTGACGCCTATCAGGTCGATTACCTGCGCGGCGCGCTCGTCGTACCGCCCAACACGCGCAAGGGCGTGGAGGCGCATCTCTACGCCGGCGCCAAGCAGGCGACGATCGTCGACGGCTACGAGAAATCGCTCAACATCAAGCTGTTCGATCGCATGATCGATTGGGGCTGGTTCTATTTCATAACCAAACCGCTGTTCAAACTGATGGAGTGGATCAACTCGTGGGCCGGCAACTTCGGCATCACCATCCTGATCTTGACCATCATCGTGAAGGCCGCCTTCTTCCCGCTGGCCAACAAGCAGTACACCAGCATGGCGCGGATGAAAAAGCTGCAGCCCGAAATGGCGCGCATCAAGGAGCTTCACAAGGACGATCCCCAGCGCCAGCAAAAGGAGATGTTCGATCTCTACAAGCGCGAGAAGATCAATCCGCTTGCCGGTTGCTGGCCGATCCTGCTGCAGATCCCGGTGTTCTTCGCGCTCTACAAGGTGCTGTTCGTCACCATCGATATGCGCCACGCGCCGTTCTTTGGGTGGATCAAGGACCTATCCGCACCCGATCCGACGTCGATCTTCAACCTGTTCGGTCTGCTGCCGTTCGCTGTGCCGGAATTCCTGCACGTTGGCGCGTGGCCGGTGATCATGGGCATCACCATGTGGCTGCAGATGCAGCTCAACCCGCCGCAGCCCGATCCGATCCAGCAGCAGATCTTCCAATGGATGCCGCTGATGTTCACCTTCCTGCTGGCGACGTTCCCCGCAGGTCTCGTGATCTACTGGGCATGGAGCAACACGCTGTCGATCGCCCAGCAGTATTACATCAACAAGAAGAACGGCGCCGAGGTCCATCTGCTGGCCAACATCCAGCGCAGCTTCTCAGGGATAAAACGGTTCTTCAGCCGCAACAAAGACGAAGACAAATAGCGGGCACCCTCCCGCTTCCAAATGACAGGTCAACCGATGCAGGACGGCACGCTCACCGACGAGGAGATCGAAGCGGGCCGCCTCATCTTTACGCAGGCGTGGAGCTTCTCGCGCGGCTCGCCCGATCTTGAGCATTTGCCGCCCGACGACCGGCCGGAGATTGCATTCGCGGGCCGCTCCAATGTTGGTAAGTCCACGCTTCTCAACGCGCTTGTCGGCCAGCGTCAGCTTGCGCGCGCCTCCAACACGCCAGGCCGCACGCAGGAGCTGAACTTCTTCACCTTGCCTGCGGGCTCCATGTATCTCGTCGATATGCCAGGCTATGGCTTCGCCGAAGCGCCCAAAGACAAGGTCGCCGCCTGGAACAAGGTGCTGCGCGGCTATCTCGCGGGCCGGCGGACGCTGCTGCGCGTTTTCGTGCTGGTCGACGCGCGTCATGGAATCAAGGCCGCCGATAACGACATTCTGGCGCTACTCGACGCAGCGGCGGTCTCCTATCAGGGCGTGCTCACGAAGGCCGATAAAGTGAGCCACGCCGAGCTTGAAAAGGTCGCTCAGGCGACCAGCCAGGCCCTCGGCAAGCACCCAGCCGCCTATCCCGGCATCATCGTGACATCGTCTGAAAAGAACCTCGGGATCGACATCTTGCGCGGCACCATTGCGCGATTGCTGATCGAGAATTCCTGAACGCTGGCAGACGCGGCGCGCGGTCGCCAATTTCGTTGAAAAACTTTGCTCCTGTTCGACCACAACCGACATCCCTGTTGGCGGGCGGGAAGAGGTCATTGGCCTGCCCCGGGCACAAGGCTATAAGCTGCGCCCACGACCCCGACGCATGAAAGGACCGACGCTTGGACGCCATCAACGCCCGCATTGCCAGCGAACTCAACGTCCAGATCACTCAGGTTGCCGCCGCCGTGGCGCTGCTCGGCGAGGGCGCCACCGTGCCGTTCATCGCGCGCTACCGCAAGGAGAAGACCGGCGGCCTCGACGACACGCAACTGCGCAAACTCGAAGAGCGGCTGGGTTATCTGCGCGAGTTGGAAGACCGTCGCGGCACAGTTATCAAAAGCATCACCGAGCAAGGCAAGATGACACCCGAGCTGCAGCGCGCCATTGCGGGCGCTGACAGCAAGGTGGAACTGGAAGACCTGTACGCGCCTTACAAGCCCAAGCGGCGCACCAAAGCGCAAATCGCGCGCGAGGCCGGCCTGGAGCCGTTGGCGGACGCGCTGCTGTCAAATCCGACCCTTGACCCCAACGCGCAAGCCGAAACCTATATCGACGCCGAAAAGGGCGTAGCGGACACCAAGGCCGCACTTGACGGCGCGCGCGCCATCCTCATCGAGCGCATTGGAGAAAACGCCAAGCTGGTCGGCGACTTGCGTGAATGGCTGTGGTCGACAGGCGCGATCATCTCCAAGGTGCTGAAAGGCAAGGAGACCGAGGGCGCGAAATTCTCCGATTACTTCGACTTCGCCCAACCGATCCGTGACATGCCTTCGCACCGGGCCTTGGCATTGCTGCGCGGACGCAACGAAGGTTTCCTCGATCTCGACCTCGACGTGGAAAGCGAAGAGGGCCGCCCGCACCCCGCAGAATTGAAGATTATGTCGGCCACGGGCATCGCCGACCGTGGCCGCCCCGCGGATCGCTGGCTCACGGACACGGCACGCCTTGCCTGGAAGACGAAGCTGCACGTCTCGCTCGCCATCGACCTCATGGTGCGCCTCAAGGAACGCTCGGACACGGCCGCAATCGATGTCTTCAAGGCAAATCTCAAGGATCTGCTGCTCGCGGCCCCGGCTGGCGCGCGCGTGACGATGGGGCTCGATCCCGGCATCCGTACCGGCGTCAAGGTCGCCGTCGTCGATGCGACAGGCAAAGTACTCGACACAGCCACCGTCTATCCGCACGAGCCGCGCAACGACTGGCATGGGTCGCTTGCAACGCTCGGGGCCCTCTGCCTCAAGCACAAGGTCGAGCTGATTGCCATCGGCAACGGCACCGCCAGCCGCGAGACCGACAAGCTCGCGGGCGAGCTGATCAAAAAGCTGCCCGAGGCACGCCTCACCAAGGTCATGGTGTCGGAGGCCGGCGCCTCCGTCTACTCGGCCTCCGAGCTTGCGGCCAACGAGTTTCCGGATCTCGACGTCTCCCTGCGCGGTGCTGTTTCTATTGCACGGCGCCTGCAGGATCCTCTTGCCGAGCTGGTCAAGATCGAGCCCAAGGCGATCGGTGTCGGCCAGTACCAGCACGACGTCAACCAGCCGGAACTTGCCCGCTCGCTCGATGCGGCCGTGGAGGATTGCGTCAACTCGGTCGGCGTCGATGTGAATATGGCGTCGGCGCCGCTGCTCGCACGCGTCGCCGGCCTCAATACGACGATTGCGCAAAACATCGTCACGCATCGCAACGAGAACGGCGCTTTCAAGAAGCGTACGGACATCAAGAAGGTCGCGCGTCTTGGTCCCAAGGCCTTCGAGCAGGCAGCGGGATTCCTGCGCATCATGAACGGCCCCAATCCGCTCGATGCCAGCGCGGTTCACCCTGAAGCCTATGACGTGGTCGAGCGCATCGCAGACGCGACCAAGCGGCCGGTGAAGGCGATGATCGGCGACCGTGCGTTCCTCAAGACGATTTCACCCAAGCAGTATGCCGACGAGCGTTTCGGCATTCCCACCATCACCGACATTCTCGCCGAGCTCGAGAAGCCCGGACGCGATCCGCGGCCCGAGTTCAAGACCGCCGAATTCAAGGAGGGCGTGGAAAAGATTTCCGATCTGAAGCCCGGCATGGCGCTGGAAGGCGTCGTCACTAACGTCACCGCGTTCGGCGCGTTCGTGGATGTCGGCGTTCACCAGGACGGCCTCGTGCACGTTTCCGAGCTGGCGGATCGCTTCGTCAAGGATCCGCGCGAGGTAGTGAAGGCGGGCGATGTCGTGAAGGTTCGCGTAAAGGAGGTGGACCCTGATCGCAAGCGTATCGCGCTCACCATGAAGTCGGGCGCGATCGATACGGGTGGCGGCGCCTCACGCGCGGATGCGCGCGGTGGATCGCCTCAAGGAGGAGGGCGGAGCGCCGCGGCACCAAGCGGTGGGCGCACCGAACAACCGCAAGGCGAATCCGCCCTTGCCGCCGCCTTGCGCCGCGCCCGCGAGCAAGGCAAGGGCTGAACCAGATTGATTAAATGCCTTGAAAAGAGCAGCGAGCAGGCGTTACGCGGGGGCCTGCTCGCCGGGCGGACGCGGCTTGATGACTGCAATCTTGTAAGCTCCATCGGGCCCGCGCACGCGCAGGTTTGCCGGACGTCCATTCCACTCCCGGACGACAGCGTTCTGCAGCATGGCCTGCAGCAGGTTCTGCTCACCGATTGCCTCAACGATCCATAAAATGTCTCCGCTCTTCCACTCATTGGGTGAAAGGCGGACGGGCTCGTTGGGATCTGCGCGAAGACGCTGGTCGACCTCGGGCGACACGAACGCCCACATCATCAGGCTGATCGGGGTCGTCATGCCATTGGCCTTGGACTGAGCCTCGACCACCGCGAACTGCCCGGTCATGACGGCGGGAATGGCGAGCCACTCCAGATCGGTCAGCGATTTGCCTCGATGCTCGGCGGTGCGCATCAGCACCGTCACGATCTGGCCGAGGGCAGCCATCAGCGACTTCGACAGCATCGCTGCATTGCGCTTTGCCTCCTCGGAAAGCTCGGGCTGCGTCGCCTCCGCTGCAGCTGGGGCCTGAGGTTGCGCGGGCTCGGATCGTGCAGGTGGGGGTTGAGCGGCTTGAGGTGCCGGGGGCGTTTCAGGCGCCTGAGCGCCAGGAGCCGGCGTGGTGGGTTTCTTCGACCACAAAGCCATTGGAGACCTCCGTTGCGGAAAGATTCGCTCGCTTACGCATGATAGGCCACCGGATACCGGATGCGGCAATCGCCGCCGGGTCATGATCGCCTTGCGGCCTGTGACGATTGAGCAGGCGGAACGATGAGTACAGTGATTCGGCACAATCGCGACAAATGCGGCCTTTCAGCAACGCAACCTTGAACTTGCCTGTCTAACATATTAGAATATTCTAATATTAAAGCTGGCCATGGAGATCCCACCAGAGGCGGCTCAGGCAAGAGGCTGAAAGACCAATGGCATTGCTCTTCGTGCGCGCAATATTTTTCCTGCTGCCGGCGGCAGCCTTGATACCGGCAGCCAGCGCACAAAGCCCGCCTCGGGCGGGGGAAACCTTCGATGTGCATGCCAGAGACGTGGATGACTTGAAATCAGTCTACGCGACGGTGCGCAGCCGCGATGTTGTAGAGGCGCGCGTACGCACCGGCGGCACGATCGTCTCGCTCAATGTGGACGAGGGCGATCAAGTCGAGGCCGGCAAGGTCCTCGCCGTCGTCGCAGATCCCAAGATCGCGCTGCGCATCAAGGCGCTCGACGCGCAGATCGTGGCGGCCAAGTCGCGTGCTGAAACCGCCCAGACTGAATTGCAGCGCGCCGAGCAGCTCGCCGCCCGGGGCGTGACGTCGCAAGCGCGGGTCGATCAGGCCAAAACCGCCTTTGACGTCGCCAGCAACGACCTCAAGGCGGCCCAGGCCGAGCGCTCCGTGGTCGAGACACAGCTGGAAGAAGGCGAGGTCCTGGCGCCGTCCTCGGGAAGGGTTCTGCGTGTTCCTGTTACTGTCGGCTCCGTCACGTTACTCGGAGAGAGCATCGCGACCATCGCCGCCAACGAATATCTGCTGCGCGTCGAAGTGCCCGAGCGCCATGCCCGCTTCATGAAAAAGGGCGACGTGATCCGTGTTGGCGGACGCGAGCTCGAAACGGCAACCCGCAGCGCGAGCGAAGGCAAGATCACGCAAGTCTATCCGCAGCTCAACAATGGCCGCGTCATCGCAGACGCGGAAGCGCCAGGGCTCGGCAGCTATTTCGTCGGAGAGCGCGTACTGACGTGGATCTCGGCCGGAAAACGCACTGCCTTCGTCGTGCCGCAACGCTTCGTCTTCCGCCGCTATGGCCTTGACTACGTGCGCCTCGTAGACTCATCGGGTTCGCCGCAAGACGTCGTTGTCCAGCTTGGGCGTTCCATCGCGAATGCCGGCGGCCAGGCCGCTGTCGAGATCCTTGCAGGTGTCGCCGAGGGCGACAAGCTGGTGCAGCCATGAGCGCACGGCCCCTGGGTATCTCGGGCAGCCTCACGCGCGCCTTCATTCGCTCGCCGTTGACGCCGCTCTTCCTGCTGACCGGCATCGCGCTCGGCCTCATCGCACTCATCATGTTGCCGCGCGAAGAGGAACCTCAGATTTCGGTGCCGATGGTCGATATTTTCGTCACGGCCGATGGCCTCAAGGCACCGGACGCGGTACGGCTCGTCACCGAACCGCTGGAGACGATCGTCAAAGCCATCAACGGCGTTGAGCATGTCTATTCCAACACCACCAACGACCGCGTGATCGTGACGGCGCGCTTCTACGTCGGCACGACGGCAGATGAAGCCATTTTGCGCGTGCACGAGAAGATCCGCGCAAACTACGACCGCATTCCAACGGGAATCCCGGAGCCGTTGATCGTGGGTCGCGGCATCGACGACGTGGCGATTCTTACACTCACTTTGTCCCCAAAGCCCGGTGTTACGCGCTTCTCGGATAACGCGCTCTATCACATGGCCGAGGACCTTCAGGTCGAACTGGCGAAGCTCGACAACGTCGGCTTGTCGTTCATTGCGGGCGGCCGCCCGGATCAGATCCGCGTCGAACCGGATCCGGAACGGCTGTCGCTCTACGGCATCACGTTGGCGCAGCTCGTGGGCAAGGTTCGCGAGGCAAACCGCTCGTTCCTTGCAGGCCGCGTACGTCAGGCCAATAGCAGCGTTGAGATCGCCGCAGGACAGACGTTGCAAGGCATTCCCGACATCGGTCAACTGCTGATCGGCGCGCGAGATGGCCGCCCGGTCTATGTCCGCGATGTGGCTAACATCATCGTCGGCGCGAAACCACTCGAGCGCCAGGCCTGGCACTTCACCAAGACCGCCGACGGCAAGATTGAACGTACACCCGCCGTAACACTGGCGCTCGCCAAGCGCGCCGGTGCGAACGCGGTGGTCATTGCCGAACAGATTCTGCATCGCACCGAGGAACTCAAAGGCGACCTCATTCCTGATGACGTGATGGTCACGGTCACCCGCAACTACGGCGAGACCGCCAACGAAAAGGCCAACGAGCTTCTGTTCCACCTTGGACTCGCCACGCTCTCGATCGTTCTGCTCGTGGCAGTCGCCATCGGCTGGCGGGAAGGCATTGTCGTGCTCGTCGTCATTCCGGCGACGATCCTTCTGACGATGTTCGCCTCCTGGCTGCTCGGCTACACCATCAACCGCGTCAGTCTTTTTGCGCTCATCTTCTCCATCGGCATTCTCGTCGATGACGCCATCGTCGTCATCGAGAACATCGCGCGCCATTGGGCCATGCGCGACGGGCGCAGCCGCGTCGATGCGGCGGTCGATGCCGTCGCGGAGGTCGGCAATCCCACGATCGTCGCCACGTTGACCGTGGTCGCCGCCCTGCTGCCCATGCTGTTCGTATCGGGACTCATGGGCCCCTATATGAGCCCCATCCCGGCGAACGCATCGGCTGCGATGGTGATCTCGTTTTTCGTCGCCGTGACCGTAACGCCCTGGCTGATGTTGCGCTTTGGCGGCGACCCGCCTTCCCATCATGCCGAAGGCGCCAGCTCAGGTGGAACGCTCGGGCGCATCTATACCGCCGTCGCGCGCCCGATCCTTGCGACAAAGCCCCGGGCATGGGCGTTCCTGCTCGCGGTCGGCGTAGCCACACTCGCCTCGCTCGTGCTGCTCTACACCAAATCCGTGACGGTCAAACTGCTGCCCTTCGACAACAAGTCGGAGCTTCAGGTCGTGATCGATTTGCCGCGCGGTGCCTCTCTGGAAGAAACCGATCGCGTGTTGCAGACCGCGGCGGAAAAACTCGCCGAACTTCCCGAGATGACCTCGATCCAAGCCTACGCAGGTACGGCTGCGCCGTTTAACTTCAACGGCCTGGTGCGCCATTCCTACCTGCGCAACGAACCGCAACAGGGCGATCTGCAGATCAATCTGTCGCCCAAGAGCGAGCGGAACCGCACAAGCCACGCCATCGCACTCGACGTGCGCAAGATGCTGCATGGCCTGCCGATGCCGAAAGACACGGTTGTGAAGGTCGTCGAGGTGCCTCCGGGTCCACCGGTTATCGCGACGCTGCTTGCGGAGATCTATGCCGATACGCCCGAAGAGCGCCGGGCGGTGGCGGCCAAGGTGCGCGAGGCATTCCGCAGCGTGCCGTTCATCGTGGATGACGACGTGAGCCACGGCACCCAGGCGCCGCGCGTGCGGCTTTCCATCGATCACGACAAGCTCGAATTTCACAAAGTCGAAGAGCGCGATGTCTACGACACGATTCAAGCTGTCTTCGGCGGCGTACCCGTGGGTTATTCGCACAAGGGCAGCGGCCGCCACCCCGTGGAAATCGCCGTGCAGATCCCCAAAAGCGATCTCACCATGGGTCAACCCGTACTCACGACGCCGGTCCCGGCCAATGCCTTGCCCGGCGAGCGGGACATTGTCGAGCTTGGCGATGTGGTGCGCACGAGCGACGAGAAGGCGTCCTTTCCCATCTTCCGTCACAACGGACGTCCGGCCGAGATGGTGATGGCGGAACTGGCAGGCGCCTTCGAGGCGCCCGTTTACGGGATGCTGGCGGTCGCCGACACGATCGCCAAGATGGACTGGGGCGCAACGCCCAAGCCAATGATCGCGTTCCACGGCCAGCCCGAGAGCACCAAGACGCCTGTTCTCCTGTGGGATGGCGAGTGGGAGGTGACGTACGTGACCTTCCGCGACATGGGCGCGGCGTTCGCGGTCGCTCTGCTCGGCATCTTCGTTCTTGTCGTTGCGCAATTTGGATCATTCAAACTGCCGCTGGTCATCCTGACGCCGGTCCCGCTCACGTTGATCGGCATCATGCTGGGTCACTGGCTGTTCGCAGCGCCGTTCACCGCGACGTCGATGATAGGTTTCATCGCGCTCGCCGGCATCATCGTGCGTAATTCGATCCTGCTGGTCGACTTTATCCGCGAGCGGCGCAAGGATGGCGCGCCCTTGCGCCAGGTGCTGCTGGAATCGGGCGCGATCCGCTTCAAGCCGATCCTGCTGACAGCGCTCGCGGCGATGATCGGCGCCGCCGTCATCCTGGCTGATCCGATCTTTCAGGGATTGGCAATCTCGCTGTTGTTCGGGCTCGCGTCGTCAACGCTGCTGACGGTGATCGTCATTCCGGCGATCTACGTGGTGGCGCGCGACGATGGCAGGACGGCGCCTTCAGACACTTGAGGGCTTGTCGTCGAACACATAACCGGCGCCGCGCACGGTGCGGATGGGATCGGCTTCGGCGCCGCGCACGATGGACTTGCGCAACCGGCCGACGTGCACATCGACGGTACGCTCGTCGACCTCCGACGTATGGCCCCACACGTTGTCGAGAAGCTGGGCGCGCGACAACACGCGCCCGGCGCTTTGCATGAAGAACTCGAGCAGACGGTACTCCGTCGGGCCGAGCATGATCTCACGCGATCCGCGCGTCACGCGATGTGCCTGGCGATCTATAGAAATGCCGCCCTTCTGCAGAAGTTCGGCCGTCTTCTCAGGCGCGGTCCGGCGCAACAGCCCTTTGATACGTGCCAGCAACTCGGCGACCGAGAAGGGTTTGACCATGTAGTCATCAGCGCCCGTTGCAAGACCGCGGAGCTTGTCGGCCTCCTCGCCGCGTGCTGTGAGCATGATGACGGGAAGATTGCGCGTCGCGGTACCCGCACGGATCTGGCGGCAGATTTCTATTCCCGACGCGCCGGGCAGCATCCAATCGAGGATGACGAGATCCGGCACGCTTTCCTTGAGCAGGAACATTGCATCGTCACTCGTCCCCGCGCTGACGACCTGATATCCAGCCGCTTCCAAATTGTAGCTGATGAGAGTGACCAGTGCCTCCTCATCCTCGACGATCAGTATCTTTGCCGCCATGCGTAGCAAATCCGTACGTCTGTTCTCTCTCAACCCGTCTTCTGAATGAGGGTCGAACTCGTCTGATCATGCTTGGGCCGCTCCTCCGACAAGGGAACACCGCGCGCGAGGAAGTGAACGGTCTCTGCGATGTTCGTCGTGTGATCGCCAATCCGCTCGATATTCTTGGCCGCGAAGAGCAGATGAGTACAGATCCCGATATTGCGGGGATCTTCCATCATGTAGGTCAGCAGTTCGCGGAACAGCGAATTATAGAGCGCGTCGATACGCTGATCGTCGTGCCAGATCTCGACCGCCCTGCGATCGTCGCGCGCGGCATAGGCGTCCAAAGCGCCCTTCAGACTATGAGCCGCCATTTCGTACATGTGACGCAACCCCAAGATGAGGGGCTTGGGATGGGTGACGCTGGCAATGGTCCCGGCGCGTTTGGCGATGTTCTTGGCCAGATCGCCAATGCGCTCCAGATCGCCGGCAACCTTGAGCACGGCAAGGATCTGGCGCAGATCGTTGGCCATGGGCTGGCGGCGCGCGATCATGGCGACCACCTGCTCTTCAAGCTGGGATTGGAAATCGTCAATAAGGTGATCGCTGGCAACCGCCTGATCGGCAAGCTCGGGATTGCGCTGTTCCAGCGCTTCAAACGCTTGGCCGAGAAGCTGTTCGGCCAGTCCACCCATCTGCCCGATGCTGCGATCGAGAGCGGAAAGTTCGTTCTCGTAGGACTTGACAATATGTTCAGACATGAATTTCCTGCCTCTTTGCCGGCGCCTCATGGGCGAGCCTTGACCCGCCCTTCGCAAAATCAACCGAAACGGCCAGTGATATAGTCCTGCGTGCGCTGGTCTTTCGGGTTAGTGAAGATCGCGGTCGTGTCGCCTTCCTCCACCAAGGTGCCAAGATGAAAGAACGCCGTGCGCTGTGAAACGCGTGCCGCCTGCTGCATGGAGTGCGTCACGATGATGATGGTGAACTTCTGGCGCAACTCTTCCATCAATTCCTCGATCCGCGCGGTCGCAATCGGATCGAGCGCAGAGCAGGGCTCATCCATGAGGATGATCTCTGGATCGATGGCGATCGTGCGCGCGATGCACAAGCGCTGCTGCTGGCCGCCCGACAGCCCGGTGCCGGAATCGTACAGCCGGTCCTTGACTTCGCCCCACAGGCTTGCCTTGCGCAGGCTCTGCTCGACGATGTGGTCGAGTTCCGCCTTGCTCGAAGCAAGCGCGTGAATGCGCGGTCCGTAAGCGACGTTCTCGTAAATCGACTTGGGGAAGGGGTTCGGCTTCTGAAACACCATGCCGACGCGCGAGCGCAGTTCGACCGGATCAACCGAAGGATCGTAGATGTCTTCACCGTCAATCAGGATCGTGCCTGATACCCGGGCCGAGGCGACGGTGTCATTCATGCGGTTTATGCAGCGCAGGAATGTGGACTTGCCGCAACCCGAGGGCCCGATGAACGCCATGACCGAGCGCTCCGGAATAGAGATCGAGACATCCTTGAGCGCGTGCTTCTCGCCGTACCAGACATTGACGCCGCTCGCGACGACCTTGGTGGCACGATGACCTATTGGTTTGGGTTCGTTTGGCAGATCAACTGCGACTGACATATCCATGGCAAGGCCCTGTTTCATTCGTTTACCAGCGTCGTTCGAAGCGGCGGCGCAGCCAGATGGCCGCGCCATTCATGAGAAAGAGTATCATAAGCAGCACGACGATTGCGGCTGCCGTCTTGTACTTGAAGGCCACCTCCGGCAAATCCGACCACAGATAGATCTGCACCGGAAGCACGGTCGCGGCCTCGCTGAGGCTCTTGGGCACGTCGACGATGAAGGCGACCATGCCGATCATCAGCAAAGGCGCGGTTTCGCCGAGCGCGTGCGCCATCCCTATGATGCTGCCGGTCATGATGCCCGGCGTCGCCAGTGGCAAAACGTGATGGAAGATCGCCTGCTGCTTGGATGCTCCGATGCCGAGCGCACCTTCGCGGATGGAAGGCGGGACCGCGCGCAGGGCGGCACGTGCGGAGATGATGATCGTCGGAAGTACCAACAACGCCAGCACCAACCCGCCAACCAATGGCGCGGAACGCGGCAGGCCGAAGAAATTGAGAAACACCGCAAGCCCCAGCAAGCCAAACACGATGGACGGCACGGCAGCCAGATTGTTAATGTTGATCTCGATGAAATCCGTGAACCTGTTCTTCGGCGCGAACTCTTCCAGGTAGATCGCCGCCATAACCCCGATCGGCAAGCACAAGCCCAACGTGACGAAGAGCGTCAGCACGGAGCCGACGACCGCACCACGGATCCCGGCAAGCTCAGGTTCCCGGCTGTCGCCAGAGGCGAAAAAACGCCAGTTGAAGGTTTTTTCGATCATCCCCGCATTGGCGAGGCGGTCGAGGAAGGCGACCTTCCGGTCACCCACGGCGCGACTCGATTCGGGCGTCGTGTAGGTGACGATGCGCCATGCGCCGGCCTGCGCGGAGTCCGTCGACTTGAGCGGGATGAGGACTTCGCCCGTAAGGGCATTGCCGGCGATCCTGGCTGCCTTCACCAGACCATCGTTGATCTCGATCAGCACGCTCGGCACGTTGCCGTCCAGCACTTCTTCAGAGTCCGGCGAATCATAGCGCTTTTGCAATTCGTCCGCTTCGGCGCGAAGCTGCGCGATGCTATCGCGGGCTCCCTCACCGCTGTGCACTTCGAGACGATCTGCCTGCTGGCGCAATGCAGCCGCCCGTTCGGCAACGTCCTTCTTTATCTCCAAGAGCAACGGAGCAAAGTCGTCACCCGATGTCAGGACCGTCGCTTCGCCTGTCGTTGCACTGGGACTGGCGATCCCGCGCGTTGCGGTGCGCTCCACACGCGTACCGACACCCTTCATGAACAGGTCGGCATCATCCGAGAGCAGCAACGGTAGTTTGACCGTCTGACCAATGAGGCCGGGGTCTGCCAGGACGCGGGCGCGGACATCATCCGCAGCGCCACTGCTCAGGATCTCGCGTAACTGCTTGCGCGCCACGCGTCCCTCAATACCGGGGATGACCTCATCGAGCGCGTTGCGTACGACAGTCATATAATCCGCGCCGCGCAGGACCTCTTGGGTGCGCGTGTTCTCCGGATCGATGCCTTCCGCTTTCAATGGAACGTCGATAACCAGATAATGGCTCCAGAATGCCGGCCAGGCGGTCGCCATGATGTTGCTCATGAGCGCAATGAGAAACACCGCCGATATCGCCAGCGAGATCACGCCGTAGCTGCGATAGCGCGCTTCCGCGCGATAGCGCGCGCGCAACAACGCTGCCTTCTTGGGATCTTTCAATCGCGGCACGTCCAATGCCTTTACCGTTGCAGCTCGTTCACTCATATTGTTCGCGATACCTCCGCACGACCCTCAGCGCGATGAAGTTCAACGCCAGCGTGATGAAGAACAGCACGAAGCCCAGCGCGAACGCTGCCAGCGTCTTTGCGCTGTCGAACTCCTGGTCGCCGACAAGAATGGTCTTGATCTGGACCGTGATGGTCGTCACCGCATCCAGCGGATTGAGCGTCAAGTTGGCCGCGAGACCGGCCGCCATGACGACAATCATGGTCTCGCCGATGGCGCGGCTTATGGCCAGCATGAACGCCGCGACGATGCCCGGCAGCGCCGCCGGCAGGACGACCTGCTTGATCGTTTCCGACCTGGTCGCGCCGAGTGCGTAGGCGCCGTCGCGCAAGGACTGCGGCACGGCATTGATCACATCATCCGACAGCGAGGAGATGAACGGGATGATCATCATGCCCATGACGAGACCGGCGGCCAGCGCGCTTTCGGAAGCGATGTCGAGGCCGATGTACTCGCCCCACCCGCGAATGTACGGCGCCACGGTGAGCGCAGCGAAGAAGCCGAGCACAACGGTCGGAATGCCGGCGAGGATTTCAAGCACCGGCTTGAAGATCGCGCGCGTCCTGGAGCTGGCATACTCTGACAGATAGATCGCCGAAAACAGGCCGAGCGGTCCGGCGACCAGAACCGCGATCGTCGTAATGAGCAGCGTACCGGTCAACAGCGGCAAGAACCCATAGGCGGTAGAGATCTCGCCCTGATCGGCGCGCATGGCGGCTTGCGGATTCCATTCCGTGCCCAACAGGAAATCGAGCACGCCCGGTTTTCCCTTGATGGCCGGATCGAAGAAGAAGCGGTAGGTCTCGCCGATGAGAGAGAAGAGAATGCCGACCGTGGTGAGGATGGCGATGGCCGCACACGCCATGAGAACGATCTCGACGGCGCGCTCAAAGGCGTTGCGCGCTCTGAAACGGCGTGACACGCGCCAGGATCCGAACATCAGCAAGGCCCCGCCAAGCGCCACGCCGGCCAGCAGCACACTCCATGATCCGATGGTCTTGACGTGTTGATAGGATTGAGCAGCCGACTTCAGCTCAGATTTATCGGTGCTGGAAAAGCTTCCCGATGAGACGTTGATCACGTCACGCAGAAACGCCTCGCTGCGTAGCGTGTCACCCACAAGCTCGTGCGGAAGGCTCTTGAGTGCTGCCGAGCGCGCCAGCCAGTTCACGAGCGGCTCCCCGAGCGCAAGCAGTGCCAGCATGCCGGCGAAGATCAGAACGGCGGTGTAGAGCCCGTGGTATTGCGGCAGCGAGTGAAGAACGGATGGGTGTCCTCCAGCGATCGAGAAGGCACGCGACCTTGCTGTAAAAAAGCCTGCCACAACCAGCAAAGCCATGGCCACGAGGTAATAGGCCGTCATCCGCACCCTTCCCAACTCGCAGGGCCGCATGTTCGCTTGCGCACCCTCGTTCTCAAGTCACCAAGCAGCCGGGCCTTGGCCCGGCCGCCTATAGGTCCCTTCGGACTGCCCTGCTCAGTGCAGGTCGTCGCCCTTCAGCGGCTCCATGCCGCTTGCTGTCTTCTTGACCTCGTCCAACGCCTCCTTGGGCAGGGCAACGAGGCCTTTGTCTGCGAGATACCCGTCAGTGCCCAGCGCCTTGTCGGACACGTATTCGGCGACGAACTTGTCGAGGCCTGGGATCACGCCAACATGCGCCTTCTTGACGTAGATGTAGAGGTCGCGGGCGCCTTTGTACTTGCCGCTCGAGATGTTTTCATAGGTCGGCTCGACACCTTCGATCGGAGCACCCTTCAGCTTCGCGGCGTTTTCTTCAAGGAACGAAAATCCAAAAATGCCGAGAGCGTTCTTGTTGGCTTCGAGCTTCTGAACGATCACGTTGTCGTTCTCGCCAGCCTCCACGTAGGCGCCATCCTTGCGGATCGACTTCCAGACCTTTTCGAAGGCCTTGGCATCATCCTTCTTGAGAGCCTTGAGCGCGTCGAGTTCCTCCGCGCCCTTTTCCATGAACAGCTCGTGGAAGCTGTCGCGGGTTCCGGAGGTCGGCGGGGGACCGAGCACCTCGATCTTGATGTTGGGCAGCGAGGGATCAACGTCTGACCAGGTCTTGTTGGGATTGGCGATAAGCTTGCCGTCCTTGTCAGGAACCTGCTCGGCCAGCGCCTGGAAGACTTGCTTGCGCGTCAGCTTGATGGCCGAGCCTTGCTTGGATTGCGCGATCGTCAGTCCGTCGATGCCGACCTTGATCTCAATGATGTCCTTGACGCCATTCTTTTCGCACATCTCGAATTCCGACTTCTTGATGCGACGCGAAGCATTGGTGGCGTCGGCTTTATCCTCGCCGACGCCTTCGCAAAAGATTTTCATACCGCCGCCCGTGCCGGTGGATTCCACGATGGGAGTCTTGCCGCCATTGGCCTTGCCGAACTGTTCGGCGACCGCAGTCGTGAAGGGGTAGACCGTCGAAGAACCGACGATGCGGATCTGATCGCGCGCCACGGCAACGCCGGCGAACGAAGAAACAGCGACGGCGAGGACAGCCGTGCGTGCGAAGGATTTGTTCATGGGCCTCAAACAGCTCCGGTTGCGTTGGCCTCCAGGCAGCGGAGCGCCCACCCCTGGACATCTTGCGCTCGCAAGCCTTCTAGTCCCCTTTAACAAACCTTTTATGACAGCTTATCTTTTTGTTTTTACTGTAATTTCTAGTCCGAGAGATCGAGGCTTACAGTGAATTTCGACCCCTTGCCCACCTCGCTGGAAATCTTCAGGTCACCTCTGTGCCGGTTGAGGATGTGCTTCACGATGGCAAGGCCCAGCCCGGTGCCGCCTTTCTCGCGGCTGGTTGCCGTGTCGACGCGATAGAATCGCTCCGTGAGCCGCGGAAGGTGTTCGGCTGCGATGCCGGGCCCGTCATCGGCCACACTTGCAAGCAATCGGGGCCGCCGCGGGCTGGCTGCGGGATCCACGGTGAGTGACACATCCACCCGGCCGCCACGGCGCCCGTATTTTATGGCGTTCTGAACCAGGTTCTGGAACACTTGGACGAGTTCGTCACGCTCCCCGCGCACCTGCAAGCGCGTAGTCTGCGGTAAATCGAGATTGATGCTGATTCCGGCCTCGCGCGCCAACGGCTCCATCCCTTGGCAGACTTCCCTGAGCACGGCTCCCACCGAGACGTTTCCCGTCGGCGGCACGTGCGCCCGCATCTCAATCCGGCTCAAAGACAAAAGATCGTCAAGGATGCGCGTCATGCGCGCCGCCTGCGCACTCATGATCGACAGAAACCGCTTGCGCGCCGCGCTATCTTCGCTGGCCGGCCCTTCCAGGGTTTCGATGAATCCCCGCAACGAGGCGAGCGGCGTGCGCAGCTCGTGGGAGGCATTGGCGATGAAATCGGACCGCATCTGCGCAAGGCGATCCTGTTCGGAAAGATCGCGGAATTGCACGAAAAGCTTGGCATTTCTGCTGCCCGGACTCGATAGATTAAGCGGAGCGACGTTGGCGCGCAGCCGCCGCCCGTTCGGCAGATGATCGACGATTTCGACAACACGCGCCAAACCGTCACCCGAGACGAGTTCGACAGCGCCGAGGAAATCCGGATGCCGGCTGATGTGCGCCAGCGGCTGGTCTTTTTCAAGATTGGGAAACAGGTCGCTCGCCATGGCGTTGAATGCGATCGCACAGGGCCGGTCGTCCAGCGCGATCGCCGGTAACTCGATGAGGGCAACCACGCTGGCAAGATCGTCGATGGACTGGTTCGCGCCGAAATGTGTCTCGACGCGCGCCGCCTCCTTCTGGTCAGTTTGACTTTGCCAAAGCACGCCGGCAGTGAGGCCAGCCGCCAAGCAGACTAATCCAGCGGCCACGAACGCCGGCCAGCCAGCCAGCGCCGATATCAGCGCCATTCCTGCTGCCAACCCGGCGGCCCAAAATGCATTCGTGAATTTCAACCGAAGGCCTCTTTTCATCGATCCCGCGCGCTCAAAAGCGCGAACTTATCCCCGCTGGCCGCGCCTGCTTTAACATAGCGCGCGTTCGTATCTGGTAGCCGTTGAGGATCATGCCTCTTTCAGAATATGCCCGCCACCTGCTCGCCATTGCCCAGACGATCTACCGGTGGGCGGGACAGATTTCCGCCCTCGACGACGCCCGGCGCGAGAAGGTCGCGCTATACGCCGAGGAAATTGCCGCAACGTTGGCACGCGCTGCCCAGGCGTTTATCGCGCTTGACGCTCAACCAACTGAAAAGACATATTTATTATCGGCCGCCCGCGAGTTGGGCCGGATCGCCGGTTACCTCGATACGATCGTCGCCGCGCTCGCTCACCATCTTGACGGGCGAAAGCTCGCTGGCGTTAAAAGGCGCCTTGAATATCTGGAGCCTTTCGAGCCGCAAGCCATGATCGCACAACGCGGCGCCTTCGCCACCGCCAGCCGGCTGATGTCCGCAGAAGGATTCTTTCGGGCGCTGGCGGACGCGCTGCGGGCCTGACTGTTTGCGAGTACGCATTAAAGGGGGACCGCGGCGGTCCATCACATAAGGACGAGATGAATGGATAAGTTTACGGTCTTGAACGGTGTCGCAGCGCCCCTGCCTTTGCGCAACATCGACACCGACATGATCATTCCCAAGCAGTTCTTGAAGACGATCGAGCGCACGGGCCTTGGCAAGTCGCTGTTCTTCGAGATGCGCTACGACCCGGCCACCGGCAAGGAGATTGCGGATTTCGTCCTCAACAAGCCCCAGTACCGCAAGGCGCAGATCCTGGTCACGGGCGACAACTTCGGCTGCGGTTCTTCGCGCGAGCACGCGCCCTGGGCCTTGCTCGACTTCGGCATCCGCTGCGTGATCGCACCCGATTTCGCGGACATTTTCTACAACAACTGCTTCCAGAACGGCATCCTGCCGGTCAAGCTGCCGCAAAGCGAAGTCGACAAGCTTATGGATGATGCCAGCCGCGGCGCAAACGCGACGCTTAGCGTTGATCTGGAGAAGCAGGAGATCCGCGGGCCCGATGGCGGCGTGATCACGTTCGAGATCGACCCGTTCCGCAAACACTGCCTGCTGAACGGCCTCGACAACATCGGCCTGACGCTTGAAAAGAGCGCGGCGATCAAGAATTTTGAGGACAAGACAGCTACAGCCCGGCCCTGGCTCTGACGCTTCGTGTTAGCGCGCTGCCGGACACGCGCATATCCCGCTACTACCTGGATGCGGCCGCAAGCGGTTATCCAGGGTCTACAGCTTTCCAAAAAGCCCGCGGGACATTTTTCAAGTCCGGCACGGCTTCAACGAAAAAACCGGAGTCCTGCAACAATGGCAAAGATGATTCACTCGATGGTGCGCGTGATGGACGAAGCGCGATCCGTCGCCTTCTATGAAAAGTCGTTCGGCCTGAAGGTCGCCGACCGTCTGGACTTTCCGGATTTTACGCTGATCTACCTGAGCAACCCAGAAACAGGCTTCGAGCTGGAATTGACCGTCAACAAGGGCCGCAGCGAGGCCTATGATCTGGGCAACGGCTACGGCCACCTTGCGGTCGTGGTGGACGACCTTGCAGCCGAGCACAAGCGGATCACCGCCGCCGGTTATACGCCGGGCGACATCAAGAACATGGCGTTTGAGGGCAGGCCGGTCGCCAGCTTTTTCTTCATCCAGGATCCCGACGGCTACAAGATCGAGGTGCTGCAAAAAGGTGGCCGCTTCCACTGAGAAGTTATCGCGCACTCATACAAAAACGGCCGTGCCTCAGGCGCGGCCCTTTTTGTCGAGGTCGCGCTTTCTGAGCAACGGCCGCGCCGGGCTGCGTGTCAGTCCGCGATCTGTGCGAGGATGGCTTTCAACAGACCCGGAAAGCGCTTCTCGAAGCCGGGATGGATTTCATTATATTTCGTGCGGCCCTCCTGCCGTGTGCGGATAAGGCCCGCCTCGCGCAGCGCCTTGAAATGAAAAGACATGGTCGATTTTGGAAGAACGGCTCCCGTTGCATCGGCGC
Source organism: uncultured Hyphomicrobium sp. (assembly GCA_964587445.1). Lineage (GTDB taxonomy): Bacteria > Pseudomonadota > Alphaproteobacteria > Rhizobiales > Hyphomicrobiaceae > Hyphomicrobium_B. Next base: position 269,633 of record CAZPLQ010000003.1, read on the forward strand.
AGCTCAGCTCTCCGTTCGCCTCTTTCAAACGGCGCACGATCTCCAGCCGGATCGGATCGCTCAAGGCGTAAAGCACGTACGGCAAGGTAATCTGACTGAGCGAAGGGTGAGCGATAGGGCGCATTCTCTACTATGTCAGAGAGCCAAAATTCAGAAGGCCTAAACTGACAGTACGCCGTCTCCTGTCAACTCCACGTTTGGTCAGAAATGAGCGCTGCGTGCTGTCATAATTGCATGGGTAAGGGCTGGCGCGAGCTCGGTGCGCTCATCGTCGGTGAGAAACTGTCCGAACAGCACCTCGCGTCCGTGCATGGCAAGACGCAGCGAATTGCGGCCGTCCGCAGCATCCTCAGTCAGTTTAACACGCACCCAATAGGAGTTGAAACTGAACGACTGGCGTCGCCCCTTGGGATCCACGCGCGTGAGAGTCAGCGTCTGAGGCGTTATATCGATCGTCTCGAACATGCGCCCGGACCGGAAATTCGCCTTGAACGCCCAATAGATCAGCCCGACATCGAGGCCGAAAAAGCCGGTCACCGGCCAGGCACCCATTAAAACGAACATCATGCCGGCGGCAAAACTGACAATGCCGATTGCGGTCATTACAATCATGAAGCCGCGCGGTGTGAGCGACCTGTGGGGATGTAGAACGAATTGTTGGTCGCGCGATTGCGTTGCCAGTGCGTTTTCGTCCATCAGTCGTTCCTGAACGTCCCGATCCAGATCGCGCCGCCCTATCGCCCGAGGCTTCCGAGAATGCCACGCAATCCCGCCGAAAAATCGGCCAACAGCATCCACCACCGAGTGTCCAAAAACAAGCCGAAAGGCGCAAAAGCCGGGGCCGGACGCAGCCGGAAGCTAAGCGCGAAAGATGTCAGGGCAATCTTCGCCGCCTTCGCGCGCGAGAACCCCGAGCCAAAGGGCGAACTGGAGCATACCAATCCTTACACACTTCTCGTGGCCGTCGTCCTTTCCGCTCAGGCGACCGACGCAGGAGTCAACAAAGCCACCCGGGTTTTGTTCCGGCTCGCCGATACCCCTGCCAAGATGATCGCCTTGGGCGAGGACAAGGTACGCGATCTCATAAGGACCATCGGTCTTTACCGGAACAAGGCCAAGAACGTCATTGCCCTGTCGGAAAAGCTCCTCGCCGAACACGGCGGCACAGTGCCCGCCGACCGTGAGGCGCTGGAAAGCCTCCCTGGCGTGGGGCGCAAGACCGCCAACGTCGTCATGAACGTCGCATTTGGCCAACCCACCATGGCGGTCGATACGCATGTCTTCCGGGTTGCCCGCCGCATCGGATTATCGGACGGCAAGACGCCGCTGGCCGTGGAGGAGGATCTGCTTCGGATTATTCCGCCCGAATACGCCCTCCACGCGCATCACTGGCTCATCCTCCATGGCCGCTATCTGTGCAAGGCGCGGGTGCCGGAATGCTGGCGATGCCCCATACTTTCATACTGCCGCTTCGAGCCGAAATCGGAATTCAAAGCCAAGCCGCTTCAAACAGCAGGCGCTGGTTGATGAACTCTTAATCCGGAATATCGATATTTGTTCGAATACGCGGCAAGTTTTCGGGCTCGTTAAAACTTCGAATTATTGCCTACCGTGTAGCGTGCAAGCTCCAACGATCATGATACCCCGGCCAGGACGGGGGGGAGCGCAATACCGCTATGGCAATACTTGGTACCTCTGGCAACGATGTGATTACTGGCACCCCGGGCGACGATATCATCGAGGGCGGCGACGGCAATGATCGCATCAATGGCGGCGCAGGCAATGACATCATCTATGGCGGCAATGGCGACGACACGCTGACGGGCGACGCGGGCAACGACACGCTTTACGGCGGCGACGGCAACGACGGCTTCTTCGGCGGCGGCGGCGACGATACGATTTACGGCGAAGCCGGCGACGACACGCTTTATGGCGATGCCGGCAACGACACGCTTTACGGCGGTGACGGCAACGACAAGCTCTTTGGCGGCACGGGCAACGATACGCTCATCGGCGGCGCGGGCAACAACACCTATGACGGCGGATCGGGTTACGACACGGTCGTCATCGATCTGACCGCCGCGGCGCTCAACAGCGACGTGCGTGCAGACCTCAATACCTTGAAGACGTGGATGGACGCACAGCTCGCAACCGCAGGCTCTATGACCGCGCTTACGAGCCAGACCTCAGGTCCCGTTCTCGCCCTCGCCCATCTCGGAGTAACCATGAGCAATGTCGAGGCCGTAGTTATCAAAGTCGATGGCGTCGTGACGCCGATCGAAGAACTCATCAACCAGGCGCCGCAAGCCGGGTCCGCGCAGTCCCACGTCGTGGATGAAGACGGCGCCGTCACCGGCAGCGCGTCCTTCACCGACGGCGACAACGATGCTCTGGCATTCGCCGTCGGCACAGCCCCCGCGCACGGATCGCTTTCGGTCGATGCCGCGACCGGTTCCTACGTCTACACACCCGCTGAAAACTGGAGCGGCGACGACGTCTTCTTCGTCAAGGCTACCGATCCGTCGGGTGCCAGCGCCGTCCAGCGCATCGATGTAACCGTCAAGCCCGTCGCCGATGCGCCGGTTCTTGAGGTCTCGAATCAAAGGCTCGACGTAACGGGCGCCATCTTCACCGGCTCCAAGGGCAACGACACGATTATCGGCACGGCCGGTGCAGACACCATCGACGGCGGCAAGGGCGACGATCAAATCGTGGGCTCCAGCCCCAAGTCGATGACTGTCCTCCTCGACATCGCAGCCGCGCTCGGCGACACGGACGGATCGGAGACGCTTTCCGTCAGGATCGCCAACCTTCCTGAGGGCGCCACGCTCTCGGCCGGTACACAAAATCCGGATGGAAGCTGGACGCTTTCGGCGGCGGATCTCCCCGATCTGATCATGTCCGCATCGGTGACCAGCAAAATCGATCTCGACATCACCGCGACCGCTACAGAGGCGGGCGGCGATTCCGCGTCCGCCAACGCCACGCTCAAGTTGACGCTGACGAACAATGACCTGTTGAAGGGCGGCGGCGGCAACGACACGATTACCGGTGGTGCGGGCAACGACGAGATCTACGGCGGCACCGGCAACGACACCATCGACGGCGGCGACGGAGACGACTACATCTCTGGCGGCAAAGGCGACGACGTGTTGACGGGCGGCGCGGGCGACGATGAGCTCTACGGGAACTCGGGCGACGACACGTTCCTAGCCGAAGAAGGCGACGATTTCTACTCGGGCGGCTCGGGTTGGGATGTGCTCGACTACGGCGCGGCACTCGGCGCCATCTCGGCTGATATTTCAAAGAAGACGATCACCGGCGACTCGACCGGCACCGACAATTTCACCGGCATCGAGAAAGTGATCGGCACCGCCTTCAATGATACGTTCAAGGGTTCGAGCCACGCAGATACCATCGACGGCGGCGCGGGCAACGACACCATCAGAGGCCTCGGCGGCGATGATACGTTGACGGGCGGCGCGGGCAACGACACGTTCTTCTGGGAAAAGACCGACGTCATCGATCGCGCCACGGGCACGAGCGTCGGCGTCGACCGCATCACCGACTTCAAGGCCGGCGACGTGCTGGATTTCCATAAGCTCGTCGGCGTGGGCAGCAAACAAGTCGGCGATTTCGTCAAGGTCGAAGACAAGAGCTTCGGCAGCATCATCTCGGCCAAGATCGATGGCAAGTTCCATGACGTTGCGATCCTCGAGGACGTTCACGGCAAGACCGCCGCGGACCTGTTTCATGAGGGCGCCTTGCTCGTCGGTTGATCCACCCGCTCGGTTGGATTCCCCAGCGCAACCGGCCTGCTCGTGAAACGCGGGCCGGTTGCATGTTGTGCCGATATTGTCATCCCGGCTGAGCGGTCGCGAGCACGGGGAACAATGAAGGCTTCGCCTAAACATCCAAACGCATCGGCAGGCCGGCCTTGGCCATGTGCGCCTTTGCCTGCCCGATGGTGTAGGTTCCGAAATGAAAGATGGAGGCTGCAAGCACCGCGCTTGCATGGCCCTCGCGCACGCCGTCGACGAGATGATCGAGCGTGCCAACGCCACCCGAAGCAATGACCGGCACGGCGACGGCGTCCGAGATGGCGCGCGTCAGCCCGATATCGAAGCCCGCCTTGGTGCCATCGCGATCCATTGAGGTGAGAAGAATCTCGCCCGCGCCCAACGCGACCACTTCCTTGGCATATTCGACCGCATCGAGCCCTGTCGGTTTGCGCCCGCCGTGGGTGAAGATCTCCCAGCGTTCCGGCTCACCCTCCCCCGACACCTTCTTGGCATCGATGGCGACCACAATGCACTGAGCGCCGAACTTCTCGGAAGCCTCTTTCACGAACTGCCGATTGAAGACCGCAGCCGTATTGATCGATACCTTGTCGGCCCCGGCCTCCAAGAGTTTCCGGATATCCTCAACCGTGCGCACGCCGCCACCCACGGTAAGCGGCATGAAGCATCGCTCCGCCGTGCGTTCCACGATGTCGAAGATCGTATCGCGGTTCTCGTGGCTCGCGGTGATGTCGAGGAAGCAAAGTTCATCCGCGCCGGCGGCATCGTAGGCAGCGGCAGCTTCCACGGGGTCGCCCGCGTCGACGAGATCGACAAAGTTGATGCCTTTGACGACACGGCCGTCCTTGACGTCGAGACAGGGAATGATGCGCACTTTCAGGGTCATGGGCGGCTATCTAGCGCGGTGCGCCGGTCAGGGCAAGCCGGCCTGTGCGACGGCGGCAGCTACTGAAGCGAGCGAACATTTGTCATCCCGGGCAAGCGAGCCGGATGCAATCCGGCACGCGCAGATCCGGGACCTAGCGCATCTGTGCGAAGCGCAAACCATCCACCGCCGCATCACGCCCAAACCTCCTTGGTCCCGGCTCTCGCTATCGCTCGGCCGGGATGACAAGGATAGAAAAATGCTCGGCCGTTCTTTGAAGGTCGGCTGCCACACACAAGCATCCGCGAGCCCGGCGAACGAGGTGATTCCGTGACCTCAACGCAATCGTCATCCCCGCGGCAGGCGGGATTGAGACAAATGTTGAAGCCTGGACGGATCCCGGCCTTGCGCCGGGATGACAGTGTGGGAGAAAAACTCGACGTTGGTGACAGGGAAGAATGCGCGTAGTCCCCAACGCAATCCATTCCCCGGCCTGGTAACTGCATCGCCGACGCACGCACGGGGCCCTGACTGAGCCAGGACCCCGTGTTTTTTGCAAACGTGGCGCCGCGCGATCAGGCGAGATCGAAGCGGTCCGCGTTCATCACCTTGTTCCAGGCGGCCACGAAGTCGCGCACGAACTTCTCCTTCGCATCGTCCTGAGCGTAGACTTCGGACAGCGCGCGCAGCTGAGAGTTCGATCCGAAAATCAGATCGACCCGGGTACCGGTCCACTTGGGCTGGCTGGTCTTGCTGCAACTGCCTTCGAAAACGTCGTCCCCGGAAACGGCCTTCCATTGCGTGCCCATGTCGAGCACGTTGATGAAGAAGTCGTTGGTGAGCTTACCGGGCGTCTTGGTGAAGACACCATGCTGGCTCTGGCCGTGGTTCGCGCCAAGGACGCGCAAGCCACCCACGAGAACCGTCATCTCCGGCGCCGTCAAGGTCAACAATTGCGCCTTATCGACCAGCATCTCCTCGGCGGACACCGTGTACTTGGTCTTCGCGTAGTTGCGGAAGCCATCGGCCTCCGGCTCCATGACGTCGAAGGAGTCGGCGTCGGTTTGCTCCTGCGAGGCATCCGTGCGGCCCGGCGTGAAGGGAACCTCGACAGCGTTCCCCGCGTCCTTCGCGGCCTGCTCGACGGCGGCGCAGCCTCCCAGCACGATCAGATCGGCGAGCGAAACCTTCTTGCCACCGGACTGAGCGTCGTTGAACGCCTTCTGGATGCTTTCCAGCTTACCCAGAACCTTGGCCAGCTGCTGCGGCTGGTTCGCCTCCCAATCCTTCTGAGGGGCAAGGCGGATGCGCGCTCCATTGGCGCCGCCACGCTTGTCGGAACCGCGGAACGTCGACGCCGAAGCCCAGGCCGTGGAGACGAGTTCAGAGGTCGTCAGACCCGAGCCCAGGATCTTCGCCTTGAGGTCCGCGATGTCCTTGGCATCGATCAGCGGGTGGTCGGCGGCAGGAACCGGATCCTGCCAGACGAGATCTTCCGACGGCACTTCCGGGCCCAGATAGCGGGCTTTCGGACCCATGTCGCGATGGGTCAGCTTGAACCATGCGCGCGCGAAGGCATCGGCGAACTCTTCCGGGTTCTGGTGGAAGTGGCGCGAGATCTTCTCGTAGGCCGGATCCATGCGCATCGCCATATCGGCGGTGGTCATGATGGTCGTCACTTTCCTGGAGGGATCGTGCGCCGCTGGTGCAAGATGCTCGGGCCTGGGGTTGACGGGCACCCACTGCCACGCTCCTGCGGGGCTCTTCACGAGGTCCCAGTCATAGCCGAACAGCACGTCGAAATAGCCCATGTCCCACTTGGTCGGGTTGGCGGTCCAGGCCCCTTCGAGGCCGGATGTGATCGTGTCGTCGCCCTTGCCGGTCTTGTAGCTGCTGAGCCAGCCCAGACCCATCGCTTCGAGCGGCGCAGCCTCTGGCTCGGGTCCGCAATGAGAAGCAGAACCTGCGCCGTGGGTCTTGCCGAAGGTGTGGCCACCCGCGATCAGCGCGACGGTCTCGTAGTCGTTCATGGCCATGCGCGCGAAGGTCTCGCGGATGTCGCGCGCGGAGGCCAGCACGCTCGGCTGGCCGTTAGGGCCTTCCGGGTTGACGTAGATAAGACCCATCTGGACGGCGGCCAGGGGATTCTCGAGCACACGGTCACCGGAATAGCGGCTGTTGGGCTTATCGCTGGTCGCCAGCCATTCCTGCTCGCTGCCCCAATAGACGTCTTCCTCGGGCTCCCAGATGTCTTCGCGGCCGCCGCCGAAGCCAAAGGTTTTACCACCCATGGACTCGATGGCGACGTTACCGGCCAGGATCATCAGATCGGCCCAGGAGATCTTGTTGCCGTACTTGCGCTTGATCGGCCACAACAGCCGGCGCGCCTTGTCGAGGTTGCCGTTGTCAGGCCAGCTGTTCACGGGTGCAAAACGCTGGTTGCCCGCGCCCGCGCCGCCCCGGCCATCGGACGTGCGGTAGGTGCCCGCGCTGTGCCATGCCATGCGGATGAAAAGCCCGCCGTAGTGACCGTAATCGGCCGGCCACCAGTCCTGGCTGTCGGTCATCAACGCGGTGAGATCCCTCTTCACCGCGGCAAGATCAAGCTTCTTGAACTCCTCGGCGTAGTTGAAGACGCCGCCCAGCGGATTGCTGGCAGGCTGGTTCTGATGAAGCACCTTCAGGTTGAGCTGGTTCGGCCACCAATCCCGGTTCGACCTGGCCCCGAAGGTCACATTGGCTGGAACGCCGTGCACGGGGCATTTGCTGATCTCGTTCATGTCATCTCCTCGAGGGGGCATCTTGTTCGATGCGGCGAATTTCTTTGTCACACGCTCTAGCCAAAGCGGTGTATAAGGTAAAGTATTTCTCTCTGATGCGAGTCATTAGACAAATTGATCGTTGGACGACGAGTTAACAGCGCACTTTTATCCTTGCTGATGCAATTTAATGTTGGTCGTCGCTCCATGCGGACGGCAAACGGGTTATCCCGGAGGACCCTCGATCTGCCGCTTCTAAAAACCCCACAACCCAACTAGGAGCCCCCATGCCTGTCAATGTTCTCTATCAAACCTCCGCCCGTGCTACTGGCGGCCGCGACGGCCACTCAGCCACGCTCGACGGCGCTGTGGACGTATCGCTCGCAACGCCGAAGGAACTGGGCGGTGGCGGTGGTTCCGGCGTCAATCCCGAGCAGTTGTTTGCTGTCGGCTATGCGGCGTGCTTCCTCGGTGCCATGAAGTTCGTCGCTCCTCAGGTCGGCGTCGACGTGCCCGCAGACACGAGCGTTACCTCGACGGTTGGCATCGGCCCGCGCTCGGAGGGAGGCTTTGGTCTTGAAATCGCGCTTGCGGTGTCCTTGCCAGGGATCGAGCGCGCGAAGGCCGAGGCGCTTGTCGCCAAGGCGCACGAGGTCTGTCCCTATTCGAACGCCACGCGCAATAATATCGACGTGAAACTCAGCGTCGCCTGAGACGACGCTGTCCGGAAAGCGCAAACGCACGTCCGCAAAAACACAACCACCCCGCGCGATCCGCGCGGGGTGGTGTTTGGCCTCGCATCCGGAGGCAAGGGGAACTCCACTTTTCCGGAAACACTCTAGGTGTTCACCGGCGTCTGGAAGAAGCGGTAGGCATCGGGGCCCGTCTTGGCGAGATTGCCGAGACCTGGCCAGGGGAAATGGAATGCGATGAACGGGATGCGATCCGTCGCCAGCATGTCCCATATCTTGAGGCGACTCTGCACGGCCTGCTTGCTGTCCATGTCGTAGGCGAACTCGATCTTCGGCGTCTCCACGAACAGCACGTGATGGTGACCCGTGTCGCACGTCACCGCGAGAGGCTTGTTGGCCGAGTTCAACATGAATGCCGTGTGGCCGATGGTGTGGCCCGGCGCAGGCAGTGCCGTCACGCCGGTGATGATCTCCTCGCCGCCCTTGATGAAGGTGATCTTGTCCTTGTGCGGCAGAAGATTTGCGCGCGCCACTTCAATGAAAGGTTTCAAACCCTCGTTGGACAGGTTCTTTTCATCGGTCCAGAAGTTGAAGTCCGCTTCATTGACGTAGACCTGCGCGTTGGGGAATACCGACTTGCCGGCCGCGTCCACGAGACCGCCAGCGTGGTCGGGATGGCAGTGGCTCAGCATAACAGCATCCACATTTTCCGGATCTATGCCTGCTGCCTTCATGTGGGCGGGCAGGCGGCCGGTATTCTCGCCGAACATTTTGGAAGCGCCCATGCCGGTATCAAAGACGGCGATTTTCGAGCCATTGTTGACGACCGCGATGTTCTCTTGAAGCACCATGTCATCGACGGGCAGGAAGTTGGCTTCAAGATGCTTGGCCATGTCTTCCATAGACATCTCTTTCATGGTCTTGCGGCCATCGCCGAACGGCAGAAACCCGTCGGAAATCACCGAGACCTGCATGTCACCGTGCATGAAGTTATAAAAGCCGCAGTGGGCTGTTTTGGTGAAGGGCGCCTTCGCCTGCGCGGGTGTGGGGCCGACTATGCGCGTTGCAAATGCCGCCGATAGTCCTGCGCCCGCCAAGGCAAGCGCATCGCGGCGCGAGAATTCTGTATTCTTCATGGCTTCCTCTTTTCTGCTTTTTGTCTCTTTGACCCACAGCGCGTGGTCCGCTTTCCCGCGATCGCGCGCGTGCACGATGGGGCTTGTCGATTGTTCGTATCTGGCGAAGCTTTCCGCAAGCGCAGCGGTCTTTGATTATTGCAATCGCACGATTTTGTGAAACCGCGCTGCGCGCAATCAAGCAATCGCCTAAGACCGAAGTATTAGTCGACGAGCGCTCCGCAACGACGGCTGCATTTTTTCTTCAAGAGGACGTGCGCGTTGACGGAAGTCACGCACGTTCAGGCACGCACCAGCTTGAGATAGTCGAGCGGAAGCCAGACCCGATGCTTCTCTTTGGCGTCGCCGAAAGCTTCCCCGACGTGAAGCTCGGCGAGATCTCCATCGAAAGCGGCAATGACGAACTCTTTGCCAAGGCAGCCGTTGAACAACCGAAGCAGCGATTTGTTGTCCTCGGGCAGATCCTCGGGGATCTTCACCACCGCCACCCTGTCACCAACTTTCATGCGGCCTCCACACGATACGACGCGCTTTTGTCAGTCCGCGCGATTCCTCAATCACGCAGCAATCCGGATTTCTTAGCAACTCTCTCGACCTGGAGCTGTACGGCAGGCTTTTATTTTGTCGTGCTTCGCAAACCACTCTAGCGTGCCAACAACGCCAGGGCTTGTGCAGGGTCGATGCGCCCGTCGTAGAGGGCCCGGCCGGAGATCGCGCCTTCCAGCATGGCATACTCGGGCCGCAACAACGCTCTTACGTCATCGATGGAGGCAAGCCCGCCGGACGCAATGACGGGAATGGATGTCGCGCACGCCAGCTCGGCTGTCGCCGGCAGGTTCAGCCCCTTCAAAACGCCGTCGCGCTCGATGTCCGTATAGATGATGGCCGACACGCCCGCGTCTTCGAACCGGCGCGCCAGCTCGATGGCTGTCAGTTCAGAGGTCTCGGCCCATCCTTCAACCGCCACCTTGCCGCCCTTGGCATCGATGCCGACCGCCACGCGGCCCGGAAAGGCCTTGCCCGCCGCCTTGACGAGAGCGGGATCACGAACCGCGACGGTACCCAGGATGACGCGCGCAATCCCCTTGGAGAGCCACATCTCGGCAGTCGCCAGATCGCGAATACCGCCGCCGAGCTGCGCGGGCATGCGGATCGCCTTGAGGATTGCTTCGACAGCCGTGGCGTTCACCGGCTTGCCCGCAAACGCGCCATTCAAGTCGACGATGTGCAGATACTTGAATCCCTGGCGCTCAAAAATTGCGGCTTGCGCTGCAGGATCGTCATTGAAGACCGTTGCCTGGTCCATCTCCCCAAGTTTGAGCCGCACGCACTTGCCGTCTTTGAGGTCGATCGCGGGAAAGAGGATCACGGGAAAGGACGTCCTTGTTGCCGCACGCGAAGCGGCCTTGAGATTGCTTTGTTCCGGTGCGATCAATCGTGTCTGATCCGTTGCGTCAAGACCGCAGCACAGTTTTATCGCCGGTTTCGCGTGTAGCTTTCCATGGTCACTGCGTTTCTCAAGCCCCCTCCTGCCACGCCAGCTCTTCGCCGCTCCCTCACGGAGGACGACGCGGTCGATATCTGGATCGCGCGCTGGCTGCGGGTGCGCCAGAAGGACCTCGTCAAGCGGTACGCCTGCGACCCGCGCCGCCTCTACGAGATTTGGGAGGAGCTGCGCTTTCCCGGCTCCCGGGCCAAAGCGCTGGCGCTGTTTCGCAAGCGCTATCCAGGTCTTGAGGATCGCATTGATCCCGGCGCCCATCGCCGGATTGCCAAAGCCGTGCACCCCGATCAGCTCACACTGTTTGGCTGACCCCGCCGTCTACGGCCAGTAGACACACCGCGGCTTTCGGGTGCTAGAGCCTAGAAATCTGGCGAGAACACGGCCGAGACCTTAACGAGAACATTTTTCGAACATGACCTGGACATGCCCTATGATTCGTGGCATGTTCCTCCTATGTTCACTGCCGTGAGAACAGCGATCCCGGGTCTCGAGTTAGGCGTTCTGACCCTCCCAAGAACCGACTAAAGGAGCCCCCCATGCGCACCTACCTGATCTCTTACGACCTCGCCAAGCCCGCCCGTAACCAGCACGTCCTCGCTCAGGTCATCATGAGCATGGGCGAGAAGTGGGCCCGTCCGCTGGCGAATACCTGGTACGTCAATTCCGACCGCGACGAGATCGATTTGGAGGGCGACCTGAAGGGCCTTCTTGGCGAAGAGGATGGTCTGCTCATCCAGGCTGTGAAGCGCGAGGCGATCCTCACCAACACCTCACTGCGCTGGTTCCGCCAGCGCCGCGCCGCCTTCGACATCGCGCCCGACAGTAACATCGTCGCTTTCCCGGTCCCGCCGGCCGCAGAGCCCATCGAGCCGGAATTGCCCTTCGCGGAGGCCTGCTGATCTGGCCTTTTGGACCCGGCGGTGGCTGCGCTGGCCCTCGACGCTGGATCCGTCCAGATCTGCGTTCCACGAATGAAGCCGGGGTTCAGCCCCGAGAACCCCGGCTTCTCTTTTATTCTCCGCGCCGCGTCACCATGTTCTGAATAGTTCCTGTAAGGCGTTGAGTTGGCGTTGCACTTCGCGTGTTTGCGTTCTGCGTCCCCTTCGGACCGCTTCTCCCCGGCGGGTCCGAAGGCGCCCAATCCAAATCCCGCAATCCCCCCTTGCGACTCCCCCTCGCAATGCTCGTCAGGACTCCCCCCATGAAAACCTATCTGATCCACCACAAACCCCATCATCCCCAGCAGGACACCTGGGCCGTCTCCTTCACGCTGCCCTACATCGCGGCGCGTTATGCGCGCGCGGGCGAAGGCCTCTGGTACATCGACACTTGGCTCACGGCAGAACAGATCAAACGCCGCCTCGCGGTGCTGTTTGCCGAGCGCGACGAATTGATCATCCATGACGTTGGCCGCGACGTCGCAACCATCAACGGCCAGATCAACTGGCTCGACGGCCGCCTGGAAGACGAGGAGCCGATGGAGCTGACGCCGATGTCCGGCCCGCGTACCGCATGGGCCGCGTTTCAGACGCTGGTGGAAGACTTGGCGCGCCCTCTTACGGGCTCGCGTTCGGGCGGTTTCACGGCTTCCAGGACAGGAAATTTGCGAGCAGCCTGAGCCCCAGCGTCTGGCTCTTCTCGGGATGGAACTGCGTGCCGGCAATATTGCCGTCGGCCACCATCGCGGTGACGGGCCCGCCGTAGTTCGTCTCGGCGACTACGACGCGCCGCTCCGCCGCGGCCAGATGGAACGAATGCACGAAGTAGGCATGCAGGCCCGACGGGCCGGTGGGAATACCTGAAAGCAGCGCATGGGGCGTGACCACATCGAGCGTGTTCCAACCCATGTGCGGGATCTTAAGGGCGGGGTCTGCGGGCACGATGGGCCGCACCTCGCCCTTGATCCAGCCTAATCCCTCCGTCACCTCGAATTCGAGGCCGCGTTCGCTCAAGAGCTGCATGCCGACGCAGATGCCAAGGAACGGCCGTCCTTTTGCCCGCACCACGTCTTCCAGCGCCGCGCGCAGTCCAGGCACCCGCTCAAGACCGCGCTTGCAATCTGCAAAAGCCCCTACGCCCGGCAGCACGACGCGATCGGCCGACGCCACGTCCTCGGCGCGCGTACTGACCACGATTTCGCTTGCAGTCTCACTCTCCCGCGCCGCGCGCTCGAAAGCCTTCGCGGCCGAGTGGAGATTGCCCGACCCGTAGTCGATGATGACGACGCGCTGCATGTCCTGTGCCCGGCGGGATGTTCGTTTAAGCCTTCGCTCCGAACGGCAGCGTGCCGCCCGAAACGCCAGACTGATTGCGGCTCACGGTGATAACAGGTTGGTCGGGCAGCCAGGTCTCAAAGAAGCGGCGTTCGCAATCGGCAATGTTGCGGCCCGTCACCGAGCCGAGCGTTCGCCACCCGGCGCGATCGAGCATGAAGCGTTCCAGCGTCGAAATCTCCATGCCCAGATAAAGGCTCAACGCCATCATCACGAGTGCGATCCACTGCGGATCCGTACCAACCGCATTCAGGAAGAGGCCGAGAAGCGTCACCGCGACGAGGTACGCCAGCAAAGCACGCCACAACCCCTTGGCAGCAAGCCCAAGAGGGGGAAAAAACGCCGTCAGCCAGGAAAATCCGTCCTTGATGAAGCGCAGCTCATCAGCCCGATCAACGCGATCGGCGGCAGGATTGGGAGCCTCATGAACCGTATACGTAACCACGTGATCGCAGTCCTCAGAATCTATTGAAATCTGGCCAGTGCGCCCGGCCACGAACCCGCTAGCCCTGCAGCGTTCCCTTGGTTGAGGGAACACGTCCAGCCTGGCGCGGATCGAGCGCGATGGCCGCCTTCAGGGCGCGCGCCACACCTTTATAGCAAGTTTCGGCAATATGATGGTTGTTCTCACCGTAAAGGTTTTCCACGTGCAGTGTAATCCCGGCGTTCTGTGCAAAAGCCTGGAACCACTCTCGAAAGAGTTCGGTATCCATCTCGCCAACCTTGGGGCGGGAGAACTCCACTTTCCAGATCAGGAAGGGCCGGCCGGAGACGTCGACGGCCACGCGTGTCAACGTCTCGTCCATGGGCAGGTGCACGTCCGCATAGCGCACGATCCCCGCCTTGTCGGCGAGCGCCTTGGCTACGGCCTGTCCCAACACGATGCCGGTATCCTCAGCGGTATGATGAAAGTCGATATGGAGATCGCCTTTGGCCCGCAGGGTAATGTCGATCAGGGCGTGGCGGGCAAGCTGCTCCAGCATGTGGTCCAGAAAGCCAATACCCGTCTTGATGTCGTAGGCGCCCGTTCCATCGAGATCGACCGTCGCCGAAATCTCAGTTTCCTTAGTCTTGCGCGTTATGGTGGCTTGTCGCTTCAAGATTGTCTCCGAATGCCTGCGCCGGCCAAAACTAGGATTTCGGCCCAGCGGCTTGCTTCGATGCTATCCAGCGTCTATCGCTTGCAGGTCAACGAAAAAACGAGGTTGCAGAGCCATACGAAGGGCCGTCGGGTCTTGTCGGGCGGCCCGGGCTTCTTATCTCACGCGCCAAGCACATGACAACACACCCGCAAAATGCCGCCGATTCGTCCTGGCACGCCACGACAATCTTGACCGTGCGCAAGAACGGCAAGGTCGTGATCGCCGGAGACGGTCAGGTCAGCCTCGGCCAGACCATTATCAAGGGTAACGCCCGCAAGGTCCGCCGCCTGGGGCGTGGCGACGTGATCGGAGGGTTCGCGGGCGCGACCGCGGACGCCTTCACGCTGTTTGAGCGGCTGGAAGCCAAGCTCGAGCAGTATCCCGGCCAGCTGACCCGCGCCTGCGTGGAACTGGCCAAGGACTGGCGGACGGACCGCTATCTGCGCCGGCTCGAAGCCATGATGCTGGTCGCCGACAAGGATGCGACGCTTGTCCTCACCGGCAATGGCGACGTGCTGGAGCCCGAGGCCCATGTGATGGGCATCGGATCGGGCGGCAACTACGCGCTCGCCGCGGCGCGCGCCTTGCTCGACCAGCCGCTCGGAGCCGAAGAGATCGCCCGCAAGGCAATGATGATCGCGGCGCAGATCTGCGTCTACACGAACTCCAATCTGGTCATCGAAAGCCTCGATACATGATCCGCGCCGGAACCCTGTCTGCGGCGGTCGAGGCGGACATCATCAGCGCTGGTCAGACCCAGCGCCGGCATGAAACCTCTCAGGGCTAATCTGCAACCACATGACAAACTTCTCGCCCCGTGAAATCGTTTCCGAACTCGACCGCTACATCGTCGGACAAGCCGACGCCAAGCGCGCCGTGGCCATCGCCTTGCGCAACCGCTGGCGGCGTCAGCAGCTGACGGGCGATCTGCGCGAGGAAGTGCTGCCCAAGAACATCCTGATGATCGGCCCGACCGGCGTCGGCAAGACCGAAATCTCGCGCCGTCTTGCCAAACTTGCGGGCGCACCATTCCTCAAGGTCGAAGCGACGAAGTTCACCGAAGTCGGCTATGTCGGCCGCGATGTGGAAAGTATCGTGCGTGATCTCGTCGAGGTCGGGATTGCGCTGGTACGCGAAGCAAAGCGCAAGGAAGTCCGCGCCAAAGCGGAAAAGAATGCCGAGGAACGCGTCCTCGACGCGCTGGTCGGCGCAACCTCGTCACCGGCAACGCGCGAAAGCTTCCGCAAGAAGCTTCGTTCCAACGAGCTCAACGACAAGGAAATCGACATCGTCGTCGCTGATAGCTCACCCGCTTTTCCCATGTTTGAAGTGCCAGGATCGGCCATCGGCACGATCAATCTGTCCGACATGCTGGGCAAGGCGTTCGGTCAGCGCCAGAAATCGCGCCGCGTGACGGTGAAAGACAGCTACGAGATGCTGATCGGCGAGGAGAGCGACAAGCTGATCGATGCCGACCAGATCAACGCGGAGGCCGTCAAGGCTGTCGAGAACAACGGCATCGTGTTCCTCGATGAGATCGACAAGATCTGCTCGCGCGGCGAGGGTGCGCGCGGCGGCGTCGACGTTTCGCGCGAGGGCGTGCAGCGCGATCTGCTGCCGCTGATCGAAGGCACGACGGTCGCGACCAAATATGGGCCGGTGAAGACGGACCACATCCTGTTCATCGCATCGGGCGCCTTCCATGTGTCCAAGCCTTCCGACCTGCTGCCGGAACTGCAGGGACGCCTGCCGATCCGCGTGGAATTGCAGGCTCTGACGCGCGAGGACTTCCGGCGCATTTTGACGGAGCCCGAGGCGAGCCTCATCAAGCAGTACATTGCCTTGATGGAGACGGAGGGGATGACGCTCTCCTTCACGGAGGACGCGATCGACAGCCTTGCAGACACCGCAGTCTCCGTGAACGCGAGCGTCGAAAACATCGGTGCACGGCGGCTGCAAACGGTGCTGGAGCGCGTCTTGGACGAGGTCTCCTTCGAGGCTTCCGACCGCGCGGGTCAGGCCGTGGTCGTTGACGCAGCTTACGTGCAGGATCGCGTCGGCGCACTTGCCAGGAATGCCGATCTGTCGCGCTTTATCCTCTAACGGGCTGGCCTTGCGGCTCAGCGAATTGGTTAACGTCCCTTAGCCAATTCAAGGGTTATTTTTTGCGTTTTGCCTGTCGCGATTGGGCGAGAAGGTTAACAAACGGGCTCGCGCGGGCACCCATGTCGCAGCAACGCGCTGTTCACGAAACCCAAACAACGCTAGAAGTCCTGCAGATTTCCGGCGCTGGCGAGACATCACGCGAATGACGCACGTTAACCACATTGACCAACTGCGCGAGGCCGCCTCCCAGGCCGAGGCCCAAGCCGCGCCCCTGCCGGCACCTCAATCCGCAACCAGATCCGCATCTGGGCGTTCGATCGCGGGCCTGAGCCGCGCGGGCTTGAAAGCGGCCCTCGCCGAGATCGGTGTTCCCGAAAAGCAGCACAAGATGCGCGTCAACCAGCTCTGGAGCTGGATTTACGTGCGCGGGCTCACCTCGTTCGACGCCATGAGCGACGTTTCCAAGGATCTGCGACGCGCGCTGGACGATGCCTTCACGCTGGAGCGGCCTGAGATCGTGACAGAACAGGTGTCGGTAGACGGCACGCGCAAATGGCTGCTGCGCCTGCCCAAGCGCGGGCATGAGGCGCGCGCTCCCGAGATCGAGACCGTCTACATCCCCGAAAGCGACCGGGGCACGCTGTGCATTTCCAGCCAGGTCGGCTGCACGCTCAATTGCTCGTTCTGCCATACCGGCACCCAGCGCCTCGTGCGCAATCTGGAAGCCGCCGAGATCGCCGGACAGATCCTGCTGGCACGCGACCGTATCGGTGACTGGCTAGGCGCCGGCGCGCCGGGCGATGGCCGCCTTTTGCCCTCGACTGAACGCAAAATATCCAACGTCGTGCTGATGGGCATGGGCGAACCGCTCTACAATTTCGACAATGTGAAGGAGGCCATGGACGTTGCCGCCGATGGCGACGGGCTGTCGCTGTCCAAGCGCCGCATCACCCTGTCCACATCGGGCATCGTGCCGGAAATCCCTCGCTGGGGCGCGGAAGCCGGCACCATGCTGGCCATCTCGCTGCACGCCACCCGCGATGAGCTGCGCGACGAGCTCGTGCCGATCAACAAGAAGTATCCGATCGCAGATCTGCTGGAGGCCTGCCGCAACTATCCGGGACTGTCGAATGCACGCCGCATCACCTTCGAATACGTCATGCTGAAAGACGTGAACGACAGCCTGGCGGACGCGCGCGCGCTCGTGAAATTGCTGTCGGGCATTCCCGCCAAGATCAATCTCATCCCGTTCAACCCCTGGCCCGGCACGCGCTATGAATGTTCCGGCTGGGAGACGATCGAGCGCTTCGCGGAGGTCGTGAACCGCGCCGGATATGCCAGCCCCGTGCGCACCCCGCGCGGACGTGACATCCTGGCGGCCTGCGGCCAGCTGAAATCGGAAAGCACCAAAACGCGCGCGAAGGAGCGCGCGGCCACGGCAACGGACTGAATACAGAGCAACCAGACCAGCATGGCCGCCGCATGAGGGCGCTCTTGAGACGCGGGCGCTACGGCCTATATTGATCCGGACAAGGAACGATAGCACGAGGGGCCAATGGGTATCTTGCGTACGCTCTTCAAAGTTCTGGCCGGCATCGCGCTCGCCTGCCTGACGGCGGCGTTCGTTCAGGTGCTTTATGTGTCGACTCCCGTTCAACTCGCCACCGTTTCTACCAGCGATTTTCCGGCGCAAGCTGGCAACACGCTCTCCCTGGTGCTCAAGGCGGCAACTCATTTTGCGATCTTTTCGCTGCCGTTCGCGCTCGTCGCCGCCGGGATCGCCGAATGGCTCGGCGCGCGCTCACTCGCCTATTGGCTCACCATCGGTGTCGGCATCGCGCTGCTCGGGTTTTTCGCACAGTATTCCAGCGAGGTTCCGGGCCAGCTCACCATCATGAACAACTATGCCCTGCAATCCTTCCTGACGGCGGGTTTTTTCGGCGGGCTGATGTATTGGCTCGTGGCAGGAAGACGAACAGCCTCGCCTGGAGAACAGGAGGAGGTTGCGTCTACCCGTCCACGCATCAAAGTCGAAGCGGAGCCGCACGAGGTCAAAAAGGGGTCGCTCGCCGAGCGGATCGCGCTCAGACGCGAAAAGGACGCCAAGGAAAAGGCGGCTCCCGCTGCGACAAACAACAAGACGCCCGGGCCTGCTTCTGCGCCGGCGCCTCGCATAGCCACGCCAGCCGCGACGACGTCGGTTCCCATCACCAAGAATTCGCCCCCCGCTACACCGCCCAGCACACCGGACAAGAGTGCGCCATCCGTCCCGCCCAGATCCTCAACTGAGACCCCAGCAAACAAGGCCTGACGCCTGAATTGCCGGCTTGCGCCTTTACACTTTATCTCGAACCGCGCCAAAGTCGCTTGCTGCGCTGCAGCATAGGTGTTAGGATGTGGACTTTCCGGCTTAGGGAGTGCGTTTTTTGTACGATTTTGATTTGCACGCGCGCTTCCTCAGAAGCGTAACGGAGGCTTGGACCAACTACCTTACGGCCGGGATGGCGGCCTTTGGGATGTGGCAGAGCCAATTCGCCAACTCCGTGGCGGGCAAATCGGAACCGCCCAAACCTTCCCCGGAGGCCCCTGCTGCCAGCAACCCCTTCGCCTGGTGGCTCAATGCGTTTACGCCGAATCCTCAGCCCGCTCGCGCGTCCGCCACGGCAGTCGCACTGCCTCACGCTGATCCCTTTTCATGGTGGCTCAACGCGTTTACCCCGGATCTTCAGCCCGCTCGCGCATCCGCCACGGCAGTCGCACTGCCTCACGCTGATCCCTTTTCGTGGTGGCTCAACGCATTTACCCCGGATCCACAGCCCGCTCGCGCGTCCGCCAAGGCAGTCGCACTGCCGCCCGCCGATCCCTTTTCGTGGTGGCTCAACGCATTTTCCCCGAATCCTCAGCCCGCTCGCGCGTCTGCCCCGGCGACCGCGCTGCCGTCCGCCGATCCCTTTTCATGGTGGCTGAATGTGTGGGCACCAGCCCCGGCATCCGCGCCCGAGAAGAGTGCCGATTTCGGCGCACCCTTTTTCCAGTTTGCACCGTCGATAGCGGCGTGGACCCCTCCGAGTGGGCTCATCGGGGGCTCGGGTGCAGGCCAGAACCCTTGGACCCAGATCCAGAACTTTTGGACTCAAAATCCCTGGATGCAGAATCCGTGGTTCACGAATAACCCCTGGTTCTCCGCCGCGACGAACCAGAATGCGACGGCGTGGACAAGCGGATGGCAGGACGCAATGAACGCGTGTTGCTGGATGTGGCCAAACGCTTCTTTCAACGCTTTCCAGATGCCCATGACCGCTTGGCTCATGGCGGTAGGTCTGCCTTATTCGGTTGCAGCCCCCACGGCGCGGGCAAACGCGGCCAGCATGGATGCGGCGCAGGCGGCCCACGAGGGATTTGAGAAGCTGATGGCCACGTTCCGAAACGACAGCGGTCACGCCCTGGCGCCGATGTTCAGCATTTTTCCCAAGATCGCCACGCTGCTCGTTCCATTCTGGCTGCTGCCGCGTGGTTTACCGGGACTTGGTTGAAGACCGGAATGTGCCGGCCAATCTCCAAGCAACTCAGTCCTTCGGCCAGCACCTGCAGATTGCGGCGCGGCCGTCACTCACTGTCCAGGAATTAACCGGCGGCTGATCGGTATCTCGTTCGGCAACACGACGAACAGACCTGGCGCAGCGTGAACGGCTTCGCCGCCGTGGTGGGCATCGGCGGGCGTTTCGGGACCTTCCGCAGCCGCGGATTGCTGCTCGGGTTGCTGTGCCGGTTCGGGCGCTTGTGCGGGCCCGGCGGCTTGCGCGTTGGCGTTATCGTCAGAAGCGGCGTCGGGCGCCACCGGCGATTGCTCGGCAACCGGCGCTACCGCCTCGGGCTCATTGGTAGCAGCTGTTGGGTCCGACTCTGTTTCAACGCCAGCTTCGGTTTGCGGAGTCGCCTGTTCTTCTTCCGGCATAGCCTCCACAGCCGTCTTAGCGGTTTGGGAGGCTTTTTCACTTGCAACATCATTTGCGGACTTGGTGGCAACCGGCGCTACTGCTTCCAAGGGAACCAGTGTAGCGTCTTGCTCTTCGGCGATCCCGGCCTGCTCCTCAGAAGACTTAGGTGCATCCGCCGTCTTGCCTGCCGATGCAGGCTCCGGCGGAGCCTTTTCGTCAGCCGCCGGGCTTGATTTGGACTCTGCCGCGGTCTTGCCGGCAGCCTGGACAGCGGGTGTTTTTGCGACAGCCGTTTTCTTGGCGGGCGCTTTTGATTCGACTGCCTTCGTTTCTGCAGCCTTCGGTGCGCCGGCTCCTTCGGCCGAGGTGGCAGTCTTGCCCGCATCCGATTTCTTCGCCACCGCGTCCTTGGCTTTGGCCGCGTCCTTAGCTGGGATCTCCTTGACGTCCCAGGTGCCGGCGGGCGCGACGCTCTTTGCGGCCCCATCCTGCGCAGGAGCAGCGGGCTTAGCTTGGGCTGTATTTTCCGGGGTGATCCAGCTCCCGTTGTACTGGGCTTCAGCACGTCCCGCGGGACCCAGAACGGCTCCCAGCACGACAGCAGTTGTCAGCGCAGAAATCTTCGCACGGCTGCTCATAGGCATGATGCCATCCCCCGGCAAATATACGGGCTCTACGCCGTTACCTCCCCGATTGCAGTCCTATTGAACAGAACATTGCCGGAAACTCCACCAGTGACGACAAAATCCCCAGGGGATAGACGGCGATCTGCGACGTATTTGCCGCGCGGGCCCGTTCTTTTCGCGCCCTTGCACTGAGCGTGGGGCCTGCTAAGAGTGCCGCGCCTTTTCCGCGCAACTCCGCTACAGGATACCCCCATGACAAAAAAGGGAAAAATCAAGAAGGTCGTGCTCGCATACTCTGGCGGGCTTGATACTTCGATCATTCTCAAGTGGTTGCAGGAGGAATACGGCGCGGAGGTTGTGACCTTTACGGCCGATCTAGGCCAAGGCGAGGAACTGGAACCCGCCCGCAAGAAGGCCCTGATGCTCGGCATCAAGGAAGACAACATCTTCATCGAGGATCTGCGCGAAGAATTCGTGCGCGACTACGTCTTCCCGATGTTCCGCGCAAACGCCGTCTACGAAGGCGTATACTTGCTCGGCACCTCGATCGCGCGGCCGTTGATCGCCAAGAAGCAGATCGAGATCGCCCGCAAGGTGGGTGCTGACGCGGTGTGTCATGGCGCGACCGGCAAGGGCAACGATCAGGTCCGCTTTGAGCTGGGCTATTACGCGCTGGAGCCCGGCATCAAGATCATCGCACCGTGGCGCGAGTGGACGTTCAAAGGCCGCGAGGAACTGTTGAAGTTCGCCCGCGATCATCAGATTCCCGTCGCCAAGGACAAGGAAGGCGAAAGCCCGTTCTCCGTGGACGCCAACCTTCTGCACTCCTCCTCCGAGGGCAAGGTTCTGGAAGATCCCGCGATCAAGGCGCCCGAGATGGTCTACCAGCGCACCATCTCACCCATGGACGCCCCCGATAAAGCAACCGCCATTACCATCGGATTCAAGAAAGGCGATGCGGTCTCGCTCAACGGCAAAAAGATGTCGCCCGCCACGCTGCTTGCGGCGCTGAACGACCTTGGCCGCGACAACGGCATCGGACGCGTCGATCTTGTCGAGAACCGCTTTGTCGGCATGAAGTCGCGCGGTGTCTACGAGACGCCGGGGGGCACTATCCTGCTTGCGGCTCATCGCGCCATCGAAAGCATCACGCTAGATCGTGGCGCTGGGCACCTCAAGGACGAGTTGATGCCGCGCTATGCCGAACTCATCTACAACGGCCTGTGGTTCGCGCCGGAACGCGAGATGCTGCAGGCCGCCATCGACAAGAGCCAGGAGCACGTCGAGGGCGAGGTGTCGCTCGAGCTTTACAAGGGCAATACGATCATTACCGGGCGTTCTTCGCCCAAGTCGCTCTACTCGCCGACGCTCGTCACGTTCGAGGACGACAAGGGCGCCTACGACCAGAAGGACGCCCAGGGCTTCATCAAGCTCAACGCGCTGCGGCTCAGAACCCTCGAAATGCGTAACCGCAGCTAGAGCCGTTCCGGTTTTGATGAAATCGCGGAACGGCTCTAGGCTTTTGTTTTGTCGTGCTTCTTATCGAAAGAACCGGTTCCCACTTTTCCGCAAAGCACTCTAAGGCTGCGGTCTGCGCGCTTGCTCGCAACGAAAGAGTGGACGAACGCCGCTGGCATTCGTCTGCTCATTCGTCGGCTTAGATGAGGCAACGTTCCCCCCCGGCGGATATGCGCCGCGTGACCTGTCAGGTTAGGCCGAGACCCCGCTTGGCGCGTTTCTCGACGCATCCGCTCAAGTGAACGATCTCACTTTTGCTCCTCGGCTGGTGGAGCGGTTTCAGGCTCCGTGGTGGCGGCGGGAGCCTCTGGCGCCGGCGGTGGCGTTGCAGCAGGTTCTTCCGATGCCGTGGACGGCGCCGCCGTAGGCTCGGTCGATGTGGCTGCCGGGCTCGTTTCCTCTTGCGTCGCCGCCGGAGTGGACGTCTTTTCCTCGCTCTTTTGTTCAGAGCAACCAGAAACGAATGCGGCAAGTGCCGAAATCGCCAAAACGGTCGCCGTCTTTGCCATCGGTTTCATCTGTATCCTCCTATATTTCTTATGCACGCGGGCGCCGGACAAGCGTCCAGGCACACTTTGGCAGGCCCCCGGGCCCACTTCGGCCAACCCAGAGTTGAAAAATTAGTGGCTGGTCGTCAATTGGGTTTACAAAATATCGCGCACACGTACTCGGGTACGCTGACCACAGCCAGCAACACGCGACTTTTGCTTGTGGAGTTCCAAAGGGCGACGGGCGTCCTTATAATTTCAGGATAAACTATTGTGTTCAGGGGGCTGGCCCTGATCATGGAGAGCATTACCGATACTTCCGGTGGAGACGCTAGTGCGCTCGCGCACCATCGCTGGCCTCGGTCTTTTTTGCTGCGACCCCTTCTTCCTCAGGCCACCGCGACGGGCTTTGGCTCTTGGCCGGGATGACGCACGCGTTGGGGCACGCGCTCGACATAGTCGAGATCGCAGAGCCCGCCGCCGAAATTGATGTGATGCCAGAGCTGAGTGGAGAGCACGCCGCCCAGTCCCATGCTCATGAACACGCGCCAGGAGGGCACCTTGCCCGCAACGTAACGCTCATAGTCACGGCGTACAGCTTTGACGTCGAAGTATCCCGTACGCGTGAGGGACTCCACGCTCATCAGGTGCTCGACATATTTCGGTGGGCTTTCAACGAAGCTTTCGGCGAAGGGTGCGCGGAACATGCCCTTCGGCCGCCAAGCGACTTCGTGGGGAAGCAAGCGCTCGGCTGCCTTGCGCAACAGAAACTTGTCTTGCTTGCGGCCCTTCAATTTCAATTCAGGATGGATACGCGCTGCCGCGGCGATCACGCCATTGTCGAGGAATGGATAGCGCGTCTCCACGCTGTTGGCCATGGCGATACGGTCGCCCTTGTGGTTCAGCAGCAGTCCAGGCAGATGCACCTTATAACCCAGGTACAGTGCCTGGTTCAGCGGATGCCATCGCTTCATGCGCTCCACATCAAGCGGAAAATCCTCGTAGCCCGAGTAGCCTTTGAGGAGAGCCTTGGTCTCGCGGCTGAAGTACATATACCGCGAGCGCCCTACGAGATTGTAGAGCAGCGTTTGCGCAAGCGGGCCGCCTGACAGCTCGTCCTCTCGCAAGATGTCCCGCCAGGGCCTGGAGGGCGAGGTGAGCTTGCGCAGAATGCGGTTGGAGAGGCGGCTTGGCCGGAATCCGGGTCTATCGTGCTTCTGCTCGAAGGCGCCTGTCTTGAACCAGACGTAGCCGGCAAACGCTTCGTCAGCTCCTTCTCCCGTCAGAGTCACTTTATAGCCTTGACGGCGGACCTCGGCGGCGAGCGAGAACAACGCTGCGCAGGACGTGTCGATGACCGGGCTGTCGGTGGCGCGAATAAGATCTGGATAGGCGTTTCGGATCGCCTCGGCGTCGCACGTGACGATGGTGGGGTCGGTGCCGATGACGCGCGCCGAAACCATGGCGTCCGGCGTCTCGTCGAGTTTGGCGGAGGGGACGCGAATGGTGAAGCTTGGTGGCGGCGTGCCACGAATTTTTGCGGCGGTGGCGAGCACGTAGGCTGAATCGACGCCCCCGCTCAGGTAGCCGACCACGGGAACATCGGCGCGCAGACGCAGATCGACGGCATTGTGGAAGGCGGCTTCGAATTCATCGACGAGTGGAGTGATATTTTCCGGGTTCTCTTCATGACCGGCATCGGGGAAGTCGAAATCCCAATAGCGCCTTTCGACGATGTCGGCGGGACGGCGATCGGGACGGAAGGCGATCTTGAGATAGTGCCCTGGAAGGACAGAGTTGATCCCGGCGAACATGGTGCGCCGTCCGCCGATGGCGAAAAAATTGAAGACCTGATCGAGTCCGCGACGGTCGCAAATGGGACTCACATCGCCGGACGCCAGAATGGATTTGGGCTCGGAAGCGACGTACAGCCAATCCCCCTCGCGCGCCCAGAACAGCGGACAGATCCCGGCGCGGTCGCGCGCAAGGAACATGAGACGGCGCCTGAAATCGACGAGGATGGCGGCGAACTGACCATTGAGGTTCGTAAACACATCCTCGCCCTGCTCTTCGTAGAGATGCACGAGGACTTCCGTGTCGGTCGTCGACTTGAAGATGTGACCTCTGGCCTTGAGAGAGCGGCGCAACTCCTCATGTTCGAACAGCTCGCCGTTTACCATGACGGCGACCGTGCGATCCTCGTTATAGATGGGCTGATGGCCGGACTCTATCCCGACGATGCTGAGACGGCGATGTCCCAGTCCCATTCCGGGCGCGAAAAGATAGCCATCGTCGTCTGGGCCGCGATGGGCAAGAGCCTCGGTCATGGCCTCAACGGTCTCGCGGTGCGGCTCATGCCGGCCGCACAGATCAATCACACCGGCAACACCGCACATTGTTCCTGGAGACTTTCCTTGTTGGCTGGACGTGCCAGACTTGAACCCATCCGGCCCGTGTTGGAGCCGGCAGCATGGTTGCTCACGCGTCTACAAGCGCTTTTCGAGCCTATCGCACGTAAACCGGCATAGGCCTAATTTCCAGGTCTGCCATCCGCCTTGCGACAAAAGGCATGGATTTTTTGGGTTGAAACGTCCAATTGCAGCCGAAATTGGACGAGACATGGCGCTCAGGCAATGCCCATCACATGGAATGTGGCAATTTTGCTTAATGAGGAGAAACGGCAGTTTGATGAATGGGACGCCTTCAAAGCCCTTTTTGCGACATGATGCCGGCTGCCAACTCGTGTAAACGACCGGCGACGCCGCACACGGCGACCTCGGACTCAAAGCCCCCCGCTCGGCAACCCAGATGACCAGAACATCCGTCAACAGAACTTTGCTTCGACTCTATTGGATCTTGGGCATCGTGCTGCTGCTTCTGCTTGCGGCGAAATTTGTCGACGATGTCCCCGGCGTGCCTTCGCAGATCGTTTCCATCGCGAGCCAGATGTACGAATTCGTCCGCGACATGTCGCTGCTCATCGCGACCGGCGGCGTCGCGTACCTTTCCAACATCTTCCAGAAGCGCTCCAAATTCGTGGAAAGCCTGGAGGAGGAATGGCGCAACATCGTGCGTACCAAATCCATTCTGTTGAATTACTGCGAGAAGCCCTATCACGCGACGGACGACTATCTGGCCGCCTTCAATCGCATCAGCGAAACGATCGACACGATGCGGATCGTCTACAAGAACTCCGGAGAAACCGACACGCTCGTCGGGCTGTACCCTTATGCGCCGCTGCACGACATGCGCCGCGTCCTCCAGACACTCGATCCACGCAATCCCCAGCCGCCAACCGAAGAGCACAAGAAGCTGGTGCGCGATGCGATCCTGCAGGCGTTCTACGCGCTGCGTGAAAGCTTCCTGGAAGAGCTGGACCTGGAGCAGCCCACGAACCCGCTGCTGATCTCCGGCGGCAGGCGCCTCAAGAATTCAGGGGCTGAGATGAGCGCACGCATACTCCAGGATCGCCAGCGTCAACGCCACGACAACTCACCCGCCCCGCGTCCCGATATCGAGGCTCTGCTGAGCGAGCTGCGCGCTGTGGAGAAAGACCCCAACGGGTCTTCGCTGCCTGCGCGGTAGGCGCCTGGTAGTGCGCGTCGCGTACGCTGGAGCCGTTCCGTTTTTGATAGAAACGCGGAACGGCTCTAGGCTTTTCTTTGCCGTGCTTCTTATCGGAAAACCGGTACCCACTTTTCCGCAAAGCGCTCTAGGGATCAGCCCGAAGGCGTGCGCCCTCGATCTGCGATTCAAGCTCAGCGATGCGCTGTTGAAGCCCATGAATGGCGCTTTGCACGTCTTCAATGGGGATGAGTTGCGGGATGTGCTGCGCGCAATTGCGGTCCCATGCCTCGAGTTCGAAGATAATGACGCGTTCCGCGCGTACAGATCCGACCGGCGGACGCAGCCGGCTCAGAAGCTCTTCGTCATCCTCGATGATCTTGGCACGACCCCAGAGTTTGACCCGTCGCCGGCGCGCATAGTCCATGAGGAAGATGAAGGCGCGCGGGTTCTCCGAGAGATTGCCGGCCGTGATGTACTGCTTGTTGCCTGCAAAGTCGGCAAAGCCAAGCGTGCGCTCGCCGAGCACTTTGAGAAAACCTGCAGGGCCGCCGCGATGCTGAATATAAGGCTGCCCCGCGGCGCTGGCGGTTCCAAGATAAAACGAGCGCGCCGCCGCGATCACTTCGGCCAAATCCGATGTGACATGACTTGGCCAGCCGCCCCCCTCCTCCATGCGCTCAAATTGATCGCGCGATCCAAGCCGGGTCTGGGCGGCTTTGACAGCAGGTGTAAAGGCGACGTCCGATGCAGGCGTAGACATGCTGCACCCCAGTGTCTGAATATGACGACCTTTAGATCGCGGGCATGCCGACGAAGCCCGGCAGCTGCTTCACGCGCTGGACCCAAGCCTGCAGCGCCGGATAGCCGTCGATCGGCACGCCGCCCTCATGACCCAGTGCCACATAGGGCATACAGGCGATATCGGCGATGGTGGGCCCATCCAAGGCAAGCCAGGAGCGGCGCGCCAGACGTTGTTCCATAAGATCAAGTATGCGGGCCGCGTTCGCGCGGGCCTTTGCAACATCGAGGGCATAGCCGAACTTGTCGTGCAGGCGCGCATCGTTTGGACCGCGCGCGATTTCATTCTCGGCCACGAACAGCCATTCGCACACACGCGCCATATCGGCAGGATCGGACGGCAGCCACGCCTCGCCACCCCACTTGCGGGCGACATAAATGAGGATCGCCTGGCTGTCGCGCAGCACGACGTCGCCATCCTGAAAGACAGGAAGCTCGCCGAACGGATTGAGATCGATGACAGGTGACCTCTTGTGCGCGCCTGCCAGGAAGTCGACGGGTATGATTTCCAGCGGCACTCCAAGCAGGGCGCACAGCAGACGCACCTTGTAGCAGTTGCCCGACAATTCGAGATCGTAAAGCTTGGCCGGCATCGCGGGCTCCTATGTCCTTGGCTCGCCGTGAAAGCTGGTGCAAATCGCACCTCTCCGCTAGATAGAAAGTCCGGCAGGAATATTTCCATAAAATGGAAGGATCATGGATGGATAAGGTTCGCGCCATGACGATATTTGCGGCCGTGGCCGAGGCGGGCAGCCTTTCGGCCGCAGCCCGCAATCTTGGCGAGCCGTTGACGAATGTGAGCCGCGCGCTCGCGCAGCTCGAAGCCCGCCTGTCGTCTACGCTGATTGAGCGCACGACCCGGCGAATGGTCCTGACCGATGCGGGGCGGGACTATCTTGAAACCTGCCGGAGCGTCATCGAGCAAATCGAAGCCGCCGAAAGCAGGATAACGGGAGAAGCCGGAGATCTCTCCGGTACCATTGCCGTTACCGCACCGGTTGCTTTCGGGCGTATGCACGTTGTCCCGCTTGTCGCTGCCTTTCTTGCCTCATTCCCACGCATCGATGCACGACTTCTTCTCGTGGATCGCGTCGTCGATCTCATCGAGGAGGGCATCGACGTTGCGGTGCGCATCGGCGAGCTGCCGGATTCGGCGCTGATCGCAAAGCGTGTCGGAACGCTGAACATGGTCGTATGCGCGTCGCCCGGCTATTTGGACCGGCATGGCGTACCCTCGGCGGTGGCGGAGCTGGCCCGTCGCGACTGCGTCACGTTCGGCGGTTTACCCGGTGGCACACGCTGGAATTTCAAAAGCAAGCGCTACGGCCGCAACTCCGTGCGTGTGCGTGCCCGTCTTTCGGTCAATACCGCGGATGGCGCCCTGGATGCCGCCGCGGCAGGCGCCGGCATTACGCGTGTTCTTTCCTATCAGGCGAAGGGGGCGCTGGATGATGGACGCGTGCGAACCATCCTGGACCGCTTCGATGATACCGCCATTCCCATTCATCTCGTCTACCGGCCGACAAGAACCGAGAGTCCGCGCGTGCGCGAGTTCGTACGTTTCGCAGCGGCACGGTTTCGGGCCTCGCCCGCCCTGCGATAAGTGCGGCAGCGATATTTTCACCCACGGATCGGTGAGGTAAACACGGGCGCCGACTTGGCAATCGCGGCGCGTTTGGCGGCTTGAACGGGAGCTTCGAGCGCGGCGTACGCGGCGTTGATCCGGCGCGCCATGGCGGACAGGTAATCGCTCACCTCGCCAGGCAGGTCGACGTTGGCAAAGCGATCGGGATGATAGAGCTTCGAGAGAGTGACGTAGGCGGCCCGTACATCCTCCCACGCGGTGCCTTGGGTCACGCCTAGGATCGCATAGGGGTCGAACACCTCGTTTTCACGCAGCCGCCCCTTGAGATGGTTGGCATTGGCTACCGGGACGATCCGAACGGCCTTGATCGTCGGCCGTGCGATCAGTGCACGCTCGCCGGTGTAGGTCTCAAACTCGAAGAAGTGGGTATCGGCATTGAGAACTTCATAGATATTACGGTTGGCCGAAATCACGAACCGGCCCTTCAGCACCTCGCCATCGTCCAGCGTCAACTCGGCAGGCACCGTCATCAACTGGCCGGCATTGTCGATCTTGTTGCGTTCGAACATGTCGCAAAACTCCAGGCGGGTGTGCCGGATTGGCACGGGGCGCGGGCGGCTCGGCCGCGTTCATCCCCTTCCCTTCAAGAAGCGTGCTAACCCTCTTAACAAACTGGGCGCGCGCGAGCCCTGCCGCAATCTGCCGTCTGGCCAAACCGCCGGCATAGCCCCGGTTCCAGCGGCTGAAGGGGTGTTGGCGCGCCCACGCCGCGCTAGCTTGCAGCGTGACACTGTGCTAGGCGGATGGCTCATTTTGCGCTGCAATAAGCAGGCGCCTCAACCTCAGGCCCTTTCATGAATGTCCGCAATATCGCGATTATCGCGCACGTCGACCATGGCAAGACGACCCTCGTCGACGAGCTGCTCAAGCAATCGGGCGCCTTCCGCGAGAACCAGAAGGTCGCAGAGCGCGCGATGGACAGCAACGACCTGGAGCGCGAGCGCGGCATTACCATCCTTGCCAAGTGCACGTCCGTTGTTTGGAAAGACACCCGCATCAACATCGTCGATACGCCGGGGCACGCCGACTTCGGCGGCGAGGTCGAGCGCATCCTGAACATGGTCGACGGGGTGATCGTGCTCGTCGACGCCTCCGAGGGCCCGCT
Source organism: uncultured Hyphomicrobium sp. (assembly GCA_964587445.1). GTDB lineage: Bacteria > Pseudomonadota > Alphaproteobacteria > Rhizobiales > Hyphomicrobiaceae > Hyphomicrobium_B. Next base: position 299,595 of record CAZPLQ010000003.1, read on the forward strand.
GCCGCAGACGAAGTTCGTCGTTTCCAAGGCCCTGCGCCGTGGCCTGCGACCTATCGTGGCCATCAACAAGATCGACCGCCCCGACGAGCGCCATCTCGATGTGCTGAACGAGATCTTCGATCTGTTTGCCAACCTCGACGCCACCGACGAACAGCTCGATTTCCCCGTCCTGTACGGCTCGGGCCGCAATGGATGGATGGCGCGCGACCCTGCTGGCCCACAGGAAAGCATGGCGCCGCTGTTCGATCTGGTGCTGGAGCATGTGCCGCCGCCCAAGGTGGAAGACGGTGGCTTCCGCCTGCTGGCCACCACGCTCGAAGCCGATCCCTTCCTTGGCCGCATTCTGACGGGCCGCATCACATCGGGCTCGGTTAAGCCAAATCAGCAAATCAAGGCGCTGCACCATGACGGAGCACTCGTCGAGACGTTTCGCGTGCAGAAGGTTCTTGCCTTCCGCGGCCTGGAGCGCACCAGCGTGGATATCGGCGAGGCCGGCGATATCGTGGCACTGGCCGGCATGACGGAGGCAACCGTCGCCGACACGCTGTGTGATCCATCCGTCGAAAACCCGCTGCCTGCCCAGCCTATCGACCCGCCGACACTGTCCATGACGTTCCGCATCAATGATGGTCCCTTCGCGGGTCAAGAAGGCGACAAGGTGCAAAGCCGCGTCATCCGCGAGAGGCTGCTGAAGGAAGCGGAGCGCAACATCGCCATCCGCATCGTTGAGCATGACGACAAGGACAGCTTCTCCGTGTCGGGCCGCGGCGAGCTGCAGCTGGCGATTCTGATCGAGAACATGCGCCGCGAAGGCTTTGAGCTGACCGTGTCGCGCCCCAAGGTCGTCATCAAGGTCGATGAAGCAACCGGCCAGAAGCTCGAGCCCATCGAGGAAGTCATCATCGATGTCGATGACAACTACACCGGCGCCGTCGTGTCCAAGCTGTCGGAACGTAAAGGCGAGCTGCTCGAGATGCGCCCCTCGGGCGGCGGACGAACCCGCATGGTGCTGCATGTGCCCACGCGCGGTCTGCTTGGCTATCAGTCCGAGCTGCTGTCCGATACCCGTGGCACGGCAGTGATGAACAAGCTGTTCCACGCTTATGCGCCCTTCAAGGGCGAGATCCCTGGCCGGCGCACGGGCGTGCTGATTTCCAACAGCACCGGCGAGGCGGTGGCGTATGCGATCTTCAATCTCCAGGACCGCGGCCCGTTTATGATTAATCCTCAGGATCGGGTCTACGAAGGCATGATCGTGGGCGAGCACACGCGTGACAACGATCTGGAAGTGAATGTCCTGAAAGGAAAAAAGCTGACCAACGTCCGTGCGTCCGGCAAAGACGATGCAGTGCTTCTGACGCCGCCCATGAAGCTCACGCTGGAAAAGGCCATGAGCTACATCACGGACGAGGAACTGGTTGAAGTAACACCGAAATCTATCCGTTTACGCAAACGCTGGCTCGATCCCAACGAACGTAAACGTCAGGAGCGCAAGCGCGAGGCCGAGCGGGAGGCGGGTGCGGCATAGAGTGCATCGGGAAGAATTCCTGATTGCATTGCTCAATAATCATACTCAAGTCGAAGCGTGCGGAATTTTTCCTAGCAGCATCCACGCTGTGATGCGGTCCGCATAACGTGATCCTCACCCTGGACAAGGAGACGAACATGAAGAAGCTCGCAATTGCTGCTTTTTCGATTTTTGCTGTCGCCGCGCCGGCCTTCGCCGACAGCAAGCCGACCGAGGAAGAGGCCAAGAAGATCACCGAAGCCTTGGCTGCTGCAGGCTACTCCGGCGGCACGATGGAAAAGGAGACCGAGGGCAGCGGAATCTTCGAAATCGATGACGCCAAGGATAAGGACGGCCTCCAGTTCGACATCAAGCTCGACAAAGACTTCAAGATTTTAAGCGTCACGCGCGACTAACGTCCGGCAGGATCACGCTGACGGGCCGACCTTCTCTAGGCCGGCCTGTCGGCTCCATATTTTCCAAAAGATCAAACGCTTCGCGAACTGTTCGAAAGATCTTAATCGTCCGTGCAGTTACAAAATTAAGCGTTCTTAAATATTTGATCTGTACGCTCACGGTTCGCCATCATGGCCATTGACCGTTCGAGCGAAGCATGAGCCTGGAGCACACCGTAGGAATTGGCGTTGAAACGGAGTCCCGCTTTCTGGGACATCACGCCGTTGCGCCCATTCTCATCGGGCTGGCAGCTCCCGCGCTGGTGCTATTCCTTATCGATGCACGCGCGCTCGGCAGCGCCAGTGTGCTGCTGCACGTCTATTTAGGCGCAATCTTTGTGATCGCCACGGGTGCCTACGTCATCAGCGTCCTGGATCAGGGCGATGTCACTCGCGTCTCGCTCGACAAGGCTTCGCGCATCCTCACGATCGAGCGCACAGGCCTGCTCGCGCGCAAGTCGATTGAAATTCCGTTCTCCGACGTCTCCAGCCTCCGCATCGAGACGCGCTACGACGACGATGGCTACAAGACGAATGTGGCACTGCTCGTTTTGTCAACTCGCGAGGCGATCGAGCTTCCGGAGCAGACGACTGAAGCCGACATGGCCAATATGCGCGCCGCCCTGGGCCGCGGCTGAACCTCGTTTCCCGCCTTGCCCAACCCGCGAGCTTGACTCAAGCATCAATCCGCAGACCGGATGGCCCACCTGCCTCTGGGCATGAGGCGCATTTCGGGCTGGCAAATGCTGGCCCGAGCGTTAGACTCACACACGACAAATCGATGCAATCGCAGCCCGCGCGGACCATGTGATGCGCCGCGGGCCGGAACGCTCCTGCAGGGTATCCGCTTGAACACTGCCGCTGACGAATCCCCCGCTGGTGCTCTGCCGGCCAGCGCGATGGCGGCATGGCCGCAAGACATTCTTCCGACGAACGAGTTCGCCGCCGCGCTCGATTATGTGCGCGAGGGCGAGGGACATTTGTTCGTCACGGGCAGGGCTGGGACGGGAAAATCGACGCTTCTGAGAGCGCTGCGCGATCAAGTCCAAGGTGAGATCATCGTGCTGGCGCCGACGGGCCTGGCGGCAATCAATGTCGGTGGACAAACAATCCATTCCTTCTTTGGCTTTCCGCCACGGCTTATCCAGTCGAGCGATATCCGCCGCAGCCGCAATGGCCGCATCATGCGTAAACTCGATTTCCTGGTCATCGACGAAGTGTCGATGGTGCGCTCTGATCTGATGAGCGCCATCGATCATGCGCTGCGGGTCAATCGCGGCCGTCCGCGTGAGGCTTTCGGCGGTGTGCGGCTCATCATGTTCGGTGACCTCCATCAATTGCCGCCGGTGGTTCAGGAGGCCGAGGTCGCCGCCCATCTTGCCGATACCCACGGCGGACCCTTCTTTTTCTCGGTGAGCGCCTTGCAGGAAGGCACGGGCACGCTGCGACTGGAGTTGACGCAGGTCTTCCGCCAGAAGGACGAAGCGCTCGTGCGCGTCTTGAACCGCGTCCGCGACGGCGAGGCAACGCAGGAAGAGCTGGACGTGCTCAACGCGCGCGTTCATCCCATCCGCACGCTTGGCGAAGGCGAGCCTTACGTCATTCTGACGCCGACCAACGCGGTCGCCCGCCGCATCAACAGCGCCTATCTCGACGCGCTGCCAGGGCCTGCCAAGCGCTTCGCGGCAGGCATCACGGGCGATTTCAGCGAAAGCGCGCAACCAGCCGACGCCGCCCTCGACCTGAAGCCCGGCGCCAAAGTCATGATGCTCAAGAACGATCCCGACCGGCGGTGGGTCAATGGCTCGGTCGCACGCATCGCCCGACTGACCGATAAGCAAGTCTGGATCGAGATCGACGGGCGCGAATACGAGGTCGAGCAGACCTCATGGGAGCATCGCCGCTACGCCTTCGATCAGACGCAGGAGAAAATCGTCGAAACCGTCGCAGGCACCTTCAAGCAGTTTCCCGTGCGTCTGGCTTGGGCCCTTACCATTCACAAAGCCCAGGGCCTGACGCTCGACAAGGTTTACGTGGACCTTGCGCGCGGATCTTTCGCACACGGACAGACCTATGTCGCTTTGTCGCGTTGCCGGTCGCTCTCAGGCCTTGCACTGGCCCGCGCGTTGACGCCATCGGACATTCTCTTCGATCCTGCAGCTACAGGATATCGTGATGCATTTCCGGCACTTGTCTAGCATGAGTTGTTCATAAATCTATATTGCGTGTGCGAAGTCAGAGGGCGTGGCCGGTAGGCTAAAAAGCCTCTTTTCGTGCACGAAAGAGCAAATTGAACGACGTACATTTTGCTTCACGTCATAATTTATATTGCGCCGCACAACGAAATATCTTACATACTCAACCACGGAACACGAGCCGGACCCGGCCCGCCCGGCACATGCAAATTGACCCAACCCCAATAGCGATTGTGGAGACTATTATGAGCGACGCTTTCACCCGCCAGGTTCAAGACTTCACCCGTCAGGCCCAGGAGATGTTCTCGGCTGGCAAGGATGCCAAGATCCCCGAGAATATGTCGGCATTCGCCGAGGACGCGGTGGCCAAGTCGCGTGACGTCTACAACAAGGTTACCGCTGCGACGAAGGACAACGCGAAGGTCGTCGAGGACGTGCTCCTGACGGCTCAGGCTGGCGCCAAGTCGATCGGCGAGAAGCTCCTTGCCAATACGCTCGCCAACACCGAGGCCGCTTTCGACGCCGCCCAGGCCATTGCGCGGGCCAAGACCTTCCCCGAGATCGCACGCCTTCAGGCCAACTACTGGCAGCAGCAGTTCGCCGCCGCTGGCGCGCAGTCGAAGGAACTCTTCGAGCTCTCCTCGAAGGTCGCCAAGCAGACGTTCGAAACGGTTGGCTCGGCTACGACCAAGTCGCTGGAGCAGTTCAAGTCCATCAACTAATTGTTGGACGGCCAGCGTCAGTCCGCTGCCTACGAACGCGATTCCGTTCCATTACAAGGGCGCCCCTCACGCAGTTGAGGTGGCGCCCTTATATTTTTGCCATGGCGCCAAGAACTTTCCCTATTACCGGCGAGCTTTGATATAGTTCTGGCCATGATCGGAGCAGAAACGACCCGGATTGTCCGCCGGGCTGAACAGTCTGACAGCGAGGCCCTTGCCGGAATTTTTGCCGGAACGTGGCGGCTTGCCTATAGCGGCATCATTCCCCAGGCGCATTTGGAATGCCTCATTCGCCGCCGCGGAAAGGCGTGGTGGAGCAAGGCCATCCGGACCGAGGCGCATCTACTGGTCATCGAAGTCGATGGCGAAATCGCCGGCTACGCGACATGCGGCGCGGCGCGTTCGAGCAGTGCCTACAAAGGCGAGATCTATGAGCTCTACATCGACCCGCTTTACCAGGGTCTTGGCCTTGGCGAGCATTTGTTCGAGGCCTGCCGCAGTGAATTGGACCGCCGTGGGCTTGATGGCCTGATCGTCTGGGCGCTGGAGGACAACGCGAGTGCGGGCGCTTTCTATTGGCGCCGCGGCGGACGGCCGGCAGCGCGCACGACAGAACGCTTTGGCGTCGCCAAGCTCGGCAAGATCGCCTACACGTGGCACTGAAGCCGTTCCGGTTTTGGTGGCATCGGAACGGATCGACTCTTTAGTTAGTCGTCCCTCCAATTGGAGAGCCGGAGTCCGCGTTCCCGCATAACCTCCAGTTCAGGGCGTCGCCTTTTTCTTGACGCCCTCACCACCCACACCGATGAATGTCTTCCACCCATGCGCCTTTCACGCGAGCTCCTACGTCTAAATGACGATTGTCTGCACGCTGGCGTTGACGGCAATTGGTGCCGCACGTCCACCTTACGCCCGAGAAGAAGGAAACATCCATGCGCCTCGATGCTTTGAAGCCCGGCAACAACCCGCCCGAGGACATCAATGTCATTATCGAAGTTCCGGTTGGCGGCGAGCCCATCAAGTACGAGATGGACAAGGCTTCCGGTGCGCTCATTGTCGATCGCTTCCTCTACACGCCCATGCGCTATCCCGGAAACTACGGTTTCGTTCCGCACACTCTGTCGGCCGACGGAGACCCGATCGACGTGTTGGTGTGCAATACGCGCGCGCTCGTTCCAGGTGCCGTCATCAACTGCCGGCCCGTCGGCGTGCTGGTCATGGAGGACGATGGCGGCGGCGATGAAAAGATCATCGCAGTACCCTCGACAAAACTCACCAAGCGCTACGACAAGGTGAAGACCTATTCCGACCTGCCAGAGATTTCCGTCAAACAGATCGAGCACTTCTTTGCCCACTACAAGGATCTGGAACCCGGCAAGTGGGTGAAGATCGATCATTGGGGGCATGCGGATGAAGCCAAAAATCTCATTTCCGCAGCCTTGGAGCGGGCCGCCAAAAAGGCCTGATGGCGCAAATCACAAAGTTGCCTCCACCTGCCATGCGCCGGAAATCGACGCGTGCACACGTGATTTAGCACCGGAGCGGAAAACACCCTCCCGGCACTTTCGCTTCCCAGCCCGCGTTGCTATATCCCGGCCACGTGCGCGCCGGGACGCGCGGAAAAACGCCGGGAGATGCTATGAAAATCGCCGTCATGGGTGCGGCCGGCCGCATGGGGCTGGAACTGGTGCGCGCGGTCAGCGCCGCGCCGGGGTGCACGCTGTCAGGCGCAAGCGAGCTGCCGGGTAGTACCGCGCTCGGCAAGGACGTTGGCGAACTCGCTGGATTGGGCTACCTTGGTGTTGCGGTCTGCGACAATGCGGAAGCCGTCATCGCCGGCGCCGACGCCATCCTCGACTTCACGAGCCCTGAAGCTACCACAGCCTTTGCAAAGCGCGCCGCAGAGCACGCAACCGTCCACGTCATCGGCACGACCGGCCTGGATGCCGCAAGCGAGGCTGCCATCCAGGAGGCCGCCAAGAAGACCGTGATCGTCAAGGCCGGCAACATGAGCCTTGGCGTCAATCTCCTCGTCGCCCTCACCCGCAAGGTGGCGGCCGCGCTCGGGGAAGATTTTGACATTGAGATCGTCGAGATGCATCACCGCAATAAAGTCGATGCACCCTCGGGCACCGCCCTCATGCTCGGCCAAGCTGCCGCCGAAGGACGTGGCGTTTCACTGACGCAACGCTCGGTGCGTGTCCGCGACGGACATACCGGGCCGCGCACTGCGGGCGACATCGGTTTTGCAACGTTGCGCGGCGGCAGCGTCGTTGGCGACCACACCGTGATTTTCGCCGGTGATGGAGAGCGCATCGAGCTGACCCATCTTGCCGCCGACCGCGGCATTTTTGCGCGCGGCGCCGTGAAGGCCGCCCAGTGGGGAAAAGGCCGCGCGCCCGGGCTCTATGCGATGACCGACGTGTTGGGTATCTGAAGGACGGCGCACAAGCAATGGCAAGCATTCCGAGATGACCGACGCCCTGACCGACAACGTGCTGGTTCTTGTTCGCCACGGCGAGAGCGAGTGGAACCGCCTTAACTTGTTCACGGGCTGGCGCAACCCGGATCTCACCGAGAAAGGCCTGATTGAAGCTCGCGTCGCCGGCCGCGCCATCAAGTACGAAGGCATTCGTTTCGACGTTGCATTCACCAGCGCCCTCAAGCGCGCCCAGCACACTCTCGACATCATCTTGTCCGAACTCAATCAGACGGACGTGCCCATTACCAGATCCGATAAGCTCAACGAGCGCGACTACGGCGAGTTGTCCGGATTGAACAAGGACGAGGCGCGCAAGAAATGGGGTGAGGAACAAGTCATGATCTGGCGCCGCTCCTATGATGTGGCGCCGCCAGGCGGCGAAAGCCTCAAGGACACGCTGGCGCGCGTACGACCCTATTACGAGGCCGAGATCTGGCCCCACATCGTCATGGGCAAGAATGTTCTCGTTGCCGCGCATGGCAACTCGCTGCGTGCGCTGATCATGGTGCTGGAGAACCTTTCGGGCGAGGAGATCCTGAGGCGTGAGCTGCAGACCGGCGCTCCGATCATCTTCCGTCTCGGTGCCGACGGGCGGGCCATCGACCGCAAGGACCTGATCGCGCCGCGGTCGCCCGCAGCACCGCCCGTCGATCGGATTATCTGATTGTAGAGTTCAAGTTTCGGCTTGAAGCAGCCTTACGGGTGAGGGGGACACATGGCGCTCGACGAACTCGGCGATTCTAAAAGCCTATCCAGGCGCGATAAGTACATCGGCGTTTACATCGGCGTCCTCGCGGTGATCCTGGCGATCTGCAGCATGGGCGGAGGCAATGCCGCCAAGGACGCCACCTTAAAGAACATCGAAGCTTCCAATACCTGGGCCTTCTTCCAAGCCAAGAACGCGCGCCGTCAGGCGCTGCGGCTGCAGAGCGACGATCTTGAGATGCGGCTCGCCGTGGAGCCGAACTTGAGCGAAGACGCGCGTCAGAAGATTTCCGCGCGCATCGCGGACTACAAGGCGCAGGATGCCAAACTCACAAGCGATAAGGAGCGCATGGAGGGCCTCGACGAGCTTTGGGAGAAAGGCAAGTCGTTGGAGACGGACCGCAACACCGCCCTGAAGCGCGACCCTTATTTCGACTACGGCGAAGCGCTGCTGCAGATCGCGATCGTGCTGGCGTCGGTCTCAATCATCTCAGGGGGCAATTTCCTGCTGGTGGTCAGTATGGCGCTCGGAACGCTCGGCCTCATCTCCACCATTGGCGGGTTCACGCTGGCCTTTCCAATGCCCTTCTAGGCATTTCCTCTTTTGGGAATTCTCTAGAAGCACGTTGACTGCAACTCCTGCATGGCCTGCCCCAGGCCTGCGAGCGAATACGTATCCGTAACGCTCGTGCCGGATGGGTCGGTCGCGGTGACGGCGAGCTTGGATCCCTTGCGCATGGCCTCTACCAGCTTCAGTTCGGACGTCGCGTCCGCGACGTAGGCGCGCTCCTTGTCAGCAAACAGGGTGAAGGACTGCGCTCCGATGGCTGCGGTGATCTCGCTGCCTTTCTTGGTTGCAAAACCGAGCCGCACGCTCGGTTCCGCCTTCACGCCCTCCTTGGGCCACGCTGAAATATAGACGCGTGCGCCATCGCTGCTGGCATTCGCCGATTTGGGAGTGCTGGTGAGAAAGCAGAAGGCATGGGGCTTCTCGGAATCCGTATAGAGCGACCAATCGACAATCGAGGTCAGCTTGGAGACGTCCTGGGCATGCGCTGGCGCTGCGAGCAGGCCAGCCGCGACAGCGCACGAAAAAAGTGTCGTCATACGTTGGCACAAGGCCATTCAAGGTCCTCCCTCGCGGATGGGACGCTCTGCAAAACGGGCAAGCGATTTCACGCGGTCATACATGACGATGGCTCCCGCCATCGCGACATTGACGCAAAAGCTGGTCGGGATCTTGACCGTGTAATCGCAGCGCGCGAGCATCGCGGGCGATAGCGATCCCATTTCGGGCCCCAGCACATAGGCGGCACGCAGGGGGTGGCGGAAACTGGGCAGATCAATGGCATCGTCGAGCAACTCCACACCGACAAGCTTGCAGCCCTGTGGCAGCGCCATGTCCTCGATCGACTGCCAGTTATAGTGCGGCAGATGCCATTGCCCCTTGGAGGTATCCGCGCGCGCTTCCAAGGCGCGGTAGGTTGCGCCCACGGTGAAGGTGAAGCTCGCGCCAAATCCGTGCGCCGAACGCATGAGATTGCCGAGGTTCAACGATTTCGACATGCGCTCAGCCCCGATAGCGAAATAGCCTTTCGCGGCCGGCGGCCAGTTTTCAGAAGTGCGTCCGGTCATGTCGGTTTAGTTTCTTGGAATGCGTTCAAGCGGTTGCGGGTTGGCGTGCGCGCGGCGCGCCGCTAAACGTGTCGCCACGAACAGCGCACGCCAGCGGGAGGTCTCATATGAAGGCGGCACTTTGCAACACTTTAAGTGGACCCGCCGGTCTTGAAATCACGGATATCCCCGTGCCTGAGCCGAAGTCCGGTCAGGCGCTCGTCGCTGTCAAAGCCGTCGGTCTCAACTTCGCCGATATGCTCATCACGCGCGGCAAGTACCAGTACAAGCCCGAACTGCCATTCTCTCCGGGCGCGGAGATCGCGGGCGTCATCGAGCGCATCGAAGGCGGGGCGCACGGGCTGCGTCCTGGCCAGCGCGTCATGGCGTATGTCGGTTGGGGCGGTGCGGCGGAGCATATCGCCATCGCCACCGACAAGCTTGTGCCGGTGCCAGATGGCGTGTCCGATACCATCGCAGCCGGTTTGAGCGTCACCTACGGCACGGCCCTGCATGGGCTCGCTGAACGCGGCAGGCTGGCGGCGGGCGAAACGGTGGTGGTGACGGGGGCCGCGGGTGGCGCAGGTCTGGCAGCCGTCGAGATCGCCAGCCTGATGGGCGGGCGCGCTATCGCCGTGGCCTCCACGCCCGAGAAGCTTGAAGTCGCACGGGAGGCAGGCGCGTCAGAGGGTATTCTCTACCCAGGCACAGACTTGAAGCTGGCCGTGCGCGCACTGACGGGGGGCGCCGGTGCGGACGTCGTCTACGACTGCATCGGTGGCGACGCCGCCGAGCCGTTGATCCGTGCGCTGGCCTGGAAGGGCCGGTTCCTCGTCGTGGGGTTCGCCGCCGGCGAAATTCCGCGCATCCCTCTCAATCTCCTCCTCGTCAAAGGCGCGGAGGCGACGGGCGTGTTCTGGGGCGAATCCGTGCAACGCGATCCCGCCGGTCATCGTGCGGGCATGGCGCGGGTGCTCGATTGGGTGGCGCAAGGCCGGCTGCATCCGCGCACGCACGGGACCTTCCCGCTGGAACAGATCGGCGCAGCGCTCGGCGTCCTCGACGCACGGGCTGCCCAGGGCAAAGTTGTGCTGACACTCTAGAAAAAATCCGCCCTCGGCGCATTGTATTCAGCAAATCTTTGGGCATGTCCGGCGATGGTGAAGCAGCGCCGCACCGGCTTTTCATGGGCCTTTCGTGCGCGCGCCGGCGTTCTTCGAGTTTGTTAAGTATGCGTTTGCGTTTGCGTTTGCGTCATGTGCTGCTCGGCTGGGCGGTAGCGACATCCTGCTTCATCGCGTTGGCCCCGCCCGCGGTTGCGCAATCGTTTTTTCAGACTCTGTTCGGATTTGGCGGCAAGCCTTCGACCCCGGCTCAGGCGCGGCCCGCCGGACGTTCTTTGCCCGCCTACAGGTTCCACTATCGCGACCAGCGCTTTCAACTGCGTGAGGGCGCTCCCGAGGACGAGGAGATCGGCCCGCCAGACAGCGGCGGGCCCTATCGCACCATGTGCGTGCGCGCTTGTGATGGCTACTATTTCCCGCTGAGGCACAACGCGATGCGGCGCAACTTTGCGCAAGACGTCAGGTCGTGCCGTTCGGCCTGCGGAGACGAGGCGCGCCTGTTCTACTATCCGGTCAAGGGCGGCAGTGTGGACAGCATGGTTGACCTCGCAGGCCAGCCCTACAAGAACATGCCGAACGCGTTCAGCTATCGCAAATCGCTGGTTTCCGGTTGCGCCTGCAAACCTGCGCCATGGTCCTTCGAGGCGGCCGCGCGCCATCGCCGCTATGCCGAGGAAGCGTCCGAGCTGATGGCGCAGGCAGCCGCTCAAGCCCGGCGGCGGTATGAGGCCCATCTGCAGGCGACCGGGGCCTCAACTGTCCAAACGCCGTGGCAGGACGAGGAGTCCGCCAGCACCGGATCAGAACAGAACGGCAATCCAAGCGGTCAAGGCGACCCCCAGCTTGAGACCCAAGAAGCGGCGATTTCTCCCGATGGAACTGCCGCTTCGAGCGTCGTGATCGGACCGCCGCTCCGGCACGCCGTGGGGCCGCGGCGCGGATACGGGCAGAAGAAGTATGTCGGTCAGCGCCGTGCGCGATACATCAAGCCCCAGGCGACTGCGAGCGGCCTGTGGGGATGGTTTGCCAAGCCTAAAAATCACTGATCCTGGCGTCGGTCACCAGCTATCGGAGTCGTCGGGCGTATACCCTCCGCGCAGTGGAAAGCTCTCGACGACACCGTAAGGTCCTCCTCCCGTTATCGGGCGCGACGACATCAGGACAAAGCGCGATACAAAGACCGGCTCGGAGCGATACCCTCCAAACCGCGTGAGATAGCGCGCCACGGCGCCAGCGTCGGAGTGCTTCAGCCGCGCCAGCGTGACATGCGCCTTGAAGGGATGCTTTTGCGGCGGAAGGCCCGCGTTGCGCGCAGCTTTGTCGTTGGCACGTGCCAAAGCGTCGAGCGCGGGACAGGGCGCAACATCAGCAAAAAGCGTGCTGGGGTCGTTGCCGCCGAACACACCGACACTTTTGATTTGGAGTTCGAAGGCATCCGCGTCGATGCTGGCGAGGTTGGCTGAGAACTCGCGTGCCAGCCCGTTATCGATATCACCGGCAAAACGCAGAGTTATGTGATAATCCTCCGGCTTCAGCCAGCGCGAGCCGGGCAGCGGAATGTGCAGCCGGTAAAGCTCCGCGCGGATCTCATCCGGCAACTCGATGGCGGTGAATAATCTTGGCATGACCGTACGCCGTCTTTCAGGGCTTTGCGACGGCGGCGGCCGCCTTGCGCTCACCGATCCGCTTCAGCAGGGCTTCGACGTCGGGGAGGATGCGCTTGACGAGTTCGGCGACGCCTTTTGTGGTCGGATGCAGGCCGTCGTCCATTGTCAATTCATCCTGGCCGATCACGCCCTCCAGGAAGAACGGATAGAGAGGCAGATTGTGTTTGCCGGCAAGCTCCGGGTAGATGACATCGAACGTTGCCTGATATTCAGGTCCCCAGTTGCCCGGGGCCTTCATCCCGGCAAGGAGAATATCCACGCCTTTGTCTTTGATCTTGGAGATGATCTTGTCGAGGTTGTCCTTGGTGATATGCGGGTCGATGCCGCGCAGCGCGTCGTTGGCGCCAAGCTCAAGAATGACCCCGTCCACGCCCGGCTGCAGCGACCAGTCGAGCCGCTGAAGTCCCCCCGCCGTCGTATCGCCCGAAACACCGGCGTTGACGACTTGGACCTTGTACCCCTTGGCCGCAAGCGCCACCTGGAGCTGGGCGGGAAAGGAATCGCCCGCAGCGAGCATGTAACCTGCCGAAAGGCTGTCTCCGAATGCAGCGAGCGTGACGAAAACACTCGAATCGGCCTTGCTGGGGCGAGGTGTCGCGGCAATTGCGGCCAGGCCCATGATGGCGGCCGTGAGAAAAAAACGAACCCGCCGGGGCAGTGCGGCCAAATCTGTGTTCATGTTTCCGCCTCAGGGAGCCATCACAACGTCTGGTCACTCACGTAGAAGCAGGACGCGGCCAGAGCAAGACTTGTTAATGTTTCTAGAGACAGCAGGATTTCCATCACGTGACGAAGCCCATCATCTGCGTCGAAGATCTTCACCTGACACTGACCAGCCGAGCCGGGCCGGTCCACATCTTGAGAGGGGTGACGCTCGACGTGCCAGCCGGCCAGTCGGTCGCCGTCGTCGGCCCGTCCGGGTCGGGCAAGACCTCGCTTCTGATGACCCTTGGCGGCCTTGAGCGGGCAACCGGCGGCAAGGTCGAAGTTGCGGGGCGACCGTTGTCGGGACTGTCGGAGGACGACCTTTCCCATCTGCGCGGCGAGGAGATCGGCATTGTCTTTCAGTCGTTCCATCTCGTTCCCACCATGACGGCGCTGGAAAACGTCGCGCTGCCGTTGGAGCTGGCGGGGATCGACGGCGCGTTCGACACTGCGCGCCAGTTGCTGGATGATGTCGGTCTTTCCGCGCGCGTCGACCATTTTCCCGCCGAGCTGTCGGGTGGCGAGCAGCAGCGCGTCGCCATCGCGCGTGCCTTGAGCCGCAGGCCCCGGCTCATCCTGGCCGACGAACCGACTGGCAACCTAGACACCAAGACGGGCCAGCAGATCGTGGAGTTGCTGTTCGGCATGAAGGAGCGCAGCGGCGCAACCTTGGTGCTCGTCACGCACGATGAGCGCCTCGCCAATATGACGGAGCGTGTGATCCGCATGGGCGACGGGCGTATCCTGAGTGAAAATTTTCAGGCTCCGGCCGTGAGGGTTGCGGCACAATGACGGTTGCAATGGACCAGGCGGTGTCCGCGCGGCGGCGTCCGGCCGGATGGCCGGCGATGGTTCGCATAGGCCTGCGCGAGTTGCGCGGCGGACTGTCGGGCTTTTACGTTTTCATCGCATGCTTGGCGCTCGGCGTGATGGTCATCGCTGCCGTTGGCGCGCTAGGCGATGCGCTGGTGGCAGGCTTCGAACGTCAGGGCCGCACCATTCTTGGTGGAGACCTGACGTTCGCGCGGATGCATGCGCGGGCGACAGACGCGGAACGCTCGGAGCTGGGTAAGCTCGGCACCCTCAGCGAGACGGCGGCTTTGCGCACCATGGCGCGGCGCCCTGACGGCCAGGAACAGGCCTTGATCGAGTTGAAGGCGGTCGATGGCGCCTATCCCCTGGCCGGCAGCGTGCTGTTGGAGGAGGCGGGCGATTTCAAAGCCGATGTCGCGCAAGGCGGCGCCGTGGCGGATGCCATGCTGCTGGAGCAGCTTGGTCTGGGGCCCGGCGATCGCATCAAGATCGGCGACCATGAGATCGAGGTGCGGGCGATTCTGAAGTCGGAGCCGGATGGCGTCGCCGATCGGCTGACGTATGGCCCGCGCGTGTTCGTTTCTCTAGAAACGTTGGAGAAAACCGGGCTCGTGAAACCCGGCACGCTGATCCGCTGGCGCTACGCCGTGGCCCGCAATCTGGGCTACGACGAAGACAAGGCGCAGTTGAACGCACTGCGCGATGCCGTGCAGAAGGATTTGCCTGAATCGGGCTTTACCGTTCTCGACCGTACGAATCCCTCGCCGCAGGTGACGCGCACGCTGGAACGGCTTCGCCAGTTCCTTATCCTTATCGGGCTGGCATCGCTTCTCGTCGGAGGCATCGGCATCGCGAACGCCGTGGCGACTTTCATCGACAAGCGCTTGAAGGTCATCGCCACGCTGCGCAGCGTTGGGGCGACGGGCGGCCAGATCATGAGCGTGTTTCTCGTGCAGATTCTCGCCATGACCGCACTCGGCATACTTGCCGGTCTGGCGGCGGGCCTTGCGATCCCTGGATTTGTCGAATGGCTGGTTGGCGATGCCATGCCGGTCAAGGCGCAGTTCACCATCTCGCCGCGCTCGCTCGGCATCGCGACCGCCTATGGATTGATGGTCGCGCTGTTGTTCACGCTCTGGCCGTTGGGCCGCGCCGAGCATGTGCGCGCAAGCGTGCTGTTTCGCGACACGGGCAACGCTGTGAAGGGGTGGCCGCGGCGCGCGTTGATCGTTTGGATGGTCATTCTCATCACCGCGCTGTTCTCCCTGGCGCTCGCCACCTCGCAACCCAAGCAGCTTGCGGCGTGGGCCTTCGCCGCGCTTGTCGCCATGCTGGTCGTCTTTTCGGGCCTTGCCTGGCTCGTGACGCGCATTGCGCGCGCCCTGCCGCGGCCAAAAAATGCCGAACTCGCCATCGCGCTGCGCAATGTGGCCGCCAGCGACGGGTTGACGCGCGCGGTCATCCTTTCGCTTGGAACCGGCCTGTCACTGCTGGTCGGCGTCGCGCTGGTCAACACGTCGCTGGTCGAAGAACTGAAAGGCAGATTGCCCGAGGACTCGCCCGACTACTTCCTGCTCGACGTTCCCAAACAGGATTACGACGCCCTGGGCGCGCGCGTGCAAGAAAAGATTCCAGGCGCCGCGCTGTCCCAGGCTGCCATGCTGCGCGGGCGCATCGTCAAGCTCAAGGGCGTGCCCGTTGAAGACATGAAGGCGCCACCGGAGGCGCAATGGGTTTTGAATGGCGATCGCGGTCTGAGCTATTCCGAGACCGTCCCGGACGGCTCGAACGTCACAGAAGGCGCATGGTGGGAACCGGGCTATTCCGGACCGCCGCTTGTCTCGTTCGAGTCCGAGCTTGCCGGCAAGCTCGGCTTGAAGCTTGGTGACACGGTCACGGTCAACGTGCTCGGGCGCAACATCGAGGCGACGATTTCCAACCTGCGCGAGGTGCATTGGGAAAATCTTGCCATCAATTTTGTGATGGTATTCTCGCCCAATACCCTTCAAGCCGCGCCCCACAACCTGCTGGCGACCATACGCCTGCCCGATGGCACGCCCGGTGCGGAGGAGGTCGCGATGATCCGCGATCTCGGGCGCGCTTTTCCGGCGGTCAGCGCCATTCGCGTGCGTGATGCCATCAATCAATTCAACAAGATTTTCGACAAGGTGATGAATGCGGTTCAGGTGGCGGGCAGCGTGACGCTCCTCGCCGGTGCCCTGGTCCTTGCAGGCGCACTATCGACCGCCCAGCGCCGGCGTATTCTGGAAGCGGTGATCCTGAAGACAATCGGTGGAACGCGTTGGCAGATCTTGCGCGCTCATGCCTACGAGTATGCATTTCTTGCCTTGGCGGCTGCGCTGGTTGCCATTTTGCTAGGGGCGGCGGCCGCCTGGGCGGCACTTTACTTCCTGATGGAAACGCCGTTTACTTTTTCTGTGGCTGCAGTTTTCAAAACACTGGCCGCTGCGGGCGGGTTGATTGCCGTATTCGGCGGCGCCGGCACCTGGGCAGTCATGAAAGCGCCAGCCGTGCCATATCTGCGCGGAGAGTGATCAATCGGGAAAAAAAACCGCCCGATTCATGAGGTATACGGCCTTGAAAGAACGGCGGATCACACACATATTCAGCGCTGTAATCTGGCATTTTTCAGCCAGTTAAGGAGGATCAGGAGACCCATGGCCCAAGTTTACAACCAACCCTCAGTTCCACGTTCCGGCACGCGGACTGGCGTGGCCGTGGATGACGGCCTTCGTTCGTTTATGCTCGGCACGTACAACTATATGGCGCTGGGCGTCGCTGCGACGGCCGCCGTCGTGTTTGCTCTGATGGCCAATCCGCAGATCATGATGGCCATTGCCACCGGCCCGATGAAGTGGGTGCTTTTCGCTGGCGTCCTCGGCCTTGGCTTCTTCGCCAACAGGCTGTTCTTCTCGGGCAGCACGGCGCTGGCACATGGCGCATATTGGCTCTACTGCGTGCTCTGGGGTGCGATGATCGCGCCCATGGTGTTCATGTTCATGTCGCAAGGCCACACCGGACTGGTTGGCCAGGCGTTCGCCATTGCGGCCGCGACATTCCTCGCAACGAGCCTCATTGGATATACGACCAAGAAGGATATGACCGGTTGGGGCGGGTTCATGTCGATGGCCTCCATCGGCCTGATCATTGCGATGCTGGTCAGCTTCTTCTTCATCACCGACCCCGGCACCAGCAAGACCGTCAGCCTCATCATCTCGTCGCTGGTCGTGCTGCTCTTCTCGGCCGCGACGGCCTGGGAGACGCAGCAGATCAAGTCGATGTACCTGGAAGGTGCGGCTCATGGCGGCCAGGAGTTCATCAAGCGCTCGTCCATCTTCGGCGCGTTCATGCTGTACGGCAGCTTCATCACGCTGTTCGTGCATATCCTGAACATCCTCGGGATCCTGAACACGGAACAGTAAGCCCGAGTACGAGCGTCACAAATACGAAGGCCCCGCACATCGCGGGGCCTTTTCTTTTGGGTATCTTATAAGCTCTCCAGGACTGCTGGAGTTCAGGGGTGGACGATCTGGAGCCTGTCATCGAGCACGGCGAGCACCCGTTTCAGGTCATGCCCGCGCTTCATGATCAGACCACCCGCCGCGATCACGCTGAAGGCACCCTGCTTGCGTGCGAGCTTCGGATTCTTTTCGATGCGGTAGATGGGCACTTCGCTGGATCGCCGAAAGATCGAGAACACTGCCCTGTCGCGCATCAGATCGAGTGCGTAATCCCGCCATTCTCCGCGCGCGACCATGCGCCCGTACACATCCATAATAGCTGAAAGTTCCTGACGGCTGAAAGCCGTCGCAAGAGGGAGCGCCGATACGCTCACGGTGGAGGCCGTTGGGGGGTCTGCTGGGCTGCCCGCATTCCGCGGGCGAAAAGCTATCGGTTCAGCGTCGCTCAATTCGCGCCTCCCTTTAGATTGCTATGAGAATTGCGCCAAGGCGGATGGATTGCAAGAGCCAACGGGCGCGCATGGAGAAAAAATAGGCAGGTCTGAAATTAAGGACAAACGCGCTCGAAATATCCAGATGCCGACAAAATGGGGGCCAGTTGGAACCCACAATCTGCCGCATTGAAAAGCGACGATCCAATCGTTGCCTTGAGGCTCGGCCCCAAGAACGGCTCTGGACTAACAGCCCCCCAGCCCCCCGGGGCCAATTTCGAGGGGCCGGGCTTTTAGGCAACTCTCCCTGATTGTCCCCCCAGGTCTTGGCGCCCCATCCAAGACCCATGTCTCGCGAAGGACCGGTGCCCCAGCCGGTCCTTCGTTTTTTTGCTTTCACGATCGCTTGAACGTTCGATCGAACCGGTCATTTTGGGCGTATTCTGCAACTGGAAACGTCAAGACGATGGTGAAATGCCTTTGACTAGGAAGCCAAACCGGGTCGCGCCCGCGGTGAAGCGCGAAATCAACGCAAACCCACTGCTGTCCCGCTGGCCCGCGGCCTTTCAAATTCCCCCCTTCGAGCGAATCGAACACAAGCATTTCAAGCCGGCGCTCAATGCCGCGTTCCGCGCCCACCGCGACGAGATCAAATCGATCGCTACGAATCCCGGCAAGCCCACGTTCGCCAATACCATTCTGGCGCTTGAAAAGAGCGGAGAGGATCTATCGCGCGTGGCGGGTGTGTTCTTCAACCTTGAAGCAACTGATTCGACGCCCGAGATGCAGGCCATTGCCCGCGAGATGTCGCCGCGCTTTGCTGCGCACGAGACGCAGATCCATCTCGATCAGAAACTGTTCAAACGCATCGATGATCTCTATGCGCGCCGCGCGAGCCTTAAGCTGACGGACGAGCAGCTGCGCGTGCTGGAGCGCCACCATCTTGCGTTCGTGCGTGCGGGCGCGCGGCTTTCCTCCGCCGCCAAGGCGCGGGTCAAGGAGATCAATGCGCGGCTTGCGAGCCTCGTGACGCAGTTCAGGCAGAACGTGCTGAAGGACGAGCAGTCTTGGCACATGATCCTGGAGGGCGACTCCGATCTTGCTGGCCTGCCTGAGACGCTGCGCGCCGCAGCCCAGCAGGCCGCTAAGGAGCGGGGGCTCGAGGGCAAGCACGTCATTACGCTCGCGCGCTCGAGCGTTGAAGGATTCCTGATATTCTCTGCCCGGCGTGATTTGCGCGAGCAAGCCTTCAAGGCCTGGACAGAGCGCGGTGCAAACGGCGGGGAGACCGACAACCGTGCCATCCTCGCGGAAGCCGTAGAGCTGAGAAACGAGCACGCGCGCCTTATGGGCTTCAAGTCGTTCGCCGACTTTTCGCTCGACGACACCATGGCCAAGACCCCCCAGAAGGTCCGCGAGCTGCTGGAAGCCGTGTGGCCGCGCGCGGTTGCCCGCGCGGCCGAGGAGCGTGATGCCCTTGTTGCGCAGGCGCGCCGCGAAGGCGGCAATTTCGAATTCGCCGCGTGGGATTGGCGCTACTACGCGGAGAGGGTGCGCAAGGCCCGCTACGATCTGAATGAAAGCGAGCTGCGGCCCTACCTGCAGCTCGATAATATGATTGACGCAGCCTTTTCGTGCGCCAAGCGGCTATTCGGCCTCTCGTTTCGCGAGTTGAAGGACGTGCCGCGCTATCATCCCGAAGTCCGGGTGTTCGAAGTCACCGGACGCGGCGGCGCGCACGTTGGCGTGTTCATGGGCGACTACTTCGCGCGTCCCGAGAAGCAGTCGGGCGCTTGGATGTCGCACTTCCGCCACCAGCATGGCATCGGCAAAAGACAAAGCCCGATCGTCGTGAATGTTCTGAATTTCACGAAGGGGCGCGCCGGGGAGCCTTCGCTGCTCTCGTTCGATGATGCACGCACGCTGTTTCACGAGTTCGGACATGCGTTGCACGGCTTGCTGTCGAACGTGACGTACCCTTCAATCTCGGGAACCTCGGTGTCGCGTGATTTTGTCGAGCTGCCCTCGCAGCTCTATGAGCATTGGCTGTCGACGCCCGAAGTGCTGGAGGAATTTGCCATCCATTACAAGACCGGCAAGCCGATGCCGGCAAAGCTGCGCAAGCGCATGGAGGCTGCGCGCAACTTCAATCAGGGCTTTGCGACGGTGGAATATACCGCATGCGCGCTGGTCGACATGGCGCTCTATGCCGAACCGGCCAAGACATCTATCGACGTCGACAGGTTCGAGGCCGATACGCTGGCGCGTCTGGGCATGCCGCGCGAGATCGCCATGCGCCATCGCCTGCCGCACTTCATGCACATCATGGGTGGCTATTCGGCCGGCTATTACAGCTACTTGTGGTCGGAAGTCATGGATGCCGACGCCTTCTCCGCCTTCGAGGAAACGGGCAACGTCTTCGACCCAAAGACCGCACACCGGTTGCGCGAGTTCATTTATTCGGCTGGCAACAGGCGCGATCCGCACGATGCCTATATCGCGTTCCGCGGGCGTCCGCCGAAGATCGATGGGCTTCTCAAGAAACGCGGGCTGGACGCGTAGAACCCGCATGGCGCCCAGCCGGTACTGCCAACCGGCTTGATATCACCAAAGGTCGGCCCAGGCTGCACCGATGATCGGGCCGGCTTTGCCTTCCTGGATGAGCACGACGCTGCGCTGGGTCGAGGCCTGGATCACCGCGGCGCGGGGAATCTGGATGCGGAGCGGCTCGCCCGTCCACAAGCCGATCGGCGTCAAGTCGCGCACGATATTCGTGTAGGTCAGAGTGTTTCCCGCATTCTCGCCTTGGTGGACTTCAACCTTGCCGGATGGCTGGACCAGACCGAACCATACCGTTGCGTCCGTAACGATACGCCCTGACTCAGCTCCGTCGATGACGATGTTCAGCGTGTTGTCTTGCTGCCAGAAATGGATCGGCACGCGTTGAATGGCGGCATTGTTGGCGGTCAGATTGATGGCGTTCTCGATGTCCGCCTTCTGGGCGCCGTTCACGTGCAGCGAGCCGTTGACGACGATTTGCGGCGTATAGATCGCGCCGTCTCCGCGCGCCTTGGCATACGCACGTTGGCGCTCTGAGTTGCGCTCGGACGCGAATGTATCCTTCCAGCCAAGATAGTCCCAGTA
Source organism: uncultured Hyphomicrobium sp. (assembly GCA_964587445.1). Lineage (GTDB taxonomy): Bacteria > Pseudomonadota > Alphaproteobacteria > Rhizobiales > Hyphomicrobiaceae > Hyphomicrobium_B. Next base: position 320,641 of record CAZPLQ010000003.1, read on the forward strand.
GTCGACCGGCAGTGACAGCGCGAGGACCGAGGGATCCCCCGAGAACTCGCGCAGCATAGCGTCGGCGGGCGGGCAGGAGGAGCAACCCTGGCTCGTAAACAGTTCGAGGACCGTGCGAATAGGAACAGCAGGCGCGCCGGTCGCGCCGCGCGTAGGCGGCACCATCTGGCCGGCCACGGCCACGCTTACACCGGCCATTAGTCCGGCGGCCATAACCAAGCTTCGCGCAGCGGCACGTAAACGCGAGAACATCGTCGGTATTCCAGTGTTGGTCCTTGGTCCGGCCCGAGAGCTGGAAATGGTTTATCGCTCCGGCCCGTGACATCCTGGCAAAGCCGGGCGCAGGACAGTATTTGTGAAGTGTTATATTATTTCTCAATAGCCAAAAGACCAGTCACGTCTTTTTGAGTCCGGCGCGAACTCCTGTGTTGCCTCTCATTCAGTAAAAGGCCGCGGGTTCAGCGTTACGGATGCCCAGCGCCCATGGTCAAAAAGAGTGCGGCCCCGCCTGGGATGGCCGGGGCCGCCCTATTTCTTGATAAGGGACAGTGGATCGATCAGGCCGCGAGATTGCGCAGCACGAAGTGCAGAATACCGCCGTTCTTGAAGTAATCGATTTCATCCAGGGTATCGATCCGGCACAGGATCGGGAGATTGAACACGGAACCGTCCGCTCGCGTAACCACCGCTTCCATCTTCTGGCGTGGTTTGACGCCGACCAGGCCCGCGATCGAGACCATCTCGTCGCCCTTCAGGCCGATCGTCTGCCACGTGGTGCCTTCCTCCATCGTAAAGGGCACGATACCCATTCCGACCAGATTGGAACGATGGATGCGCTCGAACGATTGCGCAATGACGGCTTTGACGCCGAGCAGGTTCGTGCCCTTCGCCGCCCAGTCGCGCGATGAGCCGTTGCCATATTCGACGCCAGCGAACACGACGAGCGGCACCCCCTCCATTGCGTAGCGTTGCGCGGCATCGTAGATCGCCATGCGTTCGCCCGAGGGTTGATGCACGGTATAACCGCCTTCCACGACGTTGCCGGCCTCGTCCTTCACCATGTGGTTCTTGATGCGGATGTTGGCGAACGTGCCGCGCATCATGACCTCGTGGTTGCCGCGGCGCGTGCCGTACTGGTTGAAATCGGCAGGCTTCACGCCGTGCTCGAGCAGATACCGGCCCGCCGGTGACGCGCTCTTGATCGAGCCTGCAGGCGAGATGTGGTCGGTGGTGATCTTGTCGCCGAACAAGGCCAGGATCCGCGCGCCGTTGATGTCGCCAATGGCCTTCGGCGACGGCGTGATGCCCTCGAAGTACGGCGGGTTCTGCACGTACGTCGAAGCATCGTCCCACCCGTAGGTCAGGCCCGAGCCGGAATGGATGGCCTGCCAGTTCTCGTCGCCCTTGAAGACATCGGCGTATCGCGTCTTGAACATATCGCGCGTCACGTTCTCGATGATGAACTTCTGGATCTCGGCGGATGTCGGCCAGATGTCCTTGAGGTAGACGGGCCTGCCATCCTTGCCCTCGCCCAGCGGTTCGGTCGTGAGGTCCTTTTGCACGGAACCCGCCAGCGCGTAGGCCACGACGAGGGGTGGCGAGGCGAGATAGTTCGCCTGCACGTCGGGACTGACGCGGCCTTCGAAGTTGCGGTTGCCGGAAAGGACGGCAGCCGCGATGACGCCGTTGTCGTTGACCGCTCTGGAGATCTCCGGGGCCAGCGGGCCGGAATTGCCGATGCAGGTCGTGCAACCGAAACCGACGAGGTTGAAGCCGAGCTTGTCGAGATAGGGTTGCAGGCCGGCCTTGGCGAGATAAGCGGCAACGACCTGCGATCCAGGCGCAAGCGAGGTCTTCACCCACGGCTTGCTCACAAGGCCTTTCTCGACCGCGTTGCGCGCCAGCAGGCCCGCCGCGATCAGCACGCTGGGGTTGGACGTGTTCGTGCAGCTTGTAATCGCCGCGATGACGACGTCGCCATGGCCGATGTCGAAGCTCTGGCCCTCGACGGGAACGCGTTTTGCGAGTTCGCCGGGCTTCTTGTATTCGCTTTCGAGCGCGGCCGCGAAACCCGCTTTGATACCCGACAGTGCGATACGCCCTTCAGGCCGCTTGGGACCCGCAAGCGAGGGTTCGACCATGGCAAGGTCGAGTTCCAGCGTGTCGCTGAACACCGGATCGGGCCTGCCCGATTGGCGGAACAACCCCTGCGCCTTGGCGTAAGCTTCCACGAGCGCGATGCGGTCATTATCGCGGCCCGATATGGTGAGGTAGTTGATCGTCTCGGCGTCGACCGGAAAGAAACCGCAGGTCGCGCCGTACTCGGGCGCCATGTTGGCAATTGTCGCGCGGTCAGCCAGCGTGAGCTGGTCGAGGCCGGGGCCGAAGAACTCCACGAACTTGCCGACGACGCCTTTCTTGCGCAGCATTTGCGTGACGGTGAGTACGAGGTCGGTTGCGGTCACGCCTTCGTTGAGCTTGCCGGACAGCCTGAAGCCGATGACTTCGGGGATGAGCATAGATTGCGCCTGGCCGAGCATCGCAGCTTCCGCTTCGATGCCGCCCACGCCCCAGCCGAGCACGGCAAGGCCGTTGACCATGGTCGTGTGGCTGTCGGTGCCGACCAGCGTGTCGGGATAGGCGATGGTGCGGCCGTCTTCGAACGTGTTCGTCCACACCGTCTGCGCCAGATACTCCAGGTTCACCTGATGGCAAATGCCGGTGCCCGGCGGCACGACACGGAAGTTCTCGAACGCGCCCTGACCCCACTTGAGGAAGTTGTAGCGTTCGCCATTGCGCTCGTACTCCAGCTCCACGTTGCGTGCGAGGGCACTAGGCGCGCCGAAGGCATCCACGATAACCGAGTGGTCGATGACAAGATCGACCGGAACAAGCGGATTGATCTTCGTGGGATCGCCCTTGAGGTGCTTCATGCCGTCGCGCATCGCAGCAAGGTCAACGACGGCCGGCACGCCCGTGAAGTCCTGCATCAGCACGCGGGCCGGGCGAAAGCCGATCTCCTTCTCCGCCTTGCCCTTGTTGTCGAGCCATTCGGCCATGGCCTCGATGTCGGCCTTGGTGACGGAGCGTCCGTTCTCGTTGCGCAGCAGGTTTTCCAGCAGCACCTTCATGGAGAAGGGCAAACGGGAGATGCCTGCAAGGCCATTCTTTTCGGCGTCGGGCAGCGAATAGTAGACATACTCCTTGCCCGCGATATTCAGCGTCTTCAGGCATTTGAAGCTATCGATGGATTTTGGGGTAATGGCGCTCAAGGTCTATCCTCCGGATCATGAGTTTTGACAGTGAGCCGCGCCGCCGGAGTGCCGGCGGACCGGGAGGAGGACGTAGACAAAAGCCCAGGTCCAGCTTCCTTCCGTTTTTGCGCTAGCGAAAAGCAACTTGTGCCTTTTATATAGGGTGCTTCGAAAGGGGAACATCCGACTTCAGCGTTGATCCGCGCTTGCGGTCAATTGCCACTGGCGGTGCGCCTCTGCCTGCTTGGCGCCGTCCCGGTTTTGATGGAATCGCGAAACCGGCTCCAGGCCTTTGTTTTTGGCGTGCTTCTTATCGGAAAGTCCGTTCCCGCTTTTCCGCAAAGCCCTCTAGGACGTAATCGCCCCGTGCGCTTGATCGCCGAAAATCTGACCGTCGAGCGCGGTGGCCGCACGATACTGAGCGGATTGTCGTTTTTGGCGAATGCGGGCGAGGCCGTGGTGCTGGTCGGTCCCAACGGGGCGGGCAAAACGACGCTGCTGCGGACGATCGCCGGGTTCATCAGGCCGGTGTCGGGCTCGATCCTGCTGGAGGGCGGGCAGGCCGATACAAGCGTTGCAGAGCAAGCTCATTTTATAGGCCACGCCAATGCCATCAAGGCGCACCTTACGGTCCGCGAGAACGTCAGGTTCTGGGCAACGTATCTGGGCGGACCGCGCGAGGCCGAGGGTCGCGTCGATCTAGCCTTGCAGCATTTTGCCATTTCCGGGCTCGGCGAGTTCCCCGCCGCATATCTTTCGGCCGGCCAGAAGCGCCGTGCCGGCCTTGCCCGGCTTCTGGTCGCCGCACGGCCGCTGTGGTTGCTCGACGAGCCGACCGTATCGCTCGACGCGGCCTCGACGAAAGTCTTGGGTGCGGCCGTCAATGCGCATCTGGAAAGCGGCGGTTTGGTTATTGCCGCCAGCCATCTGCCACTTGGTTTTGCGCGCGCGCGTGAGTTCGATGTGGCGGCGGCGGCCAGGGGGATCGTTCCCGCATGAGCGATCTGATGCACCTCATCGGCCGCGATCTGCGGCTTGCCGTTCGCGAAGGCGGTGCGCTGGGAACGGCGCTCGGGTTCTTCCTGGTGGTGGTGGCGATGCTGCCCCTGGGACTCGGGCCCGATCTCAACTTGTTGTCGCGGATCGCAGCGGGAATTTTGTGGATTGCGCTTTTGCTTGCCGCGTTGCTTTCGCTGCCGCGCGTGTTCGAAAGCGACCATGAAGACGGGTCGTTGGAGGTGCTTGCCACCGGCGGCCTCCCGCTTGAGCTGGTCGCTGCCGGCAAGTCACTGGCGCATTGGATCTCAACAGGGATTCCGCTTGCCCTTCTAGCGCCCGTCCTCGGGATCCTGCTGAACCTGGACCTCGCCGCCTATCCCGCGTTGATCGCCACGATGCTGGCCGGCACCCCCGCTGTCAGCTTCCTGGGGGCCATCGGGGCGGCGCTAACCTTGAAAACACGTCGCGGCGGCCTGCTTTTGGCTCTGCTGGTCCTTCCACTTTACATTCCAACACTCATATTCGGAATATCGGCCATGAGCGCGGCCACCATGTCCCCGGATGCTTTCGGTCCTTCGTTTGCCATCCTGGCGGCCATTTCGCTGGCTTCAGTGGTGGTGGGGCCGTTGGCGGCCGCTGCGGCATTACGCATTCAACTGCAATAGGCCCGCTTCCGATCCGTTCGTTTCGTTGCGCGGCGACCCTCAAAGGCTTAAACGCATTCCATGCAAACGCTCACCCAACGACTGGCCAATCCCACGCGCTTCATGGAGCTGTCGGGCATGTTGCTGCCCTGGCTGTTTGCGCTGGCAGCCGCTCTGATCGCCTACGGGCTTTATCTGGTGTTCTTCGTCGCGCCGCCCGATTACCAGCAGGGCGAGACGGTGAAGATCATGTACATCCATGTGCCGAGCGCGTGGCTGGCCATGATGGGCTACGGCATTGCGGCCCTGTCGAGCTTCGGACTGCTCGTGTTCCGCCATCCGCTTGCCGATGTCTCCGCCAAGGCGGTGGTGCCGATCGGCGCAGCTTTCACGTTTCTGGCGCTTGTCACGGGCTCGCTGTGGGGCAAGCCAATGTGGGGCACCTACTGGGTGTGGGACGCGCGGCTGACGTCGGTGCTTATCCTCCTCTTTCTCTATCTGGGGCTTATGGCTCTGCGCTCTTCCCTTGAGGACGAGAATCTGGCCGCCAAGCTCACCGCCGTGCTGGCCCTCGTTGGCGTCGCCATTCTGCCTATCATAAAGTTTTCGGTCGAATGGTGGAACACGCTCCACCAGCCGTCCACGGGCTTTACCAGCAGCGTCTATCCCAGCATGCGCACGCCGCTTCTCATCATGGCGATCGGCTTCTCGGCGCTGTTCGTGGCGATGCATATGCTTGCCATGCGCAACGAGGTGCTGCGCCGGCGCGTCAAGGCGATGCGTATGGTCGAGGTCGAACAGCGAGACTCTGGCGCGCACGCGGTCGCGCAAGGAGGCTGAGACGATGGAAACGATGGACCTGGGTAAACACGCCCTTTTTATCTGGGCATCCTATGCCGCTGTTTTCGGTGTCATCGCCGCTATGTTGTGCTGGCTGGTCGCCGATGCGCGCCGCCAGCGTGCGGCCCTGGCGGATCTTGAGAAGCGCGGCGTGCGCCGCCGGTCTACCAGCCAGCCCCGGGAGGGCAAAGCATGAGCGCTGCAAAGGACGCTCGAGGGTCCGGCAGTGTACTGCGCCTGCTGCCGGTCGCGGTCTTTGTCGTCGTGGCGGGCCTCTTCGCGTTTTCCTTGACATGGGGCGATCCCTCCAAGCTGCCCTCGACCCTGATCGGCAAGCCCGCGCCGCAATCGGTCTTTCCAGAGGTGTCCGAGGTGACGGCGGATGGCAAGCAGGTCCCCGGCTTCTCGACTGCGGATCTCGCTTCAGGAAAGGTCACGGTCGTCAATTTCTGGGCGTCATGGTGTGTCTCTTGCGTGGAGGAGCACCCGCTTCTGGCCGAGTTGTCAAACGCGGCGGGCGTGGAGATCTTCGGGGTTGCGCAGAAGGACGATCCCGCCGACACGCGCCGCTTCCTGGCCCGCTATGGCAATCCCTTTGCGCGTCTGGGCACCGATCGCTCCGGCCGCACGTCGATCGACTGGGGTGTCTACGGCATGCCTGAGACGTTCATTGTCAACGGCAAGGGCGAAATCGTCTACAAGCAGGTCGGCCCGATCTCGCCGGAGATCATGCAAAGCAAGATCCTGCCGGCGATCGCTGCCGCCAAGGCCGGCCCCGCCAGGCCAATGGCGCAGCAATAGCGGCGCTAACCGGCCCCAAAAAGCACTCTAAAGCGCGAAGAACTCCCCGCGCGAGTGGCTCAAGACCGACAACGTACCGGTCTTGATGTCGAAGTGCGCGCCGTGAATGTTGAGCTTACCTTTGTCCTCGCGCTCGCGCACGAAGGGGAACGTCCGCAGGTTCTTGATGGATAGCTTGATGCTCTCCCTCTCGAGGGTGTCCTGCCTCTCCTTGGCGGATTTCATCTGATGCGATGCGAGCACCGAGAGACGCGCGTCATCCAGCATCGACATCCAGCGCGAGATGAAATGCGCTTCCGTTTGAATAGCCGCCGACTGATCGAGGGCGGCCTTGACGCCCCCGCAACCCGCATGACCCAGCACGACGAGGTGCTTGATGCGCAGATTGAGGACTGCGAACTCGATGGCGGCGCTGACGCCGTGATATTTCCCGCCCGTTTCATAGGGCGGAACAAGGTTTGCGACATTGCGCACCACGAATAGTTCGCCCGGCATGGCGCTGAAGATGGTTTCCGGATCGACGCGGCTGTCGGAGCAGGAGATCATCATGATCTCGGGATCCTGACCGTAGGTCGCCAGCTCCTCGTACTGGTCCGCGTTGGGAACGAAAATGCGGTGCTTGAAGCGGCGGTAACGGTCAGTCAGCGTTTCGGGAAACAGGGACATGATGGCGAACTCCAGGATTTCTTTTTTATTGTGATTGCTGGTCAGACGCGGGAGCGGGCTTAGTTACCAGTCGCAAGATGATATAGCCTAGGATCGCTGCCGCAAGCGAGCCGCTGAGGACACCAAGCCGCACGAATTTGGCCATGGCCGGATCCCGGAACGCGAGGATGCCGATGAACAAGCTCATGGTAAAACCGATACCGCCCAGGACGCTGGCGCCGAACAGCTGCTTCTTGTTGGCGCCAGCAGGCATGCTCGCCAGTCCGGCGCGGATGGCCGCGCGTGCGGAGGTATAAATGCCGATCGGTTTGCCGACCAGCAGGCCAAGCGCAATTCCGAGCGGAACGGTTGCCGTGAGGTCTGAAATCGACAATCCCGCGAGCGGCACACCCGCATTGCTGAATGCGAAGATAGGCAGGATCGCGAACGACACCCAAGGACCGATGGCGTGCTCCAATTTTTCAAGTGGTCCTTCGCGTTCCGGCGTACCTGCCTCGAGCGGAATGGCGAATGCGGTGATGACGCCCGCAAGGGTCGCATGAACGCCCGATTCAAGCACGCAGACCCAGCAGAAAAGGCCAACCAGAATGTAAGGCCAGATGCGGTCGATACGCTGGCGGTTCAGCACGAACAGAACAAGCGTGCCGGTCGCCGCCAGGCCAAGCGCCGTCAACGAGAGTCCGGAGGTGTAGAAGAAGGCGATGATGAGGATGGCTCCCAGATCATCGATGATAGCTAGCGCCAGCAGGAATACTTTCAGCGCGACCGGTACGCGCGAGCCCAGAACGGCAAGGACCCCCATGGCAAACGCGATATCCGTTGCTGCCGGAATCGCCCAGCCGTTCAGCGCGATCGGATCGTTCCAGTTGATGGTCACGTAGATCAACGCCGGAACCACCATGCCGCCGCCGGCTGCGATGACGGGTAACGCGGCGGTCTTTGCGGACTTCAGCGCACCGACCGTGAGCTCACGTTTGATTTCGAGGCCGACGAGGAAGAAGAAAACCGCCATCAGGCCATCGTTGATCCAATGCAATGCCGATTTGGTCAGCCCCGCAGGGGGAATCCCGAGCGTGACGGACGTGTGCAGAAGACGGTCGTATGCGGGCCAGAGCGGCGAGTTCGCGACGATCAACGCCAGAATGGCTGCGACGCAGAGCACGACGCCACCAGCTGCCTCATGCTGCAGGAAATCGAAATTTATGACCCGCGTCCTTCGCTCCTTCTTCCTTTTTGCCAATGTCATCGTCCTCGGTTGAGCCGTGGGTCTTGCGGGATCGTCAGCCTTTGGGACTGGCGCGCTTGCCGATCCTACAGAGCCACCCTTTTCCTCTCCCGGGAGGGAGAGGATGTCGCGAAGCGACAGGTGAGGGACTTCGGCTTGCACCGCTGATTGCGCCAGCCCCCTCATCCGCCCCTTCGGGGCACCTTCTCCCGACGGGAGAAGGAAGTGGTCCATGTGATCGCAATCCGCTCTAGGCGATGTGCATCAGAGGTGCAAGGTCGAGATCCTCGCGTCCCGACGAGAGGACCACGACCTCCTGGAGCACACGGTCAGCTTTCAGAAAGGCGTCAGGCAAGGAAAGTCCTGTCGCAAGAAGTCCCGTCAGAAGCCCGCAAAAGACGTCTCCTGTACCGTGAGGTACGCGGGCACGGCGTGACGACGCCAGCGTCCGGGTTATGCCATCGGCAACCAGCATATTCAGGATCTCGTTTGCGCCTTGCGGGATCGAGGTCGCCGCGACGGCCCGGCAGGCGAGATGGGCGGCGGCGGATGCGGTGCTCGCCGGATCGTCAACGGCCCGGCCCGCGAGCCAGGATATTTCAAAGCGATTGGGTGTGAGCACATCGGCAACAGGCACGAGGCGGTCGCGGATGGCTTCGGCGGCAAGCCGGTCGATGTAAAGGCCCTTGGGATCATCGCCGATGATCGGATCGCACACATAGAGCGCGACCGGGCTGTGCCGGCGCACCCGCTTGAGCGCCTCGTGCGCGAAGGCGACATGGGGTGCGGTCGGCAGATAGCCGGTCAGGACGGCAGAGATGTCGCCAAGCCATCCGTTGGCCTCCATCGCGTCGAGCATTTTCATCAGCAGCGCGCACGACACCTGCTCGCCGGCGGCATGGGCATAGCCGGGATGATTGGACAACAGGACGGTCGGAAATTGCAGGACCTCGTGACCGAGTGCCTGAGCGGCTGCGGCATTCGCCATCAACCCGATTCTGCCGTGGGCCAGAAAGGAGGAGACCGCTAGAATACGGGCCATCGGCGCTTTATCGAACCTCACCGGTCAAAAATTGGCCGAAAGACCTTGTAGCCGAGACGGCATGGTACGCTATATTGCAACGCAATAATCGTAGAATCAAGGAGACGAGCATGGCGATCAGGCCACGACGCAGCGTGCTGTATTTGCCCGGCGATAACGAGCGGGCGATGGATAAAGCCCGTAAGCTTCCTGCCGACGCCCTTATTCTGGATCTGGAAGATTCGGTTGCGCCCGACAACAAGCCCAAGGCGCGTGAAATGGTCGTGGAGGCGCTGCGGGCTGGGGGCTTTGGCGCGCGCGAGGTCATATTGCGCGTCAACGCACTCGAGACGCCTTGGGGCATGGCGGACCTTCATGCTGCCATCGCCGCCGAGCCCGACGCCATCCTCATTCCAAAGGTATCCCAGCCCGGCGACATCATTTCGACGGCCAAGGTCGTGCGTGCCACCGGCGCCGCCGAGAAGACGCGGCTGTGGGCGATGATCGAGACGCCCATGGGCATCATCTCTTCGCGCGAGATCGCGGCCTGCGGCGCCGATCCGGAAAATCGCCTCGCCTGCCTCGTGTTGGGCACAAACGATCTTCTGAAGGAAAGCCGTGCGCGCGCCACCAACAACCGCTTCGCGGTGGTGCCCTGGCTTGCCATGACGCTGGTTGCTGCCCGCGCCTACGGCCTCGACGTGATCGACGGCGTCTATAACGACTTCAAGGACGAAACGGGCTTCCGCGCCGAGTGCGAACACGGCCGGACGCTGGGCATGGATGGCAAGACGCTGATCCATCCTTCGCAGGTCGAGCCGTGCAACCAGGTCTTTTCGCCCACGGACGAAGAAGTTTCTTGGTCCATCAAGATCATCAAGGCCTTCGAACAGCCCGAAAATGCCAAGAAGGGCGTCATTACGGTCGAAGGCAAGATGGTGGAACGCCTGCATCTCGTCATGGCCAAGCGCGTCGTTACCATTGCCGACGCGATTAATGCCAAATCGCGCATCGAGGAGCCCTGGTTTTAAGGGACGGATCAGGGCTCCGTCAGATCACGCCATAAAAACGTCCACTTAGCGCACATCTGTAAGTGCGGGGGTGACAAGCGCGACGCGCTTGCCGGGCTGAGCAATTGGCCGTCCGAGGTCCCCATACCATGACATCTCGGGCTTTGATCGCGGCTGGTGCTTTCGTCTTGTCGGCCTGCGCTCCCGTGGGCTGGCAAGATGATTGGCAGAATGCCGGGAAGCTGCCCGGCGACGCGCGCTGCGAAGACGCCACCGCCGAAGGCATCAGCCAGCAGACAGCCGAAGCCAGGGAGCTTGCCCGCGCAGGTGTCAAGCATCAGCTCGCGGACGTGCGCGGCAACCTGCTGGCCCAGGGCCTGCGCCGGATAAGGGTGGTCGCCCGGGAGGTGCACTGCCAGCCTCACAGCCTGGGCCTGGGTCTGATCCGATGTTCAGCCCTCGTCCGCCTGTGCGGCCGATGATCGCGACCCCTCAAGTCTCAAAAAGGGTTGCAGGGAGCGCGCTCTGTCCACAAAAGGGGGGCGGGCTGGCGAAGAAAAAGCGCCAGCCGGCTAGCAGGCAAACGGATCGGACAACTGGCGGACATGGGGCGCAAATCGCAAATGACAACGACCAAAACGAATGCGGGCAATTTCTTCGAGGATTTCCGCTTTGGTCAGATCATCACGCACGCAACCCCGCGCACGGTGAACGAAGGCGACGTGGCGCTCTATACGGCGCTCTATGGTTCGCGCTTTGCCGTGCAGTCGTCGGATGCATTCGCTAAAGCGCTCGGCTATCCGCGCGCGCCGCTCGATGATCTGCTCACGTTCCACGTGGTCTTTGGCAAGACGACGCCCGACATTTCCCTCAACGCCATCGCAAACCTTGGCTATGCGGATTGCCGCTTCATAAAGCCTGTCTATCCAGGCGACACGCTGTCGGCGACGTCGGAAGTGATCGGCCTCAAGGAGAACTCCAATGGCGAGACAGGCACCGTTTACGTGCGTTCGACCGGGCATAACCAGAATGGCGAGGTGGTGCTGGAATATTGCCGCTGGGTGATGGTGCGCAAGCGCGACAAGTCTTCGCCCGCACCGGAGGCGGTCGTGCCGAAGCTGCCCGATCGCGTCGATCCATCCGAGCTTGCGTCCGCGGTGCCCGCGCTCGATATCGGCAAGTATGATTTGGCCCTTGCGGGTTCGCCGCATCGCTGGTCCGACTACGAAGCAGGTGAGAAGATCGATCACATCGATGGCATGACGCTGGAGGAGGCCGAGCATCAAACGGCGACGCGCCTTTATCAGAATACAGCCAAGGTGCACTTCAATCAGCACACCGAATCCAAGGGCCGCTTCGGCAAACGCATCGTCTATGGCGGTGTCGTCATCTCCCTGGTGCGCGCGTTGTCCTACAATGGATTAGGCAACGCATTCCATCTGGCGGCGATCAACGGCGGCCGGCATGTCGCGCCGACGTTTGCGGGCGATACGATCTACGCGTGGTCGGAGGTGCTGGAGAAGGCCGAGATCCCCGGCCGCAAGGACGTTGGCGCACTGCGCGTGCGCCTTGTCGGCGTCAAGAACATGGATTGCAGCACACTGCCTCTCAAGACCGAGAAAGGCGACTATGCCGAGGGCGTCGTGCTCGATCTCGACACCTGGCTGGTGTTGCCACGCTAGAATTTCGCGAATCTAATGGGCGCGAGCCAGACCTCATGTTGGGGGATGGCGCGCCTTAGGCCGCTACAACTATAGTGTTTTCCAGGGAACCCGGGATGTCCAGCATGCCCATGCCGCTTCATCGCTGCCTCATGGCAGGCGTCGTACTCTGCGTTGCGGCTGTTTCGTTGCCGCAACGTGCGCGTGCCGTTGGAGACGTCGCGGTTGCGCGGCTGAAGCTCGCCGACGGAACCGAAGCCGGGACCGTGACCCTCATGGAGGCGACGGCGGGCGTCCTGATGAAGTTCGACCTCAAGGGTCTGAAGCCGGGTCCTCACGGATTGCATGTGCATGAAGCGGGAGCTTGCGACGGCGATTTTTCATCCGCCGGCGCAATCTACAATCCCCTGGGTGCCAAGCATGGATACTTGCACGACGAAGGTCCGATGGCGGGTGACCTGCCGAATGTCCATGTCGGTGCCGACGGCACGGCATCGGGAGAATTTTTGAGCCCGTTCTTGACGTTGAGCAAGGACGCGGAGGAAACCTTGCTCGATGCTGATGGTGCGTCGCTCGTCTTGTTCGAAAATCCTGACGATTACGCCAGCGATCCCGAGGGCAATAGCGGCAATCGGGTGGCTTGCGGAACGATCACAGCTAAATAGCTTATTTTTCAGTGCGTTTAGCCGTTAACAAAATTGCCATGCACGTACGTTGAAACTGATACTGTTCAATAACTAAGATGTCATAAACTACGCCATCTGAGCTTTGGGGATGGCTGAGCTTTCCGTGTGAGCTTCGCCATCGTGCATGCTTCTAAGCGGGTTCTAGGTGACCAAAAGAGCTGCAGTCATTGGAGCCGGCTTAACTGGGCTGTCGTGCGCAAGGACCATGCGCCGGGCCGGGTTTTTTGTTGAAGTTTTCGAACAGGACAGGATTATTGGCGGGCGTATGGCCACAACCCGCCTGGGCTTGGAGACGTTCGATCACGGCGCTCAATACGTCACCGCGCGCACGTCTGAATTCCGCGCCTATATCGAGGAACTGGTCGGCATAGGGTACGCCGCGCGATGGACACCGCGCTCGCGGCTGAATGGCGAGGAGGGCGGCGGCCAGATGCTGCCCTGGTTTGTCGGCAAGCCGGGTATGGCATCCCTCGTTCGGCCTCTGGCCGAGAGTGTGCGTATCCACACGGCGCGCAATGTCCATACCATCGAGCGCCATGATAAGGGCTGGCATATCTGGTTCGAGGATCAGACTTCGGTTGGCCCCTTCAACGCTGTGGCCGTTTGCGTTCCCGCACCCAAGGCACGGCTGCTGTTGGGCCGGCTCGACGAGCTTGCGCAGCCCTTGGCGCGCGTGCGCATGACGCCGTGCTGGGCGCTGATGGTGCGCCTTGAAGATAGGGTTCTGCCGGATCAGGACGTCTATTCCGACATGTCGGAAGTGATCCGCTGGATCGCGCGCAACAACACCAAGCCGGGGCGAAGTTCGCGGGGCGAGTCGATCGTCATTCATGCCTCTCCGACCTGGAGCCGCGAAACCGAGGATGCCGATCCGGAAGTCGTCGCCGAAGAGCTGTGGAACGAAATTAGCCATGTCCTGGCGCTTCCCCCCGTGCGCCCGACACGCATGACGGCCCATCTGTGGCGCCATGGACTGGTCGACCATTCTCTGGGCGAGACATACATCTATTCGGGCGAACATCGCGTGGGGATCGCGGGAGATTGGTGTCTTGGCCGCCTGGCGGAGCACGCCTTCGAGAGCGGCGATCGCCTCGCCAAGGCGATCATTGCCAGCCTGAGCTGACTTCGGGCTATTTTCGCGCCTCCCTTCTTAAGTTCCGTGTGGCAAAAACGCGGTTTGAAATACGGCCCGCCAACCGCTACAAACCGGCCTTATATCACGCAGTTTTTAAGGATCTGCCGATGGCCGAAGCAGGCACGGAGCGGGAGAGACGGCCGCAGCGGCCGCTGTCGCCGCACCTTCAAATCTACACGCCGCCCATCAACATGGTGATGTCGATCGTGCATCGCATCACCGGCGCTGGGCTTTATGCCGGCTCGCTGCTGCTAAGCTGGTGGTTGATCGCAGCAGCCACCGGGCCTGAGTATTTCGATTACGTCTCGGGTCTTTTCGGCAGCTGGCCGGGACGTCTCGTGCTGTTCGGTTACACCTGGGCGCTGCTCCATCATATGCTGGGCGGCATCCGCCACTTCATCTGGGACCTGGGCTACGGCTACGATCTCAAGACTATCGACAAACTCTGCTGGGGCACGCTGATCGTGTCCGCGGCTCTCACCGCCGTGATCTGGATTGCAGCGCTGGCTGCGGGAGCGTGACCATGATGCGAACTCCGCTCAAGAACGTCCGTGCTCTGGGCTCTGCCAAGGAAGGCGCAGATCATTTCTGGAAGCAGCGCGTCACGGCCGTCGCCAACGTCTTCCTCGGCCTGTTCTTCGTCTGGCTGGTCGCCTCGCTTGCCGGCGCCGGCTATCAGACCGTGAGGAGTGCGCTGCATCATCCTCTCATTGCCATTGCCCTGGGCGCGCTGGTGATCTCCGGGACAATCCATATGCGGCTCGGCATGCAGACGATCATCGAGGACTATGTCCATGCCGATGGCACCAAGATCGTACTGTTGATGCTCAACACGTTCTTCGCGGTTGGCATCGCACTCGCCAGCCTTTTCGCTATTCTTAAACTGAGCTTCGGAGCCTGACAGCCATGGCGGCAGCAAAAGCAAACGGGACCGCCGCTCCTGCGGTCAACGGCAAGGCCTACCCGATTACGGATCACACCTACGATGTGGTCGTCGTGGGCGCTGGCGGCGCCGGCTTGCGTGCCACGCTCGGCGCGGCCGAGGCTGGGCTCAAGACAGCCTGCATTTCAAAGGTGTTTCCGACCCGCTCGCACACCGTCGCCGCCCAGGGCGGCGTCGCGGCGGCGCTTGGCAACATGGGCCCGGACAACTGGCGCTGGCACATGTACGACACCGTCAAGGGCTCCGATTGGCTCGGAGACCAGGACGCCATCGAGTACCTTTGCCGTAATGCACCCGATGCGGTCTATGAGCTTGAGCATTATGGCGTGCCCTTCTCGCGCACCGAGGAGGGCAAGATCTATCAGCGCCCCTTCGGCGGCATGACGACGGAGTTCGGTGAAGGCCCGCCCGCACAGCGTACCTGCGCGGCGGCCGACCGTACGGGACATGCCATGCTGCACACGCTTTATGGCCAGTCGCTGCGCCACTCGGCGGAGTTTTTCATCGAGTACTTCGCCATCGACCTCATTATGGATCAGGATGGTGCGTGCCGCGGTGTCGTCGCGCTGCGGCTCGAGGACGGCACGCTGCATCGCTTCCGGGCCAAGCGCACGATTCTCGCCACCGGCGGCTATGGCCGCGCCTATTTCTCGTGCACGTCCGCGCATACCTGCACGGGCGACGGCAACGCCATGGTGTTGCGTGCCGGTCTGCCGCTGCAGGACATGGAATTCGTGCAGTTCCATCCCACGGGCATCTATGGCGCCGGGGTGCTCATCACGGAAGGCGCGCGCGGCGAGGGTGGCTATCTCACCAACGCCAAGGGCGAGCGCTTCATGGAACGTTACGCGCCGCACGCGAAGGATCTTGCCTCGCGGGACGTCGTCTCGCGCTCGATGACGATCGAGATCCGCGAGGGGCGCGGCGTGGGCAAGGAAGCCGATCACATCTTCCTTCATCTCGATCACCTGGATCCCAAAATCCTGGCCGAGCGCCTGCCGGGCATCACCGAGAGCGCGAAGGTCTTCTCCGGCGTCGATCTGCGCCGCCAGCCGATCCCCGTCATTCCGACCGTGCATTACAACATGGGTGGCATCCCGACGAACTATCATGGCGAGGTGCTGACCAAGAAGAACGGCGACCCCGATTCGATCGTGCCCGGCCTCATGGCCATCGGCGAGGCGGCCTGCGTGTCGGTGCATGGCGCCAACCGGCTTGGCTCCAACTCGCTCATCGACCTCGTCGTGTTCGGACGTGCTGCCGGCCTGCGCTGCGCGGAGGCCATCGAGATGCGCGGCACCCAGCCCGAGTTGCCAAAGGAGTCCGCCGATCTCGCCCTGTCGCGTCTCGACAGGTTCCGCAATGCATCGGGGGGCACGCCGACCTCGGTGCTGCGCTTGCGGATGCAGAAGGTCATGCAATCCAACTGCGCGGTGTTCCGCGACGGTCCGGTGCTGAAGGAAGGCGTCGAGAAAATTACCCAGGTCTGGAAGGATGCGGGCGACATCCGCGTCACCGACCGGTCGCTGATCTGGAACTCCGACCTGGTCGAGACATTGGAGTTCGACAATCTCATCGCGCAGGCGGCCGTTACGGTTGTCGGTGCGGAGGCACGCCAGGAAAGCCGCGGCGCTCATGCGCGCGAGGATTATCCCAAGCGCGACGACGTGGTGTGGATGAAGCACACATTGGCCTGGGCCGATGGCGCCAAGCACAGCGTACGCCTTGACGACCGCCCCGTGCACAAAAACACGATGACCAACGAAGTCAAGTACATCGAACCCAAGGCCCGTGTGTACTGATCGCCGTCGTGACGGGGGATAGGAAACGGCGCGGACTGCAGCTCGTTCGCGCCGGGGTGCAGTCGAGATAGAGCGCGCCTTGCCTGCCGTGCTTCGAGAGACGCCGTTTCGTTGATGACGAGGCTGTCGGAGATCCTCCTCCTCCAGCCATTGCGGCGCCTGCGTCTTAATATACCCGTATTCTGACAAGAGAAGCAAAGCGTTCCAGCTGCGCACAGCTTAGAACCGTATCTCCACAAACTTTCCGTAGACATATCGATACGATCGGCTAATGAGAGGCCCAAATCGAATGCGGCCGCGAGGGTTCGGGGCCGACACCTCGACTTGACGAGTTCAGACGTGATGTGGCGGAGTAATCTTTTGTTAAGACCAGCAGCTTGGCGCATTGCGATCGGCATCCTGATCGCTGCCGCGCTCGGTTCCTACCTCGTCTACGGCGAGAGGGCGAGCGCGCAGATGCTGGCGCTGACAGGCGGCGTTACACTTGGACTGGCCGGCCTGCTGCTCGTTTTGAGCGGACGCGTGCTTTTTTCCGTTGGAGTGACCGCCGCCATAGCCGCCGCCGTCGTTGTGATTTCGCTCGCCAAATTCCACTTTATGAGCGTATCGCTGCACTCCTATGACATCGTCTTCTATCTAACGTCGAAGCCGACGATCATCTTCTTGATCGACAATTTCCTGCTCGAATTCGCCGGTCTCATCGCGTTGCTGGCCGGCCTTGTGATCCTGGCCATCGCTGCTTACCGGCGCGATGCGCTCCAGGTGCCGCGCTGGATGGGGTTTATCGCCGTCGCTCTCGCAGCCGTGCTCGTGGGGCTAAACCACGAAAGCGGACGGCCGGCGGCGTTTTCGTATCTCAAAGGCACCTATCCGCTTTCCGTCTTCTACGACTCGTTTCGCGCCACCGCCACGATGCTGATGCGCGGCGAATTATTCGAAGCTGCCGCAACGACGGCCGCACCACCGTTTCAGAAAGCCGAAACCTGCGCGCCGGCCGCCAAGCTGCCGCACATCCTGCTCATCCATCAGGAGAGCATGGTTCCGTTCAAGTTCTTTCCCTCGCAGGTGTACGATCCAGCCCAAGACGCCTTTTTTACGTCGGGTGACGGCAAGATCCACAAGCTGCGAGTGGAAACGCATGGCGGGGCATCATGGCTGGCGGAGTTCTCGATTTTTTCCGGCGTCTCGTCCAGGTCCTTCGGCAACATGAGCCTGTTCGTTCAGGCTCTGATGCGCAATCGCGTGCATGAGGCGATTCCGCAGGTGCTGGCAAATTGCGGTTATCGTAACGCTGTATTTTATCCGCTTGATCGCAACTTTGTCGGCAACGGTCCGTTCTATACGTCGATCGGCATGCACAAGATCTTCGATCGAGCGGCGCAGGGCCTCAAAACTTACGTTCAGCGCGATAATGTTTATTACAAGAATGCGCTAGATTATATCGGCCAGTCGCTGAGTGAGGCGCAGACGCCTTTGTTTGTATTCCTGCTGACCTCCTCGGGTCATCAGCCGTATACGTCGGCGCTGTCACCGGAAACAAACGTGCAGGGTGGGGCGCCGGGTAGCAATCCGATCGTCAACGAATACCTGCGCCGCCAGTCCATGGCGCGCATAGACTTTGAGACGTTCCGTGCGGAACTAAAATCGCGTTTCCCCCATGAGAGCTTCCTGATCGTGCAGTATGGCGATCACCAGCCGTATTTCACACGTCAGCTTCCGGAACTCCGGAACAAATCGGGCAACGAAGCCGGAAACGATATGCTCTCATATTACGCGGTTGAGGGTATCAATTTTACGCCGCCACCCCTGCCGGACATGGAGATCGTGGATGTGCCTTATCTAGGCACAATCATGTTGCATCTCGCTGGCGTGCCGCTTCCAGCCTCCTACGAGGAGCGTTTGCGCATGATGGGTGTGTGTAACGGTGCGTATGCCGGCTGCCGGCGGCGCGAGTTGATCTTGAGCTTCCACCGGCGGTTGATCGATTCCGGGATCATCACGCCACGCTAGATCAATCCAATCTCTGCCAAATCGCTTTTTAACAACTACAGACTATGTCGAGCATCTCCCGTGACGGGGTGGGTGGATTGCCTGTCTGGCCCTATCGTCCAGTCCTTCGAACCCGCCCCTTCCGTTTCCACCGTTGGGACGCTCGGAACTAAAGCGCGACGACAAGCGTGCGCAAGACTTCACCAGCATCGTTACCACCGACAGGCACCTCGTAACGGTCGAGCACTTCGAGATTGAAAGGAGCAAGCTCGAGATAGACGCCGGATTTGAGACCGTCGCGCGTGCGATAACCGCTTGCGATATCGAGGTTGGGCCTGGACGGCGTGAGCGGAACAGCTTCCGTGATGATGGCGCGCTTGAAGCTGCCCCTGAGGTTGACGAGCGCGGAGAGGATCGTATCGTTCGACAGATGCTGGAAGACCTCGCGGATGGTGACGATATCGCCCGGCGGCAGCGGATCGGTCGCCACATTGAGCGTGCGGAACGCGATGCGGTCTTCCACGCCGTGGCGCGCCTGATTATCGGCAACGACAAGGGAGGCGATATCGCAACCCACATACGAGACGGGTTTCTTCAAGCGCGCAAGAATGCGCTGCGAGACCTGGAAATCGCCGCAGCCGATATCGATGAGGCGGCGGATCGAAGGATCGGCATCGATGTAGCCTGCAACAAACGCCTCATAGCCCTCCGTCACGCCCGCAACCGAGCCGGGCCCGGAATGATACAGAGCGTCCGATCCGGATGGTTTCCAGGTGCCACGCGCGTAGATCTCGTTGAAGATCTCGTCCAATGGCCTGCCGCGTACGGCACTCTGCTCAATGTTGAAGAGATAGCGCCTCCAGCTATCCAACAACGGCGCTGGAATGAGCGGCTTGATCGCCGCCTTGAACTTCAATGCCATGAAGGCCGATGACCCCGGATGAAATGATGCCCGGCGAAGATCAGGCCACACATGCCGCGTTCAATGCAATGGCCGAATGCGGGGGACAAGGACCATTTGCTCGGAATCGTAAATTAACCGCTGACGGTAGCCGTGACAGAATTTGCCGCTGGAGTGCTTTACCAATCGAGATGCATACCGAGGCCTTGGGCCTCGAGGAGGCCAACGTCGCGCTTGATCGATTGAGGTCGGGCCTGGTTACCGGCGCGCTCGTGCTGGTACCGTGAGATCCTGCGGCGCCGCCCGCCCACCTGTTCTCTCCTGCCACCTACGCTCCTTGTCATCCCGGCCGAGCGTAGCGTGCGCCGGGACCCAGGAGGCTTGGCTCGATGTCGCTGGGAGATGTTTTGTGCTTTGCACGTAGGCGCTGGGTCCCGGGTCTGCGCTGAGCCCGGACTATATCCGGGCTCGCTTGCCCGGGATGACAAGTTGTCCTCCGGCCGCAAGGCTAGATGCAATGTGATCGCGGGCCGGTATTTGCCAGCGCTACACGATCTTCTGGCCGGTCTTCTTCCAGTCGTTGAGGAAGATCTCGATCCCCTTGTCGGTGAGCGGATGCTTGACGAGTTGCTTCAAGATTGCGGGCGGAATAGTCGCCACGTCCGCGCCGATCATGGCTGCGTCCTTGACGTGGTTTACCGTCCGGATCGAGGCCGCCAGAATGTCGGTTGAAAGATCCGGATAGTTGTCGAAGATCACGCGGATTTCCTTGATGAGCGCCATGCCGTCAAGGCCGATGTCGTCGAGCCGGCCGATAAAGGGCGACACGAAGGTTGCCCCGGCCTTCGCCGCAAGCAGCGCCTGGGTCGCCGAGAAGCACAAGGTCACGTTGACCATGGTGCCTTCGCTCGTCAGCGCCTTGCAGGCCCTCAGGCCGTCGAGGGTCAGGGGAACCTTGATGGTGACGTTCTTGGCGATTCTGGCGAGGGCCTTGCCCTCCTTCAGCATCCCCTCATAGTCGGTTGCGGCCACTTCCGCGGAAACGGGGCCGGGCACGATGGCGCAGATCTGCTTGATGGTGTCCTTGAAGTCGCCGCCTGCCTTCGCGACCAGCGAAGGGTTCGTCGTCACACCGTCGAGCAGGCCGGTTGCAGCCAGTTCCTTGATCTCGGCCAGGTCTGCTGTGTCGACGAAGAATTTCATTGCCTTAAGGTCCTTCCGGCAGCGTTTGTTCGGCGCATCCCGGCGCCGTCAGCGCGCGGATTACGGTGAGCGGGTTTAGCCTAGTTATGCGTTTTGTGCACCCCCCTCGCTGCCTTCGCCTCGCCTCATGGCCGGGGGTAGGCTACACCCCCGTGATTCGACATCATGACGGCCCCGGTACGGTCCTTTGAACAGCTTGCTCGATAGTCTCGATCCTGATCCCGGCGGCCGCACCCGGCCGCTGGTTCCGGTGTTGCTGCCGGTTGCACTGGATCAGACTTATGACTACCTGGCGGCCGACGGTCTGGAGGCGGAACCTGGCATGTTCGTGCTCGTGCCGTTTGGCGCCCAGACCCGCATCGGCATCGTCTGGGATGGGCCCGTGGGCGATCAGAAACCCGCCCCGCCCGCCAAACTCAAAGCGATCACGAGCCTGCTCGACGTGCCGCCATTGCCGGTCATTTCCCTGCGCTTTGCCGAGTGGATCGCCAAGTATACACTTGCCCCGCTCGGCATGGTGGCGCGCATGATGATGAGCGCGCAATCCGCCTTTGAGCCGGAAAAGATCCGCCATGGTGTGCGGCTGGTCGAAGACGCGCCGCCGCCTGCGCGCTTGAGCGAGGCGCGTGCCCGCGCCCTCCAGATCGCTGCCGATAAACTGATCCGCGCCAAATCCGAGCTGGCACAGCTTGCGTTCTGCTCGACGGGAGTCATCGACGGCTTGGTCAAATCGGGCAATCTCGTTGACATTGCCATTCCTGAACGGGGCTTCGCGCGGCCAGATCCCAACCATCTGTCTACGCAGTTCAGCGACGCTCAGACGAGCGCGGTCGAGGCCTTGCGCGCGGCGGTCGATGGCCAATGCTTTTCGACGACCTTGCTCGACGGCGTGACCGGCTCTGGAAAAACGGAAGTCTATTTCGAAGCTGTCGCGCGCGCCTTGCAGGCCGGCCATCAGGCGCTGATCATGCTGCCTGAAATTGCGCTGACAAGCCAATTTCTCGACCGCTTCGAGCGTCGCTTCGGCGTCAAGCCCGTGGAGTGGCATTCCGCGCTCTCGGCAATCGAGCGCGGGCGCATCTGGAAGGGCGTGGCGCGGGGCGACGTGCGCGTCGTCGTTGGCGCACGCTCGGCCCTCTTCCTGCCCTATTCCGAGCTCGGCCTCATCGTCGTCGACGAAGAGCACGACCAGGGTTTCAAGCAGGATGACCGCGTGCATTATCAAGCGCGCGACATGTGCGTGGTGCGCGCCAACCTCGGCAAGTTCCCCGTCGTCCTGGCGTCGGCCACGCCGTCGATCGAGAGCCATGTCAATGCGCTGACCGGACGCTATCGCCATGTCGTGCTTCCGGGACGGTTCTCAGGCAGTGCGCTTCCTGCCGTGGAGGCAGTTGACCTCAAGCGCGAGCAGCCCGACAAGGGCAAATGGCTGGCGCCGCGCCTCGTCGAGGCGATGACCGAGACCCTTCAGAAAGGCCAGCAATCACTGCTGTTTCTCAACCGCCGCGGTTATGCGCCGTTGACCTTGTGCCGGTCCTGCGGCCATCGCTTCGAGTGCCCGCAATGCTCGGCCTGGCTCGTCGAGCATCGCTTCAAGAAGCGGCTCAACTGCCATCATTGCGGGTTCTCGCTGCCGTTGCCGGAAAAGTGCCCGAAGTGCGGAACGCCCGACAGCATGGTGGCGTGCGGCCCGGGCGTCGAGCGCGTCGCCGAAGAGGTGGCCGAACGCTTTCCTGATGCACGCGTCGCGCTGCTGTCGTCCGATCTCGTGCCGGGCCTCGTTGAGATGCGCGCCATCATCCACCAGATCGAAGCGCACGAGATCGACATCATCATCGGCACCCAGATCGTGGCGAAGGGACATCACTTTCCCGACCTTGCCTTCGTGGGGGTGGTCGATGGCGACCTCGGCTTGGCGCACGGCGCGGATCCGCGTGCGGGCGAGCGCACGTTCCAGCTCTTGCATCAGGTGACGGGACGCGCGGGGCGCGCCGCAGCAGCAGGGCGTGGCCTCGTGCAGACCCATATGCCCGAGCACCCCATCATGGCGGCCATCGTCGCGGGCGACCGTCAGGCGTTTCTCAACTATGAGATCAAAACGCGGCAAGCGGGGCTGTTGCCGCCCTATGGACGCCTCGCGGCGATCATCGTGTCGGCGCGCGACAAGGAGCTGGCCGAGCGCGCGGCGCGCACGGTGGTGCAGGCCGCGCCTCAATCCGAAAAGATCTCGGTTCTGGGTCCGGCCGAAGCACCCGTCGCGATTGTGCGGGGGCGGCATCGCTGGCGGCTGCTCGTAAAGGCGCCCAGGGAACTCGACCTGCAGTCCTACCTTCGTGCCTGGTCTCAGGCGCTTCCGGCCTTCAAAGGGGACGTCCGGGTGTCGCTCGACGTCGATCCTTACAGCTTCCTCTGAACAGATTCCTCTGACAGGCGCTCGAGACGGGCACACTCAGCTGAAGCGTGCGAGCGCCTCCAGGCGCCCGGAGGTGAAGAGAACGCCCGCCGCAGATCCGCTCTGCTGACGCAATTCGCAATCGGCAGCGAACATTTCGTCAGGAATGGTGAGACGGAAGGTAGGCGGCAGCTCGATGCCGGACCCGAATTCCAGCTGTGCGCCCATCGGTGAGATGGTCGTGACCCGGCAGGCATGCGCCCGGCCGTTGGGGAAGCGCAGAACGGCCGGATAATTCACGTCGAGACGCTGATAGGCTCGCCGCTCTGGCGGCGTTGGACCGGGTTGGGGAACTGGCAAGACGGGGACCTCGCTCGCGAAAAAATACGGAGCATGCTCTGTCTAAAATCACCAAGGGATACTGTACGTGTAAGATTACCTTTAGTTTTGGTCCAATTTGGGGTCATTTCAAGCGCAGTTTGAGGCGTTAGCCGCTACCGGCGCGCGATCCCTCCGACCGACGTCCGGCGAATAGGCCCGGAGGAGCGCACATGGTATTTTCGCATTCAGATTGAAACCCGGGTTTGGGGAGATCGATCGAACATGACCGATCTGGACCACGTTTTGAAGCGCGCCATCGATGCGGGGGCGGCCGCAGGCGTAGTGGCGTCGGCCGCATCGCGTGAGGGCATCACCTACCTGGGTGCGGCCGGAAAGCGCCGCATCGACGAAGATGCTCCCATGACCACGGACTCCATCTTCCGCATTTTCTCCATGACCAAGGCCATCGCCGGCGTCGCGGCCGCGACGCTGGTGGAGCGCGGGCAACTCAACCTCGACGCGCCGGTTGCGGACATCTTGCCGGAATTCGCGGATCTTCAGGTGCTGGAAGGGTTCGAGGGCGATACGCCCATTCTGCGTGCTCCCAGACGCCAGGCGACCGTACGCCAGCTTGCAACCCACACATCGGGGCTGGTCTACGAGTTGTGGAATGCGGACATCCAGAAGTACCTCGCCGTCACCGGCCGTCCGGGTTTTTTGTCCGGCACCAAGATCGGTATCAGCTACCCGCTGGTTTTCGATCCGGGTGAGCGCTGGGATTACGGCGTTGGCATCGATTGGCTGGGTCTCGTCATCGAGAAAATCAGCGGCAAACGCCTCGACATTTTCTGTCGCGACGAGATCTTCGTGCCCCTGGGCATGAACGACACGGGTTTTGAATGTCCTCCCGATAAGCGCGGCCGGCTGGTCGGCGTGCACGCGCGCCAGGAGAACGGCGCGCTCGTCCCCATCACGCTCGACCCGCCGTCTTCGCCGGAGGTCTATGGCGCAGGTTACGGCCTTTATTCGACCGCACGCGACTACATGACCTTCTTGCTGATGCTGCTCAATGAGGGGTACTACAACGGTGCGCAGATCCTCAAGCCCGCAACCGTCAACTATATTCTTCAGAACCACATCGATGATCTGGAGGTGGTCAATCTCGTGTCGGTCAATACAGCCGTGACGTGCGATGCCGAGTTCTTCCCCGGCATGAGCAAGAAGCAAAGCCTCGTCACGATGATCAACATGGAACCTGCACGCGGCATGCGGGCCGCAGGGAGCCATTGCTGGGCTGGTGCGCTCAACACCTATTTCTGGTTCGATCCTTTGAACGGCATCGCAGGCGTGGTGCTGATGCAGTCCATGCCGTTTTGTGATCCGCTGTGTACGGACGTGCTTGTTGATTTCGAGAAGGCCGTTTACGCGCGCATGATGGCTTCGGCTTGAGTTTTGGAAAGACCGCGGATCGAACGGCGTTCGCCTTGATACTGGCGGCGCGCTGTGGAGTCGCGGCTTGACATTGGGCGGCCAGACACCCATTCCAACGGCTTGGTCCTGCCTGCCAAATGTTCTCCTTTGAAGGTTGACACATGACGTCCTCATCCCGGTCTGAGCCGCGCCTGCTCTTCATCTCAGGAAGTGCGCGCGAGAAATCCTGGAACAAGAAGCTGGCCAAGCTTGGCGAGAAGATCGCCGATGCCAACGGCATCGCGGGGACCTTTGCGGACCTCGGAGACTATCCGATGCCGATTTATAACGGCGATGATGAACTGCGGGATGGCCCGCCCGAGAATGCGCGCAAACTCAAGGAATTGATGAAAGTGCATTCGGGCATTTTTATCGCGAGCCCGGAGTATAATTCTTCGTTCTCGCCTTTGGTCAAGAACGCCATCGACTGGGTCAGCCGGACGCGCGAGGATGGCGAAGCGCCACTGGAGGTCTACAAAACGCGGGTCTTTGCCTTGGGCAGCGCCTCGCCGGGCGGCATGGGAGGCCTGCGGGGCCTCTCTCATCTTCGTCTCGTTCTGGAAATCGGGCTTGGCGCGCTCGTACTGCCCGATCAGTTCGCCGTGCCTCGTGCGGTCGATGCATTCGAGGAAAACGGGCATTTGAAGAACAAGGATGCCCAGGAGACATTCAAGGCGCTGATTCAGAAGCTCGCGCGCGCCGCCCACGTCCTGCACGGCTGATCAAGAAAGTCCTGTCTTGAACGCACAAATCCAGGCTGGTCCATGAAAGACACCGCTCGCGACAAGCTCATCGTCGCACTCGATCTGCCCTCGGCCGTTCAGGCGCGCGCGTTGGCCGATCGCTTGGGTGATGAGGTATCGTTCTACAAGGTAGGCCTTGAGTTGTTATTCAGCGGCGGGCTCGATCTCGCGCAGGATTTGAAGCGTTCGGGCAAACGCGTGTTTCTCGATATGAAGCTACTCGACATCGGCAACACGGTGGAGCGTGCCGTGGCGACGGCGGCGCAGCTGGGCGTCGATTTCCTTACCGTACATGGGCACGATCACAAGACGCTGGACGCTGCCGTCAAGGGACGGGGGACTGCGCCGCTGAAGCTTCTGGCGGTCACGGTGCTCACGAGCCTCGATGCCAATGATCTCGCCGAGCAGGGCAGCACGATGGAACCGGCAGAACTCGTTCTCAGGCGTGCACGGCTCGCTCATGCGGCCGGATTCGACGGTGTCATCGCGTCGGGCCAGGAGGCCGCTGCAGTGCGTTCGGCGACCGCGCCCGATTTTTTGATCGTTACGCCCGGCATCCGGCTGCCGGGAGGCGCCGCCGGCGATCAGGCGCGAGTCACTACGCCCCGAAAGGCACTGGCGGATGGCGCAAATCACCTCGTTGTCGGCCGCCCGATCAATGCGGTAGCCGATCCGCTCGCCGCCGCACGCTCTTTCCTCTCGGACATCGCGCAGGGCTGAGGCCCAAGTGCGACCCAGCGTTGCCGTACGCTCAGCCTTCCATGTTCTCGCCACGAATGCGCCTCGGGCGTGCCACGCTTGGCCGTCAGTATTAACCGTACGTTAAGCATGTCTGAAGCATAGGGAACTTCAGGCTTTTTTTGACAGCCGCTCCGCGGGGGGTCTTGTACATGCGTCCGCTCGATCGCGCGCCCGGACTGGGGGGCGTTACCGCCACTCTTTTGGCATTGGCGAGTTTGCCGGCGTTCTCTTCGGCACACGCCGAACCCGCCTCGGCAAAACCGCTCGAACCTCAGACGCTCAGCTATCTTCAGGATAAGCACATCGAAGCCGGTGCGCCCGTCTACATCCGCATATTCAAGGAAGAGTCGGAGCTGGAGGTCTGGAAAGAGCGTCCTGGCGGCCGCTTCGTACTCATCAAGACTTACCCGATCTGCAACTGGTCAGGCGCGCTTGGACCCAAGACGGCGCTTGGCGATCAAATGGCGCCCGAGGGTTTCTACGCTATCGCCCTCCACAGCATGAAGCCCGACAGCAAGTACCACCTGGCGCTCAACATCGGCTACCCCAACGCGCTCGATAAGGCGCTGGGCCGCACCGGCGACTTCATCATGGTGCACGGCGACTGCAAGAGCGTCGGCTGCTTTGCGATGACCAATGGCCTGATCGAGGAAATCTACGCTTTTGTACGCGAGGCACTGGAGAATGGCCAGGCGCGCGTGCCCGTTCATACGTTTCCCTTCCGCATGACGGACTCCAACATCGCCCGCCACGCCGATCATCGGGCATTCAGCACCTGGGCGCCGCTCAAGGAAGCCTATGACGATTTCGGCAAGTCGCGTCTGGTTCCGCGCATCTCCATGTGCGAGAAGCGCTATGTCGTGAACCCGATCTTCCCGGCCGAAGCCGCAACGCCCGAGACGGCCGCCGCAGCCTGTCCGGCCAACCCCGGCAAGCTGATCGCACCCGTTTCGCGTAAATTGGCAAAGAAGCTTGTCAGCAAGCCGCTTATCGCCATCGGCGTTAAGTTGCGCACGCGAGAGAACATCGCCGGCTGGAGTTCGCAAGGCGGCACGCAGACGTCTTGGTGGTGGCCCTCGGCTTCATCGAATCCGGAGCCTCAAACCAAGTCCAAACCCGATGGCCAGCAGGCTGACGTCGGCGGCATACGGCCTTTCCTCAGCAATTGAGGACACGCCCTCAAGGGGGGCTTTCCGGCGCAGCGCAAGCCTGAGCTTTCTTGTCCTGCCTCAAGCGCGGAGCTTGAGGTCGTGCGTCCAATCGGACGCGTATGAGTTTGCGATATTGAGAGGGCACGTGTTGCACGCGACCTCCCGTCCGCCTAGATGTGCGGGAAGGGTCATACCGGCCAGCCAGCCTTGCGGCGAAGAGCCATTGCCAAATTCGGACCGGCGCATCCACCATCCAAAATCGTCCTTGCGCACAAGATGGCAGGATCATAACAGCGCTTTCTGGGCCGAAACGCTTGCAGTCAGCGGGCTGAACGCGTTCAAGACTTTTGCAACGCAGTCCGTGCGGCTTTGACTTTCAGTGAAATTCGAGTTGTTAGCAGAAACTTAAAAGGAACAGACATGCCAAAGGGTTACGTAATCGTACGGGCGTCGGTCACCGACACTGCCAAATGGGCCGAGTACGTCGCTAAGTCCAAGGTTGCGCTGGAAAAATACCAAGGTACGCCGATCGTGCGCGGGGGCCGTTGCGAGACGGTCGAGGGGACGGGGTCGGCGCGCAACGCCGTGCTGGAATTCCCCAGCTACGAACATGCGTTGGGCTACGCCAAAAGCGAAGAATATGCGGCGGCCAAAGTCCTGCGCCAGGGCGCGGGCTCACTCGACATGACCGTCGTCGAGGGTGTGTAAGGTAAAGCGGCGGCCGGGGATTTGAGATGGCGCACTTTCCCACCAGCGACGGACGCGCCCCTTGGCGGGCAAGTGTCCTCACGCTGTTTCCGGAGATGTTTCCCGGTCCGCTCGGCCTATCGCTGGCGGGCCAGGCGTTGACCGCCGGCCTGTGGACGATCCAAACGCATCAGATCCGCGACTTTGGCCTGGGCCGCCACGCTCAGGTCGATGACACCCCTGCTGGAGGCGGCGTCGGGATGGTTCTGCGTGCGGACGTGCTCGGCCCGGCTATTGACCACGCTTGCGCGGCCAATCCGGATGCCCCGGCTATCTATCTCTCACCCCGTGGCAAGCCGTTGGATCAGGCTCTCGTCCGGGAGCTTGCCACGGGCCCCGGCGTCGTGCTGGTGGCCGGGCGTTTCGAGGGGATCGACGAGCGCGTGATCGAAGCGCGCAGTCTCCGGGAGATCTCTATTGGGGACTATGTGCTGTCAGGCGGAGATCTGGCCGCGATGGTCCTGATTGATGCCTGCATCCGCCTCCTTCCTGGGGTTTTGGGCAAAAGCGAAAGCACCGCACAGGAGAGCTTCGAGAACGGCCTTCTCGAATACCCGCACTACACCAAACCGAGAGAGTGGGAGGGGCTTTCGATACCCGGCGTTCTGCTCTCGGGCGATCACAGGAAAATCGCCGAGTGGCGGCACGAACAAGCTTTGAAACTGACATCCGAGCGGCGCCCGGATCTGATAGCCCGGCGTGAACGCTCAAGCTGACCACGCATGGCCTGTGCGCTTTGCCATGTTGCAGCGCGTCTTACCTTGAAATTTCAAGCCGTCGCTCGTGCCTCCCGCCGATCAGGAGAGGCCGCCGCTGCATACCTCTCATGCGCAGGGGCAATACCGGCATAAGCGCGAAAGAGGCGCGAAAGTCCCGGTAAACGCGAAAGAAAGGCGTGAGCGAAATGGATGCACGACTAGCTTGCTAATTTAGAACTGGTCGTCTTTTCTGACCACAGTGACGTGTGCTTTTCGTCAGCCCTACCATCCTGAAAAAATTGAAATTCGGAAAGAACCGAATTTGCCTCGGAGGAACCGATGATCAAATTCAACATCAACGGCAAGGAGCAGAGCTTCGAGGGTGATCCCGAAATGCCGCTCCTTTGGTATTTGCGCGATGTGCAGAACCTGACTGGCACCAAGTACGGTTGTGGCATCGCGCTGTGCGGAGCGTGTACGGTTCATGTCGACGGAATGGCGGTGCGCTCCTGCCAGATGTCGCTCGCGGACGCGGAAGGAAAGAAGGTGACGACCATCGAAGGACTGTCGCTCGATGGCAATCACCCCATTCAGGCCGCGTGGCGCGAACTCAACGTCGCCCAGTGCGGCTACTGCCAGTGCGGGCAGATCATGCAGGCTGCCGCCCTTCTGGCTGAGAAGCCCAAGCCCACGGACGAAGACATCGAGGCCCAGATGAGCGGCAATCTCTGCCGCTGCGGTACCTATCCGCGCATCCGGGCGGCGATCAAGCTTGCAGCCGAAAAAGCGTGAGGAGGGCTTTCCATGATCATTGATCGCAAAATGTCCGCCGGCGTTCTCAACGTCTCCCGCCGCGCCGTATCGCTGGGCTTTGGCGCCGGTGCGCTGGTGCTCGCAACAGGACTTCCGGCCTTCGCAGAAGAAGCCAAACCCGAACCCAAGTGGGGCGGCGACGGCATGCCCCATGGCTTGCGCGACGACCCCACGCTGTTCGTTTCGATCGCGCAAGACGGCACGGTCTCCATCCTGTGTATTCGCTCGGAGATGGGCCAGGGCGTCCGCACCAGCGTGCCCATGGTCGTCGCCGACGAAATGGATGCCGACTGGGCCCGCGTGAAGGTCGTTCAGGCGGTGGGCGACGAGGTCAGATACGGCAACCAGGATACCGACGGCTCGCGCTCGCTGCGCCATCACTTCATGCCGCTGCGCCGTATCGGCGCCGCTGCGCGACAAATGCTGGAAGCTGCTGCCGCCGCCAAGTGGGGCGTGCCTGTTGGCGAGGTCGAGGCCGACAATCACGAGGTCATTCACAAGGCCAGTGGCAAAAAGATCGGCTTTGGCGATCTCGCCAAGGAAGCGGCCGCTCAGCCCGTGCCCGTGCGCGATGCCCTGAAGCTCAAGGATCCATCAAAATTCCGCTACATCGGTAAGGGCAAGACGAACCTCGTCGACAACATGGCCATCACCACGGGTTCGGCCGTCTACGGCACCGACGTGCGCCGTGAGGGCATGTCGTACGCCGTGGTTGCACGTCCGCCCGTTTACGGCGGCACGGTGGCGAAGCTCGATGACAGCGCTGCGCTCACGGTGCCAGGCGTGCTCAAGGTGATCACACTTGATCCGCCCAAGTTTCCCACCGAGTTCCAGAATCTGGGCGGCGTGGCGGTCATTGCAACCAGCACCTGGGCGGCAATGAAGGGTCGCGACGCGCTCAAGATTACGTGGGAAGACGGACCCAACGCCGTCTACACCACGACCAGCTACCGCGCGGCTATGGAAGAAGCCTCCCGTAACCCCGGCAAGGTCGAGCTTTCGGTGGGCGATGTCGACGCGGCGATGAAGACGGCCAAGTCGAAGGTGGAGGCGGAATACTACATTCCTCACCACTCGCACGTCTCCATGGAACCGCCCGTTGCGGTCGCCGAGATCAAGGATGGCAAGTGCGAGATCTGGAGCGCGGTGCAGAGTCCGCAGGCTGCCAAGGATCGTGTTTCCAAGCGCCTTGGCATCAATCTTGACGATGTCACGGTGCATGTCACGCTTCTGGGCGGTGGTTTCGGCCGCAAGTCCAAGCCTGACTTCTGCATCGAGGCGGCGTTGTGCTCCAAGGCCATGGACGGCAAGCCCGTCCTGCTGCAGTGGACGCGCGAGGACGACCTCCTCAATGGCTACCTCAACACCACGTCGGTGGAACGCATCGAGGCGGGTCTGGACGAAAGCGGCAAGCCGGTCGCGTGGTTGCATCGCTCGACGGCGCCGTCGATTTTCGCATTGTTCATGGAAGATCCAAAGCATCAGGCAACGCTTGAGCTCGGCTTGGGTCTGGTGGACACGCCGTTCGACATTCCGAACATGCGCATCGAAACGGGCGCGGCGCCCGCGCACACGCGCATCGGCTGGTTCCGTTCGGTGACGAATGTGCCGCACGCGTTTGCGCTGCAGTCGTTCGTGGCGGAGTTGGCGGCGGCGGCCGGCCGCGATCACAAGGAGTACCTGCTCGAGATCCTCGGTCCGGATCGCAAGTTGATTCCTAAGACCACCGAACCCTGGTGGAACTACGGCGAGAACCCAGACCTCTACGCCATCAATACGGGGCGGCTGAGGAAGGTGATCGAGGTTGTCACCAAGGAAGCGGGCTGGGGCCGCAAGATGCCTCAGGGCAGCGGGCTTGGTCTGGCCGCGCACCGTTCGTTCGTGTCCTACACGGCGGCTGTCGTCGAGGCCGAGATCGGTGACGGCGGACGCATCAAGATTCCGCGCGTCGACCTAGCGATCGACTGCGGCGCGCACATCAATCCCGAACGTATCCGTTCGCAGTTGGAGGGTGCGATCATCCAGGGTATCTCGGTTGCGATGTATTCCAACATCACCTTCAAGAATGGTGTTGTTCAGCAGACCAACTTCGATAGCTACGAGCTTGCGCGCATGGACATCGCCCCGCGCGAGGTGAAGATCCACCTCGTCGACTCCACCGGCTACGATGCACCGCTTGGCGGCGTGGGCGAGCCGGGCGTGCCGCCGATCTCGCCGGCCATCGCCAATGCGATCTTCGCGGCGACCGGCAAGCGCCTGCGCTCGCTGCCCATCGGCAGTCAGCTCGCGAGCTGATCCGGCGCAAAGCGACAGGCGACAGCGCGATAGACCAGACGAAGCCGCTCCGGAGGAATCCGGGGCGGCTTTTTCAGCGGTCAAGCCGGGGGCTCGTCGTCTTCGGGCTCTTCGGCGGCTCTTGGTTCTTCCTCGCCGACAAGGTCGGGCATAACGACGACAAGATGACCTGCCGCGATATCGATTTGGGGAACATTGGTAGCCGAGAACGCAACGTATTCGGTTTGCTTTGTCCCTGACTTGCGGATTTCCAGCAGATCGCCTGCACCGAAATTCGCCACGCTCACGATCTCGCCGATGACAGCGCCGGCGGCATCACGGGCTTCCAGGCCTATAAGATCGGCGTGATAGTATTCCTGCGCGTCCGTCTCAGGCAGGCGCTCGCGGTCGACGTAAAGATCGATGCCGCGCAAGGCCTCCGCGCGGTTGCGGTCGTTCACGCCGTCGATGCGCGCGATCACCCCTTTTGGCGTTGCCCGCACGGATTTGATCTTGAAGATTTGTTTGCCTGCCTTGTCGCTGAGCGCACCGTAATCGGCAATGGCTTCGGGATCGCTCGTATAGGTGCGCAGCATCACCTCGCCACGTATGCCGTGCGCGGCTGCAATCGTCCCGAGCAGGACGCGGCGGGTTGAGGGTTCGTCGCTGTCGTTTGTCATGACCGCCTCATGCACTGCGGCGCTCAATCCGGCAAGGGTCCAAGAAAGCTCAGCTCGATACTGACGAGCTGGCCCGCGACCTCCACCGTAGAGCGCGACACCGGCTGGGCCTTGGCGATATTGCAGGTGACGTTGAGCCGTGTGCCGCCCGGTCCGGCCGCATACCCGTTGATCAAGGTGCCATCCGGTGGCACCTCGAGGCACAAGATGACGACATTCAAACCCTTGCGACGGTCGAAGCGGTAAGTTCCGTTAAACACCACGCCGTGCCGGTCGGAGCCAACGACTTTGCCATTGTGCAAAACGGCAAGCGCATGGTCGCACTCGTATTCGCTCATCGCGCGATAGCCGATGCGATAAAGCCCTTCGTCCAGTCGCTTGCCGCTGTCTTCCAGCCGCTCCAGCTCGGCCTCACGGACCTTTTCGTCGGCTGCCGCCAGGAGCCTCAGGTAGCCTGCAACTGCGCCCGGAAGAATTTGACCGCTCTTGGCCCACTGATTGACGGTTCGGATCGAGACATCGAGCAGCCTCGCCAACTCGGATTGGCGCAGGCCAAGCTTCTCGAGAGTCGGCTTCAAGTCATTCTGGGTCATTTGGCGCGCGATATGTGCCAGGAAGAATTCGGCCGCACGGTATCAGAAATTCGACCCTAGAAGAACAAATGTATATAAAGAATGCCCCAGACTTCCGTCTAGGGCATTTGGCTTTGCAAGAATGCTCAATGAGCGGTTGTGAGAAGGCTTATGCGGCCTCGCCGCTGGCGGCTTGTGCAGCCTTGGCGGCCTTCTCGGCCTCTGCTGCGGCGCGCTCCTGGGCCTTCTTCTTGGGCTTGGCTTTCTCGGGGTTGTTGGACGGCGCGCGCTTGGCGAGGCCTTTGGCATCGAGCAGACGCAGAACGCGATCGGTGGGCTGAGCGCCAACCCCGAGCCAATGCTTCACACGCTCATCGAGCAGCTTGATGCGCTCGGGATTGTCCTTGTTGAGCATGGGATCGAAGGTGCCGATCTGCTCGATGTAGCGGCCATCGCGCGGGCTCGTGGCGTGGGCCACAACGACATAATAGTAGGGGCGCTTCTTGGAACCGCCGCGCGAAAGGCGGATTTTGACTGCCATTGTCTTCTCCTGGTTATCTTTGTCTCAAAGTTGTTGGGTACGAGTGGTTGAGCCGTCTGCAGGTGTCTTCATTTCTTCTTTCCCGGAAGGCCGTGGATTTTCGGAAATCCACCGCCAAGCCCGGGCAAGCCGCCGCCAAGGCCTGGCAGGCCCTTGGGCATTCCTAATCCGGAGAGGCCCTTGGCAGGTGTGCCGGTGCCAGGGCTGCCGCTCTTGAGCCTTTCCAGTTCCTGACGGGCCTCGGCAGGCAATTGTTCGAGCGCTTTGGGATCGAGCCGCGCCAGCTCTGCCTGCATCTGAGCAAGCTCGTCGGCCGTGGGCGTGGCGCCCATGCCACCGCCGGGCAGGCCCAGGCCCATCATCGAAGCCATCTTGCCCATCATGCCTTTGTTGCGGCCCATCTGCTTCATCATGTCGGCCATCTGCATGTGCATTTTCAGCAGCTTGTTGATGTCCGCCGGTGTCGTGCCGGAGCCTGCCGCGATGCGCCGCTTGCGCTTGCCGTCGAGCATCTTGGGGTTGCGGCGCTCTTTCGGCGTCATGGACGAGATGATGGCGCGCTGGTGCTTGAGCGCCTTGTCCAGTCCGACTTCGTTGATCTGGCCCTTGATCTTGCCGATACCGGGCAGCATACCGAGTACGCCGCCCATGCCGCCGAGCTTTTCCATCTGGCGCAACTGTTCGGCCATGTCTTCCAGGTCGAACGCGCCCTTTTTCATCTTCTCGGCGATCTTGGTCGCCTTCTCGACGTCGATGGTCTCCATCGCCTTCTCGACGAGAGAGACGACATCGCCCTGGCCGAGGATGCGGCCTGCGATACGCTTGGGATCGAAGTCTTCCAGTGCGTCCCATTTTTCGCCCACGCCGAGCAGCTTGATCGGCTTGCCGGTAACCGCGCGCATCGAGAGCGCGGCGCCGCCGCGACCGTCGCCGTCCGCGCGCGTCAGCACGATGCCGCTGACGCCGATGCGTCCATCGAACGCTTTCGCGGTATTGACCGCATCCTGGCCGGTCAGTGCGTCGGCAACGAGAAGAACCTCGTGCGGCTTCATCGCGGCCTTGATGTCCGCGACCTCGTCCATCAGCTCTTCATCGACCGTGACGCGGCCGGCAGTGTCAAAGATCACCACGTCGTAGCCGCTCGTGCGGGCCGTTTCTTCCGCGCGGTGCGCGATCTGGATCGGTGTCTGGCCCGCGATGATGGGGAGTGTGGCAACGCCGGTCTGCTCGCCCAGGACGCGCAGCTGCTCTTGTGCAGCCGGGCGGCGCGTGTCGAGCGACGCCATCAGCACTTTCTTCTTGTCCCGGTTGGTGAGGCGGTGAGCGATCTTGGCCGTTGTCGTCGTCTTGCCCGAGCCCTGCAGGCCGACCATCAGAATGCCGACCGGCGGCTGTGCAGCGAGACTGATGGGATCGGCGTTCGATCCCAACATCGCGACAAGCTCGTCATAGACGATCTTGACGACCATCTGGCCTGGCTTGATCGAGCGCAGCACTTCCGCGCCGACGGCCTTGACCTTCACCTTCTCGACGAAATCCTTCACGACATCGAGCGCAACGTCGGCTTCCAGCAGCGCACGGCGCACTTCGCGCATGGCGTCGTTGACATCGGCTTCCGAGAGCGCGCCGCGCCCGGTCAGCTTGTCGAGGACGCCGGACAGGCGGTCTTGCAGCGTCTGAAACATGGTTCCTCTCAAGCTCCTGCGACGCGCAGTGCGTTGTAATCGACCATGACGTGGGTCTTGTAGGCAGGCCGCCCCGCGAGCCGCTTGTACCAGGACTCAACGTTGGGCAGGCTCGGCCGCGCGATCGGGAGCGTGAAGTAACGATACATCAGTGCGCCCGAGGAGATGTCGGCCATGGTCAGCGCGTCGCCCATGATATAGGGGCGGTTCACCAGCAAACCATCGAGGATAGCGAGTTTCTCTCCAACGCGCTGAATGGCGGTTTCGACGGCCTGCTGGTTGCGCTCCGCCGCCGGTGTGCGGATCAGCCCCATGAAGATCGTGGAGATGAGGGCGGGGTAGAGCGTCGTATCGGCCCAGGTCATCCACTGGTCAGCCACGGCGATCTGCGGCTCGCCCTTGGGCAGCAGGCTTGCTGCGCCATACTTGCGCGTCAGATAACGCACAATCGCTGCGCTCTCCCAGAGCGTGACATCGCCGTCTTGAATTGTGGGCACCAGGCGGTTGGGGTTGAGGGCTGCATACTCGGGCTTATCGACGACGCCAAAAGCCCCGCCAGCATCGATGCGCTCATGCGGGATGCCGAGCTCCACTACGGCCCACATGACCTTCTGAACGTTGACGGATGTCGTACGGCCCCAGACTTTCAGCACTCTCGTTGCTCCACAGTGCGCCGGCAGGCGCAAGACAAAAAACAACGCGCCAAGAAGGCGCAAAACAAGAAACGCACCCGGGAGCGCAACGCGCTGCCGGATGTTGACCCCCTTGCCACCAGGGAGACGTCCCATGTCTTGGGAGATCCCATGTGCAAGGCGGCGGCTCTGGGTTTCAGGGCCGTCGGAATGGCGGTGGTATGAGGTAAAGCCGCAGAGAAGTCAATGCGGCCGCAGACCAGCGGGTTGACCTAGAACCGGTACCCGTAGCGGATGCCGATGCGGTCCAAGCCTTCATTGTAGTCCATCGTGTAGGCATTGGAGATGTGTTCGAAGTAGACCGAGAGGTCGTTGTGGTCGTCCAAATGGACGCCAACCTCTGCGGGAATATGGAAAAGAACTCGCGACCCCAGCCACTTAGCATCAGTCTTGGGCGGGCCGGTTTCGCCGTCGTGGATTGCCGCGCCCAAACCCAAGCCGAAGAACAGCCGGTCGCAGTCGATCTGCCAGCGGGCGTCCGCATAGGCATGGCTGGTGTCGCCGTTGGTATTGATCGACGCGCCGATGACCGGACGGATCGCGCCGCCGAACACCATCAGAGCCGGCTTGAATTGCGCCTCCACGTTTAGATCGACCCAGCGATCCTCCACGGAGAACCCGCTCCAAAGATCGGGCACGTCGTGGGCCAGCACGCCCGCCTTGACTGCGTAGAGTAGCTCGTCAGCCACCGCGGGAAGTCCATCCGCCACGAGCAGGAACAGGCCAAGCACCAGGGCGCACGCATGAGCAAACTTGGACAGGTGTGTCGAAGTCATCGGGAGGATCGGCATCCTAAACTGCAATGAGGGGAACTTGCCGCGCTTTGCGCATGGCGGCAATGACCCGGCAAACATTGTTTCGCCCCGGTACCTGGGAACCTCAGTTATGCTCACGCGCCCCTGTTGAGACCGCGACTGGCCGTAAGCTCGGTCAAGGCTCAGGATGGGATCCGCGCTTTCATGCGCTCGAACGCACGCGCGAGTGCGAAGACGCGGTGCTGGCGTTCGCGCTCGGCGGGTGTAAGCACAATGCAGCCGATGCAGATGCAGGGACGGCGCACGCCCGTATAGGCGAGGCCTAAAATGGTTCGCGCCGGGCGCGCAGGCGCCATGCCCGGTCTCTCGGGGCGCATGTAGTAGACGGGCCGGCCGATGAATTGCCTGGCCCGCCTTCGGAAGGGGCTAAGATGCCGTGGCGGCACTCGTTTCCTCCGGCGGGCCGACAGCCTTGCGGTAGATATGCCATGTCGTGTGACCGAGGATCGGCAGCACGACGATCAGGCCCACGAAAAGTGAGATCAGCGACAGCGCCAGGTGGACGGCGATGATGATGGCCCAGATGGCCATCGCCCATGGGTTCTTCAGCACGGTCTTCACGCTTGTCACCATGGCGGTGACGAAGTCGACATTGCGGTCATAGAGCATTGGGAACGATACGGCCGAGTAGGAGAACACAATAGCTGCCAGAACTGCGCCGACGAGGTTGCCGATGGCCAGGAAGACCCAGCCGCGCGAGGTGGTCAGGATCTCGTTGACGAGATTGTCCGAGGTGCCACCGCCAAAGCCCATGAAGGCGAAGAACAAGAACGCGGCGATGTCGAGCCAGATGATGAGCGTAAAGACGGTGACGACCGCCATCCAGGCCAGTTCACGCCCCGAGACGGCTTTGATCGAACCTAATACCGCCGTCCAAGACAGCGGTTCGCCCTGCTCCAGGCGGCGGCTGACATCATAAAGCCCGGTGGCCGCAAAGGGTGCAAACAATGCGAACCCGGTCGCCATGGGGTACGCTAGATAGGGATGATCCAGGGAGTAGATGAGGCTGATCAAAAGCCAGCCCGCGGCTGCATAGAACGCGCCGAAAAACAGCCCGTATTTGGGCGCGGCGCGAAAGTCCCGGATGCCCTGGTCCAGCGCGTCCAGGATGTCGGTCGGCGTCAGCGGGTTGATCGCCGGCCAAGCTTTGGCCGAGCCTGTCTGTGTGGCCTGTGTAGCCAATGCGCCCTCTCAATTGGTGCGGTGCCTCGCGCACCGGTGCCCATAGGGCCCGGCGAGCGAACTTTGGTGCTCAACGTCAGCCGGATATGGACAACATGCCGCATCACTTTGCAACGCTCAAGTGCAGGGGCGCAGAACTGTCTTCTGCGGCAGATCAGCATTAGACAAAGGTCGGTCACGGCGCGCAGGCGAGACGCCACAGCAGCCGTCTTTCAATTGTCTTTTGGCCGAACCCCGCCATATAAGGACCCATGACCGGCGCAGCCCCCCTCAGGTACGTCAAAATGAATGGTCTCGGGAACGAGATCGTCATTGTTGATTTGCGTGGAATTTCAAAACTTTTCACGCAAGATGAGGTGCGCGCTGTCGCGGATGCGCGCGACACCCATTTCGACCAGATGATGGTGCTGCACACGCCCAAGATCGCCGGAACCGACGCCTACGTGCGGATCTACAACGCCGACGGCTCGGAAGCGGGCGCCTGCGGTAACGGTATGCGCTGCGTGGGCTGGTGGATGGCGCGAGGCCGTGCCAACCCGCAATTCAAGGTAGAGACCAAGGCGGGCGTGCTCGACGTCGATGCGCGCGGCGGTAGGATGGTGACTGTCGACATGGGCGAGCCCCGGTTTGGCTGGCAGGACATCCCGCTGGCCGAGGAATTTCGCGACACGCGTGGCATCGAGTTGCAGATCGGTCCCATCGACAATCCCGTGCTGCACTCGCCTTCCGTGGTCAATGTCGGCAATCCGCACGCCATCTTCTGGGTGGACGACGTGATGGCACACGACTTGGGACGCCTCGGGCCAATGCTGGAGAACCATCCGATCTTCCCCGAGCGCGCCAACATCTCGCTCGCGCATGTCACCGCCGACAACGCCATTACCGTGCGGACCTGGGAGCGCGGCGCTGGGCTGACACAGGCGTGCGGCTCGGCTGCATGCGCTGCGGCCGTGTCGGCGGCGCGCAAGAAGCTGACCGGCCGCAAGGTGACCGTGACGCTTCCGGGCGGACCGCTCGAGATCGAGTGGACGCCGAATAATCGCATTCTGATGACCGGCCCGACTCAGTTCGAGCACGAAGGCGTGCTGGACCTGGCTCGCGCACCGGCCTAAGCCCCACGACAACGCAAACCGCTCTTGGCCGCAAAATCAACGATGCCAGAACCTACCGTCATCACGCTCGGTTGCCGGCTCAACGCCTACGAATCCGAAGTCATGCGCCGCCACGCGCGCGCGGCGGGCTTGGAAGATGCCGTCATCGTCAATACCTGCGCGGTGACGAGCGAAGCAGTGCGAAACGCCTCGCAAACGATCCGGCGTATCCGGCGCGAACATCCCAACGCGCGGATCATCGTCACCGGATGCGCCGCCCAGGTCGAACCTGAGCGCTTTGCCGAGATGACGGAAGTGGATCACGTCATCGGCAACGGCGAGAAAATGAAGGCTGAGACCTTCACGGGGCTCACGATACCCGACAGCGAGCGCGTGCAGGTCGATGACATCATGAGCGTGCGCGAGACCGCATCCCACATGATCGAAGGGTTCGGCACACGCGCGCGTGCCTACGTCCAGGTGCAGAACGGCTGCGATCACCGCTGCACGTTTTGTATCATCCCTTACGGTCGCGGGCCGTCGCGCTCGGTGCCTGCCGGTCACGTCGTTGCCGAGATCCGCAGTCTCGTCGAGAGGGGCTTTCCCGAGGTCGTGCTGACGGGTGTCGATATCACCTCATATGGTCCCGATCTGCCCGGCGAGATGACGCTCGGCAAGCTGGTGCGCCAGATTCTCAAGCACGTGCCAGAGTTGAAGCGTCTCAGGCTGTCGTCCATCGACCAGGTGGAAGCCGATCCGCATCTCTTGGCGGCATTCGCCGAGGAAGACCGGTTGATGCCGCATCTGCATCTCTCCATGCAGGCGGGCGATGACCTCATCCTGAAGCGGATGAAACGGCGGCACAGCCGCGCCGGCGCCATTCGCTTTTGCGAAGAGGTGCGCCGCATCCGTCCCGGCGTCGTGTTTGGTGCCGATCTCATTGCGGGGTTTCCGACCGAAACCGAAGACATGTTCGCCCGCTCGCTCGGCGTCGTGGACGACTGCGGGCTGACGTTCCTGCACGTGTTCCCGTTCTCACCCCGCAAGGGAACGCCGGCCGCGCGCATGCCCCAGGTGGCGCGTGCGACGGTGAAGGAGCGCGCCGCGCGCCTGCGGGCCAAGGGTACGGACGTGCTGGACGCTTATCTGAACCGGCAAGCGGGCGAGAGCTGCGACGTGCTGATGGAGCGCGACCGTGTCGGGCGCACGCCGCACTTCGCGGAGGTGGACGTTTCGGGCCGTGGCGAATTTCTGGCTGGCGAGATCATCAAGGCCCGTATCACGGGCCGCAATGGGGACAAGCTGATGGGTGAGGCGATCGCGTGAGCGAACCTGAACCAAAACGCAAAGGTTTGTTTGGCCGTCTGTTTGGTGGCAAGGCGCAGCAACCGGAGACAGAGGCTGCCGAGCCTCAATCCGGCGCCATGGAGCGCGCTAAAACGCAGGATGTGGATGTAGCTGCTTCGCACGATGCGATGCCGCTTCCTGCAGCCGACGACGCTGCGCCACGAGAGCACGTGCCAGAGCAGATCGCGTCCAGCCCGACGCCCGCCGAATCTTCTCAGCCGCAACCCAAACCGACTTGGTTTCAGCGTCTCAAAACCGGGCTCGGCAAGACGTCCAGTAAGCTCACCGATGGCATCACGGGTCTCTTCACCAAGCGCAAACTCGATGCGAGTACGCTTGAGGAGCTCGAGGATCTCCTCATCCAGTCCGATCTGGGCATTGCAATGGCCTCGCGCATCACCGACGCGATCGGTAAAGGCCGCTTCGAGAAGGGCATTTCTCCTGACGAAGTGCGCGCGATCCTCGCCACTGAAGTCGAGAAGGTTCTTGCGCCTATTGCCAAGCCATTGACCGTCGATGGCGCGCACAAGCCTCACGTCATCATGATGGTCGGCGTCAACGGCACCGGCAAGACGACTACCATCGGCAAGCTCGCGGCAAAGTTCAGAACGGAAGGCAAATCGGTTATGATGGCCGCAGGAGATACGTTCCGCGCCGCAGCCATCGATCAACTCAAAGTTTGGGGCGAGCGTACGGGCACGCCCGTGGTTGCAAGTGCGGTCGGTGCTGATTCGTCCGGTCTTGCGTTCGAAGCGTTGAAGAAGGCGCAGGCTGCGGGCATCGACGTGCTGCTTCTCGATACCGCGGGGCGTTTGCAGAACAAGCAGGCGCTGATGGAGGAACTCGAGAAGATGACGCGTGTTCTGAAAAAGATAGATCCATCAGCACCACACGACGTTGTCCTTGTCCTTGATGCGACAACGGGGCAAAACGCGTTGCAGCAGGTGGAAGTTTTTGGCAAGCGCGCCGGCGTTACCGGCCTTGTCATGACAAAGTTGGATGGTACCGCGCGCGGCGGCATTTTGGTCGCAATTGGAGAGAAGTTTAAGCTGCCGGTGCACGCCGTCGGCGTGGGTGAAGGGGTGGACGACCTGCAACCGTTCGAGGCGGCGGATTTCGCCAGGGCGATTGCGGGTTGATTTGGTTCGCGCAACGAATCCGGGCAGGTTACAGCTCTATCGAGGAGACGTTTGGAATCGCATGAGCAGATTGAAGAAATTCTTTCCGTTTAACGCCGAGCAGACGATCAACATCTTGAGCGAGTTCGGGCCGCTCATCACCATGTTCGTCGTCAACGCGGTCGCAGGTATCGAAGCCGGGACGTGGGCCCTTCTGATTACCACCGGGATTGCGATCGGCGTGATGTTCTACATGTTCCATCGCCCGCCGGTCTTCCCCCTCATCGCGTCGGGGGTGACCATCGTTTTCGGAGCCATGACGATCATCACTGGCGATCCGATGTGGGTTCAGATCAAGGTGACGATCTTCAACGCCTTGTTTGCGGTCTTCCTGATCGGCGGCCTCATCATCAAGCACAACTTTTTCAAGTTTGTGTTCCACGAGACGTTCCACTACACCGACGAGGGCTGGAACAAGTTCACCTGGAGCTTCGCGCTGTTCTTCATATTCACGGCTATCGCCAACGAATATGTGCGCCAGACCTATCTGGACGACCACCTCTATAGGATCCTCGGCTACACGATGAATGGCGTGAACGTCTGGATCCTGTTCAAGATCGCCATCATCCTTCCGCTGTCCATGTTGTACGCGTGGATCCTGACGCGTACCCTGCAGAAGTACCGCTTGCCAGATCCGCCACCTCATACGGGCGCTGGTTGAGATTAAGGTCTGACATCAATGTCTGAAGTTCGAGATAAGCCGGCGGCATCCACTGAAGCGCAGTTGGATAAGACCCAGGGTCTGAAGCTGCTCGTGGAGCTTGGACCGCTGGTGTTGTTCTTTTTGGTCAATTGGCAGGCGGGTAAGCATCTAAGCGATCCCAAGCAGGCGATCTTCTGGGCAACCGGCAGCTTCATGGCGGCTACGGTCGCGGCGCTCTGCGCATCCAAGTATCTGTTCGGAAAAGTCGCCGTAATGCCCCTCGTGACAGGGGTGTTTGTCATGGTCTTCGGCGGGTTGACTATTTATCTTCAAGACGAGCAATTCATCAAGATGAAGCCGACGATCGTGAACGCGATCTTCTCGGCGCTTTTGTTCGTCGGCCTGTTTATGAACCGGATGTTCCTCAAGATGGTGTTCGGCGATGTCATGCGCCTGACGGAGCCGGGTTGGCGCAAGCTGACGGTGCGCTGGGGCGCGTTTTTCGGGTTCCTGGCCCTGCTGAACGAGATTGTCTGGAGGTTTTATTCGACCGATACGTGGGTGACGTTCAAAGTCTTCGGTATTATGCCCCTTACAATGATTTTCGCGATGGCGCAGATCGGACTTCTAAAGAAGTACGAAGAACACCCAAGTCATTAGTCTAACTTAACGTACTTCGTGTTCTGACATATTAATATTCCTTTCGACCGAGTGTTCCAGATCGCTTCGCTGGTAAGAAAATTCTTACGAATAAACTTGCAACTCCGTAGACGATCTCTCCAAAACTGATACTTTTTAAGAAGAAATGCAGCTGTCACGGCTTTCCTTTCGTGCTCGGGCGGTCAAACTTCTGCACATTTGAAATAATCCGAAGACAGAATCGCGGAACCTTTCGTATATTCGCATTCTTGGAAAATCACTTTCTTCGAGGAGAATATGGCCCGAGACATTTCATCGAATCGTTTGGACCGGTCCCCGCTGCACCTGCTGCACAGGGTTGGGCAATGCGCCGCTGAAGTCTTCCAGGCCGAGTTGGGCCCGGGTGATCTGACGCCGCGCCAATATGCTGTTTTGCTTACGGTTTCTACGAACGAAGGGCTCAGTCAGACGCACTTGGTCGAGAGGACGGGCATTGATCGCTCCACGCTCGCCGACATTGTGCGGCGCATGCTCAAGAAGGGCCTCCTGCAGCGGCGGCGCACCAAGGAGGACGCACGCGCTTATGCCGTCAAACTGACGGACGAGGGCTGGCGGGTGCTGAAATCCGCCGAGCCCCTGGCGCGCAAAGTCGATGAACGCATCCTATCGGCGCTGTCGCCGAATCAGCGCGAGCGGCTTCTATTGGACCTGAACGCCATCGTGCAGGTGCTGGGCCGTGAGGAGGAGCCGGACGGCAAGGAAGCCCAAAACAAGCGCTGACGGGGGCTTTCCTACGCCCAACTTATTGGCGGTGCCTCGAATTTTGGCTTAGCGGCGTATCAGGCCGCCGCCTTGGGTAGCAGCCTGCGCTCGATCATAGCTTCCGCGATCTGGACCGCATTGAGGGCTGCGCCCTTCAGCAGGTTGTCCGACACGATCCACATGGCCAAGCCGTTCTCGACCGTCGCATCCTCGCGGATGCGCGAGACGAACGTATCGTACTCGCCGGCGGCCTCTACCGGCGTGATGTAACCGCCCGGCTCACGCTTATCGATCACCTGGATGCCGGGAGCCGCGCGCAGAATCTCACGCGCCTCCTC
The DNA here is from genome assembly GCA_964587445.1 of uncultured Hyphomicrobium sp. GTDB lineage: Bacteria > Pseudomonadota > Alphaproteobacteria > Rhizobiales > Hyphomicrobiaceae > Hyphomicrobium_B. Next base: position 364,936 of record CAZPLQ010000003.1, read on the forward strand.
CGGTGTCATCGGCCGGGCGAACTCGATGTTGAGCGATTCGGAGTGGCCGACGAACACCGGCACCCGTACGCACGTGGCGCTGAGCTTGATCTTGGGATCCAGGATCTTCTTGGTCTCCGCAAGCATCTTCCACTCTTCCTTCGTGTAGCCGTCCTCCATGAAGACGTCGATTTGAGGAATGCAGTTGAAGGCGATCTGCTTGGGGAACTTCTTCGCATCGACTTCCTGGCCGGGCACGTACTTGCCCTTGGTCTGATGCCACAGCTCGTCCATGGCGTCCTTGCCGGCGCCCGAAACGGACTGGTAGGTCGAGACGATGACGCGCTTGATCGTTGCGGCGTCGTGAAGCGGCTTCAGCGCCACCACCATCTGCGCCGTCGAGCAGTTGGGATTGGCGATGATGTTCTTCTTGGTGAAGCCCGAAATGGCGTCCGCGTTCACTTCCGGCACGATCAAGGGCACGTCCTGGTCGTAGCGCCAGCACGAGGAATTATCGATCACCACCGCACCCTGGGCGCCGATCCTGGGCGACCATTCCTTCGACACGGCGGAACCGGCCGACATGAGGCAGAAATCGGTCCCCTTGAAGTCAAAGGTCTCAAGATCGCGGCATTTCAACGTGGTGTCGCCGAAGGAGACCTGCGTGCCGATGGAGCGGCGCGAGGCGAGCGGAACGAGTTCGCTGACGGGGAATTTGCGATCGGCGAGTACGTTAAGCATTTCGCGGCCGACATTGCCCGTAGCGCCGACGATAGCGACCTTGTAGCCCATCCTTGAATGTCCTGTGGGTGGCAAGCCCTGGCCATGCCGGCCGGGGCGATTTAAAAGCGTTGGCGCGAGACTTACCTGCCGCGCGAGCATGGATCAAGGCCGCGGGTTGCCGCCAGCCCACTTAAGCCCTTGTTTTGTGCCAATCCCGTGTTTGTGTCGCACGGGGCGGAACCTCAAACAGCGAGGTGTTCATGGTCAGGATCAGGCGGGCGGCGCTCTTTGTGCCGGCAGTCTATGCCACCCTCATCGCCACGGCCTTGAGCACGGCCACGGCGTGCGCGCAGACTGTCACCTGGTTGAGCGATGCCGAGATCGAAACGTCGCTCAAGGGCCGCACGCTCGACGGCATGTACGCCTCCGGCCGGCGCTTCACCGAAAGCTACCTGGAGTCGGGCGGCCTGACGTACACCGAAGACGGTGCGACGCTGACCGGCCACTGGTCGGTGCGTTCGGGAACGCTCTGTACGATCTACGATACCGATCCCACCGGCGGGTGCTTCCGGGTCGCGGCCATGGGCGCCAATTGCTTCGAGTTCTATTTCGTGGCGCGCAGCGAGGAGGCCGCGCCAGGAACGCCTGGCAGCAAGCCGGACTGGACCGCACGCGGCGCGGTGGAGGGCAAGGCAGAAGCCTGCACCGAAGGCGCCAACGTGTGAGTGTGCGATCTTCAGCCGATCAGCCGTCCGAAGAGTAAAGCTGATACTTCGACGATCCCATTGTCCTCGATCGTGCCGGTGACGATGGAGGGGTCCGCCAGAACGTCGATCGTCGCGTCCAAAGTCTCGACCAAAAGCCAGACGAACTCGCGGCCAGAGGCTTCGTTTGTGAACAGGCTGTGCTCGATGATCTTACCCGTGAAAAGGACGGTCGATGCGGGGACGCCGCTCGATCCCGGCGCATTTTCCTCATCGTGTTCGGCTGCAAACAATCCGATGGGTATGAACGCCTGAGCGGCAAACACCGGCTGCTCCGACCCTTCGTGCGCGGCGTAGTAAGCCTCTTCGTCGGGATAGACGGAAAGCTCGCGTGCGAAGGCGGCCAGGCGCGCGCGGTAAGTGCCTGGCAGCGGTGCGGCCGATGATAGCGCGAAATCGACCGCATCGAAGACGACAGGGTAGCTGCCGCCTTCACCATCGGCTCGCGGACTGACGTAGCCGTGCAGCGCGCCTTCGAAGGGATTGTCGCTCTCACGCGCCAGGGTTCGCGACAGCGCCAACGGTACGTCGCTCTTGCCCTCGAAGAAGGGCGTGAGGCCAAAAATCTCAACCGCACCTTCCGGCGTGCGGCCGAGATGAAACCAGATTTCCGCACCGGAGCGGGAACGCCAGATGCCATAGTGGCCCTGTGGGCAGGGGATCTGTTCGCGCGCTTGGGCCGCACACGCGAGCATCGCCTCGCGGAACTGTTCCTCGCCCTCGAACTGAAAGCCGATTGTCGAAAGATTGCTGGCCATGGGCGCCCCCGTTTTCCCCCAGGAGCCCTTATAGCGGCCTCAGGCGGTGCGGGCGAGCCTGTGATTGTGGGGTATGCTGCCCAATTCCTTGACGCGGGCGGCAAAAACCGTCTTCAGCGCGGTATCGATTTCCAACACGTTGTTGGTGAGGATTTCGCCGATCGGATCCGGGAAAATATACTTGTCGTAGCCGTCCGCGCCCTCGATGTAGTCGAACAGGCGCCCCCTGCGCTCGCGGTCGTAGTAGACCACCAGCTTGCCGACATAGTCCTTGTAACGCACGTTCTGGATAGCATCGAACTCGGCTTCATTCTGGGCGAGATAGGCCAGGCGCCGGCGTACATAGGCTACGATTTCGAGTTCCCGCTCGGTGGTCTCGATTCGCTGGCCGAGCTGATGGATGGGCATCGCCCCGCCGCGGCTCTCCATGCCGTGCTGGGCGCGCAAGCGGTCGACGACCGGAAGGATCAGGCTTTCATCGAATGCATTGCGGATCATCGGCGCATAATAGCGCTCGATCGCGACCTTGCGCACGTTCTTCAGTCCGATGCGCTCCAGGGCGAAGCGGCAGAACTCTTCCGAGGGGCCCTTGGCTTCCTCGATGAATACGGTGCGCAGGCGCTTCTTGACGAGCTGGATGTGCGCGGCTTCGGCGATGGTCTCGGGATCGTAGGTGCCCTTCGTTGCCGAGATCAAGGTCTCGATGGCCTCTTCCGAAACGCCCGCGCGCGCAATAGTCTCGAGATCGATGGTGAGGAACGGCTGCGGGTCCATCGTGTTTGGTTCGGCGGAATCGACGAAAAACTCGAATAGAATGCCGTTTGTGAGGATACCGAGTTTGACGTCGGCAAGCGTATTGAAATACTGCCGGAGCTGCTCCCGGCTTTCTTCCAGGTCCGCCCCAACCTGCTTGCTTTCGATGGCAATGACGGGCGCACCGTCGCGCAGGATGGCAAAGTCGACCTTATTCCGGCTCGCGGGATCTAAATCGGCCGCGTGCTGCGGGTAGACCTCGTAGGGGTTGGCATAGTCGTAACCCAGCAACCCGATGAATGGCAGCACCAGATAGAGCTTGGTGCTCTCTTCATTGGTGCAAGCCGTCATTATGCTGACGGATCGCTTGGCCAGCGCCAGCAGACCTGCACGAAGCTCGTTCGATGTCATCATGATCGTGTCGTGTCCCCGCGCCGCGCTTTCTCTGAAATCAATCAAGAGTGAAAGCGCGACTATCCCCGAATCATTTGGGAATTGTCTCACGACGCGGGGCAGACGCGAAGAGGTTGATTTGTCAATAGATTGTTAATCGTTGCGGCGGCAAGTCCCTGACAACGCGAGGCGTGGGCAGCATTAGGCCATGAGTGCCTGCAGTTCTTCCTCGATCGCGGCGCCCATCTGGGATGTGCCCACCTTCGTCATGCCCGTCTGCATGATGTCGGGTGTGCGCAGACCCTTATCCAGCACATTGGCGATCGCCTTTTCGATGAGGTCGGCTTCTTTGCCCATGTCGCAGGAATAGCGCAGGGCCATGGCGAAGGAAGCGATGGTGGCGATCGGGTTTGCAAGCCCTTTGCCGGCGATATCGGGAGCCGACCCGTGCACGGGCTCATAGAGCGCCTTGCGCTTGCCCGTCTTGGTGTCGGCGCTGCCGAGCGAGGCGGAAGGGAGCATGCCGAGCGATCCCGTCATCATGGCGGCTTCGTCGGAGAGCACATCGCCGAACAGGTTGTCGGTGACGATCACGTCGAACTGCTTGGGATTGCGGATGAGCTGCATGGCGCAGTTGTCGGCCAGGATATGCTCGAGCTGAACGTCAGGTGCGTAGGACTTGTGTGTCTGGGTCACAACCTCGTTCCAAAGCACGCCGGTCTTCATGACGTTGCGCTTTTCCGCCGAGTGGACCTTGTTGGAACGCTTGCGGGCAAGGTCGAAGGCAACCTTGGCGATACGCTCGATCTCGCGGGACGTATAAAGCTGCGTGTCGACGGCGCGCTTTTCCCCGTTTTCGAGTGTCACGATTTCCTTGGGCTCGCCGAAGTAGACGCCGCCCGTGAGTTCGCGCACGATCATGATGTCGAGGCCTTCGACCAGCTCACGCTTCAAGCTCGAAGCGTCGGCGAGCGCGGGATAACAGATGGCTGGGCGTAGGTTGGCAAACAGGTCGAGATCCTTGCGCAGGCGCAGCAAGCCTGCTTCGGGGCGGTGTTCATAAGCCACCTTGTCCCACTTGGGCCCACCCACGGCGCCGAAGATGACCGCATCCGCGGCCTGCGCTTTCGCCATTGCGGCATCCGTGATGGCAACGCCATGCTTGTCGTAGGCTGCGCCGCCGACCAGATCGCGCTCGACCTTGAAGGTGCCGGCCGTGCCCTTGGCGTTGAGGAAGGCGATCAACCTCTCCACCTCGGCAATCGTCTCAACGCCGATACCGTCGCCGGGCAGAAGAAGCAGAGAGTGGGTTGCCATGGGAGTCCTTCGCGATTTTCTTTAGGAATTGGGAATTTGGAGCCGGGTAGTGCTAGCCTCTTGGCGTGAGGGCTGCAAGCGAGCGCCGCATTCGGACGGCACTTTGGCGCAGAGGGGACATGAGGGCCACAACCCAACGATCCGCAGCGTTGTCATTAATGATATTTTGCGCTGCTACAGGCAACCCGGCGGCCGGGGAGCCATTTCAGTTGTCCCTGCCGCTGGCGTGCGAGCCGCATCGCACCTGCTTTATTCAGAGTTACCTTGACGTTGATCCTTCCGATGACGCCAAGGATTATGCGTGCGGCGGCGCTACGTACGACAAGCACAACGGCGTCGATTTCAGGCTGCTTTCGGCCAAAGCCACCGAGGCGGGTGTTGCGGTTCTCGCGGCCGCCGACGGGCGCGTGAAGGCTACGCGCGACAGGGTTCCAGACGTCTTCTTTCGCGACAACAAGCCGGGTGCGGTGAAAGGCCGGGAATGCGGCAACGGAGTCGTCATAACGCACGCGGACGGCTGGGAAACCAAGTATTGCCATATGAAGCAGGGTTCGGTGGCGGTCTCCAAATCCCAGTATGTCAAACGCGGACAGAAGATCGGCCTGGTTGGCTTTTCGGGCATGACAGATTTCGCGCACGTGCATATGAGCGTCCGCCATAACGGTGAGATCGTCGATCCATTCGCACCGGATGCGCCCAAAGGGGCATGTGGCCTTGACGCGAAGAATCGCAGCCTTTGGGAGCCCTCGGTCATCGCCCGGTTTGGCTATCGCAATGGTGAAATCATCGGCATGGGCTTTACCGCCAGTCCGCCGGATCTCAATGGGCTCGAGCTGGATCACACGGCGCTCGCTCCAATGCGTCCTGACAGCCCTGCTTTGCTGTTCTATGCCCGCTTCATCAATCTCCTGGCCGGTGATCGCATCCGTCTCCTCGTGAGCGGACCTGGCGGACCTCTGGTGGAGCAGCTTTCCGAGCCGCTGGAACGCAACAAGGCGACGTACGTCTCATATACGGGAAAGCGGCGGCGGGAGGCGCCCTGGCAGGCTGGCCGTTACGAGGCGCGCGCGGAAATCGTCCGTGAAGGCGCCGTCGCCGCAGCCGCCGTCAGTGAGCTGGATTTGCGTGCAGACGCGGCCACAGCCACCACGCCTTAGCCCTTCTTGCGCAAATGCACGTAGAGGGCGCCTTCGCCGCCATGCGCAATCGACGCGGTCGTGTAACTGATGATGAGGCCGCGTAGATCGGGCTCTTCCAGCCAACGAGGAACATTGCGCTTCAATACGCCGCGATCGCGCTGCGCGCTCATGTCGAAGGGCTCGTCCCGGCTGCGGCTCCCCGGCTTTCCCTTACCTGTAATGACCAGCACCCAGCGCCATCCCCGCGCCTGGGCGCGATGGAGAAAAGCCCGCAGATGGCCATGGGCCTCGTCCTGGCGCAGGCCATGCAGATCGATCCGCCCGTCGATCTCGATGTGGCCCGCGCGCAGCCGCTTGACCTTCTTGCGCTCGACCTGTGCCAACGGCGGCGTGGCCTTGCGCGCGGAAGGTACGTGTGCCTCGACATGAGGCCGCTTGGGTTTCTGATGCGCATTTGAAACGTGCTGCTGCGCGCTGACTTTCGGGCGGGGAAGAGAAACAGCCTCATCCGGGTCGGCCGAGGCATGAACGCGAGACTTGCCGCGCTTCAATGGCTCGATCGACCCGGCCGCGTGATCCCAGATCGCTGCTTCCTCCTCGTCCAGATGCCGCCGGCGATCCTTGCCATGCGGTCTCTTCACGGCTGCCGCCCCGGCGGTGTGCTGCGTGCTTCGATGGCGAGGGCCGGTTCCAGCACGAAGAAATGGCCCGGATGCTTGGTGACCCCCGCCACACTGCCGGCCTTGTCTCCCGATCCGAAGAAGATGTCGCCGCGCTCAGGCCCCTTGATCGCCGAGCCCACGTCCTGCGCGATCATCAAACGGTTGAATCCCGCCGCGTCACGCGTCGCGTGCTTCAAGGAAGGGGCACACACATAGATGGGGGAGCCCAGCGCATGATAGGCCGGATCCACCGCAAGACTGCGGCCCGTATGAAGGGCGGTTCCGAGTGCTCCAACCGGCCCACCGCTCTCGCTATCGCTCAGCTCGCGGAAGAAGACGTAGGACTGGTTTTTCCACATCACGGGCGCGGCGCGCTCGCGGTCCGCCTTCAGCCATTTCGACAGCGCCTTGAGGCTCATGTTGTCGGACGTGAACGTTCCTGCCTGGATCAACTCGCGCCCGATGGAGGTGTAGGGATAGCCGTTCTTGCCGTCATATCCGATCCGGATCTTGCGTCCGTCGGGAAGCTCGATCCGGCCTGACCCCTGAATCTGCAGGAAATAGACATCGACGGGATCACGGAAATACAAAAGCTCAAGGCCTTGGCCGGCGAGGCCCCCCTGTTCAATTTCGGCGCGCGTGAGATGCGGGGACAGTCCGCTTGCCGTCTGGCGCATGTGCGTGAACGCATCGGATTTCGCCCCGCGTTCGGCCTCCGACACCATGTTCACCAGGTCGGGCGGCCGCTTGTAGATGGGCGTACCGAATTCGCCTTGCGGCGTGCGGGAGGCCTGCAGAAGCGGCTCGTAGTAGCCTGTCAGCAGTCCGCCCGAGATTGTCTGATCCACGCGGCGTGGCCGGAAGTTGGTTTCAAAGAAGGCACGTGCCGAAGCCTTCGTCATCTTCTTGCTCGAGGAGGTCTGCTCCAGCGCAAATCGGCAGGTGCCGGCCAGAGCTTGCGACATCGGCTTGGTCGCCTTGCCCGCATCGGAGCGCTGGATCAGCACGGGACAGGAGGTGAGGAACGCCTTCCAGGCGCTCAAGTGATCGTCTTCCGCCCAGCCTGGCAGATCAGCGAAGGAGACAGGAGTAAGCATGAACGACGTCTTGGTCATTGTCTTGCTCGGTACGCCGACGGTGATGACGACCTTTTTCTTGGGAGGCGGCGACTCGGCGGTGGCGGTTTCGCCACCCCAGGCTGGTGGCAGGGAAACTGCCAGGAATGCCGCAGCGATGGACAACGTACAAACAAACACCGCAGCCATCGTGGCCGCGGAGCTAATTTGGCTCCGGCCCTTGAATGGCTCTATCGCCACCCCTCGCCCCCCTCCTGCGCCGCGCGTGTGGACTTCCTGCCTAAAGAAGAGCACGTCCTGCCCAAGAGACTTGCCCAGACGCCGCGGAGGCTGAAATCCCCCGCATAGTGCGTCAGTTCGGCGGCTGTGTCTCGTCCAATCTCCAGTTCGGATTTTGAAGCGCGCGCTTGCTGGAAATATCCCGGCCGAATGTCCAAACGTCCGTAACCTCGGTCACGCGATCGCCGCCCGAAACATTTCCGGCCCGGTCACGGGTTGCCGTAATCAACTCGCTGATGAAACGCACGGTGACCGACGCGAAGCCCCCTGAGACCTCGGCACCAGTGATTTCGGCCTTCTTGATGCCGACAAACTGCTGGTCGATTTGCTCACCACGAGCCTCCCGCTCGTTAATGGCGGTGATGAAGCCATCGTAGACGTCGCGACTGAGAAGCTCCTTCAAGGCTTTGCGATCGCCGTCCGCGAAGGCGGTGACAATGATCTCGTAAGCGCTGGAGGCACCGGTCAGAAATGCCTCGGGATCGAAGGTCGGATCGAAACGGCCGATAGAAAGCAGGCCGTCCGTAACCGACTGCGATAGGGCCGGAAACGCGCGAATGCGCGCCTCGCTATCGTTGACGACGGTCTCAAGCTGCGCACCTGCAGGCTCGGACCTGTCACGCATAGGCATATTGATGACTTCGCCGGATCCGGCGCCGGCCGCCGCCTTGCTATCGCGCTCACGCGCCTTGATCCGTTCGATGCGGGTGTCATCCTCGTCCGTCCGCTGGCCCAGAACGCTGCGCAGCTTCAAAATAGCGACGAACGCAACAACGAGGGAAATCAGGGTTAGCAGATCGAGTTGGCCGTTCATACCAATGGGCTTTCGTTGGGGGCGGTTGAAACCCTGCCTTAGGCCGCAAACGCCTGCCGGGTCCAACCCATAATGTAGGCGCGCTTTGTGCTAACGCCAACTTGAAACGCAATTGGCCCGCAAGTGGGTTCGGCGTTAGATTAAATAAACCAACGTGACGGCCGGTGCATGAGATTTCCCGTTAAATTTGCCTTGGGACTTACGATCCTGGCACTCCCGATCGCCGAGATCGCCCTGCTCATCAAGGCAGGCGCAATCTTCGGCTTCTGGCCGGTTTTCTTTTGGATCATTGCCACGGCCGTGCTGGGTTCCATCGTGATTCAGCGGAGCGGCCTTTCCATTTTCTCGCGCATTTTCGCCCATATCGAGGCAGGCGGCAGCGGCTTTGAGCCGATGCTGGACCAGCTCCTGATCGTCACGGGCGGCGTTCTCCTCATATTTCCGGGCTTGCTGGGAGACGCCGCCGGCGGCCTTATGCTCGTGCCACCGGTCCGATGGGCGCTTCGGCGCGCGCTGGCTTCCTTGTTTACTGTCCAGACTTACCCGAGCACGGCCGAGGCCCAGGCGCGCCAGACCTGGGGAACGCAGGACCACGATCCTTTTTCGCGCGGCGCCGGCCGCGGTGAGGCCCATCCCCCGCATGAGGCTGGGCCTGAGAGACGGCGGCGGCCGCGCCCCGAGCCGCCCGTCATCGAAGGCGAATACCAGCGGCTTGACGACAAACCCGAGAGACACTGACGCCTGCACGTCTATTATGCTCGCAATTGCGCCACGATGGCAGCCGTGATAGCGAGCCGCAAAGCGTGCAATTCATGTTCGCCCAAAGGGAAACATCACACCATGTCTGACAACGGCAAGGCCGCGGCCCCGGCACCCACACCCATTCCGGTTCAAGCCAAGGTCCTCAACCAGTACATCAAGGACCTGTCGTTCGAGAACCCCAATATCCGAAAGCTGATGGCGGGGCCGGGCGAGCCCCCCGGATTGAAAGTCGAAGTCAACGTCAATGCCGAGCGGATCGACGCCAATGTTTACGAGAGCGCCATCATGCTCAAGGCGACCGCCGAAAACAATATTGGCACCGTCTACGTCCTCGAAACCGTCTATGCGGGCCTGTTCAAGATCGAGAACATTCCCGAGCAGGCGCTCGAGCCGTTCCTGCTGATATCCGCGCCGATGACGCTGTTCCCGTTCTTGCGCCGCCTCGTCGCCGACGTCACGCGCGAAGGGGGCTACCCACCCCTCATGCTCGATCCGATCGACTTTGCCGGGCTCTATTTCCATCGCCAGCAGGAGATTGCCAGCGCGAAGGGCGCCAAGCTCAACGCTTAACAAAGACCTGGAGCCTGTCAGGCGTCCTCTTTCTCGGGCGCCTCAATCCAGTATTTGAGCCAGACGGCCTTGGCTCCCATCTCCTCGATGAACGTGCGATGGCGGGCGCGATCCTGGTCGCTGAGGCGCGGCTGCAGCGGTATGGGCCGCTTTTGTGCTGCTCCGCTGGCCAGCCGTGCCGCACTTGCGCGCGCTACTGCGGCTTGTGTCTGCAGGCTCAATGCCGCCTGACGCTCGCCGAGCAGCTCGACATAAACTTCCGCAAGCAGCAGGCAGTCTATGAGAGCGCCGTGCTTTGTGCGCTTGGAATTGTCGATGCCGTAACGTTTGCACAACGCATCGAGCGTGTTGGGACCGGCCGGATGCTTGCGCCGCGCCAAGGCCAGCGTATCGACGACGCGACTCATGGACAGCGCGCCCTTGCCCAGCAGCTCCAGCTCCCAGTTCAGAAAACCGACGTCGAAAGCCGCGTTGTGAATGACGAGCGGATCCTCGCCGATGAACTCCAGAAAAGCATCCGCGACCTTGGAAAAGATCGGCTTGTCCCGCAGGAATACGGTCGACAGACCGTGCACGGATTCCGCCTCCGCGGGCACCTCGCGTTCGGGATTGATGAAGCAGTGATACTCGCGCCCGGTGGGAATGCGATTGTAAAGCTCTATACAGCCGATCTCGATCAGCTTGTCGCCCTTGCGCGGATCAAGGCCGGTCGTTTCGGTGTCGAGGATGATTTCGCGCAACTCGCATCTGCCTTTCGGATTAGAGTGCTTTGCGGAAAAGTGGGAACCGGTTTTCCGATAAGAAGCACGACAAAACAAAAGCCTAGAGCCGTTCCGCGATTCCATCAAAAAACAGAACGGCTCTAGCTCTGCCTTCACTGCCAGAAGCGCGCGTAGGCCGTCCCTCTGCGCCCGGCAAGATTTGTGACAATATCCTCGATTTGCGCGTGACAAGCTTCCACCGGGCCGCTGGTGTCCACAATGAAATCAGCCCGCGAACGCTTTTTGTCATCGGCCATTTGGCGCGAGAGCAACTGCGTAAGCTTGGCTTCGCTCATGCCGGACCGCTCCAGCAGCCGGCCACGCTGAACGTGATGTGGCGCACTGACGACGACGACCACATCGACGCTTTCGTGCACGCCGGATTCAAACAAGAGCGGAATTTCAAGAACGGCCATCCGCGCCCCGCGCGCGTGCTCGGCGGCAAGAAAGGCCCGTTCCTCCTCGCGGACGCGCGGATGCACGATTTCCTCCAACTCGTGAATGCGTGATGGCGCACGCAGCAACTCGGTGGACAGCAAGCCGCGATCGACCTTGCCCACGACCGTCGTACCGGGAAAGACCGCTTCGATCTTGGCGGTGAGCGGTCCATCATAGAGGCGGTGCACGGCGGCGTCGGCGTCGAACACACCGATACCGAGCGCGCGAAACTGCGCGGCCGCCGTCGATTTTCCCATGCCCATGGAGCCTGTGAGACCGATGATGAGCATCACGCGCCCTCGATGTCTGCAACAATGAGGTCCCGCAAGTCTTGCGTCACCTGCGGGCGCACGCCAAACCACTTTTCAAATCCAGGTACGGCCTGATGCAGCAGCATGCCAAGTCCATCGACACCGGTGAGACCCTTTGCGCGCGCCGATTTCAGGAAATCGGTTTCAAGCGGGACATAGACGATATCTGCCGCAACGGCACCGGCGCGGCAGCTCGAGAAATCGATGCCGGGATTTCCCACGCCCTTCATGCCGAGTGTCGTGGTGTTGACGATCACGCCCACGTCGCACACCGCATCATTGCGCTTGTCCCAATCGATGGAACAAACCTTATCGCCGAAATGATCCGCCAATTGATCGGCACGGTGCCGAGACCGGTTGGCAATGATGATGCGCGCCACACCTGCTTTCAGAAATCCGTAGACGATGGCCCGCGCCGCGCCGCCCGCGCCCAGGATAAGCACAGGCACATCCTGCGCTTTCCAGCCTGGAGCCGACAGATCGAGATGGGTCATAAAGCCGTAGGTGTCGGTATTTGCGCAATGCAGCTTGCCGCCCTCAAGCCAAAGCGTGTTGGCTGCGCCGACCGCAACGGCGCTGTCGTCTTTCACATCGGCAGCGCCGAAGGCAGCTTCCTTGTGGGGTACGGTGACATTGCAGCCTGTAAAGCCGCGTTCCGCGAGCGTGGAAAGGAAGCCCTTCACGTCTTCCGGCTTGACCGCCTCCTTCGTGTAGCTCCCCTCGATCCGATAGCGCTTCAGCCAATAGCCGTGAATGAGCGGCGAGCGAGACTGCTCGATCGGCCATCCGATAACGCAGGCTCTTTTCGCGGTGGTGTTTGTCATGACATCAGCGCTCCTTGCGCCCGCAATGCGCCAAGAACGGCCAGCAACGGCAAGCCCAACACCGTGAAGTAATCGCCTTCGATCTTTTCGAAAAGCTGCACGCCGGACCGTTCCAGCTCATAGCAGCCGACACAATTCAAAATGGCAGGGCCAGCCTCATCGAGATACCGGCTCAGAAAGCGGTCTGAAAAATCCCGCATGGTCAGTCGCGCGCGGTCTTCTCCATGCCACAGCAGCGCATCATCGCGTGCAAGGGCCGTCGCGCTTATCAATTCATGCGTGCGCCCGCGCAGTTTCTTCAACACCGCGCGCGCTTCATCCGATGTCGCGACTTTGGAATAGATCGTGTTCTCGAACACCAGAATCTGGTCTGCACCGATGACGAGACGGCCCGGTTTGTCGCGCGAGACCGCACGCGCTTTCTCCTGCGCCAGGCGCGCCGCGATCGCCGCGGGATGAATATGCGGATCGACCGCGATCATCGCCGACTTGATGGCGTCCTCGTCAAGACGCGCGGGCACGATCTCGCACGCAACGCCGGCAGCCGACAGAATCGCGCGGCGTGCCGAACTTGCCGAGGCAAGGATGACGGGCCGTCCGGAGTCGCTCATGACGCGGGCTCGGCATCCGGATCGGGGTGGGCCGCCGGGTCGCCGCGGTCATGCAACAGCTTCAAGATCATCGAGGCCGACTCCTCGATGGACCGTCGCGTGACATCGATAACCGGCCAGCCATGCTTTGCAGCGATGCGTCGCGTATAGGCGATCTCGGCCCCAATGGTTTCGCGATCGACGTAGGTATCGAGGTCACGGTCTGCCAGCAAAATCGCGCGGTTGCGGCGTACCTCCGCGATGCGGTCGGCATTCGCGATGAGGCACACCACAAAGGCCGTGTGCGGCTCGGTCAACTTGGCCGGCAGCGGCACTTGGGGGACCAGCGGCAGATTGGCGGTCTTGTAGCCACGTTGCGCCAGATAGATGCTGGTCGGCGTCTTGGAGGTGCGCGAGATGCCAAGAACGATAATGTCCGCATCACTCAGATTCTCGGGCAGCCGGCCGTCGTCGTGATGCATGGTGAAGTTCATGGCATCTATCCGCCGGAAGTAATCGGCATCGAGCACGTGCTGGCCAGCCACTGTCGGCGTGCGCGGCGCGCCAAGGTAGCCTTCGAAGATCTGCATGATCGGCTGCAGCACGGCGTGGCAGGGAACTTTGAGTTCCTTACAATACTGCTCGAGCTCTTCACCCAGCGCCTTGTTCACAACCGTATAGAGGACGATGCCTGGCTCTTTCTCGACGGCGTTCAGCACGCGCTTCAGTTGCCGCTGTGTGCGCACGAGCGCGTGCATGTGCTCGATGGCGCGCACGTTGGGATACTGGACAGCCACCGCCTTGGCGATTGCTGCCAGGGTCTCGCCGGTGGAGTCCGAGACCAGATGCATATGGAAAATACGCGATGCCTGAATGGCCATGTTGGCTCTCTAACAACCTCCCGGCAGGCTGTTGGTAAGTTGAGGGGGAAGACCGGAGCCTACAAACCGGAAGGACAGGTTGAGACAACAACCGGCCACTTGCCAAGCGCGATAGCCACATTTGCACAAAAGCGGATATCCCAGCAGCACCCGTACCGAACTTCAAGGATAACCCAGTCCTCGGCCCAACGTCCCCAGGTTGCCAACATATACGTCATACGAGTTGAAGCTGCACGCCCGCCGTATCCAGTTTGAAAAAGAAAAGCTATTTGGCACTATTGCCTAGCACGGGTCTCAGCGCCTAGACCTCGTGGTCGAAATCAGGGCGGCGGGCTTGATGTGGATAGGCTGAGGAAAGCTCAAAGATCCCCAGAACCCACCGCCCTAATAAGACTCAATAAAAACCTCTCAAGATTCTTGATTTGAAGTTTTAAGGGAAGGGTTGCCTGGCCATGCAGAGGGACACCGGATCCAAAGCCGTACGACGGTTCCTGGAACCCTTTCGCGGCAAGGCCTGTTCGCCACCTCCCATCTGGCTTATGCGCCAAGCCGGACGCTACCTGCCGGAGTATCGCGAAACACGCACCAAAGCCGGCGGGTTCCTCAATTTGTGCTACACGCCCGAGCTCGCAGCCGAGGTGACCCTTCAGCCGATCCGGCGCTACGGCTTTGACGCGGCCATCCTATTCTCGGACATCCTGGTCGTTCCCGATGCGCTCGGCCAGAAGGTGAGTTTTGTCGAGGGTGAAGGGCCGCGGCTCGAACCGATTCGCAATGTCAATGACTTGCGCCGACTCGATCCAGCGCGTACGGCTCGGACATTCGCGCCCGTTTGGGAGACCGTGGCGCGTCTGCGGCAGGATTTGCCGCGTGAAACGGCGCTGATCGGATTTTGCGGGGCGCCGTGGACGGTGGCGACCTACATGGTCCAGGGCGAGGGATCGTCCGACCAGGCGGAAGCGCGGTTGTGGGCTTACCGGGATCGTGAAGGCTTTTCCAGGCTCATCGACATCCTGGTCGAGACTTCGATTGCCTATCTCGACAACCAAGTGAAGGCTGGTGCGGACTGTCTGCAGATTTTCGACACGTGGGCGGGCAGTCTGCCTGATGACGAATTCGACCGCTGGGTCGTGAATCCGACCCGAAGCATCCGGGAAAGCCTGCGGGATCTTCATCCCGATGTTCCGGTTATCGGGTTTCCGCGCGGGGCAGGGCCGGCGGCGGTGTGGTATGTGGCGGAAACTGGCGTCGATGGCATTGGCTGCGATACCGCGACGCCGCCTTACGTGATGAAGGAAGCCTTCGAGGATGAGGATGTGGTCGTGCAGGGCAATCTCGATCCCCTGCTGCTGGTGACAGGGGGTCCGCAGATGGACGAGCGGGTCGATGAGATTCTGAGCCTCATGGCCGGCGAACGCTTCATCTTCAACCTGGGTCACGGTATCGTACCGCAAACCCCGCCCGAGAATGTCGCGCGCCTCGTCGAACGCGTCCGCAAAGGGACTTAAGTCATGGCTGGCGAGACAGGAACGCGCCGCGGCGCGTCGTCACCTGCTGCCAGGGCAGCAATTTCCTTGATCATGACCGTGGCGGTTGCCGCAGCGTTGATGATCGTGATCGGCGATGCCGCCTATCTTTGGATCAAGGCCTTCCACGTCATAGCCATCATCTCATGGATGGCCGGGATGCTCTATCTGCCGCGCTTGTTCATCTATCATTGCGAGGCCGAAAAGGGCTCGGCGCAGTCAGAGACCTTCAAGGTGATGGAGGGGAGACTGCTTCGCATCATCATCAATCCGGCGATGGTCATCGCATGGGTGCTGGGGCTGTGGCTCGCGTGGACCGGCGGCTTCTTTTCCGCGCACTGGTTTCACGCCAAGTTGGCGTTGGCCATCGCGCTGTCGGCGGTCCACGGCTACTTCTCGATGGCTGTGCGCGCCTTTGCGGAGGACCGCAACGAGAGGCCGCCCCGGTTCTGGCGGATCGTCAACGAGGTCCCGACCATCTTGATGATTTTGATCGTCATTCTGGTAATCGTGAAGCCGTTCTGAAGCCCTTTGCCAAGCCGCGCGGATCTGATATAAGCCTTCGCACGTTATTCAGCGGGTCGCTGCCGAGCGGCAGACAATCCGTCGGCGGCAACGTCCAGGAGTAAGCTGGCGGCCGCCCCGTGGGGCGCCCTGCCCTGCGCTGTAAACCCCTCACCCTCGATCGCCCGATCATCCCCACACTCAATATTTTCATATCCCTGTCTCGCCCGGTTACCGGGCACTCCCGGAGTTTTCACCCATGAAGGAAATGAAGCTCGAGGACCTGAAGCGGAAGTCTCCCGCTGAAATGGTCTCGTTTGCTGAAGAGGTCGGCGTGGAGAACGCCTCGACCCTGCGCAAGCAAGAGCTGATGTTCGCGACCCTGAAGCAACTCGCGACCCAGGAAACCGAAATCATTGCGACCGGCGTCGTCGAGGTGCTGCAGGACGGCTTCGGTTTCCTGCGCTCGCCCGACGCCAACTACCTGCCCGGCCCCGACGACATCTACGTCTCGCCGTCGCAGATACGCCGCTTTGCCTTGCGCACCGGCGATACCGTCGAAGGACAGATCAGAGGACCCAAGGAGGGAGAACGTTACTTCGCTCTTCTCAAGGTCAATAAGATCAACTTTGAAGATCCCGAAGCAACCAAGCACAAGATCAACTTCGACAACCTGACGCCGCTCTATCCGACCAAGTGGCTCAAGATGGAAATCGAAGATCCCACCATCAAGGATCTCTCGCCGCGCGTCATCGACGTGGTCGTTCCGCTGGGCAAGGGCCAGCGCGCCCTGATCGTCGCGCCGCCCCGCACGGGCAAGACCGTGCTGCTGCAGAACATCGCCCACTCGATCACGGCCAATCATCCCGAGTGCTACCTCATCGTGCTGCTCATCGACGAGCGCCCGGAGGAAGTCACCGACATGCAGCGCTCGGTGAAAGGTGAGGTCATCTCCTCCACCTTCGACGAGCCCCCGTCACGTCACGTCCAGGTTTCGGAGATGGTCATCGAGAAGGCTAAGCGTCTCGTTGAGCATAAGAGAGACGTCGTCATCCTGCTCGACTCGATCACGCGTCTGGGTCGCGCCTACAACACTGTCGTGCCGTCCTCCGGCAAGGTGCTGACCGGTGGCGTGGACTCCAACGCCCTCCAGCGACCCAAGCGCTTCTTTGGCGCGGCGCGCAACATCGAGGAAGGCGGCTCGCTCACCATCATCGCCACCGCCCTTGTGGACACCGGCTCACGTATGGACGAAGTGATTTTCGAAGAGTTCAAGGGTACCGGCAACTCGGAAATCATCCTGGACCGCAAGGTCTCCGACAAGCGCGTGTTCCCTGCGATCGACGTTGCCCGCTCTGGCACGCGCAAGGAAGACCTGCTGGTGCCCAGAGACCAGCTCAAGAAGGTGTATGTCCTGCGCCGCATCCTGAACCCGATGGGCACCATGGACGCCATCGAGTTCCTCATCGACAAGCTGAAGTCGACCAAGACCAACGGCGAATTCTTCCAGAGCATGAATACGTAGCCGTAGCGGCGCGGCCGCGCGAGGTTACGACAACAAGCTACGATAACGAAAAGGGCCGCTCGACTGCAGCGGCCCTTTTTTCATGTGAAACGTGCGGGGTATTTACTCCGCCGGATGCAGCAGGTCGGGATGGTGCTTCTCGACGACCTCGCGCGCTTCCTGAGCGGCCGACTTCTTGCGATAGCGCTCGGGCTCGCCGGCGCCGGGTTTGTAGTAGAAGGGCAGCAGCAACTGCTCCCAATACGATTTTGGGAAGTTGGGCAGCTCGTCGACGCCAAGGTCCTTGTGCGTGATGGGGCGCGATGGCTTGGCGTGGAACGTGCCGAACAGGCGATCCCAGAACGAGAAGAACAGGCCGAAATTGCAGTCGCCCTCGGTGCCCCAATTGACGTGATGCAGGTGATGCACGCGGCCGATGGCGAGGTAGCCGTCAAGCGGCCCAAGCCGCTGTTCGACGTTGGAGTGCTGCACGATCAGCGTCACGGTAATAAGGAAACCGAGCACGATGGCCACGTCCTGCGTCATGCCCATGATGACGAGCGGCGCCTGGCCGATGATCATGTCGATGGACTGATGCAGCGGATGACGGATGACACCATTGAAACCGTAGAGCCGGCCGACGCCATGATGGACGGCATGCAACCGCCATAGCATCGGGACCTTGTGGCTTGCCCAATGGATGACCATGAAGGCGAAGTCGGCAATGAGGAAAGCGAGCAGCACCTGGCCCCACAGCGGCCACTGGGTCGGCCAGATGCCTTGGAAGGGAAACATCCATTGGATGAGGGGGATCATCAGGATGCCGTTCAGTGCCGACAACTCATAGATGGCCGTATGCCAGACGTTGGCGGTCGTATCGCCATGATCGTGGTGATCGTTCCATTCGGAATAGAAGGGTGCGATTTTTTCGGCGGCGAAGGACGTCGCGTAAGCAATTACCAGAAGCGGCGCGAGCCAGAAATAGGAATGCCCGTTGGCGACGACCCAATAGGCTGCACCTGTAAGTCCAAGCATCAGAAACGGGGCATAAGCCCAACGCACGATCGAACGCAGTGTAGACATGAGACCCAATTCCTCCTGGGGCCGATACAATCACAGCCTGAGAGCACAGCACAGTCTTGTGACCATCGGATCTTTCAACGCGGTAAATCCTCAAGTCGATCGCGCGCCGCGCGCCTCAAGCAGACGTTCCTTCAGGCTCGCCGGTTCAAATACAGGCGGCCCGCAAACCGGACCACGGCAGACATAGGCTGTCGCCGTCACAGCCACATCGAGTTTGCCGCCCAACGCAACAGGCAGAGGCCGGGCATCGGATCCAGGATCCAGGAACTCCAGCGCTCCTGGGGTAGAGGTGCACACGGCGGCGCGGCGTAAGCCGATGCCCTTTTCAGAACTGCCGCCCGTGACAACGATCTGAACCAACCCAGTCAAATCCAAACCTGCAGCGAGAAACCCACAGTGACCAACCGGCCCGCGAGCGATATCGCCCTGGAAACAGTTGTATAACCTTTCACTTCTGTCTGCGTAAGAGGCTTCACCGGTTAACGCATTGAGCCAGATTAAGTTCGTCAGTTGAATCGTATTGGCGCTGGGCACCGCGTCGTCATGCGCGGTTTTCAGGCGCACAATCACATCATCCGTATCGTCGGCGGCGGTGAAGTAGCCGCCCGATACGCCGTCCCAATGATGACGATCAAGGACACGAGTCCACTGTGTCGCACGCGCCAGGGCTCCCGGATCGCCATGCGCCTGGTAGAGGCGTAGGGCGGCCCACGTCATGTTGGCGTAGTCGGACGCGGTTGCTGGCGCGGTCAGCCGCCCGTCACGGGCGCAGTGCCAAAGACGATCGCTGTTACGGCGCATGGCGGTTGAGACGAACGCGAAAGCGGCGTCAGCGAGCTTGATCCATGAGGGCCGCCCGAAGACGGTACCGGCGCGTGCCAGGGCTCCAATCATCAGGCCGTTCCAGTCGGCCAGTACCTTGTCGTCGAAACCGGGCCGAACGCGATCCGCGCGGCGGGCAAGAAGCTTGGCGCGCAATCCCGTCAGCCGCTCTTCATCGACCACGCTCGACACGCGCGGGTGATCGAGCCTGTTCAGGATCGAAGACCCCTCGAAGTTGCCTTCCGGCCTGACGCCGTAGATCTCCATGAACCGAGCCGCATCTGCCTCGCCGAGTACGTCGACGATCTCATCCGGCGTCCAGACGTAGAACTTGCCTTCCTCGCCTTCGCTGTCGGCATCCAGGGAAGCTGCGAAGCCGCCGTCTTGCGTCACCATCTCCCGTTCGAGCCAAGCGACCGTTTCAGCGACCCGCGTTGCAAAAAGCGGTTCCTGGGTCTCGCGCCAGACTTCCGTCAGCAGGTCGACGAGCAGCGCGTTATCGTACAGCATCTTCTCGAAATGCGGGACGAGCCAGAACTCGTCCACCGAGTAACGGGCAAAGCCGCCGCCCAGGTGGTCATAGATCCCGCCCTGGCAAATATGAACCAGCGTGTTGACGACGGCCTGCTTGGCGGCTTCGTCGCCGTATCGCATGGCGCCTCGCCATAACAGCCAGAGCACGTTCCATTGGGGGAACTTGGGTGCGCCGGCAAGGCCGCCGTGCTCCTGGTCGAACGCCTGGGTGAGGCGGGTCACGAGATCGCGAATGAGCGGATCCGAGACCTGGAAGTCGTCATGCTGCAGGGTCTTGGCGGTCAGAGCCGCCATCAGTCCATCGACGTTGTGGCGGATGCGGTCGGGCTCGTTCTGGTAGATCTGGGCCACCTGCAGCAGCACCGTGATGAATGCCGGGCGGCCGTATTGGGCGTGCTTGGGAAAGTAAGTGCCACCGAAAAACGGCTTGCCGTCCGCGTCCAGGAACATCGTCAGCGGCCAGCCGCCTTGTTCGCCCAGCCGGTGCAGGGCGTTCATATAGATCGCATCGATGTCCGGCCGCTCTTCGCGATCGACCTTGATGTTCACGAACAAGTTGTTCATGACATCGGCGGTTGCCGGATCCTCGAAACTCTCGTGGGCCATCACATGGCACCAGTGGCAAGCGGCGTACCCGACCGAAAGCAGGATCGGCTTTCGCGTTCGCTTGGCCTCTGCCAGCGCCTCGGGACCCCACGCCCACCAGTGAACAGGGTTGTCCTTGTGCTGGAGCAGATAGGGGCTGCTTTCGTGGCGAAGGCGATTTTCAGGCATCTTACAACGCTTCCAGTGGGGTAACGGGCCTGTGGGCTGCAAAGGCCGATGGGTCCATTGCGGGCGTCCGCAAGTACGAGTACGCGATTGCCATGGCATCTGCTTCCACAATCTACGCCCTTTCGAGCGCGCCGGGCCGGGCGGGTGTCGCGGTGATAAGGGTTTCTGGACCTAACGCGCCCGCCGCGCTGGCAGCTATGGTGCGCAAGCCGCCCGCTCACGCCCAAGCCGCATTTCGCATCATACGGCACCCGGACACCGCCGCGCCCCTCGATCAAGCCTTGGTGCTTTACTTTGCCAAACCCGACAGTGAAACGGGTGAGGACGTGGCGGAATTCCAGGTTCATGGAGGCCGCGCCGTGGTTAACGCGGTGCTGGACGCACTGGGCAGCATCCCCGGCTGCCGGATGGCCGAGCCCGGCGAGTTCGCGCGGCGTGCCTTTGCGAACGGCAAGCTGGACCTCGCCGAGGCAGAGGGACTTGCCGATCTGGTGGACGCGGAGACTGAAGCCCAGCGCATCCAGGCCCTGGCGCAGTCTTCGGGCGCGCTGTCCAAGCTCTATGATGGATGGAGGGCTTGCCTGCTGGAAGGGATGGCCCAGGTCGAGTCCGCCATCGACTTTTCCGATGAGGCCGATGTGTCAGACCAGGCCATGGCGGGAGCCCGCAAGAGTGTCGAAGGGCTGGCGGAGGACCTGGCGCGGCACCTGGCGGATGGCCGTCGCGGCGAAATTCTGCGCGAGGGTTTCCGGGTTGCTCTGCTGGGGGCACCGAACGCCGGCAAGTCTAGCCTGCTCAATACCCTCGCCCGGCGGGACGCGGCTATCGTCTCTGAAGAAGCGGGTACGACTCGCGACGTTATCGAGGTTCGGCTCGATCTGGGAGGCTATCCGGTGATCGTTTCCGATACCGCTGGATTGCGGGAGGCGTCGGGCGCCATCGAGCGGGAAGGCATCCGGCGGTCGCTCGCCGCGGCCGAGAACGCCGATCTGGTTTTGTGGTTGGTCGAGCCCGGCGGCCAAAGCCAATTGCCCCTTGCTGAGTCCTCAGGGGAGTCAAGCAAAGTTTCACGTGAAACCGCCCCTCTCGTTCTGACCGTCCGGACCAAGTCGGATCTGACGAAGCCAAAGCAGGAAAATGCATCTGTGCCGGGGCTCGCGATCTCGACGAAGACCGGAGCAGGATTGGATGAGCTGATCGCGCGGATCACGGCAGTCGCAGCGGAGAGACTGGCAACCCGGGCAGGGCCTCCGCTAACCCAGGCCCGCCACCGTCAGGCATTGGAAGCGTGCCTTGCCGACGTCCGAACCTTCATGGCGGGCGATCCGGCTGAGCCCGAGTTCAGAGCGGAAGACCTGCGCCGCGCCGCCCATGCCCTGGGCCGGATCACCGGCCGTGTCGATGTCGAGGACGTTCTAGGCGAAATTTTCGGCCGGTTCTGCATCGGAAAATAGCCGTCCTGGCGGGTCTCATCGCGCGGACGGCACAGGGGGATGTCCGGCCAGAAAACGACCCAGGCTGCGACTTGCGGCCCTGAAGCCGCTTTTTTGGCGCCACGGGATCGGGTAATCCGAGTGGTCATGGACACTGGCGCCACCAGCAATCTGAATTTTGACGTCATCGTCGTGGGTGGCGGCCATGCCGGCTGCGAAGCGGCCGCTGCCGGTGCACGCATGGGCGCACGTACGGCGCTCGTCACCCACCGGGCCGACACCATTGGAGAGATGTCGTGCAACCCGGCGATCGGCGGACTGGGCAAGGGTCATCTGGTCCGCGAGATCGACGCGCTCGACGGCCTCATGGGCCGGGTGGCGGATGAGGCGGGCATTCAGTTTCGCCTCTTGAACCGGTCCAAGGGTCCGGCGGTCCACGGTCCGCGGACCCAGGCGGATCGCAAGCTCTATCGCCATGGGATGCAGCGAGCCCTTCGCGAAACCGCAAACCTCACCGTCATCGAAGGCGGCGTGGAAGATCTGATCGTCGGCGCCGTTGGTGGGATGGTAGGCGGCTCTGAGCGCGGAACGGTAGAGGGTGTCATTCTCTGCGATGGCCGCCGTCTGCGAGCGGCTGCCGTCGTCCTGACGACCGGTACGTTCCTCAACGGCCTCATTCATATGGGAGAAACGAGGATTCCGGCCGGCCGGGCTGGTGAAGCGCCTGCCTTGAAGCTTTCGGAGCGCCTCTATGCGCTGGGCTTGCGTCTGGGCCGTCTCAAGACCGGAACGCCCGCACGGCTCGATGGCAAAACCATCGATTGGGCACGGCTCGAAATGCAAGAGGCGGACGCCGACCCGGTGCCATTCTCTTTCCTGACGGAGCGCATCACGACGCCCCAGATCGCCTGTGGCATCACCCAGACGAGCGAGGCGACCCACGCCATCATCCGCGCCAACCTCTCCCGCTCGCCGATGTACTCCGGGCAGATCGCCAGCACTGGCCCGCGCTATTGCCCGTCCATCGAGGACAAGGTCGTGCGCTTCGCGGACCGGACCTCTCACCAGGTCTTCCTGGAGCCGGAAGGCCTGGACGACGATACGATCTATCCCAACGGCGTCTCGACCTCTCTGCCCGCCGAGGTGCAGGAGGCCTTCTTGAAGACGATGCCGGGGCTTGAGCGGGTCGTTATCAAGCGGCCGGGCTATGCGATCGAGTACGACTATGTCGATCCCCGGGAACTCACTCAGGGTCTCCAGGTGAAGCGTCTGCCGGGCTTGTTTCTCGCTGGCCAGATCAATGGAACCACGGGGTACGAAGAAGCCGCCGCACAGGGCATTGCCGCCGGGATCAATGCGGCGTTGCGCGCGAGCGGCTCGGATCGGGTTTTTGCCGTGTCGCGGACGGAAGGATATCTGGGCGTGATGATCGACGATCTCATCACCCGCGGGGTGTCCGAGCCTTATCGCATGTTCACGTCGCGGGCCGAGTTCCGGTTGAAGCTCAGGGCCGACAATGCCGATCAGCGTCTCACGCCGCTGGGCATCGCGTTGGACTGCGTTGGACTGCAAAGGCGGGCCACGTTCGAAGCCAAAGAGCGGGCTCTCCGCGAGGGCCACACCTTGCTGAGCCAACTCAACATTACACCCCGGGAGGCGGATCGCGCCGGGCTAAAAGTCAATCAGGATGGCCGCCGGCGGACCGCATTCGAGCTGCTGGCCTTCCCTGGTGTCGACTTGGCGCGGCTGACAGCCATCTGGCCTCAGCTCGCGGATCTCGCGCCCCGCGTAGGAGCGCAGCTCGAGGTCGACGCCCGGTATCGGTCATACGTGGACCGCCAGGACGAGGACGTGGCCGCGCTCCGCCGTGACGAGGAAACCCGTATTCCGGCTGACTTCGATTATGGCGCGCTGCCAAGCCTGTCAGGCGAGGTTCGCCAAAAGCTGGTCCGCTACCGGCCCGAGACGATCGCTCAGGCAAGCCGGATTGAAGGCATGACCCCCGCCGCATTGCTCGTTCTGCTGGCGCACCTGAAATCTGGCGCGAAGCGGCGCAGTGCATGACTGCGACAGCCGGAATCGACACCCCCGAGCGTTTCCAGGCAGAGTTTGGCGTTTCACGTGAAACCGTCGGAAAACTGGTCACTTACGAGGCCATGCTCAAGCAATGGCAGAAGACCATAAATCTGGTGGCGCCGAGCACACTGCCTCACGTCTGGCACCGCCATTTTGCCGACAGCGCCCAGCTCTGGCGCTTGCGCTCGCCTGATGCGCGAAGCTGGCTCGATCTGGGGTCGGGCGCGGGGTTCCCCGGTCTCGTCATTGCGATCCTCGCGTCCGAGCGGGGCGGTACGCGCCATACGCTGATCGAGAGCGACAGCCGCAAGGCTGCGTTCCTCCGGGAAGTGGCCCGCGCCGCCGGAGTTGTTGTGGACATCCTGTGTACGAGAATCGAAATTCCCGAGACTCGCGTTAAGGTGAGGGAGGTTAATTGCGTCACGGCTCGGGCATTGGCGCCCTTGCCTCGTCTTTTGGAGTTGGCCTACCCTTATTTCGGCGCCGCGACGGTGGGCCTGTTTTCCAAGGGCCGTGAGGTCGCGGCGGAGATCGAACAGGCGCGCCAAGGGTGGGCTTTTGAAGCCGCCCTCAATCCTAGCGTTACGGATCCGCATGGTTCCGTCCTGTTGCTGAAGTCGCTCAAGCGTAAAGCGTCGAAGGTAGAGACGGAGGGTTAAACCCGTGGCCGGCTATGTATCTGGCGTCGGCGGAGGTTCGTTCGGCGGACCCCGTGTGATCGCCATCGCCAACCAGAAGGGCGGCGTCGGCAAAACGACGACGGCCATCAACTTGGGCACGGCGCTCGCCGCTGTTGGCGAGCGCGTGCTGGTGCTTGATCTCGATCCTCAGGGGAATGCCTCCACGGGACTGGGTGTTCCGCCGGAGTCGCGGCCAAGAACGGCTTTCGACGTGCTGACAGGGAGTGCCAGCATTCTGGAAAGCGCCCAGCAGACGGCGGTGCCCGGCCTGCTGCTTGTGCCCGCCAATAGCGATCTGGTCGGCATCGAAGGCGAGCTTGCCAACGACCATACCCGCCCGTTCAAGTTGCGCGATGCTGTGATGGCGCTTGTCGGCCAGCAGCGAGCCAAGCCTCAGGATCTGCCATTCAGCTACGTGCTGATCGACTGCCCGCCCTCGCTCAATGTTCTGACCCTCAATGCCATGTCTGCGGCGAACGCTGTGATCGTGCCCGTACAGTGCGAGTTCTTCGCGCTGGAAGGTATTTCGCAGTTGAAGGACACGATCGATCAGATCCGCGCCACGCTCAACCCGCAGCTCGAGATCCAGGGCGTGGTCCTGACCATGCACGACGCGCGCACCTCGCTGTCACGCGAAGTGGCGGACAACGTCCGCGCCTTCTTCGGCCCGAAGGTCTACGAGACGATCATTCCGCGCAATACCCGCGTGGCGGAGGCGCCCTCGCACGGTAAACCGATCCTGCTCTACGATTACGATTGCGCGGGCAGCCAGGCCTATATCCGGCTTGCGACCGAGATCATCGAGCGCGAACGGCGTTTCAAGGCGGCGTAACGCTTGCACTTCGGTTCGACAGTTCATGCGTTGACGACACTGCAGGATCAAAACAAACGGCACCAAAAAGACGTCAAAGGAAAGCCAACCCCATGCACTCAGCCCTGCCCAAGAGCCGTCTCGGCCGCGGACTAGCCTCTCTCATCGGTGAGCCCGTGCAGAACGGCACGCGTCTGCCGCCCGAGGGTGAGCAGCGCATGGTTCCGATCGGGCAGGTCAAGTCGAGCGCGCTCAACCCGCGTAAGGACTTCCGTGAGGAGGAGCTTGCGGAGCTGGCGGAGTCGATCCGCACCAAGGGTCTGGTGCAGCCCATCATCGTGCGGCCCGATCCCGCGAGCGCCGGTGACTTCGAGATCGTCGCGGGCGAGCGGCGCTGGCGGGCGGCTCAGCGTGCGGGCATCCATACGGTGCCCGTCATCGTGCGCGATCTGACCGACAAGGAAGTGCTTGAACTGGCGATCATCGAGAACGTTCAGCGCCAGGACTTGAATGCGATTGAGGAGGCCGCTGGCTATCGGGAGCTGGTGGAGCGCTTCACCTACAGCCAGGAGCAGCTGTCCGAGATCATCGGCAAGAGCCGAAGCCATGTCGCCAATACCTTGCGTCTGTTGAAGTTGCCGGTCGGAGTGCAAGCGCTGGTGCAGCAGGGCAGCCTGTCGGCTGGCCATGCGCGCGCTCTGATCGGTCGGGAGGATGCCGAAACCCTGGCCCACCGCATTGTCGAGAACGGCCTCAACGTTCGCGAGATCGAGGCCATCGTGCAGGGTCGCGAAGAGCCCACGCCCTCGGGCGTCTCGCGCAAGCCGCGCGACAAGGATGCCGATACCAAGGCCTTCGAGAAGGAACTTGCTGACCTGCTTGGTCTGAAGGTCGAGATCAAGCGGGGCTCGGGCGAGAGCGGTCACCTGATCATCAAGTTCGGCAATTTTGATCAGCTCGATTATATTCGCCAACGCATGACCGGTTAACGCCAATCCGGCCCGTTGATACTATCCTGATTGCCTGCTTGACGTGGCGCGCCAGGCTTGCTGCTTAGTTCGCAATGGGGTCGCCGGCTTATCGGACGCCTTTGAAAGACCTGGCAATGAGTGAGCACACCATCCTGGAGCGCTTGGCTGCCACCATTCACCAACGGCGCTTGGAGAGTGCAGGCAAGTCCTACACCCGCCAGCTTCTCGATGGGGGACCGGCGAGATGTGCCAAGAAGTTCGGCGAGGAGGCCGTTGAGGCTATCATCGCGGCGACCGGCCAGGATTCCGGGGCGCTGACCAACGAAGCGGCCGACGTCCTCTATCATCTGCTGGTTCTTCTGGAGTCGCGCGACATAGCCTTTGGCGATGTCCTGGCGGTTCTCGAAAAGCGGCAAGAGATGTCGGGCCTGGAAGAAAAAGCATCGCGCGGCGCGCCGGTGGCGCCGGGAGGCAAGCCGTGAAGTCGAAGCTTCGCAGTGTCGGTGCGCGCACGTCCATGCCTTCGCCCGCCGCGCTGGAAGCCGGCAAGGCGTTGCCCGAGCTACCCGCCGTTGAAACGCAGGCGCCGTTTTCGCCCTACCGGGTTTTCACACGCAACGAGTGGGCGGCGTTGCGTGCCGACACCCCGATGACATTGAGGCCCGACGAACTCGACGTGCTGTCGGGCATTATCGAGGAACTGTCGGTCGACGAGGTTGTAGAGATCTACCTTCCGCTGTCGCGTCTTTTGAATCTTTATGTTGCCGCCGCGCAGAAGCTGCACTCGGTTTCCTCGCAGTTTCTGGGTCACAAGGACGTACGTGTGCCGTTCGTTATCGGCGTCGCGGGATCGGTAGCCGTGGGCAAGAGCACCACGGCTCGTGTGCTGAAGGCGTTGCTTGCGCGCTGGCCAGACCATCCGCGGGTCGATCTCATTACCACCGACGGCTTTCTCTATCCCAACGCCGAACTCCAGCGCCTTGGCATCATGGACCGCAAGGGCTTCCCGGAAAGTTTCGACACGGAGCGATTGCTCAACTTTCTTGCCGACGTAAAGTCCGGCGTCGGCCGGGTCGAAGCGCCGGTTTACTCACACTTTCACTATGACATCCTGGCGGGTCAGAAAGCCGTCTTCGAGATGCCCGATATCCTGATCGTGGAAGGGTTGAACGTGCTGCAGCCCGCAATCCTGCCAAGGGGCGGTGATGCAACTCCATTCGTGTCGGACTTCATCGATTTTTCGATCTACATCGATGCCGATCCGGCTGTGATCGAGCAGTGGTACGTGACCCGCTTCATGCGGCTGAGAAACACGGCATTTCGCGATCCCGGCGCCTATTTCCACCAGTACGCGGCCATGGCGCCCGAGGAGGCGCATCGCAGGGCGCTGTCGTTGTGGCGCTCGATCAACCTGCGCAATCTCGAAGAGCACATTTCGCCGACGCGGCGGCGTGCGCGGCTCATTTTGCGCAAGGGCGAATCCCATCAGGTGGAATCGGTTGCGCTGCGCAAACTCTGAATCTCCCCAGGTTGCCGCTACAGTCCACAAGACAAAAAAGGGGCCGCTTGGGGAAGCGGCCTGGTCAGTGATGACATATGGAGAAGTTCGAATCGAAGCGCATGCTTCTAGGTGGGTTGATCAGTGGCGCAGAGATTGTGCCTGAGGTTGTACCGCAGACGCAGCCGAAGGCTGTGTCGTCCCACTGCGCGTTTGCGCTTTTTCGACCGATAAGGTTTTCAGGTATGCGGTATATTTATCCCGCAGACGCCGGATGATCGAAGGGTCTGTAATGCCCATGACGCGGATGGCGGTGGTGGGTTTCAATTCCGGATGAACCCGGATCAATTCGGCCAGCCGCGCGATCCGGTCGCTATCATCGATGCCGGTGCCCTTGGGGCGGCCACGGCGGCTTTTGGATTGCAACATCACCCACACCCTTACCCAAATCGATTCGATGATTTGGAGTTTGGGGTAAGTCGAAAAGCAATTCCAGGGAATTTAATTCGTAAAAATTGAATTGGCCGGAAATTACGGGATTTCGCCACACTGAAGTGAACATCGTTCATTTGTGAAATGAGAGAGCAATGAGATTTGTCGATTCTAGTTTCTGGTCGCTCATGTTCGAGCCTTTGGAGATTGGGTGTGGCGATCAGAAAATCGCGAGGAACTGAATTTACGAAGACAGATATCGGACATCACAATACGCAATGTCCGATATCGCCGGTTCTTAAATGAACCCCTTTTCGCACGCGAGTTGCGCAAGCTGTGCCTGAGGACGCGCGCCGACGTGGCTGATGACTTCAGCGGCGGCGAGGCTCGCAAGTTTTCCGCACGTCTCGAGAGAATAGCCTTGCGAATATCCATAGAGAAATCCCGCGGCATAGAGATCGCCTGCGCCTGTCGTGTCGACGACCTCATCGATACGCACCGCGTCGATCTTCGTCGTCGTGCCCTCATTCAAAATGATTGATCCCTTCGCGCTTCGCGTGAGAACCGCGAGTTTGGTATCCCTGCTTGCGCGATTTGCGGCGTCTTCGAAATTGCTGGTTTCATAAAGCGAGGTGATTTCTTTTTCATTGGCGAAAAGAATATCGACGCCGGATTGAATGAGATCGAGAAACTCCGCGCGATGGCGATCGACGCAGAAGCCATCCGACAATGTCAGTGCGACTTTGCGACCGGCGCGCTTGGCCTGCGCAAGCGCCGCGCGGAACGCAGCCTTGGCGTCGTCGCGATCGAACAAATAGCCTTCGAGATATAGGATCGCGCTGTCGGCGATGAGATCACCATCGATCTGACCATGATCGAGATCGGTCGATATGCCCAGATAGGTATTCATCGTACGCTCGCCGTCGGGTGTGACGAGGATGAGCGACCGCGATGTCGGCTGCGATCCCGCAACCGGCTCGCTGGCGAAGTTGACGCCAATGGAGCGGATGTCGTGAGAGAAGATGCGGCCGAACTCGTCGTTGGCGACTTTGCCGATGAAGCCTGCCTTGCCGCCAAAAGAAGCGACGCCGGCAATGGTGTTTGCCGCCGAGCCGCCCGACATCTCGATCGCCGGGCCCATGCCCGAATAGATCTTTGCAATCGCGCTGGCGTCGACGAGGCGCATGGACCCTTTGTCGGCGCCGATTTTGGCCAGATAGGCATCGTCGCATTGCCCGATGATGTCGACGATGGCATTGCCGATGCCGGTAACGTCAAAACGTGCCTTTGCCATGAAATATCGTTCCCCGTGTTGCGCGAGGCGCACTATACGGTTCGAGGTCGGCCCTGCAAGGCCGGCTTCAGCGGCGGCGTGCCGCGCTTTGGGCGGAGTGCGTACCGCGAAGCGATCCCCCGGCCATGGCAGACAGTGCGAGGATGAGCCGCTCGGCCAACGTCTCTTCCAGTTGCGAGGAAAGCCGCGCGGCCTTGGCTGCTTCCGCAATGCGCCGCAAGGCCTGAACGAGCCCTGCGTGGCTCCAGCGGCGGATCTGGCTGGCGAAGACGTCACGCTGCTTGAAGTGAAGCGGAGGCCGCAATGTGCGCAGAACATCATCGAGCGTGCGGCCGGAGTCGAGATCACCGCGCACGCGATGTAGCTTCAGGAAGTAACGCTGCGTGATGAGAATGATCGCTTGAGCGCTTTCGCCCGACGCAATGGCCCGGCTCAAATCGCCAATGGCGCGCTCCACGTCACCGCTGGCGGAGGCCTCCGGTATGCGTTCAAGCCCCAGATCGGCGGCATCGCCCACGACCGCATCCACATCGTCCAGAGTGATCTCGCTCTGGCCCATGGCGTACAGCGCAAGCTTTTCGACCTCGGCGCGTGACAATGCCCTGTCGGCGCCCAGCCGTGAGACCAGCTCCTGGCGTGCTTCAGGCGCGATTTTCATGCTGTAGGAGCCGAGCACTTCGCCGATGAGGCCTTCGATGGCCACCGCGTCGTCGGCATAGCAGGCCACGGCGGCCGCGTGCGCCTTACCTTCAAACAGCGTGCGCAGGGCGTCGGTCGGCTTCAGGTTACCGGCTTCGACAATCAGGAAGCCTTCGTGTCCGGCGGTTTCAAGGATCGGCTTCAAGGTCGTGGCTGCGATCCGGCGGCCAGCCGTCGCACGGATGATTTTGCGGCCCGAGAACATCGGCCGTGTGTCGAGTTCGACAGCCAGGCGATCCGGGTCGGTGTCGAGATCGTTGTCGTCGAGGCGCAGAATTTCGCCAGCAGGATCCTCACGCGACGCAATCAATTTTGCCAGCCGGTCCGAGCGCTCGGCGACCATGCCGGGGTCTGAACCGTAAAACAGCACGGCTGACAGCGTTTGCGGCGGGTTCTTGAGAAAGGCAGCCGCTTGGGCGGTTTTGACGGCAACCATCAGATGAACTCCTGAACGCCGCCGCCGGCTCGGATCATCCCGGCCTTGCAGTCATGCTCAAACGGGCTGGGCGAGATAGGCGAGCAGGCGCGTGCGAAGCTCCTCACCCACCGTTCTTGCGGCGCGGTTCTCCGCATCCTCGCGAGCGCGGACGTTGGCGAACACACTGTTTACACGTTCAAAGCCTGCACGGCCGTAGCTCTTGCCTTCCATTACCACTGCTTTATCCGTCAAGCGGATGAGCCTGAAGGAGGCGTCGAGCCGGTAGGTCTGCCCGCGTGCGTTGCCGTCGATCTCGACGAGCGTGGAAGAGACGCTTTCGCGAATGGCGATTTCCAGCCGATAGTCAGGCGGCAAAGGGGTACCCCCGCCGTTGGCCTGGAAGATGAACTCATTGCGCAGTTGCTGGCCGACTCTTCCCGGGATAGGCGCGATGTCAACCGATTGGAGTTTCTCGGAGACGTTGGCGCCGCCGACCGAAGACGTTGCATAGAGGGGACGGAACCCCGACCCGTCGCTGCAGCCGCCCACCAGAACGGCGCCGCTGACGGCGGGTAGAAGACTCATGACGAATACCGCTGAGCGCACGTAGCGTGCTCGCAGTGAAAAGGCGCGTTTGGTCTTACCCAACGACATTCACAATCCTCTGCGGCACCACGATCACTTTCTTGACCGTCCTGCCTTCCAGCGCCCTTAACACCGGCTCGAGCTTCAAAGCCGCAGCCTCGACCTCCGCGTTGGTCGCGGACCGCGAAATGACCAGCTCGTCCCGGCGTTTCCCGTTTACTTGTACGGCGATGGTGACTTGATCGTCAACGAGAAGGCCCGGTTCGGCGGCGGGCCAGGACTCATTCGCGGCCAGCGTGTTGTATCCGAGCCGCGCCCAGCATTCTTCAGCTAAATGCGGCATCATCGGGCCGATCATGCGCGTCATCAGTTCCGCAGCCTCACGGATCGCGTGAGGAAGGCCATCCCCGGACCTGGATAGGGCGGCGGAGAGCACATTGGCGAGTTCGTGGATCGTGGCCACGGC
Source organism: uncultured Hyphomicrobium sp. (assembly GCA_964587445.1). Taxonomy (GTDB): domain Bacteria; phylum Pseudomonadota; class Alphaproteobacteria; order Rhizobiales; family Hyphomicrobiaceae; genus Hyphomicrobium_B. The sequence continues at coordinate 396,840 of CAZPLQ010000003.1, forward strand.
GACGTTGAATCGCAGGCCCTCGATGGTCTTGCCGACCTGATCGAGCGCCTTGTGGGCCGCCTTGCGCACCTCGAGCGCTTCAGCCGAGAAAACGGATGGCTTGGAACCAATTTTCTCTGGGTAGCGCTCGGCGATGTCGTCGATGATGCGCCAGACGCGCTGGATGAACCGGCCGGCGCCTGCAACGCCCGCCTCCGTCCAGATCACGTCACGCTCGGGCGGACTGTCGGACAGCATGAACCAGCGGGCGCAGTCGGCGCCGTAGTGGGTGATGATGTCATCGGGGTCGACCACGTTTTTCTTGTTTTTCGACATCTTGATGACGTCGCCGATCTCGACGGGAAAGCCGGTCGCGATTTCGACGGCCGTCCTCTTAGCACCTTCGCCGGTAAACTTCACATCGCTGGGCGGCAGCCAGCGCCCATCTTCCGATCTGTACGTCTCATGCGTGACCATGCCCTGGGTGAACAGGGCCGCGAACGGCTCGCGGGTGTTGCCCGAAAAGGAGAGGTGTCCCGTGTCGCACATGGCGCGCACGAAGAAACGCGAATAGAGCAGATGCAAGATCGCGTGTTCGATACCGCCGATGTACTGGTCCACCGGAAGCCAGTATTTCGCGGCCTTCGCATCGACCGGCGTAGCGGCTTGCGGCGCGGTGAAGCGAACAAAATACCACGAGCTGTCGACGAAGGTGTCCATCGTGTCGGTTTCGCGCGTCGCCGGCTTGCCGCACCTGGGGCAGTCGCAATACTTCCAGGTCGGATGCCGGTCGAGCGGATTGCCCGGCTTGTCGAAGGTGGCATCCTCCGGCAGCGTCACGGGCAGATCCTTGGCAGGCACAGGCACCACGCCGCAGGCCTGGCAATGCACAACCGGGATCGGACAGCCCCAGTAGCGTTGGCGCGAAATGCCCCAATCGCGCAGACGGAAGTTGACTTTGCGTGCACCCTGCGGCTTGCCGCTAAGCTTCTGGTTGTCCAGCCGCCTGGCTGCCTCGTTGAAGGCATCCTTGGTGTTCATGCCGTCTAGAAAGCGCGAATTGATCATCACGCCATCGTCTTCGTAAGCCTTGTCTTTCAGGCTGAACGTGACGGCGTCCTCGCCCGGAGGCAGGATCACCGGCACGACCGGAAGGCCGTAGCGGCGCGCAAAATCCATGTCGCGTTGATCGCCCGAGGGACATCCGAAGATAGCGCCCGTGCCGTACTCCATAAGAATGAAATTCGCCACGTAAACGGGAAGCGTCCACTCCTTGTCGAAGGGATGAACGGCGCGGATGCCGGTGTCATAGCCAAGCTTCTCGGCCGCCTCGATGGCGGCGACGGATGTGCCCATGCGGCGGCATTCCTCGCAGAACGCCGCGAGCGCCGGATTGTTCTCGCTGGCAGCCTTCGCGATCGGATGATCGGCGGCGACCGCGAGGAACGAGGCGCCAAACAGCGTATCGGGCCGAGTGGTGTAGATCTCGATCTCGTCGAAGCCTTGGGGCGCTGTCGGCTTGTCGAGTGCCCAGCGGATCGACATACCCTCCGAGCGGCCGATCCAGTTCGCCTGCATGAGGCGCACTTTTTCGGGCCAGTTCGTCAACGTGTCGAGATCGTCGAGCAACTCCTGGGCGTAGGCAGTTATTTTGAAGAACCACTGCGTGAGCTCGCGCTGTTCCACCAGCGCGCCGGAACGCCAGCCGCGCCCGTCGATGACCTGCTCGTTCGCCAGCACCGTATGGTCGACCGGATCCCAGTTGACCTTGGAGGATTTGCGGTAGGCGAGGCCCTTTTCCAGCATGTCGAGAAAGAGCTTTTGCTGGTGCCTGTAGTAGTCGGGCGAGCAGGTCGCGATCTCGCGGCTCCAGTCGAGCGACAGGCCCATCGACTTGAGCTGTCCACGCATGGTATCGATGTTGTGGTAGGTCCAGGCGCCAGGATGCACCTTGCGCTCCATGGCGGCGTTCTCGGCGGGCATGCCGAAAGCGTCCCAGCCCATGGGATGGAGGACCGAAAACCCCTTCATGCGCTTGTAGCGGGCAAACACGTCGCCCATGGCGTAGTTGCGCACATGGCCCATGTGGATGCGCCCCGAGGGGTAGGGGAACATCTCGAGGACATAACACTTGTTGGCGGCATCATCTTCCTTGGAGCGGAAAATGTCAGCCTTTTCCCAGACTTGCTGCCAGTGCTTCTCGCGCGCGGGCGCGTTGTATCGTTCGGTCGCCATGACGGGGTGATCTTTCGGAATCGGAAAGCAGGACGTAAAGAGCCCAAAAGTCCACAGCGGGTCAAGGACGTGCCCTGAGCGGCTGTGGCGGCCCGCCTTATTGGGGAGTTCGTGCGGCTTGCCTGATGGTTCGCTCAGCAGATGTAGACCACCGCGGCCGCGCGAGCTAACGGAACGTAGCCACTACCACCACGACCCCACCGCAACCCTAAGGGCATAGATAGCGTTCCATGAGAGCCGACGATCGACCGACAAACTTTCACGACGTGATCACTGCCATTTCCGCCGCCGAAAAGACGGCGGGACGGGCGGCCGGGAGCGTGACGCTGATTGCGGTTTCAAAGACATTCGGCGCGGAGGACATCCGTCCGGTGCTTGATGCCGGACATCGCGACTTCGGCGAAAACAAGGTGCAGGAAGCGCAGGGTAAGTGGCCGGCGCTCAAGGGAGACTATCCTGATGTGCGCCTTCATCTCATCGGGCCTTTGCAGTCCAACAAGGCGAAGGACGCGGTGGCGCTCTTCGATGCCATTCATTCCATAGACCGGCCCAAAATCGCCCGTGCCGTCGCGGACGAGATGGCCAAGCAAGGCCGCAAATTGCAGATCTTCGTGCAGGTGAACACCGGCGAGGAACCCCAGAAAGCCGGTGTCATGCCGCGCGAGGCGGCTGCGTTCGTCGCTATGTGCCGCGAGGACTTGAAGCTCGATATCGCGGGCCTGATGTGCATTCCACCCGTCGAGGAGGAGCCTGCGGTCCACTTCGCATTTCTGGAGAAGCTCGCTCGTGAGACCGGCGTTGCGGGCTTGAGCATGGGCATGAGCGGCGACTACGAGACCGCGATCGAATTCGGTGCGACACATGTTCGTGTCGGAAGCGCGATTTTCGGCGCGCGCTAGGCTGAAACGCAGCAAACTTTGCGCAGTGCCACATGATCTTCACACTTGGCCGTATCTTGCCGGGAATGACCAAGACAGATTGCAAGTCCGGCACGGCGCACCGCCGTGGGCCGCGTTATTTCGGTCTCGTTGCAGTTGCGGGACTGGGATTAGGTCTCGTCGTCAACGCGCAACAGGCCTTTGCCGTGTGCGAGGATGCGCCTGCTGCCGATGCGGCGCAGGTGGAGGGCGCGCCGTCCGATGAGACGTGCGAGGCGCTGCCTCCATTGCTGGATCTCAGTCTTCCGGCATCCAATGCCGCGGCAGCTTTGTTCGAGGACAAGGCGCCGCTTCCTGAGGTGAGCGTGCCGTCTGCATCGACTGCCGCGCCCGTCCCGTTGGCGGTTCAATCTTCCGAGGATAGCGTGTCGGCGCGCGCCAGCCTGCAAACGCTGCGCGATTACAATTCCCAGAAGGCTAAGCTCAAAGTGGAACAGGCACAGCGCCTGGCGCCGGAGGTTCTTGTCGCGCCCAAAACGCCTGTTGCATCGAAATCCGCCGTCGATGTGTGGAGCAGCTTGAATGCAGACGGCTTGAACGAGGCGACCAAGTCGGTGCGGACAGGTGCCGGTCTCGACTACAAGCTTGTCAAGAACGCCAGCGTGGGTGTGTTTGCCGAGCGCTCGGAGACAATTGCGCCGCAAGCATCTGGTGGGGATCAGTCCGAGGACAAGGTCGCCGCCTATATGGCCTTCAAGGCGCTTCCCGCCGTGACGATCGACACGACGACGCAATGGGAAACTGCAACCGCGGCCGATCCGGCCATGGGAAAGCAAACCGAGGACAAGGGCTCGATCATCGTGGCGCCGCGCATTGGAAAGTCGTTTGCGCTCGATAACGGACAGACGATCGCGCCCTTCGTAACGGTCAAGCGTGAAATCGATCTGGCAGGCAAGACCATAGGATCCAACAGCGCTGCCACGGACAGCGCGGGCGCAGGCGTGACGTTCACGACACCGGACAGCTACTCGCTCAGCGTGACGACCGATGTGAGCGCCGCTGGCGCGTCGGATCCGGCAAGCGTCAACAGCCGCCTGCAGTTCAAGCTCCCCTTGCCGTGACGTGCGGCGTCGAAAGGATGCTGCGAAGGAGTGCGGATCTTTTACCGCAGCTCAGCAAAAACGTCGCGATTGCACACGTGTGAAGCAGAAATCTCACGCAGCCTGAGCGAAACCCCGATGCAACGCCATTGAAGGCGCCGATGGTCATTGCACGGCAGCTCGACTAGCGGAGCACCGTATCCACGCCGCATAACACTTGGTATCCACCGCAAATTTCAGACCTGCTGCGTGTTTGCCGGCGCCCGATGCTAGCCTTCAAGGTGATTCGTTTCGGAACGCGCGCCCGCGCGAGGGAGAGCAGCACCCATGGCATCTTCGGCACACAAGAAGGATCCCGTCGAGGCCGAGGCAAAGGCAGCCGCCGCCGAAGCGGCAAGCGTGGCGCGCGATGAAGTTTACGAGAGCAAGGCCAGAAGTGCCCCTGGGCTGACCAAGCTTCAAAAGGTGAACGCGCAGGCCCGTGAAGCTGCCAAAAGCAAGTGGCACGATTTCATGGTCGACGTGTGGATAACGCCCTTCAACGAAATCGAGTTCGGCTTCTGGAAGAAGGAACGCAACAAGGGCAAGTCGCGCCAGTTCACCACCGACATGGATGTGTTTGCCGAGATCGTCGAGTACGGCGAACGGACCGGCGTTCTGGGTTATCGCAAGGAGCTATGGGACAATGCCACGGGAATGGACAAGCGGCTTGTTTTCAAGCTTTTCTCCGAGACGCTGAACTGGCGCGCCAGCATGGATCTGATGCTTGCGCGCTCGATCCAGCAAACGATCGGCGCGCGCGGGATACCTGTGACGAGCTACCTGATCAACACCTACGATGACGACTACGTGGTGACGCTGGAGCGATCGGCCAACAAGTGGCCGCTCATGCCTGAGCACTTCTCGTTCTTCATCATGGAGGATGGCGCGCCCAGCTTCTACCGGTTGACGCGGGATTTCATCAACATTGGCGGCGATTACACGCTCATCGACCAGCATGGCGAGACGGTCGGCCATCTCGACGGCTCCATTCTGACCATCGGCGGGAAATGGTTCGGCACGGTACGGGGGGATCACGCCGATCCGCGCGTGATGATGGTGATGAAGTTGTTTGCCGGCATGGTCGTGTTCAACAAAGCCGTTCGCCGGCACGTCAAGGCGCTGGCATACGATGTCGCGGCCGGGCGTGTAGAGCCTGGTCTGCAGCGTCAAGAATCGGACCTCTACCTCAATCCGCGCCGCGTGCGCTGACCGCGCACATATTCCCTATGCGCAAGTGTGTAGCCGATGCGCGGCACGGCTTCACGCGGCTTGGTTTCCTCGCTAGCGTGCGCGTGGCGGGCAAACTCGCGCCCGGGAGGAGGGACGATGGGCATTTCAAAACGAACGGGCCGATTGGCTTTCGGTGTAGCGTTGGTGAGCCTGGGCGCAATGGGCTGCGCTTTGGCTGACGAGACCGGATTTGCCAGTTCGCATACGCTCCGCAAGGAAGGCGGCAAGCTGTGCATGGCCGACCATTTTCACAGCGGCATGGGTGACGGCGCGACCAAGCCGGCCGCACGGATTGCTGCTGCGAAGGCCTGGGCCGATTTCGTCGATTTCGAATATGGGTCGGACTGGGCCCGTTTCGGCCGGGCTGCGTCTGTATCGGTGAAGTACACCAAGGCCGAAACGGGCTGGACCGCGACCATCGAGGCACGTCCCTGCCGTTAGAGGGCTTTGCGTAAAAGTGGGAACCGATTTTCCAATAAGAAGCACGATAAAACAAAAGCCTAGAGCCGTTCCTATTTTATTGAATCGCAATTGCCGGGAGACCTGACTTCGGGCTGTGCCCACTTGACGAGGCCCCAAAAAAGAAGAGGCCGGAGGCGCGTTGCGCTGCCACCGGACCTCTCTTTGAATACGGCTGATGCGCTGTGAGTACGCATCAAGAAAGCCAATCCCCGCTTATTTGCCCCCTTGGCCCGAGATGCCCAATCTCAAGGGCCCGGACGGGCACAAAAGCAAATTAGGCGGCCTTCTTCTTCTTTGCGGCCTTCTTCGCGGGCTTCTTGGCAGCCGGCTTGGCGGCCTTGCGGACCGTCGTCTTGCGGACTGCCTTCTTCGCGACTGCCTTCTTGGCGGCCGGCTTTCTCTTCTTTGCAACTGCTTTAGCCATAGGATTTGTCTCCCTCTAGAGTTCGAATCAGCTCGAACGAATAAAACATGAGCAAGTTCGCGCAATTTGTTGACAGGGAAATTGAATTTTGCTTGCAGATTTCCGTGCCGGAACCCAAAACTGTTGCAGCAATGTCGCAAAATATCTGTTTTTTGGGGGCGCTATTGGCAAATCACGCGACGCAGAGTTGTGCGCAAAGATCAATTTGAGAAGCAGTACTGAAAAATCGACGGCGTCAAATCGACGATTTGGACCGATCAACGGCTGCCATTTCTATTGCGGCGATGCGCTGACGATGATGTGCCGCGAGGCGCTGTGGCGATGCGCGACGAACATGTCGCGCATCGTGTGATCGTGGTGGCTGCTGTACGGCTTGCATGCAATGCGCAGTGTGCCCGGCGGCGGTTCACGCGACGTCCTTCAGGTTGCGCGAATGGCTGTCGAGGGCCGACAACAACAAGATAAAGCGATCCTCGAACATTTCGGTCGCCAGCGACATGTAGTCGAAGCGGCTGGGCACGATTTCGGCGACGACATCGCCGTGTTCGATGTGAAGTTCTGCATTGTACTTGCGTGCGATCGCTTGCATTTTCTGGTTCTCGGCAAGGCAATTGAGAACCAGCTGTTTCACGCCGCGATTGCGCGCCGACAAAATGATATGGCCCATCAATTCGGTTGCCAGACCCATGTTGGCCACTTCGGATTCAACCGAAAAGGCCGCTTCGGCCATATCGCCCCAGGTATTGCCCATTCGCTTGAGCTCGGCAGCGGCACGAACAACGCCGTCGAGCGTGTAGATATATACGATGGTTCCCGGATCGGCGGCCGTCTTGGCGTAGTTGCGGACGTAATCATCCGAAACAGCGTGCGTGAAGCGAAGCCGCCGGCTTTCTTTGTCGAGCCGCAGCAGATGATCCGCGAAAAGCTGCACCTCCGACCGCAGCAGCTTTCGGATGCTTCCGTTGATGGGGTAGGCGTGTATCGACATAGACGTAGTCCCTCTCAATCGATCAGGTCCCGGTCGCTAGGCGGTATCCTGAACGCTAGGTGGTTCTCAAATATGTAAAAATTGGCGTTGTTGCATCGCACCTAAAGCATAGGTGCTGTGCAGCAATCACGCTAGTGGGAGGCCGGCTCCAGGCTTTGCGGGGCTTCGGCGAATGGCATTCGCGCCACGGTGACATTCCGCCGCGCTCTCTTGGCTGAATTGTCAACCTTGCATGGAGGCCAGCATGCGTTACGGACATCCTGGTGCGAGGCCGGTCTGTGATGCCAGCCGGGGGGCGTGAGGCGGGAAACACAGCGAAAATGCCAGGACAAGTCTTCAGCCGGTACGAGGAACGTCTGGCGCTCGGGGAGATCGAGCCCGACGCGGCACAACGCGCAATCGCGCTGAAGCTCGATGCGCTCGCCCAGGAACTCGAGAAGCCGAAACCAGCGGGCGGACGTCTTGCCGGTCTGCTTGGCCGCAAGGATCGTAACCCACCCAAGGGGCTCTACATTCATGGCTCCGTTGGCCGCGGCAAAACCATGCTGATGGATCTCTTCTTTGAAGATGTCGCGATGGAAAAAAAACTCCGCGCGCATTTTCACGAGTTCATGGCCGACGTCCACGAGCGCATCGGAGAGGCACGCAAGAACGTGCCGGGTGATCCTATTCCGCATGTGGCGGCCGGCATCGCGAACAGCGCGCGATTGCTGTGTTTCGATGAATTGCACGTCACCGACATCGCGGATGCCATGATCCTGGGGCGGCTGTTCCAAGGCTTGTTCGGGGCGGGTGTCGTGATGGTGGCGACCTCGAATGCGGAACCGCAAAACCTCTACAAAAACGGCCTCAACCGGCAGCTTTTCCTTCCCTTCGTGCATCTCATCATGCAGCGCATGGAGGTGGTGTCGCTCGATGCGCGCAAGGATTACAGGCTCGAGCGGCTGACGGGAACGCCCCTCTATTTCACGCCCGCCGATGAGAAGGCGCAGGCGTCGATGGATGCCCAGTGGCAGCGTCTGACGGGACGCCATCCCGGCAAGCCGCAAACGATCGAGTTCAAAGGCCGCAAGCTCGTGGTGCCGCTCGCCTCGATGGGCGTGGCGCGTTTTTCGTTCGACGCCTTGTGCGATCGTCCGCTTTCAAGTCTCGATTATCTCCATCTGGCGCACGCCTTCCATACCATCATGATCGACGGCATCCCGAGGCTCACGGCCGAGCGGCGCGACGTGGCCCGCCGCTTCATCAATCTCATCGATACGCTCTATGACAATAAGGTCTGTCTCATTGCGTCGGCCGAGACAGAGCCGGATCTCCTTTATACAGAGGGTCCGGGCGCGGACCTGTTTGAACGGACCGCATCCCGGTTGATGGAAATGCGCAGCGAGAGGTATTTGACGCGTCATTCGCCGGAAAACCCTAATGGGCTTCTTTGCCGCGAGTGACGCGCGTGAAAAAGTCCTTCAGCGTTTGGAGGAGTTTCCAATCCGTACCTTAACGGCGCAAAGACCGTTCGGCGGTCCGCGCGGATTGCCCTAAACTTTGGTTCTAACGGGCACCGGGGTGCTTGACGCATCTGCGAAATAGATTACGCAGATGCGATCATATCGCGTCCGGCCGCCTCCGGGCATGCCCGCCGGCTCGTCTCAATAAACTTCCAGGGAGGATAATCCGCAATGGCGCGCACCAAGATCGCACTGATCGGCTCTGGTCAAATCGGCGGCACGCTCGCCCTTCTGTCCGGTTTGAAGGAACTGGGCGACATCGTGATGACGGACATCATCGAAGGTGTGGCCAAGGGCAAGGCGCTCGATCTGGCGCAGACGGCGGCGGTTGAAGGCTACGATGCCAAGCTGTCGGGTGCGGGCCCTGAGGGATATGCCGCGATTGCGGGCGCGGATGTCTGCATCGTGACGGCCGGCGTGCCGCGCAAGCCCGGCATGAGCCGGGATGATCTTCTCGGCATCAATCTGAAAGTTATGGAGCAGGTGGGCGCGGCCATTCGGCAGCATGCGCCTGATGCCTTCGTCGTCTGCATCACCAATCCGCTCGATGCGATGGTGTGGGCACTCCAGAAATTCTCCGGCCTGCCCGCCAACAAGGTCGTCGGCATGGCCGGCGTGCTCGATTCCGCGCGCTTTTCCTGCTTCCTCGCTGAAGCCGCCGGCGTCTCCATCGAGGACGTTCGCGCCATGACCCTTGGCGGGCATGGCGACGACATGGTGCCCATGGTGCGCTATTCGACCATCGGCGGCCTGCCGCTGCCTGAGTGTGTGAAGCTCGGCATGTTCACCCAGGACGCGCTCGACGCCATGATCAAGCGCACACGCGGCGGCGGCGGCGAGATCGTCGGCCTGCTCGGCACCGGCTCGGCGTTCTATGCCCCCGCAGCGTCGGCGATTTCGATGGCCGAGAGCTACCTCAAGGACAAAAAACGCATGCTGCCGTGCGCGGCGTACTGCAACGGCGAATTCGGCCTGAAGGACACCTATGTCGGCGTGCCCGTCATCATCGGCGCGAATGGCGTGGAGAAGGTTGTCGAAGTCTCGTTCGATGCAAGCGAGAAAGAAATGTTCGCCAAGTCGGCCGCCTCCGTGCAGGGGCTGATCGAGGCCTGTAAAAAGATCCAGCCGGCGCTGGCATGACGATTAGGCCGGCCTCGAAACTGGCCGGCTATTTCATATCGCCTCAACTTCGTTATCCGGCGCCTTGCGAGGCGCCACCAAGACGCAGGGATCATACTGATGAACATCCACGAATATCAGGCCAAGGAACTCTATCGTCAGTATGGCATCCCGACTCCGAACGGTTTTGCGGCTTTCAGCGTCGATGAAGCGGTCGAGGCGGCCAAGAAGCTTCCGGGTCCCGTGTGGGTGGTGAAAGCGCAGATCCATGCCGGCGGCCGCGGCAAGGGCGCTTTCAAGGAAAAGGACGCGGGCGAGAAGGGCGGCGTGCGGCTCGCCAAGTCCATCGATGAGGTCAAGCAGTTTGCCGGCCAGATGCTCGGCAAGACACTCGTGACGGTGCAGACCGGTCCTGCGGGCCGTCAGGTCAATCGCCTCTATGTGGAAGACGGCTCGGCCATCGAGCGCGAGCTGTATCTTTCCGCGCTCGTCGATCGCGCCTCCTCGCGAGTCTCCTTCATCGCCAGCCAGGCGGGCGGCATGAACATCGAGGACGTGGCGCACGACACGCCCGAGAAGATCTACACCATGAGCATCGACCCGGCGACGGGCTTCCAGCCCTTCCACGGCCGCAAGATCGCTTTCGCGCTGGGCCTCAAGGGCGACCAGGTGAAGGCCTGCGGCAAGCTCATCGAGAATCTCTACAAGATGGTCGTGGAGAAGGACATGAGCCTTCTCGAGATCAATCCGCTGGTCGTCACCAAGGACGGCAAGCTCATCTGCCTCGACGGCAAAATGGACTTCGACTCCAACGCACTCTTCCGTCATCCCGAGATCGTCGCGCTGCGTGATCTGGGCGAGGAGGATCCTGCCGAGATCGAGGCCTCCAAGCACGACCTCGCCTTCATCAAGCTCGACGGCAATATCGGTTGTCTCGTGAACGGCGCGGGCCTCGCCATGGCCACCATGGACATCATCAAGCTGTTTGGCGCGGAGCCGGCGAACTTCCTCGACGTGGGCGGCGGCGCGTCCAAGGAGAAGGTGCAGGCGGCTTTCAAGCTCATTCTGTCGGACCCGGCGGTCGAAGGCATCCTGGTCAACATCTTCGGCGGCATCATGCGTTGCGATATCATCGCCGACGGCGTGATTGCGGCCGCCCGCGAGATGGACATCAAAGTGCCACTGGTCGTGCGCCTGGAAGGCACGAACGTGGAACTGGGCAAGAAGATCCTGCGCGAGTCCGGCCTCAAGGTCGTCCCGGCTGACGACCTCGCCGACGCCGCCAAGAAAATCACCGACGAGGTCAAGAAGGCAGCCACCTGAACGGACTCGACCCAGATTTACGCTAGAACCAACGTCGCTCTTGCTGCACTGCAAAAAATGAGCGAAAATAACCGTAGAGAGGCGGGGCGATTATGGCCATTCTCATCGATAAGACGACAAAGGTGATCTGCCAGGGCATTACCGGCAGCCAGGGTACGTTCCACACCAAGCAGGCCAAGGCCTATGGTACGCAGATCGTCGGCGGCGTAACGCCCGGCAAGGGCGGCACCAAGCACCCCGACGCCGAACTGGCCGATGTGCCTTTGTTCGACAGCGTTGAAGAAGCGGTAAAGGCGACTGGCGCGACCGCCAGCTCGGTCTATGTGCCGCCGCCCTTTGCAGCGGATGCCATTCTGGAAGCTATCGACGCACAAGTGCCTCTTATCGTGTGCATCACGGAGGGCATCCCGGTGATGGACATGGTCCGCGTGAAGCGCGCGCTGGAGGGGTCGAAGTCCCGCCTGCTGGGCCCCAATTGCCCCGGCCTCCTGACGCCCAACGAATGCAAGATCGGCATTATGCCCGGCAACATTTTCAAGCACGGCTCGGTCGGCATCGTGTCGCGCTCGGGCACGCTGACCTACGAAGCCGTGAAGCAGACGACCGACGTCGGTCTCGGCCAGACCACGGCGGTCGGCATCGGCGGCGACCCGGTCAAGGGTACTGAATTCATCGACGTGCTCGATCTCTTCCTCTCCGATCCCGAGACCAAGTCGATCATCATGATCGGTGAGATCGGCGGTTCGGCCGAGGAAGAAGCCTCCGAATACCTCGTGCGCGAGGCCAAGAAAGGCCGCAAGAAGCCGATGGCCGGCTTCATTGCTGGCGTGACGGCGCCTCCGGGCCGCCGTATGGGTCATGCGGGCGCCATTATTTCAGGCGGCAAGGGCAAGGCCGAAGACAAGCTGGAAGCCATGCGTGCCGCCGGCATTGCCATTTCACCAAGTCCGGCCGCTCTCGGACAGACGCTAATGGAGGTCTTGCGGAGTTAGCAATTCCGCACGACATGTGGGGCAGCCTCCTGCCTATCCGACTCCCCTCCATTTCAGTCTGCCGGACGAAAGCGCTGGAGCAAGAAAGGGTTACGGGAACTATGTCTAGACAAGCGCTCAATGAAGCGTTTTTGCGTACGTCGTTTCTCAATGCGTCCAACGCGCCTTACATCGAAGAGATGCAGGCGGAATATGAGCGCAACCCTGGCGCGGTCAGCGATGAGTGGCGCCGGTTCTTCGAAAGCCTGAAAGAGACCCCTCTCCAGAATGGCCGTGAATTCAGCGGCCCATCGTGGGCGGCCCCGCTCGAGCTGCTCACCAACGACAATGAAGCAGACGCTGACCTTGTCGCCGCACTGACCGGCCAGCCCAGCCAGGGCGAGCGCCACATCCGCGAGCGCATTGTGCAGCGCGCCTATGCATCCGGATTCGAGATGTCGCCGGCGGCCTCCTTGCGCGCGATTCAGGATTCCATCCGTGCCCTGATGCTCATCCGGGCCTATCGCGTCATGGGCCATCTGGCCGCCGACCTCGACCCGCTTGGCCTTGCCGACCGGAAGATTCATCGCGAGCTGATGCCCGAGACCTATGGCTTCACCGACGCCGATCTCGATCGGCCGATCTTCATTGATCGCGTGCTGGGGCTTGAAACGGCGACCATGCGCCAGATCCTCGCCATCCTGCGGCGCACCTACTGCCGGCAGATCGGGGTACAGTTCACCCACATCACCGATCCCGCGCAAAAGGGCTGGATTCAGGAGCGCATGGAGGGGCCTGAAAAGGACATCAACTTCACGCTCGAGGGCCGCAAGGCCATCCTCAACAAGCTCATCGAAGCCGAGACGTTCGAGAAATTCTGCGATCTGAAGTACACCGGCACCAAGCGCTTCGGCCTCGATGGCGGTGAAGCGATGATCCCGGCGCTCGAGCAGATCATCAAGCGCGGCGGTCATCTCGGCGTGAAGGAAATCGTGCTCGGCATGGCGCACCGCGGACGCTTGAACGTGCTCGCCAATGTCATGGCCAAGCCGCTGCGCGCCATCTTCAAGGAGTTCAAGGGCGGTTCGTTCAAGCCGGACGACGTGGAAGGTTCAGGTGACGTCAAGTATCACCTTGGCGCGTCGTCGGATCGCTCGTTCGACGGCAACAACGTGCATTTGTCGTTGACCGCGAACCCGTCGCACCTTGAGATCGTCGATCCTGTAGTGCTGGGCAAGGTGCGCGCCAAGCAGGATCAGCATGGCTGTCTGCCCGGTGAGCGTACCTCCGTGATGCCGCTGCTGATCCACGGAGACGCAGCGTTCGCCGGCCAAGGCGTCGTGGCGGAATGCTTCGGTCTGTCCGGCCTTCGGGGGCATCGGACCGGCGGTTCCGTCCACTTCATCATCAACAATCAGATCGGCTTTACGACGAGCCCGCACAACTCGCGCTCCTCACCCTACTGCTCGGACGTGGCGCTGATGATCGAAGCGCCCATCTGGCATGTCAACGGCGACAATCCGGAAGCCGTGGTTCACGTCGCCAAGATCGCGACGGAATTCCGCCAGCGCTTTCAGAAGCCGGTCGTCATCGACATGTTCTGCTACCGCCGGTTCGGACACAACGAGACGGACGAACCGTTGTTCACCCAGCCCGCGATGTACAAGCGCATCAAAGGCCACAAGTCCGTGTCGGATGTGTATGGGCAGTACCTCGTCAACGAAGGCGTCGTGGCTGCAAGTGACGTCGAGGAGATGCGCGCCACGGTACGCTCCAACCTCGACGCGGAATTCCAGCAATCGGAAGGCTACAAGCCCAACAAGGCCGACTGGCTCGATGGCCGCTGGTCGGGACTGGTGCGCGCGGGCGAGGACAACGTCAACGACAAGACCGGCGTCGCTGCCGAGACCTTGAAGGATATCGGCCGCCGGCTGACGGTGCTGCCGAAAGATTTCCACGCCCATAAGACCATCGTGAAGCTGCTCGAGCGTCGCCGCGAGATGGTTGAAAGCGGCAAGGGAATCGACTGGGCGATGGCTGAGCATCTGGCGTTCGGAACGCTACTGATGGAAGGACATCGCGTCCGCCTTTCGGGCCAGGACGTGGAGCGTGGCACCTTCTCGCAACGCCATGCCGTCATCATCGATCAGGAAAGCGAACGCCGCTTCGCGCCGCTAAAGCACTTGGCGCCTAACCAGGCTGAGTTCGAGGTCGTCAACTCGATGCTGTCGGAGGAGGCGATCCTCGGGTTCGAATACGGCTATTCGCTCGCCGAACCAAACGCTCTGACGCTTTGGGAGGCGCAGTTCGGCGACTTCGCCAACGGTGCGCAAGTCATCTTCGATCAGTTCCTGTCGTCGGGTGAGCGCAAGTGGCTGCGCATGTCCGGCCTCGTCTGTCTGTTGCCGCACGGCTATGAGGGCCAGGGACCGGAACATTCCTCCGCTCGCCTCGAGCGCTTCCTTCAGCTTTGCGCGGAAGACAACTGGCAGGTTGCCAACTGCACGACGCCGGCCAACTACTTCCACGGGCTGCGCCGCCAGTTGCATCGCAAGTTCCGCAAGCCTCTCATCCTGATGACGCCGAAATCGCTTTTGCGCCACAAGCGCGTGGTCTCGCGGCTGCGGGAATTCGAGACGGATTCATTCTTCCATCGGGTGCTTCCGGACGACGCCCAAGTCGGGAACTCGGAGCTGAAATTACGGCCCGACAACGAGATCAAGCGCGTCGTGATGTGCACGGGCAAGGTCTATTACGATCTGCTCGAAGCGCGCGATTCGGCGGGCCTGGACGATGTCTATCTGATGCGCGTCGAGCAGCTCTATCCGTTCCCGGCACGCACGCTGATCCAGGAACTCGGCCGGTTCAAGTTCGCCGAGATCGTGTGGTGCCAGGAAGAACCCAAGAACATGGGGGCATGGTACTTCATGGACGCCAACATCGAGTGGGTTCTCACGCATCTTGGCTATGTGCACCGCCGTCCGCGATATGCGGGCCGCGCTGCATCGGCCTCGACCGCGACGGGCCTGCTGTCGCAACACATCAAGGAACAGACAGCGCTCGTGGCCGATGCGCTGGGGCAATCGAGCTAGACCGCAACACCGTCTTTGACGGCAACCGCAAGAGGCGTCCATGGGAGTGGAAATTCGCGTTCCGGCGCTGGGTGAAAGCGTCACGGAAGCGACCGTAGGCAAGTGGTTCAAGAAGCCGGGCGATACCGTCAAGGCCGACGAGCCGCTGGTAGAGTTGGAGACCGATAAAGTCACCCTCGAGGTCCCCGCGCCGTCCGATGGCGTGATGGGGGAAATCCTTGTCGAGCAAGGCGGCACGGTTGCTGTCGGCGCAGTCCTTGCAGCACTGCAGGAGGCTGGCAGCGCTCCCCCGCCGGCTGCTGCCAAGCGCGCCGCGCCTGCGGCCGCTCCGGCCAAGCCCGATATCTCCACTGGGCCGGCCGCTGCATCCGTGTCGCCAGGATCGGACATGCCGCCAAGCCCCGCCGCCCGCAAAGCACTCGCCGAAGCCGGCCTCGACGCCCACGAGGTGGCCGGTTCCGGCAGGCGCGGACAGGTGCTCAAGAATGATGTTGCGGCTGCCATGCAGACTGTCGCCGCGGCACCCAAAGTGGCTGCGGCAGCCGTGCCGGCCGCCTCGACAATGCCTGCCGCTTCGGCTGCGGTCCTTGTTCCCTCGCCCGCAGCGCTCAAGGAATTGCGTCTGCCATCGGCCGCCAACGATGCGGGGCGCGAGGAGCGCGTGCGCATGACGCGTCTGCGTCAGACCATCGCTCGCCGCCTGAAGGATGCGCAGAATACCGCCGCCATGCTCACGACGTTCAACGATGTCGATATGAGCACCGTGATGGCGCTGCGCAATCAATACAAGGACAAGTTCGAGAAGCGCCACGGCGTGAAGCTCGGCTTCATGGGGTTGTTCGTGAAGGCCTGTATCCAGGCGCTGCGCGACATTCCTTCGGTCAACGCCGAGATCGACGGCGATGAGATCGTTTACAAGAACTACTATCACATCGGCGTGGCGGTCGGCACCGACAAGGGTCTCGTGGTGCCTGTCATACGCGATGCCGATCGCATGACGCTGGCCGAGATCGAACAGGCCATTACCGAGTTCGGCAAGCGTGCGCGTGACGGCAAGCTTAGTATCGAGGAAATGCAGGGCGGCACGTTTACGATCTCGAACGGCGGCGTCTACGGCTCGATGATGTCGACACCGATTCTCAACGCGCCGCAGTCGGGCATCCTGGGCATGCATCGCATTGAAGATCGCCCTGTCGTCCGGGGCGGTCAGATCGTCGTCAAGCCGATGATGTATCTTGCGCTGTCGTATGATCACCGCATCGTTGACGGAAAGGAAGCGGTGACTTTCCTCGTGCGGGTCAAGGAGTGCCTGGAGGATCCGCAACGCTTCCTGCTGGAGTTGTAAGCCGGAGTCTGGTGTCGATCGATGGCCAATCCGCTTGGGCTCTATGTGCATTTGACGGTTTCGGGCGGCGACAAGGCGATCGCCTGGTACAGTTCCGTCTTCGGTGCGCAGATCAAGGCGCGCCATATGGCCGAGGATCAGCATCGCGTGATGTTCGCGATCCTCGCCATGTTCGGCGGGCACGTCTTTCTCTCCGACGTCTTTCCGGAACTCATTGCGGATACGCAGGCGCCGTCGGTCGCCGTTCCTCCCACGTGCACACTGCACATCGATTTGGAAGACCCCAACGAGGTGAACGCCGTCGTGGCGCGTGCGCAAGCCGCCGGCGCGATCGTGACGATGATGCCGGAAGATGTTTTCTGGGGCGATCGCTACGGGCGCATTCGCGATCCGTTCGGCCACGTCTGGTCGTTCGGTGCGCGGGCCACTCAACCGGCGCAGAACTGACCGTCAACGACAAGAAAAAGGAAATCTCCAATGGCTGGACCTTACGACCTGATCGTCATCGGCACGGGCCCGGGCGGCTACGTATGTGCCATTCGTGCCGCCCAGCTCGGGCTCAAGGTCGCCGTCGTCGAAAAGCGGCCCACCCACGGCGGCACCTGCCTGAACGTCGGGTGCATTCCTTCAAAGGCGCTACTACACGCCTCGCACGCCTACGACGAAGCCAGACACGGGTTCGCCGCCATGGGCATCAAGACGAACGCGGAACTCGATCTGGCGAAGATGCTTGCGTTCAAGGCCGAGGGCGTCAAAGGGAACGTCGAAGGCGTCGCCTACCTGCTGAAGAAAAATAAGATCGACCACTACCACGGCACCGGCAAGGTGCTGGGCACCGGCAAGGTCGAGATCACGTTCATGAACGGGACCCAGCAGACGCTGGAAGCAAAGTCCATTGTCATTGCCACGGGCTCGGAGCCTGCGCGGCTTCCCGGCATTGAAATCGACGAGAAGGAGATCATCACGTCGACGGGTGCGCTGGAACTACCGCAGGTGCCGGACAAGATGATCGTGATCGGCGCCGGTGTTATCGGGCTCGAGCTGGGCTCGGTCTGGCGGCGCCTCGGCGCGGAGGTGCTGGTCGTTGAATTCCTCGATCGCATTCTGCCCGGCATGGATGGCGACATCGCCCGCTCGTTCCAGCGTATGCTTGAAAAGCAGGGTCTGAAGTTCCGCCTCGCCAGCAAGGTGACGGGCGTCACCAAGGGCGAGGACGGCAAGTTGAAGGCAAGCATAGCGCCCGCAGCAGGTGGCGATCCCGAGGCCGTCGAGGCCGA
Source organism: uncultured Hyphomicrobium sp. (assembly GCA_964587445.1). Classification (GTDB taxonomy): domain Bacteria; phylum Pseudomonadota; class Alphaproteobacteria; order Rhizobiales; family Hyphomicrobiaceae; genus Hyphomicrobium_B. The sequence goes on from CAZPLQ010000003.1 coordinate 414,810, forward strand.
CGTCGTGCTCGTGGCCGTGGGCCGCGTGCCCTACACCGACGGGCTGGGTCTTGCGGAAGCGGGCATCGCCGTCGATGGCAAGAAGCGCATTCTGGTCGACGGCCAGTTCCAGACCAACGTGGCTGGCGTCTACGCCATCGGCGACGTGATCGCCGGGCCGATGCTCGCACATAAGGCGGAGGATGAAGGAATCGCAGTAGCCGAAAACATCGCCGGACAGGCGGGCCATGTGAACCACGATGTGATCCCCAACGTGATCTACACATTCCCCGAGGTTGCATCCGTCGGCAAAACGGAAGAGGAGCTCAAATCCGCCGGCGTCGCCTACGCTGCCGGCAAGTTCCCATTCACCGCCAACGGCCGCGCCAAGGTCAACCGCACCACGGATGGCTTCGTGAAGGTGCTGGCGGACGCCAAGACGGATCGTATTCTCGGTGTGCACATGATCGGCCCCAACGTCAGCGAGATGATCGCGGAGGCTGCCGTCATCATGGAGTTCTCCGGATCCGCGGAGGATCTGGCGCGCACCTGTCATGCGCACCCGACCTTGACCGAAGCCGTCAAGGAAGCCGCTCTCGCCGTCGCCAAGCGGCAAATCCACATGTGATGTGCGAATGCGTCTCTATTCGACGGCCGTGACCGTAAAGCCGGCCTCGCGCAGCAAGGCGACAAGGCCCGTCTTGCCCGGCAAATGCAGTGCGCCAACCGCTATGAAGGCGCCGCCCTTCTCGAGCAGCGGCGCTGCGGCGGCCTTCATGCGCACGTTGCGATCGACCAGCAGTGATTTTTCGAAGCTCGCAAAGGCGCTGGCCGGGACACCCATCTGGTCCGCCAGCATATATTGGAACGGCATTGCCGCGCCCATGTCGCGCTTCAGATAGAGCTGAAGCATTGTCTCCATGAGATCGTCGGTGCGGTCGGCGTTCTTGAGGCTGACGCGCAGCATCTGGATCTGCTCATTCTCGGGTACGCTGGAAAGTGCGGCGAGTTGCTGGTTGATGGTCTCCAATCCCGTCACCGGAATGCCAGCCGCCTGGGCTTTATCCGCCAATTGCATGTCGAGAACTTTGGTGCCGGAGGCGACCTGACGGCGTTCGCAGTCTGAGACCGCCAGCAACGTGCCGACCAGCCAGGGCTTGAGCATTCCGGCAAATTCGGCGGGCATGCCGGATGCGGCGACGACCGCCTTGACCTTGTCGAACTCCTCCTTGGACAGCTTCTGCGCAAGGTTTGTGCCGTCGGTGTAGACGAGATCGGCGCCCGAGGTCGCGATGGCGGCCGTCAGGGCGTCGGGCGAAAGATCTCCGACCTCCAGAGCAAGCGATTTGGACTGCGCGAATGCGGCCTCGACCGCCGGGCTCAGCGCCGTGATCCGCGAATCGCTCAGATGCATGGTGCCGAACAGGTAGGAGGGTGCGACGCCGGGCTTCTCGATCTTCCAGAGCAGCGCTTGGGTATTTTCCAGTGCCGCGGCCTGCTGGCGCAATTTCTTAAGTGCCGTGGGGTTGGAGGCGCCGAGCTCGGCAAGCATGTGGGCGCCCTTGCAGGTGACAGCTTCGGCTTCAGGGTTCGCCTGTGCGGGGGCCGTGAGGGCGAGCACCAGGACAACGGCGGCGTTGCGAAGCTTACGCATGGGCGGGCGATCCTTTTGCGGTTCGTGCTCTTGGGGCGCGGCCATCTTGGTCTGCTGAGAGCTTGGAGCCCAATTCTAGCAGCAATCAGGCACGGCCAGAACGCGGGTGCGCGTTGTCGTAAACACTCAGTAAACGCTTGGTGTCGACCTCGGTGTAAATCTGGGTGGTCGACAAGGACGCGTGGCCGAGCAATTCCTGAATCTGGCGCAGATCGGCCCCCGCTGAAAGAAGATGGGTGGCGAACGAATGGCGCAAGGCGTGGGGCGTTGCCGTATCCGGCAGATTCAATCCGGCGCGCATGCGTGCCATGGCAAGCTGGATCAGCCGGGGCGACAGCGGGCCGCCGCGCGCGCCTAAAAAGAGAGGGCCGTCGGGATTGATGGGATAGGGGCACATGGCGACGTAGCGGGTGATCGCCTCGCTGACGATGGGCAACGCGGGGACCATGCGCTCGCGTCCGCCCTTGCCCTTGATCATCATGACGTCGCGCCCGTCAATGGGTGCCTGGCGGGCGGTCAGGCCCAAGGCCTCGCTGATGCGCAAGCCGCATCCATAGAGCAGCATCATGACGGCCTGGTCGCGCGCGGCGATCCAGCCGTCCGCCGGCTCGGCCTCAGACGCACCGACGACTTTTGCGGCCGTCTGGACATTGAGTGGCTTGGGCACGCCATGGGGAACCTTCGGCAGAGCGATCCGTGAAATCGTCCGGTTTTTCAGGGTATCTTGCGCTTCGAGCCAGCGGAAGAACATGCGCAGCGCCGACAGCGTACGCGAGAGCGACCGCGAAACGGCGCCTTCCTTGCGGCGCGCGGCGAGGAACGCGCGCACGGTCTTGGCATCGAGGCGGCCGAGGTCGCCCAGGCAAGGCGTGTGCTGTAAGTGATCTTTGAGAAAGGCAAGGAACTGGCGCACGTCGCGGGCATACGCCTCGCGCGTGTTATCGCAGGCGCCGCGCTCGTGCCTTAAATGCGCAAGCCAGGACTCCACGGCCATCTTGAGGTCGTCCCCGAGCGCAAGCTCTGCATCCGAGCGAAGGATATCATCCAGCGTTTGCGCCATGATCAGCCCTTGCCGCCCATGTGCGGCGTGATGTGCCCGCAAAACCATCGCGAGCGAAGGGTTAAGGCTTCGTTAACAAAGTCCAGCCTGCCGGTTACGTACGCCCGCAAAGGCGAATTGACAGCGCGGCACGCGGCTTTCTAAGTCAGCGCTCAACGACGAGGAATCCGATCTGTGACTGTCCGACACGAATCACCCGCCGCCGTCGCCTTTGATTGTGATAGCACGCTCTCCAGGCTCGAAGGCATCGATGAACTGGCCGTGCGCGTTGGCCGTGCGCACCAGATCGTGCCGTTGACGCAGGCCGCCATGGACGGCCGCATGACCCTGGAAGAGGTCTATGCCCGGCGCATGGAGATCCTGCGTCCCAACCGCCAGGATGTTTCCTGGCTCGGCCAGCGCTACGCCGAAACGATCGTGGAGGGGGCCTTGCAGGCCATCGGGCGGCTGTCGGCAAGCGGTGCCGCGGTCTATGTCGTCAGCGGGGGGCTGCGGGCGCCCGTGGTGCACTTGGCCGGCAAGCTCGGCGTACCTGAGGATCGCGTCCACGCGGTCGCCGTCTATCACGATGAGGAGGGACACTATGCCGGTTTCGAGACGGCCTCGCCTTTGACGCGTTCAAACGGCAAGGCGCAAATCGCAGCGCGCCTGGTGGCGCGGCATGGCAGCCTCGTTGTTGTTGGCGACGGGGTGACGGACGTGGCTGCGCGGGAGGGGGGCGCCAGGGTCATCGGTTTCGGCGGTGTTGCCCGCCGCCAAGTAGTCGTTGCGGGTGCGGACCATTTCATCGACGGTCCCTCGCTTTCGGCCGTGGCGGACTATCTGCTGGGCTGAGGCTCCAACCCGCACAGCGTCAACTGTGCAAAGGATTGAGGATACGGGCGCGAATGGTGCCCGGCAGATCGCGAATTTCTTCGAGGATGGCCTCCGCTTCGGGAACCATGCCGTCGGCGTCGATAACGACGTAGCCGATCTTCGCGTCAGTCTGCAGGAACTGCGTGGCAATATTGACGTTATGGCGTGCGAAGACATCGTTCAGGCGACGCAGCTCACCGGGAATGTTGTGGTGCATCTGAATGAACCGCGTACCGTTGGGCCGTGTGGGAAGCTGCACCTGAGGGAAGTTCACCGCGCCATGCGTCGAGCCAACGTCACAATAATCGACGAGCTTGCGCGCAACTTCCGCACCGATGTTCTCTTGAGCCTCCTCGGTGGAGCCGCCGATGTGGGGGGTCAAGATCACGTTCGGCAGGCTCTGTAGCGGCGATTGAAACTTCTCGTTATTCGATGACGGCTCTTTGGGGAACACGTCGATAGCCGCGCCCCCGAGCCGGTTTTCGCGCAGGGCTTGCGCGAGCGCATCGAGATCGACGACCGTGCCGCGGGCGTTGTTGATGAGGAAGGCGCCGGGCTTCATCAGCGCGATCTCATCGCCGCGGATCATGTTCTGCGTCTCGGGCGTTTCGGGCACGTGCAGCGAGACGACATCCGAGCGCGCCAGCAACGAGTTGAGCGATTCGGACGGTTCGACGTTGCCGTGCCGCAGCTTGTCGGACAGATCGTAGTAGATCACGCGCATCCCCAAGGCTTCAGCCAAGACGGCAAGCTGACTGCCGATGTTGCCGAGCCCGACAATGCCCAAGATCTTGCCGCGTATTTCATGCGCGCCGGCCGCGCTCTTGTCCCAGCCTCCGGCGTGCGCGCCAACGGAGCGAGGAAAGATCCGGCGGAACAGCATGACGATCTCGGCGATCGTGAGTTCCGCAACCGAACGCGTGTTGGAGAACGGCGCGTTGAAGACGGGGACGGCCTTGGCGTTGGTCGCGGCAAGATCGACCTGATTGGTGCCGACTGAAAAGCAGCCGACGGCGATGAGCCGGTCCGTGCGTTCGATGACGTTTGAGGTGAGCTGCGTGCGCGAGCGGATACCCAGGATACGCACGTCCTGCAGCGCATCGATCAACTCCTGGCCGTCGAGCGCCTTGGTGAGGCGCACCACGTTGGCGTAACCCGCCGATGTGAAGGCCGCGACCGCGGTTTCTGAAATGCCCTCGAGCAGAAGAATCTTCATGCGCTCCTTGGGGAGCGAAGGATTGCGAATCTTGGTCATGAGTCCCGGCCGCCGAATTTGATGCAGTGCGGAAAAGTATGCGCTCTCGTTGAGCCCAAGACCATGCCGAGGTCAATCCTCCTTAAGGGCCATGCACTTAAGTTTTAAAAACGTCGGCAGGGACAGCCCCTAGACGACGCGGCCCGGGCTCAAAATGCCGTTGGGGTCGAACGCCTGCTTTATGGCGCGCATCAAGCTCATCTCGATACTGCTTTTTCGCAACGGCAGCTCGTCGCGCTTCAGCCGCCCGATGCCGTGTTCGGCGGAGATCGACCCGCCCATGCTGGCGACCAGGGCATGCACCGCGTAGGACATATCGTGCCACAGCGCGATATAGGCCTCGCGCGCCATACCGGCCGGTTGTGTGACGTTGTAGTGGATATTGCCGTCTCCGAAGTGACCGAAGGGGACAGGCCGTGCGCCTGGGCAAACGCCCTCGACCACGCCACTGGCACGCTCCAGGAATTCGGGAATGCGCGCCACAGGCACCGAGATGTCGTGCTTGATGCTGCCGCCCGCGGGTTTTTGCGCCTCCGACAGGCTTTCGCGTAACCGCCAGAGATCGCGCGCATGCTGGATGGAGGCGGCAATCACCGCGTCGCATAGAAGGTCCTCTTCGCTCGCCTTGACGAGCAGGTCTTCCATCTGAGCGGTCGCGCGTCCCCCCGTCTCGCCGCTCGAAATCTCAATGAGCACGTACCACGGATGTGCGTTGGCGAACGGATCGCGCGTGCCGGAAAGAAAATCGAGCGCGAACTGCATCGCAAGCCGCGACCAGAACTCAAAGGCGGTGAGACTGGAATGAACCTGGGCTTGTGCAAGCCGCAACAACGCCAGGGCGTCTTTGGGTGAGGAAACGGCAACGAGCGCCGTGGCCTTTTCCGCAGGTGCAGGCGAGAGCTTCAACGCCGCTGCGGTGATGACGCCGAGCGTGCCCTCGGAACCGATGAAAAGATCGCGCAGATCATAGCCGGTGTTGTCTTTCTTCAGCGTGCGCAGCCCATCCCAGATCTCGCCATTGGCCAGTACAACTTCCAGGCCAAGCGCGAGCGCGCGGGCATTGCCATAACTGAGCACGGCGACACCGCCTGCGTTGGTTGCAAGGACCCCGCCGATCTGGCAGCTGCCTTCGGAGGCGAGACTCAGGGGAAACAGCCATCCCGCGTCTGCTGCGATCCGTTGTGTTTCGGCAAGGGTCACCCCTGAGTCCAGCACCAGCGTGCCGCCTTCCGCATCGAGCGCGCGCACCTTATTGAGCCGCGACAGGCTCAGCACGATCTCGCTGCCGGATTCGACAGGAATCTGGCCACCCACCAGTCCCGTGTTTCCGGCCTGCGGTACGATGGCGATGCGCGCCTCGTTTGCCAGTGCAAGAATGCGCGAAACCTCTGCCGTCGAGCCAGGGCGAAGCACGACAGGGGTCTTGCCCGTGTAGAGATCGCGCCACTCCTTGAGATAGGCCACCTGATCCTCAGGCCGGCGCAACGCGTTTTGCTCCCCGACGATCTCGGTGAAACGGGCGATCAGTGCGTCGGACGGCGTGTTGAGAGCAGGTGCCAAAGGCGATGCATCCTTGAGACGATCGAGATTGAGATGATATGGCCGCGCGTATCGGCGCAGGAGAAACGTTACTGCCCGTGGTTTGCCGGTCGGCGCAGCCCGACGCTTGACCGGACCTGATCAAGGCCAAAGATCTCAAGGCAGGTCAAGCGTGTGCAGGGAAAACTGCGTTAAGACATTGGTGCCAGAACATCGGTAGCGGTGGGCGCGTTTGTCACGCCCGGAGGAAGGCTCAGGCTGTCTCATCAAATACGTCGTTGGCAGCGCTTCACTCCGTCGTCGCTGCACCACCCATGCGCCGGTAAATGAAATTCGGAGAGGGGGCATAGGCCTCCTGCTCGGCAATTGCCTTGAAGGCGGCGTGATGGATGGACTTCTCGCACGTTGGGTCGGTATTGGCTGCATCGCCGGTCATGGCGAGCGCCTGACAGCGGCAGCCGCCCCAGTCGATCTCGCGGCGCTCGCACGAGCGGCACGGCTCCTTCATCCAGCTCGTGCCGCGATACGCGTTGAACCCCGCGCCGTTGAGCCAGATATCGCTTAAAGGCCGGTCCTTGATGTTGTCGTGTTTCAGCCATGTGATCGTTTCGGCCGCATGACACGGCAGGACTTTGCCCGACGGTGTGATCGTCACCAGGTTCTTGCCCCAGCCGCCCATGCACGGCTTCGGGCGGATCGCATAGTGATCGTGGACCACGAAGTCAAACACCAGCACGCCTTTCAGGCGTTCGCGGGCCTCGTCGACGTATTTCACCGTCTTCAAGAACTGTTCGCGCGTCGGGATCAACGCGGCGCGATTTTTCAGCGCCCAGGCATAATATTGCGTATGCGCCACCTCGAGCCGGCCCGCGCCCATTTCGACCGCATAGTCGATGATGGCCGGAAGGCTCTCGATGTTGTGGCGATGCACGACGGCATTGAGCGTGAGCGGCAGGCCGATCTCGCGCACCCACTTCGCCACCTCGTGCTTCTTCGCGGCACCGCCTTTGTAGGCGGAAATTCGCTCCGCGTTCGCGGGGTCCACGTCCTGGATCGAGAGCTGAACGTGGTCGAGCCCAAGCTTGGCCAGTTTTTCGAGCCGGTCGCGCGTCAGCGTAACGCCGGAGGTGATGAGATTCGTGTAGAGGCCGGCTTTGACGGCCGCCTCCAGGATCTGTTCGAGATCCTGCCGCACACAGGGCTCGCCGCCCGAGAGATGAAGCTGCAGGACGCCGATTTCACCGGCTTGACGCATGACATCCTGCCACTGTGCCGTCGTCAGTTCCTGGCTGACCCGTGTCAATTCCAATGGATTGGAACAGTAGGGGCATTGCAGCGGGCAGCGATGCGTCAACTCCGCGAGCAGCCCCATCGGCGCCCGCGCGCAGGCCGTTTCCGATTGAGTGGCCGAAGCAGGTTCAGCCACCGTGGTTACCATGCCGCCCGTTGCAATCTCTTCCATCATTTGGTTTTCCGTTCTCAGGCCGACTTTTCGTCGGGATTGTAGGCGCCGGGCGGGATCATCCCGACGACGTAGGCGAGATAGAGCGCATCAAGCTGGGCCCACAGCATATCCGTCTTGAACTTGACGGCAGCGACGCAGGCCTCCTGCATCTCACGCGTGCGGGCGTGCTCCTTGATGAACCCCAGCGTGAAGTTTGAATCGCGCGGGGCCTGTGTCAGCCGGCGCTTGAAGTAGGCCATGACATTGTCGTTCACGAAGTCGTAGTTGGCCAGCATCCCAGAGATGCGCTCGCGGTGGATGGAGGGTGCAAACAGCTCGGTCAGTGACGACGCTGCGGCAGCCACCAGCGGTTGCTCGACGACGAAGCGAACGTAGGCCTCGCAGGCGTATCGCGTGGCGGGCAGCGCGCCTTCCATGCTCTGCACATAGACGCGATCGAGACCGAGGGCATCGGTGAGAACGAGCCAGCGCTCCAGGCCGCCAAGTTCTTCCGGCGGCAGGCCATCATGATCGTGGATGCGGTGGATCCATTCGCGGCGCAGTTCGCGATCATGCGTGCGGCTCATGAAGGCTGCGTCCTTGCGTGGCACGGCCTCCTGATAGCAGTAGCGGTTGAGCGCCCAGGCGGCCACCTGACCCTTGTTGAGCTTTCCGCCGTGGAGCATCTTATGGAAGGGATGGAGGTCGTGGTAGCGCGCCGGGCCGATAGCGCGGATCTGAGCTTCAAAGTCTTCCTTCGACCATGGCGCGTGGGTCGTGACGATCGTACGGACGTGCTCGTTCATGAGTTCGGTTCCTCCAGCCATGCAAGTCTTGAATTGAGCCGTCTCGCCGTCGGGCGGCTGCTTTGATTGATGCGGAGTATGATCTGGAAGGAGGACCGCTGATTGATTGACATCAACTGCTTGCCTCACGATTCATGCGCGCAGGCTCACGATTGCGCGAGAGGCTGCGGAAACGGTTCGATTAAGTGAAACAGGGTTACAGTTTTTCGGGTGGGAAGGCCGCCACTGGGCGCCGCTGTTGCCAGGGTGATGAATCGAGAGACTTGGTGGTTTCAAATCACATCCAGTGCCACTAATAGCCAACCAGCGACAACAGCTCATCGGCGCTAGAGTTTTCACACATGAAGGCCATGATCCTGGAACGGCCCGGTACCTCGCTGAAGTGTATCGAAACTGACATTCCGGTCCCAGGCCCAGGACAGGTGCTCGTGAAAGTCGCAGCATGCGGCGTGTGCCGGACCGATCTGCACGTCGTCGACGGCGAACTGGATAAGCCGAAGCTGCCCATTGTTCCAGGACACGAGATCGTCGGCTATGTCGCCGCGCTCGGCTCTGGCGTGCAGACCTTGAAGCTCGGCGATCGGGTGGGCATCCCGTGGCTCGGCGGAACCTGCCATTCGTGCCGTTTCTGCCGGAGCGGGCGGGAGAACCTGTGCGATGATGCGCGCTTCACGGGCTATACCCTCGACGGCGGCTATGCGGACTATGCGCTCGCCTCGGCGGAATATTGCTTCACGTTGACAACGGCGCTTTCCGACGTCGAAGCGGCACCCTTGCTCTGCGCCGGATTGATCGGCTACCGCTCGCTGAAATTCGCGGGCGAGGCGAAGCGTCTTGGGATCTACGGCTTTGGCGCGGCGGCGCACATCATCGCGCAGGTTGCAGTCCATCAAGGGCGCGAGGTGTTCGCCTTCACCCGCCCCGGTGACATTGCGGCGCAACGCTTTGCGCGACGGCTGGGCGCGACATGGGCGGGTGGCTCGGATGAGCAGGCACCTCAATTGCTGGAAGCCGCGATCATCTTCGCTCCGGTCGGCCCTCTTGTGCCCCAGGCGCTGCGCGCGGTGGAGAAGGGCGGCACGGTGGTTCTGGGCGGTATTCACATGAGCGATATTCCGGCAATGCCGTATGAGATCCTCTGGGGGGAGCGGCGCCTTCACTCCGTCGCCAATCTGACCCGGCAGGATGCCATCGATTTTCTTGCCATCGCCGCAAGAACGCCAATTGAGATGCATGCCGAAGCCTTGCCCCTCGAGGAGGCCAACGTTGCGCTTGATCGGTTGAGGTCGGGTCTGGTTACCGGCGCGCTCGTGCTCGTGCCATGAGATTCTGCGGCGCCTGCCCGCCCACCCTGTTCTCCCTGCCACCTACGCTCCTTGTCATCGCCGCAAGGACGGGGAAAAGTGGGAACCAGTTTTTCCAGCAAGGAGCACTACAAACAAAAGCCTAGAGCCGTTCCGCGATACCATCAACGACGGATCGGCTCTAGAGTACCGGGGTCGATTGCCAATCCAGGGGGGCCTAGTGGCCGGGAAAGCCCAAGCCGAACATGACGATGCCGATACGCGGATGCCGCCGGACCCTTTTGCTGCCGTGCTGCCCGCGCTGGCGGCGCTCGGTGCCGTTGCCTCCATCGCGGCCATTCACTGGTCGGGACAGGAGAAGACAGCCACGCGAACGCGTACCAAGCGCAAGACTGGCGCTTCGCTCCGGGATCTGGAAACGTGCTGCCTGGGACTGTCGGAGATTTTTCGCCGGTTTCAGCGTCACCCGCGCGTGTTCGCGGGCGAAGGAGCCCAGGCCTCCGCACCCTTGAAGTTCGGGGTTCACGGCACGCGGATCCGGGCGGATGCGCAGAAGCTCTATCTGCAACTCATGAACGACATAGCTTCCATGCTCGTATTGGCCGCCCAGAACGCCTTCGACGTGATGACCGCCATCGAAGATGGCGAGATCGAAGCCCCTGAGGACGTGTTTTTCGGCTTTGGCGAGCAACAGGAGCGCCTGAACAAGATCATTCAGGATCGGGTGACGCTCCGGGCGGCGGTCGACACCGGCGCGGAGGTAGCCGAACGTCTAACCGCCCTCGTGCGTGAACTGCGCAAATATCAAAAACCGCCTGAAAAATAAGCGCCAAAGAACCGCAGAGCTGCCACCATGGGAGGCGTTGACAGGTGGGGGTGAAGCCGGTTCTTTGGGGATAGGCACGTCATGATTTGTTAAGGAAGGCCGCTTCGATGGTCCAGCTCACGCTTCCCAAGAATTCCACCTATTCGACCGGCAAGACTTGGAACAAGCCCGAGGGCGAAGGCGACTGGAAAGAGTATCAGGTCTACCGCTGGAACCCGGACGAAAGCGCCAACCCGCGCATCGATAGCTACTGGGTGAACCAGGATCAGTGCGGTCCCATGGTTCTCGATGCGCTCATCAAGATCAAGAACGAGATCGATCCGACGCTCACCTTCCGCCGGTCATGCCGCGAGGGCATCTGCGGCTCGTGCGCGATGAACATCGACGGCACCAACACGCTTGCCTGCCTCAAGGGCTGCGATGACGTGAAGGGCGCGGTCAAGATCTATCCCTTGCCGCACATGGAAGTCGTGAAGGACCTCGTGCCCGACATGACGAACTTCTATGCCCAGCACCGCTCCATCGAGCCGTGGCTCAAGACCGATACCGCCACGCCGCCCAAGGAGTGGAAGCAGAGCCGCGAGGACCGCGAAAAGCTCGACGGCCTCTACGAGTGCATTCTATGCGCCTGCTGCTCGACGTCGTGCCCGAGCTACTGGTGGAACTCGGACCGCTACCTCGGCCCGGCCGTGCTTTTGCAGGCGTACCGCTGGGTGATCGACAGCCGCGACGAGGCAACCGGCGAGCGGCTCGACAATCTTGAAGATCCCTTCCGGCTTTATCGCTGCCACACCATCATGAACTGCGCCAAGGCCTGTCCCAAGGGGCTGTCGCCCGCCAAGGCCATCGCGGAATTGAAGAAGCTTATGGTCGAGCGGCGCGTGTAGCTAGGCTTGGCTGCTTGTCTTCCGGCCGAGCGCAGCGAGCGCCGGGATCCAGGCGAGCCTGGCGTGATGCTGCAGTTCAATTTTCGCGCTTCGCACAGATGCTTGGTGCCTTGGTCCTCCAATGAGTTGGCCGGACGGCTCCTGCCGCTCACAGACCGTCATCCTGGCGAAGGCCGGAATCCGTCCAGGCTTCAAACATTTGTTCACATCGCGGCTTGGGCAGATCCCCGCCTGACGCGGGGATGACGAATTCGGTGAGGTAACGGATCGGTCTCGTTCAGCGTGCTTGCGGATGCTCGTGCGCGGCGCGGTTTGGGACGCTTCGCACTTATGCGTCATAGTTGGTTGAGATCTCATGGGATCACGTCCTTCTCCCAGGGGAGAAGGTGCCCCGAAGGGGCGGATGAGGGGGCTGGCGCAATCAGCGGCTCATGCTGACGGTCCCTCACCTGTCGCTTTGCGACATCCTCTTTCCGTCCGATAAGAAAATGAGCTGGGTCCCGGGCCGGCGCTTACCCGGGCTCGCTTGGCCGGGAGAACAACTCGTTCAAGGCTTTTGCCGCCGGGGATTTGACGGCCTTCCTTGTCTGAAGAAAGATGGGTTCCTCGTATCGGCCCAATCCAGGCAAGGGAGACCATCGTGCAGGATATTCTCGACCACGTGGGCTTTCCCGTCACCGATTATGCAAGGTCGGTGGCGTTCTACCAGGCCGTATTGCCGGCACTCGGCGTCGCGCTGCTGAAGGAGTTTCAACTGTCGGAAGACGGCAAGGACGGCTATGCCGGGTTCGGCCGCGCCCGCCCGCAATTCTGGATCGGTACCGGCGAAGCCTTGAAGGGACGTCTGCACGTTGCCTTTGCCGCCGCCAATCGCGAGGAGGTGGTTGCGTTCTACAACGCCGCGATTGCAGCAGGTGCCAGGGATAATGGCCCGCCGGGCCTGCGTCCGCACTATCACGCCAACTACTACGGCGCCTTCGTCCTCGACCCCGACGGCCACAACATCGAAGCGGTGACCCATCTGCCGGACTGACTTACGTGGCGTCGTTTGACAGCGTCGCTCCAGGCCGCTTTATACGGCGCCAAAAGCAGCCGTTGAGCCGATGCCATGTCCACCCTTACCCTCCACGACCTGACAGCTGGCAAGGTGATCTCGCCGTTCACGCAATTGCGCCGGTTGCTCGCTGACGTGCCGGCTGGACATGAGCGGCCTATCGAACTCACCATCGGCGAGCCGCGCGAGGCGATGCCCGGCTTCATCGTGGCAAAGCTCGACGAGGCGGCGGCACTCTATGGAAAGTATCCGCCCATTCGCGGAAGCGATGCGCTGAAAGCGTCGATCTCGGCATGGCTGTCGCGACGGTATGCGATTGCAGGCTGTGTTGATCCGGCGTCCGAGATTCTCGCACTCAACGGCTCGCGCGAGGGTTTGTTCTTCGCCTGCCTTCCCGCCGCCGGACGCAAGCAGGTGAAGGGCAAGCCTGCGATTTTGATGTGCAACCCCTATTACTCCGCCTACCTGGGCGGCGCGCTCGGGGTTGGGGCGGAGCCGGTGTTCCTCAACGCCACGGCTGAGACAGGGTTCCTTCCCGATCTCGATGAGATCGCGCGTGATGTGGAGCTGATGGCGCGCACCGTGGCGCTGTTCATCTGTTCGCCGGCCAATCCGCAAGGGGCGGTGGCGTCGCGAACCTACATCCTGAAAGCGCTCTCGCTCTCGCGCGCGCACGACTTCATGCTGTTTCTCGACGAATGCTACTCCGAGATCTACACGGATACGCCGCCCACCGGGGGACTTGAGGTTGCATCTGCGACGCCTGAGCGGTTCAAGAACCTCGTCGTCTTCAATTCGCTCTCCAAGCGCTCCAACCTGCCGGGCCTGCGCTCGGGTTTCTGTGCGGGCGACCCGGCCTTTATCGAAACCTATGGCGAGGTGCGCAATATGTGCGCGCCGCAGGTGCCGGGACCCGTCCAACACGCCTCTGCCGCCGCGTGGGCGGACGAGGCACACGTTGAGCGGTCACGCGCCGCCTACCGCGAGAAGTTCGCCATCGCGGATGATCTGCTGGCGGGGCGCTATGGCTATTTCCGGCCTGCGGGCGGCTTCTGCCTTTGGCTCGATATGAGCCAATTCGGCTCCGGTAGTGATGCGGCGGTAACCTTATGGAAACACAAGGGCGTCAAGGTCATACCCGGTAGCTTTCTGGCCCAGAGCGGGCGTGACGGCACCAATCCGGGCGTCACCTATGTTCGCCTGGCCTTGGTGCAGGACCCCGCGACGATCCGGGAAGCGCTCGAACGGATGGTTGAAGTTCTCGCGTAGCGGATCATTCGCGGTAATGTCGCTGGATACACGTGGCAACGATCCTCAGCGGCTGCTTCCGCAGTCGGTGGAGGACAGGCTTTTAGGCCTGCTGGGCTTCTCGGGTGGCGTAGCGCTCCTGGGAGCCACTGCGCTTGCGTGGGCCTCGCTCGCTTCGTGGTCGATCAACGATCCGAGCCTGACGCATGCGACTGCCGCCAGCCCGCGCAATATGCTGGGCGGCCTTGGCGCTGTCGTCTCCGATCTTTTGCTGCAGACGTTCGGCCTGGCTGCCGTGCTGGCGCTGCTGCCTTTGATGTTGTGGGGCGCCGAGATGCTGACGCGCGGCCAGCTCGCCATGGGGCGCAGCAAGGTTGGCTATTACCCGATCGCCGTTCTCGCCCTCGCGGGCGCGCTGTCGTCCTATCCGGTCTTCCCAGGCTGGCCGCTCAATCACAATCTCGGCGGCGCCATCGGCGATGGCGTGTTCTCGCTTGCCGCCAATCTGTTCGAACTCGTCAACAAGGACCGCGCCGATCTGGCTGCCGCGCTGCTGCTCAACATTTGCGCCATCGTGCTGTTTGCGAAAAGCACCGGCTTCGATCTGGAAAGCTGGATCAAAGGTATCTGGGCGGAGCGCACGTTGCAGAACGCAAGCAACGAGGCGGTCGATCGCGGCACTCAATGGCTGAAGGGCTGGCGCTCGCGCGCGCATGCCCGCGCGCGTGCTGTGCCCGCCCCGGGCACCGCTGAGACTCACCACGGGTTCGATGACGAGGAGCTTGCCCTGCCCTACCCACAGGAGGATTTCGTGCGTGCGCCGGAGCCGCCGGCCGCCTGGCCCGGCGACGGCGGTGTGCCGCAGTTCGCGCAAGCGATCGGTCAACTCGCCAATTGCGTGCAACAGCAGCAAGAACAAATCAGAATGCTGGTCTCGAAGGGGATCATCGGCGCACAGCAAATGTCTGCGCCTCCGGGGGCCTCCCCGATGCATCGCGACGCGGCGCAATTTACACCTGCTGGTCTTCCTCCGGCACCCAATCGAATCGGCGCTGAGGAATTCCGCGGCGCGGATTTTGACGACAGCACCGATGCCGAGAGCCAGAAAATCGCTGAGCGCTTCGCGCCCAAGCCGGTCGCATCCCCGTCCATCGCGCCCGATCCCGGCCTGGAGGCGGAGGCGGCGCCGGTGGCGCCTGTAAGCAAACTGAAGATCCCTGCCATATTGAAGCCCCCGGCCGAGCCGCGTCAGCGCCAATGGAAGCGGCCCTCACTCAATCTGCTGAAGCGGCCCACGGCGGCGCGCCCCGGTCCCGAGCTGACGCAGACCGTCATGCGCGGGAACGCGCGGCTGCTGGAGGACGTGCTCAACGACTTCGGCGTGAAAGGTGAAGTGAAGGATATTCGTCCTGGTCCCGTCGTCACGCTCTATGAGCTGGAACCTGCGCGCGGCACCAAGTCGTCGCGCGTCATCGGTCTGGCCGACGATATTGCGCGCTCCATGAGCGTCATCAGCGTGCGCGCAGCCGTCGTGCCGGGGCGAAACGCCATCGGACTTGAACTCCCCAACATGCGCCGCGAGCCGGTGCTGCTGCGCGAGATGCTGGACTCGGAAGCCTACAAGGCATCGGATGCGGCCTTGCCGCTGACGCTGGGCAAATCGATCTCGGGTGATCCCGTTGTCGCGGATCTTGCGCGCATGCCGCATTTGCTTGTTGCGGGCACCACCGGTTCTGGCAAATCGGTCGGCGTCAACGCTTTCATCCTGTCGCTGCTCTACCGGCTTTCGCCAAACGAGTGCCGTTTCCTGATGATCGATCCCAAGATGCTGGAGCTGTCGGTCTACAACGGCATTCCGCATCTATTGACCCCCGTCGTCACGGATCCGCACAAGGCGATCGTTGCGCTCAATTGGGCCGTGCGCGAGATGGAAGAACGCTACAAGCGCATGGCGACGCTGGCGGTGCGCAACATCGACGTCTTCAACAACCGCGTGCGCAACGCGATGAAGCGCGGCGAGATGCTGGCGCGCACCGTGCAGACCGGTTTTGACAAGACCGGCCAGGCGGTGTTCGAAAAGCAGAAGATGAATCTCGAGCCGATGCCGCATATCGTCATCGTCGTCGATGAGTTCGCCGATCTGATGGTCGTGGCCGGCAAGGAAGTCGAAGGGGCCGTGCAGCGTCTTGCGCAGATGGCGCGCGCGGCCGGTATCCATCTCATCATGGCGACGCAGCGTCCATCGGTGGACGTCATCACCGGCACGATCAAGGCAAACTTCCCCACCCGGATTTCCTTCAAGGTCACGAGCAAAATCGACAGCCGCACGATCCTGAACGAACAGGGCGCAGAGCAACTGCTCGGCCAAGGCGACATGCTCTATTCCAGCGGCTCGGGCCAGATCGTGCGCGTCCACGGCGCGTTCGTGGCCGACGAGGAAGTCGAAGCGGTGGCTGCAGCGCTACGCGAGCAGGGTCCGGCGCAATATATCGAGGGTCTGCTCGACGTGCCGGAGACTGATGCGGCAGGCGGCGGTGGCGCGTCGGAGCGCGAGGTCAGCGAGTCCGATCTTTATGATCGCGCCGTTGCCATCGTGATGCGCGACCGCAAGCCGACGATCAGCTATCTCCAGCGCCGGCTTGGCATCGGTTACAACCGCGCTGCTGGCCTCATCGAGCGCATGGAACACGAGGGCCTCGTCTCGCCCGCAAGCCCAACCGGCAAGCGAGAGATATTGGCCGGCCCTGGAGGCAACGTCGACGCAGCCTGAAAACGGCTGTGACACGCCGCCTGTGGCTGGTGTGGATCAGATCTCCGCGCAACGCTTGCGAGGCTGTCTTTCATCCCGTATTTGCTCAGCTTCACGGCCGCTTTGCCTCTGTGTCGTCGCAATGTTCGCCGACATCGTTGGCTGGCAGATGGGATTTGAATGACTCGACCAAAACACGCGCTCATTGGGGGATCGATGAAGCCTATTCTCACATCCGTGGTCATGGCGTTTGCGCTCCTTGCGCAGGCCGCCAGCGTGCCTGCTGCCGAGGATGCAAAGCCCGTTGCTGCTCCCCAGGCCGCTGTTGACGGCTGGCAAGCGGAAAAGAATGCCCAAGGCATCACACTCGACGAGAGGCAGACCGAGGTCGTCAAGATCGTAAGCAAGTATTTCAGCGATCTCAAGAGCTTGAAGGGCGCCTTCATCCAAACGGGTGCTGACAACAAGCGCATGAAAGGCAAGTTCTTCGTGCTGCGTCCGGGCCGCTTCCGTTTCGATTATTCGCCGCCATCCAGGCAGATCATCGTGTCCGATGGCGAGTACTTGGCTATCCAGGATCTCGACCTCAACAACGAGGATCGCGTTGCTCTCGATCAGACACCCTTCCGCTTGTTATTGCGCAAGGACGTCGATCTGCTGCGCGACGCCAAGATCGTCGAAGTCCAACAGGCCGACGACCTGATCGTGCTGGCGATTCAAGACAAGAGCCCGGACTCGCCGGGCCGCATCAAATTATTCCTGTCGACCAAACCGAGTCTTGAACTGAAAGAATGGGTTACCACGGACGCTCAGGGGCTGGACACGCGTATCGAGATCTCTCAGCTCAGCACCGGCGACGAGCTTGATAAAAATCTCTTTAAAATTCAGATGCTTGGTCGGAAGCCCGGATTGCAGTAACCTGGAGTGATATGTACGAATCGATGTAGGGGGATGTGGCTGATTTGACGCGGCGCAATACCGGATTTGGGGATAACTTGGAGCGGTCGTTCACATTTTTGTGAAGAAGTGCGCCACCCCCTGTGAAAAGTCCACAGTTGCGCTTAAGTGTTGGTCATGCAGGTGACGTCACCCTGTATTCGGTAGTGCCCCCCGTCTAGCCGAAGACGTCACCTCTGGTACCGGCTTCCCTCCCGGTACCGAGCGCGTCAAGCGCAAATCGCGCCCAGTCCCTCCCCCCGGGACTGGGCGCTTCGTTTTGTGGGCTGCTTGCCAAATGAGTCGTGATTTGAGGTGAGACCCCTCTCAATGCACCGAGAGGGACACCCCTTGTGAGGGATTTGCCGGCGCCCAGGGAGTGGCAATATCGCGACCTTTCGTCCCGGTGTCGGCAAGCGCGGCGAGCACGCCGTCGATGGCGTTGATTTCGCTTACCAGAGACCTCAACCGCTCTGTGATGATGTTCGTCATGTATTGGGCGAGCTGCCTGTCCTCTGCCATTTGCGCGTGCATGTCCTCGCGTGAAATCTTCAAGGCACGGATCGGCGTGCGCGCGACGATGGTGGCGCTGTGCACGGTTTCGACCAGCATGGCGAGTTCCGCGATCATCGAGCCTTCGATAATCGTGTTGGCGGGTATGCCGTCACTCTCGGATTCCACGCGAAAGGCTTCGCCGGTCACGATGACGATCGCGCTATCTCCCACTTGGCCTTCGTGGATCAGGATGTCGCCCGGCTTATAGATGATCCGCCCCGCGCGGCGCACGATCTCGGTGAGTTGCAGAGGCTTTAGACCCTGAAACAGCGGCAAGCGCAAAAGCGGTTTCACGAGGGCATCAATGGCCATCGGTCACACTCCACATCGAATTACGAACTGGGGAACTGGACGCGACAGGCACTGGAGAAGAACTGGCACATGCTGTCAGTACGCATGTACGCGACGCCGGGGCCGGACAAACACGGCAGGGATACAAACGGCGCGAGCACTACGGCGGTAAGCAGCCGTTGATCAGCGTGTAATTATGCGCACAGCGAGCCGGCATGGTCCAGGCCCTGGATCGACGCTGTGGACCACATGCGGATAAACTCGGAACAAGTTGGGAAAACGCGATTTCCACCGCTTAGGGAGCGAGCCGGTAGCCGCCGCTTTCGGTGATCAAGAGCTCGGCATTCGAGGGATCTTTTTCGATCTTCTGGCGCAGGCGGTAGATGTGGGTCTCGAGCGTATGCGTCGTAACACCGGCGTTATATCCCCACACCTCGTGCAGCAGCGTCTCGCGCGAGACCACCCTCTCGCCGGAGCGATAAAGATATTTGAGGATGGACGTTTCTTTCTCGGTCAATCGGATCTTGTTGCCCGCGGCATCGATCAACAGCTTGGATGCCGGCTTGAAGGTGTAGGGCCCGATCGAGAAGACGGCGTCCTCGCTTTGCTCGTGCTGGCGAAGCTGCGCGCGAATGCGGGCAAGCAGAACGGCGAACTTGAACGGTTTCAAAACGTAGTCGTTGGCCCCCGCATCGAGCCCGAGGATCTGATCGGCATCCGACGTGTTTCCCGTCAGCATGACGATCGGAGTCTTGAAGCCGCCTTTGCGCAGCATCTTCACCGCCTCGCGCCCGTCCATGTCGGGCAGACCGACATCGAACACGACCAGATCGAAGCGGCCGGACTTGGCAGCCTCCATTCCTTTGGTGGCGGTGTTTGTTTCCGACACCTCGAACTCGTCGTGAAGGGCAAGTTGGTCTTTGAGGGAAGCGCGCAGATCCTCATCGTCGTCAACCAGCAGAATGCGCCGTGCCGTGCTCATGTGTATAGAAGCTCCAAGTTCTTCCCGGGCCGGACGCGGTGAGCCTAGCATCCGTTTGACCGCTCAAATAGGCTCACCTTGCCGCTCGGGCAAGTTCAGTGGATGCCGTCTGCTGTCAATAAGGGACATATGGCGAAATCTCAAATCGTTGTCAGAACGCTCTCGGGCCGCTCCCAGCGGGGATGGTTGGAGTTCGGATCAATGCGCTGGCCGTGTGCGTTGGGGCGCGCCGGAATGACCAGCCGCAAGCGCGAAGGCGACGGGGCGACCCCGCGCGGATCGTTCCGGCTGCTCTACGGATACCGGCGCCGCGATAAATTTACGCTATTGGCAAGTTCAGTTCGTCTGATGGACATCACGCCCGACTTGGGCTGGTGCGATGCCCCGCCGGACCGGAATTACAATCGCCCTGTGCATCATCCTTACCCGGCGAGTGCCGAGCGGCTATGGCGTGATGACGGCCTGTACGACTGCCTCGTCGTACTCGATTACAACACGCGGCCCCGGGAGCGCGCGCGCGGCAGCGCGATCTTCCTGCATGTGGCGGGTCAGGATTTTGCGCCGACGGAGGGTTGTGTCGCCTTGCGCAAATGCGACTTCCGGCAACTTCTGTCGCGCGTGCGCCGCGGTACGCGCCTTGTCATTCGCTGATGTATCCCACGAACAGACCGCCGGCAGCGGCAAAGAAAAAACCCGGCCGTCACGTGGATGGCCGGGCCGGAGTTGGAGCACACCTATGGTAGGGGAAGCCTGTGCTCGGGAAATGGATCTGGTCACGTTCCCTGTAGGCCAGGAAGGCGGACACGATGCGCGGGCCGCTTGCTCGCGGCCCGCGCAGTTCATCCACGGCCTAGTGGACCGTTTCGCCGTGCAGTCCGGAATCGAGGCCTTCGACTTCGACTATTTCGGATACCCGCAGGCCCATGACCAGCTTGATGAGAAGCAGGATCACGAAGGTGACCACCGCACACCACACGATGGTTGCGAGAATGCCGTAGATCTGGATGCCGACCTGTGCGGCGTTGCCTTCAAGCAGGCCTGCCGTACCGCCGATAGCCTCCTTGGCGAACACGCCCGTCAGCACCGCGCCGACGATACCGCCGACACCGTGGACGCCGAACACGTCGAGACTGTCGTCATAACCCAGCAGGCGCTTGACCACCGTCGAGGCGAAGTAGCAAACCGCACCCGCCACGGCGCCGATGATCAGGGCGCCGGTTGGGTCGACGAAGCCGCAAGCCGGGGTGATGGCGACAAGGCCCGCAATGGCGCCCGAAGCAACGCCCAGCATGGTCGGCTTGCGATGGATGACCCATTCAACGAACATCCACGAAAGCGCGGCCGCTGCCGTTGCGATCTGCGTCGCCAAGGCAACCATGGCTGCGGATTCGTTGGCGGCGACAGCCGAGCCGGCGTTGAAGCCATACCAGCCGACCCACAGCAGAGATGCGCCGATGAAGGTGAGCGTGAGGTTATGCGGCGCCAGGTTCTCCGTGCCATAACCCTTGCGCTTGCCCACCATGATCGCGGCGACGAGGCCGGCAATACCAGCGTTGATGTGCACGACCGTACCGCCTGCGAAGTCGAGAACGCCGTCCTTGGAAAGGAAACCGCCGCCCCAGACCCAATGGCACACCGGCAGGTAGACGAAGATGCCCCACAACACGAGGAACACCAGCAGGCTGGAGAACTTCATGCGATCGACAACCGAGCCGACGATCAGCGCGGGCGTGATGGCAAAGAAGGTCATCTGGAAGAAGACGAACAAGGATTCAGGGATGGTGCCCTGCAGGCTCTCCTTGGTCACGCCATGCAGGATCGCCTTGTCGAAGCTGCCGATGTAAGCTTGAAGGCCGCCGCCATCGGTAAATGCCAGCGAGTAGCCGAACAGCATCCAGACGACGCTCAATAGGCAGACCGGCGCGATCACCATCATGCAGGTATTGAGGACGTTCTTCTTGCGGACCATGCCGCCGTAGAACAGGGCGAGCCCCGGAAGGCTCATCATCAAGACAATGACGGAGGATACGAGCATCCAGGCCGTATCGCCGGAGTTCAACGTCGGTGCTGCGGCTGCTGCCTCCTGCGCGAGGGCAGGATCTACGAGCAGAGCAAGCGCACCCAGGGCCCCCACGACCCCCGCACAGCGCGCCAAGTTTCCAAACTTCATAGGTTAGCTCCCTGATTTACAAACCATGTGGTCGAGGGTGGGATCAAAGGGCGGCGTCGTCAGACTCGCCCGTGCGGATGCGAACGGTGTGCTCGATGGCGGAGACGAAGATCTTTCCGTCACCGATCTGTCCGGTTTTGGCGGCGCGCTGGATGGCCGCGATGGCCTTATCCACCTGGCCCGAGGGAGCAACGACCTCGATCTTGATCTTGGGCAGGAAGCTGACGGCGTATTCGGCACCGCGATAGATTTCCGTGTGCCCCTTCTGACGGCCGTACCCTTTGACCTCGGTAACCGTCATGCCCTGCAGGCCCAGGTCGGTCAGCGCAGAGCGGACCTCCTCAAGCTTGAAGGGTTTTATGATTGCAGTGATGAGCTTCATGTAAGCCCCCTCTCCCTTTCCCGGCGATCAGCCGGATCACGTATTGCGACGAAAAACCGGGGGTGGCCCCCTGGTAACCGCGCAAGAGAGAGTCAAGACCTGTGCCAACTTGCTAGGCAGAGCCCAATAGATTGATTTATAAGCGATTAATGCACGGCTTTACACCGTGGCCTGCGCAAAGGCGGCCTCGCCATGCATGACAAGTATGCAGATTTTGAATTTTGCCTATTATTTAAGCTCGAACGACGTCGCACGCCGCCGCATCAAGCCCTCCTGGGCGGTTGACGCGATCAGGCGGCCCCCGCGGTCGAAAATGAGGCCGCGGCAGAATCCGCGCGCACCGGAGGCGGAGGGGCTGTCTTGGACATAGAGAAGCCAGTCGTCGGCCAGGAAGGGCCGGTGAAACCACATGGCGTGGTCGAGGCTGGCAAGCTGCACGTCCCGATCGAACAGCATCTTGCCATGGCGAATGAGCGCGGTGTCGAGCAGGGTGAAGTCTGAGGCGTAGGCGAGCAGCGCGGCGTGCATCACAGGGTCCGGCGGGACGCTGCCGCTGGCGCGCATCCAGATCGCCTGGGTGGCGGGCCGTGCTTCGCGGCTGGTGTAGCGGGTAGGATCCACAATGCGCATTTCGATGGGTTTCTCGCGCTGCCAGTAGGCCCGCATGTTCTCGGGCAGCTCGCCAGCCAGCGTCGTCACCAGTTCGGCGGCCGTGGGTAACGATTCCGGCGGCGGCACATCCGGCATCGTGGCCTGATGCTCAAAGCCCTCCTCGTGCTTCTGGAACGAGGCGCTCATGGTGAAGATGGGCTGCCCGTGCTGGATCGCCTTGACCCGCCGGGTTGTGAAGCTGCCGCCATCGCGAATGCGATCGACATCATAGATGATGTCGTGGTCTGGATCGCCCGCGAGCAGGAAGTAACCATGCAGGGAATGCACGGCGCGGTTTTCATCAACGGTCTGGCAGGCGGCGGAAAGCGCTTGGCCCAGCACCTGCCCGCCGTAGACACGCTGCCAGCCGATGCTGGCCCGCGGGCCGCGAAACAAGTTGTCCTCCAGCCGCTCTAGTCTCAAGGCCGAGATGAGCGCCTCAAGAGCTTTGCCAGCAGGTGCGGCGTTCGACGGCATCCCAAGACCCCATTTCCGAATTAGACTGCGCACCGAGGTTTGGCTGCATTGCGCGTTACGTGCAAGACCTTTCAAAACGTTACGTGATTTGGCGCGGAGCGTGGAGTATCCTGAACTGATGTCCACCAAGGCCTTCGACATCGTCATCTCAGGCGCGAGCTTCGCGGGCCTCGCCTTGGCGCGCAGCCTGCGGCTTGCGCTCGGCAAGGATCTCGGCATCGCTCTGGTCGACCGCGCGGCCGGGCCGCCTTCGGGTGACGATACGCGTGCCTTCGCCATCTGGGCAGGCGCCAAGAATGTGCTCGATGTCCTCGGCGTGTGGAAGGCGCTTGAAAGCGCCGCGCAGCCGATGACCACCATCGAGATCACGGATACTGCGCTCGAGGATGGTTTGCGTAGCGCACTGCTCACCTACGATGCGACAACCGCGGATGGCGCCGTCGCGGGCTACATCGTGCCGAGCTTCGATCTGCACCGCGCGCTGTTCGCCGCCCTCGACGGCGATGCCAACGTGACGTGGATCGCGCCCGCCGAAGCCGAGGGGCTCGCGGCTGACGCCACCGGAATCACCACCACGCTGGCAGACGGCCAGACGCTGCGGTCGGCTCTCGTCGTCGCCGCTGAAGGCCGCCGCTCGCGTCTGCGCGATGCTGCCGGCATCAAGACGACGGGTTGGGGTTACGGCCAGCGCGGCATCGTCGCCATTGTGCAATTCACCGAAGACCACCACGGCACCGCCATTCAGCATTTTCTGCCGGGCGGGCCCTTCGCCATTCTGCCCATGACGGGCAATCGCGCTTGCATCACATGGAGTTCCGCGGAGGACGAGGCGGCGCAGGTGCTCGCGCTTGATGAAGCGGGCTTCCTGGCCGAACTCGACAAGCGCGTCGGCGGCCGCTTCGGCGATATCACCCTCGTCGCCAAGCCGCAGTCCTGGCCTCTCGACGTCAGAATCGCACGCAGCCTCGTGGCGCCCCGGTTCGCGCTCATTGGAGACGCAGCCCATGGCGTCCACCCGATCGCGGGCCAAGGCGTGAACCTCGCTTTCCGCGACGTTGCGGCGCTAACCGAATGCCTCACGGATGCCGCGCGGCTCGGTTTCGATCTTGGCCACGCGGAAGCACTCGAGCGCTACGAACGCTGGCGGCGCTTCGATACCACCATGTCGGCGGCGGCCTACGATGGGCTCAACCGTCTCTTCAGCATCGACAACGTGCTGCTTCGCGCCGCGCGTGGCGCGGGCCTTGGCGCGCTCGATCGCGTCGGCATGTTGAAATCGATGATTGTCGAGGAGGCGGCAGGCCTCACCGGGGACACGCCCAAGATGGTGCGCGGCGAGTTGGTGTAGACTTGCGGCTCAGCCGCTCTTGCCTTCGAAGAAGTCCTTCACGCGCGAGAAGAAGCCTGCACTTTCCGGGCTCGTCTCGCGGTGGCTTTCCTTCTCGAATTCTTCGAGCAGCTCGCGCTGCCGGCGCGTCAGGTTCTTGGGCGTCTCCACGTCGACCTGGATGTACATGTCGCCCATGACCTTGGAACGCAGCACCGGCATGCCCTTGCCTTTCAGGCGGAACTGCTTGCCCGACTCGGTGCCTTCGGGAACCTTCACGCGCGTTGTTGCGCCCTCCAGCGTCGGCACCTCGATCTGTCCGCCCAGCGCCGCCGTCGTCATGGAGATGGGCACTTTGCAGAACACATCCGCGCCGTCGCGCTGAAAGAAGGCATGCGGGGCGATGGAAAGGAAAATATAAAGATCCCCCGCGGGGCCGCCGCGCAAGCCCGCCTCGCCTTCGCCGGCCAGACGGATGCGCGTGCCGTCCTCGACGCCTGCGGGGATATTGACCGACAGCTTGCGCTCACGCGTGACGCGGCCCGATCCGTGGCAGGCCGAGCAAGGATCGTCGATCATTTCGCCGCGGCCCTGGCAGGCCGGACAGGTTCGCTCGATGGTGAAGAAGCCCTGGCTGGCGCGTACCTTGCCGTGGCCGCCGCAGGTGGCGCACACTTTGGGCTTGCTGCCGGCCTTGGCGCCGGTGCCCGAGCACGTTTCACACGAAACGCTGGAAGGCACGATGATCTCGGCTGTCTTGCCCGCGTAGGCGTCGGCAAGGGTGATGTCGAGGTTATAGCGAAGGTCTGCCCCGCGCTCCCGGCCGGACCGGGTTCTCTGCCCCGCGCCGCCGCCGCGCCGGCCGCCCATGAATTCGCCGAACAGGTCGTCGAAAATATCCGACATGGAGGACGCGAAATCCGGCCCGAAACCGTGCGGACCGCGCCCGCCCATTCCGCCCTCGAACGCAGCATGCCCGAACTGGTCGTAAGCGGCGCGCTTCTGGGGGTCCTTCAAAGCCTCGTAGGCTTCATTTACTTCCTTGAAACGGCGCTCTGCATCCTTGTCGCCCGCATTGCGATCGGGATGATACTCCTTGGCCATCCTCCGATAGGCGGACTTCAGATCCTGCTCGCTGACATTGCGAGCGACGCCGAGGACTTCGTAATAATCGCGCTTTGCCATCGTAGCGCGCATCCTTTCTTGTGGTTCCGTGCGGTGATCGGGGCAGCGGTCGGGCCCAGTCTTGCGAACCTGCGAAAAAGGCTATGTCGTTTTAACACTCGAAAGCCGGCGCGATGCGCGCCGGCTTTCTGGAGGGTCCGCGTGTCGATCCGCCCAAATCGGCAAATCTCTACGCGGACTTCTTCTTGTCGTCCTTGACTTCCTCGAAGTCCGCATCGACCACGTCGTCGCCATTTTCGGACTTCGCAGCCCCTGCATCGTCACTCGACTGCATGCCCTCGGCGCCGCCCTTGGCGGTGTAGACGGCCTCGCCGATCTTCATGGCAGCCTGGGCCAACGCGTTGGCGGCCGACTGGATCGCTTCGGTATCTTCGCCCGCGATGGCGGTCTTGACCGCGGCAATGGCGGTCTCGACCTCGTCCTTGATGGCCGCAACGGCGGGGATGGAGGCATTCTCGGTCAAAGACTTTTCAGTTCCATGGACGAGGGCTTCGGCCTGGTTGCGGGCCTCGACCAGCTCGCGCTTTTTCTTGTCCTCGGCAGCATGCGCCTCGGCATCCTTGACCATTTTGTCGATATCGGCATCCGACAGACCGCCGGAAGCCTGGATACGGATCGACTGCTCCTTGCCCGTGGCCTTGTCCTTAGCCGAAACGTGGACGATGCCGTTGGCATCGATGTCGAACGTGACCTCGATCTGCGGCACGCCGCGCGGTGCGGGCGGAATGCCCACAAGATCGAACTGGCCGAGCAGCTTGTTGTCGGCCGCCATCTCACGCTCGCCCTGGGAGACGCGAATCGTTACGGCGCCCTGGCCGTCCTCGGCTGTCGAGAACACCTGGCTCTTCTTGGTCGGGATCGTCGTATTGCGGTCGATGAGACGCGTGAACACGCCGCCCAGCGTTTCGATGCCGAGCGAAAGCGGCGTCACGTCGAGCAGAAGGACGTCCTTGACCTCGCCTTTCAGCACGCCACCCTGGATGGCTGCGCCGATGGCGACAACTTCATCCGGGTTGACGCCCTTGTGCGGCTCCTTGCCGAACAGCTCCTTCACGACCTGCTGGACCTTGGGCATGCGGGTCATGCCGCCGACGAGCACGACTTCGTCGATCTCGGCTGCCTTGAGGCCTGCATCCTTGAGCGCCTTCTCACACGGCGTCTTGGTGCGCTGAATGAGATCGTCGACAAGGCTTTCCAGCTTGGCGCGCGTCAACTTCATCGTGAGATGCTTCGGGCCCGTCTGGTCGGCCGTGATGAACGGCAGGTTGATTTCGGTCTGCTGGGCGCTCGAGAGCTCGATCTTGGCCTTCTCGGCAGCTTCCTTGAGGCGTTGAAGTGCGAGCTTGTCGGCCTTGAGGTCGATGCCCTGCTCCTTCTTGAACTCATCAGCGAGATAGTTGACGAGCTTCATGTCGAAGTCTTCACCGCCAAGGTGGGTGTCACCGTTGGTCGACTTCACTTCGAACACGCCGTCGCCGATCTCGAGGATCGACACGTCGAACGTGCCGCCGCCCAAGTCATAGACCGCGATGGTCTTGGCATCCTTCTTCTTGTCGAGGCCGTAGGCGAGCGCGGCCGCCGTCGGCTCATTGATGATGCGCAGCACTTCGAGGCCCGCGATCTTGCCGGCGTCCTTGGTCGCCTGGCGCTGGGCGTCGTTGAAGTAAGCGGGAACCGTGATGACAGCCTGCGTCACCGGCTCACCAAGCTTGGCTTCAGCCGTTTCCTTCATCTTCTGCAGAATGAACGCGGAGATCTGCTGCGGAGAATACTGTTTGCCGTGGCTTTCAACCCAGGCGTCGCCCGTCGGACCCTTCACGATCTTGAAGGGGACGAGCTTCTTATCCTTCTCGACTTCCGGATCATCGAAACGGCGGCCGATGAGACGCTTGATGGCAAAAAAAGTATTGGTCGGATTGGTGACGCCTTGGCGCTTGGCGGGCAGACCCACCAGACGCTCGTCGTCAGAGGTGAACGCCACAATGGACGGCGTCGTATTTGCGCCTTCTGCGTTCTCGAGAACTTTCGGCTTCCCGCCTTCCATCACGGCAACGCAGGAGTTGGTGGTGCCGAGGTCGATACCGATAACCTTACTCATGAGTGTCGATCCTTCTTTCATTGCGGCAGACCGGGTGGACCCGTTTTTTCAGCATCCAGCGTGCCTTCGAGGGTAACACCTCCCGGCACCGGTCCCCAGAATTTCGATTTTGTGACCGAAGCTTATATAGGGAAGGGAATCTGCCCTGCAACGCCTTCCAGCGCTGTTATCGCTTATTCTCGGCCCCCGTGGCCAGCGTAATCGCACCCCTCTAGGTCGCGGATAAAACTGACAGATTTGTGGGCGAGGCCTCTCTGATTCCGCCGGAAGTTCAATCGTGTGTCCAACGGAACGCGCGCTTTGCCCCGATGTCGCACGTAGCGGACTAACGCCTGATCGGTTGCGGGATGCGCGTGCCGGTTAGCATGAGGGTTAGAGGTGCCCTGAGATGGTCCGCCGGCGCTCGAGCGGAAGGCCGAGGGTTAACTAAATCATAGGATTTTGAACGTGTACGCTGCGTTAGCTGAGATTTTAGAATAATAAGTAGACGGCCTGCGGGACCTACCGGCGTGAGGATACCGCCTCAATGAAATGTGGACTTGAAGTCTCGTGCCGAGTTTTGCCCCCGATCGCGACCGAAGCGCAAACATCCAGGTTTTGCGTGCAGTTGCCGCTCTTATGGTCGTCTTCGAGCATGCCTTGGCTGATGTGGAGCGCGCCACGGGCAAGCACGTGATCGCGATCTGGCCCGGTGGTTTCGGAGTAACGATCTTCTTCGTCATCAGCGGGTTCATCATTCATCATTCGTCGGCGGAGCTGTTCGGCCGTCACAACTCTTGGAAAGATTTCGCTTGGCGGCGTCTCTGGCGGATCGTGCCTTTGTATTATGCGGCGACGATGCTGTACGTCCTTATGGCGCTGTTTTTCTCGAGCACGATCAATCGGGGCTCAGTCCACCTCGATCACCTCATAGGATCTTTGCTGTTTATCCCGGTCCACGGTGTAAGCCCGGTTTATGCTCTCGGCTGGTCCTTGAACTTCGAAATGATGTTCTATGCATCATTCGCCGTCGCGCTCCTCCTGCCAGAGCGGACGGCATTGATCGCGCTGGTTGCCTGGCTGACCGCGCTTATGGTGCTGCACCCGCTGGCATCTCCTGGAACAATCGCATTCGTCTGGACCGACTACCACATCGCCGCATTCCTCGCCGGTGTTCTGATATCCGTGGCGGCCAACCATTGGCCACGGCGGCACAGCCCGGTCTTATTCCTGACAGGGGCTGTGGCGCTCCTCGCGCTCGCTGCGTCTGTGTTCGCGCACGTCGAAACGTACCATATCGGAATCGTTCCGATCGCTTTGGCATCCGCCTTGGTCGCCGCCGCCGCCTTCACGACAACCGCCGATATCGCTGGCATCGGCAGCCTGTTGGGGGACTCATCGTACAGTCTTTATCTGGTCCACATGTTCGTGATCCGGGGGCTTGCCGTTGCCGCGCCAAGGCTCGCGCCGATTACGCTCATCGGCCTGATCATTACCCTGTCGTGCCTTGCGGCCGTCGCATCGCACCGCTTTTTCGAACGACCGCTACTGCGCCTTGGACAGCGACTACGGCAGCGCTTCAGCGCCAGCTCACAGGCGGTTAGCCCTGTGCCGCAAAACAGCTGCCCGGTTTACGTCGATGAGGGCGGTTAGCTGGACGCAGTGTCCTCAGGCCGCGCGTTCTTGGGACCGCCGCGCGAGACGACCACCATGGCCGGCCGCAGGCAGCGGTCGGCGAGCACATAGCCTGTCTGGAACACCTCAACGACCGTACCCGATGGCACGCTTGGATCCTCGCGCTCCATTACGGCCTGATGGAAATGCGGATCGAAGGCTTGCCCGGTCGGGTCGATGGCGCGCACACCGTGACGCTCCAGTGCCCCCCGGTAGTCACGTTCGGCCAATACGACGCCGTCGAGCAGTGACTTCAATGCCGGATCGGCGGCCACCGCGTCCTGGGGCACGGCGGCAATGGCACGCTGGAAGTTGTCGCCAACCGACAGAATATCCTTGGCGAATTTGCCGATGGCGTAGCGCGCCGTCTCTTCCTTTTCCTTTTCCAGGCGCCGGCGCACGTTTTCCGTCTCGGCGACGGCACGCACATACTGATCTTGTTTGCCGGCCAGCTCGGCGGCTTTCCTGTCGAGTTCGCTCTGGAGCGCCGAGATCATTCCGCGCAGTTGTTCAGGACCGACGAGACCTTCCAGGCCGTCCAATCCGTCCGGGCGGGATGTTGCTTGCGGCTGCTCTCCAGGGGTGGCTGGCTGCGGGCGTGCGGGGTTTTTCTCGTCGCTCATCGGGTCTCCAGATGACAGGCCGCTTTGGGATCCCGATATCGGCCCGTGCGCTGCAAAAATCAAGTCGCAGCAGGGCATAGCCCGGTTGTGCCGCAGCCGCCAGATGACTGAGCTTCCTGGAGCTTTAGGGAATGATGCGGCTGATCAGCTTTGCCGTGTAGTCGACCATGGGAATAATGCGGGCATAGTTGAGCCGGGTCGGTCCGATGACGCCCAGCACGCCCACGACGCGCCGCGTCTGGTCCCGGAAGGGCGCCACGACGAGCGAGGAGCCCGACAGCGAAAACAGCTTGTTCTCCGAGCCGATGAAAATCCGCACACCGTCGGCATTTTCCGACGAGCCGAGTAGTTGCACGATCTCGCGCTTTTCTTCCAGATCGTCGAAGAGCTGGCGGATGCGCTCAAGATCCTCCACGGCGGTGAGATCCTTGAGCAGGTTGGCCTGACCCCGCACGATCAGGCTCTTGCGGTCGTCCGTGGAGCCAGACCATTCCGCAAGGCCCGCCGTGATGACCTTCTGGGTCAGCAGGTCGAGTTCGGCCTTGGCCGCCTTCAGGCTCTTTTCGATGGCAAGGCGTGCCTCGGGCAGCGTCAAACCGCGCGTATGGGTGTTGAGGTAATTGGAGGCCTCCTGCAGCGCGGAGGGTGGAATGCCGGGCGGCAAGGGAATGATGCGATTTTCGACGTTCTGATCTTCGTCAACCAAAACAACGAGGCCCTTGCCCGGTTCGAGCGGCACGAATTCGATGTGCTTCAGGCGTGCGACCTGCTTTTCGGCCAGCACCACGCCCGCACAATGCGACAGGCCGGAGATCATCTCGCCGGCTTCGCTCAGCAACTGATCGACGGATTTCTCACGCTGGAAGCCAATCTGAGACTCGATCTGTTTTCTTTCTTCCTGGGAGATGTCGCCCACTTCGAGCAGGCCATCGACGAACATGCGCAGACCAAGTTGGGTCGGAAGCCGCCCGGCAGACGTGTGGGGGGAGATGATAAGCCCCAGATGCTCCAGATCCGACATGACGTTGCGGATGGAGGCAGGCGACAGGCTCATCGGCAAGGCGCGCGAAAGATTGCGCGAGCCAACCGGTTCGCCGGTCGCAAGATAGCTTTCGACGATGCGCCGCAGGATGGTGCGGGAACGCTCGTTCAGTTTGGCAAGTTCGTTGGTGCCGTTTGTCATGGGGTGCTGAAGGTCCACGCGAGGGCCCGGAGCGCGGCATTAAAAGGGCTATACGCTCCGCCGTCAAACGGCCATGGGGCCCCACCCCAAGCAGCCACGTTTGGCTGATCTTCCAAGGATTCTCCGCCCTGGCGGCGGGGTTGCGGTACTTGGTCTTGCCGGATGCCTGCAATGCCTTTCAGGTTGAATGGCTAAGGCTGCTTCTTTAGGGTCGCGCCCGATCCATTTGCCCCGATCACCCCTTGCGATGACCTTTTAGGAGCCCCATGCGACCCTCCAAGCGAAAGCCCGACGAACTGCGCCGCGTGTCCATCGAGCGCGCCGTCTCCAAGCATGCCGAGGGCTCGTGCCTGATCAAGTTCGGCGATACGCAGGTCCTCTGCACGGCGAGCCTGGAAGAAAGGCTTCCGCCGTGGCTCAAGGGACAGGGCCGCGGCTGGGTGACGGCGGAATACGCCATGCTGCCGAGGGCCACCGCCGAGCGGACGCGCCGCGAGGTGACGGTCGGTCATCCCTCGGGGCGCACGCAGGAGATCCAGCGGCTCATCGGACGCGCCATGCGCGCCGTCGTCGATCTGCCCAAGCTTGGTGAGCGCCAGATTTCCATCGACTGCGACGTCATCCAGGCCGACGGCGGCACGCGGACCGCAGCCATCACCGGCGCATGGGTCGCGCTGCATGACTGCATCCAGTGGATGAAGATGCGCGACATGGTCAAGGACGGCGTGCTTCGTGACAGCGTCGCGGCCGTCTCCTGCGGGCTTTACAAGGGTGAGCCGGTGCTCGATCTCGATTATGCCGAGGACAGCAACGCAGATGCCGACGCCAATTTCGTCATGACGGGCGCGGGCGGCATTGTGGAGGTTCAAGGCACCGCCGAGACCGTACCCTTCACCCAGGAGCGTTTCGACCAGCTCATGAGCCTTGCAAAAAAGGGTATTGGCGAACTCGTGCAACTGCAGAAGCTCTCCATAAGCTAGCGCTCCGGAGACGTCATGACCACTGTCACGGGTCAATTGGCGCTGGTCATCGCGGCGGCCTTCACCGGCGCCGCCTTCTACATCAACTGGGCGGAGCAGCCCGCGCGCCTGAAGCTCGACGACAAAGCCGCGCTCGCCCAATGGAAGCCCAGTTATCACGCGGGCTTTTCGATGCAGGCGTCGCTGGCCATCGCGGGCTTCTTTCTGGCCGCAATGACTTGGATGCATGGCGAGACTTGGCTATGGCTGGCTGGCGGACTCGTGCTTGCGGCGAACTGGCCGTTCACGCTTGTCGCGATCATGCCCGTGAATGACGCCTTGACGGCATTTGCCGGCGGGAGCGGCGATGCCGAGGCTTCTGCGCGCGCACTGTTGCAGCGCTGGGGCCGTCTCCATGGTGTGCGTACGCTGCTGGGTGCGCTGGCGAGCGCGCTGATGCTCGTTGCATCCTTCATGTCTTGACTCAGATGAAACGGAGTACTTCGCGTTGAAACCCTCAAGCGTTCTCGAGACCGTGCTTTATGCGCAAGACCTCGATGCGGCCGAAGCGTTCTATCGTGACGTGCTGGGTCTTGAACCCTCTTCCAAGCAGCCGGGACGGCAGGTGTTCTACAAGCTCGCCTCGCAGATGCTGCTGATCTTCAATCCCGCGGTGACGGTCGTTCCCCCGCCGGCCAATGCAAGGCTTCCCGTGCCGCCCCATGGCGCGATGGGCGAAGGGCACGTGTGTTTCGCCGCGAGCGCTGAGGAGCTTGATCGCTGGCGCGCGCACGTCGAGAGCAAGGGCATCGCGATCGAAGCGGATTTCACATGGCCCGGTGGTGGACGCTCGATCTACTTTCGCGATCCTGCGGGTAACGCCATCGAGTTCGCCGAGCCGCGCATCTGGGGACTTTGAGCAGCGATGAAGCAATTGCAACGCGGAATGCGCATCGTCGTCGCCAGTCACAACCCGGGCAAGGTGTGGGAGATCAATCAGCTCATCGCACCTTATGGATTGGACGCAGTCTCCGCGGGCGAGCTGGGCCTTGCCGAGCCCGAGGAGACGGAGCCGACCTTTGAAGGCAATGCCAGGCTCAAGGCCGTGGCCGCCGCGAAAGGTTCCGGCTTGCCCGCGCTCGCGGACGATTCCGGGTTGGAGGTTCAATGCCTGCGCGGCGCGCCCGGTATTTATTCGGCGCGCTGGGCCGGGCCAGGAAAAGACTTCGGTCTTGCCATGAAGCGGGTTGCCGACGAGATCACCGCGCGCAGCGCATGGACCGGGTTTGGATCGGCGGCCAAAGGACCACGCGCCAATTTCACGTCCGTGCTGTGCCTCGCGTGGCCGGACGGCGAGACCCGCCTGTTTACCGGCCACGTCTTCGGCTATCTGGTATGGCCGCCGCGCGGGGGCAACGGCTTTGGCTACGATCCCATGTTTGTTGCTGACGGCGAGGAGAAGACGTTCGGCGAGATGGAGCCGCAGGAAAAGTACGCCATTTCCCATCGCACGCGGGCGTTCGCGAAGTTCAAATCGGAGTGCCTGGAACACGTCGGAGAGGCGGAGCATCCTCCCGCATCGGGCCGCGATCTGACGGCCCTGTCAGCGACGGCTGCGAACCTGTCCACGAAGGAAGAGCTGTTCCGTTTCCTGTCGAGCCTGCGCGAGGATTTCGCACACAACAAGGATACCTGGGCGACGGCGGATCTTGGCGCCTATCTCACCGCCGTGCAGGGCTACTTCAAGGATACCCATATCAAGGACGAGGAGCCGCGCTGGCGCACGATTGCCAAGGCGCTTCTGGCGGCAAGCGTGAAAGACAAGTCTTGAGCACTCCCGGTACCGCATTCGGCGTCTACATCCACTGGCCGTTCTGTGCGCAGAAGTGTCCCTACTGCGACTTCAACTCCCATGTGCGTTTCGGTGGCTGGGACGAGGCGCGATTTTTGGCGGCCTATCTACGCGAGCTGGATTGGGTTGCGCAGAAGATTTCAGCGCCCTCGCACACAGCGATCCGGACCGTTTCATCCATCTTTTTTGGCGGCGGGACACCCTCGCTGATGAAACCGCAAACGGCCGGCGCCATCCTCGATCATATCGCCAGGCTGTGGCCCGTCGCGCGGGATGCGGAGATCACGCTGGAGGCCAATCCTGGTAGCGTGGAGGCGGGGCGCTTCAAGGGCTATCGGGCAGCAGGCGTCAACCGCGTGTCGATGGGTTTGCAGTCGTTGCGCGATTCCGAGCTCAAGAAGCTGGGTCGCATTCATACGGTTGAAGAAGCAAAGGCCGCGCTCGCCATCGCGCGCGGCACGTTCGAGCGCTACTCGTTTGATCTCATCTACGCCCGGCCGGGCCAGACGCCGGAGCAATGGCGCGAGGAGCTGGCGGAAGCGCTTGACCTTGCCGGTGATCACATCTCGCTCTACCAGCTCACGATCGAGCCGGACACGCCGTATGCAGCCCTGCACGCCGCGGGAAAGCTCATCGTGCCCGACGAGGAGGTCGCGCTTGCGCTCTATGAGGTTACGCAGGAGATGACGGCTGCGAAGGGCCTTGCCGCTTACGAAATCTCCAATCACGCCCGTCCTGGCGCGGAGAGCCGGCATAACCAGCTCTACTGGCGCTATGGCGAATACGCCGGCATCGGTCCGGGCGCACACGGGCGGCTCGTGGCGGATGGCGTGCGCACGGCGACGGTCGCCGAACGCAACCCCGAGCAATGGGTGAGCCGCGTCGAAGATTGCGGTCATGGCTATACGGAGATCACGCCGCTGGCGCCTGCCGAGGAAGCCGACGAAATGCTCCTCATGGGTTTGAGGCTTGCCGAGGGCGTCGATCTTTCGCGGCTTGAACGTCTTGCGGGCGTTGCACCGGCAGAGGCCGCAATCGAAGGCCTGGTGGATCTCGGCCTGCTGCAGCGGGTCGGCCTTGGGCGCGACGACAGCGCCACTTGGCGCGGCAACGAGCTCGATGAGATTGCCATGTGTCTGGGGCCTGGCGTGCCGCCGGAGCAGCCCCTCGCCGCGCGGGCACGCCGGGTTGGGACGTTTCGCGAGACGATCCGGGCGACGCCGCGCGGCCGTTTCGTGCTGAACGCCGTTGTCGCCGAGCTTGCGGCAAGCTTCGCCCCGGTAACGCCGGAGCTCTTCATGGACAATCGGGGCGCAGAGCACTAGAGCAGGTCGCGGCAGGGCCGCCGCGCGCTGGTTAGGCCTAGAGCCGTTCCGGTTTTGATGGAATTGCGGGAACGGCTCTAGGCTTTTGTGTTGTCGTGCTTCTTATCGGAAAACCGGTTTCCACTTTTCCGGAAGCACTCTAGGCGGGATGGGGGCATCTTGAGCATGATGCGAAAACTCTACGACTGGATGATGCGCAAGGCTGCGAGCGATCGCGCGCCGGAAGCGCTCGGCGTCGTCTCGTTCATCGAAAGCTCGTTTTTTCCGATTCCCCCTGACGTCATGCTCATTCCGATGGTGCTGGCGCGCCGGGAGAAGGCCTTCTGGTATGCGACCATCGCGACAGTCACATCCGTGCTGGGCGGTATGCTCGGTTATGCCATCGGCTACTACCTCTACGACGCGGTCGGCCTGCCGATTCTCAGATTCTACGGCAAGGAAGGCGCGCTCGACGGTTTCATCCAGTTCGTGCACGAGTACGGCGTGCCCGCCGTGATCGTGAAGGGCATGACGCCGATCCCCTACAAGGTCGTGACCATTGCGGCTGGCGTCGCCAAGATGGATCTGCTGCATTTTGTGCTCGCCAGCATTGTCGCGCGCGCCTTGCGTTTCTATCTGGTGGCAGGTCTGCTGTATTTCTTCGGGGAGCCGATCCGGGCATTCATCGAAAAGCGGCTGACGCTGGTGACGACCGTGTTCGTCGTGCTGCTGGTGGGCGGCTTTGTTGCGGTCAAGTATCTGTTCTAGAGCCGTTGCGGGATTCCATTAAAATCGGAACGGCTCTAGGCCTTTGTTTTGTCGTGCTTCTTATCGGAAAACCGGTTCCCACTTTTCCGTAAAAGCACTCTAGGAACGCGTGAAAGCGGAGTGATCCCGATGGCCATGGAACTGCCCGCCAGCCGCAGCATCGCTTATCAGGCTGGGAACTTTGCGCTTTTCCTGGCCGCCGCCGCCATCCTGGGCGCGTGGGGGTTCGAGTATGCCGGCTACCCGCCCTGCCATTTGTGTCTGATACAGCGATGGGCCTATTACGCAGGTATTCCGGCTCTGTTTGTCGCCCTGGCGCTTCTTTCGGGCGGTAATCGCCGCGCCGCGATGTGGCTGTTTGCTCTGACGGCGCTCGCGTTCCTCGTCAACAGCGGCCTTGGCGTCTATCAGGCCGGTGCGGAATGGAAGTTCTGGCCGGGGCCGGATACCTGCACAGGCACGCAAGCCATGGCGACGTCGGCCGGCGACCTGCTGAAGCAGCTCGAGACGGTCACTGTCATACGCTGCGATGAAGCGGCCATCCGAATCTTCGGGCTTTCGCTGGCGGGCTGGAACGCCATCGTGTCGCTGGTGATTTTTGCCGCCGCGTTGCGTGCCGCGCTGGCGGCGGGCGAGCGGCACTGACGGGATTCCGTTCGCGCCAGCGTAAGAATTTTTCTCCACAGCTTCCTGATCCGGCAAGGCGCTGAAATTGCTCGCTGTTGTCTGGCGTCAAGCAAAAAGCCACGCACATACCGGAATCGCGCCTTTCAGTTGCCTAAATGCGACGGCAATTCTCTCTTCGTTCGCGGGGACATGAAGCCGGTTTAACCGGCGGTTTGAGTAAGTTGCGTTGAGGGTCAGTCAGTGGCGTTCGTATCGCGTTTCCCCCGCGAGGATCTCGCACCGAGTTTCATTGCCCGTATGGCGGGCAAACCGTCTTCTTCCGTTTGGGCCCAGTCTGGCCCGCGTACCCCTGACATCGATTTTTGTAAGCGTAGCGTACCAGTTGCGTCGTGTAGCGTTCAGTTGCGTAAGGTTGCGTACGAGTATCAGGCGACACCCCGGAGTGTGCTCTTGGGATCGTTCGAAAAAACAAGGCGAGCGGCTCGGACAGATAAGTACGAGCGTATGTCTGGGCGGCTCGCCCGCACCTTCAGAAAGCCAGTAGCGATGTCTCAGGACCTGCGTACACCTGCCGTGCCGGCTCGTCCCAAGGCGCATGCGGCCTCCCGGGATTGGCGTCAGTTGCGTTCGGTTGTCGCCTCCGTGTTGTCAAAGGCGAAGATAACTCCTGCCGGAAGCGGTTCTACGAAGACCGGCGGATAACAGCGAAATTCTACGGAACCCTCCGGTTCCGAACGAGTTGGCAGACACATGGAGCGCATACGAGTTAGCCCTCAAGTAGGTACCATTTGGCACGGTCTCGCGTAGTGGTGCCCAACAGTGCTCTGTGTGTCTGCCTCCCATCATTCTAGCGTTCACAGCGTGCGTTGCGTTTCGAGTATGTCGTCTGCGTCGTCTACGAGCGCGGTAAGTGCCGTGTCGCGATGCGGAGCATAAGGGTATCAGTCGCCAAAGGAGCGAGGCCATGACTCATCCGTCCCTCCCCGACCACGTCAATCCGATCCAGTGGCATCAGGCCCTGGCCGTCAGCCGTCAGACCTGCGCCCGCGTCTTCCGCGATGGCGGCACGCCCGCCGAAGCGCTCGCTGCCTTCGGCTTGAAGGCCGACGGCGATGAAATTCCGAACTGGGACAAGGCCGTCGATCAGATCGCAGGCGAGATCTGCGCGCATCCGATGGCGCGCGCCGCCTGACCGTCACGTCGATCATTCGATTTTGAACAAGGCCCCGCTGCCGCGCCGCGGGGCCTTTTGCGTCGATGGAGGCTCTAGATGTTCAGTCCCGGCATTTACCCCAAGTACTGAGTGGCTTGGCAAAGGGGCAGGCGGCACGCACGACGATGGCAGCACGCAGCCTTTACGGCTCGAGTTCCGTATCCCAGTAGAGATAGTCGAGCCAGCTGTCGTGCAGATAGTTGGGCGGGAACAGCCTGCCGTTCCTGTGCAGCTCGAACACCGTGGGCCTGTAGGGCTCCTGACGGGGATGCATTCCCGCATCGCGCGGCATCAGCCCGCCCTTCCTGAGATTGCAGGGCGCGCACGCGGTCACGACGTTATCCCACCGCGTGAGACCGCCCCGCGAGCGGGGAATGAGGTGATCGAACGTCAGATCGCTCTTGTCGCCGCAATACTGGCAGGTGAAGCGGTCGCGCAGGAACACGTTGAAACGCGTGAACGCTGGGTAGAGCGCGGGGCGGACGTAGGTCTTGAGCGAGACGACGGAAGGAAGGCGCATCTCCAAGGTCGGCGAGCGCACGAAGCGGTCGTACTCGGAGACGATGTTGACGCGATCCAAAAAGACGGCCTTCACCGTTTCCTGCCAGCTCCAGAGCGATAAAGGATAATAGCTCAGGGGCCGGAAATCGGCGTTCAAAACCAGCGCCGGACAATTGTCCGGTATCGTAGTGTGAGCATTCACGTCTCGCGCTTCCTTGCAGGATGATCTGTAGCGAATCGCGTGGTGTCGTCCCACCAGACGGCCGGATACTAGCCTCGCATATCAAATATGTGAAGCACCGCAGCTTTGGGCAAACAGCTTGCTCAAGCCCCATAATTATAAGGGCTTTTTGGAAGTTCCACGATTGTTGGGGCCGCGGCTGGCGTTGCGCTGCAACGCATAGTCGGCCCAAAGCAGGCGCGCCGCAGCACCCCGCCACGGCCGCCAGCGCTGGGAAACGTCGCCCAATTGCGCTGCACTGGGTTGCGCGTCGAGCTTCATGACATTCTGGACGGCAAGCTGCAGGGCGAGGTCGCCGCATGGAAAGGCATCGGCCCGTCGCAGGGCGAACAAAAGGTAGATCTCCGCAGTCCACGGGCCGATACCGTGCACTTGGGTCAGCGTGGAGATGATGTCGGAATCGGACAGGGTATTCAGTTTCGAAAAAACGATACGGCGATCGGCCACGGCTTGGGCCGCGGCACGCAGAGTCCTGATCTTGCCCGCCGAAAGCCCAGGCGCGCGCAGGTCTGCCTCGCTCATTGTGAGTATCCGCGCCGCTTTGAAGGGACGAACGGCCTGCGACAGCCGCCCCCAGATCGCCGCCGCACTGCTGGCTGAAAGTTGCTGGCCGACGACGATCTTGGCCAGCCCGCTGAAGTCTGCAGAAAAATCGCGCAGTGGTGGCGTGCCGGTTCGCGCGTGGATGGCGCGCATGATGCGGCACTGTCGCGTGAGTTCAATAATCGCATTACGAAGAGCCACGTCGTTGCCGAGTACGACGTGGGGCGCTGGAGAAGTAGGCGATGTGCCGCCGTTTGGCATGAAAGTTTTTCGCCCAAGCACTTTATTGAATCCGTCTTCGACCTTAAGATAATCCACTCGATAAAGCTCGCAATCGTTGCGTGAGGTCCGTCATGTTTGCGTCGCTTGCTCAACTCCGGGCTGAAGCCCGGTTAGCCCTTTGTCTTGCGCTTTCTCTCACAATCAGCGGTGTCGCCAGCAGTGCCGTGGCTGGGCCCAAGCTCAACGATTGGGCAACCATCAAGAACGAGCGGCACGGATATGCGATCGCCTATCCGATTGACGTTTTCGAACAGCGGGAGACGCCCAAATCCGAAGACGGCCGCGTGCTGTATTCAAAGGACGGCAAAGCCAAGCTGCTGTTTGGCGCGTTCGATAACTCCGAAAACAATTCGCTCGAGGAATACCGCCAGTTCCTGCTTTCAGAGCAGTATGCGGGTGCGAAGATCGACTATGCTCCCGTGCGCAAGCGCTGGTTCGTGCTATCGGGGACGCAGGGTGAGGAGATGTTCTACCAGCGCGTCAGTTTCACCTGCGGCGGCAGGCTCATAAACAGTTGGGCGATGCTCTATCCCGCAGCCGAGCGCAAGATGTATGATCGCGTGGTGGAAGCCGTCGCGCGGTCGTTTACGCCGGGCGCAGGAAAAACGGGCGCGTGCGATTGACACGACTGCAGGAAACAGCACAGCCGGTCTTACGTTTCGCGCCCTCACCCAATGGCGCGCTCCATCTGGGGCATGCGCTTTCGGCATTGACGGGTTTCGAGATGGCGCGCCGCCTCGGCGGCCGCTTTCTTGTGCGCATCGAGGACATCGACCGCGCGCGTGTGAGGCCCGAGTACATTACCGGAATATTCGAGGACCTTGCCTGGCTCGGCATCACGTTCGAGCAGCCGGTGCTCTTTCAATCCCACCATCTCGCTGCTTACAAGCAGGCTGCTGCCTGCCTGGATGGCATGGGTTTGCTTTACCCATGCTTTGCAAGCCGCAAGGAGATCATCGCTGCCGCCGATCCCGCACGGCTCGATCCCGAGGGGGCACTCGTCTATCCGGGGATATGGCGCGGCCGCCCGCAAGCCGACGTCGAGCGCGAGCTCGCCAAGGGTGAGGCGTTCGCCATGCGGCTCGACATGGAGCGCGCCGTCGCGCTGGCCCGCAAAAAGATCGGCGGACCGATCACGTTCACCGAAATAGATGGCGCAGGCCGCAGCCGCATCGTGGTATGCGACCCCCAACGCTGGGGCGATGTCGTCGTTTTGCGCAAGGAGACGCCTTCGAGCTATCTCATTTCCGTCGTCGTGGACGATGC
Source organism: uncultured Hyphomicrobium sp. (assembly GCA_964587445.1). Taxonomy (GTDB): domain Bacteria; phylum Pseudomonadota; class Alphaproteobacteria; order Rhizobiales; family Hyphomicrobiaceae; genus Hyphomicrobium_B. The sequence continues at coordinate 455,539 of CAZPLQ010000003.1, forward strand.
CCGCCAGGGCATCACCCACGTCACGCGAGGCATGGACCTGTTCGCCGCCACGGACGCGCAGCGCGTCTTGCAGATTATTCTCGATCTGCCCATACCTCTCTACCATCACCATAGGCTGATCGTGGATGACGGTGGGCTGAAGCTGTCCAAGAGCACAGGCGCGCAATCGCTGGCGAGTCTTCGGGCCGCGGGCGTCACGGCGGCGCAAGTGCTCCGGCGGATTGGCAGCCCCGCCGTACCCCTGCCATCCGGCTGAGGGCTGGCTGGAGAGCGCCGTAATTTGCCCATAGGCATTGGCGACAACGGCCGCAATTCTGACCCTTGACCAGGATGTGACTGGCCAAGGCTTGTCTGGGGCGGCAGGTTCGGGGCGTATCCAGAGCCGTACCGGTTTTAATGGCGGGAAATGGTAGGCGCATGAGTGGCGGGGGGCGTCAGCAACGTCGACGCGGTCAAAGGACCAGATGCGGGGCCAGAGTCCGTAGCGGGCCGCTCTCGGGCCGGCCGGATCAGGGCCGGACGCACCGCGCCCCGCTCGAGCGCTTCCGCCAGCGCATGGCAGCCGCGGCGCAGGCGCGCGATCGCGCATCTTTAGAGCGCGCTCCAGGCCAACTGGCGGCCTGTAGGGCTGCAAATGTTCGGCTGGACGGGATCAACGCTGGTGTCTCTCGAGCCGTTCCAGTTGTGAGGAAAACACGGACCGGCTCTCGGCGTGCCCTGTTGCTGGCGATGGGGGCTGGCTTTGCCGGTGCACTCCTGGCGGCTGTGTGTTGGCACATGGATGTTGGGCGTTCGCTGCGAATTGCGCTGACGTCCAGGGATCAGCTTGCGGTCGGTACAGCCAGCGCGCCGTTGCTGCTTGAGCCGCCGCGACCCGATTGGCCGTTGAAGACTGACCCGGCGCCTCCCGCGACAGTTATTGCCCGCGAGGTCGATGAGGCCGTGCGTGCTACCGACGGCGCGCAACGCCGGGTGGATCGTCTCGGGGAAGAGATTGCCGATAAAGGGGATGGCGTTGAGGTTCCCTTGCTTGCCGGTCCTTGGAACGAGCAGGCTGCCGCAAGGACTGACATCGCCGATGCACCAACGCCGGCGTCGCCGTCAGATGCGGCCAAGCCGATTGGACCAGTGCAACTTGCCGCGGTGGGCCCCGGCGCAGCCCTCTCGTTGCCTCCGCCCGCTGTCGAGGCCGATCCTGGCCGGTGCAGTGTTGAGGACCACGCGGCCGTCCAGCCGAGTTTCCATCCCACACCCTCGTCCGGCGATTTCGGCCGCGCGTTGGCCGCTGCGGCCCTGCGCCAGACGACAGAGTTCGTCGTCTACACCGACACGTATCGCAAGCTCGCCTACCCGATGGGCGACGTTCCCGCCTTGTTTGGCGTTTGCACGGACGTCGTTATTCGCGCCTATCGCACGCTCGGGATCGACCTTCAGGCGCTTGTCCATGCCGCACGCATCGGGTCGGCAGACACGAGCATCGCCCACCGCCGCACATTCACGCTGCGGCGCTACTTCGCTTCGCGTGGGGCGAGCGTGCCGATTACCGATTTCGCCGAGGATTATTTGCCGGGCGATATCGTGACTTATGACAGGCCTCAGAACAGCGGTTCGCGAGATCATATCGCTATCGTCACGGATATTCTTGCCCCGTCCGGCCGTCCCATGATCGTGCACAATCGCGGCTGGGGGCCGCAATTGGAGGACGCATTATTCGTCGATCGTATTACGGGTCATTATCGCTATCGCGGCCGTATAGAGCCCATTCTTCCGCTGCGCGCATTTCGTACGGCAAGAGTCGCGGCTTTGAGGGCTGCGGCAGAGACTCAAAGCGCGGCGGATGACCTGACCACCCCACGCCGCGCAGAACGCATAAAGTCCATGATCAAGCGTGCGCATGTGGTTCGCTCCAAAACGGCGAAATCCCTCAAAAAATAACGTTGCGCCCCGCGATTTCGGTATCCCTTAATGGGATGGCGTTAACGGCATTTACACGTTTTAGCTGAAACTTTATCCGGAGTAATGGATAGATCCGCATGCTGAGTGCATGTTAGGATCAAAATCCAGTATTCGGCTATTGTGGAATTACGCGAATAAGCGCAATTCTTGAGAGTTGAAACTCGGGCGAGCGGGCTGCGCGGTGTCTATTCTTGCCAATTCGGTCAATCTTTTCGGACTGGTGCCCTGGATAGGGCGGCGTTTCTTCACGCCCCAAAAGTCCGTCGCGCCGCCCTCGGCAGCGGGCCGATCGCCCCAGAAGCTATCGCCGAACGAGCAATGGGAACGCCTTTCCGGCGTGGTATCTTCGGCCATCGCCTCGGCCACCAACGCGCGGGAGCTGCAGGCGGGCGCCGCCCAGCAGCTCGATCTGGCGACGTATGCGCTCTACAACCTTTTTGACGATCTGACCTCGGTGATGAGTGAGCCGCTCATTCGCGAGGCGGCCGTCGTCCATCGGCTTCAGCCCAAGGCCACGCGTCGTAGCGCAGCCGCACTCGCGGCGTGATCGGCATCTGAGGTGCGCGCTACGGCAGTCCCTGCTTCAGTCGCGCAGCATCGCAATCATTACCCGGCCATCGATTGAGCAAATCATCCGCTCAGGGCGTCGCGCTCGAGACGCGCGGATTGGCGGCCGGAGGCACAGCGGGCACTCCCGGAGCCGGGTCGATCACGACCGAACGATCATTTTCGATCTGAAGCACGGCGAGGCCGCGCCGCGCTTTACCATCCGCTCCGAAGTGTACTGCGCCATCTACACCCATGAACCCAGCCGGGCGCGTGACGGCAGCCTCCGCGTAACGGGCGGGAGGCGGGGTATGGGCAAGATCGATCGCCATGTTCATGGCATCATAGGCGAGTGTCGCCAGCCGTGGCGGCGGCTGGCCGAAGTTGGCCTGGAACTTTTGCGAGAAAGCAGCCCAGGCGACAGGATCCGGAGCCGCGTACCACGCCCCCGCCAACACGCTCTCGCGCCCCGTGAAGGGAATGTCCCATGCCGACGTGCCGATGAGCTTGATCGTCTTGGTATCGAGGCCTGAATAGTTGATCAGGGGCCCAATCTGGGCGATCTCGTCGGGTCCGACCGGCAAGAAGATGGCATCGACGGGCCGGCCTGCGTTTTCGGCGGCCTTGACTTGGGCGAGGAGGCGCCTGGCGCCTTCCAAAAGGCCATTCGCATCCGGTTGATAGATTTCTGCAGCAGCCAATTCCGCTCCAGCTTCCGCGATCGCGTCCCGGAAGGGCTGTTCTATGGTCTGGCCATAGGCATTGGCAGGAATGAGCGCCACGAAGCGGCGCTTGCCGTGCTGGCCGGCGTAGCTGACAACCCGCTTCACCTCGTCGGCGGCGAGGAAGCTCATCAGATAGATGCCGTCACCCGCAATCGCCGGATCATTTGAAAACGAAACGACGGGAACATGCGATGGCCGGGCCGCATCGGCCGCACCCGTCGATGCCTTGGACAGAAGCGGTCCCAGAATGACCTCCGCCCCTTCCGAGATGGCCTCGTTCGCCGCTTGGCGCGCGCTGTCAGGGTTCCCACCATCGTCTTTGACGATGAGCTGGATCGAAGGGTCGTTGGCCTCGATAATGGCCATTTCGGCGGCCTGTTTCATGCCGCGCGCGATCTTTGCGGGCTCACTGTATCCGGCAAGCGGCAATAGCAGCGCAATGCGGGCTGGCGGCACTTTGGGCTGCACGAGCGTGCTGGCGGCGGAAGCGTCGATCGATGACGTGGTTCCCGGAGTTGACAAGGATGATGAGCTACAGCCCGCCGCAAGAGAGGCCGCAAGAAGCATGGCGAGTGTCGAGACGGCGAATTTGCAGGTCGGCATGGCGGGCGCGTAGGGCTCCAAATCAGGCCAGCGTGTGAGGGCCGGCGTTGTCTCCTGCGAATGCTGTCACGGGCCGGAGCAGGGCTGGCGGACCGATCAGGCAGGTGTGATAGGGTCCCACCCATGCCCGGCCGCTTCAAGTTCCGGCTTAGCCAAAAGGCACGCGCGGCGTAAGATCTCGCGCGACACACCAGCGTGCAAAACGCCGCGCCGAAAGAGAAATTTGAGGAGAAACACTTGTCGCGCCATGACGACGGCCTCGGCAATGACTCGGGCGATGATTCAGACGCGGACCATGATGCCGGTGCAAGCCGCAGGCTCGCGCAGCGCGCGGTGGGCGAATTCGCCCGGCTCGATGCCCGGCCTCTGCCCGGCGGGCTCTATATCGTGGGGACGCCGATCGGCAACCTGGCAGATATAACCTTGCGCGCGCTGCACGTACTCGCCCATGCCGACGTGATCTATTGCGAGGATACGCGGACCTCTGCGCGACTCCTGCAGCACTACGCCATCCGGGCTCGGACGCTGCCCTTCCATGAGCACAACGAGGATGCCGAGCGCGGCCGGGTGATCGAGCGTTTGGAAAGTGGGCAACGCGTGGCGCTCATTTCGGATGCCGGCACGCCGCTGATCGCCGATCCCGGATTCAAGCTCGTGCGCGCATGTGCGCAAAAGGGATTTTCCGTCGTCGCCGTTCCCGGGCCTTGCGCGCTCGTGGCAGCGCTGTGCGCATCGGGCCTCCCGACGGATCAGTTCACCTTCGCGGGCTTTCTTCCACCCAAGCAGGCCGCGCGGCGCGCGCGCCTGCTGGAACTGAAAGGCATTGCGGGCACGCTGGTTTTCTACGAAGCGCCACAGCGCGCCGCGCAATGCTTGAGCGATCTGGCCGAAGTGCTGGGCGCGCGCCAAGGCGTTGTTGCGCGTGAGCTGACCAAGCTGCACGAGGAGATCGCGCGCGGGCCGCTTGCTGAGTTGGCGGCGACGTTCGCGGCGCGCGAGGTAAAGGGCGAGATCGTGCTCGTCGTCGGTCCGGCCGAAGCAGCAGCCGCGACCGATGAAGACATCGCCGCCCGGCTCAAGGTAGCACTCGCTTCCATGCGCTTGAAGGACGCGGCTGCGGCGGTTGCCGATGCGTTGGGTGTCCCCAAGTCGCGCGTCTACGACATCGGGCTCAAGGTCAAAGACGAGGATGGGGGAGACTGATGGTGCTTCCGGCCGGCAAGCGGGCGCCTTCGCGGGTTGGCCGCCTGCAGGCGCTCGCTCGCGGTCACGCCGCTGAAAGGATTGCCGTCTTGAGCTTGCGTCTGAAGGGGTATCGCATCCTGGCGCGGCGTTTCAAGACGAGGGTGGGTGAGGTCGACATCATCGCCCGGCGTGGCCGCTGCATCGCTTTCGTCGAGGTCAAACAGCGCCCGGCACGAGAGCTCTGCGAGGCGGCTGTGACGAACGAAACCCGTGCGCGCGTACGCCGTGCCGCCGAGGTTTGGCTTCAGCGTCATGAGCGCTACCGATCCTGTGAGATGCGTTTCGATCTCATCTTTGTGGTGCCCGGGCGATGGCCGGTCCATTTGTTTGGGGCTTTGTAAGCTCCGGGCCGCCGCTTCGCCGCTGTCGAGGGTTACCTGATTGACCGTGTACGAGACAGAACCTCACAAGACATATTGTCGGTACACATCGCTTCGCCCTATAGTCTTCGAACCTGGACGACGGCTGTCTTGGCCGCACGTCGCGGTACCGGTCATGACTGACAAGGAGTTCGCCTTTATGTCGATCCGCAAAGTTTTACAGGCTGCGCCCCTCCTCGCCGCGGGCGTTGCTATCGTGTTTTCCGCATCCAGCGCGAACGCGCTCACGGCGCAGGAATGCAGCACGAAATACAAGGCCGCGAAGAGCGCGGGCACGCTCGGCGGCAAGACCTGGAACCAGTTCCGCAAGGACGAATGCGGCATGGCCGACTCCGCCGCTTCGACCAGCATGGCGGTATTCCCAAAGGCTGTCTCGTCAAAGTTCGCCAGCGAGACGCCGTCGAAAGCGCGCCTTCACACCTGTGCCGAGCAGTACAAGGCCAACAAGGCCGCGAATGCCAACGGCGGCCTGAAATGGATCATGAAGGGCGGCGGCTATTGGAGCGAATGCAATAAGAAGCTCAAGGGCGCATGAGGCGGGAATTCTATCGCTAAATCAAAGCCTAAACTATTGAAGGCTTGGGTGCTCCACCTCGGGTTTGGCGCTGGGCGAACGGCTTTTAGGGCGGCCCGTAAAAAAGGCCGGAGGGGCGATGTGCCCGCTCCAGCCTCTTCCCGCAAAACTCGCGTGACGCCGCCTTAATTTTAGTAGCGATCGTCGTAATAGGCGTCGTCGTGGGCGCGGACAGCCTCGGCTGCGATGGCAATCCCCAGAACGGCCGCGAAGGCACCCAGGGCGACATTGCGGCCCCGGTGGCTATGGCGTCCCCGATGGCCATGGTCGTGCCCCCAGGCGTGACGCCGGGGGCCGTCCCAGCCGGGCTTGACGCTGCCGTGGCGCTCGACATGGCCACCCGGGCGGCGCCCGTCACGGGCTTCGGCCGTGGTCGCCAAGGGTAAAAGACTGGTGCTGGCGATGGCGCTGAGTGCAACCACATTCACGATTGATTTCAAAGACATGTTATTCTCCCATGGCCCCTGATCGCGGACCCGCTCCCTGCCGCTGCTGGGCAATCCAGCCGCTGTTGGGATTGGTTCTAGACCCCTGCATTTGAACGCACCTTGAATAGTGCTTGCAGCAATCGTTCATGTTAATCGTCCGCCATCGGTGTAATTTTCCGGTATAGCGGTTTCTACGGGTATCAGGAGGGCGCTCGGTGGGACTGCGCGGCAGCGCTCCAGCGTTTCGTTGAACCTGCGCTGGCCTAATGCGTCATCGCGCCCATCGCAGCGCTGGTTGATGCCACAAAAGACCCATGTTAATGACAGCCCGGCTTTCAAAAGGGGGTGGCTATGGGTCAGAGCCCCTCGTGCTCTCTTTTTGCCGGGCATTATTCTTCCCTTTCAGCGGGCGACGTCTAGGGTCTTAGCGGCCCCGCCCCCAATGCGCCTTGCAAGGCGCCAGATGAGCGCAACGTGGCAACGAACGACACAATCGTTGAAGGAATGGCAGGGCGTTACGCCGCTGCACTCTTCGATCTGGCCAAAGAAGCTTCCAAAATCAAAGAAGTCGAAGCGGATCTGACGGCTTTTGGCGGACTGCTGGACGAGAGCGAGGATCTGCGGCGCATGGTGCGCTCGCCCGTGATCTCGACCGAGGATCAGTCCCGCGCCATGTCGGCGATCCTGGAGAAGGCCGGCATCGGGGGTCTGGCTGCCAATTTTTTCAATCTGATCACGAAGAACCGCCGGCTGTTCGCTGCCGCCGACATGATCAAGGGTTTTCGCGCATTGGCCGCGCGTGACCGCGGTGAAGTGACGGCTCGCGTCACCAGCGCTGTGGCGCTCAACGATGCGCAGGTTGAAGAACTGAAGAAGACGCTCAAGGCGTCCGTCGGCAAGGACGTTGCGCTCGATGCACACGTCGATCCAGGCCTGCTCGGCGGCCTTGTCGTCAAAGTAGGCAGCCGCATGATCGACTCTTCGCTCAAAACCAAGCTGCAGAGCCTCAAGGTCTCCTTGTACGGCTTGAGCACTTAAACGATGCATTTTGAACGCCGCCTGCGAAATCGGGCGGCGTTTCTTCTGGAAATAGTCAATCAGGGCCCGATTTCGAACATGGGCCCCAATCGGAAACGACCAAAAAAGAGGTCAAAGTCACATGGACATTCGGGCCGCAGAAATTTCCTCGATCCTCAAGGATCAGATCAAGAATTTCGGCAAGGAGGCGCAGGTCTCTGAAATCGGTCAGGTGCTGTCGGTGGGCGACGGTATTGCCCGCGTCTACGGCCTCGACAACGTTCAGGCCGGCGAGATGGTCGAGTTCCCCGGCGGCATCCGTGGCATGGCGCTCAACCTCGAAGCCGACAACGTCGGCGTCGTGATCTTCGGCGACGACCGCACCATCAAAGAGGGCGACACGGTCAAGCGTACCGGCGCGATCGTGGAGGTTCCCGTCGGCAAGGGCCTGCTCGGCCGCGTGGTCGACGGTCTCGGCAATCCGATCGACGGCAAGGGCCCGATCAATTCGGACAAGAAGATGCGCGTCGACGTCAAGGCGCCAGGCATCCTGCCGCGCAAGTCGGTGCATGAGCCGATGGCGACCGGTCTCAAGGCGATCGACTCGCTCATCCCCATCGGCCGCGGCCAGCGCGAGTTGGTCATCGGCGATCGTCAGACCGGCAAGACAGCCGTTATTCTCGACACCTTCCTGAACCAGAAGCCGCTCAATGTCGCGGGCGCACCAGAAGAGCAGAAGCTCTACTGCGTGTACGTCGCCATCGGCCAGAAGCGCTCGACGGTGGCCCAGTTCGTGAAGATCCTCGAAGAGCGCGGCGCCCTGGAATATTCCATCGTCGTCGCCGCGACGGCTTCCGATCCGGCTCCGATGCAGTACCTGGCACCCTTCACGGGCTGCACCATGGGCGAGTTCTTCCGCGACAACGGCATGCACGCCGTGATCGCCTATGACGATCTCTCCAAGCAGGCCGTCGCGTATCGCCAGATGTCTCTGCTGCTGCGCCGCCCGCCGGGCCGCGAAGCCTATCCCGGCGACGTGTTCTATCTCCACTCCCGTCTTCTGGAGCGCGCCGCGAAGCTCGGCGATTCTTCCGGCAAGGGCTCGCTCACCGCGTTGCCCGTCATCGAAACGCAGGCCAACGACGTGTCGGCCTACATTCCCACCAACGTGATCTCGATCACCGACGGTCAGATCTTCCTCGAGACGGACCTCTTCTATCAGGGCATTCGTCCCGCCGTGAACGTCGGTCTGTCGGTGTCGCGCGTGGGTTCGTCCGCTCAGACCAAGGCGATGAAGAAGGTTGCGGGCAAGATCAAGGGCGAGCTCGCCCAGTATCGTGAAATGGCCGCCTTCGCGCAGTTCGGCTCCGACCTCGACGCCGCCACGCAGCGCCTGCTGAACCGGGGTTCGCGTCTCACCGAGCTTCTGAAGCAGCCGCAGTTCTCGCCGCTCAAGATGGAAGAGCAGGTGTGCGTGATCTGGGCCGGTACCAACGGCTACCTCGATGCGCTGACGGTCGACCGGGTTCGTCCCTTCGAGGACGCGCTGCTGGCTACGCTGCGCACCCAGAATGCCGCTATTCTGGATGACATCCGCAAGACCAAGGACCTCTCTGACGACACCGCCGGCAAGCTCAAGGCGATCGTCGAGCAGGTGCAGAAGACGTTCCTCTAATCTCCTGTCTTTCCGGACGGCCGTGCGCCGGTCCGGGAAGAGAGGGTCCACGGATACCAAGACTTAGGCATCTGGGTTCCGGCTTTGCGCGCTAACAGGCGTTTCCGCCGGAACCATAGAGAGATGAGAGAAGAGCAGGCACGATGGCCAGCTTAAAAGACATGAGAAACCGCATCGCCTCGGTCAAGGCGACGCGGAAAATCACCAAGGCGATGCAAATGGTCGCCGCCGCCAAGCTGCGCCGCGCGCAGGAAGCGGCGACGGCTGCGCGTCCCTACGCTGAGCGTATGGATGCGGTACTTGCGGGTCTTGCATCGAAGGTTGCCGACAAGAAGAGCGCTTCGCCCTTGCTCGTCGGCACGGGCAAGGATGACGTGCACCTGCTCGTCGTCATGACCGCCGAACGCGGCCTATGCGGCGGCTTCAACACTAATATCGCAAAGCTCGCGCGCGCCGATGCGCAGCGTCTGATTGCGGCCGGCAAGACGGTCAAGATCATGACCGTGGGCCGCAAGGGCGCCGAGAACCTCAAGCGCGACCTCAACAAGAACATCGTCGAGCGCACCGATCTGCGCGGCGTGCGCCAGATAGGGTTTGCGAACGCCGAGGAGCTTGCCGGCAAGCTGCTCGCCATGTTCGAGGCCGGCGAGTTCGACGTCGCGACGATGTACTTCTCCGAGTTCCGCTCAGTCATCGCGCAGAAGCCGACGGCGCTGCAGATCATCCCGGCGAAGATCCGCGAGACGGCCGGCGGAGATACCTCCAAGAGCGCGCATGCCGTGCATGAGTACGAGCCCGGTGAAGACGAGGTGCTGGGCTTCCTGTTGAACCGCAACATCGCGACCCAGGTGTTCCGCGGCCTGCTGGAAAATGCCGCCTCCGAACAAGGTGCACGCATGACCGCCATGGACAACGCCACGCGCAACGCGGGCGACATGATCAACAAGCTGACGATCGCCTACAACCGCAAGCGTCAGGCGAACATCACAAAAGAACTCATCGAAATCATTTCGGGCGCCGAAGCGCTCTAACCCAATCGAACGAGACGAGGAAGCGAAGCAATGGCTAACAAGGTTGGTAAGGTCCGCCAGGTGATGGGCGCCGTCGTCGACGTGCAGTTCAACGGGCATCTGCCTGAAATTCTCAACGCTCTCGAAACGAAGAACCATGGCCAGCGCCTCGTTCTGGAAGTCGCGCAGCATCTGGGCGAGAATACGGTGCGCACCATCGCCATGGACTCCACCGAAGGCCTCGTGCGCGGCCAGGACGTCGTCGATACCGGGTCGCCGATCGCGGTGCCGGTTGGCGACGAAACGCTGGGGCGCATCATGAACGTCATCGGCGAGCCTGTTGACGAGGCTGGCCCCATCAAGACGCAGGATACGCGCGCCATCCACCAGCCTGCGCCGACCTTTGCCGAGCAGGCGACGGAAGCGCAGATCCTGGAAACGGGCATCAAGGTCGTGGACCTGCTCGCGCCGTACGCCAAGGGCGGCAAGATCGGCCTGTTCGGCGGCGCCGGAGTCGGCAAGACCGTGCTCATCATGGAGCTGATCAATAACGTCGCCAAGGCGCACGGCGGCTACTCGGTGTTTGCGGGTGTCGGTGAGCGCACGCGTGAGGGCAACGACCTCTATCACGAAATGATCGAGTCGAACGTCAACAAGGATCCCAAGAAGAACAACGGGTCGGCCGCCGGCTCCAAGTGCGCGCTGGTCTATGGCCAGATGAACGAGCCGCCGGGTGCGCGTGCCCGCGTCGCGCTGTCGGGTCTCACGGTCGCCGAGTACTTCCGCGACAAGGGCCAGGACGTGCTGTTCTTCGTGGACAACATCTTCCGCTTCACGCAGGCGGGCTCGGAAGTGTCGGCGCTCCTGGGCCGTATTCCTTCGGCCGTGGGCTATCAGCCGACGCTCGCAACCGACATGGGCGCCTTGCAGGAGCGCATCACCACGACCCAGAAGGGCTCGATCACCTCGGTGCAGGCTATTTACGTTCCGGCCGACGACTTGACCGACCCCGCGCCGGCAACCTCATTCGCCCACTTGGACGCCACGACCGTTCTGTCGCGCGGCATCGCGGAAAAGGGTATCTATCCGGCCGTGGATCCGCTCGACTCGACCTCGCGCATGCTTGATCCGCGTATCGTCGGCGAGGAGCACTACCAGGTTGCCCGTAAGGTTCAGTCGATCCTGCAGAAGTACAAGTCGCTGCAGGACATCATCGCCATTCTCGGCATGGACGAGCTTTCCGAAGACGACAAGCTGACGGTCGCCCGCGCCCGCAAGATCGAGCGCTTCATGTCGCAGCCCTTCCACGTCGCCGAAGTCTTCACCGGCTCGCCCGGCAAGCTCGTGAAGCTGGCCGACACCATCAAGGCCTTCAAGGGGCTGTGCGATGGCGATTACGACCACCTCCCCGAGCCGGCCTTCTACATGGTCGGCACCATTGATGAAGCGATCGCCAAAGCCGAGAAGCTGGCCGAAGCGGCCTAATTCAACGCGCCGGGGATACCGGCCATCAGGAGACGACGAATGGCCGGCACCAACTTCGGAAGTTGTTGTGAGGAACTCAAAGAGGCTCTGGAAGGCGGCGACTTCGAGCCGCTCATCACCGTCGGGTCCGATCAGGTCATCTACATGACCGTCGGTCTGGTGGACCTCGAGGAAGACGAGCCTGGTCTTGTCGACCACCCGCTGTTCTTCTGTCCCTTCTGTGGCAGCAAGCTGCAGACGCCGGAAGAGGTGCGAGCCAAGTCCGGCGCCGGCGACGAGGACGATGAAGACGGCGACGTCGAAAAGACGAGCTGACCGATTGCGTGCTCCTCCAGGAGCAGGTGTGAAGACTTCAAGGGACGTCAGGCATGGCAGGCACTTTCAAGTTCGAACTCGTCTCACCCGAGCGCATCCTGCTCTCGGTCGATGCCGAGCAGGTCGTGGTTCCGGGGGCCGAGGGCGACTTCGCCGTTCTTCCCGGCCATGCCCCGGTGATCGCGACGCTGCGCCCGGGCGTTCTCGATGTCATGGCGGGCGGTGCCAGGAAGCGGCTTTTCGTCAAATCGGGCTTTGCCGATGTTGACCCCGTGCGTCTCACCATCCTGGCCCAGAAGGCCTACGATGTGGAGGAGATGACAGCGTCTGTCGTCGCCGATGAGCTGAGGCTGGCGGAGGCCGAGCTTGCCGGCGCCCAGTCCGACGAAGCCAGGACGGCGGCCGATACGCTCGTCAACGAACTGCGCAAGATTTCTGCGAAGGCGGCTTAAGATCGCCCCGCTGCACGTATCGAGGAAACGCCAAAAGGCCGGACGTTCGCGTCCGGCCTTTTTCATTGGAGGGCTTTGCGGAAAAGTGGGAACCGGTTTTGCGATAAGAAGCACGACACAACAAAAGCATAGAGCCGTTCCGCTATTCCATCAAAACCGGAACGGCTCTGGGTAGAGTATTTTCCGGCGAAGCAGGCGCCGCGCCCGTCGCATAAAATGCGACAAGACAAAAATCCAGGCGCTCAGTTCCGGCATCCGATTCCGCAGGATCGGAAAGCGATCTTGCCGAACCCGCCGCGAGCGCATCGCGTGCCGTGCCCCTATGGGCTCTCGTTTTCGAGAAACTCGCGGGTCAATTCGATATTGCGGAACAACTCTGCGTCGTGCGGTTCCGTACCGTTCGTCGGCATACCTTCGTAGCCGGACGCCAGACGCCGGTCGACGCTATAGGACCACCGTTGCAGCGCGGCAAGCTTTTCGCCACGCGTCAGGCCGACTTCTTTCGCAATCTCGCAAGGAGAGCTGAACTCCGATTCCGGGTCGTACAACGCCCGTTCGCGATTGAGATCAACAAGCTTCTTCGACATCGGTGCGCCTCACAAGCTGACATAAGGCTCAAAGTGCGGGGTCACATGCGCCCCGCGCACTTTGACCGCTTTCAAACCGACATATGTACTGTGAGGACAAACTGCAATGGCACCGGCGCGCACGCCAGCCGGACATCGAGAAGTACCAATTCGGGGGGTCTTAGGAACTGAAGCCGGTGACAACGGTGCCGAAACCGTCATTCAGCGCAGCGCGCACGCCGTAGAGAGCGCCCACGATTGCTACGCCGATCATCACGGCAATGATGGCATATTCGATGGCCGTAGCACCGCTTTCATCGCGAAGAAAATCGATCATCATGCCGGCTCAATCCCTGCGAGGCGTTTTGGAACGCGCATGCGCGGCCAGGAAAAGCGCGCGCTTGTTCGACCAAGCTGACACGCGCAGCTTGACATCGGGTAAATTCAAGCGGCGGAAAAGAGAGCTTTCGGGCACGTAAGCCAGATCGGCTTGCGATTGAGACGCACTTTGTAAGGCCCTGTTTACCATGAAGCCGTTGTGCAAGAAAAAACGAGGTGCTCATCGCCGCCTCGTTTCAAGTTGCGCCACAGCTATGCCGTGGCCCGCGCGATGTTCTTTCGACGCGGGCTCGCTTATTCGTATTAGAGTGCTTCCGGAAAAGTGGGAACCGGTTTTCCGATAAGAAGCACGACAAACAAAAGCCTAGAGCCGTTCCGCGATTCCATCAAAAACGGAACGGCACTAGATCTCGCCCTTGGCCATTTGATCGCGAATGTAGGCGGCCTGGCGCAGCGCAAGTGCAACGATGGTGAGTGTCGGGTTTTCGGCCGCGCCAGTCGTAAACTGGCTGCCATCGGACACGAACAGGTTCTTGATGTCGTGCGTCTGGCCGTGCTTGTTGACCACGCCGTCCTTGGCATCCGCGCTCATGCGGTTGGTGCCGAGGTTGTGCGTGGACGGATACGGCGGCGTCGGAAACGTCCGCGTGGCCCCCACCGCCTCATACAGTGCCGCGCCCTGCCTGTAGGCGTGATTGCGCATGGCGTTGTCATTGGCGTGGTCGTCGAAGTGCACATTCGGGGTCGGCATCCCGTATTTGTCCTTCTTGTCCGCATTCACGGTGATGCGGTTGTTGGCCTGCGGCATATCCTCGCCCACGATCCACATGCCGGCCATGTTCGCATATCCGTCCATGGCAGACGAAAAATCACGTCCCCAGCCGCCCGGGTCGAGGAACGCGGCCATGAACGGCACGCCGATCGACAGCGTTTCGAACTCATAACCGCCGACGAATCCGCGCTTGGGATTGTTGTGCGCCTCGTCCTGGATGATGCCGGCCATCGTCGTGCCGCGGAACATGTGCACGGGCTTCTCGAAAATGCCGTACACCGAGCCTGTGGTGTGACGCATATAGTTGCGGCCCACCTGACCCGATGAGTTCGCCAGCCCATCCTTGAACATGTTGGAAGCGGAGTTCAGCAGCAGACGCGGACTCTCGATGGAGTTGCCGGCGACGCAGACCGCGCGGGCCTTCTGGCGCTGCTCCTTGCCGTCCTTGTCGAAGTAGACGACACCCGTCACCTTGCCCTTGTCGTCGTGCTCGATGCGCGTGACGTGGCATTCGGGCCGCACTTCAAGCTTGCCTGTCTTTTCGCCTTTGGGGATTTCCGCGTAGAGCGTCGACCACTTGGCGCCTGACTTGCAACCCTGGAAGCAGAAGCCGATCTGCTGGCACGATCCGCGGCCGTCACGCGGCGCGGAATTGATGGACATGCGGCCCGTGCTGCATTCCTTGTAACCAAGCTTGTCGGCGCCAGCCTTCATGACTTTGAAGTTGTTGTTGCCGGGCAGGCCTTCAATGCCGTGGGTGCGTGTGGTGCCCATGCGGTCTTCCGCCTTGGTGTACCAGGGTTCCATCTCCTTGCCGTCGATGGGCCAGTCGAGCAGGTTGGCGCCGGCTATATCGCCGTAGGTTGTCTTTCCCTTCCACTCGTGATCCTGGAAACGCAAGGAGGCGCCAGCCCAATGGACCGTAGAGCCGCCCACGGATTTCACGATCCAGGCGGGGAGACCGGCGAAGTCCTTTTGCACACGCCAGTTGCCTGACGTCGTTCGCTCGTCGAGCCAGGCGAGCTGGCCAAACGATTCCCATTCGTCGTTGACAAAATCTTCGATGCTGTAGCGCTTGCCCGCTTCGAGGATGACGGTGTCGACACCATTCAAAGCAAGTTCGGTCCCGACAGTTCCGCCACCAGCGCCAGAGCCGATGACTACAACCACGTTATCGTCGTCCGTTTTATAGGGTGCCGGCATGGGGCAATCCTCCGAGTGATTCGTTTTATGAGTTCAAGTTGCGTGCTTTGGCTCACAGCCAGTCGATGTCGTCGAAGCCGCGCTTGATGTAGCCGCCCTTGGATGCAGACTCGCCCTGGTAGCCGAACATCGGCCAGAGTTCTTTTTGATTGTAGAGCGAGACGACGAGGTCGCCGCGCACGGTCTGGAAGAAGGGATCGCCTTCGATGGCGCGTAGCAGCGCGACGCGCTGATGTTCCCAGCCGACATCGGCATAGGGGACGCCGTGGGCAGCCTTGGCAGCTTCGTCGAGCTTGGTCACACCGTCTTCCAGCGTTGCCTTGAGCGGGGCGCCTTCGGTCGCCTTGCCGTCCATGCCCTTTACCGCGACGGCATAGAATCTGTCGGCGAAGCGGTCGTGCGGATAAATATCGCGCGACATTGTGATGAGCGTGCGAACTGTCTCGGGTTTGAGGTTCTGCGTTTCCACGCCCCAGGATTCCGTCGGGCACAAGACGCTGGTGGATGTCACCACGAGCGCCGCGGCGCCCGTCGATGCAAGGAACGACCGGCGGTCGACCTTGGGAGTTCTGTCTATCAAACGCATTCGTTTCCTCCTGATTGCTGTGTGGCTGAACTCCGGCTTTCTTGGGCCGGTTATTGTTTTGTCGTCGTCGTGGCGCATCGCACCGCAAGGGGGCGATCCGCAAGAAAGCTATTCGGCCGCGTGTCCGGCACCGGCCAGAGCGAGACTCTTGAGGTAAGCGATGATGAGTTTGCGCTTTTCAGGATCGGGCTGGCTGTAGGGCATGTTGGTGCCCGGTATGAAGCCGGCCGCGTCCGTGATCCATTTGTCGAGCGTTTCGTCAGTCCAGGCCAGACCACCAGCGCCAGCCTTCTTCAAGGCATCCGAGTATTGCGGGTAGCCGGCGAGTGTTCCGGCGGTGCGTCCGAACACCGTGGCGAGGTTGGGGCCTTGCCTGAGTTCTGCACCCTGCTCGGCCGTGTGGCATGTGCCGCAGCTTTTTATGAATTGCGCATTCGAAGGCGCACCTTCCTCAGCTGCCCTGCTCGATGCGGGCATCACCGCCGCCATGCCAACACCGCAAACAAGCGCGGCGATGAGATTGGGGCGCGCGTTGGACAAGCGATCCTCCCGATGCGTTGAGCCGTTCGCAATACGCTAGGGGTCGTTTCTTGTCGCGGGGTAGTATTTCAATACTACAAGATAATTTCGCTCATCCTGGTGTTGCGCGGCGTCGCTGAACAGGAATGTCCGGCGTGATTACTCAGCCGCTTCCAGCGGTCCATCGAACTGCCGGCGCGGCTTGTCGTTGAGCAATACCAGCGCATTCTGGCGGCCGCGAATTTCCGACACGTAGGTCAGGCAGGCGCAGCGCAGCAACGACGTGAAGTTATGCGTATCACCCGCGATATACATCACCTCGTCATGCAGTTCGGTCAGGAATCGGCCAAGGGGTTTGTTGAGTTCAACGGCAATCTCTTCGAGGATTTCCCAGAACGCTGCCTCCAGCTTGATGCTGGTGGCATGACCACCAAGACGAACCGACCGCGTCTGATAGGCGAAGGACGACGCAGGCTGACTCGACAGAATGCGACACATCAGGCGGACCTCCGAGGTATGTTTTTTCTTCACACTATACCAGCGCAGAGGGATGGCAATTGGCTTGACGGCGGGTTTGCGAAAAACGTGAACGGTAAATCGTGGGTCAGGCAAAAACGACATGGCGCGGATCGCGATGCAGCACGCGCGCGGCCGGCATGTCTTCGTTCCTCATGCTGCTGCATTGCAGCAAGCTCGTGCCGTTGCCTTGGACAAAAAGAAAGCGGCCGCGCATTGGATCCGAACTCAAAGGAGTCCGAGGGACGCGCGGCCGCAATGGGTTCGCCAGGTACGCAAAACCAGATCCTGGCGCCTTGAGCACTTAACCTCAAAAAGATTGCCATATCGCAAATGCAGCAAGCATCGCCGCTTTTTTTATCGATCGGTTTTGTTCAGGAGAATTTTAACGAATGGCACGGTGAGCGGATGCGGCAGCACGCGTATGGCGATGTATAGTAGTTTGTTGAAGAAGCCCGGTACGATGACACGTTGGCCGATCCTGAAGCCCCTGTATCCTGCATGTGCGGCACGCTGCGGCGAGAGCGCGGGTAGCAGTCGGCGATAAAGCGACGACTCTGCGCCCATGCTGGCGTGAAAGCCTGTATCCACGGGACCGGGCAGCAGCGTCGCGATGCGCACGCCCGCTCCGGAGCACTCGGCAGCCGCCGCCTCGCTCAGGGACTGCAGATAGGCCTTCGATGCGTAGTAGGCGGCTTGGCCGGGGCCCGGTACCGCCCCGCCAAGCGAACCGACATTCAAAATGCCTCCTCTCTGGCGAGCCAGCATTTCAGGAAGGAAGTGCGCCATCAGCACGGTGGGTGCCGTGACGTTGAGCGCGACAAGCCTTTCGAGTGCTGCTGGTTCAGACTGCGCGAATTGGCCGGCTATACCTATGCCTGCATTGTTGACCAGCACGTCCACGTAGTACCCGGTCGCGCGCAACCGTTCGCCCAGACGCGCCGCTGTATCGGCTTGCGTGATGTCGAGGGTAAGTGTCAATACACCCGCCTTGGTCGCTCTTGAACGGATGCGCCCGGCGGCGGAATCGAGATCGGAAGATGTGCGAGCAATGAGCGCAACATCATGGCCCTCTTTGGCGAAATGCTCTGCCAGGGCGAATCCGATGCCACGCGAGGCACCGGTGACGACGACGGCGGGTTTCAAGCCTGCGACCGCAGCCTGGGCCGCGGCCAGAATTTCGGGATTTGCGTGCCTGGGTGCGATCCAGTATCCGGCGAGGCGCTGGAAAGGTTTCATGGGTCCGGTCATACCAGACTTTCGGGCACCAGGATGAGGCCCCCTGGCACGCGCATTTCAACTCGACAAGAAAAGGCGGCACAGGCAGCGCGCGTGACCCGCCCCTGACAAGATCGAGCAGCGCAATATTGCCCTTTGGCTGTCCCGGCTGCTCGCTTGCCCTGCGAACTCACTTATTGGCCGAGAAATGGTGCCGCCTGCGTGACTCGAACACGCGACCCCGTCATTACGAATGACTTCGGAAGCTAGCGTGGTTGAAAACAGCCGAGCGCAAGTTAAATATTAAGTTACATATAAAACAGCAAATTAATTGATCTAATTCATAAACTACATTCACTTTGATAAAGCCAAAAGCAAGCGCTCCATGGTACAATATTGGTACAATAGAAGCCCGTTGTACCAATGCACACGTGCTGACGGGGGGGGGGAGCAATGGCGGTCAAGAAGCTCAACGCGAAGTTCTGCGAAACGGTCAAAGCCGAACCCGGCCATAAGCATCAGGCGTTCCGGGACACGGACGTGAAAGGCTTGGAGCTTCGTGTTAGCGAGGCAGGGGTAAAATCATGGATCTTCCGCTATCGCCGCAAGAGCGATGGCGAGCGCCGGGTGCTGACTATGGCTCGCTTCCCGGATAAGAGCCTTGCCCAAGCACGCGACATGGCAGCCGACTATCGGGTGCAGGTTGCCAAGGGTGCCGATCCTGCATCCCAGGCTCAGATTGCCAAGAAGGCCGAAACGTTTGCTGAGGTCGCTGCCGAATGGGAAGCAAGCTACGCGACGAAACAGACCCCCGGATCCCTCCCCAATGACAAATTGAGGCTCAAGACGCATATTATTCCGGCCCTGGGGAAGATGAAGGCTCGGGAGATCACAAAATCTGACATCAAGTCCATGCTGCGCTCCGTAGGCGCAAAGGCCGACGGCAGGGTTCGGCCTAAGCCGGGCACGAAAGACAACCCTGAAGCTGAGCCGTGCGAGCCGCGCGAGATGAATGAGCGAACCCGCGCCATCTTCGCCCTGGTGCGCAAGGTCTTGCGCTGGGCAATCCGGGAAGACGTGGGCGCGCTGACGATAGATCCGACATTAGGCGTGACTGTGCCGAAAGCAGCCGAGCCGCGTAAGCGTAACCTGTCGGCTGATGAGATCCTCGCCGTGTGGCATTGGCTCGATAGCGCGAAGGATCGTCCGCACCATGAGGGCCGGAACCCCGATGACGCTTCGCCCTACATGGCCCGTGGAACCGCGCTCGCTGCCCTTCTGTCCCTGGTCACAGCTCAGCGCATAGGTGAATGCGTCGGCATACGTGTGGCCGAGCTTGAGTTGAACGAAGTCGCGCCGGTTTGGACAATTCCCAAGGCGCGGACCAAGAATAAGCGGGAGCATCGCGTGCCGTTGTCTCCACTTGCCGTGAGCATCATTACCGATGCCCGGAAGCGCTTCCCTGATAGCGATTATCTTTTCCCTGCCCCTCCGGCGAGCAAGGTGACAAGGCGGGCCATCAAGCAAGCTGCACAGGGGCGGGAGCCTTGCTCAATCAGTGCTCATGCCATTGCAAGGGCACTGGCTCGCTCCCGCAAGCTGACCACGGTTGAGCCTTTCACGCTGCATGATCTGCGGCGCACGGCGGCAACGCGGATGGCTGAGATTGGAATTGATGACCGGACGATAAGCCGGGTTCTAAATCATACGGTGAAGGACCAGCACGCGATCACTGGCGGAACTTATGTGCAGTATCCTTACGACAAAGAAAAACGCGACGCTCTAAACGCTTGGGCAGGTCGTTTAGAGCGGATCATTACAGGGCAGGACGCGCCTCGAAACGTGACTTCATTCGCCGTGAAGACTTCTTTGCAGGCAGGCGCTTCGCCTTAGAGGCTTTGGCAATCCGCTTCATCTCCAACTGCGCTTCCTCGATTTCCGCAATGACATTCGCGAGGCACCACATAGTCGGATGGAAGCCGTCAGGGATACGGGTTTTGCGCCCCTTCACGATTGCTTCCACCAAGCGCTTAGCTTCTGCCTTCGTTCGGGTGAAGCGCCTTGCAGCTTCCACGAACTCGGCTATTACGGCCTTCTTCGCAATGACAAGATTGTTGTCTTTATTCATGTGTTTAGATGTCCTCTGTTGAGTAGTAATATGAGGACAAACTGATTTGCCCTTTCGGACAAGGGGACGAGTCAAAAAATTTGACGACCCCTGATGAAAGGACGCGAGTGTTGCGTTTCACAGCGTAAAAACGAGCGAGGCCCGGAACCCCTGGCAGGGTGCCGAGCCTCTTGGTCCAACCCCTGATGATGACAGGAACCGAACCCAATGCATTTATCGATCACGGACGTGGACGTGCCGCAAGAAGATTTTATTGCGCTCAGCCGAAAGGCAGCGGCGCGAGAGACTGCGCCAGCTGCGGACTTAGCAATCACCGGCAAGCTGAGCGCACTCGGACTTGTCATTGCTTCAGCGGGCTTCGGGATGTTGTACGCTTGGACGGTTGGCAGCCATGGGGGCATGGTCGTTCTCGGCGTGCCCTTGCTCGCGGTGCTCTCCGCACTTATGGCGCTCAGCCTTGAATGCGCCAAGCCAGTGGCGGTTGCCGGATGCCTAGTTGCTTTCCGGGAGCGGAAGATTGCCCAAGGGGTGTTGCTGACTGCGCTTGGTCTGGTGGCCGTCGTCTACTCGCTGAGTGCTGAGCTTTCACTCATGGCGATGCTGCGATCTGATAGTGCAGCTCAGCGGCAATCAGTAATCGATGCCAAAGCAAGTCAAGTTGCCACTGAAAGGCGAAGGGTTGAACGATACGAAGCGGCCAAAGCGGAAATTGCCAGCATGACACCGTCTCGTCCCGTTGCTGAGGTCCAAGCCGAGATTGACGGCTTGCTCATCGCTCCCAACGTGAACGGTTGCCGGGCCATCAATGGAAGCGCAACGCGCAAGATCTGCCCGAAAGTTGCTACGGCCCGCATCGAACTTGCCCGGGCCAAGCGGCGGGCCGAATTGGAAGCGTTGCTTACTGCCACGGCTGCTGCGCCTTCCTCCGGCATGCAAACCCACTCTGTTGCCGTGGCTGATCCGGGTGCCGCAGCCCTCAGCACATATCTTGCAATGCTCGGCTTCTCTATCCGGCCCGAGCATCTGGCGGATTGGCTTGTGCTGCTTGCTGTGCTCGCCCTTGAGATCGGGTCCGCCCTTGCTGGCGTGCTTGCTGGTTCGGTTCGGCCGTCTCCAAAGAAGGACGCTCCCATAAAATTGGCACCAACGCCGCAGCGGCATGCTGTGACGATTGCCGATGACCAACCGCCTGCTGTCGCCATGACAGGTGCGGCAACAGCCACGGCGGCAGGGCCGGAAATAGCTGCCAAGGCCAGTGAAGCGGCGGGCCGGGAGGAAGGTGCCAAGCTGCCCGTGGCAACCCATCCGGCAATCCCTCTTGCGCCCGTTCCGGCCTCCGGCCGTGACGAAGCGGCCCAGCGCATCATGTCTCTGCTTCATGACAGCGGGGGCATTCTTGAAGCCAGCCGCAATGCCATCGGTAAGATGATCGCTGCAACTCCGAGCACTGCCTATGCGGCCATGACGTGGCTAGCTAGTCAGGGGGCAATAGCGGTTCATAGCAATGCCCGAGGCAGCACGATCAGATTGGCTGCATCTGCACCTCACTAAGCACAGCAGCAAGCGCTTACGGCAATCAGTCATGCAATTAGACTGGCTGATTGTCGTGTTGTCCATCTTCAAGGTGCGTTTCCGCTTATTTCGATGCCACCTGTTGAGGGTCGCACGAGTAGCGGAATTCCCATTGAGGTTGAGCCAGTAACACCCCGGGTTGCACTTCGCACTTTCTCCCGGACTGCGCCAAGTAAAGCTCAACCGCTTCATGGAAAACAGGTTCGGGAGAAGCGGCGATGGCCGGATTGAATAATGCGCCCCCCACCACTCCCTGACCAACGGACGAAGCTATGCTGGAGGTGATCATCAAGCGGTTTTCGGTGGGCTTATCGAAGACGCGAAACGTGTCGTACTGCGTCGCGACTTCCTTGAGTTCGACCCCTGAATAATTATCCATGATGTAATTGATATTTGCGCATCCGCTTAGCAAGACGGCCATGGCGAACGGGACTATTTTCCGCAAAGCGATAACCTCCCCGATTTAATGTCCCCCTTTTCACGGCTAATCTAACGCTCAGTCAGCAGGCAACCGTCTAGTGATGTTCTGCACGCATAATTCTTCTGGGCGATGCTGGAGCGGTGTGATCAGTGTCACCCATGATGAGTGTCAATCGAACGGAGTCGATGCAACTCGTTGGTCTTGTTGGTGATTGTCTCAATCGATCATTAGATGTGTCGCCAATGACTCAAATTTGATCGTCTGAGCCATTTGCATACGGGGGTCGCTACACGGATAGCTTGATTTGTTGCTGCCTGTCCTGAGCGATCCTCATGGCTTTTTTCTTGGGTGGCCCACTCAGTTTGGTTCACGGAGGGTCGGGGTTCGGCTTCCAGCGTGGCGGGGAAGTCGAGTTGCACGCCGGGAGGGAAGTCCTGACTTGCTGCTTCGCCCTGCGGCGTCGTTCCCATCTCGGCCGCAGCTTCGCTTTTGGAGTTTGCCCGTTGTCTCGCTTTCCGTTGGTGCGCGAGGCTGGCTAGCCACTAGCCCCGCTCCAACCGTAACGCGCCGATTGGTTCTCTTGGCTCGCCTCTGCGCATGGTCCTGCTTGGCCCGTAGGCGCGCAGGCTGGACGAAAGCCAAAACAGCCATTCCGGCAATTCGGCCTAGCCGACCTGCCTTGTAACGAGTTGCAATGTAAACATTGAGTACCGGCCGTTCTTGACGTATAGGTCAATATTGCTGACCTATTATCGCTTTGTGACAACTACTAGGCGACAGGAAGTGTAGTGCAGTGAAGTGGGCGTACCGGGAAGGAAGTTGTATCTTCCAGCGGTGGACGGCTGCAACAGCCTGCATCTTCGCTGCCTGCCTCACCACAGGTCGTCGTCCTCCTGGTTCGGTCCACGCCCCAAGCTCCCTCCCGGCATGCCACTTTCCTTCACTTCACTTTGGGGCTGCGCGGGGGCGGAGGGGAGCGCCGGGCCCCCTAAAGGGGGGCTCCGGCTTGCTCCGCCACTAGTCCCAGGGGGCGGAGCAAGGTCTTCCTCCGCCTTTCCTCCGGTCCCTCCATCCATTGATTTTATTGGATTTTCTATTCCTCCGCCCTTGCTCCGGTCGGACTGTAACTCGGGCGGAGGAAGTGCTTCCTCCGGCGCACACGGATTAACGTCGCTTTTGGGGTCGTTTCTGAGCCATAAAAACGGACCATTGGCACCGGTCTGCTCGCTGGTCAAACCGGCCCTGTTTAAGCTTCCAACGATCTCGCGAACGGTCCGGTCTGGATCTTTGGCATCCGAGCGAATGACGCCTTGGCGTTTCAGCTCGGCTGTGAAGGTTGCCTTCTTGATGCATCCCGGAGGAAGGTCACCATCAGCAGTAAGCTTCGTTGCCATGTTGTATAGCACTGCATATGCTTGCTCTGTTCGAGGCGTGAGCCTTGCGCCCCCTCCTTCAGTAGCGCCCGTGCCTTCATCAAGCATCTCATCTACAACAAGGGAGGTAATTGGCTGGCCACTGCTAATTCGCTTGTTCAGCTGCACTTGTCGCAGGAGCGCTCTAAACGTCGCATTGGGGCCGTTCCGGTTCTTCGTCACATCGATGCTTAGCTGTTGGTTTCCCGGTCCTTCGCGCTTGACGGCAATCACGGTGCTGGTCGCCCCTAACAGCGAGCTATGGCCTCTGGGGCGATTTTGGTCATTCGACGACGGATGATGAAGTATCAGCACCGCTGCGCCAGTCTCGTGCGCAATAGTTTTCATGTTGGCCACAAGGCGCGTCATGGGAGCGCTGGAATTTTCGTCCGCTCCGGGCATTACCATTGAAAGTGTATCAACTACAACCAAGCCAAATGGCTCTCCGATCTCGGTAGTGTCCTTTTTCATTGCGTCGATGATGCGTCGAGCATCATTGGCTTTGATGCCGAGATTAATTTCTTCACCGTATAAAACTCGCATCCTGCGATGAAGGTGCACCCCCGCTCGGACTTTCATGATCGCATCGCAACGCCATTGGAATTCGTCGCCCCCGTCCTCCATGGCCATGTAATAGACGGGTGATCTAGCCGTCTGTCTGCCGAAAAATGGGATGCCACGGGCAACGCAATCGGACAGGTGAAGCGCGACAAAAGTTTTGCCGACCCCTGGGCTACCAACCATGACTGCGATTTTTCCTTTGCCGAGAATGCCCTCAATCAACGGCTCATAATCGTTACCCTCTGGATCTTCCTCTGCCCAACGTCTGGTTAGGTCTGCATCCTGGAAGTGCGCACCTGCCTGAGCTTCGTGTTTGTAGTGTTCCTGCCGATCCAGTACTTCATCGTCCATGTCAGGCCCAGCGCTGGGCCATGGCACGACGTTGTTCGGCTCACCAATCGACATGGCTGATGCTCCGTTCAGTTGTCAGGATCTCCCGCAGCGCTTCATCCCCTTCTCGTTTCAAAATGTCAGCTGCGTCGGTGCCGCTTTCGTAGTGGTCGGGCATAAAGACTATGGCGGCTCCAATGTCGCTCCGGCGTGCTGCGATGCTCTTGGCTGCATCCTCTGCTGAATGCTCGGCCCCCCGATCCGATACGAGCACGGTTCGCTTGACGACGTGCGGCAGTTCGATCTTTCCTAGCGTACTGGCCGATAGCGATGCCGCGACGGTGAACTGCCCCCATAGCGCTTCATATATGGCCCAAGCGGTTTCCGGTCCCTCCGCAATCCACAACGCCTCTTGCTTTCCTTTGCTCGGATCGCTGCCCTTGAAAACGACTGCGCAACCCCGCGTGCTGGCAAGTGAGCGCTTCTCCTTCTTCGATCCGTCCGCTTCGAGAAACACACGTTGGATTGCCACGATTTCGCCAGTCACCAAGCTCTGAACCGGATAAATGACTGCGTTTGTCGCCTCATGGAACCGCGCGGCATCCTCATTGGGACGAAACCTGAAGCCTCTGTGCTCATGCCAGTAAGTTTCTCCGGGCGTCCCCGTGAGCGGGATAGCTGCGTGCCACAGGGAAAGCGCTTCAGCCTTCTTGCTTGCAGCCAGCGCTTCTTCCTCGGCATGCAACCGTGCCTGCCTCTCGGCATGGCCGGGGTCAGGTGGCGGGGGGCGGTAGCTACTCACTCCACTGCCAACGTGCGACAGGTCTCGCGGCGACCTCTCTCCGTCCCTGAGTGCTCGCTGGACGCTACGCCTTTCGTCGCCTACGGGCGTGCGACGGCGCTCAATGGCCGCAGTAACGAGCCGTGCAAACGCAACGTCATAGGACAGCACTCCGGCACCGATCAGCCGACCGATTGCAAAGGCTTCCCGGTTTACCGTTTCGCTCGACGTGCCGGGTGGCGCCGCAGCTATGCGCTGACATGCACTATCGAGCGCGGAATTGACGAAGTTGGCAAGGCGCTGATCAAGCATGGTAACACCCCCTTCTCATCGGCCACGGATGACATTGCGTTGTTTTCGAGGTTTTCGATCTGCTGGGAGCAACAGCCGTGTGCGGATCAGTGGGGCCAGCATCAGCTTATTGATTTCGAGATGGTCATATTCGCCAGTGCGCAGCATGTTTTCCGCTTTGGCTTTTTCGTCATTGCGGGCAAGCGGATCACGAAGGATTTTGCGCAATTGCTGACGATGCACTTTCCAGATCTTGGAACACGACAAATTTCTTGACACGTCTCGTTTTCTGGATTTAGCGTTGTCGTGCATTTGAATTCCTTTCGTTTCTCAAATGACGCCAAATTGCGAAGTGGAATTTCGAGTTTGGCGGGCAATAGGAATTGAAGCCGTGGCTTTGCGAGCCACGGTTTTTCCGTATCTAGCGATTGGTTTAGTTGTTGGCCGCTAGGCCGCACGCGCCCCGCTTCGGAAGTGGTGCTTTCTCTCGGCAATAGGCTTCAGCGAGTTGACGAAGCGCAGTACATCCGAATATCTAAACCGGGTGCGCTTGGGGCCAAGCTGCACAGGCACCGGGAACTCTTCGATATAGTTCTTAGAATTGCGGTCGCTCCAGGCGTAAACGGACGATACGCTGCAACCCAAAATCTCGGACATTTCCAAAGCGGTGATCATTCGCACGTCTTCAAGTTGCTCTGAATTCGATGCAGTTGACGTAGCTTCAGCCGTCAATTCGTGACTGTCTGATTTCTTCTTCATTCGCATATTCCCTTCTGGGCTAAATTATATCGGGGGTTGAATACGCAATGTTCTGCCGATATCTAATCATGTGTGCTCCGGTGGTTCGCCGATAGCCCAGGCAATTAGAACAAATAGGGAACGATAGTAGTTGAGTTGCAGTGTGAGTGTGCCGTAATTTTTGCTCTGGTTTTTTCCGTGTACCGAAAAGGGGGTAGGCATCCCAGCGGGGCCGGACTTGGGAGCAACCCGGTAGGGGGTTGGTCGGGGCGGTAGCGTCTCAAGTGCGGCTCGCAAGGCAGTGCGTGCAGCATCGTCGCCTGCTTGTGTGGCAGCAAGTGCAGTGGCGTGCCGGGGAAGCAGGGCTTCAGGCGTTGTTCGCGGTGCTGTGGCGATGCTGAGGCGTCCTGCTGTGACGCATGGCTACTCGCCGCGTCGGGGTGGCCAGATGCAAGCCTTGGGCGGCCTATTGGGATTGCTCCCAGCGCGCAACGTGCGTGCAGCACGTCTGGTCACGCTGCCATTGAACCGGGCCATGGGTGGCAACGCTGAGTGACGCCTTCCTGGCGATGCCCCGACGTTGCATGCAGCCTACGTGTGCTCACGGTGACAGGCCTGCGCCTAACAGCTCGCCGTGCAAGGAAGCTCTGCCAAGGTCCGCCTTTCCCGGCATGCAGGGTGGCGGCAGCAACGAGTGCATGAGCAATTGGCTTGTTGAGGGCAATCCCTATGGTCGGGTTGCGCCAACACTTTAGGCGAACCGGGTACAACAGCGGTACAACGAGCCACTTATGTTGCTGCTGAAGCGTATATAAGTCATTGAAATATATGGTGCCGCCTGCGTGACTCGAACACGCGACCCCGTCATTACGAATGACGTGCTCTACCGGCTGAGCTAAGGCGGCATTTTAGGTGCGGCAACGCCGTGACAGGGCTTGCGCAGTAGGGCGAGGGATAGCCGCTCGCCGCACCGATTGCAAGGGCTCCTCCAATGCGATTTTCTGCTCCATCTTAACCGCCCGGAAACGCCCGGCTTACTGCCGCCAAGCACCGCGAATGCGACACCGGCGGCAGTTTGTGTGTGCGGCTGTCTGGCCTCAATTCACCGCGCGATAAATGCGCTTGGGGAATGCGCCGGTATCCGAATCATCGTCGTTCTCGTCGGTTCCCGGATCGTCCGGAGCGCGCGGCGCCACGAAGATTTTGGCGTCGGTGCCGGTCTTCTGGGCAGCGGGCTTGGGAGCCGGCGTGGCCGCCTTGGCTTGCGCGGCAGGCGTCACGGCGGCTGGAGACGATGCCGCGGGCGGTATGGCAACCGCGGGCTCGGCAGGTCTAGGTGCTGCGGCAACCTCCTTTGTGACGGGCGTGGCCTCCGGCGGGGGCTCGGCCTTGGCGGCTGGCTTCACGATGGACACCTCGCTGGCGCGTTGAAGCGGCGAGATGGTCTTCGCGTCGATCTGCGTGACGTTGGGCTTTGCGGCAGCGACCTCGGCGGGCTTGGGAGCCGGTGCGGGCTGCGGCGTGATCTTGATCGGCTCCGGCCTTACCGTGACAGCCTCGGCGTCCACCGCATCCTCGCGGCGTACGGGGGTAGGTTGGGCAGCAACTTCGGGCGCCGCCTTGGCGGCGGGTTCCGGATTGACCGGCTTGGGCGCACTGATCGCCAGAAGCTCTTCCAGCCGTTCGCTGAGCACAGTCGCCGACGAGCTGTCGCGATTTTCGACCGGTACCCGCCATTGGAACGCATCAAGCGCACCCGTCACCGGCGACACCGGTTCCCAGCGGTCGGCGACGACGCCATCGGCGGTCCAGGCGGGATCGCGCGCGGCGTTGACGGCGCGCGCCAGCCATTCGCGAACGCGACCCTTGTCGTCACTCTCGCCGGCCTCGATGCGGGCCATGAGCGTGGCGACACGCTGGGTGAGGCGTTCGTCAAGCAGAGGCTGCAGTGCCTCGCGCGCTTCATCGAACAACCGGGCCTCGATCGCGGTCGTGGCGATGGCGATGGGGCTTTCGATCGAATGCGAGTTGAGAGCGGCGAGCTGGCGCACGCGATTGAGACGGTCGCGCGGGCTGTCGCCGATGCGCGCGTAGGCGTAGGCCGTCGCAAGGTCGGGATGAGGCGCGCGCGCCCAGGTCTTCTGAATGACCTTCGCAGCTTTGCCGGTCTGGCCACGGCCTGCCAGAATACGGGCGGCAACGGCAGTGGCGGGGACCAGATCGGGTGCGAGGGCGTGGGCCTCCATGGCAAGCGCAAGCGCCTTGTCGGCCGCATTCTCTTCGGCATCTTGTGCCTGCCCGGCGAGCAGAACGGCGCGCTTACGGTCGAAGGCGGGTTTTTCGATCAGGCCGTTGCGCTTCAGCAGCGACAAGGTTTCAAGGGCGTCCGGCCAGTCCTTCTGCTTGCACTGAAGGTCAAACAGCGCTTCCGACGACCAGCCCAGTTTTGGGTTGGCTCTCACCGCGCGTTCGGCAAACTGCTGGGCAGCCTCGCTCTCGCCTTCGCGCTCGGCTTCGAGGAACAGGCCCCGCAGGCCAAGCTGCTCCGTGTCCGGTGCTGCAAGCATGGAGTCGAAGATGCGCCGCGCTGTCGCCCTGTCTCCGGAGAGTTGCGCCGCTTGTGCACGCAGGATCTGCGTCAGCGGCTCGTGCGGAAGGGCCTTGCGCGCCTGCAGGGCGTAGCGCGTTGCCAGTGCCTTGTCGCCCGCGCCCACCGCGATCAATCCGCTCGACAGCGCTTCCAGGCCACGCTTCTGGCGACGGCGCAGGATACGCTGGCCGATGGCGGCCGGGCTGTGCCAGACCGTGCGAAGCACCGACCAGAGAAAGATTGCCGCCGCCGTTGCGACCGCCAACATGACGGTCGCCCGGAACACGGTCGTTTCGACGTCGTAGCCTTGCCACTGGACGTTCAAGGTGCCGGGCCGGTCTGCGAGCCAACCCAACCCGGAAGCGACGAGGGCTATGAAAAGGAGATAAACGACAAGACGGATCATGACGCGAAACCCTTACCTTTGACGCCTACTGGGTTTTAGTGGCGGGCTCTGACGGGGCACCGCTGAGTGAGGACTTGAGCTGGCCTTCGAGCGAGGCGAGGGCCGAGTCGACGCTTGCGCGTGCGCGCACCTTGTCCAGGAACGACTGGGCAGCTTCCTTGGCTTTCGGAGACAGCGCGCCGGCTTCGCTCAAGACGTCGGCAAGCCGGCCTTCCTTGAGAGATTTTTCCATTCGCCCGGCGACGGCCTCAGCCGATGTGTCGGAGCTGTCGTGCTCGATCTTGCGCACGCGCACGACAGAGCGCGCGCCTGCGATGAGCTTGTCCACGACCGACTCGGTTTCGATGCCTTGCTCCGCGTCGATCATCGCGTTGGCGCTCGAGCGGAAGTTGCGGTTGAGGTCGGCCAGGGTCGGCACGCCCTCATCCTTGAATTTCTGGAGAGCGGCGAGATCAAACTTGCCGCCTGAGGCTTTCTCCACCTCGGCCAGTTCGTCCGTGTAGTTCTGTCCGCGATCCAGGGTACGCTTCAGGTTCTGAAGCTCGAGCGCCAGCACGACGCGCTCCGCATTGGAGCGGCGCGTTGCCTCGGCTTCCTCGACGGCCTTGATGTTCTGCTCGAGCGTCGCGATCTTGGCGGTGACTGGAGAGATCGCGGACGTGACATCTGCGGGTTTTGCCGATGCGGAGCGCACATCCTCGATCGCGCTCTTGACGTTTGCGATTTCCTGGGTGGTGCGTTTGGAGGCTTCCACTGCGCGGTCCACATCCGCCTTGATGGCGGCGATGCCTTCATCGGCTTGTACCGACTGCGTCTTCAAGTTTGCGATTTCGCGGTCGATGCGTTGGGTGCCGGACTTTGCGGCCTCCGCCGCCTCGGTCGCGGAAATCACGCGCGCCTCGACGTCACCGGCCACGCTCTTGCGCAGGGCGGTGAACTCGGTCGCCATGCTCGTCTCCAGGTCGGCGACCTTGCCGGTAAGAGCCGCGAGCTGCTCGACGCGGCCAGCGTTGGGATCATTAGCGCCCGCATCGGTCATGGCCTTGAGCTTGTTCTCGACAGCAGTGAGCCGTTCGAGCTGGTCGGGTGCGCCCGCGTCGCTGGCGGCGGCTGCGAGAGCTGCCTTCGTCTCCGCGACGAGACGGGTCTGAGAGTCCTTGATCTCGCCGATCGATGCCGCTGTCTTTTCCAGCGCGGCAAGGCGGCTTTCGGCATTTGCGAGTTGAGCTGTAAGCTCAGCACTGTTCGTGCCGCCTGCATGAGACGTGATGAGGCCCTGCTTCTCCAGCTCCGGTGCGCCGTACGCCCAAGCGCCGAGCGCGACCGCGCCCCCCAACACGCTCGCCGCGAGGTGCGATAGGAAGCCGCCCCGCTTCTGCACGACGACAGTTTCGGGACGTGCGGAAAGCGTTGCCGATGCGTTGGCCTGGGGCCGGGTGGCCGCAGGCTTGCCGGTTGGCTGAGACGCCGACGCATCATTCGATTTTGCCGCCGTCGCGCTTGCTGTCGTCGCGCCTGCCGCCGGTTGAGCGCCGGCATAGGCGCGTGCCGGAGCCGGCATCGGGACATCGGCAGGATTGACGGCAGGAGCCGCAGCGGCGGATGCAGCAGCCGGGGCTTTCTCCGCGCCCTTTGCAGGGACCGCAGACTTCTCGTTGATCTGCGTAACCTTGATCTCAGTGGCTTTCAGATCGAGAGTCGCGTTCGGGCGCTTGGACTGCCCGGAATCGCCTTTATTGTTATTGCTCATGGAGTGAAGACGCCTCCGTACTGTCTCGTTCGAGCTTACCCGGCGGGGGAGATGCCGGTGCCGTTCGAGGCGCAAATTGCCCCCCGGGCAGCGCGAAGCCCAAAGCTTTTTACTCTTGCCCGATTGAAGCCGCCAGCCCTTTGATCAGCGAAAGCACCTCGTTCATATGGGGTTCGGCAGCGATTTCGACGCGTGCCCCCGGTGCCAGCTGCAACTTACCCGCGACCGCAGGCGACAGACAGATATGAACGATCCGGTCTAATTCGGCCCCGAGCCCATGTTCAGCTGCGAGCCTGGTCCAGATTTCGGCCGTGCGGGGAGACATCAAGATCACGGCATCGATCTGTCCGGTCTTGATTTTGCCAATGACTTCAGGCTCCAGCGCGGTGGCCGCCACGGACCTGTAGGCGAGAATGGGCTTCACCTCGATGCCGTGCGCTGCGAGTGCCTCCTTCATATCGTAGGCGAGATGATCACCGGCCAGATGAACGAGATGACCCTTGCGGTTCTCGTGGCGCTCGGCGATCGCCGACACCAGATCTGCGCCGGTGCCACGCCCGGCCGTGATATTGCGCAACTTCAAATCGAGGGCATGTTTGGCCGTCGCTTCGCCCACGGCGTAGATCTGCAGGTGGCGCACGGCGTCCGTGAGCGCGGCGAGGTGCAGGCTGCGCAATCCGTTTTGGCTGGTTGCGATCACGCCCGAAGCGCCCTCGAAGGCGGCGGGGTCGATCGCCTCTGGCACAATCTCGATGAGGGGAGCGATCGAGGCCTCGTGGCCGAGCTTTTCGACGAGCGCTTTCATCTGCCAGGCATCGGGAAGCGGACGCGTAACCAGGATATGCATGTTCAACTGTGTACCGTTGCGAGAATGGCGGGATCGGCCTGTGCGAGGATGTCCTCCGCCGCGGCGATGCCAAGTTGAGTGGCAGCTTGCGGCGCGCTGGAGCGTTGTGTGGCGTAGGACACCTTGCCGTCAGGCGAAAGAACCTGGCCGCAGAACCAAAGCGCGCCATCGCGTAATTCCGCAAGCCCTGCGATCGGTGTACGGCAGGAGCCTTCAAGCTTCTTGAGGAACGCCCGCTCGGCCGTAACGGCGATGGCGGTTGCCGCGTCGTTGAGAGGTGCGACGAGGCGGGCGACGCGCGCATCGTCCGCGCGCGTTTCGATACCGATGGCGCCTTGGGCCACCGCAGGCAGCATCTGGCCGGTCGGTATCATCGCGGTGATGCGGTCTTGCATCTTGAGCCGGCGCAGGCCGGCAACCGCGAGGAATGTCGCCGCCGCAACGCCGTCTTCCAGCTTCTTGAGGCGCGTCTGCACGTTGCCGCGAAAGCCGGTCACCGTCAGATCGGGGCGTATGTTGAGAAGCTGGGCCTGCCGGCGCAAAGAAGACGATCCGATCACGGCTCCTGCCGGCACGTCGGAGAGCGAGCGATACTTGAGAGAGATAAAAGCGTCCCGCACATCTTCGCGCGGGAGAATCGCGCCGATGATCAGACCGTCAGGCAGCGCCGTCTGCATATCCTTCATCGAATGAACGGCAAGGTCGATCTCGTTGGCCAGCAGCGCGTCCTCGATCTCCTTGGTGAACAGACCCTTGCCGCCGATCTCCGCCAGGGGGCGGTCCAGGACGCGATCGCCGGTCGTCTTGATGACGCGAATGGCGATGTCGTCAACGGCCAGTCCGTGGGCGGCCACCAGCCGGTCGCGCACCTCATGGGCCTGCGCCAGGGCCAGCGGCGAGCCACGGGTTCCAATGGTGAGAGTTGGGGATGCTTGCAAGCGTAATTCTCCAGGTGCTAAGGCCGCCGGAGCAGTTCGTGGGCCCGGAAACCGGCGCCTATCTATGGTCCAAGGGCAGCAGTACGTAAACCCATGCGGCGCGCTACAGTTGATCCCATGACAACAACCGGTACCAGCCCCCGGCCAGCAGTGCAAAAGGACAGCCTTCTGGTTCTCGGCATAGAGACGAGCTGCGATGAAACAGCAGCCGCTGTTGTCGTGCGCGACGCGCAGGGCCGGGGCCGTATCCTGTCCAATATCGTGCGCTCGCAGTTCGACATGCACAAGATTTATGGCGGGGTAGTGCCGGAGATCGCCGCGCGCGCCCATGGGGACTGTCTGGACCATATCATTTCCGCCGCGATGGCCGAGGCCGGGGTCGGGTATTCGGATCTTGACGCCATTGCGGCCGCCTCTGGCCCAGGGCTCATCGGTGGCCTCATCGTTGGCGCGGTCTCGGGCAAGGCGCTGGCGCTGGCGGCGGGCAAGCCGTTTCTCGCCATCAATCATCTGGAAGCCCATGCTCTAACGGCCGGGCTGACGGATGGCATCAAGCCACCCTACCTCATGCTGCTCGTTTCGGGCGGGCATACACAGCTCTTGCTTGTCGAGGGTGTGGGCCGCTATCGCCGCCTCGGCACCACCATCGACGATGCGCTCGGCGAAGCCTTCGACAAGACGGCAAAGCTGCTCGGCTTGCCGATGCCGGGCGGCCCGAGCGTCGAAAAGCAGGCGCGAGGCGGGGATTCCAAACGCTTCAAGCTGCCGCGCCCGATGCTCGGGCGGCCCGAGCCGCATTTCTCCTTCGCAGGCCTCAAGACCGCTGTGCGTCACGCGGCCAAAGCAGCGGCACCACTCGACGCGCAGGACATTGCAGATCTGTGCGCCTCCTTCGAGACTGCCGTGACGGACACGGTGTGCGATCGCGTCGCCGTGGCCATGGGACTGGTGTCGGATGT
Organism: uncultured Hyphomicrobium sp.; assembly: GCA_964587445.1. Lineage (GTDB taxonomy): Bacteria > Pseudomonadota > Alphaproteobacteria > Rhizobiales > Hyphomicrobiaceae > Hyphomicrobium_B. Next base: position 489,393 of record CAZPLQ010000003.1, read on the forward strand.
TTTGCCTCCCGGTCCTCAAAGGGCCCTTGTCGTGGCGGGCGGCGTTGCAGCCAACACCGCGCTGCGCACGGCCTTGCAGGAGCTTTGCGCCGCGCGTGGATTTGTCTTGGTCGCTCCGCCGCTGGGTCTGTGCACCGATAACGGCGCGATGATCGCGTGGGCAGGCGCCGAGCGGCTCGCGCTGGGCCTCACCGATGGCCTGGACGCCATGGTGCGCCCCCGCTGGCCATTGGACCCTACGGCGCCTCCCGCGATCGGCGCGGGGGTGAAGGCCTGACAGGTGGCCGGGCCGGGCCGGGAACGAATACGAAAAGCCAGAACAATCGGGAGGAAACGCAACTCATGAAAGCTTATGTCATCGTCCAGGAAACCATCGTCGATGAAGCCAAGTTTGCCGAATATCGCGCCCAGGTGCTGCCGACGCTGGAGGCTTTCGGGGGCGAATTCGTCATTCGCGGCGGGCATTGGACACTGGTGGAAGGCGAATGGCCGCGCCCGCGTCTCGTGATCATCGCGTTTCCCTCGCGCGAGGCCGCCGAAGGCTGGTACAAATCCGCAGCCTACCAGAAGCTGCTACCGCTGCGCCTCGAGGCGTCGCAGAGCGATCTCATCATCGCCGATGGCATTGCGTGAGCTTCATCACTTGTCAGGACTGAAACGGATCGAGGGCGCCACGTGACAACCAGCGCAGCACGAATGAATACCGTCAGCGTGATCGGCGGCGGCGCCTGGGGAACGGCGCTGGCGCAGACCGCCAGCCAGAGCGGCAAGCGCGTCCTGTTGTGGGCCCGCGAGACGGACGTCATCGACGACATCAATTCGCGTCACGTCAACCGCACGTTCCTGCCCGGCGTGCCGCTCGATCCCGCCATCCGCGCCACGGCCGACATTGCCGAGGCCGCGCGAGCCGACGTCGTGCTGATGGTTGCGCCCGCCCAGCACCTGCGCGGCGTGTCCGAAGCCATGGCCAGGCATCTTCGCGACGGCCAGCCGTTCGTCATCTGCTCGAAAGGTATCGAACAGGCGAGCGGCAAGCTGATGGCCGAGGTGGCAGAAGAGACTGTGGAGCGAACCGTCCACGCTGTGCTGTCAGGACCGAGTTTCGCGGCTGATGTGGTGCGCGGCCTGCCTGCCGCCTTGACGCTCGCCTGCCGGAATGAAGGCATGGGCCGGGCGCTGGCGGCAGCGCTGTCGTCACGCCAGATGCGACTTTACTGGTCGTCCGATGTGATCGGCGCGCAAATCGGCGGTGCGGTCAAGAACGTCCTTGCGATTGCCGCAGGCATCGTGGCCGGACGCGGCCTGGGCGCCAGCGCGCACGCCGCCCTCGTCACCCGTGGCTTTGCGGAGTTGCGCCGGTTCGCGGAATGCTTTGGCGCGCGGCCGGAGACGCTTATGGGGCTGTCGGGCCTGGGCGATCTCATCCTGACATGCGGCAGTCCGCAATCGCGCAACATGTCCCTGGGCCGCGCCCTTGCGGATGGCCAGTCCCTGGAGCAGATCCTGGGCAGCCGCCATGCGGTGACGGAGGGCGTCTATACGGCGGCTGCGGTCGTCAAGCTCGCGCGTCAGAAGAGCATCGAGATGCCGATCGCCGAAGCCGTTCATGCCATCGTGGAAGGCGACCTGAGCGTCGATGACGCGATCAGCGGACTGATGCAGCGCCCGCTCAAGGCGGAAGATTGAAGGCCGCGCGAGGACCTGCAACTTTCACCCACGCGCCTTGAGGGTGTGAGGCATTCGCGCTACCTGGAGTGAGACACTCTGAGGCGTGGCCCCCTTCAATATTGCATATCTAGGGCTAGTCCTTCTCTCCCGGCAGACGCACCGTTGGATCTGGGAATGTGCCCTCTGGAAGGTCACTGTTCTTGATCCACTCGATGCTGGTAGGTAGCTGTCCCTCCGTCTCCATGAACTCCTTGACGGCAAGCCAGGCCTTCGCGAACGGGACATAAAGCCCCGCGGGCATCGGATCGTCGTGCAACGTCCTCACCCACTGCCTAAGCTTTGAGAGGTCGCCCTTTGACGAATAGACCTCGCGATGCCCGCCACCTCGCTTACTGTAGATCAGCAGTACACCGAGTTCAGGATTGCCCCACATGGAAAGCCTGATATCGATGCGACCCTTCCCCTCTGTCAGATGCTCGGTCCCTTCAACTCCTTCCAGTGTAAGGCCTGCGGTGTCATTCCCACCTGTGTAGAACCACTCCTTACCTTTTGATGCCAGAAAGTACGGCTTAAGCTCCTCGGGTGGAGGCCAACCCGGGCCGAAATTCCGGTCGAAGTAGATATCTTTCCTCATCGCCGCCCTCTCATCACCCATATCCCATCCCGCATCATCCAAAGGTCATCATGTATGAGGAGAAAGAGTCGCGAAGCCCTCTCACGCCGGACATCAATCACGCGCTCGTCACACGCTGATCCTTCACCGTTGCAGGACGAATTGAGATGTCGTGAGCCTCGGCCAACGGGATGGTTGGCTTCACTCATCCTCTCCCGGCAAGCGCACCGTTGGATCTGGGAATGTGCCTGGTGGCAGGTCTGAGCCCTTTACCCAATCGATACTGGTCGGCAGGTTCCCTTCGGTCTCCATGAACTCCTTGACGGCAAGCCAGGCACGGTCGAAAGGAATGAACAGTCCCACAGGCAGGGGCGTATCGTGTAGCGAGCGCACCCATTCGCGAAGGCGGCTCATATTGCCTTTTGAGCAATAGCCTTCCATATGACCGCCACCGACCTTCTCATAGATCAGCAAGACGCCGAGGTCAGGACTGCCCCACATGGAAAGCCTGATATCGATGCGGCCTTTTCCCTCGGGGAGATGATCAGTTCCGTCGACCCCAATCAAATCGAGACCGCCGCTGTCATTGCCCCCCTTGTAAAACCATTCCTTGCCGGGCGGCGCCAAGAAGTAGGGTTCGAGGTTAGTCAGGGGTGGCCAAAAATCACCCCAATAGTCGTCGAAGTAGACGTGCTTTCTCATTTCCACTCCTCAGTCCAGCCAGCGGCCGTCTTTCATCGTCTTTACCCGTCCGTCCGGGTCTTGGAACCGAACGGTTGGATTTCCCAACTCGACTCCCATCTTGGGCAGCACCACCTCGCAACTCCTGCAAAGCTCCCGGTCAACGCTGATGCTTACGGTGCGACCGGCGAGCGAATTTCTACGTACTCCTGCCGCCCGCAAGAGCGCAGTTGCCTCCGCATGAAAGAGTGCATCGTTTGGTTTCCATCCCAAATTATCCGCCCTCATCACTTCAGGATAGAGTTTTACAAGAATATCCCGCATCCTCTCCGCAGCGGCCTCGTCGCTCGCTGTGTATGCTGGCGAGTTGGAGTTGACGCCGAAGACGGGCTCTTCGTCTACGAGTGTGAAGGCAACTGTGCCTTCTGACCGGCGGCTTGCCGCGCGATCTCCGATATCAGGCATGCCCGTGATGGAGCGATAGGAGCGGATCGCCTCCAGCGGAGGTGGCGAAGCAGTTCCAATGCCCGATCTTGGCCCTATTGGATCGAGTGGCGGACCCTGGTTGTCGCCAAAGCGCGCGCGGGCAAGCTCGGCCAGCCGGTCCTGCGCCTCTCGAGCCTCGCCTTCAGCGCGCCGGATGGTGCCTTCGACACTGTTGGGATCGGTGAGACTAGGACGTGGACGCCAAGCCGGGTCGATCTCCTGGACGCGGCGCGCACTCTCCCTCGCCCACATGTCCGCGACGGCCAATCGCGCAGCCTGACCGGGCGTGGCATCGAGCGTGCCACGGCCTGTTCTGACCGAGACCGAACTCCGGCCCCGTGCGCCGGCTTGGTAGACGCGCGCCCTGCTGGAGCTATCGCCTGCAGACCCCGTATCCGTCCACCGGCCACCGTCCGCATTGCCTGCCGCAACTCGCGGCTGGGCGGGATTGAAGTTGGCCTTTCTGAGAAGCGCGGCGAGGCGCCTCCCCGCCAACAGGAATCGCTGGGCGGCGATCTCCCACCTCAGATCGAGATCTGCATGTTTCAGCTCGACGTCGTACACGGGCGCTCCTGGTCGCTATGCTAATGGCGTCAAGGATGCGCGGGATCAGGAGGACGGGGATAACTTTCTTGCGCCAGCGCTTCCATCGAGCAGCAAGGAGCACTGAGCAGATGCGATGGGGGCTTGTGCCGTGCGTCGGGATCGTTACGTTATGGGCGCAGCGGAGCGATCAGGATTCGCAGCCATTCATGACAGGGAAGGTTAAAAGCACAGACGGGCAACGGCCATTTTCTGGCCGGTGGCTCCTGAAGTCGGAACCCGACGCTTTCTCCTGGGATATGCTCAAGGCCAAGGGAGCGCAGGGGGAGGAATGGAGCGGCGTGCGCAACTATCAGGCGCGCAACAATATGCGCGCCATGAAAGTCGGCGACCTGGGCTTCTTCTATCATTCCAACATCGGACTTGAGGTCGTTGGGATACTGAAGATTTCTGCCCTTGCCCATCCCGACTCCACAGCCAACGATCCCAAATGGGAGTGCGTAGACGTCCGTGCCGTGGCCGATATGCCAAGGCCCGTCACGCTGCAGGCCATCAAGGACAATCCGAAGCTGGCCAGGATGGTTCTCGTCAACAACTCCCGCTTGTCGGTTCAGCCGGTCGCGGCCGACGAATGGAAGGAGATTTGCCGGATGGGCGGGCTGAAGCCCGGAAAACTGTATGAGACATGAGCGCGCCTCTGGACTGCAATGATCCGATCGCGGCGGCCAACTTCATTCGCGCCAACACCCGTCTGCTCGCACCCCCTCTTGTCCCCGAGATCAAGCTGCATCTGGCGGAGGAATCGGTTGCCTTGTGGCAGAAGACCGAGGACGAGCTGGATGAAATGAACCTACCGCCGCCGTATTGGGCCTTTGCCTGGGCCGGTGGGCAGGCGCTCGCGCGCTATCTGCTGGACAATCACCATGTGTGCCAGGGTAAAAGCGTGCTCGATCTTGGATCGGGCTCGGGCTTGACGGCCATCGCCGCCTTTATGTGTGGGGCCCGCACCGTCCTGGCGGCAGAGATCGACAAGCTCGCATTATGCTCGCTGGCGCTGAACACGGCCGCCAATCGTGCTGCGGTAGAACCCCTTCCTACCGATCTGCTTGGCCATCCGCCCCCGCCTGTCGATGTTCTGCTCGTCGGCGATCTCTTTTATGAGCGTGCCCTCGCTGGCAGGGTCGTGACGTTTATGGATGCTGCCAAGGCCGCGGGCGCACGCGTGCTGGTTGGCGATCCTCAACGCAGCTACTTTCCGCATGGCCGGCTTACCGCGCTGGCCGAGTACCGCGTGCCCGTGACGCGCGATCTTGAGGACCAGGAGATCAAGCGGACAGCTGTCTGGAGCCTCTGACCCCTGATATAGTCATAAGGTTTACCATTTCACTGCCGTCAAACGCGTGTGAGGCAATTGTAAGGGTCCTACTTTGGAGTAATTTGTCATTGCAGTGCCGAGGGCGCATAGTCGTCGGGTAAAAAGAAAAACTGCCGTCACTTAAGGCGGCGTGTTGGGAGGATCTGAAAGAATGTCCGAGAAAGTCTATCCCGTCCCCGCCGCGATCGCGGCCAAGGCTTGGATCGATGAGGCCAAGTACAAGGCTATGTATGATGCGTCGGTCAAGGATCCTGAGAAGTTCTGGGCCGAGGCCGCGCAATCCCTCGACTGGTCCAAGCCATTCACGCGCGCCAAGAACACCTCTTTTGCTCCCGGCAATGTCGCCATCAAATGGTTCGACGACGGCGAACTCAACGTCTCGGCCAATTGCATCGACCGCCATCTCGCCACCCGCGGCGATCAGGTCGCCATCATTTGGGAAGGCGACGACCCCAACGAGTCCGAGAAGATCACCTACCGCCAACTGCATGAGCGCGTGCAGAAGTTCGCCAATGTGCTGAAGAAGCACGGTGTCAAGAAAGGTGACCGGGTCACCATCTATCTGCCCATGATCCCGGAAGCGGCCTACGCAATGCTCGCCTGCTCCCGTATCGGCGCCATCCACTCGATCGTGTTCGGAGGTTTCTCGCCCGACAGCTTGCAGAACCGCGTCGAGGACGCCAAGTCGACGGTCATCATCACGGCGGACGAAGGCTTGCGCGGGGGCAAGCCGGTGGCCTTGAAAAAGAACGCGGATACCGCGCTGGCCAACATCAAGGACAGTCACAAGATGATCGTGGTACGCCGCACGGGCAATCCCGTGCCGTGGACACCGGGCCGCGATTTCTGGCTGCATGAAGAGCTTGAGACTGTTTCGGCAGATTGCCCGCCCGAGCCCGTCAGGGCGGAAGATCCGCTGTTCATTCTCTATACTTCCGGCTCTACCGGAAAGCCCAAGGGCGTGGTGCACACGACCGCAGGTTATCTGCTTTTTTCAGCGATCACGCACAAGTACGTCTTCGACTATCACGATGGCGAGATCTACTGGTGCACGGCCGACGTTGGCTGGGTCACGGGCCACAGCTACATTGTCTACGGACCGCTCGCCAATGGCGCTACCACGCTGATGTTCGAGGGCGTGCCGACCTATCCGGATGCTTCGCGCTTCTGGCAGGTCATCGACAAATGGAAGGTCAATATCTTCTATACCGCACCCACCGCCATCCGCTCACTGATGGGCGCGGGCAACCATCTGGTCAAAAATGCGAGCCGTGCGTCGCTGCGCATCCTGGGATCGGTGGGCGAGCCCATCAATCCGGAGGCGTGGGAGTGGTACTACCATGTCGTCGGCGACGACCGCTGCCCTATCGTGGATACGTGGTGGCAGACAGAGACCGGCGGCATCCTCATCACGCCGCTGCCGGGCGCAACACCGTTGAAGCCCGGTTCGGCCACGCGTCCCTTTTTCGGCGTACGGCCTGCCCTGGTCGATGATAAGGGTGCGTTCCTTGAAGGCGCAGCGCAGGGCAACCTCGTCATTCTCGACAGTTGGCCTGGCCAGGCGCGCACGATCTATGGCGATCATGAACGCTTCGAGCAGACCTACTTCTCGGCCTACAAGAACATGTACTTCACCGGCGACGGCTGCCGCCGCGACGAGGATGGCTATTATTGGATCACGGGCCGCGTCGATGACGTGATCAATGTATCCGGCCATCGCATGGGAACGGCGGAAGTGGAAAGCGCGCTGGTCTCCCATCCGAAGGTGGCAGAAGCTGCTGTCGTCGGCTATCCGCACGATCTCAAAGGCCAGGGCATCTATTGCTACGTCACCCTCAACGCGGGCGAGGCAGGAGATGATGCATTGCGTAAGGAGCTTGTTGCGCATGTGAGAAAGGAGATCGGGCCGATCGCATCTCCCGACTTGATCCAGTTCTCGCCGGGGCTTCCGAAAACCCGCTCCGGCAAGATCATGCGCCGCATCCTGCGCAAGATCGCCGAGGACGATTTCTCAAACCTGGGCGATACCTCGACGCTGGCAGACCCGATGGTCGTCGACGATCTGATCGGCAACCGGCAAAACCGCAAGTAAACTGCCGCGGGAGTGGAACAGGGAAACACGACAGCGCGGATTCATGAGAATCCGCGCTGTTCTTTTTGAAGCGATCAGCTTGCGACGCGCAGATTGCCGAGCTTGTTAGCGATGTCCTTGAAGGCGCTCTTGAGCTGCGCGCCGGTTTTCGCATCGTAGAAATGCGCCGGAGAGGACGCGCAAGATTCCAGATGTGCGAGGGCATCGGGTACGTTGAGGTCGAAACCCACCGTGTAGATCGTAATGCCGTCGGCCTTGGCAGCAGCGCACAGGTTGTCGAAGTAGCTGTAGGCCTGCGCGGTCTGATCTGAACCGCCGGCATAGGACGTGTTGAATTCACCGTCCGTCATCACGATCATTGCCTTCTGAACATTTCCTTTGCCGTACGGCTGAGGCGCACTTTCTGCCGGAAAGACGCTGGCCCAGTTCGGCGACAGAAGATACCAGCCCCAAGCCGTGCCGATATGGCCTGCGGTGACCCCCGCCGCACTGTAGTCCTGGATGGCAGCCTTCAGGTCGTCGCGATGGGTGCGATCGGATAGAGGAATGACGCTTGGGCCCGGGCATGTGTAGCGCGCGGGGACGGAAGGCAGGCCCATCACGTTCGGAAGACGGGCTGAGCCCGAGGGCGCGGCATCCGTAAAGGCTTCTCCGCCCTTGCGCTCTAAAACGCAGGTGTCTGTGAGGTCGCCGGTGGTGTCGGTGCAGATACGCCTGCAGGACCAGCAAGGCTTGTAGCAGTTCGTTGCCTTCGGAAGCACCGTCACGTCGTTCGCATACTCACCTGCATTCACGGAAGCAGAGTAGGGTGCGAGCGCAATCTTGACGTTGGTGTCGGTCAAAGCGCCATCGAAGAGGATGTCGATGACATCGCTTGCCGCGAACTTCATGTCGGCAAGTTTTCCATTCGTTACCATGGAGCCGGTGATATCGAGAACCATGGCCAGTTCGACTGACGTGATGTCGTAGACGACCTTCGCTTTCTGATTGATTGCCGTCAGCGAGGCCAGTCCGGCAAAGCGGCCGAATAATGTCGGGATCTCCAACCCGCCCTGAACCTCTACGGATGGAGTCGCGCGGTCGATAATGACGGTCAGTGGTGCGATCGACGCCGGCTTGACGCCGAACGTCTCAGATGCGGCGGAGAAATACGAAAGCGCTCGCGCTTTGACATCCGCGTCAGATACATCTTGGTCAGGCAACAGTTTTGCCGCCGCGAGAGACGCGCCGTCGAGTGCGGCTTGCATGCGTGTAGAAACATTGTAGTAGCGCGCCCCATCGACGGCGATGCCGATCACGATCAGCAGCACGACGCAGCTCAACGCGAATATTATGGCGACCGTGCCGCGCTCATCACGCGCCGCCTTCATAGCGAGGAGTCGAGACATATCCGTTTTCCCAGTTGCGGGATCCTGCCTTCGTGGTTCGCACTATTTGATGAAAAAGCCGATAAAGCAGCGGTCGAACCCATGATGCGGGACCGCTTTGCGATAGATCTTGGTGAAGAAAGTGTATCTTCCGGCGCCTTCCTTTTGACCGGAGGTGTACTCTTAAGGTTGCCCAACCGTTAACGGCAACTCTTGAAGGCGCCGCGGTCGAAATGAAAGTGGTTGGCGTGAGCCGCATTGAAATCAGGTCCGATGGAGACGCGAAAATAGCGGCAAGAGGCTTTCTTTACAGACCTGAGGAAACGGCCTTTCGCATCGTCGCTTTTCCAACCGTTCAGGACCGTGACGGTTGATCCGTTGGCCAGGGCAAATCCCGCGATGTCGATGGCGTTGGCCGTCGCGTGCTGGCTGCGAAAGGGCTTCATCGCGTCCGAGCCCACGATGTTGCGGCAGGCGTAGGTCCCCATGTGGCGGATCGCAACGACCTTGGATCCCAATATCCGCTCGGCTTCGGGCTGTACGTCGTGGGCGATCCACATGGCCAAGGCCGCGGCCATGGGGCAGGAGATCTGGCCTGCCGATAGGCGCGCGCCGCCTGCTGCGGTGATCCGCACCGCATTGTGCCAACCGCATCCGCTTTGGTAGGGCTGGTCGGAAACCGGGGACGCGGTGATGAAGGGCTCTTTGAGCACAGTCTGGCACAGAGCGCCGTCGGTCCTCAGGGCAGCCAGGTGAAGATCGAGAAACCAGGTGTCCTTGTGTGCCAAATCGAGCGGCGCCAGCGGACTGAAGCGCTGTGGAACGAGTCCCAGCCAGAAGGCTGCTGCTACGGCCGCTGCAAGGATGCAGGTCAGAAGGACGGGCGCCAAATGCCGGCGTCGTGCCATGAAGTCCTCCGGCCGGTGCTCAAGTCGGCAGTCGTTGAACCGCTACGGCATGACGTTGCGAAAAATGGGGCGGCCAACGCAAAAAAGCGGGCGCACCGATGGCGCGCCCGCAGGGCCGGGAGGAGGGTCGTGAGTGGAGTTGGGTTACTTGGAGACGCGCAGCGCGGTCAGCTTGTCGGCAAAGCGGGCGAAGGCTGCATCCAGTTCCTCGGCATTGGCGGCGTTGGCGAAGTACTCGTTGCCTTCCGAGGCGCAGTTCTTGAGCGTATCGAGCGCCTGAGCGTTGCCGCCGATGCCGAAGCCGACCGAGAAGATGACCACGCCTTCATTCTTCATCGCGCTGCACAGTCGCTTGGCCTGCTCGGCAGACTGCGGGCCGTGATACTGGGTGTTGAACTCGCCGTCCGTCATGAGGACCACGGCTTTAAGAACCTTGTGGGATTCCACCATGTCATAGCCGACCGGTGCGCTGTCGCCGCCCCAAGTACCGGCCCAGTTCGGCGAGACGATGTTCCAGGCCCACTGCACGCCGAGGTGACCGGCGGTGCTGCCGTTGGCATTGAAGGCGTCGACAGCCGAGACAAGGGCGTCGTGATCGGAGCTGAGCGGGATGATCCTGGCGGTGGGGCACGTGCTCTTGTTGGCACCGAAGAACAGGCCTGTGCTGTCGGAATACTGGCCGCCCTTGCGTTCGACGACGCAGGTAGAGGACGCGCTGTCGGAGACGTCCGAGGCGTAGTCACCGAGGTTGACGCTATAAGAATAAGGTGCAACTCCGATGCGAACCTTGCGCAACTCGTTGCTGGTGTCGGGCAGGAGTTTATCGGCGAATTTTTCGAATGCTGCCTTCAGGCCGTCGATCTTACGCTGGCCGTTGGAGTCCTTTTCCGTCATCGACCCTGTGATGTCGAGGGCCATGCCGACCTCGATTTCCTTTTCCTGGAAATTGACGGATGTGGAGATCGGAAGGTCGAGGCTGTCGAAACCGCCCAAGCGTGCGAGCGTCATGTTCACATGGCCGTTGACGTCGACGCTGACACCGCCGGTCTCGGCATCGACTACGATCACCGGCGTTTCGATCCTGGCATGACCCTCCACGCTTCTGACGTTCTCTTGGAAATAACGCAGCGCCAAAGCTTCAATTTCGCTACTCGTCATCTTGCCCTCGATCAACGCGCGGCCTGCCGCCAGGGCGGCGGCGTCCGCGGCGTCCGAGATGCGTGAACGCACGTTCATCGCGCGGTTGTAATCGATGGCCATTCCGGCGAGGAAGAACAGCGCCGTCATCATCAAGCTGAAGAGCATCGCGACCGCGCCGCGCTCATCCGAGGCGAAGGTCTTAATATTGAGAGGCTTGATCTTGAGCATTTGTCCCACCGCGAAACACTGGACTGTTGATGCGGGGAGTGATGCAACCGGGGTGCCGCCGAAGCGGCCGGTGTGGAGGGTGCGAGACGCACGCAAGGACGTGGTTTACGACGCGTAAACGCGCGTATTGCCTTAGGATGGGTAAAGAACAGGCGGAGGGCGTCCGTTAGCAGCGCCAGACCACCGCGCCGCCCGTCAATCCGGCTCCGGCGGCCGTCATCAGGAGCGTTTCTCCGGGCGTCAGCGGTCTTTCGGCGACGCTGGATGACAATGTGAAAGGTATTGTCGCAGCCGAACTGTTGCCATGCTCGCCGATCGTCGAGGCGAGGAGGCCTCGGTCCAATCCGAGACGCTTGCAAACCTTGTCCATCATACGCTGGTTGGCCTGATGTGGGATAAAACGGGTGATCTGTTCCAGATTGACATGAGCCTTGCTTAAGGCCTGACGCGCGGAAGACGTCATCATGTCGATGGCTTCAGCAAAGACGGCTTGGCCGTCGCTGATCACCATGAGCGTCTCCTCCACGCTTGCGAGTGCGGAGAAGGGCCTGCTGCTGCCGCCGCCAGGGATCTGAATGAGCCCGTAGCCACGGCCTTTGCTCGCCAGATGCGCGCCGATTATGCCTGTGCCGCTGCGCTGGGACGGCGCAAGGAGCGCAGCGCCGGCCGCATCCGCGAACAGGACGCTGCTCGCGCGGTCTTTGACATTGATGCGCCGCGAAAGCACGTTGGCGGCTATCACCAGCACCGGAAGCTGATGTGTGCGCACAAAGCCGTCGGCCAGGGTGAGGGCATAAATAAATCCTCCACACGCGCCCGCCATGTCGATGCCGCCTGCTCCGGTCAGCCCGAGCCGGTCGGCTACGAGCGGCGCGGAGGGCGGCAGCAGGTGATCGGGCGTCGAGGTCGCCAGCAAGAGCAGGGCCACCTCGCTGGGCGCTAGGCCTGCGTTCGTTAACGCTAGGTTACCTGCGGCAACCGCCATGTCGGACAGGGCTTCGCCGTCAGCGACGTAGCGGCGCGCTTTGATGCCGGTGCGCCGCTCGATCCATCCCGCCTCGAGCCCGAGCCGCTGTTCAATCTCGGAATTGGGCACGCGCCGCGCGGGCGCATAATGGCCTAATCCCAGGATCTCGACGCCACTCATGGCATCACCTCGCGTACGACGGAGGCGATTGTTCCATAGACATCGGTCAGCTCGGTTTGCGTGGTGCAGTAAGGTGGCATGATGTAGATCGTGCTTCCAAGTGGGCGCAGGAGCACGCCGCGATCCAGGAAAGCCTTTCGCATTGTCAGGCCGGCGTTGGCAAGGTAGCCCGCATCGCGCACGGCAAGATCGGCTGCTGCAATGGTTCCAATCTGGCGGACGTTGACGAGGTGACTTTCTTCTCTCAGCCCACTCAACAAGGCGCCATGGGCGCCACTGAGCGCGGCGATGCGCTCTTTCACACGTCCGTCGCGCCAGATTTTAAGGTTGGCTGCGGCGGCGGCGCAGGCAATCGGGTTGGCCGTGTAGGAGCTGGAATGGAAAAACGTCTTCGTGCGATCCGCAGAGTAGTGCGATTGGTAGATGGCGCGCGTGCAAAGCGTAGCGGCCAGCGGAATACTGCCGCCCGTGAGACCTTTTGCGAGGCAGAGGATATCAGGCGTCACGCCTGAGCCCTCACACGCAAACATCGCGCCGGTACGCCCGAAGCCGGTCATGACTTCATCGGCGATGAGCAGGACATCATGCTTCGCGCAGGTTTGCGCCATCGCCGCAAGCGTCGCTTCGCTGTAGATCAGCATTCCGCCTGCGCCGCAGATCAGCGGCTCGACGATGAGCGCGGCCACTGTACCCGTCCTGCACTGGGCGTCGAGCGCGTCGAGGGTTGCCTGCTCGGTGCCGGGATGAGGAAAGGGAATGCGCCCGACATCGAACAACAAAGGTTCGTAGGCGGCATTGAAGACGCCACGCGCGCCCGCAGACATCGTGCCGATGGTATCGCCATGGTAGGCGTGTTCCAGCGCTAAGATGCGCGTGCGCTGCGCCGCCCCGACGTTGCGCCAATGGCCAAGCGCCATCTTCAGCGCGACTTCGACCGCAGTGGACCCGCTGTCGGAAAAGAAGACATGCGCAAGGTCGCCGGACGTGAAGGCTAATAGATCGCGTGCGACCTGCTCGGCGGGTTCATGCGTGAAGCCGGCGAAGATCACCTGATCGAGCGTCGCTGCCTGTTCCTGGATCGCGGCAACGATGTCGGGGTGGCAATGCCCGTGCGTAATGACCCACCACGACGAGATGCCATCGAAAAGCCGCTGCCCGTCCCCGGTCGTGAGCCACGCCCCTTGTGCCCGCGCGATCTGCGGCGTCTCGCGTTCCAGCGCGTGCTGCGTGAAGGGATGCCAGACAGGCGAATGCGAGGAGGGCTGCGTCATGGCCCACCCGTGCCGAGACCGAGGATTTCGGCAATGTCGAAGTTCTCCGCAAACGCCGCGCGCAACGTTACCGCATTGAGCGGATCGAGATACGGAAGACTGCCAAGAATTCTGACAGACCCCAATTCCCCGATGATGCGCGCCGATTCAGGTGCTTCGTCGCCGGCGAAGGCGAGGCCTAGAATCGGGATCGCTCGCCGCCTCAAGGCTTCGAGAGACAGGAGCGAATGATTGATGGTGCCGATGCGCGTGGACGCCATGAGCACGACAGGAAGCCGCCAACGCGCCAGCACATCGATCTGAAGCACTTTCCGGGTGAGCGGCACGGCAAGTCCGCCGGCGCACTCGATAACCAGAGGCGCGGACGTGCGCGGCGGGTTGAGCGCGCCAGTGTCGATCTCGATGCTGTCACGCGCGGCGGCATAATGCGGTGAGGCAGCCGTGTTCAGCCGGTAGGCCTCAGGCAACACCCGATCGGGCGGAAGTCCGCACAGGCGGCGCACGATCTCGCTGTCAGTTTCGCCGGCAAGACCCGCTTGAATCGGCTTCCAATAACAGGCGCCCATGGCGGCGGTGAGCGCGGCCGCGAACACCGTTTTTCCGACGCCGGTATCGGTGCCTGCAATGACGATGGCCTGGCTCATGGGCTAGCCTCCGTGTCTGCCGGTGTCATAGCCCGCGCTTGCGCCAGGGCCTCGATAAGGTCTGCGATGTCTTCCATGCGGGCATTGAGCGTGAGGGATAGGCGCAGGCGCGCCGTCCCCTCAGGTACGGTCGGGGGACGAATGGCGCGTATGTCATAATCAAGCGCTTTCATGGCTTGGGCCAGCTCGACGGCCTGTGTGTCGCTTCCAACGATGATGGGCTGGATCTGCGATCCGGACGGCTCGAGGCCGAGCTTTGCGCGCAGCAGATCACCGGCCAGGTTGATCCGTGCGTGCAAGGCCTCCCGGCGCTGCGGCTCCGAAGCGCTGATGCGCAGCGCGGCTCGCACAGCCGCCGCGATCAACGGTGAAGGCGCGGTGGCATAGATGAAGGCACGGGCGCGGTTGACAAGAAATTCGCGCAAGGTTTCCGAGCAGAGCACGAGCGCGCCCGACGCTCCGAGTGCCTTGCCGCAGGTGTGCAGCGAAATGACATTCTCGCGCCCCTCCAGATGTGACGCTAGCCCGCGCCCGTCTTCGCCATAGACGCCGGTTGCATGCGCTTCATCGAGGAGCAGCATCGCGTCGTGGCGATCAGCCAGAGCCGCAAGTTCATCGAGTGGCGCCCGGTCGCCGTCCATGCTGTAGAGCGTTTCGACGCCGATCCAGACGCGCCCCGTTCCGCCCGCCGCGCGCCAGGCCTGGATGATGGTCTCACACGCATCGGTGTCATTGTGCGCGAACGGCTTGCCTTCGGCTTTTGACAGGCGAAGCCCCTCATGCACGCTGGCATGAATAAGCTCGTCGTACACCACGAGATCGCCGCGCGCAGGTAGCGTTGAATAAAGTGCGGTGTTGGCGACGAAACCACCACCGAAGAAGAGAGCACGCTCGGCACGGAAGAACTGTGCGGCTTCTGCCTCCAAGGCTTCGTGCTCGGCATCGTTACCACGCAGCAGGCGCGAGCCCCCTGCCCCAACGGCGACGCCACGCGCCAAGGCGTCCGCCACCGCGTCGCGCAAAGCTTGCGAGGTGGCAAGGCCAAGATAATCGTTGGAGGCGAAATCAATCCCGTTCGCCGTCTCCAGCGCCCTCAGGCGGCCGCGCCGCCGCAGCGCCTCAAGCGCGCGTTCATGATGTGCGGACATTCCTTTGTCCGGCTTCATCTCCAGGCATCCCGGAGCACGATTGCGGGGCTTCTGCTGTCGCGTCGAAGCTGTCATCGAGGGTCTCGGGCGACAGGCCGAGCTTTGCGAACAGACGGCTGTCGGCATCCTCGCCGGGGTTTTCGGCGGTGAGCAGCGTATCGCCGGCGAAGATCGAGTTGGCGCCGGCAAAGAAGCACAGTGCCTGCGTTTCGTCGCTCATTTCGGTGCGGCCAGCCGAGAGACGCACGTAGGATTTCGGCATCATGATGCGGGCCACCGCGATGGTGCGCACGAAATCGATCGGGTCGATTTTTTCAACGTTCTCCAGCGGCGTGCCGGGAATGGCAATCAGCATGTTGATCGGCACGCTCTCGGGATGCTCTTGCAGGTTGGCGAGCGTTACGAGCATGCCGACACGATCGTCGGCGCCTTCGCCCATGCCGATGATTCCGCCCGAGCAGACCTTGATGCCGGCTTCGCGCACGCGCGCCAGCGTGTCCAGGCGGTCGGCGTAGGTCCGCGTCGTGATGACCTTGGAATAATACTCTTGCGAGGTATCGACGTTGTGGTTGTAGTAGTCGAGGCCTGCGTGCGAGAGCTTGGATATGTCGTCATCGGAGAGCATGCCGAGCGTCATGCAGGTTTCCATGCCGAGCCCCTTGACGCCTTCGACCATGGCGACGAGCGTATCCATGTCCCGTGCCTTGGGGCTGCGCCAGGCCGCGCCCATGCAATAGCGCGTGGCGCCCGATGCTTTGGCCTTGCGCGCTTCGTTGATGACACGCTCGACCTCCATAAGCTTTGAAGCCTTGAGGCCGGAGGCATGGTGTGCCGACTGGCTGCAGTAGCCGCAATCCTCCGCGCAACCGCCGGTCTTGATCGAGAGCAGGCGGCTCATCTGGATCTTGCTGGGGTCGAAGCTGGCGCGATGTACGCTCTGAGCGCGAAACAGCAACTCCATGAAGGGCAGGTGATAGAGCGCGAGAGCCTCCGCCCGGGTCCAGTCGTGGCGCACATCCGTGCGGCTACGCGGGGCCGCCCGCTTGGCGGTGTCGAGTTCGGTCACGTCTGCAGTCATCGCCAGCGGTCTCTTTGCAAGTCATCCAAGGGCAGGGCCCGGAGGCCGCTCCTCAATCAGAGGAGATGTTTGCACTGCCCCGGGCGGTAAGGGCAACCGCCAATTTGCCTCTTTTGACGCCCATCCCGCCTTGGTTGGTTTGGCAAAGGGAAAGTTTTGGCGGGTCAACCGTTTAGCCAAGTCCGGCACTACCGCTTGCCGCCGGAGGGCGTTTCGCACGGCCACGCATTTGTCCTTCCTCGGGCCTTGCCGCTCAAAGGAGGGCGGTCGTGGTGAAAGGCCGGGATCCGTCCAGGCTTCGGCATATGCGGTGACGTCACGGACTCTGGTCATTCGACGGGCTTGCGGACGTTTGTGTGCGGCGGCTTTGTTAATTTTGTCTGAGGCCGGGAGGCTGGGGCGTTGCCCCATCCCACGCGATCTTCGCGGACGCTTTGCTAACACTGGCCGCCCTGTACCGTTTCGGGAACAAAGATTTTTCGCCGGCACTTTTTATCGTGAACGCGGCGTTGGGCGGCGCGATTGAAGTCCTCGAAAAGTCATTGAAAATTGCGCGGGATTGCCGCCGGGTTCCGTAAGGTATATCCTTGTTAATGCTTGAGAATTTCGACGAAATCCCTGAAAGTTTGGCACATTAATCTTGTGATCGGGCCTATCGCAGCTTCACGCCACGGCGGAGCACGGCTGCGTTTTGTCAATTTTGAACTTCAGGGGCATTTCAACATGGGAGCCAACCAACAGAGCACCGCCTTAAGGGAGGCGCTCGAGGCTCATGAGACATTGAAGCTGCGAGGCTTCACGGCAAGCTGTGGGCCAACCGGCGGCGTTGTCATCGACCGCTGGAGCCACGTGCGCGGGGTCTGGCACTTTCACGTGCACAGCTATTTCTGGACGCCAGCGGGCTATAACGAGCCGATCTTCAGAACGGAACTGCTCGAGGACGCCATCGCGTACACGCTCGACACCATCTCCCGGCTATAGATAGCCAAAGCCGGTGCTCAGTTCTGGTCTTCCGGCAAAGCCGGAAGGATGCCGAACTCGACGCCCTCTTCGTGGAGCTTGATGGCTTCTTCTTGGCTCGTTTCGCCGCGAATGGCTCTGGCGTCCGCCTCACCATGGTGGATCTTGCGCGCCTCGTCGGCAAAGCGTGGGCCGACATCCTCGGAATTATCCAGAATATGGCGCCGGAAGGCGCGCAAGACTTCGACGGGCGGCCTTGCGTGCTCGGTCTCAGTCGGACCGGTTTCACCCAGACTGCGATGTGCGGCCTGCGGCTGTGTGCCGGCAACGGGTCGCGTTTTGACCAGCGCAGGCGCCATAGGCTGTTTTTCGACCTCGGTCACGCCGCAGTCCGGGCATGTGACCAAGTGGCGGCGCACCTGACAATCGTAAGCGTCGCTGGAGCGGAACCATCCGTCGAAGGCGTGCCCGTTTGCGCATCGAAGCGCGTACTTGATCATAGTGTTGTAACCTTAGACTTGAGCGAGGCTCTTTGCACGTGCGACGGTGAAGGGCCGGTCGTGGGTCAAAGAGGGTACTTTGCGGCGCGCTTCCGAAACGCGCGCCAAATCGACGTCGGCGGTTACGAAGCCCGGCTCGGTGTCTGCTTCAGCCAGGATCTCGCCCCAGGGGGCGATGATGAGGCTATGCCCGAACGTCTTCCGGCCGTTCTCGTGCCGTCCACCCTGCGCAGCAGCGAGAACGAAGCACTGCGCTTCGATGGCGCGGGCGCGCAGCAAGGTGTTCCAGTGGGCCTCGCCCGTCACGCGCGTGAAGGCGGCGGGACTTGCGATCATTTGTGCGCCGGCCTGGGCCAGCGCGCGATGCAAGGCGGGAAAGCGCAGATCGTAGCAGATGGTCAGTCCCAATCCGCCCCATGGCAGATCGGCGATCACGGCCTCGGTTCCCGGCTGAAAGGTCTCGCTCTCCCGATAGGCCTCGCCATTGCCCAGGTCCACGTCGAACATGTGTATCTTGTCGTAGCGCGCGGCAATCTCTCCGTCGGGCGCAAACACGAACGAGCGGTTGGCGATGCGGCCATCGTCACATTTCACGCCGACAGAGCCGATGTGTAGCCACCGCTTCAAGTCGCGCGCCAATGCGCTGAAAGCGTCAAGCGCCCTGTTGTCGTTTTCCGGCTGAAGCTCGGCCATCAGCCGTGGTTTTTCCAGCTCCATGAGCTGGGTGTTCTCGGGGGTCTGGATGTACTGCGCACCCACGGCCGCCGCGGCGCGGATAAGATCGGAGGCGGCCGCAATATTGGCAGCGACATCGCGCCCCGAGCAGAGCTGGATAAGGGCGGCTTTGAAGTGGGGAGCGCTGGAACCCGGCGTCATACGTGGCCTCGATTTGAGCGATCAATTTTCGCAAAAGAGTTTGCATTCGAAATGTAGGCCAACGCCAGCGCTCTACCTAATCACCATTGCCACATCCATGTTGGGCAGAGCGCAGTGCGCCAAGCTCATGATCATGGAATAGAGCGCCACGGGCTGGCTCACAAGGCGCACAGAGCAATCACCCTGCAGCCCTGCCCGGCAAAAAGCGGGCAGCCAAGCCATCAACTGGGCATCAATTGGCAAGCAGCGCGTCGAGCTTGCCTGCGCGTTCCAGACCCATCAGATCGTCGCACCCGCCAACATGGGTGTCGCCGATCCAGATCTGAGGCACGGTGTTGCGCCCGCCTGACTTGATACGCAGTTCCTCGCGCAAGTCGTGCCTGCCAGTAAGGTCGATCTCTTCAAAGGCCGCGCCCTTACGCTTCAGGAGCTCCTTTGCCATGTGGCAGTAGCAGCAGTGTCCTGCAGTATAGACCTTGATCTTCGGCATTGGATTGAAGCCGTTCTCCAGAGCCCTTGGTTGCTCAAGAATCGTCCTAGTTGCAAAACTAATACTTTCAGCTGCTTGTGCAAGTTTTGAGGCGAAAATTATGACGTTGACACCTGGAGAGCGGTTTATCAGCAACTTGCCGCCCTCAAGGCCCCACAGGGGTTGAGCCGGCGATCGCAAGCGCCAGGACATCGACCCTGGACGCACCCGCCTTTTTTAGCGCACGTGCCGCGGCGCTGGCCGTCGCCCCGGTGGTTATCACGTCGTCGACCAGCAAGACGGCCTTGCCTGCGATGCGGCTCTCCTGTCCTGCAGACACCAGAAAGGCACCTGCCACGTTGCGTTGGCGCTCGGTGCGGGACAACCCGACCTGTTGGCGTGTCCGCTTGGTGCGCACCAGGGCCAGCGGCGCAATCAACTTGTCCGACAGCCGGGCGATTTCGTTCGCCAGGATCTGGGCTTGGTTAAAGCGCCGGGAGATCAGGCGGCTGCGCGCCAGCGGCACGGCGACAATCACATCACAGCCCCCGATCAGCTCGCTGCCTGCCACCATCAACCAGCGGCCGAACAGGCGGCGGGCATGGAGAGCGTCCTTGTATTTCAGATCGTGGATCAGCCGGCGCATGAGGCCGTTGTAGAGCGCGACGGCGCGGGCGCGATCGAAGTCCGGCGGATCGGCGACAGCGGCTGCCGAGATCATGACGCCGCCCGTGTCGTAAGGCAGCGGGATGCCGAGCCGGTCGCACAAGGGCGCACGTATAAAGTCGATATCCCGCCAACAGGACGGACATAAGGTGTCGTGGGCGAGGACCCGGGCCTGGCAGCCGACACAACTCGGCGGCAGGATAATGTCGGCCAGACCCGAAAACACGCGCGTCCAGCTCATGCGCAGGGCTGCCAATGGGGGCCCAACCCATGGGCGTGCGGCCGCGCGTGGCTCCATGCCGGTATCCGCAACTGTGTCGTCCGTAGTCATGGCGGCCAATCTAGCCGCTCACCGTGGGCCGCGCGAGCGGGCTTGTAAGGAGCGTGGACGCGAGTAGGTTGAGCCCACAATGAATTCGCCATCCGCCATTTTCGATCGCCGTCTTCTGGCCCTGCGCCTGGTACGGGCTGCTGCCCGTCCGCCGCTTCCCGACTTCTTGTTGGAGCGGGTGGCGGAGGATTTCGCCGAGCGCCTTGCCATTGTGCGCCGCGAGTTTCGCTTTGCCCTCAGTCTGGGCCCGCACAGTGGCTTGGTGAGACGCGCTCTGGGGCCGTTACCCAACGTCGGCCTGCTTATCGATGCGGAGCCGTCGCCCGAGTCGAGGCCAGGAGCGCTTGCGGTCGGCGCAGATGAAGAAGCTCTGCCTTTTGCGGATGGAACCCTTGATCTCGTCGTCTCGGCGCTCTCGCTGCAATTGGTCAACGATCTCCCCGGTGCGCTAATCCAGATCCGCCGGGCGCTGAAAGGGGATGGACTGTTTCTGGGAGCACTGCTCGGAGGTGCCACGCTGAAAGAGCTGCGCGAAGCCTGGCTGGTGGCCGAGGAGGAGATTGCAGGAGGCGCCTCGCCTCGCGTCGCGCCGTTCGCCGACGTGCGCGATCTGGGATCGCTGCTTCAACGGGCGGGGTTCGCACTGCCTGTGGCCGACAGCGATACGGTCACGGTGACCTATTCGTCCCCCTTGCACCTGATGCGTGAAATCAAAGCCATGGGCGCCAGCAACATGCTCTCGGCCCGCCGCCGCGTTCCGGTCACGCGCGGGTTACTGATGCGCGCCTGCGAGGTTTACACGGACCGCTTTGGCCGGCCGGATGGCCGGGTGCCCGCGACGTTCGAGATCATTACGTTGACCGCGTGGGCGCCGCACGAAAGCCAGCCCAAACCGTTGCGTCCCGGCTCGGCGCAACGCCGTCTGGCGGATGCCCTCAACGCAAAAGAACACAAAGGTCCCAAAGGCTTGGGCGCGGAATGAGCCACCATTGAGTGGCTCGATTTTTCATCCTTAATGGAACCTTCAGGGGCCTAACCGCGTCTAACTGAACGGAATAATTTGGTAGAATTCGGAAATATATGCTAATGTGCAGCTTATTAGTTGCTTTTACTTACTATTGAGCCCCCCGGCTATAAAAAGAGTAGGCGTCGTGTTCGAGAGTATCGCCTGGGAGAGATCCCGTAAGGCCGAAGTCCGCAGGCGTGAGCGCGCGCAGGAAATCAGTGCGACTGCAGCTCAAGCGGCCAAATCGAGATCCGCGTTATTCATTAAAAATATGAGCTGCGGCGAAAGGCTGTTTTCGCGTGGCGAGCCCAAGGAATGTCTTTATCGCGTCGAGAGTGGTGTTATCGCGATTACTTGGATGACGCCTGCCGGCATTCCGGAAACCATTGAGCACGTCGAGACCAATGGCGTCTTCGGACTGGGTTATCTCGATTATCATCTTTATGATGCCGTCGCGCTGACCGATTGCGCCGTGAGCTTCTGGCCACGCAATGCGCTGGGCCTGCTGACCGATCACATGCCGGGGCTGGAGGAGCGCCAGGCAGATGCGGTTGAGCGTGAGTTCCTGCATTTGCGCAGCAGCATCGTATCCGCGCAGGCGGATAAGCCTGTGAGCCGCCTTGCGGCGTTCTTGTCCGTCGTGTCGCGCATGAATGCAGCCGAGGGGCGCGATCCCAACATCATTGACGAAACGATGCAGGGCGCGGTGGTCGCCGATTATCTACGCATGGATCTCAATACGCTCAGCCAGGCACTGGTCGAGTTGGAGCGCCGCGGTCTGGTGACGCTTGAACCACCCCGCGGACTGCGCATCAGCGATCCTGAAGGGTTGGAGCGTTTCGCGCCCTAATGGGCGTGGGGGCACTCTGGAAAGGGGGGCGTTCGCATGATGATGAAATCGAGTCGCCTTTCGCTTCTGGCGTGGTGCGCGTTTGCGCTCGCCATCTCAGGTCTTGGTGGATGTGCGCAGACACAAAGCTATTACGGCGCCCAATACGATCCGCAATTTGCGCCCCCCGATGAAAACGAAGTCTTCCCTGAGGAGATGGATGGCGGCCCCCGGCCGGTTATCCCGCCTCGGGCGCCGCAACGCGTCGTGCTCGCCAATAACGAAGCACCGGGCACGGTGTTGATCGATTCCAATAGCCGCAAGCTGTATCTCACGCTGGGGCCGAAAACAGCCTATCAGTATCCGATCTCGGTCGGACGCGAAGGCTTCACCTGGACAGGCACGGAGAAGATCAGCCGCATCGCCGACTGGCCGGATTGGTACCCGCCCGAGGAAATGCGCGAGCGCGACCCCCGCTTGCCCAAGAAGATGTTCGGTGGCATCAAGAATCCGCTGGGCGCCAAGGCGCTGTTCCTCGGCAATACGCTCTATCGCATTCACGGCACCAATGATCCCAATACCATCGGGTACGCGGCCTCGTCTGGTTGCTTCAGAATGATGAACGAGCATGTCGTCCATCTAGCGTCGTTCGTGAATGTGGGTACGACCGTCAAGGTGCTCCCGCATCTCAACGCTATGCGCACGAGCGAGGCGAACCCGCAATCGGGCGCGGCAAAGCCGAAGTCAGGCACGGCGAAACCGAAGCCGGCGGCCGCCAGCGCCGCCAAGCCCAAGGCCGTGGCGGACGTCTCCGCTAAGAGCAAAACCTGAGGCGAGATCGGATCAGGCTGCGGGCAGGATCCTCACGCGAGGAAATCGCGCAGCCACGGGATAAGCGGCAAATCGGCGGGCGGCATCGGATAGTTTTTCAACTCCCGAGCGGGCACCCACTTGATCGCCTGCCCTTCATGCGGCGTGATCTCGCCGTCCCATGTCTTGCAGATGTAGAGCGGCATCAGCAGGTGAAACGTCTCATAAGTGTGGGACGCGAAGTTGAAGGGACACAGGCACGCGACACACACGTCGATCCCGAGTTCCTCTTGCAGCTCGCGATGAAGCGCGGCCTCCGGACTCTCCCCAGGTTCGACCTTGCCGCCCGGAAACTCCCACAGGCCAGCCATGGACTTGCCTTCGGGCCGCTGCGCGATGAGCACGCGATTGTCGGCATCGATGAGTGCCACCGCGGCGACCAGCACGACAGGTCTGGCCGGTGTCATGCGCGGCGCACCAGCAGGTAGCTCGCTTCCTCGAGCCATGTGATGCCGCGCTTTTTCAAGTGCTCGCTCTTGGTCAAGCCATCGCGCGCGTCGATGACGGACACGTCGAAGTCCTTCCCGAACATATCCTGCACGCGCGCCTGGGGCACATTGAAGGGCGGTCCCTGCATCTCCTGGGGGTCGTAGTCGAGACCGATCAGAAGAACTTTGGCGCCGGCCGGCAGAAGCTCGGCCATTTTGGCAGCGTAGCGCGGCTGCAGATTGGGTGGCATGGCGACGAGAGCCGCACGGTCGTAAGCGGCTGAGGCATTTATCTCGTTCTTGCGCAGGGCAAAGAAATCCCCGCACCACAGTTCGTAAGGCCCCATCGACTTGATCGTGAACGGCGGCTGTGAACGCGTCTGCGGCGTCAGTTTGCGCTCGGCAAAAAAGGCATCGACGGCGAGCGGCGACAGCTCCGAGCCGGCCACGACGTGGCCCGCCGCGGACAGCCAGGCCATGTCGAGCGTCTTGCCGCACAGAGGTACGAATACGCGCGCACCTCTTGGGATCTGAAGCGTGGGCCAATGTTTGATGAGCGCAGGCTGGATGTCGTCGCTATGAAAGCCGATCTCGTTGTTCTGCCAGCGTTCGAGCCAGAAATTGGGGTCTTCCATGCCTTCTCCGTATTCTATTCCCGTTGACGTGGGAGAGGACGTTTTAGCTTCGATAGTCGGCGTTGATCGACACGTAGCCGTGTGTCAGATCACAGGTCCAGACCCTGGCGGATGACTTGCCGACGCCCACGTCGGCGCGAATGACGATCTCGGGGTTCTCCATGTAGGCCGCGACCGTCTTCTCGTCGTACTCCTTGGCGCGCTCGCCATTGCGGGCGACGCAATGCGGGCCGAACCAAATGGTGAGCTTGTCGCGATTCGCCGCCTCGCCCGCCTTGCCGACAGCCATGACCACGCGCCCCCAATTGGGATCCTGGCCCGCGATCGCCGCCTTCAGGATCGGCGAGTTGGCGCACGAGAGCGCGATTTTTCGCGCCGCTTCCCATGACTTTGCGCCCGCGATCTCGAAGGTGGCGAATTTGGACAGCCCCTCGCCATCCTTGGCAACCTGGATCGCCAGGTCTTCCATGAGGTCGTGGAGTGCGGCCGAGAACGCCGCGAGCTTCTTGGATTTTGCATCGCCGATCGGCTTCTGTCCGCGCTCGGCCGCAGCACCCGTGGCAAACAGCAGGCACGTGTCGCTGGTTGAGGTGTCGCCGTCCACCGTCATGCAGTTGAACGTCGTCTCGACATGCTCGTTCAGCAGATCCTGCAGCACCTCGGACGAAAGGGCTGCATCGGTGAAGATGAAACACAGCATGGTCGCCATGTCGGGTGCGATCATGCCGGCACCCTTGCAAAAGCCGTTGATGGTGACCTTGACGTTGCCGATCATGGCGGTGCGCGTCGCGAGCTTGGGATAGGTGTCGGTGGTCATGATGGCGCGTGCGGCGGCCTCGAAACCATCGGCGTGCGCCTCGCCTGCAAGGCCTTCCAGAAGATGGGCGAACTTGCCCGCGTCCATCGGCTCGCCGATCACGCCGGTGGACGCGAGGTAGACCTCATGCGGCTTGCAGCCGGCCGCGGCGCACGCATGCTCGGCGGTGAGTTCCACGGCATCCGTGCCCTTTTTGCCCGTGAACGCATTGGCATTGCCCGAGTTCACGACGAGGATGCGCGCCTTACCTTTTTTGAGCGCCTTGCGGCACCACAGCACCGGCGCGGACGCCGTCTTGGATTTTGTCAGTACACCGGCTGCCGTCGTACCCTCATCCATCACCGCGACCATGAGATCGGTGCGGCCCTTGTAGCGAATTCCTGCCTCCGCGGTGGCAAAGCGCACACCTGCGAGCGGCTCGAGCCTGGCGAGCGATCGGGGCGCGAAAGGCGACACAGCAGTGACTTTAGCCATGATGCGGATCTCCGTGGAGCTTATGCGCTTCCCAAAAACAGATCGGGCCGCCCTTGGCAAGCGGCCCGGTCAGAATTGCCGTTGTCGCACAGCGGAAACGTTACTTCGGCTCCCCGGTTTTTTCGGCCGGCTTTTCCTCCGGTTTGGCTTCCCCGCCGGCCGCCGCGCCGCCCTGCGGCTGCATGGCCTTCGTGCGCTCCTCGACGGCCTTCTTGATGTCGGCATCGACGTATTCGATCTTGGCCTTGGAACGCAGATCGACGGCGGTCGTGGACGCTTTCTGAAGCAGCATGGACTGGAGGATGCGGTCTTTCACAACCTCGAACGCCGGCGGCGCCTTGGTGCGCTTGTCGACGAGCTTGATGAGATGCCAGCCAAACTGCGTCTGTACCGGATCGGAAACATCACCCTTGTTCATGGAGAACACGGCTTCCTCGAACTGCGGCACCATCTGGCCGCGCGTGAAGAAGCCGAGATCCCCTCCGGTATCCTTGGAGCCGGGGTCCTTGGAGTGCTCCTTGGCGAGTGCTGCGAAATCGCCGCCGTTCTTGAGCTTTTCCCTGAGGTCCTTAGCTTCGGCCTCCGTCGCCACCAGGATGTGGCTGGCCTGCGCCTCTTCCTCGGGCTTGAGCTTCTGGACCTGCTCATCGTAGAGCTTGCGGGCGTCGGCGTCGGATACAGAGCCCTTGATGATCTTATCGAAATACAATTCGCGCAAGGCGCGGCGCTTCAAGTACGCAAGGCGGCTCTCGAAGGCTGGGCCCTGGTCCAGCTTGCTCTCCTCTGCGGCTTCCGCAAAGAGCTGGTTGTCGATGAGAAACTCAACCAGAGACATGCGCTTTTGATCTGCCGGCATCGAGCCCATGTCGCTGCCGATCTCGCTGTCGGCGACGGCAAGGTCCGCGTCGGTGATTGGTTTGCCGTTGATGGTCGCAACGACCTTATCTTCCGCGGTTGCGGACGCCGGCAGGACGGCAGGCAGGGCTCCGATCAGCGCCAGGGCCAGGGCAACATGTGAAACGCGCATTTTCAAAGGGGACCTCTTTGGGAGTTCAGCAAGCGCCTTCGCGCTCGGGGTTGGCTCATTCGATTGCGGCTCAGGCCGTCATCAGTGTCTAAATTGCGGGCCCGATCTCGTTTCTGGCGCGATCGTGATCCGCGATCGTGATTCAAGGGCGCCCGCTTGCGTTTGATCGCGGTGGCCGCCATTCGAGCAGGACGGATGGGCCACGCTTTCACGTAGAGCCGCAGGTGGATTAGCCCTGCCAACCCCACCAAGCCAAGTTAAAATTTCGAGAGCGGGCGAGCGCTTGCGCATGGCCCCCGTCCGCTACTCGGCCGGCCAGTGGCCAATAGCGCCATTTGACGCCCGAACCAGGGTGCTTCAAGCGTTGACATAGGGGGGTGCGAGTTCTTATGTCTCCGCCGGGACGGGGGCGGCGGAGACGCTGGCCCCGGTTTGTTTCGCAAGTTGGTCCTGAGCGCCGGAATGCGCTGGCGTGGCAAGCGGGGCTTGCCGCGCAATTCGCGTTGTAACAATCCGTTGCAACCTCGTTGCAACATACTTGAACAAGCCCATGGGTGTGAAGCTTTTTTAGAGAAGCTAATCCCAGCAAACGGTTAGGACAGACGACATGCTTTCGATCGGTGGTTTGGCCTCCAAGATCTTCGGCTCCTCCAACGAGCGCAGGGTCAAGGGTTTCCGCCCCAGGGTTGCCGCCATCAACGCCCTGGAAGCGGAAGTAGCAAAGCTTTCCGATGCTGATTTGCGCGCTCGCACCGCTGGTTTCCGCGAACGCCTCAAGAACGGCGCCACACTGGACGATATCCTCGTTGAGGCGTTTGCGACGGTACGCGAAGCGGCCAAGCGGACGCTCGGACAACGCCACTTCGACGTGCAGCTCATCGGTGGCATGGTGCTTCACCAGGGCGATATCGCCGAGATGAAGACGGGTGAAGGCAAGACGCTGGTCGCGACGCTGCCGGTCTACCTTAATGCGTTGGCGGGAAAGGGTGTTCACGTCGTCACCGTCAACGACTACCTCGCCAAGCGCGATGCCGACTGGATGGGTCAGGTCTACCGTTTTCTCGGTCTCGAGGTTGGCGTTATCGTTCACGATATGAGCGATGACGCTCGCAAAGCCGCGTACGGTTGCGATGTGACCTACGCCACCAACAACGAGTTGGGGTTCGACTACCTCCGCGACAACATGAAGATGCACAAGGAGGAGATGGTTCAGCGCGGGCACTCCTTCGCCATCGTTGACGAGGTGGACTCGATCCTGATCGACGAAGCCCGTACCCCGCTGATCATCTCCGGTCCCCTGGAAGACCGCGCTGACCTCTATCAGGCTGTCGACAGCTTCATGAAGCAGATCGAGCCGGAAGACTTCGAACTCGACGAAAAACAGCGCCAAGTCTCGTTGACGGAAGCCGGCAACGAAAAGATGGAGCAGTTGCTGACCGCGGCAGGTCACATGAAGGGCTCGATGTATGACATCGAGAACGTCACCATCGTCCATCATGTCAATCAGGCGCTCAAGGCACATAAGCTTTTCCAGCGCGACAAGGACTACATCGTAAAGGGCGGCCAGGTCGTCATCATCGACGAGTTCACGGGCCGCATGATGCCCGGACGGCGCTACTCGGAAGGTCTTCATCAGGCGCTCGAAGCCAAAGAGCACGTCGAGATCCAGCCCGAGAACCAGACGCTCGCATCGATCACGTTCCAGAACTATTTCCGTCTCTACGACAAACTCGGCGGCATGACGGGCACGGCCATGACGGAAGCCAGCGAGTTCATGGATATTTACGGCCTCGAAGTCATGGAGATCCCGACCAACCTGCCGGTGAAACGCGCCGACGAGGACGATGAGATCTACCGCACGCAGCGCGAGAAGCTCGGCGCCATCGTGCAATCCATTGCCGAGGCCAAGGAGCGCGGCCAGCCGATCCTGGTCGGCACGACCTCCATTGAAAAGTCCGAGCAGTTGTCGGAGCTGCTCAAGGATCACAAGTATTTCGAGTCTCTCGGCAAATCTCTGATCGAGCAGGCCGGCGCGCTGAAGGCGAAGGAAGAGGAGCTGAAGAAGTACCTCACCGAATCCGCCGAGCGGCTCTTGAGGCTCGCGCGCGATGCGAAGGGCAAGGGAGATCCCATTCCTCATCAGGTGCTGAACGCGCGCTATCACGAGCAGGAAGCCAACATCGTTGCTCAGGCCGGTGTGCCCGCTGCGGTAACCATCGCGACCAACATGGCTGGCCGTGGCACCGACATCCAGCTTGGCGGCAACGCGGATTTTCGCTTGCGTGATTGGATCGCGGAGGAGCAGACAGCGGGCCGGCAGCCTGACGAGACCGCGATCAGGAAAAAGCGCGAAGAGTTGCAGGCCGACGTCGCTTCCAAGAAGAAATCCGCGCTCGAAGCGGGCGGCCTCTACGTGCTGGCGACCGAGCGCCATGAAAGCCGCCGCATCGACAATCAGCTTCGCGGCCGCTCTGGCCGTCAGGGTGACCCTGGGCGTTCGAAGTTCTATCTGGCGCTCGATGACGACCTGATGCGCATCTTCGGTTCCGAGCGCATGGACAAAGTTTTGCAGACGCTGGGCCTCAAGGAAGGCGAGGCGATCGTGCATCCGTGGATGAACAAGTCCCTGGAGACGGCGCAAAAGAAGGTCGAGCAACGCAACTTCGATATCCGCAAGCAGATCCTCAAGTACGATGACGTGATGAATGACCAGCGCAAGGTCATTTTCGGTCACCGCCTGGATATCATGGGCGAGGAAGATGTTTCCGAGACCGTCGCGGAGCTTCGTCAAGAACTGGTCGAGGAACTCGTCACCAAACATATTCCGCCCGCCGCGTACGCCGAGCAATGGGACATTGCGGGACTGAAGGAAGCCGTCGAGGGAATCTTCGGACTGGATCTGCCGATCCAGGACTGGGCGGGCGAGGAAGGCATTGCCGATCAGGAGATCAAGGAACGCATCCTCAAGGCAACCGAGGAAAAGGTCAAACTCAAGGAATCCGAACTCGGCACCGATCTTTATCGCCAGATCGAGAAGATGGTGTTGCTGCAGACGCTGGACCATCTCTGGCGCGAGCATCTCGTGACGCTGGAGCATCTGCGTCAGGTGATCGGCTTCCGTGCCTACGGCCAGCGCGATCCACTCAACGAATACAAGTCGGAAGCCTTCGTGCTGTTTGAGAATATGCTGGGCCGCTTGCGAGAGGCGACGACCGGTCAGCTCATGCACGTCGAACTGATGCCGCCTGACCAGCAGCCGGCGCTCCAGCCGGTCGAGCTACCGCCCATGGAAGCCCACCATATCGATCCGGCTACGGGGCTCGATGAGCTGCAGCCGGAGGTGCCGGAAGACGTTGCGCGCGAACTCGCCATGGCGGACGCGGCCATGGAGGGCGCCCGCGCGCGCCGTTTCGCCCCGCCGGAGCCGCCCAAGCGCCAGCCACTGCACAAGCGCAAAGCCGAAGGCGGCTTCGATCCCAACGATCCTGCGACCTGGGGACGCGTGTCACGCAACGCGGAGTGCCCGTGCGGTTCGGGCAAGAAGTACAAGCATTGCCACGGCAAGCTGGACTAGGCTAAGCATTCCGCAGGCAGCGGATGGGTAGCCCGGTTTGAATGACAGCGTGCGTATTCTAGGCTTGGTCGGCGCGACGCACGACAGCGGCATCGCGGTTCTTTCCGGTGGCGAGATCGATCTCGTTATCGAGGAGGAAAGGCTCAAGCGGGAGAAGCGTACCCGCAATTTCCCGCGGCTTTCTCTGATGGCGGCTCTGGGTGCCGATGGCCGCGGCCTGCAAGACATCGATGTGATGGTGACACCTTGGGACGTGCGGCGGCTGCGGCGCAGCTTCTCACGTGCGGTATTCTCACATCTGCCCTTTTCTCTCTCCCTCTTGTCTGAACGCTCCCACTCTCCGCAGCGCAGCGAGATCGCCATTCTCGACCGCTACCTGATCCGCAAGCTGCGCAAGTGCTTTGCGTCCGCCCGCCTGCCGCAGCTCGTCTGTGTGGGGCACCATGAGTCCCACGCAGCCACCTTCTTCGTCTCGCCGTTCGAGGAAGCCAACATCCTTGTGATGGACGGCTATGGCGACGATGCCGCGAGCAGCCTTTACTCCGGCAAAGGCAATGTCCTTGAACGGCGCTGGCACTCGCAGTTCTTCAATTCGCTCGGCATGGTCTACACCTTCGTGACCGGCTACCTCGGTTTCGAACCGCTGGAGGGCGAAGGCAAGGTCATGGCGCTGGCAGCCTATGGCGACGATGCATGTGTGGAAAAATTCCGTGATTTGGTCCGTCTTACCAGCGATGGCCGCTATCAGATCAACATGGACTATTTCGCGTTCGACACGTTCGGCGAGTTGCGTCCTTTCAAGAAGAAGTTCTTCGAGGTTTTTGGTGCAGCACGCCTCCCAGGCGAACCGCTCGAAGATCGTCATCGTGCCATCGCTTATGCGCTTCAGCGCGTGACGGAAGACGCGATTCTGCACATGGTGCGCCACGTCACGCGATCCTCTCCCTCACGTAATCTCGTCGTTTCCGGCGGCGTCGCGCTCAATTGCGTCGCCAATGCGCGAATTCTTCAGGAAACGGATATCGAGCGCATATGGGTGCCGCCTGCGGCGTCGGACACCGGCGCGCCGCTTGGCGCGTGCCTTTGGCATCATCATCAGACACTTGGAGGCAAGCGGACGTTCGAGCTTGTTCGCGCGGACTACGGCCTGGCTTATGCCGACGATGACATCGTGCGCGCCTTGCGTGCGGCAAACTTGAAGTGGGAGGTCCTGGACGATGCCGGCCTCTTCAGCCGCGTGGCCCACGATGTGGCGAACGGCAAAGTGACCGGCTGGTTTCAAGGCCGCTTCGAGATGGGCCCTCGGGCGCTGGGCAATCGTTCGATCCTGGCTGATCCGCGCAACGCGGCGATGCGCGACACGCTCAATGTCAAAATCAAGAAGCGGGAAAATTTCAGGCCCTTCGCACCCGCCGTGCTCGCCGAGCGTGCGGCGGACTATTTCGAGATTTCACAGCCCGACCCTTTCATGACGCTTGCGCCGCGCGTGCATCCGGAGAAACGCGCCGAGATCGCGGCCGCCGTCCATGTCGATGGCACGGCGCGCCTGCAAACGGTGGATGCTGACGCTCAACCCCGCTTCCATGCGCTCATCAGTGCCTTCGGCCGGTTGACCGGCGTACCCGTGCTGCTCAACACCTCGTTCAATCGCAAGGAGCCGATCGTGGCCAGTCCGCAGGATGCTGTTTCATGCTTCCTGCGGACCGATATGGATGTGCTTGTGCTCGGGAATCATTACGTCGCACGCGCAGCGCCGGCGGCTGGTTGAGTCAGAGTGCTTCGAAGCACGATAACTGAAGGCTATTGCGCCGTTCCGTGATTTCCCTAAAGCCGGAACGGCTCTACAGCGGTTGCGATCACCATGAACCCACTTCCTTCTCCCGTCGGGAGAAGGTGCCCCGAAGGGGCGGAAGAGGGGACTGCAGCAGTCAGCGACGCAGGCTGAAGTTCCTCACCTGTCGCTTCGCGACATCCTCTCCCGGAATCCGGGAGAGGAAAAAAGTGGCTCTGTATGATCGCAAAACGCTCCAGTCGCGCGTCAATGGCCCGTATTTCCCGTCTCCGGCGCTTGCGTATCACCATGGCTGCCGTGGCCGGAAATGCGGTCGGACAGCGCCAGCAGCACGCTGGAGGCGACGAAGACGACGTGGATCACCACCATCCAGAACAGAACTCGCTCGTTCTCCGGCGTAACGATCTTGATGGACATGAACTGCTTCAGGAGCTGAATGGCGGAAATCGCGACGATGGAGGACAGCAGCTTCAGCTTCAGGCCGCTGAAATCGATGGTGCCCATCCAGGCCGGCCAATCCTTGTGACCGGTGTGATCGATGCGTGAGACGAAGTTCTCGTAGCCCGAAAAGATGACGATGATGAGCAGCGAGCCTGTGAGGCACAGATCAACGAGCGCCAGAACACCCAGAATGACATCGGATTCCGTCAACGAGAATGCGCCATGCAGGAGATGCAAAAGCTCGGCGAGGAACTTGATCAGCAGGACGATCAGAGAGATCGCAAGGCCAAAATAAAATGGCGCCAGAAGCCAGCGCGCGGCGAACAACGCCTTCTCCACAAAGGTTTCAACGTGCTTGCTCGGAGAGCTGTCAGCCATGTGCCGGTACCTCATTGTTTGACGTCGATTTAAGGCTCTAGATCGCTTTCCGATCCTGCGGAATCGGATGCGCGCTCTAGATTTTTTGTCTTGTCGCATTTTTGCGACGAACCGGTGCCCACTTCGTCGGAAAATGCTCTAGCCGATCGAAGGACATGGGCACAAGACGCAAGCGTCCGGGATGTTATCCCAGCCAGGGAGAGATCAGCGTTGCTTGCCTTCCGCAAGGGCCCGGGATCTTGGCAGCAGTATCGTCAGTCTCAGCCCGATCGCAAAGCGTGCAGCCTTGCGTGCCGCCTGGATGGCTTTCAGGGATGACGTGCGCCGGCACACCGGCAGGGCCCAGCGGCACAGGATCGCGGGCGGCGCAGGCGCTGCCTCCGGCGCAGCATGGGGCGCCGGTTCAACGCCGGCGGCGCCGGCGGCCGATCCCGCGGGAAGAGGTGCGCCGGTAAGGCTGCCGGACTGGGGCTCGGAAGGCGAATCCGTGACGCTGCCGCCCAATCGCATCGGCGGAGGAATGTCGGCGGCGGCTGTGCGAACCGGCCGGACGACGGGCAATGCCGGCGTGACCCCGTCGAGCCAGTCGTTCTGGTCCTTGATGGTCGCAATCGTCGTCTGGCACGCTTCCACAGCGCCGGTACTGGCCGCACCCGCCGCCTCGGCGAACGTGTACCGGCTGTTGCACACCCCGACGCGAGGTGCGCGCTTGGTCTGCTCAAAGGCATCGTAGCCCTCCTTCAGGTTTGCCCAGAAAGAGGCCCACGCCGGAGACGGGTGTGATTTGACGTTCTCCTCCGTCATCCGGAACGGAAAGACGTGAATGGGCACATTGTCCTGGCCCGCGTCGATGGCGGCGACCGTCAGGCGGTGAACCTCGTCCGACACCGGGTTGGTCATCGCGAAGCAGCCAACCGACGTGCAGCCGCCGTGGATGAGGATGTCGGAACCCGTGCGCGCTTCGGCTTGATCGTAGACATTGGGAAAATTGAGCAGCAGTGAGCGAGGCCAGCGCCCGGCGTGATAGAGCTGGCGCTTGGTGACGGTGTAGAAACCTTCCGGTGCCTGCTTGTCGCCTTCGCGCAGCTTCGGGCCGAGCATGCCCGACCAGTGGCAAATGGGATAGGTCGCAAACAGGACCATCTGTCCCTGCTTGTCCTTCCAGACCTCAAGCTCGGACTCGGCTTTGAAGATGCGGATCAGCATCGGTGCGTTGATCGACACGCCCTTCTGCCTCAGGCGCTCATCCAGGATGGCCACGTTCGGTGTGCCGGGCAGAGGCAATGCGCCTTCCGCCCATGAGCGCTGGCGGTCCACGCGGTCGGCGGCGACGCCCTTCAGCTCGATGGAGAGCGCGCGCGCCAGCCGGGGAGCCGTGACGAGCCCCCCGATGCAGCCGATCAGCGCAAGCGCCGTCAGCGAATGCCGCGCAACACCCAACGCCATTTCCAGCCGCCTGAAGGAATCCCCTCGATTGAATAGACAACATACCTAAACGATAGGACAAAAGTCAGCGTGATTTTATGGCCGTGTGCCGGGCATGTAACCCCCGGAAAGACTTTCAATTCCTCGCCGATGCTTGTGGGCAACGCTCAAGGATGGGGCCGCCCTGATCAAAGGCCGCTCTGGAAGCAAAAACATAGCGTCCCTTGCACACGTTGACCTGGGGCGGCAGCCGCGTTGCCTCGAATACGTCGTTACCCTTCTGCAGATCGCGCCAGAATGCCGCGTCCGGATGGTCCTGGTATCCAGCGAGGCGTTCGGATGTCATGCGAAAGGGGTAGGCCTGCACCTGAATGTGGGTCTGGCCTTTGTCAAAGGCGGCGTTGATGAGTTTCCAGATCTCGTCGATCTGACGATCGGTCATGGCGTAGCAGCCGACGGAGGCGCAGCCCCCGTGCACCATCAGGAAGGAGCCTGTGCGGCCATGAGCGCGATCGTAGGCATTGGGGAAGCCAAGGTTGAAAGAGCGATGCCAGCGGCTGTTGGGATTGAGGGCTTCGCGCGTCACCGTATAGAAGCCTTCGGGCGCCTGCGCATCGCCGGTCTTGAGCTTGGGTCCCAGGCGTCCCGACCAAGTGCAGATCGGGTAGGTGGCGAAATGGTGGAACACACCCTCGCGCGCCAGCCACAACTCGAGCTCGAACTCACGCTTGAAGATGCGGATCAGGACAGGCGCGCCCTCGGTCAGGCCATGTTTGGCAAGGCGGTTCTGGAGGTCCGCGAGGTCGAGCGCCCCAGGCAGCGTCATCTCCAGGCGCGCGCGCCAGCTGCGCTCGGTACGCTCGAACGCAATGCGCCGTTCATCCGCCTCGCGCGGCGAGAGCGTCAGCCAATCACCCGCGAGGAACGCGACCACGCCCGCAATCGCGACGAGGGCGATCATCGCGATGCGGCGGGGCCAGCGGCGCTGAGGGCGTCGCGGGCGGGACGCTGGCGATGGCTGCGTTCGAGGTGTCGTCATTGTGCAGCCTATGATAGCCAAGAACGCGGCGATTTACAGACCCAGAGGTTGGCATAGGATGCCTGCACTACCGACGCGTGCAACGTTGCCCGAAGACCATCAATGACCTCTGCCGATGATTTCGAGATCTTCCTGGTATGCGTTCCTGGCCTGGAAGCCACGCTTTGCGCAGAGGCCGTTGAGAAGGGTTTTGCCCGGGCACGCGCCGTCAAAGGCGGCGTCGCGCTCATGGGTGGCTGGAGCGACGTGTGGCGCGCCAATCTCGAGATTCGCGGAGCGAGCCGCGTTTTGGCGCGCATTGGCTCTTTCAGGGCCCTGCATCTCGCCCAACTCGACAAACGCGCCCACCGCCTGCCTTGGCGTGAGGTGCTACGCTCCGACGTTCCGTTTCGCGTGGACGCGACATGCCGGGCCTCGCGCATTTATCATTCCGGTGCGGCGGCCGAGCGTATTGCGCGCGCGATCCATGATGAAACCGGCGCGCCGCAGTCAACCGAAGCCGAGGTTCTGATCAAGGCGCGCATCGAGGGCGATGTATGCACGATTGCGGTCGATACCTCGGGCGAATTGCTGCACAGGCGCGGCTTCAAGGAAGCGGTCAACAAGGCGCCGATGCGCGAGACCATCGCCTCGCTTCTCTTGCGTCAGTGTGGCTACGATGGGCGCGAGCCGGTTGTCGATCCGATGTGCGGATCGGGCACCTTCGTCATCGAGGCGGCAGAGATTGCCTATGGCATGAAGCCGGGACGCTCGCGGCGTTTCGCGTTCGAGCAACTGGCGACGTTTGATGCGCAGGCGTGGGCGCACATGCGTGCGCCAAAGGACGTGGCGAAGCCGCAAGTTCGATTTTATGGCAGCGACAAGGATGCCGGCGCCATCCGCATGAGCGTTGCGAATGCGGAGCGCGCTGGGGTCGGCACCATAACCAGTTTTCGCCAGGACGCGATCGAAGACCTCGTTGCGCCGGAAGGTGCGTCCGGACTTGTCATTGTCAATCCGCCGTACGGTGCCCGGATTGGCGACAAGAAGGCACTTCGTGGACTCTATCGTAGGGTGGGGCACACGCTTGCAACGCGATTCAAGGGGTGGCGCGTGGGGCTTGTGACGACGGATGCGGAGCTTGCGGACGCTACCTGTTTGCCGTTTGCGCCGCCCTTCGGTCCGATAGCGCATGGAGGCTTGCGCGTAATGCTGTTTCTAACCGGCCCTATCACGTGAGCCCAGGGGGGCGGTCACGCTGCCGGCAGTTGCGGCGGAGCGAACAGCCTGCGAGCATACTTCGAGCGGTTACTCGAGATGTTCCCCTATCGAGACAAGATGCCCGCCCGGTTTCTTTGAACTGGGAGAGACCGCCTGGGGCGGCGCATTACGTGTGCCCGGAAGGCAGCGCTCTACTGGTTGCCCGCAAAAGTGGGTGAGCCCATGCCGGTGCCATAAGCCGGCGTTGTGGCGTTCGCCGCTGCCGTGCTTGCGGCGGCTTTGGCGGCCGCGACATCGGCGGCGGTCGGTTCGTTGTCGGGATTGACAATGCCCTTCATCTTGCTGCCGGTCGCGACGCTGACTTCTTCCGGCTCGGGCAGCGGCGTGAACGCGGTGACGACGGGGCGCGCCAGTGGCGGGCATATTCCGGCAGGATCAGGCCGGCTCTGGGCAACGACGTTGACCACGTAGCGGCGTTCGCACACCACCACCTCAGGCGGCACGCGGTATTTCTCGAAATGGTCGTAGCCCTGCTTCAACGTCTGCCAGAAGGGGTACCATTTGTGATTCTTCATCTGGGCCATGCGCGCATCCGTCATGCGGAACGGCAGCGCCTGCACCTGGAAATACGGCTGGCCTGACTTCAGCGCTTCGCGCGTCAGTCCGTAGATCTCCTCCATCATGGCGTCGGTCATGGCATAGCAGCCCGCGGACCGGCACTTGCCATGCACCATCACGCTGTCGCCCGTGCGGCCCAACGATTTGTCGAAACCGTTGGGATAGCCCAGGTTGAAGGAGAGATAGTATTTTGAGTTCGGGTTCATCAGTGCGGGCGTGATCGTGTAGAAGCCTTCCGGCGCCTGGCGGTCACCCTGCTTGATCTTGGGTCCGATCTCACCTGACCAGTTACAGATCGGGTAGGTCTTGAAATGATAGAAGCGGCCGTCGTCGCGCTGCTTCCAGATTTCCAGCTCACTCTCTTCCTTGAAGACGCGCACGAACACCGGCGCGCCCGGCTGCATGCCCTTCTTTGCGAGCAGGTTCAGGGTGTCCTTGCCAAGTGGGACTTCGGAGGGCGGCGGGATGACCGGCGCGCTGGAGCAAGCTGCAAGAATGAGGGCGCACGCAGCGGCGAGCGCAACAACGCGCGTGCCTTTGCGTCGCACGGATGCGGACCCGCTCTCCAGACCGGGATTGGCAAGGCGTGCAATCAAATCCCTCGTACCCCTTCGTCTCGTCAGTTTTCCAACTAACGCCCGTGGTTGCTCGCGCACCCGCGCCGCCCCCGTTCGATACGCCCACGCCACGAATTACGAATGATAAGAGTCTACACGCCGTTTGGGCGCAGCACAGGTGCCTGTCAAGCTCAGTATGTGGATGAATGCGGCGCCGCAAGGGCGCATCAAGCGGCAGCTGGAGCCGGGAACGTGCGAAAATTCGGCCACAGATCCAGGAAGTTAACAGGCGGCGCGGCGTTACGCCCCGCGCTTATGCTCAAGTCTTGACTCAACGACTCCTTCTTACAGGCGGCCGATGTTCATGAAACGATCTTCGCGCTGCTGGCGAATCTCCTGGGGTGACTTGCCGTCGAACTCCGAAATGGCGCGCGAGATCGCATTGCCGGTCGAGGTGATAACTTGCTCGCGGTCTCGATGTGCGCCCCCGACGGGTTCGCGGATGATCACGTCGATGACGCCGAGCTGGTCGAGGTCTTGCGCCGTGATCTTCATGTTGGTCGCGGCTTCTTCCTTCTTGTTGCTGTCGCGCCAGATGATGGACGCGGCGCCTTCCGGCGAAATCACCGAGTAGATCGCGTGTTCGAGCATCAAGATCCGGTTGGCCGTGGCGATGGCGATGGCACCGCCCGAGCCGCCCTCGCCGACGATGACGGAGACGACCGGCACGCCAAGCTTGAGGCAGCATTCCGTGGAGCGCGCAATGGCTTCCGCCTGGCCGCGCTCTTCCGCGCCGATGCCGGGATAAGCGCCCGGCGTGTCGACGAACGTGATGACCGGTAGATTGAAGCGGTCGGCCATTTCCATCAGGCGCACCGCCTTGCGGTAGCCTTCGGGCTTGGCCATGCCGAAGTTGTGTTTGATTCGGCCTTCGGTGTCGGAGCCCTTCTCATTGCCGAGCACCATGACTGAACGGCCGCGAAAGCGACCCATGCCGCCGATGATCGCCTCGTCCTCGGCGAAGTAACGGTCGCCGGCGAGTGGCGTGAAATCCTCGATCAGCCCGTGCACGAACTCAAGGCAGTGAGGACGTTCCGGGTGGCGCGCCACCAGTGTTTTCTGCCAGGGCGTGAGCTTGGCGTACATATCCACGAGGGCAGCCTTCGCCTTCTGCTCCAGCTTGGAGATTTCGTCGCCGATCTGCACGCCCTTGCCTTCCGCTTGGAGCGTTTTGAGTTCTGCAACCTTGCTTTCCAGCTCGAGAATCGACGTTTCAAAGGGCAGATAGGTGCGGATGGCGGCTTGCGCGCTCAAGGGAGCCTCTCTCTCGTTCCCGCTGCTTTACGGTGCGGGGCTACCGGCGGTGCGGCCGCCAAGACATCCTTCAAAATATCCAGACGTATACCTGAGGGCGGGGCGGTATCGCGGGTGCGAATTCACCCGCCCGTCGCCAGGGTGTCAAGGCGGCATGCGCGTGACATGGTGAGTTCAGCAATAAATTCAATGATGCCATACAGTTAAGATCAATGGCGCGGACCCGCCCCTCGTCGTGATTGGCAGTGGCGGGATCAACCCCCACATCATCATATTGAAATCGACGCTCCTCCCAACGAGAAGGCATATCTCAATGAAGACGCGCCGCTTAGGGTCCGCTGGCCCCACCACGCTGGAACGCGCTATCCTGAGGCAATGATGCGTATCGTCAACGCGTGACCCAGCCCCCTCACGGCAGTGGCGGCGATTGTAAGCGTTAGACTAGTGCTCGCCGCTCAGACGCTTCACCCAGGGCGCGACGGCAAGCATTGCTGCGGCGGCCATCGCAATCCAGAGGGCCTGGGACGCAAAGAAGCTGATCAGTGCCACGGGATCTTCGGCTTGGAACGTGCCGCCCAGCACGCCAGCCAGCTTGTTGCCAAAGGCCGTGGCCAGGAACCACAGGCCCAGCACGAGGCCGGTCATGCGGGCCGGTGCGAGCTTGGTCATGGTCGACAGACCCACCGGGGAAATCAAAAGCTCACCCATCGTCTGCAGGAAGAATAACCCTGCGAGCCAGACAGGCGATACCTTCCCCTCCGCGGCAAGCTTGGCTGCGGGGACCATCCAGGCGAACGACAGCGCGACCAACGCAAGTCCGACTGCGAATTTCATGGGCGCGGAGGGTTGCCGGCGGCTGAGCCGCAGCCAAAGCAGGGCAATCAACGGCGCAAACAGGATCACGAAGATCGGATTGACCGCTTGCCAGTAGGAGGAGGGGAAGCTTATCCCGAGCAGGGAATTGTCTGTCAGCCGGTCAGCGAACAGCGACATGGATGAGCCCATCTGCTCGAAACTGGCGAAGAACACCATCGCCGCGATAAAGAGAACCCCGATCGCCGCCAACCGTTTGTGGTCGCTGGTTGGCTGCATCAGGCACCAGCCGATGCCGGCGAGCGGAAGCGCAAGGAACATCCAGCGTAGCCATTCCAAGCCCGGCTCGTCCGATAGAATGACCAGGGTGAGAAGCACGAGCGTCAGCACCGACATGGCAAGTCCGTCGCGCCACAGCCCATCGCGGCCCGCGCGCCTCTCGGCCAGCGAAACGGGGTCTTCCAGGGCGTGACCGGAGCGCATGAATTCTACCATTGCGAAGGTCATGCCCACGCCTGCGGCGGCGAAACCCCAGTGCCAGCTTGCGGACGGATCGAACCCAGCCGACGCCAGCCAGCCTTTGAACAGCGCACTTTGTGCCAGGAAGCCCGTGATGAGCGGGGCGATGAACGCGCCGATATTGATCCCCGTGTAGAAGATCGAAAAGCCCGCGTCCCGCCGGTCGTCTCCGGGGGCATACAATGCACCGACAAGGCCGGAAATGTTGGGCTTGAAGAGCCCTGTTCCGAGCGCAATGAGCACCAGCCCGGCGTAGAACGTGGCCAGCGATGGATAAGCGAGGCAGTAGTGTCCGAGCGCAATCGTCCATCCGCCGGCAAGAACCGAGCGGCGTGCCCCCAAAATCCGGTCGGCGATAAAGCCGCCCGGAATGGAGAGCATGTAAACGGCCATCGTGTAGTTGCCGTAAAGGCGTGCCGCGTCCGGCGTCGACAGCGCCAGACCGCCTTCGGCGATGGGGGCGACCATGAAGAGCGTGAGGAGCGCGCGCATTCCATAATAGGAGAAGCGCTCCCAAAGCTCGGTGAAGAAGAGCCTGCGCAAACCCGCAGGCTGTGCGGCGAACAGTGCGCCGGAGACGCGTGCAGTCAAATCAATGATAGGACGCGGCCGTGCCGGATCGGAGTTCATTGCTTTAATGTGAGCTGTAAGCACCCGGAAAGTCAAAGGCGCCGCCGCTCGCAGCGCCGCAAGTCTGTGCATTTTCAGACGCAGGATGCGAAAATCGTATCCAATACCGATGCGCCGGTATTGGCCGTATTTCATCGTGCACCGATATTAGCTAGAATTATTTTATCAGCGGGGCGATCTGGCCTGAAGCCGTTGACCTGAAGGAGCCGATCATGAATGTTTTGAGACTTTTGCCACTGGCCTTCGCTGCGGTTTTGGTTGCGCATCCCGGTGCGGCCCGGGCAGACATTCTATCGGGCGACTGGTCTGGCTCGGGCTATGTGCAGCCTAGAGAGGGTAAGCGCGAAAACGTGCGCTGCCGCGTCACGTACACGCCGCAAGGCGCCAAGGTGGTTGCGGTTGCCGCGACCTGCGCTTCGTCCTCAGTCACCATCCGTCAGACGGGCTCGTTGTCCATGGTCTCGAACAACCGGTACGTGGGAGACTTCCACAATCCAGAATACGACATTTCGGGCCGGGTCCGTGTGACGGTCAGCGGCGGATCCCAGACCGTGACATTCTCCAGCGCACGGGGCGGCGGAAGCATGACTCTTCGCCGGCGCTAGGCATTCTCCTTATTATTAGTACGTCTACTGAACAATAATAGCAAATATAAATTGCTGCATAGCAGCAGCGGCGATCTTGCAGCGCGGCGATGCCGCATCTGGTGTTGATCTGGCGCATGGTGCGCCTCTTGGAGTTCGATTGCGCCGCTTTGACCGGCCAGCAGTCATAAAACGGGCAAAAATCTTTATTGTGGGTGAGGGAGCTCGCAGCCTCCGGCTCTAGTGGCTGCCTCCGGTGGTTCTGCTAGCTTGAACGACCGGGGATACAGTTGGTGGGAAGAGACAGCATGACGTTGAAGCTCTGTCCGCCGCCGCGGGGGTTTTGTGCAGCCACCGCAGCGGCTTTTCTATGCGCCCTGCTGGGCTTGCTTGGCGACGGCCGTGCCCGCGCCGGCGAAGCCGAGGCGCAGTTTGTCGAGGATCTAACCGGCCCAAGCTCCGTCATCCCGATGAAGCCGCCGGCCTCGGAAATCACGTTCGAGCCGCGCAAGGTAGCGGGCCCC
This sequence comes from uncultured Hyphomicrobium sp., assembly GCA_964587445.1. Lineage (GTDB taxonomy): Bacteria > Pseudomonadota > Alphaproteobacteria > Rhizobiales > Hyphomicrobiaceae > Hyphomicrobium_B. Next base: position 531,078 of record CAZPLQ010000003.1, read on the forward strand.
TTTGAGATGCCGTGGGGCGTGGCATTCCTCCCCGACGGGCGGATGCTCGTGACCGAGCGCCCGGGCCGATTGCGTGTAATCGAGAATGGAGTCCTTCAAGCGGAGGCCGTAGCAGGCACGCCCGAGGTTATGACGGGTGGCCACTCCGGATTGCTCGACGTCCTGGTCGATCACGATTTTCCCAACAATCAGCGCATATACCTGAGCTATATGCATGGCACGAAAGGCGCGGTGAACATGCGTGTGATGAGCGCGCGGCTCGAGGGTAACGCGCTCTTGGACCAGCGGGTGATCTTCGATAGCCGCCCGGCCATTGCGGGCGTGGATCAGATCGGAGGCCGCCTGGCTTACGGTCCCGACAACAATCTCTATCTCACAATCGGCGATCGCTTCGAGAAGGAGCGCGCGCAGGATCTGATGGATCATTCAGGCTCCATCGTGCGGTTCCGCGAAGACGGGAGCATTCCCGAAGACAATCCCTTCGTCGGCCGTAACGATGCGTTGCCGGAGATCTACAGCTATGGCCACAGAAATCCGCAAGGGCTGATCGTTCGCGATGGCAAGCTATGGGAGGTCGAGCATGGTCCCTACGGCGGCGATGAACTCAATATCATCGAAGCAGGGGCCAACTACGGCTGGCCGCTCGTGACCTTCGGCATCGACTATAACGGCGAGATCATTTCCGATCGCACCAGCGCGCCGGGGCTTGTCGATCCGATCTACAAATGGGTGCCTTCGGTGGCGCCCTCGAGCCTTGCGGCCTACCGTGGCGACGTCATGCCGGAGAATTGGCAGGACGGTTTCGTCATCGGCACGCTGTCGGGCGAGCGGCTCGTGCATCTCACGATCGCAGACGGTGCGGTGACGCGCGAAGAGCAGTTCCTGCATAAAAAGATCGGCCGCATCCGCAACGTCACGGTCGGCCCTGATGGCTACATCTACCTGTTGACCGATGGATCGGAGGCCGCGATCTATCGCCTTGATCCCGTCACCGATGAAGTGGCGGCACAAGGCGGTCTGGCGCCGGGTGGCGGCAGGACGGCCGATTGAGCGAAATCACTGTGCCCCCTGCACGCACCGGTCAGGCAACGGGACTGTTTGAGGAAAGATCTTGCCAGGTATCGAAAGCGGCCGCCTGGCCGGCCGGCCGTCCCTGCGCGTCGGCAAGGTTCCACACCGTCACGTTTTTGATGAGGAACCGCCGGCCCGTGGAGCTGATGCGCACGCCCGAATAGCCTGTGACGAAGCCGATGCGCGCCACCTCAGCCAGAAACTTCTCACGGGCCTCTTGTAAGACCGGCTCGGCTGTCAGGCGCGATGGTATTGTGATGAGAACATCCGGCGTCGTTTCCCACAGGGTAAGCGCGACGCGGTTGCCGTAATCGAGGATCGGATCGGCCTGCGTGCCGTGCGAGAGCACGGCAAAAGGCGCCGCGTAGAGCTGCCGTGCATCCTCCAACTCATCGCCCGTGCGGCTCATCAGCGGCCGGGTCACGGTCCATTCATAACTGTCGAGGATGACTCGCGCGCGTGCAACCCAGGCTGTGCGCAGCGGCTCGGCGATGTCTTTTTCAAAGTCGGAAATTTCGGTCATGGCCGGGACGTCCTACTGTCTACGTAAGGAGACAGCAAGCGAGCCACACAATGTTTGCTGGATTTCGTGTTTGCTCCCCTTCCCCGCATCACAGACCAGGATCGACAAACGTTGCGCATAATGTATTGAATTAACAAGATAATTATTCAATAACTTCCTCCTCGCCTTTTTGGGGGGTTCGTGTATAAGTTGCGGCGCGCGCGGGCTTACGGCCCGCGCGCATCTTTTGGTGACCTGGCTGGACGACATCCCGGCCATGGCCGCTCATGATCAAAATGTCTTAAGAAGGAGAACCCGATGTCGGAGATCGCACCACACCGCCGTGTGGCGAAAGCTGTTGTCATCAAGGACAATGCGACCAAGGCCAACGACACCGGCTCGCCGGAGGTCCAGATCGCTGTTCTGACTCACCGCATCAACGAGCTGACCGAGCATTTCAAGCTTCATAAGAAAGACAATCACTCGCGACGTGGCCTGCTCAAGATGGTCTCGCAGCGTCGCCAGCTCCTCGACTATGTCAAGGGCAAGGACGTCGCCCGATACCAGAAGATCATTGAGAAGCACGGCATCCGCCGCTAACGGCTGCATGTTGCGCGCTCGTTGCATCGGGCGCGCAGTCGCGGCAAAGGACGGCCCCATGGCCGCATGCCTTCATGACGAGAACCGTGTGCGCTGGTGCTGATCGAGCCCTGGCGCATGCCCCGTTGGCGCCAACAGATTGGCGCAACGACCGACCGATGACCGAGATAGAAGCAAAAGCGAACGAAAGACGATACCGATATGTTTGACATCCATCGCGTGGAAATTGACTGGGGTGGCCGCAAACTGACGCTGGAGACCGGGCACATGGCCCGCCAGGCAGATGCCGCCGTCGTGGCCCAGTACGGCGAGACCAGCGTGCTCGCCACCGTTGTTGCCGCCCGCTCCGTGAAGCCCGGCATCGACTTCTTCCCGCTGACCGTAAATTACCAGGAACGCACCTACGCCGCCGGCAAGATCCCAGGCGGATATTTCAAGCGCGAGGGCCGTCCGACCGAGAAGGAAACGCTCACCTCCCGCCTGATCGACCGCCCCATCCGTCCGCTGTTTGTCGAAGGCTTCAAGAACGAGACGCAGGTAGTCGTCACCGTTCTTTCCCACGACATGGAGAATGATCCCGACGTCGTGGGCATGGTTGCCGCCTCTGCGGCGCTCACGCTCTCCGGCCTTCCCTTCCTTGGCCCCATCGGCGCGGCGCGCGTCGGCGTCATCAACGGCGAGTTCGTGCTGAACCCGATGATCGACGAAATGATGGAATCTTCTCTCGACCTCGTCGTTGCCGGCACGCATGATGCGGTGATGATGGTGGAATCGGAAGCCAAGGAGCTTCCCGAAAAGCAGATGCTGGAAGCGGTCATGTTCGGCCACAAGCACTTCCAGCCTGTCATCCAGGCGATCATCAAGCTGGCCGAGACGGCCGCCAAGGAACCCTGGGACATCAAGCTTCCCGACTTCGACAAGTACAAGGATAGGGTCAAGGACCTTGCTGAAAAGACGCTGCGCGAGGCGTTCTCAACGCCTGAAAAGCAAAAGCGCAATGCGCTGGTTGACGAAGCACACGACAAGGTTTTCGCCGAGATCGCCACGGGCGATGATCCCAACGATAAGGTGCTGCTGGCCGACACCTTCAAGAAGCTCGAAATGGACATCATGCGCACCGACGTCGTGAAGACGGGCAAGCGCATTGACGGCCGCGACTTGACGACGGTCCGTCCCATCCTCTCGGAAGTCCATGTGCTGCCGCGCACGCACGGATCTGCGCTCTTCACCCGCGGTGAGACGCAGGCGCTCGTCGTTGCCACGCTGGGCACCGGCGAGGATGAGCAGTACATCGATAGCCTTGAAGGCACGAAGAAAGAGCGCTTCCTGCTGCATTACAATTTCCCGCCTTACTCAGTCGGCGAAGTAGGCCGCATGGGTTCGCCCGGCCGCCGCGAAATCGGGCATGGCAAGCTGGCCTGGCGCGCTGTCCGGCCCATGCTTCCCACGCAGGAGGAGTTCCCCTACACGATCCGCGTCGTCTCCGAGATCATGGAGTCGAACGGCTCCTCGTCGATGGCGACCGTGTGCGGCTCTTCGCTTGCCCTGATGGATGCGGGCGTGCCCCTCAAGGCGCCGATTGCCGGCATCGCCATGGGCCTCATCAAGGAAGGCAAGGACTTCGCGGTCCTTTCCGACATCCTTGGCGACGAAGATCACCTCGGCGACATGGACTTCAAGGTGGCCGGCACCGAGAACGGCGTGACCTCGCTGCAGATGGACATCAAGATCACCGGCATCACCGAGGAGATCATGCGCGTTGCGCTCGAGCAGGCAACCGCTGGCCGTCTGCACATCCTGGGCGAGATGTCGAAGGCCATCACCGGCTCGCGTCAGGAGCTTGGCGAGTACGCCCCGCGCATCGAGACCATCAAGATCCCGACCGATAAGATCCGTGAAGTGATCGGCTCGGGCGGTTCGGTCATCCGCGAAATCGTCGCCGAATCGGGCGCCAAGATCGATATCTCGGACGACGGCACCGTAAAGATCGCCTCTGCCAACCGCGAGTCGATCGAGAAGGCGCTGGCCCGCATCCGCGGTATCACCAGCGAGCCGGAGGTCGGCGAGATCTACAAGGGCAAGGTCGTCAAGATCATGGAGTTCGGCGCCTTCGTGAACTTCTTCGGATCGAAGGACGGCCTGGTGCACATATCCCAGCTGACGCAAGGCCGTCCGGCCACCGTCGGCGAGGTCGTGAAGGAGGGCCAGGACGTCTACGTGAAGCTTCTGGGCTTCGACGATCGCGGCAAGGTACGCCTGTCGATGAAGATCGTTGACCAGGAAACCGGCCAGGAGATCCCGCGCGCCGAGGGCGAGCCGGAGGAAACCTTCGAGTCGCGTCCGCCGCGCCGCGAAGGTGGCCGTGGTGGCGAGCGCGGCGGCCGTGACCGTGGTCCGCGCCGCGACCGCGGCTGAGCCTGCCGCACAAGTTCCGACATAGGAAGAAAGACGCCGGGCCCTTCAAGGGTCCGGCGTTTTCATTTGGACCGCGTGGATGACGTTACAGCGCGGCGGCGAGCGCAAAGTTCCGCGCCACTCGGGCTCTGAAACGAACGGGTCATCGAGACCGCTGCACGTCACAACATATGCGACCAACGATCATTTAAAAAAGCCGCTGGGTGACCCAGCGGCTTTCGTCTTTTTCTCAGGATAGTGGGCTTGCGGTCTTTAAGACCTCTTCAAGACCATTGGCAGCGGCGCACGCCCCACTTGTTCGTCCAGCAGCGGCGGCTGCTGCACGTCACGCGCCCTACGCCGGGAACGTGACGATGTACGTCGGTCAGGCCGCGGCGGCACGTGCGGTGCCAACCATGCGTCTTGTCGACCATCGTCTGTTCCGCCGTGATCGATTTCATGACGCCAAGCGCGCCGCCTGGGGCCGCTGTCGCAGGGGCATCAATTGAAACGAATGCTGCCGCGGCGAGGGCGACGGCGCCAAGTGCAATACCAAAAAACCGCATGGGGTTTACTCCTTCCCGTTAATCGTGTGCTTGCCGACGTACTCGGACTAACGGTCCATTGCGACAAACAAGCGGCGCTCCCTGGGCACCCGCCGCCCGCAAGCTGCCAGATTGCGGTCAGGCTGGCAACTTATGGCCGTGTACGTCCAAGCCGTAGCGCGTTCGTGATGACCGACACGGAGGAAAAACTCATAGCCAAGGCAGCGATCATCGGCGAGAGCAGTACGCCGAAAACCGGATAGAGAATGCCAGCTGCAACAGGCACACCAAGTGCGTTGTAGCCAAACGCAAATGCCAAGTTTTGACGGATGTTGGCGACGGTCGCGCTCGCCAGATGGCGGGCTCTGACGAGACCCTTGAGATCGCCTTTCGGCAGCGTAATTCCAGCGCTTTCGATGGCGACATCGGCACCCGTGCCCATGGCGACGCCCGCATCGGCCATGGTGAGAGCCACAGCGTCGTTGATGCCATCGCCCGCGAACGCAACCGTGCGGCCGCGCGTTTTGAGCTCGGAAATGAGGCGCGATTTCTCGGCCGGCAACAATCCGGCGTGCACCTTGTCGATGCCAAGTTCGTGCGCCACCGCCTGGGCTGTTTCCTGGCGGTCACCCGTCGCCATGATGATATCCAGGCCTAGCGATTTTAACTCAGCGATGGCCTCGCGGGCTTGCGGCTTTACTTTATCGGAGACCGACAGCAGGCCTGCCAGCTTACCGTCTATCGCAACATAGAGCGGCGTCTGGCCGGACGTTGCGAGACGTTCGGCTCGAGCATGGGCCGCGCTGGCATCGACGCCGCGTTCCTGCATCAGCCTGGCATTGCCTGCGATAACGTGATGTCCAGCAATATCGGCGTGCGCGCCTTGTCCTGTGACGGCAGAAAAATTGTCCGCCTTTTGCAAGGCCAGTCCGCGCTCGCGAGCGCCTGCCACGATGGCGGCGGCAATCGGATGTTCGCTCGCCTGTTCAAGGCTCGCCGCCAGCGTCAGCAGCTTCGTTTCAGGAATGCCGTTGGAAACGATGCCGGAGAGCACGGGGCGACCCTGCGTGAGCGTTCCCGTCTTGTCGAGCACCAGCGTATCCGCATTGGCGAGGGCTTCGAGGGCTTGCGCATTACGGATGAGCACGCCTTCGCGCGCACCTCTGCCTGTTGCGACCATGACCGAGATCGGCGTCGCGAGGCCCAAGGCACAAGGGCAGGCGATGATCAGCACGGATACAGCGGCCACGATGGCATGAGCCAGGCGCGGTTCGGGCCCGAGCCACAACCACGCCAAGAACGCGAGAACGGCAACGGCCACGACGGCGGGCACAAAGTAGCGCGCTACGCGATCGGCGAGATTCTGCAGGGGCGCGCGGCTGCGCTGGGCTTCCGACACCATGGCCACGATGCGCGACAACACCGTTTCCGATCCCACGGCGCGCGCTTGCATGACGAACGAGCCCGACGTGTTGATCGTGCCGCCCGTAACGTCATCGCCCTCGACCTTGTCCACGGGCAGCGGTTCGCCCGAGAGCAAGGACTCATCGATGGCCGAATGGCCAGATACGATAACACCATCGACGGGAATGGCCGCGCCGGGCCGGATGCGGATCTGATCTCCGTGGAGAATATTGGCGAGCGGAACTTCGCGCTCGGTTCCGTTAGGCAGAACGCGCAGCGCTGTCTTGGGTGTCAGGTTCATGAGCGCGCGCAACGCGTCACCGGTGCGGGCCCGTGCGCGCAGCTCCAGCACTTGACCGAGCAAGACCAGAACGATGATGACAGCGGACGCTTCGAAATAGACAGGCACGGTTCCGCCGTGTCCGCGCATCGTCTCGGGAAAGAGGCCAGGCGCCGCGACCGCGGCGAGGCTGTAGAGAAAGGCCGCGCCCGTGCCGAGCGCGATCAGCGTCCACATGTTGGGACTGCGGTTGCGCAGCGAGGCGAGGCCGCGTTTGAAGAACGGCTGTCCGCACCACAACACGACCGGAGCGGCGAGCAGGAGTTCGACAAACTGGCTGCCTCGCGCACCAAACCAATCGTGCACCGGTAAACCCACATGCGCGCCCATGGACAGGATGAAGAGCGGGATCGCGAAGAGCGCGCCGACCTTCAGGCGGTGCAGGAAGTCGATCAGCTCAGGATTGTCGCCGGCATCAGCATCAGGAACCCCCATCGGCTCCAGCGCCATGCCGCACTTCGGACATGTGCCTGGTCCCTCCTGAATGATTTCGGGGTCCATGGGGCAGGTGTAGAGCTTCTTGCTGCTTCCTGCGGCGTTCGCATCGGCCATGGAACGCGTCACCTTGCGCGCGGGATCGATATAGTGCTCCGGATCGATCGAGAATTTCTCCCGGCAGCGCGTGCCGCAGAAGTGGTACGTCTTGCCCTCGTAGTCGAATGACGGCTTGCCCGCCTGCGTGTCGACGCTCATGCCGCACACCGGATCAATGACGCGATGCGGGCTTTCGCGATCAGCCTCGCGATGCGCGCCATGAGTCGACTTCTTGAATAGATCGGCCATCGTCTGGTGAGCCTCGCTGGCAGGAAATGAAAGATGCGGCCGAAGATCGACGCGCAGACGCTTTATGCTTATCCCGATATCCGATAGATGAGTTGCCCAGCATCAAAATGCCAACGCGGCATAATTGAATGAGATTTCAAGCCTGATCGAAGGCTGCAACCGCGGGCCAGAACACCCTGGCCAGGCGGCTGACATCCTCGGGCTTGCCCGTTGTCAACAGCGTGAGGCGGCCGCCTTCGCTGCCCTCCAGATAATAGCTGCGCCGGTGCAGATAATCCTCGAAGCTATCGGCGACGGCCTCGGGCTGCGACAGGATCCTGGTGAACGGTGGCAGGTGGCGGCGGAAGAGATGCTCCACCAGCGGAAAGTGCGTACAGCCCAGGATGGCGCGGTGAGGGGGTAGTCCTGCGGTCTTTGTAAGAACCTCTGCGACGCCTTCGGCCACAAGACGGTCCAGCTCGGCTTCCGGCTTTTCGGCTTCGATGGCGCCGGCAAGCTCCGAGCAGATCTGCTGGACGACTGTCACCTTCGGGCAGCGCTTGCGGATCTCCTCTGGAAAGACCCCGGACGACACCGTCCGCGTCGTGCCGAAAACCGCAATGGTATCGGTATTGTACTTTTGCGGATACTGCGGCGACGTTACCGCCCACGGCGTCTGCGTCGCGGCTTCGACGGTGGGTGCGACAATTCCCAGAACGTTATGCGTGCCGGCCCACGGACTGTCCGGCAGCCACTGCTGTTGCAGGCGGCGCAGCGCTACGGCCGTTGCGGTGTTGCAGCCCAGAAGCACGAGTTTGGCGCCGCGGCGGTAAAGCTCTTCTACCGCGTTGCGGGTCAGGTCAATGACTTCTCCGGATGGGCGATTGCCATAAGGCACGTGGGCATGATCGGCGAGATACACGAAGTCCGCGTGCCGGAAACGCGAGACGAGTTCGCGCAGCACGGTAAGGCCCCCCAGGCCAGAATCAAAAACTCCGATCATGAGCGCGAGTGTGTGCCCTTGCTGCCCCGCCGGTGTCAACGGCTCCTGAAGCTGCTCCAAGCCGCGGAAAAATCGAACGCTTGCCGGATGTCTTTCCTTGGAAGACCTCTGCCGCCTCGCGGCTGCGAAACGACGCGGCGAGTTAGATTTAGATCATTGCTGGCCATGGTTATCGGGATCAGGATTGCCAAACGTCCGGCGCATTTCTTGTTTGAGCCGGCGCTATGGTTTGCAAGGCTTTGCGGGTCGCAGCGTTGTGAGGTTGCCCATGATAACACTCGATGATTGCATTGCCTTGTGCGGCTTATCCAAAGAGGAAGTGCTTGCCATTGCCGAGCATGAGCATATCCCCGAGATCGCCGCCACCGGGTTGGCCGAGTATCTTTTGATGAGCAGGGATGGCCCGCAGAAAATCGGAGACATGATCCTGGACGACATCCGTGCCGCGCAAGGCGTGGGCGACCGCGCCCATGTCGCCAGATTATTGCACGCTCTGCATCACTTTCTGCGCAAGTATCCGCAAGCCTGTCCAGCAGCGCGTCCCTGGAGCAGCGCGATGTGAACGCAAAACGGGCCCGCGATGTGCGGACCCGTCGATGGTGAAAGGCTTCCTGGCGAGCTTACTCGGCTGCTTCAGAGGGTGGACGGCCGGGCGCCTTGCCTTCGGCATCCAACTCCTTGAGACTCTGGAGGGTCGGCATCGACACGGTATTATAGCCGCAATCGACAAAGTGGACCTCGCCCGTCACGGCGCCCGACAGTGGCGAAAGCAGGTAGAGGGCGGAGCCGCCGACCTCGTCAAGCGTGGGCGTGCGCTTCAGCGGTGCGTTCTCACGCTGGAAGTTGAAGATCACGCGTGCATCGCCCACACCCGCGCCCGACAGCGTGCGCATGGGGCCGGCGGAGAGCGCGTTGACGCGGATGCCCTGCGGGCCGAAGTCGGCCGCGAGATAGCGCACGGAGGCCTCGAGCGCGGCCTTGGCGACACCCATGACGTTATAGGACGGCACCCAGCGGGTCGCGCCGCCATAGGTCAGCGTGATCATCGAGCCGCCGTTGGGCATCAGCCCGGCGGCTCGCTTGGCGATCTCGGTGAACGAGAAGCACGAGATCACCATGGTGTTGGTAAAGTTGTCGCGCGTAGTATCCGCATAACGGCCCGCAAGCTCGCGCGGATCCGAGAAGGCGAGTGCGTGGACGACGAAATCGAGCGAGCCCCACTCGGACTGGATCTTGGAGAAGACATTATCGACGCTCGGCAGGTCGAGGACATTGCACTCCTCGATGATTTTGGAGCCGAGCGACTGTGCCAGCGGTAGGGCGCGGCGGCCGAAGGCGCCGCCCTGATAGGTGAAAGCCAGCTCCGCGCCTTGTCCAGCCAGGATGCGCGCTATGCCCCAGGCAATCGAGCGATCGTTGGCAACGCCCATTATCAGGCCGCGTTTGCCTGCCATCAACGGGCCCGGCTTTGCGATATCGATATCCGTCATGGGGAGCCTCGTATCTCTAACGAATGAATGTCCGTGAACCTGAAACCAGCCGGCTCCACGCTTGTGAACTCTCATAAAAACGCACCGTCTGTCGTTACGCCAGAAGACTGAAGACGACTGTGACGGCTTAACGGTTAACCATCATGTCGGCGAAGTATGAGAGTGGCATTTGTCCCGCCGAAACCGAAGCTGTTCGACATGACACAGTTAAGCGTCAGGTTGTCGATGCGCTTTCGTGCAATCGGGATGTCAGCGAAGGCCGGGTCGATCTCCTCGATATTTGCGCTCTCGCAAATGAAGCCGTTGTTCATCATCAGTAGTGAGAAAATTGCTTCCTGTACGCCGATGGCGCCCAGAGAATGGCCGGTGAGCGATTTGGTTGCAGAAATTGTGGGGATCTCGGTACTGAAAACCTCGCGGATGGCGTCAATTTCACGCGCGTCGCCCACCGGCGTGCCGGTTCCATGTGGGTTGATGTAGTCGATTTTCGGCACGCCCTTGCCGTCGAGGCCCTTGAGCGCAAGCTTCATGCAGCGTGCAGCGCCTTCGCCGGAGGGGGCGACCATGTCGAAACCGTCGGACGTCGCACCGTAGCCGGCGACCTCGCCGTAAATCTTTGCGCCGCGCGCCTTGGCGTGCTCCAGTTCTTCCAGAACCAGAACGCCCGCGCCGCCTGCGATGACGAAACCGTCACGGTTCTTGTCGTACGCACGGCTTGCCGACTTTGGCGTGTCGTTGAAACGCGAGGACATGGCGCCCATGGCGTCGAACAGGTTGGAGAGCGTCCAATCGAGCTCCTCGCAGCCGCCTGCAAATATAATGTCCTGCTTGCCCCACTGGATAAGCTCGGCGGCGTTGCCGATGCAGTGTGCCGACGTCGCGCAGGCCGACGAGATCGAATAGTTGGTGCCCTTGATCTGGAAGGCCGTGGCAAGCGCGGCGGAAGGGCCTGAGCACATTGCCTTGGGAACTTCGAAAGGTCCGACCTTCTTGGGACCGCCGGATTTCACGGTCGTCTCCGCGGCTTCCACGATGGCGCGCGTCGAAGGTCCGCCCGATCCCATGATGATGCCGGAGCGTTCGTTGATGACGTCGCGTTCCTCGAGACCCGCATCGCGGATCGCCTGGTCCATCGCGATCCAGTTCCAGCCGACGCCGGGGTTCATGAAACGCTTGGGCTTTCTCGGCACCATCGCCGCCCAGTCGATCTCAGGCGCACCATGAACCTGGCATTTGAAGCCCAGCTCTGCGTATTTTTCCGCACGCGAGATCCCGGACTTCGCTTCGCGCAATGAAGCGAGAACCTCCTGGCTGTTGTTTCCGATCGAGGAAACGATGCCCATTCCGGTGACGACGACGCGCCTCATCGACAGTCCTTCCCCTCGCGCCCCTCTCGGCGGTTACTCTCGCCCGGCCTTTCGTGTCGGCGTCCGGCGGAGTTGTTCGTTTATCCGAAAGTGCCGTCCGACCTCAAGCACCCGTTGCGGAAGGTACCTCGCCAGCCTGGAACAGACCGACCCTGAGATCGGTCGCATGATAGATAGGCTCACCGTCCGCCTTGAGCACCCCATCGGCGATGGCAATTTTGAGCTTGCGCAAAATGACCCGCTTCAGGTCGATGACGTATTCGACCTTCCCGGTGGTGGGAAGAACCATGTTGGAGAACTTCACCTCGCCCACGCCAAGCGCGCGGCCACGTCCTGGAGCGCCGAGCCATCCCAGATAGAAGCCCACGAGCTGCCAGAGCGCGTCGAGACCGAGGCAACCCGGCATGACCGGGTCGCCCTTGAAGTGACAGTCGAAAAACCAATTGAGACGATCGCTTCCAGCCACCTTCAACTCGGCGACGATCAAGCCCTTGCCGTGTGCGCCGCCGGTTTCGGAAATCTGTGAGATGCGATCGAACATCAACATCGGAGGCAGCGGCAACTGAGCGTTGCCCGCCCCGAACAGCTCGCCGCGTCCGCAGCTCAACAGATCCTCAAACTCGAAACTGTGTCGGCGGTCGGCCATCGTGTGTTCTCGCTTCCCTGCAAGTCGTTGAGGCCATTACGGCTCCTTGGCGCCCGGGTGTCTAACACAACGATTTTCGAACTCAAAGCCGCCCTCTCCTTCGGGAAGTTCCGTGGTCGAAACCTAAAAACATTTAAATACAATAGCTTGATGTGTTGTTGCACAGAATTGCCGGTGGGCATATTATGTCGATAATCTGTGTGTGCGACTAAGTCGCGCGCAAGGCAGGTCGCGTGTCTGGTATTTCTCCAGCCACGTCCCCATCTGACGTTCTTGAAGCCTTCGGACGCCACCTGAAGAGAATGAGCAATTCCCAGAATAATTCCGGCCAGTCCCAGGGCACGCCCGCCGAGCGCAGCGTGCCGCAGGTATTGCGTGCTGCCGGCCTGAGACCGACCCGTCAGCGCTTGGCGCTAGGCGGATTGCTGTTTGGCGGCGAGGACCGGCACGTCACGGCTGAACAGCTGCATGCGGAGGTTGTGGCGCTGGGTGAGCATGTGTCGCTCGCGACCGTCTACAACACGCTGCATCAGTTCAAGCGCGCCGGCTTGGTGCGGGAATTGGCGATCGAGGGATCAAAGGCCTACTTCGACACCAACACGTCCAACCACAATCACTTCCTGCTGGAATCGGAAGGCGAGCTGATGGACATCCCAGGCGACGCCATATCCGTCTCCGGACTGCCCGAGCCGCCGGAAGGCATGACGATCACACACATCGACGTGGTCGTGCGCTTGGCGAAAAAGTAGCTGTCAGGTTTCCAATCCCACCAGGGCTTTACTTGATCGTCTCGCCTTCGTAGACGCCCCAGAGCTTTTTCTGCTCCACGTAACCGCTATAATCCTCAACCGTGACGCGGCACCAGCGGCCATCGCATGAGTGCAAATTGGCGATGACGCCCGCTTCCACGTTGACGACGACCGACGATCGCGCACTGTCACTCGCGTGGATCGGCACTTGCGGGGATTTTTGCCCGGTTTTGATTTCCCAAGGCAGGACGAGCGCGGTGCGCCGCCCCGACAGCAGCGTTTGCAGCACCCATCCCGTCGTCCCTTCGGCGTCGCGCACCTGCCGCCAAGCCTCGTATTCCTTGATCACTTCAAGCGGAAGTCCAGCCCGCCGGAAGACCCAACCGGTCGGATAGTCCGTACTCGGGCCGTTGCGCAGGTTTACCCGGTCAGACTTCAGGCTGACAAAGCGCGGCACCGGCAGGCCGCTGCCGGAAGGTGCCTGTTGCTCCTGGGCTTGCGCGGTCTGATGAAGACCTCCGGCGAGGACCGTTGCGACAAAGGCGGCGCATACAAGGACGAGCACGGTGTGCACCGGTGTTCCCGCCCGCATCCGCCTCAATCGGCCAATACGATAGGAAAGATTGACATGGGTAGCGGCCAATTTCGTCACGGTGGTTTTGTTGATCCCTGCAAGACTTCAGCCGGTTTGGACTGGCGGCGGGGCGTAACTTTGACGACAATTACTCCTTCGCCCTTCATCCAACCAATTTCAGTACTTTGTCATCGCCAAGGCCATCTGTTAGACACGGACGTCGACCGGCCCTGCCCGGCTCGCACGCCCGTCTTTACTGCAACGACAGTTCTCCTGGAAACACTCTATGCCAAGCACCCCCAAGAAACCGGTTGTCGTCGTCACGCGCAAGCTCCCCGACGTGGTGGAGACGCGCATGTGCGAACTCTTCCAGACGGAACTCAACACCGACGACAAACCGATGAGTCAACAGGAGTTGGTGGAGGCCGCCAAGCGGGCGGACGTATTGGTGCCGACTGTGACCGATCGCATCGATCGCTCGATCCTCACGCAGGCCGGTCCCAATTTACGGCTGATCGCCAACTTTGGCACAGGCGTCGACAATGTCGATCTGGACACCGCACGCAACCGCTCGATTCTTGTCACCAACACGCCGGGCGTGCTGACCGAGGATACCGCCGACATGACGATGGCGCTGATCCTCGCCGTGCCGCGGCGCATCTATGAGGGCGCCGCCTACCTAAAACAGAGTGGCGAGGAATGGACCGGCTGGTCGCCCACCTGGATGCTGGGCCACAGAATTTATGGCAAGCGGCTCGGCATCATTGGCATGGGCCGCATCGGCCAAGCCGTGGCGCGGCGTGCGAAGGCGTTCGGCCTTCAGATCCATTATCACAACCGCCGCCGCGTTTCGGCCGATGTCGAGCAGGAACTCGAGGCGACGTACTGGGAAAGCCTCGATCAGATGCTCACCCGCGTGGACATCGTGTCGGTCAACTGCCCGCACACGCCCGCGACCTATCATTTGCTGTCGGCGCGCCGGCTCAAGCTGCTGAAGCCGTCGGCGTATGTCGTCAACACCTCGCGTGGTGAAGTGATCGACGAGAACGAGTTGGTGCGCTTGCTTGAACATGGCGCGGTGGCGGGTGCGGGGCTCGACGTGTTCGAGCACGAGCCGGTTGTCAATCCGCGCCTGCTTGCGTCTAATCGGGTCGTAGCCTTGCCGCATATGAGCTCGGCAACACTCGAAGGCCGCATCGACATGGGCGAGAAGGTCATCATCAATATCAAGGCGTTTGCCGATGGGCACGCCCCGCCCGACCGTGTGCATGCGGCCATGTTCTAAAACCCGTTCCGGTTTTAGTGACCCCTTGCTGTGTCAGGCCAGGCCCTCTGCCGGGCTTGCCGCAGCGGCCAATTGCACGATCGTATCGGCGTAAAACGCGAACGTGGCGGCATACGCGATGGCGAGCAGAACCCATTGCGCGCCTGTAAGCGGCGGCAAACGCAGCGCCTTGGATCCACGGTCAGATCCAATCGCCGGTGCAACGAGAAGCAGGACGAAAAGCAGCAGATAGCTCTTGATGGCCATCGCGATCGCCGCGCCCGCCAACAGCGCCACCGCGTTGAAGATACGCGCCACGCCCAGCCCGAAGCGGGACAGAAGCGCTTGCGCGATGTGACCGCCGTCAAGCGGCATGATGGGCAGCAGGTTGAAGCCGTTCAGCAGCGCGCTCATGAACGCAAGCTCTTTCATGAGCGGATCGTTGCCCTGCATCGCGAGGAATAAAAACGCTATCGTGGTCAACAGGCTGAAGCCTGGACCCATCAGCGCGACGAGGCCGCGTTCCGCCTCGCTGCGATAACGGTCGGCGCTCACCGCGACGCCGCCGAAGAACGGCACGAAATAGAGGCCCTTCACCGGAATGCCGGCCCATCGCATGGCCAGGACATGGCCCAGCTCGTGGATGAGGATGAGCACGATCAGCATCATCGCTGCCGACAGTCCGAACATCGCAAAGAAGCTCGCGAAGGTTAGCGCGCCCGTCAGCAGCGCGTTCTTGACGGCGTCTTGACCCGTGTCACTGGTCCGGCCGGCGCGCAGTTGCGCGTTCGTCCGTAAGCGACGAACGTTCTGCACGGCGGCCAACGGCACCATCAGGCGCGAGCTGAAGCGCGTGTGCGTCACCTCGTAGGTGGAGGTGATCATGGAGTTCTCATCATCACCCGTGACCGCAAAAGCGCATACATAGTCGTCGCCAGGACAACATTCAGGCGCCGATTCCGCTTTCAGAACCTCGATCGCCATGGCTTCGCCCGGGCGTTCGTCGAGAACGCGGTAGGCCATGGGCAGGTCAAGTTCGCCGATCCTCAAGCGCCCGGTATAGACGCCGGGGCGTGCGGGATCGGCGGCCGTCGTGATCTCGATCGGGGGTATGCCTTCGAGGCGCACCGAATGCGCCGACGCCACCGCCCAGGTGACATCCTTCGGCGCGGAAACGTCGATCGAGATCGTATAGCGGCGCCTATCGCGCCCCATGAGAGCATCGAAGGGTGCACGCGCCAACTCGGCAAGCACGAACCAGATGTGTGACAGGAGCGCAAGCACGCGGTTCTCAGGCTTTCGATATCTGCTGTTTGCCCGGTGTCGCCGGGGCGGCGCCCATAAAGCGGACTCCCACCCTAGAGCCGTTACGGTTTTAACGAAATCGCGGAACGGCTCTAGGTCTTTGTTTGTCGTGCATCTAATCGGAGAAACCAGTTTTCACTTTTCCGTCAACCACCTTAGCTCCTTCCTGGGTTGAACGCGAACCAGAGGCGGGATCTATAGGGGCGTGATCAACATGACGCCTTCGTGGTTGAGGACGGAATGGTGTTGACTGCTGCAAGGGCAAGGAGCTGATCGCGAAATCCCAGGCTCATGAAACGGAGCAGGCAGCGCTTGGGATTGGCGCGTGGCCGGACAGATCGCGGATGGACGGATTTTTACCCGACAACGGGTTGTCGGGGTCCCAGGCCAGTTGAACGGTGTCGAAGCGGCTCGCCTGCGCGTCATAGATCAAGAGCTTTCCTGCCAGGCTCTCGCCGATGCCTGCGATCTCCTTGATCACCTCGGTCGCCTGAAGCGTGCCGATGACGCCGGCCACCGGTCCCAGAACGCCGACTTCAGAACAGTTGGCGACAAGGCCTGCGGGCGGAGCCTCGGGAAAGAGGCAGCGCAAAGTGGGATAAGGCGTGCCATCGGGTTTCGTCTCGTGCGGCTTGAAGACCGACACATAGCCGTCAAGCGGGCCGAGGGCGGCATAGACCAGCGTCTTGCGCGCCAGATAGCAGGCATCCGACACCAAATAACGGGTGGCGAAATTGTCCGACCCGTCAGCGACGACGTCATAGCGCGCGATGATGTCGAGCGCGTTGCCGGCATCAAGGCGCGTAGAATACGTCTCCACCTTCACCAGCGGATTGAGGCGCGCGATGGCTTGGGCGGCACTGTCGACCTTGGGGTGGCCGGCATCCGCGGTTCCATGCGCGACTTGGCGCTGGAGGTTGTCGATCGACACCCTGTCGTCATCGATAACGCCCAGCGTTCCCACGCCTGCTGCTGCCAGATAGAGCAACAACGGCGAGCCTAGACCGCCCGCCCCGATGACGAGCACGCGGGCGGCCTTGAGCTTCTGCTGGCCCTGGCCGCCCAACTCGCGCAACACGAGGTGGCGCTTGTAGCGCTGGGATTCCTCGGGCGTCAGTGTCGTCATCAAGATTGCGTCGTCCTGCACTCAGCTCTTGGCGGGGTCCAAAAACAGCTCGCTCGAATAATAACGCTCCGCGCACGACGGTGCGAAGGTCACGATTGTCTTGCCTTCCATGTCCGGGCGCTCCGCCAGGGCGATGGCGGCGGCAAGATTGCCACCCGTCGAAATGCCGCCGGGAATGCCCTCGACCTTCGCCAGCATCCGCGACATCTCGAAGGCCGCTTCGCTCGAGACCTGGATGATGTCGTCGATCAGGTCGGTGTCGAGAATGCTCGGCACGAAGCCCGCGCCGATGCCTTGGATCTTGTGCGGTCCGCGCTGGCCGCCCGATAGAACGGCGCTCGTCGTTGGCTCGACGGCAATCATCTTCAGGCTCGGCTTGCGCGGTTTCAGGGCGCGGGCCACGCCGGTCAGCGTGCCGCCGGTGCCGATGCCCACGACGATGGCGTCGACGTTGCCGCCGGTGTCCTTCCAGATTTCTTCGGCCGTTGTTTTCTCGTGGACCAGCGGATTGGCGGGATTGTCGAACTGGGCGGGGATCACAGCGCCGGGAATGGTCTTGGCCAGCTCTTCGGCGCGCGCGACGGCTGTGGGCATACCGCCCGGTCCGGGCGTCAGTTCAAGTTCCGCGCCCAGGTGCGTAAGGAGCTTGCGCCGTTCGATCGACATCGTTTCGGGCATCACGAGAATGAGCCGGTAACCACGCGCGGCCGCCACGAAGGCGAGCCCGATGCCGGTGTTGCCCGAGGTCGGTTCGATGAGCACCGACTTGCCTGGCGTGATGCGCCCTTGCGCTTCGAGCGTGTCGATCATCGCGACGCCGATACGGTCCTTCACCGATGAGAGAGGATTGAAGAACTCCAGCTTCATCAGAATGTCGCTCTTGAGGCCCTTGGCCCGCTTCACGTTGCTCAAGCGAACGAGCGGCGTATGTCCGATTGTTTCAGCGATGCTGTCGTAAACCCGGCCACGGCCCCACGATTGAGTTGCGGCGAGCGTCTTGATTTCGATGTTCGTCATCGGGTGATCCTAACTGCATTTCCAAGCCATTGCGCCAGACTGTTGGCAGCACCGGCCGATTAGTGCTTGTTGCAAGGAATACGCCTCGGCTCAAGGGGCGCACAAGAGAAGCGCCGCCTCACCTCTAGGAACCTGATGGTTGGCGTTTCTTTTTGCGATGAGGCGCGCGCAAGGCAGGTTTCGTCGCTTCGGGCGCAGGCGCAATAGAATTCTTTTCAAGCGCCGCCGCGCCGCCGGTCGAGCCGAATCCTCCGCTGCCGCGTGCGGTCTTTGTCAGTTTACGGGCTTTGGTAAGCTTTACCCTCGTGACCGGGGCGATAACCATCTGCGCGATGCGCTCGCCACGGCGGATCACGAACGCCCTCGGTCCGTGGTTGATCAGAATGACCTGCACCTCGCCGCGGTAATCGGCGTCGATGGTGCCGGGGCTGTTGAGCACCGTGACGCCATGCTTGGCGGCAAGTCCGGAACGCGGGCGCACCTGCGCTTCGCTGCCGGTAGGAAGCTGGAAGGTCAAGCCGGTCGGGATCAAGGCACATCCGCCGCGCGCCTTGAGCGTCACGGGCGATCTCTCGGGCACGGCCGCCAACAGATCCATGCCGGCCGCGTGCGCGCTCTGATAGGCAGGCAGTGGCAGACCTTCGGCATGGGCCAGACGCGAAACCTTCACAGTGGTTTTCTTCATTCCGCGGCCGTCCTTGCCGTCAAATAGGCGCTGAGATCGGCTGCCGCGCGCGCCATCAGGCGCTCCGCAACCTCATCCTTGCTCATATCGGGCCAGCTTTCGATGCCCGCGGCGCTGAGCAGATGTACGGTGTTGCGGTCTCCGCCCATGATGCCGGTCGCAGGCGATACATCGTTGGCAACAATCCAGTCCGCGCCCTTGCGCTTCAGCTTGCGCCGTGCGTGCGTGACAAGGGTCTGTGTCTCGGCGGCAAAGCCGATGACGAGCGCGGGCCGGCGGTTCTTCAGGTGCGCGATGGTTTTCAGGATGTCTGGGTTTTCTGTCAATGCGAGCTTGGGCACACCGGACTCGCCACGACCCTTTTTGATCTTTTCCGGCTTGGGCTTGGCGATGCGCCAGTCGGCCACCGCGGCAGCGAAAATGGCGATGTCGGCGGGCAGGGCCGCTTGCGCCGCCTCCAACATCTCGGCCGCCGTGACGACGCGCACCAGGTCCACGCCGGCAGGATCGGACAGCGACACCGGGCCGGACACGAGCGTCACGCGCGCGCCGAGGCGGGCAGCGGCCGCGGCGATGGCATAACCCTGCTTGCCGGAGGACCGGTTGGCAATGTAGCGCACCGGATCAATCGGCTCGTGCGTGGGACCTGCAGTGACGAGCACATGCCGCCCCGTCAGGACGTGTTGGCACGATGATGCCAACGAGACATCGTGTGGCGGTGGTGGTGCGGCCGACTTGGCTGTCTGGTCTCCAGGAAGCAACCCTTCTACAGCCGTGAGAATCTCGGGCACTTCCACAAGGCGGCCGACACCGGCCTCGCCGCGCTCGGCCATTTCACCGGCCGACGGTCCCAGGACATGAACGCCATCGGCTTTGAGCTGTGCGACGTTTCTTTGCGTCGCCTTGTTCATCCACATGTGCGGGTTCATCGCCGGCACCGCGAGAACGGGCTTGTCGGTGGCAAGCAGGACGCTGGTGGCCAGATCGTTGGCGTGTCCGCCCGCCATGCGCGCCAGCAGATCGGCGGTCGCCGGTGCGATGACAATCAGGTCGCAATCGCGCGCCAGCCGGATGTGGCCGATCTCGCGTTCGTCGTCGAGGTCGAACAGGTTTGTGAAGACTCGTTCGTTGATGAGCGCGCCGACGGAAAGCGGCGTTATGAAATGTTGAGCGGCGGCGGTCATGACGACGCGCACCTGAACCTCGCGCTCGCGCAGGCGGCGAATGAGATCCAGACACTTGTAGGCGGCAATGCCTCCGCCGATGATCAGAACAACGCGCTTTGCCACGGATGTCTTCACCGTTGTGGGGTCAACATGACACCGGCCCCTTACTCCTAGGCCGGTAATACCGGTCCCTTATCGACTGGGTGCATGTCTAGCACATTTGGGATGGATAACGGTTAAGGACCAGTGCTTTGGTGCGTTCCTGCGCGGCGAATTGGTGAAAGGTCGGGATACACTTGGCGCGTTGATGCCGCAGGCTGCAAAGACAAGGATATTTACTATAGTCCCGCTTCGAAATAGTCCCACTTCGAAACCACAAAATTCAGAACGGAGGACCTTCCATGCGAAATGCTGTCTTCACCCTCGCCCTTGCATTGGGGCTGTTGCCGTTGGCAGGCGCTGGGGTGCGCGCGGCCGACGCCAACGGCGTAACGATATCCCATGCCTGGGCACGTGCCACGCCGGGAGGCTCCACGATCTCGGCCGCCTTCCTGGAGATCAAATCGGAAGCGGGCGACAAGCTGGTTTCGGCCTCCTCGCCTGCCGCGGGCCGCGTCGAGGTTCACACCCACATCATGGAAGGTGACGTGATGAAGATGCGGCGCGTCGATGCACTGGAAATCGAGCCGGGCAAGGCGCGCGTCTTGAAGCCCATGGGCGATCACATCATGCTCATGGATCTCAAGGAGCCGCTGAAGGAAGGTGGTACCGTGAAAATGACCCTCACCTTCGAGAAAGCTGGTGCGGTCGATGTCGAGGCACCCGTTCAAGCGCCCGGTTCCATGGGTCACGACATGGGCGACAAGCCCGCTGGCGGGGATGCTTCAGGTCATGACGCTCACCAGCACCACTGAACCTGTTCTGATCAAAAACAGAGCACGGTCTTCGCCGTCATGGCAGGCAAAAAATTTATCTGGCGCGGTGACTTGACGCACGTAAACACTTGAGGCATGGTGCCCGCGCTTTCGGTGCCTGGGCCGGCGCCGAGACGGCAAAACAAAAAGAATTAGGTCCAAGTCTAGGGACGTTACGATAGGGGCGGTGCCTGCAGGCGCCGCCTCTCTGTATTTCTAGGTGCCGTTGCTGCCAGCGTGTCCCTCCATCCAACACTTTTTGGCCCCGCAAACATCCAGGCACGCCACGTGCCTTGATCGAAACGCGATCCTTGGCCACAAGTCCCTGCGGAGCAGGGCTTGAGGGCGGAGAATGAGCGCGGACGAAGTTGCCGGAGCAAGTCGGCCGACTCGGCGGCTGACGCTTTTTTCTCTCTTTGCCTGGGCGCTCGTCTCGTTCGCGTTGCCGCTCGCGGCCCTCACCCTCAATGCGGTGAAAGTGGCGGGCTTCCCATTGGGGTTCTGGTTCACCGCACAAGGCGCGTTGGCGGCGCTGGTCCTCATCGCGTGGTTGTTCACTTGGCGAGCCGGTGGCGAGCGGGGCAGGGAGGGCGTACTCGGCCCGCTCGTGTTCTCGGGTGAAGCCATCGCCAGCGCCGGGTTCATTGGCTACGCAGGCCTGATTGCGGCCCTCGGATTCGATGCCCTTTCCTATCCTCTTGGGGTGGCATCCGGCCTCGCTTTGATGGCGATTCTGATCGCGCCCCGATTTGTGCTCTATCCGGCCTCGACGCTTGCGGGGTATTTCACGGCGCGGTTCGGCGGGTTTTGGCCGCGCCGCATGTGTCTGGCTGCACTGGGCATCGCCACCACGCTGCTGCTTGCCGCCGACGTGCGCGGCGCCGGGCTCGCCATACAAGCGCTGAGCGGGCTCGATCGCGCCGCCTCGTTCGCGCTGGTCGCCGTGGCGCTCAGCATGTGCTGGCTGGGGCTGGCGCTGGCAGGAGTACGGCGGCCCTTCGGCATTGTCTTTGCCATTCTGATTGGCGTGTTCAGCCTGATCCTCGTCGTGCTTACGCTGGTTCAAGGCCGCCTGCCGCTGCCCTACTGGTCTTACGGCATCGCCTTGCAGGACGTCGCGAACCTCGAAATTGCGCTCATCGGCCAGAAGCTTGCCGATGTCAGCGCCCTGAAGCCCATGGCCTCGCCCTTCCTGCAGCTCTCCAATTTGAACTTTGCGGGCATCGTCCTGGCCATGGCGCTTGGCATTGCCGGGCTGCCCCAACTGCTGGGCCGCCATATCTCGCGCGCCGCCGTGGCTCCAGGCGAGGCCCCGCGGCGGGTGAGTATGACGCTGACCCTGGTGGCAGTGTTCTTGTGCGGATTGGCGCCGTTCGCAGTCTTCGCCCGCGTTGGGCTGGCGGAGTTCGTGCAGTCCGGGATCAAGGTCGCGGAGGCGCCCGCCGCGATCACGCAAAGCGCGGCCAACGGCTGGGTTTCGGTCTGCGGGGTGGCATCAATCTCTCCGGCCGACCTTGCGGCGGCCTGTGCCAAAGTCGGTGGCCATAAGGGCATGCTGCGACTCCAGGATCTGCGCTTCGACAACGACGCCTACGTGTTCGCGGCTTCCCGCATCGCCGGTGTTCCCGATATGCTTTGGTATGTGCTGGTGTCGGCGGCCCTGGTCGCCGCGCTCGTTGCGGGTAACGCCCTGTTGGCAGGCTTTCTGGCGGCGGACGCCGAAGCGCGGCGGTCAGGCCCGCCCGCTCAGCGCAGGCTCGATCTGCGCTCGGTCGCCCTCGGCATCCTTCTTCTGTTTGGCGCGGTGTCGCTCGCCGCTTTCTCACCCGCCGAGCTGGTGTCACTGGCGAGCGAGGGACTAGCGCTGATCGCCGCTTCAATCTTCCCGCCCGTCGTCATGGGGTTGTTCTGGCGACGCTTCGGCGCGCGCGGTGCGGTGGCCGCGCTGCTGACCGGGTTCGCCGTCGCGGGCGCGTATATCTTCGGCGTTCGCCTCGCCCCGCTATGGATGTTCGACCTGACGGGGGCTCTCTCCAACGCGCCGCCCTCCGCGGTGCGAAAGCTCGTCGACCTGCGGGCCGCACTTGAGGCAGCATCCGATCCGGGCGCGCGGATGCAGGCGCAGATGGCGCTCTACGAGCAAGCCGTGAACGTGGCAAACTGGTGGGGATTGAGGCCGGCGGCGTCGGTGTTGTTTGCAGTCCCGAGCGCCTTTTGCGCCGGCATTCTCATGACGCTGTTGGCCTCGCCGCGCGTGCCGCAAGCTTGATCAAACGCGCGCCCGCGGACGGTTTCGCGCGGGCATATGGGAGGCCTCGGCCTTAAGGAATTTCGCTTAGGGGCTACCCCATAGAGTGCGCGGGCTGGTCCGCGACTGGCCGATTTTTTACTACGCCTGTACTTGGTCGACGCTTCAGCAATTCAGAAGAAGTTGCGGCCGCCCGCCGCACGCTTTGCCATCTATAGTGTGCCGATCTTGGATTTTTGAACGAGCCTGCACGAATTGGCAAAGAAATACAGCATGTCTAACGAGAGAAATAGTATATCTCCCAAGCACGTTTTACGAATATTAAGGTCATTCTTGTGCATTAACCAAGAATTTAGATTGCGAGTTCTCATCGAGCTCTTGCCCGTGTAGGGCCCCAACGCTTGTCAGTTGTGACTGCAATGGGTGGAACCTCCAATCACGCCGGTGGCGTCTGGGCGTTCCAGGGTAGGGAGTTAACACATGCTGTATTCGCGTCTTTCCGGCAGGAGCCGGGTGATGGCTGTCGCGCGCGGTGCGCTGACGGCGATCATAGCTGCAATAGCGTTCTTTGCCGGCTCGGCGCTGCCGGGTTCTCAAGCTGATGCAAAGGATCTGGCGTTCTGGGAGAAGTCCGAAACGCCAAAGGCCAAGAAGTCCTATTACCGGAAAGCGTCCTACAAGAAGTCCTCCTCCAAATCGTCCCGCAAATATGCCCGCAAGTCGCCGGGCAAGAAGTCGTATGCGTCGCGCAAGAAGCTCGGCGGCTATGCGGAAGCATCTGAACCCAAGAAGAAGAGCAAGGGCTATCGCGTTGCCGCGCTGGGCGACACCGCCTATGGCAACTATCAGCCCAAGAAGAGCCTGTCGGGCGGTGGCGTACGCTGGGCGGCCAACTCGGGCTGCCTCAACGGCACGCTCAGGTCGATGGTCTATCAGGTCGCTTCGAACTTCGGCCCGGTTACCGTCAACTCCACGTGCCGCAGCAAGGGCCATAACCGCGCCGTCGGGGGTGCGCCCAGGTCTCAGCACCTCACGGGCAACGCCGTCGACTTCCGCGTGCATGGCAACATCCGCGGCGTCTACGCATTTCTGCGATCCTCGGGAAGCGTCGGCGGTTTGAAGCACTACGGCGGCGGGCTGTTCCACATCGACACCGGCGCGCGCCGCACCTGGTAAGGTTAAAGCGCTTAGCTCTAAGCCCGGCGGTTCCTCACCGCGCCGCTGGGCTTGGACCCTACACGGCCTGACGCAATGGTCCGGTGCAGCAACAGCACGGGCAACAGGCCGATGACCACGATGCTGATGGCGCCAAGGGCGGCTTCCTCGAAGCGCTCGGCGGCCGCCAATCCATAGACGTGGGTTGCGAGCGTCTCGAAGTTGAACGGCCGCATGAGGAGTGTGGCCGGCAGTTCCTTCATGGCATCGACGAAGACGAGCAGCGCGGCCGCCGCCAGCGCCGGCGCCAGGATCGGAATGTGGATCCGGGTCAGTATCGACAAGGTGCTGGCGCCCAGCGTGCGGCCGGCGGCGTCGAGACTTGGCGAGATGCGGCTGAGGCCGGCCTCGATGGAGCCGAGCGCTACAGCCAGGAAACGGACAGTCAGCGCCAGCGTCACTGCGAACAGCGTGCCCGACAGCATCAGTCCGGTGCTGACGTCGAAGGTGTCGCGCATGAACGCGTCCACGCGGTTGTCGAATGCCGCGAGCGGAATCATCAAGCCGATGGCGAGTACGGTGCCAGGCAGCGCGTAGCCCGTGGCGGCGATGCGGGTGGCGGCGTCCGTGACCGGATTGTGTGCGACGCGGGCGGCATAGCCGAAGAACAGGCCAAGGGCGACAGCGCAGACGCTGACGATGCCTGCAAGCATGAGGCTGTTTGCACCTGCTGCCAGAAATTCCGCGGGGGACCATCCCTCCGGGTGAAACACCGCATGGCGCGCGAGGACCGCGAAGGGGGCAACAAAGCCGGCGATGAACGGCATCGAAACGAGCGCGAGCGCCACACAGGCGCGCCATCCCGTCAAAACCTCGAAGGGAATGGCACGAACCCGTCCGGTCGTGTCGTGCGTGCGCGCGCCGCCGCGCGCATAGCGCTCAATCAGAATGAGCGCGACGACGAAGCCGAGCATTACGACGGCCAGCTGTGATGCGCCCGCCAGGTTGCCTCGCTGCATCCAGGTGGCGTAGATGCTGGCCGACAGCGTCTCCACGCCCAGATACTGCACGGCGCCCAGATCGTTGAGGCACTCCATCAGGACGAGCGCGACACCCGCCGCCAGGGCAGGCCGCGCCAGGGGCAAGGCGACCGCCCAGAACGCGGCCGGAGCGGTGCGGCCGAGTGTGCGGGCGACCTCCAGCACGCATACCGATTGCTGGACGAAGCTTGCGCGCGCGGTGAGGTACACGTACGGGTAGAGGACCGCCGTGAAGACGACAATCGCTCCGCCGAGCGAGCGGATATCGGGAAAATAGTAATCCGCGGGGCTTCGGAAGCCGAACGCGGCCCGAAGTCCCGATTGAACGGGACCCGCATAGTCAAACAGCTCCGCATAGGCATAAGCGACGATATACGCCGGCATGGCGAGCGGAAGCACGAGCAGCCGGTCCGCAAGTGTGCGGCCGGGAAACCGGTACATGGTAACGAGCCAAGCCGACGCCGTGCCGATGACGAGCGTGGCGAACCCGGCGCCGGCGAGCAGCAGCGTGGTGTTGGACAGCGCAGTCGGCAGGACCGTTGATGAAAGATGGGCCCAAATGTCGTCCGATGGCGCCAGCGCGAGCAAAACGACAGCCACCACGGGAAGCGCAAACACGCCGGCGAACAACAGCGCACCCGCCGACCATCCAGGTGCTTGCCGCACCGCGTCCACGCTCCGCTTCGTAATCCGCGCCAACCGGCTCTTGGGTTCAGAGCTCGATGCCTGCTGTGGCGCGGTGATCGAAGACGGAGCTGTGGTCATCAGCCGTTAGCTCTCGCTCACTGCAGCTTCGGGCGCGGCATGAACAGCGGACAGTTGATCGAGCAGACCGAGGACGGGCTCAACACCTGTCCGGCAGCTTTCAATCCAAAGGCAAAGTCCTGGGCGCGCGTGATGATGTCGCCAATGTCGTTGCAGCCGATCAGCGCGGTGGCGCACGCGCACAACGCGCTGCGCTGGCCGTGCTGGCATCCCGCGATTACAGAAATCGCCAGGCACTCGTCGCGGCAGAAGCCGCGGCACTGGGCCGGGTATATCTCGATGTCGCGATTGGCGTTGGTCATCACCGCGCGCACGAACTGCGACAACGCGAGAATGACGGGCTTGGTGGCATCCGTTCCCAATGTTTCTTCGTAGGCGTTCCAGGTGGTTTCCCACGACGTGATGTCGCCGGTTTCAAAACCCGACAGCCAGCTGCGAAAGCCGACGCCGACGAGACGCTCGGGCGTGCGGCCAGGAAAGGGAACGACGCGGGCCGGCTCGGCGTCAAGCGTGCCATTTGCCCGGGTGAAGTGTCTGGTCATTGGAGAACTCTCGGAGGAAAGAGGGCTGATTGCAGGACGGCGGCCGCCTGCGCATGGGTTTTACGAGTTGGGACCGGCATCGAAGTGCACTTTGTCCACCAGTTCGGAGGCCTTCTTTCTGAACTCCGCGATTTTCGCCAGCGACAGCGAATCCGGCTTCAATTCTCCCCACGATTGCACGAAGTCAGATGCCTTTACCTCCGGCGCGGCGGGATATTCGCCATCGGCATCAGCGTAGATTTTCTGCGCATCGTCGGAGACGAGGAACTCCATCAGCGCCAGGGCATTGGCTTTATTGGGCGCGTTGGCCAGGAGCGACATGCCCGAGATATTGACATGCGTGCCACGATCATTGGCGTTGGGGAAAAGGATCTTGACCGAGTCCGCCCACTCCTTCTGAGCGGGGTTCTTTTGCATGGCGACCATGTAGTACGTGTTGCCGATTGCAATATCGCACAGGCCTGCCTTCACGTCGCGAACCTGCTCGCGGTCGCCACCGGCGGGCTTGCGCGCGAGGTTCGCCTTGACGCCGTTGAGCCAAGCCTCGGCCTTTTCTTCTCCCAGGTGCGCGATCATCGCGGCAATGAGAGAGACATTGTAGGTATGCTGACCAGAGCGCGAGCAAATCTTGCCGTGCCACTTGGGATCGGCCAGCTCTTCATACGTGATCGAATCCTGCGTTACGCGATCCTTGGAAGCGTAGACGATACGCGCGCGCCGGGTCAGGCCGATCCAATGGCCTTCGGGATCGCGCAGCGTCGCGGGGATCTGCTTTTCGATGACGGCTGAAGAGACCGGTGCGGTAACGCCCGCGTTCACAGCCTGGATCAGCAAGCCGAATTCATTGGTCAAAAGCACGTCCGCAGGGCTGTTCTTGCCCTCCGCCGTCAGCCGCTCCACGAGGCCCGAGCCGGCATAAATGATGTTGGCCTTGATGCCGGTCTTGGCCGTAAAGGCCTTGAGCAGTGGATCAATAAGCTTGGGTTCTCGATAGGAGTAGATATTGACGACTCCATCCGCGCGTGCTGCGTGACCAACAGCGGATGTTGCCAATATGAGGCTTGCGGCCATACAGGACAGCAAACCGCGCGAGAAGGCGCGTGAGGCACAGTTCATCTTCAGCTCCAATATTCGGGGTTCAAGGCCCCGGTATCGGGTTGACGCGGCTTATGCCGCGCCAGCGTGGTAGGCACGCCTAAAAGCGAGTTAGCCTGTTCCAAACGGTGCGGTCAACAGCCAACGTGACGCCGCCGCAACCTTAGAATTTTTATAATTTTCAAAAGCGTGGCTGGGATATCGCCGGAGAGGACAAAGGCCCCTCAGTTAGCTTCGCGGCCGCAGGAAAGTGACGAGAACGGCGGTCCCTTTGCCCGGTGCGCTGTCGACGTCGATGGTGGCCTGCATCCCCTCCGCCAGACGCCGCACCATTGGCAGCCCAAGGCCATATCCACCCCCGCGCCGCGAATCGCCGGCCGGGTCGCGCTCGAGAAAGGCGGCCGCGATCTCGTCTTCGCTCATGCCCTCGCCCGTATCGCGCACCACCAGAAAGGGCGTGCCGTTGTCGAGATATCCGGTGGCCACGCGCACATCGCCGCCCTTGGGCGTGAACTTGAGAGCGTTGCTGATAAGGTTGAAGATGATCTGGCGGATAGCGGTTGCGTCGCCTTTGACCTCGAGGCGCCCCGTCTCGCCGTCGGCGTCGAGCGTGATGCCGCTGGCGCTCGCCACCGGAAGCATGGCCGAGACGGTTACGTCCGCAAGTCCCGCAAGGTCGATGATCTCGCTCTTGCGGAGTTCGGAATTCGTACCGGTCAACATGGCGTTGATCACGTCGAGGGCGTGGCGGGCGCTCTCGTGAATATCCGCGGCGTAGCCGAGATACTGGGCATTGCCCATCGGCCCAAGCCGTTCGTCGCGCATGATTTCCGCTGCGGCGATAATGGCGCTCAGCGGCGTTTTCAGTTCGTGGGCGATCTTCGACAAGTGCCGCGCATCCGGCGCGTCGCCCTGCAGCCACAGCCGGGGCGGACCGTGAGCAGCATCGGGGCGCACATCATGGTCGCGGGGCGATGCCTGCGATGATGCGCTGGAAGTCGTGGACACAGCGGGCAGCGGCGGAGGCGTGATCGTTCGTGCGCGGCCACCTTCGCGAATGCGGCGGGCGATCTCGCGCAGTGTCTCGCTGTCGTCGCGGGCCGGCGAAGGGGAAGGCGCCATGCCGCTCTGGCTCAAGACGATGGGATCCTGGTCTGTCTCCCCGTGCTCTACAGCTGCCGGTTCGACAGGTTTGGGACAGCCTGGGGGCGCCGTCGAGCGGGGCGGCGGGGGGATTGTTTCCTCCGTCTCGCAAGAGGCGGCGGCGTGTGCCGGAGTTGTGCGAACCAACATTACGGGGCGGCCGTCGTTCATGGTCGTCCTTGTCAGTTTGGCGGGCAGGCTCATCAGCCGCCCGGCGCACCAGAGTGTCAAAACTTCTTCGCCCGCGGCGGTCTCCGAAGAGGGCACCACCGGGGCTGCGGCGCTGTCAGCATTCCCGGCCATTTCGCTCAACGCACGCAGGCGGCGCACGGCCGGCATGGCGGCATCGAGCGCAACCGGGAAACGGATCGGCGCGCCGCGCAAGCCTAACAGGCGGCAGGCTTCGGCGTTGGCTCCTTCGATGCGCGAAAGCGCGGGATCCACAACGAATGCGGCCCCCAACTCCTCCGCGAGTCGCGCAGCCCAGGGCCCCGTACCTGTTTCGAGGGCTCCATCGTTGCGGGATGATGGAGGCTGGGTGGCATTGAATTTGCCGGTCATTTCGTAAATTACCGTTTACTTACAATAGTCTTATGGCGTCTACTTAGCATTGATCGCGAACTGAAGATCGCGTCTCGCGTCAAGCTTGTTAATTTAGCGTCTTATTTGGTCCCGGGCCCGCTATAGTGGCCAAGGGCTAGCCTGTCCGTGCGGGCGCGCCTTGAGCGTTCCCTTTCGCACCAGGAGCAGAGAAGGTCATGTACGATACGCCGAAATTCGAGATCCCTACCGCTGTTCGCGAACTGGCGGAGCGCAATGTTGCCCAGGTCCGCCAGTCCTATGAGCAGGTCTTGGGGCTGATGCGCAAAGCGCAGGAGGTTGTCACCAAGTCGCAAGGCGCGATGACGCAAAGCGCGATCGAAATTCAGGCGAAATCGCTGGAATTTGCTCAGGCGAACATCGAATCGAACTTCCGTTTTGCTGCTGAACTGGCGCGCGCGCGCGACCTGAAAGAGTACCTCGAGACGCAATCACGTTATGCTCAAAGCCAGCTCGATACGTATGCAAAGCAGGCGCAGGAAATCACCCGGCTGATGAGCGAAGCCGCCCACAAGACTAAGCTGTAAGATCGCCGGCATGCCGGTCCTCGCCGGGCGTGCTCGTGAAAGACCGGCGCGGGCGGCGTGATCTGTGTGCCTGTTGCAGCGTCAGCGCCATGGCGTCGCTGAGCGGCCGATGGCTCGTTTTTCACTTGACGATCTGGTCCCAAAGCGCGTTTTAAGGCGCTTCGGCCGCGGCCCCTTCCGGCGCCGCACCTGACGTGTCCGGGTCCGGTCTTATAAGGGTCCGGGGCGCGGCCAAGGCCCAAGTGCCGCCTTAGCTCAGATGGTTAGAGCGCTAGATTGTGGATCTAGAGGTCCCCCGTTCGATCCGGGGAGGCGGTACCATTTTCAGCGCGATGGTGCCCAGGGCGCTAAGCCGGATGGCTGGTTATCCAGGGGCCACCCGCCGGTGTATTGTTTTTGGGTTTGCAGGGTGGCGGCAGCTCACAGCCGCAAATCAATCAACAAAGGCTTAGTAAGCGATGAGCGGTGTGCAGCCACCTGCCGTGCAGAGCGAGCGGCTGCCGGCGTCGGGCTTCGTGCTGCTCGCTCTGGTCACATTGTTCTGGGGCGCGAACTGGCCCGTCATGAAGATCGTGCTGGCCGAACTGTCCGTCTGGTGGTTCCGGGCCTTGTGCGTCTGGGCGGGGGCAATCGGACTTCTCCTCATCGCACGCGCGCATGGCGCGCCGCTCACGATCATGCGCTCGGAGGTGCGTCCGCTCCTGATCGTATCGTTTTTCGCGATGCTGGGCTGGCAGGTATGCTCGGCTTATGGCGTGACGCTGATGCCGGCCGGGCGCGCCTCGATCACCGCCTTCACCATGCCGATCTGGGCCTCGTTCCTGGGCGCCGCATTCCTCGATGAGCCGATTACGGGCGCCAAGATTGCCGGCCTAGTCCTCGGGCTGGTGGGGCTCGGCGTGCTCATGGGCGAGGACGTGTTCGTGCTCGGAACAGCGCCGCTCGGCGTCTTGTTCATGCTCGCTGCTTCGGTCAGCTGGGCCATTGGTACGGTGCTTTTCAAAAAGTACAGGTGGCAGACGCCCGTCTCCACGCTTGTAGGCTGGCAGATGGCCACGGCCGCAGTGCCCATCACCCTCGTGGCGATGTTGACCGAGCAGCTGCCGGACATCGCTCACCTCAGCAGCCACGTCATCATCGCCCTGATCTATACGTTCTTGCTGCCGATGATGTTTTGCCAGTGGGCCTTCTTCAAGGTTGTCAGCATGTTCCCCGCTTCCATCGCATCGATCGGAACGCTTGCCGTGCCTGTGGTCGGCGTCTACTCCAGTGCGCTGATGCTGGGCGAGCCTGTCGGCTGGCACGAAGTCGCCGCTCTCGTGCTGATTTGCGCCGCGTTGACCAGCGTCCTTGTCGTTCCCATGTTGACGCGCACGTAGGCGGTACAGCCGTACGGTGAAGACGCTCACCTTGACAGGCAATATTCCTTGCCGGAAATATCCATCCAAGTCAGGGGATTGATCCCCGGAGCGGAAGGTGAGCCATTTCTCCTGAAGATTGGACTGCGATCGGTCTCAGCGTGAAAGTTGCTATCGTTGCCACCTTGGCGGCCCTGCCGGTCGCCATCGGCTTCGCCTATCTGCTCGCCCGCACCCGCTTCCCCGGCAAGACCCTGCTCGATGCCGTCCTGCATCTGCCGCTCGTATTGCCTCCGGTGGTGACAGGGTATGTGCTGCTGCTTCTTTTTGGACGCAAAGGGCCAGCAGGCGCCTGGCTCTACGAGCACCTGGGCATCGTGTTCTCGTTCCGTTGGACGGGTGCGGCGCTTGCTGCTGCCATCATGGGTTTTCCGTTGATGCTGCGCGCGATCCGCCTGTCGTTTGAGAGCATAGACCGCCGCCTCGAGGATGCCGCCGGATCGCTGGGCGCCAGCGGCTTGTGGACATTCGCGCTCGTCACGCTGCCGCTCGCGCTGCCCGGTGTACTTGCGGGCGCTGTGCTCGGGTTCGCCAAGGCGCTCGGCGAATTCGGCGCCACCATCACGTTCGTTTCGAACATTCCGGGCGAAACGCAAACGATCGCGTCAGCCATTTACACCTATACGCAAGTGCCGGGCGGAGATGCAGGCGCCATGCGGCTCATGGGCGTCTCGATCGTCATCGCGCTCGGCGCCGTCGTTCTTGCGGAGGTGATGAACCAACGCATGCAGCGCCGCATAGCCGTATACGAGCGATGAAGCGCGGGGCACGATGATCGAGTTCGACGCGCGGCTGAAACGCAATGGCTTCGCGCTCGATGCGCGGTTTACTTCGGACGATGCGCTTCTCGCGCTGTTTGGCCCATCGGGTTCGGGCAAATCGACGGTGCTGCATCTGATCGCCGGTCTGGTGCGCCCCGACGAAGGCCGTATCTCGGTCGGCGGACGCATCCTGGTCGATACCGCGCAAGGAATTTTTGTGCCCAAGCATAAGCGCCGGGTCGGTTTGGTGTTTCAAGACGCGCAACTCTTTCCGCATATGAGCGTCGAGCAAAACCTGCGCTTTGGCAGCCGCTTTGCGCAAGGTGGTGGCCGGCAGATCCCATTCGATGCCGTCGTGGACACGCTGCAAATCGCGCATCTTCTCGCGCGCCGCACGCCGGCGCTGTCGGGCGGTGAAAAGCAGCGCGTCGCGCTGGGGCGCGCGCTGCTGGCGGGCAGCGAGGTCCTGCTTCTGGATGAGCCGTTGGCCAGCCTCGATGATGCCCGCAAGGCCGAAATCGTGGGATTGATCGCGCGCGTGCGTGATGAGTTCGCGATTCCCATCGTTTATGTCTCGCACGCTGCCAGCGAAGTGCGCAGATTGGCGGGGTGCGTCGTGCTTCTGAATGGCGGACGCTTGATCGCACAGGGTCTGCCGGACGAGATTTTGCCGGACAATCGCTAGCGTCTTCGTCAGAGCGTTCTAAGCGCGGAAATCCTTGCGTGCACCGAGTTTCTTCTCCATGGCTTTGAGCGGTTTGGCGAAGTTTTTCAGCGCCTGCGCCTCCATCGCGCGATAGTCGCGCACCAAGGACTGGCCGAAAGGTGTCAGATGGGCCGAGCCGCCGCCCTTGCCGCCATGCTGGCGCTCGACGACGGGTTCGCAGAAGGTGCTGTTGATGCTTTCGGCCAAATACCAGGCACGTTTGTAGGACATGCCCATGGCCTTGGCGGCGCGCGCGATGGAGCCGTATTCGCCGATCAGTTCCAATAGTTCGATGCGGCCGTGTCCGATGTAGCGCTCTTCATCGAAATCGATGCGCAGTATGACGCGTGTCATTCTTGGAGAACTCCGGTCGCTCAGGCGGGTTTGACGGCAACGGCAAGATAATTGACGTCCGTGTCGGGCGCGCGGCTCCAGGCGTCGCGCAAGGGATTGTACGTCATGCCCTCAAAGCGTGTCTCGCGGAGTCCTGCAGCCGCACAATGCTGGGCGAGTTCTTCCGGGGTCACGAACCGCTCCCACTGGTGCGTGCCGCGCGGTAGCCAGCGCAGCACATATTCCGCTCCGACGATGGCGAGTGCCCAGGCCTTCATGGTGCGGTTGATGGTCGACAGGAAGAGAAGTCCGCCCGGCCTCACCACCTTGGCGCACGCGCCGACGAACATGCCAACGTCCGGTACGTGCTCGACCACCTCGAGGCAGGTCACGAGATCGAACGTCTTGCCCTCGGCGACGAGGTCTTCCACGCGCATGGTACGATAATCGATGGTGAGCCCCTGAGCTTCCGCGTGCCCTTTGGCGATGGCGATGTTGCGCTCCGATGGGTCGATCGCGGTCACGCTGGCGCCCATGCGGGCCAAGGGTTCGGCGATCAGCCCTCCGCCACAGCCGATGTCGAGCGCATTGAGGCCGGCGAGCGGCTTCAAGCTGCGGGCATCGCGCGCGAAGTGCTTTACCGCGTGGTCGCGGATGAAGGACAGCCGTGGTGGGCCGATCTGATGAAGAGGCCGAAATTTCCCCGCAGGGTCCCACCACTCGGCCGCAAGGCGGGAAAACCGTTCCACCTCCTCGGCGTCGAGCGTCCGGTCGCCCGGGGCGCCGAGGGGGGGATCGTGACGGGTGTTCGGGCTCGGCTGCGCCATGAAAGGTCCTTTCCGCAGGTCTTGGCCGTGGCCGGCAAGGCCATCTCGCCCATGCACTGCGAACCTGGGACCATCGATTGTCAAGCGGGGGCGGACGTCCGCCTATATGTCTTGTTGCGGTGGCGGCGCGCAGCCGCTAAGAAGCGCTCGTCTCATATGATTTTTTGGGCTTTGCATTCACCTTAAGTCCAAGGTGCGGCGACTTGCGCATTCGCTGTCGCCCGGCTGCGGAGGGTGGCGGGCAAGGCGCGAGGTGTCAGGTCTCGGGGAAACGGCAGGTGCCATGGCTGTTGTAGTGATGAAATTCGGCGGCACGTCGGTCGCCAACATCGAGCGCATCCGCAACGTGGCCAAGCACGTCAAGCGCGAGGTGGATGCCGGCAACAAGGTCGCCGTTGTCGTCTCGGCCATGTCGGGCGCGACCAACCAGCTCGTCGCCTGGGTCAAGGAAGCTTCCTCCAACCGCATCTACGATCCGGTCGAGTACGACGCGGTCGTCGCGACCGGCGAGCAGGTGACGGCGGGCCTTCTTGCGTTGACGCTGCAGGACATGGGCTACAAGGCGCGGTCGTGGACCGGCTGGCAGATCCCGGTCAAGACCAGCGCGGCCCATGGGGCGGCACGCATCCTGGACATTCCGGGAGAGGACATCACAAAACGCCTCGACGCTGGCGAGATTGCGGTCGTCACCGGTTTTCAGGGCATCGAGCCCACGGCCAATCGCGTTTCGACGCTGGGGCGCGGGGGATCGGATACCAGCGCCGTCGCACTGGCCGTGGCGCTGAAGGCGGATGTTTGCGACATTTATACCGACGTCGACGGCGTCTATACAACGGATCCGCGCATCGTTCCCAAGGCGCGCCGCTTGCCCAAAATCTCCTACGAGGAGATGCTGGAGATGGCGTCGCTCGGCTCCAAGGTCCTGCAGACTCGCTCGGTCGAGCTTGCCATGGTGTACCGGGTCAGAACGCGGGTATTGTCGAGCTTCGTGGCGCCTGAGGCCATGCGGGCGGTCGATATGAACAATCTCGAGGACATCGGGACAATCGTTTGCGACGAGGATGAGATCGTGGAGCAGCAGGTGGTAAGCGGCATTGCCTATGCCAAGGACGAAGCCAAGGTCACAATCCTCAAGGTCGACGACAAACCGGGCGTTGCCGCGCGTATTTTCGGGCCCCTCGCGGAAGCCAACATCAACGTCGACATGATCGTCCAGAACGTCACGCCCGACGGCAAACAGACGGACATGACCTTTACGATCCAGGCGGCGGAGTTGCCGCGTGCACTCGAGGTGCTCAAGAAGGCGAAGGCCGATATCGGCCCCTTCGAGGTCAAAAGCTCCGACGACGTTGTAAAGATCTCGGTTATCGGCATCGGCATGCGCAGCCATGCGGGCGTTGCCTCGCAAATGTTCAAGGCGCTGTCGGATAAAGGCATCAACATTCACGCGATCTCGACATCGGAGATCAAAATCAGCGTATTGATTGATGCGGCCTATGCAGAACTTGCGGTGCGCACGCTGCATTCGACATATGGTTTGGATGGCGACTGACGGTGAGGCCGGCGCTGAGAGAGCCCGGCCGGACCGCTGATTTTGTAGGGGCGCGAGCCCTTGCGATTCTTGAAGAGCGGAACGAGCGGCGAAGGCGATGGTAACCCGGCGCGAAGATCCAAGACCACTTCCCAGCGAAACGTCGCTGCGTGCGATTATGCGCGGCCTGCGCGAGATCATGTCCGACGACGAGCCGGGGCAACAAAAGCTCGATCGTATCGTGCGCCAGATCGCAGGCGTGATGGTGGCGGATGTCTGCTCGATCTATCTCAAACGCCAGGACGGTTCCCTGGAGCTGTTCGCGACGGAAGGCTTGAACCCGGCCGCCGTGCATCGCACGCGCCTGAAGCGCGGAGAGGGTCTTGCCGGGCGTTGCGCGGAGCTGGGCGTGACGGTCAACGAGCCGGAGGCTTCAAGCCACCCGGCGTTCTCCTACCGGCCCGAGACGCATGAGGAGATCTATCACGCGCTGCTGGCCGTCCCGATCGAGCGGTCGGGCGAGATCCTTGGCGTGCTGGTCGTCCAGAACCGCAAGACCAAGGAGTATTCCGACGAGGATGTGGAGGTCTTGCAGTCAACCGCGATGGTGGTTGCGGAAAACCTCGTCTCAGGCACGGTCGCAGGCACCGGCGCAGCTATCGAATTTTCGCGCTCCCAGCCTCTCGTGCTCGACGGCGAGCCGATGTCCGACGGCATCGCGCTGGGTCATGTCGTGCTGCACGAGCCGCGCATCGTCGTCACCCAGCTCATGGCCGACAACCCGTCGGTGGAGATCGAGAGGCTCAACGGCGCGCTCGAAAAGCTTATCGCGCACATCGACGATATGTTTGAGCATGAGCACCTGGCCTTCGCGGGAGAGCATCGGGAGGTGTTGGAAGCCTACCGCATGTTCGCCCACGACAAGAGCTGGCACCGCCGCCTGCGGGAGGCGGTCGAAGGTGGCCTGACGGCGGAAGCCGCTGTCGAGCGTGTTCAGAACGCGATGCGCACGCGCATGTTGCGCCAGCACGACCCCTATTGGCGCGAGCGCCAGCGCGATCTCGACGATCTTTCCGACCGGTTGAAGCGCGTGCTTGCCGGGCGCATCACCAGCGCCGACGAACCCTCCAGCCTGCCGTCCGACACCATATTGGTTGCGCGCACCATGGGTCCGGCGGAGCTGCTCGATTACGACCGGACCCGCCTGCGCGGGCTTGTCGTGGAAGATGGCTCGTCGCAAAGCCACGTTGCCGTGGTCGCCAAGGCGCTGGGTATCGCCGCGATCGGGCAGGCGGCAGGCGTCGTCGAACGCGTCAACGCAGGCGACGCGGCTATCGTCGACGCGGTGGCGGGTGAAGTGCACCTGCGCCCCACCGGCGAGGTGATCGCCGCCTACTCGGACAAGGTGCGCTTTCGTGCCCGCAAGCAGAAGCGCTACATGGCGCTGCGCGACCGGCCCGCCATCACCAAGGATGGCGTGCGCATTGCCCTGCACATGAATGCCGGCCTCGTCGTCGACATGCCCCATCTGCGCGAGTGCGGCGCCGACGGCGTCGGGCTTTATCGCACCGAGCTGCAGTTCATGCTTTCGGATTCTTTTCCGCGCCTCGACAAGCAGACACAGCTCTACAGCTCGGTGCTGCGCGAGTCCGAAGGCAAGCCCGTGGTGTTCCGCACGCTCGATATCGGTGGCGACAAGGTCCTGAACTATCTGCGCCAGCCCAAGGAAGAAAACCCTGCCATGGGGTGGCGGGCGATCCGCATGGCGATCGACCGTCCGGAGTTGTTCCGCGTTCAGGTGCGCGCCATGATGAAGGCCGCATCGGGTCAGGAATTGCGGCTCATGATTCCAATGGTGACGGCGGCGGCTGAGATGCCGCCGGTCCGCGCCTTGATCGAGAAGGAAGTCGCCTTCCTCAAAAAGCATGGCTACACGCTGCCGGGCAAACTCCTGGTTGGTGCAATGCTGGAAGTGCCGGCCTTGCTATTCGAGCTCGACGAGTTCCTGCCGCAGGTGGATTTCATCTCGGTGGGGTCGAACGACCTTTTGCAGTTCTTGTTCGCTGCCGACCGGACCAATGGCCGGGTTGCAAGCCGCTTCGATGTGCTCTCGGCCGCGCCGCTGCGGGCGTTGAGGTCCTTGGTGAAGGCTGCCAAGAAGCATCGCGTGCCGATCAATGTGTGCGGTGAAATGGCGGGACGGCCGATAGAGGCGATGACCCTTCTCGGGCTTGGCATCCGTTCCCTGTCGATGGCGCCCGCCTCGGTCGGCCCGGTCAAAGCGATGATCCTTTCGATGGATGTCGGAAAAGTCACAGACAAGGTCGAAAATCTGTTGAAAGCGGGATCGGAAAGCGTGCGCGACGAACTCGAAAAATTCGCCGAATCGCAAGGCATTGAGCTGGAAAACTGAGCCCTGCGAGCCCCGTTGCCGAAGTCGCGCTCGTCCTTTGACATCGCAGTGATTTTGCCCAACATTCTTCCCCACGAGGGTTGCCGTCTCAGGGGGCTGAGACGGTGCGTTTTTTGGGGTTCATGTATCGTTGAGTTCTCATCGCGACATCGCGAGGAGCCGTAGTAGTGGCGTTGCGTTTGCCGGCGTAGGCAAGGCATCGGGCCATGGTTCCGGTTTGCCTGTGACGCGACAGCGCGCTTTAGGCCGCCAGCTGCCGGTGAATGACGCGCCGGACGGCGCCACCTCTCAAATCCGCACCGATGTTGCTCGTTTCTTCGTCGATCTTCGCCGCACGATCGGCGTCAACCCGGTTCAGGCTGCAATTCATCTGCGGACGTCTTTACCGGTCATCTTCGCGCTCGAGCAGGCAGACACCCAAAGCCTCCCGCCGTGGCCCGAGGTGCAACGCATCGTCAACGCCTACGCAGCCTGGGCGGGGATCGATGGCAGGCCTGTCCTGACCGCGCTCGGCATTCTTCTTCGTGAAGCCGTGCAGCGCCGCCAGATGGCGCGTCAGGCCGAAGCCCTGCGACCCGCCATGAATGCCACTTCGGAACGGCTGCGCCAGATGCGCGCCGTGATTGCGCAAAGCGCCCTGCGCCTTCCCATGGAAGCGTTGAACCAGGCGCGCGAACGTCCGGTTAGAACATTTTATGCGCTATCCCTTCCCTTGGGCCTTGTGCTCGTCATGCTGAACGCCAATGTGTTGGGCGGCGCGCTGTCCTACCTGCCCGGCCCCTTCAAGGCTGCCGCCGGGTATCTCCATGACGTCATGGCTGTGCATTTTGCGCCGGAGCGCGAGGGCCTGAAGTGGATCGAGGTTACCGACCCGCGTTCGCGCCGGTCTGACCGGCTGCATCAGCACGAACGTTAGCGCAAGGGCTGGCCTGCCGCCGAAAACGGTGGCATTGCAGGGACGCTGCGCACCGCCCGTAAAGCAGTGCGCCGACCAGGAACAACCCCAACTGTGGCCACGTCCAGCCTGCGGCCAAGCAAGCAGATTGATTATGCCGACCACGACGCTTCCCACCGAAAAGCTAGAGCGCCTCTTCGAGCGGTGGATGGCCATCCAGGAGGAGCTGAATACCGGCGTCTCCCAGGCGGCCTATGCCAAGCTCAACAAGGAATTCTCCGATCTCTCACCCGTCGTTGCGAAGATCCAGGAGTTGCGCAAAGCCGAGGACGAACTGGCGGGTATCGAACAGATGATTGCAGACCCAGCCGCCGACAGGGACATGGTGGATATGGCCTATGCGGAACGCGCCGATTTGCTGCCCAGGATAGAGGCGCTGACGCAGGAGCTGCGCATCGCGCTGCTGCCCAAGGACGCCGCCGACGAACGTAGCGCAATCATGGAAGTGCGCGCGGGCACCGGGGGCGACGAGGCCGCCCTCTTTGCGGCCGATCTTGCGCGCATGTACACGCGGTATGCGGAGTTGAGAGGCTGGAAGGTCGAAGTCATCTCGGCATCCGAGAGCGAACTCGGCGGCTACAAGGAAATCGTGATGTCGATCAGCGGACAAGGCGTATTCGCGCGGCTCAAGTTCGAATCGGGCGTGCACCGCGTGCAGCGCGTTCCGGCCACCGAGGCGAGTGGGCGCATCCATACATCAGCGGCCACCGTCGCCGTGCTGCCTGAGGCTGAGGATGTCGATGTCGACATCAAGCCGGAAGACATCCGCATCGACACGATGCGTGCCGGCGGCGCCGGCGGTCAGCACGTCAACAAGACGGAATCTGCTGTGCGCATCACGCATCTGCCCACCGGCATCGTCGTCGTTTCGGCGGAAAAATCCCAGCACCAGAACCGGCGTCTGGCCATGCAGGTGCTGAAGGCCCGCGTCTATGAGCTGGAGCGTGAAACGGCGGATTCGGAGCGGTCACAGAACCGGAAGGATCAGGTCGGCTCTGGCGATCGCTCGCAAAAAATCCGCACCTATCATTTCCCGCAAGGCCGCGTAACCGATCACCGCATCAAACTGACGCTCTACAATCTCGATGAGGTTCTGCAGGGCAATGGGCTCGACGAGTTGATCGACGCCTTGATCACCGACCATCAGGCCAGCCAGTTGGCCGAGATGGGTGGGGCATGAGCGGGGAGCGCCAAGGAAGGGCGATGACCGCCCTTTCGGACCTTGGCGGGACGGTCCAGACGGCATATCGCGCGATGGCGGGGGTCTTCGCACGGGCAAAGCTTGAAACGCCGCAGTCCGATGCGCGCTTCCTTTTGCAAGGTCTCCTCCAGCGCCCGGCCGCCGACATCGTTTTGGGCGAGGAGATCCCGCTCACGGCCGATGAGATCGTACGTCTCCAGGCTGCCGTGTGCCGGCGGCTCGCAAGTGAGCCGGTTTCACGGATCCTTGGCCTGCGCAGTTTCTACGGACGCGAGTTCATGATTACGCCCGATGTGCTCGATCCACGTCCCGACACGGAGACCGTCGTTGACGCCGCGTTGGAGCTTGCCCGTTCGATCGATGTGCCTGCGGACCAGTTGCGAATCGCCGACATCGGCGTGGGGTCGGGCGCCATTCTGCTGACCTTGCTGGCGAAGCTTCCGCAGGCGCGCGGCGTGGGGACGGACGTCAGCCCTGGGGCGCTCGCCGTGGCGCAGCGCAACGCCGAGCGGCTTGGCGTGGCCGACAGGCTGAAACTTGTGGAAACCAATGTCCTCGATGGTGTTGGCGGGCCGCTTCACATCGTTGTCTCAAATCCTCCTTACATTGCCTCCGGTGACATTCAGGGGCTGAGCAAGGACGTTAGGTGCTACGATCCCCCGTTAGCGCTCGACGGCGGCCCGGACGGCCTTGCCATATATCGAAAAATAGCGAGCAATATTAAAGAATTATGTTCGGACGGAGCAGTGGCGGTCGAGGTTGGCGCCGGGCAGGCTGAAGCCGTAAAGGCGTTGCTGGTTTCAGCTCTGGAAGGCCGGGGCGAAGTGGAAAGCCGGCTGTGGAAGGACCTGGGCGGCCATATCCGTTGTGTCACGGTGAAGCGACATTCTTAATCAGATGCTCGAAAATTGTTGGATGAACGCACGATAAGCTATAGAGTATTTGACTAAGCGGTATGGATCGGGATGAACGGTCGTGGCGCGCCCGGCTAGCCGGGACACCTCGCTAGGCTTCCGAAGCCCCGCACGTTTCCGGCAGAAATGATCACGCGTTGAAGTTTACGCGTTGACGGCGGTGAAGGTTCCGGCAGGGATCTCGCAATCTGACCGGACACGAGCGCGAAACGCTTTGCTTCCAAAAGGACCTACGCGGCGTCGATGGCACGCAACCTTGGGGAAAGCAGCTTAAGCATTTGACCTGGGCCTGCGGCCAACCGCGCAACTCCGCGCCGCAGCCTGAGGACAAGAATTTCGCCGGTAACGGCAGTGGCGACGTCTGGGGACAATCAGGCCGGGGCGCATGCGCATTTGAGATATTGCCGGAATGATAGGCCATTTGGCTTGGCGGCCGAACGTCCGCACGCTGAACGCGGGTTTGAACAGGATAAATCAAGCTGGTGCTATTGCGTATCAATGCAAGGGCATGGGGTCCTGCCGGGACGAGCGGGAAAATCCCAAGGCGGCACATTACGAGTCGCAAGAGACGTGCATCTCACCTCCGGTGAGACACTAAGTCGGTAGAACGGTAAGAACGGGAGCCAATGAGGCAAGGACAGCAAAACCGCCGTGGTCGCGGTCGCAATCGCAAGTCGCAGAATCCGCTGACCCGCAGCTTCGAGAGCACGGGGCCGGATGTGAAGCTCCGCGGCACGCCTTCACATATCGCCGAAAAGTACATGTCGCTGGCGCGTGATGCGCTGTCGTCCGGCGATCCCGTGCTGGCTGAGAATTACATGCAGCACGCCGAGCACTACAACCGCATCATCATGAGCTTCCGCGAGCAGCAGATCAGCCAAGGCGGCGGTGATCCGTTCGCCAGTGGCCTGACGGTGGCGCGCGGCCCGATGATGCCCGGAGATCCGCTCGATACAGGCGACGACTTTGGCGAGGACGATGGCGAGGAGTTTGGCGAGGGCCGCCAGGGCCAGCCGGACATGGGTCAGATGACCCAGCCCCAGGGTGGCCAGCCAATGGGCCAGCCCCGTAACTTCGACCAGCCTGGTCAACAGCGTTACGATAATCGTCAGCAGCATCATCGCCGCGACCGCAACGACCAGCAGCATCGCCATAGCAATCAGCGTCACGACCGTGGAGAGAACCGTTTCGACCGGCATGACCGTGGCGACCGCGTGGACCGCAACATGGACCGCCAGGATCGTGGTGAACGCAACGGGGACCGGGGTGAGCGGGGCGAACGTTCCGAGCGCAACGAATACCGCGCCGAGCGCCCTGATCGGCCCGATCGGTCTGATCGTCCCGACCGTAGTGGCGATCAGCGGCAGGTCCGGGAGGACCGTCTGCCTCAACCCGTCATCTCAGAAGAGGTTGGCGGCGAGCAGACGCCTGCGCCCGCACCCATGCCGCGCCGGCGCGAGCGCTTCCAGCCCAGCAACGGCGACGCATTGCAATCGGCGGC
The DNA here is from genome assembly GCA_964587445.1 of uncultured Hyphomicrobium sp. GTDB lineage: Bacteria > Pseudomonadota > Alphaproteobacteria > Rhizobiales > Hyphomicrobiaceae > Hyphomicrobium_B. Next base: position 573,677 of record CAZPLQ010000003.1, read on the forward strand.
TGTCGGCGATCATCAGCCAGAGTTCCTGCGCCGTCCGGTGCGCCGCCCGCGTGCCGAGCCTGCCAACGACGAGGGTGCCGCCAGCGCACCCCGTCAGCCGGCGAGCGACGAGCAGGAATAGTCCTGCGGCTGAAGTCCGCCTTATGAGAAATTCGAATTGGCCCAGGCGCAATCCTGGGCCTTTTTCTTTTGCGGCACGCCCGCCGTCGGGCGATGGGGATCCAAACCAAGCAAAACTCGCCCTTAAGGTCGCGGCCTGCCTCCCCTTTTTGAACGCGCTGTGCGCACTATATCTTCGGATGCGGAAGGCAAAGAGTGCCCGTGAGCGGGGCTTGTTTGCCTTACCGCGTTGGAATTTAACAGTATCCTGAATACGGCGCCTCTTGCCGTGCCACACGGGCGCAAGAGGCGTGCATGAGGAGGGAAAAGTCTATGAATTTTGAGCGCTATACCGATCGCGCCAAGGGCTTCGTCCAATCGGGCCAAGCACTTGCGCTGCGAGAAAATCACCAGCACTTCACGCCTGAGCATCTTCTGAAGGTCCTGCTTGACGATCCCGAAGGGCTCGCCAGTGGACTGATCGCACGTGCAGGCGGCGACCCCAAGGCCGCCCTGGCGGCGACCGAGCGGGCGCTTGCCAAGCGGCCAAAGGTCTCAGGAGGCAGCGGACAGGTTTACGTATCGCCCGAGGCGGCGCGCGTCTTCGACGCTGCCGAGAAAGCCGCCGACAAGGCGTCCGACAAGTTCGTGACGGCTGAACGGCTCCTGTTGGCGCTTGCGCTGGAGAGCGGCACGGACGCGGGCAAGGCGCTGCGCGAGGCCGGCGCCACCCCTGAAAAGATCAATCAGGCCATCAACGAGATCCGCAAGGGCCGCACGGCCGACAGCGCGTCCGCCGAGCAGGCGTATGACGCCTTGAAGCGCTATGCGCGCGACCTGACGGAGGCAGCAGCCTCCGGAAAGCTAGATCCCGTGATCGGCCGCGATGAGGAAATCCGCCGCACCATCCAGGTGCTCTCGCGGCGCACCAAGAACAACCCCGTGCTTATCGGCGAACCCGGCGTCGGCAAGACCGCGATTGCGGAAGGTCTGGCGCTGCGCATCGTCAAGGGCGATGTGCCCGAGAGCTTGAAGGACAAGAAGCTTCTTGCGCTCGACATGGGCGCGCTCATCGCGGGTGCCAAGTACCGCGGCGAGTTCGAGGAGCGGCTGAAATCCGTGCTGTCGGAGGTTCAGGCCGAACAGGGTGGCATCATCCTGTTCATCGATGAGTTGCACACCATCGTGGGCGCGGGCAAATCGGAAGGCGCGATGGACGCGGGCAACCTGTTGAAGCCCGCACTGGCCCGCGGCGAGCTGCACTGCGTGGGCGCAACCACGCTGGATGAATACCGCAAGCATATCGAGAAGGATGCCGCGCTCGCGCGGCGCTTCCAGCCCGTGTTCGTCAGCGAACCGACGGTGGAGGATACCATCTCGATCCTGCGAGGTTTAAAGGAGAAGTATGAACTGCATCACGGCGTGCGTATCACCGATAGCGCGCTCGTGGCCGCCGCGACGCTTTCCAACCGCTACATCACCGACCGTTTCCTGCCCGACAAGGCCATCGATCTTGTGGACGAGGCCGCCTCGCGCCTGCGCATGCAGGTGGACAGCAAGCCGGAAGAACTGGACGCCATCGACCGCGATCTCATGCAGATGATGATCGAACGCGAGGCGCTGAAGAAAGAGACCGACGCCGCATCCAAGGACCGTCTTGCGAAGCTGAAGAAATCCATCGCCGACCTCGAGGAGCAGTCCAAGGCCCTGACGGCCCGATGGCAGTCGGAAAAGCAGAAACTCGGCTCCGCACAGAAGATCAAGGAGGAGCTGGACGCACGCCGCAACGAACTCGAGCAGATGCAGCGCAAGGGTAACTTGGCGCGTGCGGGCGAACTCGCCTATGGCGTGATCCCCGACCTTGAAAAGAAGCTGAAGGCGCTTGAGGGCGAAGATGGCGGCAAGGCAACTGCCATGGTCGAGGAGGCGGTGACGCCCGATCAGATCGCGGCCGTCGTGTCGCGCTGGACCGGCGTGCCCGTCGACAAGATGCTCGAAGGCGAGCGTGACAAGCTGCTCAAGATGGAAGATGCGCTGGCCAAGCGCGTCATCGGGCAGAAGGAGGCCGTGGCCGCCGTATCGACCGCGGTGCGGCGTGCGCGTGCCGGTCTTCAGGATCCCAACCGTCCCATCGGCTCGTTTATGTTCTTAGGTCCGACAGGCGTGGGCAAGACCGAGCTGACGAAGGCGCTCGCGGGCTTCCTGTTCGACGACGATACTGCGCTTATCCGCATCGACATGTCGGAGTACATGGAGAAGCATTCGGTCGCCCGCCTTATCGGCGCACCGCCCGGATATGTCGGCTACGAGGAAGGCGGCGCGCTGACGGAAGCCGTGCGGCGGCGGCCCTATCAGGTCGTGTTGTTCGACGAGATCGAGAAGGCGCACCCGGATGTCTTCAACGTGCTGCTGCAGGTTCTGGACGACGGACGCCTGACGGACGGCCAAGGCCGTACGGTCGATTTCAAGAACACGCTGATCATCCTGACGTCGAACATCGGCGCGGATCTGCTCGTCAACCAGAAGGAGGGCGAAGATACCGATCTGGTGCGCGACGAGGTGCTGGAAGAGGTGCGCGCGCGCTTCCGTCCGGAGTTCTTGAACCGCCTGGATGAGATCATCCTGTTCCATCGCCTGCAGCGTGCGGACATGGGCAAGATCGTCGATATCCAGATGGGCCGGCTTGCCAAGCTGCTGTCGGACCGCAAGATCACGGTGGAGCTTGACGATACGGCCCGCGCGTGGCTCGCCAACCGCGGCTATGACCCAGCCTATGGCGCGCGTCCGCTCAAGCGGGTGATCCAGCGCTACGTGCAGGATCCGCTTGCCGAGCAAATTCTGGCGGGCGGCGTCAAGGACGGCGACACGGTGCATGTCTCGGTGCGCGACGGCGTGCTGACCATCAATGGCTGGCCAGTGAAGGCAGCCGCTTGATCTGCCAGATCGGCCGTAGAAACAAATTGGGTGTAGGCGCGGGATGGCGCCTGCACCCTTTATTTTTCAAATAAGGATCGAGGCTACTACTGGCTCGGAGGTTCCTTGCTTTCCAGTGCCTCCTTGCGAACGTAGTGCTGGAGCGCCTCCAGGTCTTGCTGAAGCTGCCGGTGAAGTAGAGAACGCCATCGATCGCAAGCATTCATTCCTGAGGAATGGCTCGTTGCATGCTCCGCCAAGCGGACGCTCGCGGCTCACATGCGAATATAATGTTTCAGCGGTGATACAGATGTGTCATGACACTCTTTCTCAAGCATCTGAAAAATCGGTCAAAATTCCCTATTCACAACAGGATTATTGGCAATTCAAATGCCAATCTTGGATATTTAAGAAGCGTTAATTAGAAATGTTCCCGAATTTTGCGGGCATGTTTCTCCTGGCATGTGGATTGCTGAATCGAAAGCGCGATTGAAGCGAAATTTCGCCGCATCGCTTCGGCTCGCGCACACGACGTTTTTCAAAGAAAGCAAACCAAATCAAAGGGAGGATGCAGGATGGGTAGAATCTGCTTCGGGACCACCTTGCGCTCGATAAAACGAATGCACTCAAGTCGAACAAAGCTGTTCGCTCCACT
>CAZPLQ010000004.1:0-395345 GCA_964587445.1 uncultured Hyphomicrobium sp.
CTCGCGACATATGCTGCGACGGCGGCATGCGTGAACTCGGTATGCTCATAACCGTTGATCGCAGCACCGGATATGCTGTGCTGCGTCAAGAGCTGCTCAAACAGAAGGCGTGTGCCTGAATCCGAATCCCGATTGACGAAGCGAACGGCAGGGTCGAGGAGCCGCTTGAGGTCCAGGATGCCCAACGGATTACCGCGCTGGACCATCAGGCCCATCTCGCGCGTCACGAGCGAGATGACGCGATGAACGTTGGGGTTCACCCACCCTCTGCTGGCGGCGATCGCACGCTTGCGAAGCTCTCCTTGCGGCAAATGCATGCCGGCGAGGTCGCAGCCGTCGTGCGCCAGCGAGACCAACGAGTTCTGATTGCTGACGTAGCGTAGATCGACGCTGATGTCTTGCTGCCGGCTTAGTAGCTCGCGCAGTTTGGGAACCGCGAAACCGTGGCTTGCGTGAACGCGCAGCACAAGCGGGCCGTGCGGCAGCATCTGATTGATCTCGGTTTCTAGCTCTTGCGACAGGTTTTGCAGAAGCGGCCTCAAGCGTGCTTCGAGGCGCTCTCCAGCCCAGACCAGCCTTTCTCCGAAAGGCGTCAGACGAGTTCCTGCGCCCTGGCGGCGTATAACCAGTGGGGTATCGAAAAACTCCGACCATTTTTCGATCATGTTCCATGCATGCCGATACGACACGTGCGCTTTCTCGGCAGCGGCTGTGATTTTTCCCGAGGCTCGAATTTCGGCCAGAATGTCCAGCATGATCTGCAGCGACTGCGCATCTTCGCGGCGCCGAAAGCGCCAAATAGCCTCGATCTCGATCTCGATCATACCTTCCTCCCAAAGCCTTCTTTGTGAGGCGTTTGGCTACAATAATATGAAATTAATTTCATATCATGCGTGCGCTGCAATGGTTCCTGATTTCATATCATACTTGTAGAAGATTTCATATTTTCACGAAATTACAAAGACAAGCATGGTTGAATCTCGCCACCCACCAGATGGTCGGCGCGATTAAGATGTGAATGAGAATTCATATCTTGAGAATGCGTCGTGTTAACTCAGGTTTCCAACGGCACATACGTTCATTGCCACGTTCATCTCGTGCATGGGATTGCCTATGAGGCAGCGCTTCGTACGGCGGCTTCAGTTTTTTCGTGCGTAAAAATTCCGTCGCGGCGGCGCCTGAGTGAGCCGCGCGGGAGCAAAGATCAAATTGATCTGATTGACGGCGCGATTGAGCGCGGCCGAACGCAGGCTCAAGGTTCAGCCGCGTCGCAAAGCTCATGAAGGCGCGGGCACGTGCTGATTGCCATGGGCCGACGTCTCCTTGTGGGACTTTGCGGTCGAAGGTACACACAGAGTGCAGGGCGAATTTCGCGCTTGCCAGCTGGCGTGCACTTGTTCATTGGTCAGGCAGATGCCTTCAAAGGAGAGCGCTCGGCGAGATGAGTGTTCGATGTGAGAGCGTTTGGAGGCGTTTGGGTTCCTGGTGGTCCTCCCGGTCTTCAAAACCGGTGAGACCGAGTAGCTCGGTCTGGCAGGTTCGATTCCTGTCCGCCTCCGCCAATCGCCGCAACCCCGACGCCGCCGAGGTGGTCGACAGCCCGCGCGGCGAGCGATGACGACGCACGTCATCGCGACGGCTGGTCACGTCGACCACGGCAAGAGCACCCTGGTGCGCGCGCTGACCGGAATGGAGCCGGACCGCTGGGAGGAGGAGCGCCGGCGCGGGCTCACCATCGATCTCGGGTTCGCCTGGACCACTCTGCCCTCTGGCCGGGAGGTCTCCTTCGTGGACGTGCCCGGCCACGGGCGATTCATCCGCAACGCTCTGGCCGGCTTGGCGACGGTGCCGGTGGTGTGCTTCGTGGTGGCTGCCGACGAGGGGTGGTCGGCGCAATCCACCGACCACCGCGATGCCATCGCAGCGCTCGGCATCCGCCACGGGCTGATCGTGGTGACCAAGGCAGACCGCGCGCCCGACCTCGTGGACGCGACCGTCGAGCGTGCCCGCAGCGAGCTCGCGCACACCGGACTGCGCGACGCGCCAGCGGTCGCGGTATCGGCCATGCAGGGCACCGGATTGGACAAGCTCAGGCAGGTCCTCGACGGCGTCCTGGCCGAAACGCCCGCGCCAGACACCGGCGGTCGGCTCCGGTTGTGGATCGACCGCTCATTCAGCCTCTCGGGCGCGGGCACGGTGGTCACCGGTACCCTCGTCGCTGGTACGCTGACCAAGGGTGACCGGCTCGTGGTGGTCGGCCAAGGGCGGGAGCCGCGCGAGGTCGTCGTCCGCGGCCTGGAATCGCGGGACGCGCCTGCAGACGCTCTCCAGCCGATGAACAGGGTCGCAGTCAACCTGCGCGGAGTACCTGCGGAGGATGTCGGTCGCGGTCAAGCACTGATCGCACCGGGTGCATGGCTCATGGCCACAGTCGTCGACGTGCGCCGCATCGGGGGTGTCGCGCTCGACGAGGTCCCTGCACAACTCACCGTGCATGCCGGAACGGCGACCGTGCCGGCTCGGTTGCGCTGCTTCGATGCCGAGCACGCCCGGATCACACTCGATTGGCCGCTGCCGCTGACCGTGGGAGATCGGCTGCTGCTCCGTGATCCGGCACGTCACATCGTGCTCGGCGGTGTCGGTGTGCTCGACCCCGATCCGCCGCGGCGGCTGCGCCGCGGGGATGGTGCCCGGCGCGGGGTGGCGCTGGCCGCCATGCCACCCGAGGGCGACGTGCTGGCCAAGGTGGCCAGCCGGGGCGCCGTGGAGGTGGACTACCTGCGCCGGATCGGCCTGGCGGTTCCCGATGCCGCACCGCCACCCGAGGTCCGTGAGCTAAGCGGCTGGTGGGTGCACCTTCCCACGTATGACGCGTGGCGACGACAGCTGCGAGCCCTTGTGGAGAACGACGCCCAGCGAGACCAGCTCACATCCGGCGTCTCCCAAGGGGCCGTGCGCGACGCCCTTGGTACACCAGCCGCGCACTTCATCGATCATCTCGTCGCGGATGCCGGCCTCGAGCAGCACAACGGTTACGTCCGGCTGCCGCGGGCCCGCACAGACCTAGGCCGCGCCGAGACCGGGGTGGCCAAGCTCGAGGCGCGGCTGCTCGAGAATCCCTTCCTCGCGCCGCTGATCGGCGATCTGGCTGCCCTCGGCTTGGGGGTCCGTGAGTTGGCCGCAGCCGAGCGTGCCCAGCGGGTGTTGCGCCTTCATGGAGGTGTGGTGCTGCTGCCGTCCGCGCCGGAGCTTGCGATATGGGCGCTGGCGCAACTGCCGCAACCGTTCACCACCAGTCAGGCACGGCAGGCCTTGGGTACCAGCCGCCGGGTGGCGATCCCGCTGCTGGAGCACCTGGACCGGCGCGGCTGGACGCGCCGGATCGATGACGACCACCGCGAGGTGGTGCGGTGAGCCAGGTCGAGGGTCCAGTTGTCGAGGCAGGACAACAGATTGTGGGCCGCGAGCGGGCTTCCGGAACCCCCTTTGACTCCATCAAAGGGGGGAGCCTATCCGCTGCCGCCCTTTTTGCGGCTCTGGACGTGCGCAAAGCCGAACCGGCCCTTGATGCACAGGTTCCCGTGGCTGACCGAGTGATCGTGGGGCGAGGTCACCTTGACGATCTTGTTGTCTTGGACGTGCAGGGTCAGGTTGCAGCCGACCCCGCAGTAGGTGCACACCGTGGTGGTCTGGGTTTGCTGCGACTCGTCCCAGGTACCCGCGGCGCGCATGTCGTACTCGGACTTGAACGACAGAGCTCCCGTCGGGCACACCTCCACGCAGTTGCCGCAGAAGACGCACGCGGAGTCCGGCAGCTCTACGGCGAACTCGGTGGAGATCTGGGCGTCGAACCCGCGCCCTGCGACCTGGATCGCGAAGCTGTTCTGCCACTGAGTCCCGCAAGCGTCCACGCACTTGTAGCAGAGGATGCACTTGTCGTACTCGCGCACATAGAGGTCGTTGTCGATCTTGTCCGGCTGGGCCATCGTGGCCGCGACGCTGCCGTTCCCGGCGTGGTGCTCGCCCGGCTCATGGACGTCGCGCCTGGGGCTCTCGCCGGCCCTTGGGCCGTAACGATCCAGGTCGGCGTCATAGCGCTCCATCCACTCGGGGATCCGCGGAGTGGTGGACAGGTCGACCGAGGAGCCCAGCAGCTCCAGCACGAGACGACGGCTGTGCCGCACCCGTTCGGTATCGGTCTTGACCACCATGCCGGACTGGACCTTGCGGGAGCAGGAGGGCACGAGGACGCGCGAGCCTTCGAGCTCGACCATGCAGACCCGGCAGGCGTTCTTGGGCGTGAGGGTGTCGCCGTAGCAGAGCGTAGGCGTGTCCTTTCCCGCCGTGTTGCAGGCCGTCAGGATGGTGCTTCCCTCCGGGACGCTCACCTCCTCGCCGTCGATGGTGATCGTGACCATCTGGACGGAGGTGTCCTTTTGGCCGAAATTACCCGGGTCGTGTGCGTTCATTTACTCTTCTCCAGGACATCGAGACGGTCGATCGCCGACTCGATGGCATTCCAGGCGGCTTGGCCGAGGCCACAGATCGAGGCATCTTTCATCGCCCGGCCGACATCGCGCAAGAGGAGGATGTCGCGCCCCTTGGCCCCGGTGTCGCCGCGGTTGTGCGCGATACGCAGCAGCGCCTCCTCCTGGCGCACTGTGCCCACCCGGCAGGGCACGCACTGGCCGCAGGACTCGTCGCGGAAGAAGTGCGCGATGCGCAGGAGAATGCTGGTCAGGTCGACGGTGTCGTCGAAGGCCAGCACCACGCCCGAGCCCAGGGTGGTGTTGTTGGCGCGGACACCCTCGAAGGTCAGCGGGATGTCGAGCTCATCTGCGCGCACGAACCCGCCTGCCGCGCCCCCTAGCAGCACCGCCTGCAGAGTTCGGCCTTGCGGAACTCCGCCAGCCAGCTCGAGAATATCGCCCAGGGTTGCGCCGAACGGCACCTCGTAGACGCCGGGGCGCACGAGGTTGCCCGACACGCAGAACAGCTTGGGTCCGGTGGAGCCCCCGGTCCCGATCCCGGCGTACTGCGCGCCGCCCAACTGCACGATCAGCGGCACGTTGCACAAGGTCTCGACGTTGTTGACCACCGTCGGCTTGCCGAAGAGCCCGTGCTCGAACGGGAAAGGAGGCTTGGAGCGCGGCTCGCCGCGATAGCCCTCGATCGAGTTGAAGATCGCGGTCTCCTCGCCGCAGATATAGGCGCCGGCACCGCGCCGGATCTCAAGCTCAAAGCTCCACCCGGTGCCCAGGACGTCGCCACCCAGGAACCCGCGTTCGCGAGCCTTTTCGATGGCGTTGCTCAGCATCCGGTAGGCGCGGGGGTACTCGCCGCGCAGGTAGATGTAGCCCCGCTCGGCGCCGATGGCGTAGCCAGCGATGGTCATCGACTCGATCAGCGAGAACGGGTCGCCCTCGAGGATGGCTCGATCCTTGAACGTGCCGGGCTCGCTCTCGTCGGCGTTGCAGACGAGGTAGCGAGGCGTCGCAGGCTGCTTGGCGGTGCCCTCCCACTTGACACCGGTCGGGAACGCCGCTCCGCCGCGACCCATCAACCGGGAGTCCTTGACCTCGCTGATGACCTGCGCGGATCCCAGCTCGAAGGCCCTCCGCAGTCCTGCGTAGCCATCGGTTGCGAGGTAGTCGTCGATGCTTTCCGGGTCGACCCGGCCGACGCGCTTGAGCAGCATCAGGCCCTCTTGGCCGGCCTGTGGCACTGCCATGATCGGTGGCGCCTCGGCTGCGAGCGCCGCGGGACCGGCATTCAGCGCGAGGACGATCTCATCGACGGTGGCGGGCCCGATCAGGTGCTCGTGAGCTGGGTCGCCGGCCTCCACTGCCAGTGCGGCCGGGGCGCGCTCGCACACGCCGAGGCAGGGGCTTTGCTTCCACCCGTTCAGGGCGCCCGCCGGGCCCAGCCGCTTCTTGAGGCCGGCACAGACCTCCCCGGATCCGCGCGCCATACAGGCGATGTCGGTGCAGACGTGCACGATGCGCCTCGGCCGCGGGCTGGTGGATAACAGCGCATAGAACGTCGCGACGCTGTAGACATCGGCTGCCGACACACTGAGCCTTTTCCCGATGTAGTTCAGCGCGCCGGGACTGATCCAGCCGGCGCGGTCGTTCACCGCGTGCAGCGCCTCCAGGACGAGGTGCCGCCGGGCCCGTGCCGCATGGCCGGCCCGCGCGCGCCGGTGGTCCTGCTCGTCGCGCTCACCGCCGTGCCAGCCGCCTTCTCCAGGTCCGCCAAGCCGCCGATCGATGGCATCGCGTTCTTCCGCGAACGGCTCGGCGTTGGAGAACTTCAGGTCCACTGCTCATCCTTCCTATTTCGCGGTCACGAGCTCGCCGTCCCGGACCCCGTAATCGGTGGTTTCGAAAACGCGCTTCTCTCTGATCGGATCGTCGTTGGTCTTCTCCACCTTGACCGCCGTCGCCTTGAACTCCGCGGTCCCCGCGATCGGATCGTTCGCCTCGATGGTGAGCGCATTGACGTCCACGTCGTCGGGGAAGTTGCAGGCCATGAAGAGCAGCCCAGGACGCAGGGCCGGATCCCGACGCGCGGGTGCCAGCACGGATCCGCGGCGCGACGTCACTCGGACCACCTCGCCGTCGTTGATGCCAAGCCGAGCCATATCCTCCGGAGAGATGTCGACGCAGCCGCCCAAGCGGATCGGAGAGTTGAAGCCTTCGGTCTGCACGCCGGTATTGTAGTCGGTCAGTCGCCGCCCGGTCGTCAGGCGTAGCGGGAACTCGTCGTCGAGCTTGTCCACCGGCAGTTTGTGGTCGACGATGCCAAATGGCGCCGGGCGTCCGCGTTTCTCGGGATCTTTCTCCCAGAGCCTGCCGTGCAGGAACGGTATCTCGGGCCCGTCCTCGTCGGGGAAGGGCCACTGCAACCCACCCCGTTTCTCGAGCAGCCGGTAGGACATTCCATGGTGTGCCGGCGACACCGCGCGCAGTTCGTCCCAGACCTGCTCTGCCGTCTGTATCGGCCAGACGTGCCCCAGACGCTCTGCGACCAGCCGGATGATCTCGATATCGTCCTTCGCGTTTCCGGGCGGCTCCAGCGCCTTGCGCACGCGCTGGACTCGCCGTTCGCTGTTGGTGAAGGTGCCCTCGCTCTCGCACCACGCCGCAGAGGAGGGGAGCACCACGTCGGCGAGCGCGGCGGTCTTGGTAAGGAAGATGTCCTGTACGACCACGTGGTCCAGGTTCTCCAGCCGCCTGGTCACCGCCGAGGAGTCGGCGTCGGACTGTACCGGGTTCTCACCCACGATGTAGAGGTTGGTGAGATGCCCCTCGTCCATCGCCTCCATCATCTGCGAGAGCGTCATGCCGTACTTCGGAGGCATCGTAACGCCCCAGATGCGCTCAAACTTCGCCCGATGCTCGGGATTCCCGACGTCCTGGAAGCCAGGCAGATGCTTGGGGATCGCCCCCATGTCGCCGCCGCCCTGGACATTGTTCTGACCGCGTATCGGAACCAGGCCCGAGCCCCAGCGGCCGACTTGGCCGGTGAGCAGCGCGAGGTTGCACAGGGCCCGCACGTTATCGGTGCCGTTGTGATGCTCGGTGATGCCCAGCGTCCAGCACAGCTGCACGCGCTCCGCCTTGCCATAGTCGTGCGCGAGCTCACGGATCAGCTCCGCGGGCACCCCCGTCTCGCGGGAGGTGGCCTCCAGTGTCCACGGCTCGCATGCGGCGATGTACTCTTCGAAGCCGGTGGTGGCGTTCGCGACGAACGCCTCGTTGACCAACCCAGCGTGGATGATCTCGCGACCGACACCGTAGGCCAGCGCAACGTCGGTGCCGACGTCCAGACCAAGCCAAGCATCGGCCCACTCGGCCGTCTTGGCCCGGCGCGGGTCGACCGCGTAGACCTTGGCCCCCTTGTGGATCCCCTTCAGGGCGTGATGGAAGAAGATCGGATGTGCTTCGCGGGCATTGGAGCCCCAGAAGATGATCAGATCCGCATCCTCGATCTCGCGATAGGACGAGGTACCGCCGCCTGCTCCGAATACCGTCACCAGACCGGCGACGCTAGGAGCGTGTCAAGTTCGATTACAGGAGTCGATGTTGTTGGTGCCGATCACCGCCCGGGCGAACTTCTGGGCGATGAAGTTCATCTCGTTGGTCGCGCGGGAGCAGGAGAACATGCCGAACGCGTCGGGACCATGAAGTTCGCGGTTGCGGCGAAAGCCCTCGGCCGCGCGATCAAGAGCCTCATCCCAAGAGGCCGGCCGCAGCACACCGTTGTCGCGGACGAGCGGCTCGGTGAGCCGGGTGTAGTTCTGCTTCCCCTTCTTGGCCATGTCTGCCTCCTGTGTCTCGCCCAATGTGTTCATATACTACGATCCGCGTTGATCGTGATATATGAAGGCTTCTGCATATGTTGGGAATTGTGCCCGTCATGGGTGCTCAATCATCAGAAGGCGGATCGCTCGTAGTTGGTGAAGAGAATGTAGTCGAACGGTAGGCCGTGCTCGGTGAAATAGTCCTTGAAGCCGCCCCAGATGGTAAAACGTCCTCGCGTTCTGTTCTGCAGGTGTCCGGATTTCGGTGAGCGATCCTCCTATGCCCGGAACTGCTCGACCGCTTGCGCGATCACGGCGAGCTTCTCCTGCGCCAGCCGCGCAGGGGGGCCATGTTGGTCTTGGTCCAGGTCTCGTCGATGAAGACGAGACGAGCAGGTTCCATCAGCTCCTGGTTAAGAAATCACCTGGCTTGCGTCCCGTCAGGCGGAGGTACTCGTCGACCGCTTGGCAGGTCTGATCGGTGAGTTCGAAGCGGACCGGCCTCCCGCGGTCTTCTTCTGCCGTATGGTCGCGCGGTCCATTGCGTATTTCTTCTCGCTCTTGCGATTATCGATGATGTGATCGCAGTTCTGATCATTGCCTTTTTCTATTCCGGGGGTCTCGACATCTGCGGATTTCTGGTCGCGGCGATCGGAATCTTTTTGACCTTGGGAATGCAGCGAATCGGGGTCGGATCTGCCTTCGCCTATGCTGTTCCGGGCGCGATCGTCTGGACCGGCTTGCTCATGACCGGTGCTCATCCGACGCTTGCCGGTGTGGTGCTAGGTCTGATGACTCCTGTCTTTCCAATCCCTATGCGGGAAACGCCGCTGGAGACCCTGTCCCGCGTCACCGAGGAGTTGCAGAGTGGCGATGCGATCGCAGCAAAGGATGCTCATCGATTGGCGAAGCCGCTCCGCATGCTTCGCTTGGCCCGCCGTGAAATGCTGCCGCCCGTGGTACGAGTCCAGTCAGCGCTTCACCCGTGGGTCGCGTTTGGCATCATGCCGCTGTTCGCGCTTGCGAATGCAGGTGTTTCCATCGACGGCGTGGATCTATCGGTCGGAGGAGCAAATTATGTCCTGCTGGGTGTTGGCGCAGGACTGGTCCTTGGTAAGCCCATCGGCATCGTTGCCGCAATCTGGCTGATGGTAAAAATTAAACTGTGTCAGCTTCCTTCGGGTGTGACGTGGCATGGAGTATGGCTGATCGGCTTGCTCGCGGGTATCGGCTTCACTATGTCCATCTTCATCGCAACGCTCGCGTTCGCGAACGCAAGTCTTCTCAGTGCAGCGAAGCTCGGCGTACTACTCGGTTCATTGATCGCCGCTGTGGTCGGTCTTGCGTGGGGCGCGATAAGTATTAAACGCAAACGACTGTGAAATGAATGTCCACTTGTGGACCGTGTGGTGCCCATGCCGACTCGACGGTTCGTCCCAAAAGCCGACCTAAGCAAATGCAGCGTGACCCGGTGATCGATGACTGTGGTGCCGAGAAAGCGGACATCATGGAGCACACGCAAGCGAGGTGTTTCAGGATCGACTGACATGTCCGCATGGTAGCCGGCAGCAGACGCCAGAATTGATGATTCCCATCATTCCCACTGTACCGATACCTCACCGCCCAATGCTTCGACGGCGCGAAGCACGAATTTGCGGTTGAAGTTTCCCCCTCGCCATCCGCCCGACTGATAGAAGCGTTTGGTGCGCGCTATCGCATCGAGATCGACCATCGAGAGGTTCAGTTTGAAGGCGCGCTCCCGAATGGCGTCGATCAGAGGATAGCCGGTCGCCGCAGGTTTCCGGCGGGCGCGTCGAACGCCAATGTCGCTCGCTTTCGCCCTGATCTGCTCCATAGTCAGGTTCGGCAGCGCCGCCATGAGTTCCTCTTGTGTTGCCCGAGGATACAGGCGGCGAACGCGAGAGATTTCAGCTCCCTGCCAAACGTGGTTTTTCCTGATCACGCCCAGCCTCGCTGCGCGTGCCTTAAGTGCATAGCGAGTCCGCCTGCGCAGCTTCCGGCGCAGCGCCTTGTAGTCGGGATAGAGCGTCCGGACGATGTCGTCCTCTTCCTTCGTCCAAAGCCAATGGCCGCTCGGCGTCCGGTCCGTCCGCGCCATCCGTTCACGCGCGCGGTACGCACTCGCCGCGCCCCTGGCTGCATATAACAATCGCATGAACCATTGTTGCGCGAGGACTCTCAGAAGTTGAGCGACAAGTTCCGGCGGCCGAAATTCTCCACAGATTAAGCTTGGGCCGATGGCGTCGAGGGATCGTGCCTGTGCCATCCGCAGCCAGTGTTTCACCTTCGCGAAGACCTGCTCGATCGGGTTTAGATCGGGCGAGTAAGGCGGCAGGAATGCGAGCTTTGCGCCGGCAGCGAGGATGGCTTGGCGGATTCTTTGCGCGCGGTGACTGCCGAGGTTATCGAGCACGACGATGTCGCCCGGCCGCAGGGCGGGCACAAGGAATTGCTCGACGTAGGCGCTGAAGATAGCTCCATTGATGGGGCCGTCGACCACGCACGGTGCCGTCAGGGCGTTCACCCGGAGCGCGGCAAGGAACGTTAACGTGTGCCAGCGTCCGTCGGGCGCAAATTCCTTCAAGCGATTGCCCTTGATGCTCCAGCCGCGGATCGCCGATGAGATCACCGGCAACCGCTCCGACCACTGGAACGGCTCACATACATTCGCGGCGACGTTCAAGGCCATCCGCGATGCCATCGACGCGGCTGACCAGACGGTGCGCCGGCTCAGGGAGCTCACCCGCTTCGCAGCGAACGCAAACCTGGAGCGCATCTCCGTCTGGACGGCCTACGAGATTGACACCGCACGACCGCACGTTCCCCATGCGGTAGCCGCCCGCGGCCGGCTGTTCACCTGCGACGCCACTGGCGCCAGCCTTGCGTTGCCAGTAGACTTCGTCATCCCCACCTTGTCGAAGCTGGAGCAACTGCGTGCGCTGCTGTGATCTTGCGCGTTCTGGCCACAAGGCAAATTGCATCACAACTTCATCATAGGTGTTCGCACTTTTAACTGCTCCGGCGCGCCACGCCATCGTCGGTCGTGCAAACATGGCTTGGCCGCAGCGCCATTGAGGTGGACTATCTGGGGTCGTAGACGAATGATGCTTATCCCAATTGCAGACGTCAGAGAGTCAAATGAACACCCGCACGGCGGGCAAGCATTGACGTCCCAAACACGTTGAATAGCAGACGTCTTCATCACTGGCGAGGTAGACATCTCTCCCGCAGTTATTAATCGCCTTTCAACTATCGCTAAGTTGACCGAAGTTGCAGCGCTCGCTTGCATTGAAACGCGGTGTGCATAGCTGCCATCGGTGTTCTTGTATTCAACGCGGGACTTGCTAGTTTCGCCATCACTTTTATCGATATCTTAATTTCATTAGATGGCCAGACATGCAATCCCACGATCCAATTCGTCAGATCAGTTTTATCCAGCAGGCACTCTCGCAGAACCGGAAGCCAATCGGATTTCTGATTGGGGCAGGATGCCCACTATCGGTGCGCGTCGAACGAGGGGTAGAGGGAAAGCTCGAAAATCGACCATTGATAGATGATGTCGCTGGCTTGACCGCTATCATAGATCGTCGCCTAAAGAGCAATGACTCAGACAAGCCATCTACGTGGGATAAGGTCGTTAAGGTGGTAGAAGAGGACGGCGGAGATGGCAAGAACATAGAACTCCTGCTCAGTAAAACTCGCGCACTCCAGAGCGTAGCCGGCACTGGCACCGTGCGGGGCCTGCTCGCTAGTGAGCTAAGAGATCTGGACGATAAAGTCTGCGATGTAATCTCAGAGGAAGTCGACAAGGCGCTACCAATTAGAGACACGCCCTACCACAATCTCGCGATCTGGAGCCGCTCGATCCGTCGAGAGCAGCCGGTGCATCTTTTCACGACCAACTATGATCTGCTGCTAGAGCAGGCTTTGGAGGAGAGCTCGGTCCCTTATTTTGATGGTTTCATTGGATCCCGTAAGGCGTTTTTCGATCTTGGGGCCGTCGAGGATGAAGGACTCCTACCTGCACGCTGGACACGCCTCTGGAAGATCCACGGTTCTCTCAACTGGCGCCTTGACGACCGTGGGGCGATCGTTCGCAGCGACGAGAAGGGGGAGAAACGTTCTTATCTAATTTATCCGTCGCATCTGAAGTACGATCAAAGTCGAAAGATGCCGTATTTGGCGATGCTAGATCGCCTCAAGGCATTCCTACTTAAGCCCTCGGCGCTACTTTTCATCTGTGGATATTCCTTCGGTGACGAGCATATTAGTGACGTTATCTGCCGTGGGCTCGATACGAACCCGACTGCCCATGTCTTTGCGTTCACTTACGGCCAATTGGACGAAGCCAAGTACGAGCTCGGAAGAAAGTGCGCGCTCTTAACACCAAATCTAAGCATGCTGGCGTTCGACAAAGCTATCATTGGACGCAATGCTGGAGAGTGGAATACGGGCGACGCAGATCCCCTGATCCTGCCGCCTAACGTACTCGTCTCCGATGGAACCTCCGTGTCGGTTAAGCTCGGCGATTTCGCAGCATTGGGCAGCCTTCTCCGCGGACTGACCGGAGCGCAGGAGCAGCCGGATGAAACCTGATCGCATGAAGGACGCCACGATCGTGGGTACTGTCCAAGATGTAAGCGGCACCACAGTGAGCGTGACACTACGGGAGGATCAATTCTCGGGCCTGAGCTTCGTCAATGGACAGGGTTACAAAATTGGCCAGATTGGCAGCTTCGTGAAAATACCGGTGGGGTATGTCGACCTGTTCGGAATCGTATCGCAGGTCGGCGCGAGTGCGGTGCCGGAGAGTTTGGCGAAAAACATGCCGAACGGTCAGCGTTGGATGACCGTGCAACTGGTGGGGGAAGGCTACAGGCTAGGAAAATTTCAAAGGGGCTTATCGCAGTACCCCACCATTGACGATCAAGTGCATTTGGTTTCGGAATCAGACCTCCACGCAATCTACGGGAGTGTGGGTAAGCAGAACCATTTCGTGAGAATTGGACACATCGCAGGAAGCGAGTCGATTGACGCGCTGGTCGATATAAACAAGCTCGTCACCAGGCATTCAGCAGTCGTGGGTACGACTGGCTCCGGGAAATCCACTACAGTGGCCGGTATCCTCAACGTCTTGTCTAACGCGGATCGGTTCCCATCTGCCCGAATCGTCATTCTAGACCTGCATGGCGAATACTCCCGAGCCTTGGGAGATCGGGCGAGCGTTTTTAAGATCAACCCTGACGAACGCAAGAAGAATGAGCAAAGACTTTGCATTCCGTTCTGGGCACTCAGCTTCGATGAGTTTCTACGAGTCACTTTTGGGTCTTTGCCCGCCGACGGGAAGGCGCGAAATATCATCCTGGAGCGAGTAGTTGCAGCAAAGGCGGAAAGTCTGAAGATCACGCCAGTCCGCGGAGTGACACCGGAAAATGTCAGTGCCGACAGCCCAGTATCATTTTCGCTAAACAAGCTATGGCACGAGCTATATTGCACCGAATTTGGAACCTACTATAGCAACAAAGGAAGTTCATTGGACCCGTCCAATTGGGCGTTCGAAAAGGATGCGACGGGGAGGGAACTGAAGGGCGATGCCGAAGCAGGCATTCCTCCTCGTTTTAAAAAGGTCAAGAACGTCAAGGAAGATAGCGAAAAGATCAATTACATCCCCGATGGGTTGAACTTGCGGGGGCAGCTAGAGGCGCTTGGCTCAAAGCTTCGTGTAACGAGATATGATTTTCTTCTGCGTGCCGGAGACTGGCATCCTGATCTCGACGGGAAAGTGAAGAAAGGCTTGGCTGAGCTCATGAAGGATTGGTTGGGGAGTTCGAACCCAATTACAATCCTGGATCTGTCCGGCGTTCCCTCCGCAATGACGAACGATATCATCGGCAATGTTCTGCGAGTTATGTATGATGGAATTTTCTGGGCACGAAATTTGTCAGAAGGCGGCCGCGAACGACCATTGCTGGTTGTCATGGAGGAGGCCCACGCCTATCTCAACGGTAATTCCGATGGCGCCGCATCGATTGTCACCCAGCGGATAGTGAAGGAAGGGCGAAAGTACGGCATCGGCGCGATGATTGTTAGCCAACGTCCATCCGAGATCAATCCTACCATCCTGTCCCAGTGTGGCACCTTCTTCGCGATGCGGCTCAGTAATGCTACGGATCGTTCGCATGTTACCGGTGCCCTGTCCGATAATCTCGAGGGCCTTACGAACATGCTGCCTATCCTGCGGACAGGAGAAGCGATAGTTCTCGGCGAGGCCGTTGGACTTCCCATGCGGACAATGATCCTAGCTCCACCGAAGGACAGGCGCCCAGATAGCCAGGACCCGGTAGTTTGCGATGAGCTTCCGCCAGACCAGTCAATGATGCCAGGTGGGTGGAACGTCAAACAATTGGAGAACTCCAAATACAGCCACTTCGTCGAGACCTGGCTTCAACAAAATCCCATCCTACCAAAAAAGTAGCATTGAGGTTCAACCATGGCATGGCAGAATTTCCAACCCTTCACGTCGTCCAATATCGCGTCGATCAGATTCGACGATGAGCAGAGAATTCTGGAGGTCGCTTTTCATAACGGCGGCACCTATGAGTACTACGATGTGCCGCCCCAAGTGATCGAAGACTTCAAAATTGCCGACTCCAAAGGCAGCTTCCTCGCAGCGAACATCAAGGGTCACTATAGGTATAGCAAAGTCTGATCATGGGTATTGTCAACTTGGATCAAAGGTCACACAGAGTTCAGGTCTCATCGTTCGAGGTCGAGAACAGAATTCTGTTTGAGTTCTTTAACAAAATCACTGCCGGCGACCGCGACGAGCAGTTCCACAAAGCGTTGTACATTGGCGTCCTGGCGCTGATGGAAGATAGGCTGTCTAGTTTCCTTGCCCGGACGAGCAACGAACTCGGAACCGAATTGGAGAGCCTCAAGCTCATCTTCGATATGAAGAAGGAGCTGTTCTATCGCTCGTCAGTGAAGGGCGTCTTGGCGGAGGAGGAAGTCGCCGAATTCCTTATAGAGTTCCTGGCAAAACAGAAGCTTTTAGACCGGGTAGAGTTGACGGGCGATATGCCTGGGAGGCTACACCGGAACAAGACCGGCGACATAGTCTGCCATCTGAATAGCGACGGTGGGCGGCGGATTGCAATCGAATGTAAGTTCGACAAAGGTATCCGACTGGGAGATATCCAGACAAAGGACGTGTTCACGCGCAAGTCCGACACGGCCTGGAGTCAGCTGCTCGAAGCGCAAGCCAATCGCGACGGTCAAGCAGGGATCATTGTGTTTGATGTATCGCTTGTCGACAATTCTGTCCTTAGTGCCGTGCAGGACGTCAGATTTGTTCCGGCCGTCGGCCTTGTCGCGATAATCGACTCTCAGAAAGGCGACTACAAGAACCTTGCGATCGCCTACATGCTTGCGCGTGATATTGCACTGAGCAGCAAAGAGGTGTCGTTAGATGTCGACATCCTGAACATCATCCTCAATAGGATTATCAAGGATTTAATCGATTCAGCATCCATCAAAGAGCTTGCACAATCCAACATCGACAATTGTAAGAAGATTATCGCTCAGATCGAGAAAAGCGTCCTGCTAATGGAATTCAGTCGACGTTATTTGACGAAATTTCTAGCAGAAGGCACGCTATCTAAGGAGGACCTTCTGGATTTCTATGCCGGCGAGGAAGTTAGGGATCGCTTCAAGCTAATAGAGCGAGAAATAAACGATCTGGTTTCCTGATTGTTTCGAGGCGGCCGGATCATAAGCTGCCACGCGGCTGCTCAATCGATCGATTTTAAAAAGCCTCCTGCCAGCGATCTTCTTTAATGAGCTTAGCCGAGGCAGCTCCAACACGCCATAGAAGCCTCTCTCTAACGGCCTAGTGTGAGTTCGTCCGCTGATGGGGGATATTGCCGTCGTACCACTGCATATCCGCTTCATCATCAACGACTTTGCTGGTCACAGGTGCTGATTTTACGACGCACGATCCCGGCCCCTTCATTGTCGAACGGTCAGCGCGTTACCGAGCCGCGATCGAGACCTCCTCGTCAGCAGCGTTCAACGAGCTTGTTAGGCGCTACGTTAACTACGCTCAACATGGTGCCGTTCCTCGAAGCAATTGTCGAGTGCCTCGAATTCGCCGACGAAAATACGCACTGGTAACTCGCGAGCGCGATCTCGCAATCCATTGCTTTCTGGACATCACGCCCTGCAACGGCAAGCCTCATAGGCTGTCGAGATAACAGGCGTCGGTACATAAACCGTTGGAATCGCACCGGCCCAGGTCGACCAAGCCCTCTGCCCTCAGCCACCGGTTATACCGGCATGCCAAGCGTCGGTATGTCCCCATCGATGACAGTGGTCTTAGACAAAGCACGAAGTCAGGCGGTCTGATGGTCAGGAGTTCCAGACACCCAGAGACAGTTGTGCGGAGCTACGATCAGTCAGCTGAAACTAGAGCGTTCGAGATGCTTTGCCGATGTGCGCCTGTGAGATTAAAAATTGTTCTGCCTACAAGCCAGATGCTAGAATTCCGAATCGGTACGCCCCCTTGGAGCAAGCGGTGCAACGTCAACACTTGATAGAAGCAATACTGACGAGGCTCACGAACCTCCGGACGAAGGTTGAGCTGTCGAACTCACTTAATCTCACTGACATCAACGTTCACGCCGAAGAATTTTTCAAAGGCTTGCTCAACTGTCTCTACGGCTACGCGTTACAGAACATGAACATCGTTGAGCAAAACTTCGGAACTATCGATCTCGGTGACGAAAATTCGAAAATAGCAATCCAAGTCACATCTAGGACCGACCTGGACAAAGTCCGGAAGACCGTAACGGCTTTCGGCGCTAAAAAAATGAACGATCAGTACGGGCGGCTCGTCATACTAAATATCGGGCCGCCTAAGCAGCATCAAAAGCAAACGATATGCGGCGACAACGACGTTGAGTTCTGCACGAAGGATGACGTCTGGACGATCGCTGATCTTCTGAAGCAAGCTCACCACCTAGACCTGCCCGCACTCCAAATCGTCTACGATTACCTTGCCGCCCAGCTGCCCGCTCTTGATATCGCTCCGATACCCAAAGAAATAGAAACCTTCATGAAGCTTATCGAGGTTTTGAGCGAAGATGCAGTCGAGCAGGGCGCGACCGTATTCCAGGAAGATCCTGATCCGGATGGCAAAATTAACGACCGTTTTGCTGATCACGCTTCGTTTCTGAAAAGTCTGTACGTCGAACTGTTTGGGGAATACGGCGCAACGTACGAAGCATCGATAGCGAGTTCCGATATTGGCCCCGTGCGAATGAGGCGACTTGGCCTGCATTTGAAGATCGAGAGCGACAATATCCTCACCGAATTGAAAGGTGATCCTCGCGCCGCGTTTGAAGAACTCGTCAAGCGTTACGCAAAGCGTCTTTCTCGCGCTGGCGTCGAGTTCGATGAGTCCGCGATCAGGTTTTTCCTGGTCGAGCAACTTATCCGGTGCAATGTCTTTCCAAATAAGGTGGTGGCGGATGCCTAGCTTGTTTGTGAAGGAAGATCGTATTGACGCCTCTCCCGTTGTCGTCGGTTACCGCATCTTGAAGGAGCTTGACGACAAGTCAACCTCGCGCATGTCGATTTTTGACCTCGCATCTCGTTTTCAGAAGGAACCTTGGTACTCGCCCAAAAACCTGTACTTCGGGATGTTATTCCTTCACGCCATCGGCGCACTCAACTTTGAGCCCCCCTACGTGGAGCGCCATGTTTAAGATACGCCGCCTTTACACAGAGCCGTCAAATATTGATCCCATCGATTTCGAAGATGGCATCAACATTATTCTAGGTGAGCGTGACAGCACTAGTCAGAAGACGAATGGCGTTGGGAAATCTCTGTGCGTTGAATTCATAAATTTTGCTCTACTCAAAACCCGAGATAGCCGCATATTCAGAATACCAAAAGCCGCGTTCGATCCTGAGACAAAGATCTGCCTCGACATAGAGATAAACTCAAAAAATTACACAATTAAACGGTCTATTGTCGACGCAGAGCGTCCCACTATCGGCAGCCCGTCAGGAACAAGACAATTTGACAAAATTGATGACGCGACGAAATTCTTGACTGACCTCGTCTTTTCCGGTGTTAGCGGCACTGTTCCAAACTTCCGCACGATAATGGGTCCGCTGATGCGCGATGAGCGCTCGGAGTTCAAATCTCTCATTGCCTGCTATGACACGCGACTTCGCTTGGCAGACAACTATGAGACCCATTTATATTTTTTCGGATTGGACATCGCCCGCTACGACGACGTTCGGCGAACTATAGCAAGGTATGACGATCTCACCAAAGAGCAAAGCAAGATCAAGCAGAACGTCAAGCTTGTTAGGAATCTCACTATAAAGGACGCTCGGTCAGAGCTGAATGAGCTCGATCGCGAGGTAAAGCGCATCGAGAAGAGCATCGATGCATTGGAGACAACGCCGAGCTTTGATTCCATCAAAGAGGAACTGCTCTCCGTAGAAGCGGACATGGAGCAGATTCGACTTAAGCGCGATGTCGCCAAACGTCTGCAGCGTAATCTCGCACCTATCCGGCAAACTGTAGATATAGACCCGGCGGAGGTCGCCGAATTCTACTCGCAAGTGCAGTCGCGTCTGGGCAGCATCATAAGAAAGGACTTGGACGAGGTCATCGAGTTTAAGAATAAGATCGACGATTTCCAAAATCGGCTACTTCAGGAGCAACGTGCCACTTACGCGCAGCAGATCAGGTCAGCAAACGAGCGTCTTCGAATTCTCGACGAGCGCAACTCGCGTCTCTTGGCGGTCCTCAATCAAGACGGAAGCCTGCGCGGTCTTAAGCAGACGTATGCTGCGTTTAAAGAAAAGTCCGACGAGCTGGCGCAGCTAAAAGGCTTTGTGGCGCGCTACGATCAATTGGAAACGGATAAACAGCGAGCAAGGAGCGAGAAGGAAACCTATCTCCTCGCGCTGCAGTCGATGATTACTGATGCAAGCTCGCGCATCCGCAAGTTTGAAGAGTACGTTCTGGATATGCACGAATTCATCCAGGGGAACCGCAAAGCATCCTTTGATATCGAGATAACTAACACCAAGCAGGTTGTCGAGTTCGAGATGCGAATTGACGACGACGGCAGCTACAGCGTCGAACGAGAGAAGGTCTTCATCTACGATATTTCGCTGCTACTAAGCGAGGCCACGCGCAACAGACACATAGGGTATCTTCTTCACGACAACATCTTTGGCGTCGATGATGATACGCTTCGGCGAAGCCTCCAGTTTCTCTATGAGCGAGGCGATTTTGAAGGCCAGCAGTACATAATTACTTTCAATGAAGATCAACTTGCGCCGGTGACTTCGGGCAACGAACTCGGCGACGAGATACGCGATGATGTCCGCGCCACTTTCACGAAGGGCAGCAGGTTCCTTAAGACGCAGTATCAAGAAAGCTAGCTCTTAATTGTGGAGGCGTTGCGAAGCCTCGCCCTCAGCACGGCGCTGAAAGTCAGCGGCGACGTCATTGCCGCTTGAACACAGCAACGATTCTTCGGCGGCCCGAATATCCTTCGCTCGGTAGCCCTGGCTCATGTCAATTCAGCGATGGGCTATTAGTAGTTTCGCCCAATTGTATCATCGAGCCGCCGTCGTCCTGCGTGCTACCGTCAATCTTGGATTTCTCCTCGGCTTGGACGGTGGTGGCTGCGTAACGTACCTTGCTATTTCTGTGCGCATGGAAGCACGGGGAGCACCGGGACCATGACGAAGCAATTTCTGTTAGGATGCCTAGTGCTGTTTTCCGGGCCAGCGGCGGCGGCCGAGTACCATTTTGCCTGCACTTTCGAGGCACCCTCGGGCCTGACCAGCGACCCGATAGCCAAGGGCTGGTTCACAAACTTCAGCTTCCGCTCGCGAGAATTCATCGTTGAGATGGACCCGCCTAAGGTCGTGAGTGGCCCGGGGCCGGATATCTTCTGGGGTACGCCCAGCATCAACGTGGACCCCAAAGAGATCAGGTTCGAGTGGGAGGTTAAGGCGAAGCCTCTTGACCGGCGCCCAAGAATCTCGCTCATCGTCAACCGCTTCTCCGGCAAGGCGTTCGAAATCTTCCTGATGCTAGAGAAGCCGCACCAGGGGCCGGAGTACGCCTTCGGTTCTCGTTACGGGCAGTGCGACATCAGCCCGAGGAAGCTCTAAGCAAGTGCGGCTAAGGTTCAGCCAGGGCAACGGGCAGATAGGCGCCGAGACTACTGCGGTTTTCTCGCGTCTTCTTCTCCGCGGGCGGCCGGGTAACAATTGTTGGCGAACAGCAATTTCCGTCGCCTTCTGAGCACGGACGACGGCCAAAGTGGGCGTGGACAAGCCTGCACTTCACCTCATTGCGGACATTCCTCGCGTGATGCCCATTGGCCTGACGCCAATTGTGAGCATGACCGCTATTGGGACCGAGCTGCCATAGCTGCGACGGCTGCCATGGGCCAAGAGCAGACAATCAGCATTACTTTACTTCCTCGATATCATTCATCTTCCACGTCCTGTCGAAGAATGCCTTCTCCGGCCCATAGAGGCGAAGGACGAGGAAGAAGTCTTCGCCTGTTGGAAGCCAGTTCGCTTCCTTGCCGGGCGGGGCGGTGGGTCCGAAGTAGAGGTCGGCGCTACCATCCACGTTCATTTGAAGCTTCGACTTGTCATAAGAGGATAAGCCGACTCGGTTTTGCGGGTTGGGGATCATGGACTTGGTCTTCATGCTGTAGACGATGACCGACCAGAAGTCGCGTGCGGGCGTGTCGGCGGGGACGCGAAGCCGATAGGAAGTCTGCCCTGAGAGAAGCTTTCCCGCGCTGTCGCGCATCGCTGTCGGGTAGGCGCTGGCAGCTAGTTTCTTCGGAAGCCACGTCGCCCAGAATGAAAAGCCTCCAGCGCGCTTATCCACAGCAGCTTGCCGTCAACCACGAAGTCGATGCCCTCCTTCTCAGGCAGATTTCCATCCATCCACTGGCGGTCCGGCCAATGCGGAACAAACGCCTTGCCGGGTGTTGTGAAATACTCCTGCATCTCCGCATAAGCTTCCTGCGCAGCCCGCTCGAATACCTGCGCCTGCTCTCGAGATGGATTGAAGGGTTTTCCCTTTTCAATCCCGATGCTCGCCATTAACCCCAGCATCACGGCGTCTTTTTCTTGCGCTGGCTCATCATTGACGACTGCCGCTAAGTCCCGGAAATAGGTCAGGTCATAGACCGGTAGCGTCTTCCAAGGTTGCGGATAAGCGTCGACATACTTTGTTTGACTCGATGCGTTCGCGAGCGGGGCGATTTTCAAGGTTTGGCTATACGAAACCGCGTCGTCGAGCGTGCCCTGTCCGATGATGATGGGTCGCAGAGCAACATGTACGAAGAACGTGGGTGATTGAATGAGGAAGTAACCGCTGGGTCGCGAGCCGGTGGATCCCGGTGGGAGGAACAGATATTTGCCTCCCTTTCCTGCGTCGTCGCCAGATGGCCCCACATCGACAAGTGGCACTTCCCAGCTATCGATCGCGCTGCCAAACAGGGCCACCTTGCTGCTTGCAGGCGGAACGTCGAGTACAATCGGTCCACCACGCAGGTCGAGAACCGCTATGACATATGGCGTCTGGTTGTTGGCAGTCAGGAATTCGTGCCGCGCTTCGAGTGGTTTTGAGAAATAGACAACCTGATTAAAATCTGCACCGATCCCCGCGAGGCTCTTTCTAAAGCCCGCCATGGAGACCGCTGGCATTCCCCATATCGCCGCATCGACAGCATGACGCTCCATGCTGCGGCGGGCAATATCATCTGCGGAATTTTGCGCTTGCGAAGATATCGTCGCGAAAATTAGAGCGACGGCAGAAAGGACGGCTTTCCTCATAGGTGCGCTCCAGGGTAAGCGGCGGCCGAACCCCAACATTTCAAAGACTTGAACAGGCATCAAGACAGAACGTCGTCCGACGAATGTCCGCTACGGGTCAGTCGCGCTCGTTGAACGGACCCGCGCGCCTTCCGCTCTGCACTTAAATCCGGACATGCTAGCCATGAAGGTCAGCCCGGTTCGGTCGATTGTTGTCGACTTCCGCTTCTGGGACGAACCTGCCCAATGGGTGATGTCAACGATGGGCCAATAGCGGCCAGATCTACTTTTTTGCGGTGACGATCAGCTCTGCCACCATCGTTGGATGATGCGTGGCACACACGATCGGAAATGTGCCGACCTTGTCCGTGGTGAACGACACACGGGTCGCCTGGCCGCGCTTGAGCTCAAAGCTCTTATTATAGCCCGCGATCGTGATCGGATGACTTGCGCCATTAATGCCCACGAACTCAAGCGTCACCTCGTCACCCTCACTGACGAAGATTTGGCGCGGGTCGAACACATAGACTGACACCTCCCAGCGCCCGGCTTGGTCCGGCTGCTTCAGGGTGTAGCCTTTGCCTTCAGGCAGTGGAGTCGCAGGAAACGGTTCCTTGTCGACCGTGACGCCGCCCTTGGGTTCGATAGCTGTTACGACGATGTAGCGCTTCTCAGCCTGTACCGGGCCTGTGGCAAGACCCGACAATCCGACTGCAAGCCCGAGCGTGACAGATACTTTGACAAGAAAATTTCTCATGAACGGATCTCCTGCTTGCAACCATACTTCTCGGGCTCCCGTTAGACCGTACTATGCCAGAAATTTGTGACGGGCGCCGCCACAGCATTGGAGGCAATGTCCGGATCGGGTCATTCGCGTTCGTCCAACAGACCGGCTCAGCATCCGCTCTTCACCTCGATGCGATCTGGCTCGCCAATATCCAGCACGTTCCGCCTGACGAACGCCGACTTCCGCTTATGGGACGTTTCGTCCATGTGCGCGCACTAACCCTTGGTTCATCGCGAGAGCCCGAGCCCAGGCCCAAGAATGCGCGCCTTACGTCGCGCGGTCGAGCCCTCATGATCGAGCGCATCGTCACCCAGAACTGGCGGGCCCGATGCCGGCGTCTCGGACAGCGCGGCCTACTGCTGGCTCGCGCGCCACCGTGCCCGGGCCGGGCGTGTCTGATCGCAGCTCCGCGCCCCGATGCTGTCCTCACCGCCTGCCGGTCGAGATCGTCGCCCGGATGAGAGGTTGGAGGCGAGAGCGCCGAACCGGTCCCGCCATCGCCAACTGTTCGGTCTCTTCGGACTGGACTTCTGCCTGGATTGGAGCGGTACTGTCGTCGTAACGCGCGGCCACCACCGGCCGCGGGTTCCGCCTCGGATAATCAATCCCGGGGCTTCGGGGGGTGCCAGGCGACGCATTGGGCGGAGCCTGCACACGAGGATCACCCGATGGCCAAAATTGATAAAGCACGTTCGAATTCATCCAGAAAGCCTGCGACTGTCCTGACGCCCGAGCCGGCACAAGCTCCCTCAACGCCACGTCCCAGCGGCAAGCTGGGTATCATCATCGACCACCTAACCGCCAAGAGCGGCGCGACGGCCGACGAGCTCGTCGCGGCTACCGGCTGGCAGCGGCACTCGGTGCTCGGCGCCTTGAGCCGATTGAGGTCACGTGGCTTTGCCATGCAGCTCGACGTCCACGCCAACCGGAAGGCCTACCGGCTCGACAACACGGCCAAGCCAGCAACGCAATCGCGAGCGAGGGACTGAGCCATGTCAGATCCGGATCTCGCAGAAATCCCGTCCTCAAATGCCGGTGCGCGCAAGCGCGCCGACCTCGACGCGCTGAATGTCCAGTTGGCTGCCCTGTCCGGGATGGACGTGTCCGAACTGCGAGCGGAATGGCGCCGCCTCTATCGCTCCCATCCACCCAAGTTGCTTCGTCGGGATCTGCTCGAGTTGGGCGTCGCCTGGAAGCTGCAGGGGCGCGTGCTGGGCGGGCTCAGTGCCGCGACCAAACGCCAACTCGAGCAGTTGGCAAGGACGATGTCGGAAAAATCCGATCTCGCCAAGGTACGCACCATTACTTTGAAGCCTGGCGCACGCCTCGTGCGCGACTGGAACGGCGAGACGCATGAGGTCCTGGTAACCGAGGACGGTTTCCAGTGGCGTGGCAAGACCTGGGCATCGCTGTCGGTGATCGCGCGCGAGATGACGGGAACGCACTGGTCGGGGCCGCGGTTTTTCGGCCTCAAGGCGGGACGGAGCGATGGCTAGGGCGCTGCGTGTCGAGACCGCGCGAAAGGCTATGGCCGATCTCACAGGCGCACTGGAGGATGCAACGCTGGTCGCAGCCGAGGGACAGACCGCCCCCGATCTCACTGTAGCGCTCCAGTCGTGTGACCAACTGATTGAGGTGTTGGAGGCATGCCTCGCGCGTCTTCATCGTCTGCGGAGGCGGCTCGGATGAAACAAGTCCGCTGCGCCATCTACACACGCAAGTCCTCCGAGGAGGGGCTCAACCAAGAGTTCAACTCGCTCGATGCACAGCGCGAGGCGTGCGAGGCCTACATCCGCAGCCAGAAGAGCGCGGGGTGGATCGCGCTCCCCGACATGTATGATGACGGTGGCATCTCGGGCGGCACCATGGAGAGGCCAGCGCTCCAACGCTTGCTGGCGGACATCTCTTGTGGACGGGTCGACACGGTGGTCGTCTACAAGGTCGACCGGTTGACGCGCTCGCTCGCCGATTTTGCCAAGATCGTCGATGCCTTCGATGCCAAGGGTGTGTCATTCGTCTCGGTGACACAGCAGTTCAATACAACCACCTCGATGGGGCGGCTCACGCTCAACATGCTGCTGTCATTCGCCCAGTTCGAGCGCGAAGTGACGGGCGAGCGAATCCGCGACAAGATCGCCGCGTCGAAACAAAAGGGCATGTGGATGGGCGGCCTGCCGCCGCTCGGCTACGATGTTCAGGATCGCAAGCTGGTCGTCAATCCGTGCGAGGCCGACACCGTCCGCCATATCTTCCGCCGCTATGCCGACCTCAAGTCGGTCCGCACTCTCAAGGAGGAACTCGATGCGGCTGGCGTCGTCAGCAAAGCTCGGCTCGACCGCTTTGGCCATGCAAAGGGTGGCGTCCCGATCGCCCGCGGCGCACTCTACTTGATGCTGCAGAACCGCATCTATCGTGGCGAGATCGTGCACAAGGAGTGCTCGTATCCCGGCTTGCATGATGCCATCATCGACGAGGAGTTGTGGAATGCAGTGCAGACCGCCCTCAATGATAACCGCGTCGAGCGCGTGACCCGGGCGACGGCCGCGGCACCGAGCCTCTTGGCCGGTCTCGTCTACGATGACAGCGGCGAGCGCATGTCGCCGACGCACGCCAACAAGAAGGGAACACGCTACCGCTATTACGTCACTCAATCGCTTATCAAGCGAGGTCGCATCAAAGCGTCGGAAGTGGCGTGCCGAGTCCCGTCGGCCGAACTTGAACGGCTGGTGGAAGATCGGCTCTGCGCGCTGCTGCGAAGCGCACCCGCGATGTTCGAAATGGCAGGAGCCGTGAGCATCTCGATCCGCAAGTCGCTGATCGAGCATGCCACCGACCTCGCACGACGCTGGCCAGCCCTACGGGCGTCCGAGAAGCGTGCCATCTTGCAGGTCGTTGTCGAGCGAGTGGATATCCGTCCGACGACAGTCGACGTCGCTATCCGACTAGCAACACTACCCTACATCGTGAAGCCCAATCTCGACATCAGGCGACTGCCGGGAAAGCCCGATGGACCGGTTCAACTCCTGTCAGTGCCGGCCCAACTGCGTCGAACCGGACTGGAGACGAAGCTGATGATCCAGGACGCACTCGGTGTTGAGCCGCCGCGGCGCTCTGATCGCAGCCTCCTGAGGCTCATCGCGATGGCGCACCGCTTCAACGCATTGGTCACGATGGGTGCTGGCCTGACGGTCACCGAGCTGGCAACCCAGGCTGGGGTCAGCCGTTCCTACTTCTCGCGCATCCTCAGGCTGAGCTTCTTGGCGCCGGGGATCACCAAGGCCATCGTCCAAGGTCGCCAGCCATCCGAGTTCACTGCGATCAAGCTCATGAGTGCCGGCCAGTTCGCTTACGTCTGGTCAGACCAGCACCGCCAGCTCGGCTTCGGCTGAGCCTCTGTAATTTGTCTGCTGCCGCATCTTCTATGATTGGGGCAGCGGTGGCGGACGAAGATCGAATTGCTTCTGGAACACACCAAGCCCGCGGGAGAGCCTCCCCCCGCCATCGGATTACTTCGTACACCAGCACCTTCGATGGCGTGTGGCGGTTTTCGGCAGAACCATCGACAAAACTCCGTCGCCTCGGCTCCGACAACGGTACCACTGGAAATCCGATAGGAGACTTTCGACGGCGCAGCGCCCCAACAACGGCACCAAAGTGGTCTCTGCGGCGGTCGCACGATTGGGGCGCGTGTAACCCTCGGCAACTACGGACAGAGTTCAGCCTCCACCCATAAACACTAAAAATCGTGCAGAATCAATAAGTTATGGCGGAGAGAGTGGGATTCGAACCCACGAGACCCTTACGAGCCTACACGCGTTCCAGGCGTGCGCCTTCAACCACTCGGCCATCTCTCCTGATGCAGGGAACGGCGCGCACTATACCCAGGCCGGGCCCAAGCGCAACCACTTGGACCCGCCATCCCCAAAGGCCGTGCGGCGAGCCCTTGACGGACCGGGCCAATACGCCGCAATGGTGGCCTGTTCTGGTGCGAGTATGGCGTCAATTTCTGCCACGACCGCGAGCCTCCATGACCGCGCAACGCCTTCTCAAGTTTCTTGCCTTCATCGCCGCCGCCGCCGGGCTTGCGGCGCTCTCCGAGTGGCATGCCGACGGCTTTGTGGCCGACTCCTGGCTCATGCAGGTCTGCGCCGGCGCCCTCATCATCGCCCTGGTGGTGGGCCTCACCGGCCAGGA
Source organism: uncultured Hyphomicrobium sp. (assembly GCA_964587445.1). Taxonomy (GTDB): domain Bacteria; phylum Pseudomonadota; class Alphaproteobacteria; order Rhizobiales; family Hyphomicrobiaceae; genus Hyphomicrobium_B. Next base: position 27,183 of record CAZPLQ010000004.1, read on the forward strand.
GACGCGGCCCCGCGCCATGTTGCGGTTTCTGGCCGGCGTTGCAGCGCTCGTTGCCGTCATTGCGCTGGTCGCGGACTTCTCCCGGCCCGGTGCCGGTTTCACCTCGCTCAGCGGGCATCTTTCTCAGCTGGCGCCCTCCGTGCTCGCCGCCGTGCGGTCCGGTGTCTCCCAGACGCTCGGCGCCTCCGCCTGGAACACCTGGGGCGCCGCGCTGTTCGCGCTGCCGACCTTCATCTTGTTTTTTCTGATCAGCGCCATTTGCGGCTACGCCGCCCGCCGGCGTAACAAGGTTCGCGTTTTCGTCAATTGACGCGCGCGAGCGCCGTTCCCGCCCCCCTGACCTACAGCCGGCTGCTATCTCATGGAATGACTTCCTTCTCCCGTGGGAGAAGGTGCCCCGCAGGGGCGGATGAGGGGCCTACCGCAATCAGGTGCGCAGGCTGAAGTCCCTTGCCTGCCGCTTCGCGACATCTCCCTGCAGGGAGAGAAAAAGAGTGGCTCTGTAGGATCGCGAAGCGCTCTAGGATCTGCCCGCAAGTTCCGCCAGAAGCCCGAGCAGCACGATTGCCGCCAGCGCACTGCACAGCCCAAGCATGATCCTGCGGTGCGCGGTGTTGAGCCGCTCTGCCTCCGCCGGATCGAGAACATAGGTATCCGTATCGTACTGCGAAATATACTCCAGCGCGCGATCGGCGCGGCTGCGCAGCCAAATGGTACGCTGATCGACAAAGGGGACAGCCGCGCGCGCGGCGATCTGCTCGCCGATAATCGCATACGGAAAGGCGGGATCGTCAAACCCCTCCAGCGTGTGCCCGGCGACGATCTCCTTGTTGTCCTTCGTTTTGATGACGAGCCCGCGCAGCAGCACGGGGGCGATTTTGCCGCCGAACACCTCCCGGCGCAGCTCCACACCCTTGATCGCATGATAGGGAATGTCGTGACTGGCATAGCTCCACAGCGGCACGGCGGCGCCATTCTTCAGCAGCGTGAACCGCACGGCCATCTTGCCGAGCACCAGGCGGGAGCGCACGCAGAAGAGCAGCTCCAGCGCCAGCATCGTCATCACCGCGCCAAGCCCCACAGCAAGCACACCGAGCGCGGGAAGATCGTACCAAAGTCCGTCGCCGGCGCGGCGCACGATCATGACGGCCAATCCGATGGCGAAAGGTGTTAGCGCCAGCAGGCACAAGGCGAAGAATGTCTGGCGCAGCGCGCTCACGCCGTAATCGGTGCGATCGCGGCGCTGCTGGGCTTGCGCGGCACGCCGGGTGGCCAGCACGCGGGCCCTGCCGCGCGGCGCGTCTCCACGAGGCCCGTCGGCCGGTACGGAGCCAATCTCCTCCCCCGGCTGCGAAATCTCCACGCTTCCCGCATCGCCAGTCATTCGAGCGCTCTTGCCCCCGCTTTGCGCAAATCCATTCACGCGGCGGCACTGGTGTTTTCAGGTTCCAGAGTCGCAGCGTGCGCCACCATGCACGAACTTTTGAACAAAACAGCGGCTTTTGCGTGTAACTTCAAGCCCCCTGACACGTAATTCCAGGCACAAGACAAGCCCTTGAATCACAGCAGGAACCTTGAGCCATGTTGTTTTCCAGCCGGTCCCCCGCGATGCCAACCCCCGCCGAGGCTTTGCCCGGCCGCACCACGCCGCTCTCCACGGCGGCGGAGCATTTCGTACTTCATCGTCCCTTGAAGCCCCCTTACCCGGCGGGCTTCGAACAGGTCTATTTCGCACTGGGCTGTTTCTGGGGCGCGGAGCGCGCCTTCTGGACGCTGGGAGACGGCATCTGGGTCACGGCCGTCGGCTACCAGGGCGGCGCCACGCCCAATCCGACCTACGAGGAGGTCTGCACGGGTAGGACTGGCCATACCGAATCGGTGTTGGTCGTCTACGATCCGGCGAAGATTACGTTCGAGGCGTTGCTCAAGGCGTTCTGGGAATCGCACGATCCCACGCAAGGCTATCGCCAGGGCAACGACGTCGGCACTCAGTACCGCTCGGCCATCTACACGACGACGGACGCGCAGTTGAAAGCGGCTCAGACGTCGCGTGACATGTATGCGGCCGCTCTGGCCAAAGCGGGACATGGCGCGATCACGACCGAGATCGCACCCGCCCCGGCGTTCTATTTCGCCGAGGATTATCACCAGCAGTATCTCGCCAAGGTTCCCGGCGGCTACTGCGGGCTCGGTGGAACGGGTATCTCCTGCCCCATCCCGCAAAAGGTGGCGTAAGCACTTCCACGCCTCAAGGCCGGTTACGCACCTGTTCCCCTCCCCCTTGTGGGGGAGGAACAAGCGCGTGGGAGAAAGGCCAGTGCGTCTGTATGATCGGAACTCGAGCGCGGCGAAAACAAGCGCTCCAAGGATCCTGCGCCGAGACGTATGTCGAGGGCTCAATGCACCTTGGCTTCGTGCTTCACAGGCTGCCTGCGCTCCTTTGCGGGCTTCAGGACCACGTTGGCCGCTTTGGCGTCCGTGTGCTGGGCCGCCGATTTTTTCGGCGGCTCGATCAGCGCTTCCGGCGGAATATCGATCCCATCCGCGCCGCTTTGCAGGACCATCTTACAGTCGGCGGGCAATTGCGAGAGCATGAGCGGCAGCTTCGGCGCGGGCTTCTTGGCGCCCGGCACAGGCGGCTTGGGCGGACGGGCAAGCAGAGCGAGCCAATCGTCGACCTCCTTGCCGCACCCATCCTGCCCGGTGGTGGGCCGCTGCGGCACGCAGTTCGTGGAATCCGAAGGGCAACCGATACGAATGTGCATGTGATAGTAATGCCCGTAATAGGGCCGCACCTTGCCAAGCCATCCACGGTCGCTGCCTGCCGCCTCGCATAGCGCCTTCTTGATGGCGGGGTGTACCAGAACGCGCTCGACCTGCGGGAAGGACGCCGCCCGCTTGATCAACCGCACCTGCCGCTCGGTAAAGACCTTCGGATCGACCGCGAGGCTCGTCTTGTCGAGCATCGACGTGGCCGACATATTCTCCCGCTCCTTGCGCGAGAGTTTGCGATCGGGCATCGGCGTCAGCCAGATGTCGGCATCGAGCCCCAACTGATGGCTTGCGTGCCCCGTGAGCATCGGGCCGCCGCGCGGCTGTGAAATGTCACCCACGAGCAAGCCCGGCCAGTCATCCTTTTCACGGGACGCAACGGCAAGAGTCTCGATCAACTTGATCAGCCTGGGATGCCCCCAGACACGGTTTCGCGAAAGCCGCATCGCTTGCCATGCCTGACCGTCCACCGGCAACGCCACGCCACCCGCCAGACAACCGCGCGAATAGGCCCCGATGGAGCGCGCCTGCAGCAGAGAGGGGCCCTTCACTTTGCCAAACAGCATCTTGGCCGCGAGCGGCTTGGGCTCACCGCTTCCCTTGCCTTCGTTCTGATCCGGAACTGCAGCCTCCGCGACGCGCTGCAGCCCGCCGCCCGCATCGCGTGAGTTGAGCGCCGCCTGGATCGGATCCACGTCGCTGGAGAGCGCTTCGGACGCCGCCTCCGTGTCTGCCGGTTTATTGCCCGCAGGTGTGACCGGCGCGATTTGGGCAGCGATGCCGGCTTGAGCCGCCGAGGGCGTCGCCGCATTCGGCATATCGGCGCCCGGGGCTACGGTGGGCGCATTGTTGGCGGCAGGCGGCTTGGGCTGTTCTTGCAGTGTCGTATTGGGGAAATTCAGTTCGTGTTGCGTGGTGACGAAGTTTGGCAGATCGTGATCTTGGGAAGGCTGCGCATGTGCGGCCGCGGGCATTGGCGCGACAGGCTCAGACGTTGCGGTGAGCTTTGACTTCGCCGTGAACGGGGCAGCAATCTTGGAGGCCAGCGGCAGCAGGTCATCGGGCCGCGCAATCACCGCGCCCGTCGTGACCATCAAGATCGCCAGAATGTACCTCCCGGCCCGCATCACCCGTCCCTGAAATCTCCGATTCGATATATCCTACCTCGTTCTGCGACCAAAATGGGGCTCTCGAGCTTCACTTTCTGCCGCGGAGCGGCAACGTCAGGCTCCAGAGCAATCGCGATGATTTGCCGTCCTGATAAGTGAGCAGCCCTATCGTCATGTTTTCGTGACCCTTTTCAGGCTTCGCCGTGCGGTCCCGAACAGATGGCTCCAAACCGAAAGATTGAAGCCATAATTGCTGTCGTGCTCGCGGTGCGAAATGGAATGATGCACGCGATGCATACCGGGCGTCGCTTTCAGCGCGCGTAAGATCCGGTCGGCGCCCGCCGGCAGGCAACGCGATATGAGCTTGCGCAAACATCGCGCAGGCATTCAGGATGAGTTCGAACACCACCGCTGCCAACACGGCGGCGAAGATACCAAACCTGATCCAGACCTCCTGGTCGCTTTCGATCAAAATTCCCAACTCCTGGCTTCGTGCTGTTAAGTCTACGTCCGCTCGATCTCGTCCTGCCAAGAACGCGCGAGGCGCCATTCTAGGCACACGTTCGGCAAGCGGGGATAACTTCCAAACGCTAACGTGAGGTACCGCGTCCGGACTATGCCAGACTTCATCGAGACCGGCCCACCGGGCGCATCCTGCCAGCTGCTTCTAGCACACGGCGCGGGCGCGGCCATGACGAGCCCGTTCATGAACACTATTGCCGCTCTGCTGGCCGAACGCAGTATTGCCGTCAGCCGGTTCGAGTTCTCATACATGGCGGCACGGCGCGCTGGCGGCAAGCGCCGCCCGCCGCCGCGCGCCGAAACGCTCTTGCACGAATACGAGACAGCGATCGCAGCCGCGCGCGAAACTGCTCCCGAACGCCAGCGTCTGTTCATTGGCGGAAAATCCATGGGCGGCCGCGTCGCCAGCATGGTCGCAGACGAGGCGTTCGCGGCTGGCTTGATCGCGGGCTTGGTGTGCCTGGGCTACCCGTTCCATCCTCCCGGCAAGCCCGATCAACTACGCACGGCGCACCTCGTTGGGCTGAAGTGCCCCGCCCTCATCGTTCAAGGTGAACGCGATCCCTTCGGCAGCAGAGCCGAGGTGGAGTCCATGCAGCTTTCAACAACAATCGCGTTCAACTGGGCGGCAGACGGCGACCACGACCTGGGGCCGCGCGGCGCCTCCGGATTCACCCGCAAAGGGAACCTTGCCGCGGCAGCCGGCGCCATCGCGGCCTTCATGGCGCAAACCTCTGCCCGTCAAGAATAACTTGACCCCTCCGTCCAAGATTTGACGCGAGCGCCCCCGCCACCTATAGCCGATTGCGATCTCATGGACTCACTTCCTTCTCCCGCGGGGAGAAGGTGCCCCGAAGGGGCGGATGAGGGGACTGCCGCAATCAGTGGCGCGTGCTGACGTCCCTCACCTGTCGCTTCGCGACATCCTCTCCCGTTCCGGGAGAGGAAAAGTGGCTCTGTGTGATCGGAAAATGCGCTAGAAGCACGAAGGCCCGTTTCGCTCCGGCAAGGGCCCAGGCGTGCGCCAAGCGCGTTTGCTCCCATCATCGTTCCTCAGACAGAAGCCGCTCCTGATGACCACCCTCTCCGCCGACCTCTCTGCCGCACTTCCCGACGCGAAGGCCTGGCCTTTCGAGGAGGCGCGCAAACTCATCAAGCGTCTCGACCGGCTGCCCGATGGCAAGGAGAAGACGGTCCTCTTCGAGACGGGCTATGGACCCTCGGGCCTGCCCCACATCGGCACCTTCGGCGAGGTCGCACGTACGACCATGGTCCGTCACGCCTTTGAGCTGCTGACCGAGGGTAAGCGCAAGACGCGCCTCATCTGCTTCTCCGACGACATGGACGGAATGCGCAAGATTCCCGACAACGTACCCGACAAGGCATTTCTGCAACCGCATCTGCACAAGCCGCTGACAGCCGTGCCCGATCCCTTCGGCGGCAATTTCGCCAGCTTCGGTGATCACAACAACGCCATGCTGCGGCGCTTCCTGGACACCTTCGGCTTCCAGTACGAATTCGCCAGCGCGACCGAGTACTACAAGTCCGGGAAGTTCGACGCGATGCTGCTGCGCGCCGCCGAGCGCTACGATGCCATCATGGCCGTCATGCTGCCGACGCTGGGTGCGGAACGGCAGGCGACCTACAGTCCGTTCCTGCCGATCTCGCCGAAGACCGGCCGCGTGCTCTACGTTCCCATGAAGAACGTCGACGCCAAGGCGGGCACCGTCACGTTCGAGGACGAGGACGGTACGGAAACGACGCTTCCCGTCACGGGCGGCAACGTCAAGCTGCAGTGGAAGCCGGACTTCGGCATGCGGTGGGCCGCGCTTGGCGTCGACTTCGAAATGTTCGGCAAGGACCATCAGACCAACGCCGTCATCTACGACAAGATCTGCGAGATCCTGGGCGGCGTCGCACCGCATCACTTCGTCTACGAGTTGTTCCTCGACGAGCAGGGTCAGAAGATCTCAAAGTCCAAGGGCAACGGCGTGACCATGGACCAATGGCTCGACTACGCCACGCCCGAAAGCCTCGCGCTCTACATGTTCCAGAAGCCGCGCGAGGCCAAGCGGCTCTACTTCAAGATGATCCCGCAGAAGGTGGACGAGTATCTTCAGTTCCTTGCCGCCTTCCCCAAGCAGGACGCCAAGCAGAAGCTTGAGAACCCCGTCTATCATATCCACTCAGGTTACCCGCCGGCGGCCGAGCTCCCGATCTCGTTCGTGCTGCTGCTCAATCTTGTTTCCGCGTCGAACGCCCATGACAAGAGCGTGCTATGGGGCTTCATCCGCCGCGTTGCCCCTGGCGCAACGCCCCAAGAGCATCCGCTGCTCGATCATCTGGTCGGCTACGCCATCCGCTACTACGACGACTTCGTGAAACCCCAGAAGAAGTTCCGCGAAGCCGACGAGGTGGAGCGCGCCGCGCTGCAGGCGCTTTCCGACGCCCTTGGCAAAGCGCCGGCCGGCGCCAACGCGCAGGACCTGATGACCATCATCTACGACATCGGCCGCGCCGTGCCGCGTTATCAGGATCTCAACGCCAAGGGCGCGACGCCGGAGAAGCCCGGCGTTTCCAACGCCTGGTTCAACGCCATCTACCAGGTTCTGCTGGGCGAGGAGAAAGGCCCGCGCTTCGGCTCGTTCGTCGAACTCTATGGCATCGAGAACACACGCCGGCTCATCGCCGATGCGCTCGCGGGCAAGCTCGCCGCTGCGGCTGCGTGAGCGCATTCACGGCGGATACGGTCTTTCCGAAACACAAATAGAACCCCGAGGCTCCGCCCCGGGGTTCTATTTGTTCGGTCAGCCAATGCGCCAGGTTATTTCGCGGCCTCGATCACGCCGCAGGCCACACGCGCGCCGCCGCCGCCCAGCGCCGGCTCGTCGGTATAGTTGTCACCGCCAGCATGGATCATCAGCGCGCGGCCAACGACGTCCGCGACCTTCACGTGCGGCGCCGTCAGAGAAGCCTTGGCGGTATCGCCCTCTACCACCAGCTTGGGCAGATCGCCGGCGTGGCCATGACCCTCTGGGCCTGCGTGCTTGCCGCTCTTGGCGGGATCGAAGTGGCCGCCGGCCGCAAGACCGGCTCCCATCTTGCCATCCTTCTCACCGGGTTCGCAGGAGCCCTTCTCATGGATGTGCATGCCGTGCTCACCCGCCGTCAGTCCCTTCACCTCGATGGCAATGACGGCGCCCTTATCGCTGTCGGTGATGGTCGCTTTGCCGATCTCGGCGCCGATGCCTTCCGGCGAGATGGCATGGATCGTAGCCGACGCGGTTTCGCTGAACGCTGCAGTCGGAGCCATAATCAAAGCGGCGCTCAGCGCTGCCAGCGGGAGGGACAGGTATTTCATGTATTGTTTCCTCGGAAGCGGTTCTTCGTTGCACCTCATTGGCGAATGCCGCCGGGACCGCCGGCCCAGCTACAGCATACCGATATGGTTAGACGCACCAGTACGGTCAACGGTTGCGTGCTGCCTTACGTCTTCAGGATAGTAGGTTCAGGACTGGCCGAGCCGCGGATCGTCCGCCTCCACGGCAATATACTCGCGCGCGACACCGCCTGCCACCCGCCGGTCGACCGGCAGGATGTACTGGTCATCCCGCAAGGCGCCCATCTCCCAATCCTTATCCGCCGAGACCACCGTCACATTGGGGCCCGCCCACACTACGACTGTGCCGCCCTGCGATTCCGCCGTGCGCGCCCAGTCCTTGATAACGCGATAGTAAGGCGCGGCACGCCAGGCATCGGGGCGGGCCGCCTCGGCATGAATGGCGATGCGGCGGTGTTCCGCCTCGTAGTTGATTAGAAACTTGGCTTGAGATGGCTTCCACGTCTCGTCAATGCCGGCGATGCGCCTATATCCGCAATAGAAGGTGCGGCAGGCGATGGGACGTTCCTCGTAGATGGTGCAGCCCCGTTTCTTGTCGCAGTGGGAACACCATGCGCCGCGGGGCTTTTGGAGGACCTCGATACTGAGCAGCTTGCAGCACATCGTGCACCCTTCACACGAGCGGCCCGCCACCAGTTCGTTTTCGGCTTGCGGATTTGCTGCGTCCATGAATTTATCCGGGCCAAGCGGCAAGATGTTAACGAAGGCTTCTCAACTCGTGCATCATAAGTTCTGATCAGGCAACCGTCAGCTCGTCTCATGTTTGAACGCAACCGTGTCGATAACCGCGCCGAAACACTGATCGCCATTGAAATCACGATGGCGGACGCGAGCGTGCTATCGGGGCGCGCTGTGCTTCCTGCCGGACGGGGCGTGCACAAGCTACTCGATGGCGAGGAAGCCTTTCTTTACATCGAAGGCTTCGAAGGCGGCGGCAGCTTCGTGCCCAAAGGCGACATTCGCAACGTCAAGGTGATCGCGCCGCCGCGCGCCATGGCGACCGCCCTGTTCATTCCCGACGCCCGTAATTTCGATCCTCACCGCGTGTTGGGGTTGGAAAAAGGCGCCTCGTTCGAACAGATCCGCGACGCCTATCATCGCCTCTCGAAGGTCTATCATCCCGACCGCTATGCGGCTATCGACCTCCCGCGCGAGGTCAAGGCCTACCTGGACGCCATGAGCAAGAACGTAAACGCGGCATTTCAGGCGCTGCGCTATGTTGGGCAGAAACAGCAGCCAGTCTATTCGCGCCGCGGCGCGTAACGGGCTGAGACCTCAAGTCCCCCGCTCCCTCTCGGGCCCGCACTCTGCAAGCTCCTGGCCGGCTCATCTTGCCCTGCTGCAAAGTGTACCTTGCAATCGCTCCCGCCGCCCGCTAACGCCCATCCCCGTAGGAATGGCGCGAACGGGAGAGTATTGATGCCGCTACTGCGATTTGATCTCATCGAAGGACGCTCGGACGAAGAGCTGACCAAGCTGCTCGACGCCGCCCATCGCGCCATGCTTGCCGCCTTCCAGGTGCCCGCGGGCGACCGCTATCAGCTCGTCCACGAGCACAAGCCCTCGCGCATGATCGTGGAGGACACGGGTCTCGGCATCCCCCGGACCAAGGACGTCGTCTTCCTTCAGGTCACCACCCGCCCGCGTCCACGCGCGCAAAAAGAGCTGTTTTATCGCCTGCTTGCGGAAGAGCTGGAGAAGAGTTGCGGAATCAAGCCGTCCGACGTTGTGGTGTCCATGGTTTCGAACACCGACGAGGATTGGTCGTTCGGCCACGGCCGCGCGCAGTTCCTCACTGGCGAACTGTGAAATACTCAAGGCCTCACGGCGAACACGCGATCGATCCGGACACGGCTCTGGGCGCGCGTGTTCGCGGCGATCTGACCTGCCTCGTCGGCCGCGATCAAGGCCGAGTACATCGCATCGAGGTGCTTCTCGCTGTAGGACAGTAAAAGAAAATCGATGCCCGCGTTGAGCGCCTTGACGGCAGCTTCACCCAAACCGGGCTGGCCCCGCGTGATGGCGCCCATGCTGAAGTCGTCCGTGACGAGAAGCCCCTCGTGGCTCCACGTCCGGCGCATCAAGGTGTCCACGATGGCGCGCGAATAGGAGGCCGGCGTAGTCTTGTCGAGAACGCTGACCTTCACGTGACCAAGCATGGTGACGACATTGGGCTTGCCCATGAGGCGGCGGAAGGGAACCCAGTCGTTGAGCTCCAGCGTTCCCTCGCTCGCGGAAATCTCGGCGCTGGCAACATGCGTGTCGCGTGTCACGCGGCCAAGACCGGGAAAGTGCTTCAAGGTGCACATGATGCCGGATTCGGCCAGCGTATCGCAGTACCAGCCGGCTACTTTCGCTACCGTATAGGGATCGGATGAAATCGCCCGCAAGCGCAGGCGCGTCTCGCCGTCGCGGCGGTTGCCAGGATTGAGGTTGAGGTCCACGACGGGACCGAAATTCAGGTTGACGCCAATGCGGGCGAGTTCGCCGGCCTGCGTGCGCGCGTAGCTCTCCACAAGTGTGCGGCGCTCTTCATCGTGGTCCACTTTGGCCAGGATCGTGCCAAGCGACCTCTGCCGGCGCAACGGTGGAGAGAGCCGCGAGACCGTGCCTCCCTCCTGGTCGGCGGCGATGATAAGGGGTGGAAGGTCTTGCTCGCGCCGGATGTCCTGTAGCGCGTCTATATCCGCCTTCACGGCCTCCACCTTGCGCCCGCGCACATTGTGATCGGTAATGAATATGCCCGCGATCGCGCGCGCTTTGACAAGTGCTTTCACGTCCGAGAGCTGATGATACCCGACGATGATGTGCCGGCCGAGATTGGCAAGCCGCTGCGGATCGGTATTGAGAATCTCGGCACGGCTCATCAGCCGGGGCTTTGCGGTTCCGGACTCTCCGGCGGAAACCGAGGGTTGAGCGGCCGTCCCGGCTGTGCTCTTGGCGGCGGACTTGTGGGTGGCGCGATGCGATCCGGACAGCGACCTGTGTGACTTGTGGGACTTGTGCGCCTTGCGCGCGAAGGCCGATTCACAGAATTGCGGAAGGACCAACGCCGCGATGAGAAGTGCGATAACGGCAGACTGCGGCCTCATAGGCATTGCCTTACCCGAACCTGATGACGGCCGCCTGGCCTGACCACGTCTTAAGAACACGTCTGGCATTTGACGTGCGAAGATTGTCCGCCGTCAAAGATTAACGGCACTCTCAGTAAATCCGAACCGGGAAATACCGCTGTACAAGCTCCTCGAAGCGCCCTGACGTGCGGACCTTGCGCAGGGCCTCGTTAATGAGCGCCTTGAGCTCAGGGTCGCCTTTGGGCAACGCGATGGCCAGCCCGTCTCCGAAGAACCTGGGCTCGAGGAACGGGCCGCCCTTCATCTCGCAGCACTGGCGCGAGAGCGTGCCGTTGATCCAGAACGCCAACGAGATGCCGTCGTCGAAGACATAGTCGGCCTTGTCGGCGGCAACTGCTTCCCGAGCCAGATCGGCGTTCTCGAAGACAACGAGCGGGCTGTCCCGGAAGAAGGACTTCAGATAGGCCTCGTGCGCCGTGCCGCGCGCAACCGCGATACGCTTGCCGTAAAGCCCGGAGGGGGAGACTTCCACGTCCTCGCCGCCCTTGCGGCCGGCAAAACGAGCAGGGGTGTGGAAATAGCGGTCGCTGAAGTCGACCTCGTCCAGCGTCGCCACCGTAATCTTGTGCGCGGCGATGACAGCATCGGCGTCACCCGACTTGAGGCCCGGCAGAAGATCGTTCCAGGCCCGGCTCTTGATATCGCACGAGGTGTTGAGCTCCAGGCAGATGGCCCGCGCCAGATCGATGTTGAAGCCGACGAGCGCACCGTCCTCATCGTAGAAATTGAACGGTGGAAAGTCGCTGTCGGTCAGAAAGCGGATCACCACGCGGCGCGTGGTGCGGACAGGAGCGGGCTTTGCGCTGCGGATCGCTGCGTCCGCTGCTGTTGTCGCATCCTTCGCCTCCTGGGCTGCCGCTGAAGACACAGACGAACCACAGAAGGCCAGCACAACCAAGCACGCGCCCGCAAGCAACCCTGCGCGCGCGGTCCGAGAACACGATAGCCGCCAGAATAATGATCTCATGCGCTGAAAGCCGATCGTCCTTGCAAGCCGCTTGCAGTTTTCTACCTTCGACGCCTAACTCAACGCTGCGCCCCTGGCTATAGTGTGGCGCGGCGGAGCCGGCAAGAACTGTGGGGGAAGGGAAAGCGTGCAAGGGGGACTGGGAGCGACTGAACGCACGATTCCCGGGCGTGCGCCAGCACATGCGCCGCACATAGGCCTTTTGCATACTGGCCCGTCGGCCACCGGCTCGCCGGCGCAAGAGGGCGCCGGGCAGGACTCAGGCCAAGCCTTTCCCGCAGACGGCCGTGAGCAGGAATTGGACGAAACAGTCCGCCTGGACATCGCGCTCAACACCCTGCGCCGCGCGCGGCCGGGCATGTCGGCCGATATCCTGACCACGCGGTTCCAGCGCAACGCCGGGGTCGCGCTCGCCGTCCTTGCCCTGGCACTCTGGATCGCCGCGCCACGCCTTGCGGAACCTTTGGCGATCGCCATCCTTGCCCTGCCTTTTTCGTTCATCACGCTGTTGCGGCTGGCAGCTCTTTGGCGGCTGCGCACCGCCTCCGGCGAGGGCGGCCACCACGCTCCAACGCCGCCAGCGCCCTCGCCTTTGCCACTCTACACGCTGATCGTGCCGCTCTATCGCGAAGCTGGCGTGGCCGCAAAGCTCATCGAAGCCCTTGCCCGTCTCGACTATCCTGTTGACCGGTTGCAGATCCTGCTCGTAACCGAAGCGGATGACGAAGCCACGCGCGCGGCGCTTCACAGCTCGGATCTCGCCCGCAACATGCGTGTGCTCGCCGTTCCTGCCGGCGAGCCGCGCACCAAACCCCGCGCCCTGAACTATGCACTCACCTTCGCGACCGGTGAAATTGTTGCCGTCTACGATGCGGAGGATGTGCCCGATCCTGGCCAGCTCAAGATGGCGGCACGCGCCTTCCAGACGTCGTTTGGAGACCTGGGCTGCGTGCAGGCGCGCCTTGATATCTACAATCCCGCCGACACGTTCTTCACCCGCCAGTTCACGCTCGAATACGCGGCCTTGTTTTTCGCAATGCTACCCGCCTACGAGCGCCTCGGCCTGCCGCTTCCGCTGGGTGGGACTTCGAACCATTTCTCGCGCGCCATTCTCGAACATGCCGGAGGGTGGGATGCCTTCAACGTCACGGAGGATGCCGACCTCGGGTTGAGACTGGCGCGGCTCGGATTCAAGGTGTCGGTCATTCCGTCCGACACCTGGGAAGAAGCGCCCGCCACCGCCGCACAATGGTTCGGCCAGCGCACGCGCTGGATCAAGGGCTGGATGCAGACCTTTGATCTTCCTCTGAGCGCCTAAAAACACAATAGAATCAATAAGTAAATTTTCGTCCGCCTTCGTCTTGTGACCCAAAGTGCCAGATTTTGTGACCCAATACATGACCCGAAAGTCTAGTGCCGGGTCCACTCGGGTGTGTTGTCGGCAAGCCAGTCGAGTAACGACTCGCGGTCCTCGCGAGTCAATCGACGAACCATGTCAGCAACGCCGTCGTGGTCCATTTCGAAAAACTGCTCTTCGGTCATTCGGTAGGCGATCCGCCAGAAAATGAGAGTTTTGCTCATAGATCGCAGTATCGCTCTCGCCTGAGAGGCGGGGATAACTTTTTTGTTCCTTATTTGTTCTTTTTCTGTTAACTCTCTTCGGTGACCGACCAACGAACCATCCGCCAACGCTTTCCGCCTCCCTGGACCGTCGATCCGATACCCGGCGGCTTCGTCGTCACGAGCGCGAGCGGCGCGAGGCTTGCCTACGTGTACGTGACGCGGGAAGGGCTGACGGTGGGTGAGGCGAAGGCTGTTGCAACGGCGATTAGTCGATTAGGCGTCTAGACCCATAGTCGCGCCCAGGGCTGGATATGCGACCACCATTCTGCCGGTGATAGAATCCGCAAAGGGATAGAACGGAGTCTTTCGCGCTTTCGAAGGATAGAAAACGGCGGTCGAGCGTCGCATACACAAACCAGCCGCCTTAGGGGAAGGACACTGGCTAGCTGTTCCTAGTAACCTTGGTTTGGACTTGCGATAGCACGCGCGCCGCCACGGGATGTTTCTTCTGTCGGATCGACTCCTGGGCCTCTGAGACAATTTCTTTGGCTTTTGGATGAAGCGCGATGGATGCCTCGCGCGCATAGTATGCAAGCGCAGCGGTGGCGAGGAATTCCTGCCCCCGCCTTTTGAAGCCGTTTATAGCTTTCTGATATAGCGTCTGTCCTTCAAGCAGATTTCCGTTCCGGAATGCAATAAGTCCGCGATTGGCTTCAGCTACAAGGTCGCTGACAGGGTCTTGCGCTGCAAATTTCATTTGGGAAAGAGCTTGCTCGGCGTCGGAAAGTCGGCCACTGCAAGCCAGCGCAAAGGCGAGACTGTTACGTAAGCTAGGAGACCTAGGGTCATACCGTAGCCCGGTTTCGCAGGCGCTGATGGCCTCCGAATAGTCATCGATTGTATTGGCCGCCGCCGCCGCCGCTGCGTGAGCGCGGCTCGAATATGGTTCCTCACGTATCCAAGCTTTGGCCGATTTTAGTGATGCAGCGTAGTCGCCCACGCTGTAAGCGTGCAGCGCTTGAGCTTCCTTCGCTTGGCGGTAAAGCGGTACACGATCGATTTCAAAGAATCGTTCCCCAACAGCTTGAGACGCCCATTCCGCTTGCGCTACGGCGCTGTCAGTCGGGACAGTTAAGCTCTGCTGAAACAACAGCCTAGCTTGACGCTTCGGAATGTTCCCATCCAAGAACGTCGTGGCGGCTGCGCCCGCGAGTTCGCTCAAATCAAGCCGACCGCCCAAATGCGAGTCAAGTATTCCCAAGCCTTTTCGAAGAAACTGCGGTCGTTTCTCAAGTCTCGCAGCGAGAGCTATTTCAGCGGACATGAGCCAAGGGTCGTACTCCGTCGCCGGAGAGCGGCGAAGTAGTTGATACCCAACGTCTGGCGTGCGCAAGTGACTGAATAAACGCGCCGCTGACCTCAGCACAAACCTATTGTCCGCCGCGAGTTGCAATGCAGTGCGCATACTTCTAACTGCATTATCATTAGCGCCGGTAGTCAGTTGTCTTAGCGCTAGCTCAACCCAGAGAATTGGGTTGTCAGGAGCATCCTTTAATTGTTCCCGCACCGACGGGTGCTGTGCTTCAAAAGCGCTATCAGGTTGCGCGGTCCCCTGATGAAGTCGGCATAGCAGTTGCTGTGATTGTCTACGCACGAGAGGCGTTACGTTCGCGTGAACACTCGTGAGAAACTGAGCGGCACTGGACGCAAGCTCTTCGGCTCCAAAGATTATCGCTGACTCAACAAGCTCGGCGGCTGTAATTTCTGATGGGGCGTGGTGCCAACGATCTTTCCTACGTAGAAGTTCGGCTTGATTGGAGGACGTTGCTGCGATCTTTCTGCTGTCCTTCGGGGATGCCAACTCCCCAGAAGCTAATGTGTCGGCGAACGAACGCCAACGCGGAATTAGAAGTCTCTTCGCGGTGGAGGGTGAGGTAATCATTTTAGCTTGCTCGCTCTCCTAGACTCCATCACGACTTTCGCGCGAAGTATGTCTAGGCGCGAAACATAACGTTCTAGAGAGTACTGATTAGACTTTCCCAGCCCTTTTGGATGACCACGCTTACCCAAATCCGGGTGGCATAGCTCGCTGATGATCGCTTCAACTTCGCGAGAAGCACATCCGTTCAGTTGCAAGCGTACGTCCTTCATAACCTGTCCAAAGGATGCCAGAAGATAAGGCAGAACCTCGCTGTAGGTTCCAGCCCAATTGGCAGGATGAAACTGCTGGTCTAAGCGATCAAAAAGGAGGGTCGTGACATTGCTTCCCGTAAACATGAAGGTCGTAAGGTTGCCCAGCATGTAGAGGTCGCAGCCAAAGCGCCGAATAGTCCATTCTGGGTCGAGGTACCCGTAAAGCTGTTCGGGAGGAGCGTAGGTTAAGTCACCGGCTACGTTGTAGTCGTCGTGAACAGCCTGATACCCCTTCCGTGACGCGCGGCCAAAGTCCGCTATACGGCATTCTTCTCCGAAAACGAGAACATTCGACGGCTTGAGGTCCTGGTGGGCAATCATTTGACGGTGCACTTGGAACATTCCGACGGCCACGTCGTGCAGTGCGTGCACACACCAATTTTCGTCGAAGCGTCCGCTTAGAGAAATTTGCCGCCGCATGTCTCCATCGGCTAAGTGAAAGATCAGATAGAACACGCGGCCGTTCATAGGGTCATAACCAGGGACCTGAACGTCCCCATGCTCGGTGGCTACGACAACCTTTTTGAGGCGGCGCTCTTTGCAATAGAGCAGCAAGTCGCGTTCGTATGCATATGCAGCCGTAAGCTTATTCAACACATCAATCACATTTGCGGATTGAAACGCGTCGGAAAAATCGAAAGCTTTCAGAAAGCCTTCGTCTCCGTCCTTGGAAACCACATAAGCATTCGAGAACGTCCCACCGGTTGCGCCTGAAGTAGGCGTCAAAGGCTTTTTCACAATCCAGTCGTTCGGTAGCGTCAATCCCGTTAAGTTCGCGGAAGCCGGAGCTTTAATCATACCCCCCTCAAGTCTGCTGCGAGTAACTTGGCCACGCGCTTCTTGCCCTCGGGGGTTACAAACAAAGCGCGCCTCCTTGGATCGTTCTGACTTATCTCTAACGAAACCAAAGGTGCGCGCGTATCGATAGAGCCATTGGGTGACTCATATCGTCCCTGCAAAACCGCGATGTATCGACTCGCAGTCTGCTGAGGAACATTCAACTGATCTGCCAGATCGTTGATTGACGAACCTGGTTTGAGAGCGACTGAAATCAGTGCACGCGTGAGCGGTAGGCCCAAGTCAGATTCTATCTGGTCCAGTAGTCGTGCCAGTAAGGCCAATCGGGCGGCGGTGTGCCCGTTAGAAGAATCACCCATGCACGGGTTTATACCCATTATTGAGTTTATTGGCAAGTGCCTTCGATTTGATCATCTCATCGCGTCTCTACGATAGCTAGAGCCAATGCCGCTAGTCCAAGGTCACCAAAGGGGACGAGACTGTGAACGCCAGCGTGTGTTTTTCAAACCGTGCCTGTGGTTCTGGTGCCCCCGACGGGTCAGTCAAACAGCGAACAGATCGTTTTCAGGCTCAGTCCTTCGGCGTCAGAAAATAGATCGGCGTAAGAGGCAGTCGCTCGCGCGCTTGGTTGTCTAGCTTCGAATAATGCTCGATCCAAAGCTCAACGAAGTGCTCAAGGTCTAGCAGTCTGATTTTTCGCCGTTCCTGCGAACGCGCGAAGTCTTCTGCATCCTTGGTGAAGCCGCCGGTGCAGAAGAACACGCCAGCATCCTCTTCGTTGACCAACGCGAGGAACGCGCTCAAGCCTTCTCGGCTAATGCGCTGCTGTTGGCGCTTCACTTGTACCTTGATGCGAGGGGGACGAGTGCCCAACGGGTCGGGATGCGCAATGATGTCCAGACCGCCGTCTTTTCCCGGTGGCGAAGTCCACGTGGGATAGTAGCCCATGGCTTTAAGTAGGTCCGCCACCATGTCTTGAACCTCATACGGGTCCATCGCGGTGACGTATGATTCAATTTCGGCCCACGCCCGCTCTTCAGCTAATTCAAAGGTGATGCTGGGGGCCTTTTCGGGTTCGTCGGGTAAAATCTCAGAAGCCTCGGCAGTGACATTGGGCGTTGCTACCTGTCGCTTTTTCCAGACATGGTAGAGCCTCACGGCCTCTTTGTAGAAGGCCTCCGGTTGAGTGATTTCGTTGTAAGCCTTTATGCCCTGATCGGTGACGGCCCACGTGCCCTTGTGCTTGATGAGCCATCCGGCCTTGACGCAATCGACGGTCGCGAATCGCACGATCTGCTCTAGCCTGCGACTGCCGGAGTCATAAACGCCCGCCTCGTACTCAGAGAGGGTCACGGAACCTGCAAGACGTTCCAGTGCCTCAGCCGCAGGAAGCCCTTCCGGCTCAGCCTTTAGAATCTCGAAGAGTTTGCGCAGAAGCTCGCCAGTTCTCGCGCGGGTAACATCAGCCATGGTTCATCCTTTGGGTGCCGGGCTTAGAGCCTAACAGCCTCTACTGTAGAGACGAACACTGATAGCCCTGAATCCACATGATCTTTTTCCCCTTTTCGGGCTCGTGAACTTCGCTAAGGTGCGGTCATGATCACGACCGCAGATGCATCCCCGATAGAAGACTTCATCAAGCGCTGGGCTGCGTCCAGCGGGGCTGAGCGCGCGAACTTCCAGATGTTCGCGATGGAACTCTGCCGCCTTCTCGAAGTGCAGCCGCCGCACCCCTCGAAGGGCGAAGATGCCGAGTTGAATGATTACTGCTTCGAGCGCGGGGTGCAGTTCAAGGAACAGGACGGCTCGACTGCGCCGGGACGTATTGACCTCTACAAGCGCGGCGCTTTCGTCATGGAAGCCAAGCAGAGCCGCGAGAAGGGCAGACCCAAGGAACTGAAGGTTGCCGGGCAGCCCGATCTATTCGTGCCCGACTACAAGCCGCGCGGCGAGCGCAGCGCCAATCGCGCATGGGATCAACTCATGATCAGCGCGCGGCATCAAGCGCAAGAGTACGCGCGAGCCCTGCCCACGAGCCACGGCTGGCCGCCGTTCGTGCTCGTCTGCGACGTGGGTCACTGCATCGAAGTCTATGCCGACTTCTCGGGGCAGGGTAAAAACTATGCGCAGTTTCCAGACCGGCAAGGGTTCCGAATCTATCTGAAGGATTTGGAAGACCCCAAGATACGCGAACGCCTCAAGCTGATCTGGGAAAACCCGACCTCGCTGGACCCCGCGCGCCAGTCCGCCAAGGTCACGCGCGAGATTGCGGCCCGGCTTGCCGAAGTCTCGAAGGGGCTCGAAAAGCGCGGGCACAATGCGGAAGACGTGGCGCTGTTCCTCATGCGCTGCCTTTTCACGATGTTCGCCGAAGACGTTGAGCTTCTACCTGCCGAGAGCTTCCAAGGACTGTTGGAAGAGGCCGCGCGCGACTCCAATCAGTTTGTGCCTATGGTCGAACAACTTTGGACGGCGATGGACAAGGGCGACTTTGCCTACGCGCTGCGCAAACAGGTGAAGCGGTTTAACGGCAAGCTCTTCAAAAACGCCAAGGCGCTTGAGCTTCGCCGCGAAGAAATTGGCGAACTTGCCGCTGCTGCCAAGTACAACTGGAAAGAGGTTGAGCCTGCGATCTTCGGCACGCTGCTAGAGCAAGCGTTGAACGAGAAGGAACGCGCTCGCCTTGGCGCGCACTACACGCCGCGCGCTTACGTTGAACGGCTCGTGGTGGTCACGGTCATGGAACCGCTGCGCCAAGAGTGGGCACAGGTGCAGGCGACTGCCGAGCGTTTGAAGGAAGAGGGTAAGCAGAAGGAAGCAATCGCGGTCGTCAGCGGCTATCATGAGAAGCTATGCAACACGCGCGTGCTGGACCCCGCGTGCGGCACCGGCAACTTCCTCTACGTGTCTATGGAACTGATGAAGCGCCTGGAAGGCGAAGTGCTCGAAGCGCTGGCGGACCTAGGCGGACAGGAAGCGCTGGCGCTCGATAAGCATTCGGTGGACCCGCACCAGTTCTTGGGGCTCGAACTCAACCCGCGCGCGGCGGCAATTGCGGAACTCGTAATTTGGCTTGGCTATCTGCAATGGCACTTCCGCACCAAGGGTGGTATGCCGAATGAGCCGATCCTGCGCGATTTCAAGAACATCAACTTTGGCCGCCCCGCTGGCTACGATGCAGTGCTGACGTGGGACAACTATCCGCTGCCAAAAGTTGAAAGGTGCGATGGGCAATCAGTAGAGGTGCTTCCAAATGCCAAGCGCCCTGCATGGCCTGAGGCTGAATTCATCGTCGGCAACCCGCCCTTCATCGGTAAGGGCGAGCCGATGCGGGATGCATTAGGGCAACCCTACTTGTATGCGCTAGAAGCGGTCTATCCAGAAATTTCAGGCTCTGCCGACTTCGTCATGTACTGGTGGCTACGTGCTGCACAGCTAGTCGCGGGCGAAAAGGTCAAGCGCTTCGGATTGGTTACAACGAACTCAATCACACAGGTTTTCAACCGTCGTGTAGTCAGCGACTGCTTGCAAGCAAAGAAACCAGTCTCGCTAATACTTGCGATTGGCGATCATCCTTGGACCAAAGCGACCGACAACGCCGCGTCGGTGCGGATCGCGATGACGGTGGCTCAAGCAGGACGCCATATCGGTGTCGTTCGTGAAGTCACCCGAGAGACGAAGCTGGACACGGACCAGCCGGAAATAGAGTTTGCAATCAAGACGGGCACGATCAATTCCGATCTGACAATCGGCGCAGACGTTGCAAGTTGTGCAGCTTTACGAAGCAATCAAGGGCTAAGCAACAACGGGATGCTGCTTGCCGGTAGGGGCTTCGTGCTCGAAGGGGTTGAGGCATCGAAGCTTCTAGAAAGCCCTCAGGAGAAGCCTGTCGTGAAGCGCTACCTGAATGGTCGCGATCTAATTGTTCCTGGCCGCCAGCGTTGGGTTGTTGACTTCTTCGATATGTCTCAAGACGAGGCCAGAACACGTCACCCAAAATCGTATCAGCGCATTCTAGAAACTGTCCAGCCGGTGCGCGCAACAAACAATCGCGCTTCCTACCGGGATCGATGGTGGTTGTTTGCCGAACCTAGGCGCGATTTTAGGCCTGCCCTTGTGGGACTTACGCGCTACTTTGCTACAACCGAGACCACGAAGCATAGGCACTTTCAGTTTATCGACGGACAGACTCTTCCAGATCATATGATCGTAGCGTTCGCGTTCGATGATGCCTACCCGCTGGGTATTTTGTCCTCGAAGCCCCACTTGCTGTGGGCATTGCGGGCCGGGGGCTGGCTGGGCGTTGGCAATGACCCACGCTACTCAAAGTCGCGGTGCTTCGATCCGTTTCCGTTTCCAGACTGCTCCGACGAAGACAAGTCCAGAATTCGCACCATTGCGGAAGAGCTTGATGCGCATCGCAAGGCGCGGCAAATTGAGCACCCACGTCTGACGATGACGCAAATGTACAACGTGCTAGAAAAATTGACGGTAAGGGTGGGTTACAGTCGTCCTCGACAGGCTCTTGATGAAACGCGTTATGGGTCCGCGCCCTTGGGTATGCCTGTACCAGACGTGCAGCCGCACGAATGGACGGAAGATGAAGAGCGCATCAAACAGGAAGGCCTGGTTCTCATCCTCAAAGAGCTTCATGACAAGCTGGATGGCGAAGTGTTCAATGCATACGGTTGGCCCGCGACGCTCTCGGATGAGGAAATCCTTGAACGTCTCGTGGCGCTGAATAAGCAACGCGCCGAAGAAGAGAAGGCTGGCAAGGTCAAGTGGCTACGCCCCGACTACCAGATTCCGCGCTTTGGTTCAGACGTTGAGCGGGCACGTCTCGAAGAAGAGCGGCGACGCGCGCGGCATGAAGAGCGCACGGCGGCCCGGCAATCGGCATTTGAGCTTGATGACGATCTGCAAGAACTGAAGCCCAAGTTCCCCACGGGCAACGAGCTAGCCGAGACCGCCGCCGTGATGGGCGTGCTCGCCAGCGCCTCCGATGCCATGACCATCGCACAAATCGCCCGCACCTTCTCGCAAGGCAAGCAGATCGAAAAGCGCGTCGCCCTCACGATCCTTGCCCTCGCGCGCCTTGGCCACCTGTCCTCAACAGACAACGGCGAGACGTTCATGCTGAGACGGGTGGCTTGATGACTGATTTGGGCGATACGCTGATGAAGGAAAAGTTGGAAGCGCTGGTTCTCGAAGACAGTGATTTCAGGAAGTTGGAACAGGCCCTTTCGGTCTATTGTCCGTTCGAAGCACTAGGTGTCGAGCGCGCCGAAATTAGACACGCAAACTTTCTCGCATCGATGCTCGATCCCTATCGACCCCACGGCTTCGGGGACAAGTTTTTGCGCGCGTTGATCGATACGCTGCTCGCGCGGTCTGGCGCATCACAGAAGTTTTCACGGCTGCGTTTGCATCTGATGGATTTGGACAACGTCGAGGTTCGCCGCGAGTGGCGCAGCATCGATTTACTGGTCACGCTCGCCGAGCAGCGTCTTGTTCTCGTCTTTGAACTAAAGATAGATGCCCTTGAGAGCAAAGGTCAGCTTGAGCGTTATCGAGAAGCGGTAGAAGCGCGCTGGCCAACGGCAGGCGGTGAATGGGCGCATCTATACTTCTTCTTGACGCCAGATGGCGCGGAGCCTTCCGATCCGGTTTGGAGGGCAATCTCATATGATGAAGTCATCGAAGCGATAGAAGCAGTGCTCTCGGAGGCAGCGGCTGATAGGTTGGCCGTGTCAATGTTGCGGGCATATGCGGCGATGCTGCGGAGGAATGTCATGCAAGACGAAGAGTTGGCTGCGATTGCTCAGGCGCTTTGGCAACGGCACAGAGAAGCCTTGGAATACCTAACGGAGCAACGACCGGATGAGCTTGGCAGCTTGGGTGAGGCGATTAAGGAGCGAGCAGACGAGATAGGACGAGCAGTTTCAACGCAGGCAATCAGACTCATCCAAGATGATTCGCTGCGAACTATGACTCGGTTCGCTGTAGAGCAGTGGGAAACGCTGCCGGGCATCAAAAGCGGAGCGGGATGGACCACAACAAAGAGAATACTCCTGGTGGAGATAAAGGCTGTGGTGGATCACGTGCAGGTTATGTTGATCTTGGGGCCGGGTGAGAAGGAGTTTAGAGAAGCCTATTTCAAAGCTGCCCAGCCTGAAATCAAGCGTGGCGCTAAGAGGCTTACCGACAAATGGAAGACCCTTGCCAGCAGTGAACTATTGGGCAAAGGCGAGCTTAAGAGTGAGTTTGATCAGGAAAGGTGCATCGCACTTTTGAAGGAGCGGCTTGGTGTGTTCGTCAAAGAGACGCTACCGAAATTCGATGAGTGCTTCAGGGCAATAGGCTGGGATAGCCGCAGCTAACGCGTGGTGTCTCGCAAGGGCGAAGGAAAAATGCGTGGCTTTTCGCTTCCGCAGGTCGTTCATTCTCTTGGAAGCACAAGCGGCACAACTCCAAGCGGGGCAGACACGATTGGCAGACCGCAAGCTCCAACGCGCCAGTGAAGTCGCCGTTAGGGGTTAGAATTGTCGGGCGCTTGATCCTAGCGGTCGTGCTGGTTCTTGCGACGGCATTCTTTTAATTCGTCGGCTACATTTTAGCGGGGATGTATGGCGGATAGCTCAGTCCCACCGGTACATTCTGCGGCAATCCATTTCCGCCGCAACGCCGCCGAAGGCGTTCATGTTAGCGCAGTTCCTCGCGCCGTCTCGCTCAAGCCGTTCGTTGAGTTCACGCTTGAAGTCGGCTCTCGCCGCTTCTTCGGGTGACGGGCCTATGCTTTCATAGCCGGAACGAGCGCCGCGACCCCCGTTATCTTCAATGAAGGCGTCAAGATCGCTGCTATCGAAAGCTCGCGCTGGACTCCCGGCGCAGATAAACAGAATGGGCACAGCGATACGCAGCATTCTATGCCTCATCTGTCTAGTAGCCTCGAACTCGCTTCAGAGCGTCTTTGCACTTGGTCTCGTTGGCAATTAGTTCGAAGTCTGACATCTGGTAGCAGTTTATGACTTGCATTCCGAAATAGCCTTTTGCGAGCCTTTCGGCATCGCTGCTAGACGACGCTGAATCGGGCTTCAATGCTCCGATGATCCCAGCCCCAAATATGCCCGTGAGGATCAAGAGCCCGACCCAAGCACCGATAGTGTGTGAGGGGCCAAACTCTTCTGATGGGTTCTTCTTCTTGTTCTCATTGTAAATTGCCACTGCAAACGGGTGGACGATGGTGCGCGAAATCCAACGTAGGAATGCGGACGCGAGTAGCGCCGCAAAAAACACGCTGCCAGCCACAACGTATGGGTACGCTTCCGACGGATACATAGCAGCGGCTACCATGTGAACGTAAACTGATCTTCAAGGGACCGTGCCACATTCGAGTTAACAACCCATGATCCGCACAGATCATATTATTCAAAGAATTTGCACCGCAATCGGTCGCCCATAGACTTCCGTCCGCAGCCCGCGCCTCAAGCGTGCGGCTGATAGCTGCCTTATCCTCGGAAGGCCCGCAGGCGTCGATAAACAGTACCTTAATTTTTCCTGTCTATACTGCACAAAAGAATTGCGGAAACGGTGTGGGTAAGGTCATGAGTTTTGGGCGTCGGGATTATAGCCGCGATATTGATGTTTCATCGTCGGTGGTCAATTGGCGTATTTGGTGCAGTGGTGGGCTCCTCATTGCAGCCCTCATAGCAGGCGTCATCGGCTACGGTTACCGTGTTCGACTCGTACGAAGCCTCGCGCCACAGCACCTCGCCAATCTGACTGTGAATGGAGCGCAGCTAGACGGAAAGTGGTCCGAAGTCGCCAGCAATCCAAGAATAGGAAGCCAGGTTATCAACTGGACACTCACTGAAATGGCGAAGCTATGCGAGGACGGGCGAACACTCGGAAAACGTCTTGAGCATACGAAGAACATACAGAAGCTTGGTCTGGCCATAGACGATATTCAAAGCAGTGAAAACCTTTATGGCTCAGACAGGCGGAGCGCAAAAGCAGCCATTGGTGACTTGAAGCAGAAGCGCGCGCAATTCTGCGCTGAAGAGTATTTTGTTGCCGTGTACGACGGAACCGTGGCCGAGAATCGCTACCTAACCGCCTCGATTTCTCTGGACCACGAAGTGCTTGATTGGGTCGCGAGAGCGCGAGATAACTCTATCTCTTATTTAAACAAAATGAAGAGTGCTGGGCGGGTTCTTTTGGATACCGAACTTACCAACGACGAGCGCAATGTCCGCGACTGCGGGGAAGAAGCCGCTGGGAACGGCGATCAGATGTTGCTCTGCTTCGTTGAAAAGTCTGCTGGCGCAAACTCTGCGGCAGTGCAACGATTTATGCTTGCCAGGAAGAGTGCGCCCGTGAAGCCAACGTTGGTCGGTCAATCGGAAACGGTTAAGCGTGGCTATGAATCACCGGAAATAGATATTCGAGAACGGTGTGCAAGCGTACACCGTTCTAACTACGAGTATCGAGAGATTTGTGAACGCAACCAGCGCGAAGCTCGATCTGCGATTGCATCGATGGATGTTCCGACGGAAATCCAACGGCATTGCGATGGTGTGCATAGTGACAACTATGAATATAGAAAAATCTGCTATACGAACCAAATGAAGTCAAAAGACGAAAATGGGTATTGATTTGATCGGCTAGTAGGCTTTGGCCGCATGTGGCGCGCGTCTCTGACTTTCAATTCTTTATACTGCAAGACAAGGTTGCTGGTTTAGTGGCCGTCGAAAGCGGCGAGTTTCGACCACCGCTCTTCGTGCACATACTTCAGTTTGGTCCCTAGCGCTGCATCGAGAGCAAGCATATCCGGCGCTGCGACGCCGTTGTAGGGTTTGCCGAGCGACGAAGCGGCGTTCCGCGTAGCGCCATGGTCTAGAACCACTGGGCCGTGATCCGTTAGTGGGTCAATTTGAGCAATCACAAACGCCCGACAGTACTTCCGCCACTGGGCTACTAAGTGATATTCGTTTTCGCTGAATAGCGTTCTCAAACTCAAGCGGCTATTCGGATCGTAGAAGACGATGATCGTCAACTTTTCACCACTGTACGGGACCATAGGTAATATCAAGCAGGGGACGCCGTCATCATGCATGACGCCGAATGGCACACCAGTTGCTTTAGCTCCGATTAGCTCCGCGAATGCGAAATTGGCTAAGTTGCGTGCAAAGCTGAGCGGCTCTCCGCCGAATACGTATGATTTACTTCCCATGTAACATTTCCCTGCTACGCGCGCGAATAGCGCCTACTATTGTTGTTCCAATAGCAGCGAGGTTGGCATCAATATGAATTGTCACTTAGAAAAGTGCCGCCCCGCCACCTAAATGGTAGATGGTGTCTATTTCGTATTTGTCAAGGGGGTTCGTGATTTAAACTGCGAATTGGCACCGATTGAAGGCGGACCCGGTCTTATATTCGAAAAGGGGACATGGGTATACCCCTTGGGGTCCCCTGTGCCCTGCCTTTTGACGGGGAGGGTGTGTGTGATGCTTCTGTCGGGAGCAAGCAGCATCGGACGGCAGACAGCATGTTGTGTGTCGCGGATTCGATGGCTTCGTTGGTTTGTCGTGATGAAGTGAGTCACTCGCGCGACCCGCAGGCGTTGCGGGTGGGCGAACGCCGCTAGGCTGCTAGCCGTTTTAGCGCACGAGCAACAGCATGATGGCTAACCTCGATGCCCTGTTGGGCGAAGTGTCCAGCAATCAGTCGGGTGCTGTAGCCTTTGGCGTGTAGGTTGCGCAATGTGGTCATAACCTCAGTATCGGCTTCGACATAGCGTTCGCCGTCGCGCTCTACTAAACGTGCGCCAAAAGGCACATCCCCGCCCATATAGCGCCCTTGGCGAGCTAGCGAAGCCTTCGTTTCCACGATGCGTTCCCGCGTCCGAGAGCGTTCAAAGCTTGCCGTGGCGGACATTATCGAGAACACCAGTTCGCCAACCGAGTCACCCGACACGAACCCGCCTACGTCCTTCAGATAGAGTGCGACGGCACGGCGCTTGAAGTCAGCCAAAGTCGTCACTGCGTCTGCGACGTTGCGGAAAACGCGATCAAGGCGAAGTGCAATCACCACATCACCCGGCTGAAGCGCTGCAACGAGCTTAGAACCCTCAGGGCGGCTTGCGAGGGGCTTAGAGCCCGATACCCCTTCCTCTACGAAGATGCCAGCCAGCGTCAATCCTTCGAGCTTGCAGATGGCTTCGCCAAGCTCTTGTTGGACAGTAAGCGATTCGCCTTCTTTGACTTGGGCGGCTGAGCTAACACGGCAATACAGATAGGCGCGACGCATGTGCTTTTTACCCCGATATGCGTGAATTGCATAGTCGAATATAGAGGGAATTGTCGCGGCGATAAAGCGGCATAGACAAATGGAGTCAATAATGCCTTCTATTTCCGACTATCATTCCCATATATGGAATTGGAGCGGCGATTCGATATTCGGCGTTTCGTCTGTCCAATTGGCGATACCCCGAGACGACTGGTCGCCGGATCGCCGTAGAGACGAGACCCACCCGTTCCCTTCGGAGACGGACCCCTATTCGGGTCTCGCGTAAGGCGTAGCTGCCGGGTTCCGAGGTCTGAAAACTGTCGTTGGCGGCAAGAAATGTGAGTAAAGCGATGAATGTGAAGAGTAGTCAGCGCGAAGCTGAAGGCGATGAGTCGATCAATTGGGCGGCTGTAGCGAAAGCGCTTGGCGTTTCAGCGGAAACGCTACCCGTCGGGTCGGCGGCGGCGATTCGGCGAACCGTTGATTTGAGGGAAGCCGTGCCGGTGGCTCGCGTAAGCCTAGCAGACGGGTACGCCCTCACTGATGCGGAATGGGCGATTGTCGAACCGCTGATCCCGCGCGGCCCCGGCGGCGGTGGCAAGCAGGACCGGCAGTTCATCAATGCGTGCCTTTTCAGGCAGCGCGTGAAAGGCAACCGGCGCGAATGGGCTTCGTCGCCTGAGGCGGTCACGATTCCGCTGAAGAGCCTACAGGGCCGATTCCTTCGTTGGTGCATGAACTCTTGGTTCGAGCAGCTTGCGGTGGCCTTAGAGGCGACGGTGTTGTCAGAGCAGCGCAAGCGGGACTTCAGGGGGATTGCGGCTGAATCGTCGAATCGCCGGGCAAAGGTTCTAGCTTTGCGCGCCTCGTGAGGGCGTGCGGGGTGGCGGGGGCGGCAAGCCGCTCGCCAAGTTTCAGCCCGAGCGCGAGCAGGGATTAGGCGTTTGGGCGGTACGCGGGCGAAGCCGGTGAGCATATGAGCCAAGCTGGCGAGAGGGTGCCCTATGGTCGAAAAAGTTAATGGGTCCCCGCCGCTCTTGCAGGGTGCAGGGTGACAACCCTTCAAAGATGGGCTTGGACATTTTTATCTTTTTTGTGCTTCAGAGAAAAAAAATAAAAAGTTCCAAACCTAGGTAGAAAACGACCTTCACCCTGCACCCTGCAAGACGGAACGACTTACGTCGCCCCTCTCTCGCTACGCAATACGTCCTCGAACCCGGGGCGAATGCGGGCTGTGTGCCACCGTTCAAGTTGAGGCGCGCCGCGCTGTGGGTTCAAGCGATAACCGCGCCCGTCACGCTCAAGGACGTATTCATGGCCATTATACTCAAATACCCGTCCGAGCGCTTTTAACAGGACGTTCTTGCCGATTCTCGAACCCAAGCTTCCCAACTTGCTATTGCTGTTGAACAAGCCCAGATCGCACTCGTCGGACATGTCGAGCAGCAAGATTGCCAGGCTTGTTGCGTCACCCTTCGCGCGACGATTGGGACTACGGACCTCGGTGTCCTGAATGTGTCCAGGCACAACAGTCTGGGTACCAAACACTTCGAGCCACTCTTCGACGAACGCGTCCAGATCGTCGAATTTCGAGTCCATGCGGATCAGATGGCGGTTGGTGTTAAAGCCATCGATGCCTGCGGCATCCAACATCCCGCCCATTATGCGGCAGTAGGGCTCAAACCCTGCCAGGGTGCGCTTCGGGTCGTCCATTTGAGGCTTACCCTTGGCGATCCAGTTTTGAATGATGACAAGACAAGCCCAGATCAGGTCCGATCTGTTCTTCTTAACCCAGTCTTCCAGATCGGCGTGGCGGTAGCTCGTCCGCTTCGTCGGGTCCTTCATGCGGGGGTCCAACAACGTGTATATCGTGCGCTCGGCAATCTCTCGGTCAAAGACGAGATTGATGCCATTGACTTCGGTGGTGGCGTTCCAAGCGCCTTCGACCGCCTTGTTGACTCCGAGCATACGACCACTGATTTTGCCGGTGAGCATGGATGCAAGCATCGCGCCCTTGACCGTGTGGACCACGTTGTCGAAAACGATGTAGCCGACGCGCGCGAGAAGATAGGTTAGCGCAGTCTTCGTCCACTCTTCATCGTTCGCGGGCACTTGCACGTTCGGCGGATCGTCGCCCGATGTAATGAGGTTGACCACCTTTGCCATAAGCTGCGAACCGATGCGGGAAGTGGGCTTATCGACAGCAAACAGCGGCTTGTTGCCGGGTATCATTTCACGCGCGAAGAACAAGAGCAATTTCGCAAACGTGTTTGCCCGCGACGCTTTCCCGATGGACAACTTCACAACCGGGTCGTCGGTCCCAAACCAGTCGTGGGGTACCTCTTCACCATCATTAAACGGAAAATCCCAAAACGCTTCCATTAGTAGCGCCCTAGCAAGCGCCACATCAGCGTCAGTTGGCACGGCAGCAACGTCACGCACGGGCTGCATGGATGCAGGCGGCGCGTACAAGTGACCCGACTCGCGATAAAATCCCGGTTTGTTGATGAGCGATCCGTCTGCCGCGAATGTTGGCGCATAAGCAATCGACTTCAGAAACGGCAACTTCTGAACTTCCGGCGGCGCGTTGAAAAGGTGCTTCACGAACTTTTCGGGCACCGCGTCGTGTTTGAATTCGCCCTTGTCGTCGGTCCAACAAAAATCCGCGATCTTGTTCAACTCATGCCCGAAAACATCCTTGGTGCACTCCTGTGCCTCAATGCGCCCCTTTTCAGCGTTCTGTTCTGTGCGGACTAGACCTACACCGACGTTGAAAACGTGCGGGTCCGCCTCGTTCGCACGGTGAAAAGCCGCGTGCAGTTCTTGCGCAGTGTCCGTAAATGGCCTCGACTGGGAATTGGCGAAAGTCACCTTGCCCGACGCCGCGCTGGCTTCTGCACGACGAGCACTCTTTCCTGCCATCTTTTGTTGATGCTTTTCTTTGCGGTAGCGCTTGAAGCTCGGCTTTAAGTCAACCTTGCAATCTGTATCTTTCGCTTTTATAGCCGCGCAGACTTTATACAACCAAGCATCTTGCTCATCGATAGACAGGCCCGAGTCGGTGATCAGGTCGAAAGCGGCAAGCTTTTTCTCCGTCCACAACTTGGGTTCCTTGGCCTTATCGACGGCGGCCAACGCTAGCAAAGCTTCATCGATCAGCGCCTCGAAGTCAGGCTTATCTGGCATCGCGCGTTCGATGTCTTCCGCTGTGATGTAGCCCGCCCGGATATATTGTGCGAGGTACTCAAGACGGTCGCCGTAACGATCTTTGCAGGTGTGGCAGCAATGGATGGTCCATTGCCCGTTACCGTTGTCGTTTGTGCAGTAAGTGCCCGTGCCACCTACTTTGGTGTGCTCGGAGTCGAACGGACATTCGACATGGAAGCCGCTGCCGTTGCTGCGATCCGACCGGATCATTTCGTCGGGAAGGCATTCGGCGAGAAGGCTCTCAACATCGAAGCCTTCGACGCACGTGGCGTACAAGTTAATGGCTTTGCCGTACCTGTCTTGAACCGCCTTGTAGTCGGCTTTTGCATCGTCCTTGCCGCCATGTGAACTCTTAGTGCTGGTGCTCTTCTGCTCCGACTCGATGCGCGGAAAGCGCTCTTCGTCTTCCCAATCGAGCAAGTCACCTTCGAACTGCTGGGTGAGAAATTCGGCCCCCGGCCTATGACTCGGCATGTAGAAGCGGCGAGAGGGGTCCGCGCAAGCAGGATCAAAGTTCAGACCATTCGCGCGTCCGACGCTCACATAAATCTGCTTGTACTTCGCTTTGCGTTCCTTGTTGGTGAAGCCAAGCTTGTCGATCAAAATCGGGCGCAGCAGCGGAAAGACGACACGGAACTTATCAATTGGGTCGTGATGGACGACGAGGACCGCCTTGTTCTCTTCATTCCGCGAGCAGTAGTAGCGCTCGTCATTCGGATCGAACTGTGCTGGGAAGTCGAAGCCAGCAGTGAGCAAGTGGGTCTTGTTGTGCGCTCTCAGATACGCTTCGATGTGTACCCGCGTAAGCTGTTTGGGCTCGATAACGCCCGCGCAATTCTTGCGGACCCACGTCATAACCTTGTCAGCGTCAAGCTCGGTACTCGCGGCCTTATGCGAGTGGGTCGTGTAAACGAAGCACTTCAATCCCAACGTCTCGGCAAGGGCCAAGAACGATTCGAGTGATTGTTTTCCGTCGATGTCGTAGAAGAGGGCATCGATGAGCGAGATAGCATCTGCTTCGCACCGACGCTTCCCGAACTTGTCTTTCGCGATTACGCCAGGGACGATGCAATAGCCGTCTTTCGAAGATCGCTCGTGGTGCTCTTTAAACAGAGCAATCCATTCGTCAATCGGCAGCGGGTAGGGGCATTTCCAATTAGGTTCGTTGATCGCGTTAGCTTCACAAAAGCTAAACTTGCGTTCTTGGCTCGGCGAGGTAGCACTCATAACAAATAACCTTCTCTCTAGTTGCTCTGGGCATGGTGGTGACTCCTTCTTTTGTTCGTCGTTTCGTTAATCGTTGATTTGTCAGTTCGTCATCGGAAGTCCCGCACACGCGCGCCTAGCGACTAGCTTCGTCGTCGAGTTCGCCAGGATGCCTGAGCGGGAAAAGTTAATGCGGTCGCAGTAACCTTAAGGGTGAAACGTGGGTATTCGTCCGCTTTCTGTCAAGGGTCGTGGATATAAAATCTCGAAAGCGTCGAATAAGAGCGAATTATCAGATGATTACCGCCGAATGTCAAATTGAGCAGGAATTAACGAATTGGCGGCTCAATTGTTAATTTAACTTTTTGATGAGTCCAAGTCTTAACGTCAGATCACGCGCATATTGCTCCACGCTGCTAAACCGTACGAATTCTGGGGCCTGTTCTATGGCTGCGATAGCGTCTCGTGAGAGTGTCGGCTTGACGAACGCTTTCGCGGACTTCCTCAGCACTTCGCGCCGATACCTGTACAGTTGCTCTCCGATGTGAGGGGCGTCCATGGCAAACGTCAGAAGTCTGCCATCAGCGGTGAACAAACGTACTTCGAAGCCAAGGCTGGCGGCCATGCGAGCCAGGGTGTCGAAGTTGCCTTTACCTTCCCGCTCCACCCGGCTTACCGTCTCATAGGTACGGCCAATCTCAGTGCCTAGAGAGCGGCACGTGTGCCCAGAGCGTCGCCGGGCCTCGTGAAGTTGTGTCACAAAATCAGGAATCATTAGCGCCGCCCGTTCGTCTTGGCGGCTTCTTCGTTCGCCATTTCGAGTTTGCGCTGGGCCGGGAGCTTCTCAAAGTCGGCTTTCGACATGCCGAAGCGCGCCTCAAACTCATCGCTCTTACCATTGGGCACTTCGGCTGCCGGGCGGAACAGATGAGCGTTCTTGGGATCGGATCGCAGTTCGTCGATCAAGAACTCAATCTCGTACCCGGTGATCTTGTCGTCAGCGGTGAGAAACACTTTGCCGCTCGACACGATTCGTTGAGTGACATCTTCCAACTGCGCTGGGTTGAGCCGATGCCTCAGGGCGAGAGGATACACCTTCTCTAAGACCGCGTTGCGAAGGCGGGTCATTTCGGCGTTCGTGTATTTAGTCATGGTCTTCTCCATATGAGGTAACATATTACCGCATATGGGAAGGGGTCTGACGAGTGTCAAGTCCCCTTGGCCAATATCTGGCTATTCGGCGATTGGGGGATAATTTGAGCGGCGAATAGGTGATTAGACATCCGTCTAATTGGTAAAGCGGCTAAAAGGCGGCTTGCGTGATCGCCGGTTCGACGGATCGGCTAAATGAGCGGCTTCATTTTCTCAAACTCGCGAGCAATCGTGCCTATGCTGGGACGCTCGTAGTCGGCTTCGTGAACGTCGCGCGGCTTGTGTCCTAGGATCAGTCTGCGATACTCGCCTTCAATCCCGGCATCGGCCATCGCGGTCTTAAGCGTGTGCCGCATTGAGTGCATGACGACTCGCGGATCGGTGATGCCCGCACGGTCCATGAGACGAGCCATGTCGCCTGAGAGCTTGTTAGAGAAGCGCCCATCGTATTTCTGGAATGTCATGAAGACGCGGTCTCTGCCGGGCTTGTCGGTCTTCTTAAGCCACGCGAGAAAGTCCTTGCGGATAGCCGAATGAATAGGGACGTTTCGTACGCTGGAATCATTCTTCAAAAGTCGCCCGTCCAAATCGTCCAATTCGAAGACCCACGTACCGTCGATTAATTTGACATTCTTTCGGGCAAGCTGAGCAGCTTCTTCCAAGCGCGTGCCTGTGTAAGCGGCCACCTTAATCAGCCAAACGCGATCAGAGTCTTTGCCGTACTCAGCAACCGCGCGCTTAAGTAGCTGTTTTAGCTCTTCCCGCACCATAGCACGCCGACGTGCTGCTTTGGGCCGGGTGTCTTTCGGCGCTTCCAGTCCGATAGCTACATTCTTCAGCACCCACCCTTTTTCGACGCAAAATGTCAGGAACGCTTTGATGGTGATCAGATGCCTATTCACAGTAGGCGCGCTTACTTTCGGAATCCCGTCAACGCTCACTAGCCCGCCGCGATCTTTGGCTGGTAAAAGGCGGTGATCGGTCAAGTTTTCGATAGCTTTAATGTACGATTCCACCATATCGCGCGTAATCTGCTGAACCGAAATATTGCCGAAGAGTTCGACAAAGCGGCGGATCGCAACACGATGTCGCCTTACGGCCTCTGGTCGTTGTTTCCGATCATCAAACCAGTCGGTCAGAACCGAGTTGATTCGAGGGTTGTTTGGGTCTTCCGCGTTCTCGAAACCAAGGGGCGCTATTCCCAATTTCTCGACAACATCGAATGCCAGCGCAAGTCGGCGACTGTCGATGTCTAGGGCCGCCTGAAGCATTTCCTCATCAAGCGGAGCAAGGTTTTGCTTGAACTCCTCGGGAAGGGCTTGACGAAGCTTAAGCGTCCGTTGCGAGCCCGCGACGTGGTCTACCTTTTGCTTCAAGCTATCGACGAAGGACTCGACCCCACCTGCTTTCTTGACCAATGCGCGTTGGTCGGGCGACAACGCACTCATTCCTTGCTCAGCGGCCTCTAGCAGCGACTGCTTCAGCCGTGCCTTGAACCGTTCCGCTTTTTTCACGGTTGCTACGGACTTCGGATCAGCCACTCTGATCCACTTGCCCTCAGTGGTAAGTTGAACTTCCGCTTCTATTTCCGCATCGATACCTTCAATTGCGAGTTGAAGTTGCGCTGCCAAGAGCGCTGTGCGTGTTGCCGTTGGCGCGGAGCGAAGTTCCTTGATGATGCGGTCATGTTTGACTGCAAGGGGGCGTGCGTTTTCTTCTGCCTGGCGCTCACTGCTCGTCTTCAGCGACTGCTTCCACCAGTCTTTTCCGAGAAGCTCTCTAATGTCATCGGGCACACGGCGACGATAGTGAAAGGTACTGCCGACTTTAACGAGATAACGCATGAAATGTGACCCAACTTGTGACCCAAGATGAGAATAATTGTAACCCAAACCGGCAACAAGGTCAAGTAAAGTGCCATATTTACCGATGATTTCTGTTGTAGTTAAAGGTTGGATGCAGACCTACCTCGTTCACATGCGCAGTCCCGCCCGGTTGTTACGCGATCTGGGGCCAATGGCGTTCCTGGGCTTCCAGATGATCTTCGGCGGGTTGATTCTGTCAGCGCTCGTGCATCCGCTCTTTTATGCGATTCTCGTCTATCAGTTCGCGCAGGGCGGGCCGCTGCTGCCCTCGATACAGTCGGGATGGCAAGCGGCGATGTGGGCGCTGTGCGCGTTCAACGTGGTGACGAGCTATGGCTGCGCCATTGCGCTCGGCGCAGTGTGCGCGCGCCAGCGCGCCAAGGGCTGGCTGGTGCGCTCCACCCTGGGGCTTCCGGTCTATTGGCTGATGATCTCGGCGGCCGCGTATGTCGCCCTCGCAGAGCTTATCCGCCGTCCCCATCACTGGGCCAAGACGGCACATACCGGGGCGGGCCGCGACAGCCTGCGGGCGAGCAGCGCTCCCGCCACCGTGTAACAAAGGCCGAGCTGCGGCGTATCTCGACAGGCCCAGTCTTCGCTCACAGTGCCGGGCTTGGCGTTTCGCACTTGCTCGTGCACAGTGGACCAGCCTTCTCGTACCATGGCGCCAAATCAAATTCCGGAGACTACACATGGCTGGCTATTACGATACGCAGCACTTGGCGGATTTCGGCAAGATCGCCGACGTGCAGCCGGAGATCGGCAAGAAATTCTTCGAGTACTACGGCGCGGTGTTCGCCGACGGCGCGCTGACCGCACGCGAGAAAAGCCTGATCGCGCTCGCTGTCGCCCACGCCGTTCAATGCCCTTACTGCATCGATGCCTACACGCAGGACTGTCAGCAGAAGGGCGCCGATATCGAGCAGATGACGGAAGCCCTCCATGTGGCGGTTGCGATCCGTGGCGGCGCGTCGCTCGTTCACGGTATGCAGATGCGCGAAAAAGCCGGCAAGCTGGGGATGTAAATGACGGAGATCGTCCCGCCCCGCCGGTTCAAGGAGGTGGCCGACGCCGTCGCTGCCGACGCACAGTCGCCGCGCGCGGCCCAAAGCCTGCAGCGCCGCCATGCGCCGTTGGCTTCCACGCGCGCGCAACTCGCCATGCTCGCCGCCGTGCCGCTCAAGCGGGAGGGACGTCAGGTCACTTTCGATGATGCGATGGGCGGCCGTCTCAAGCCCGCAAAGCTCGAGATCTTCCAAGTGAACCTTGGCAAGCTTTGCAACATGGCCTGCCGCCATTGCCACGTCGATGCCGGTCCGGACCGCACCGATGCCATGATGAGCGACGAGACGGTCGAGCACGTGATCGCAGCGATCAAGCGCAGCACCGCGACGACTGTCGATCTCACAGGCGGCGCACCCGAGCTGCACCCGCGCTTTCGCGACATCGTCGAGGCAAGCGTCGAAGCCGGCAAGCACGTCATGGATCGCTGCAATCTCACCATCCTGCTGGTGCCGCGCAATGCCGGCCTCATCGACTGGCTGGCGGAACGCAACGTGGAGATCGTTGCCTCACTTCCGCACTACCGCCGCCCCAATACCAATTCCCAGCGCGGCGCTGGCGTGTTCGAAAAGTCCATGAAGGCGATGGCGATGCTGAATGCCGCAGGCTACGGCACGGGCAATCCATCGCGCCGCCTCACGCTTGTCTCAAACCCTTCCGGCGCCTTCCTTGGCGCATCCCAGGCGACGGCCGAAAAAGAGTGGCGTCAATCGTTGGAACGCGAGCATGGCGTCACGTTCGACCGGCTGTTCGTCCTCAACAACATGCCGATCTCGCGCTTCCTGGAGTGGCTCGAAACCTCCGGCAATCTTACGGCCTACATGGAGCGGCTCGTTGCCGCCTTCAATCCTGGCGCCGTCGAAGGCTTGATGTGCCGCAACACGTTGTCGGTGGGCTGGGACGGCGCCCTCTACGACTGCGACTTCAACCAGATGCTGGACCTGAAGCTAGCGCCCGCCGCCAACGCACACATCGCGAATTTCGACGAGCCGCGCTGGCATGCGCGCACGATCGTCACCGCACGCCATTGCTTCGGCTGTACGGCCGGGGCAGGCAGCTCATGCGGCGGCCAGACCGCCTGACGCTCGCATCGACCGCCGCTGCGAACTCATGGCCTCACTTCCTTCTCCCGCGGGGAGAAGGTGCCCCGAAGGGAGTAGAAAAACGCCTCTCCCCTTGGGGAGAGGCCGGCGCTCCGGCGCGCCAGCGCCGGACTTTTGAGCGCCGGGTGAGGGGGTGGCGCGCGATTCAATCATCCGCTCGCCATCGTGCAGAGGGCCACAGCCCCCCCTCACCCCAACCCTCTCCCCAAGGGGAGAGGGGGCTGGCGCAATCAGCGGCGCATGAAGCCCCTCACCTGCCGCCTCGCGACATCCTCGCCCGGACCCAGGAGAGGAAAAGAGTGGCTCTGCATAATCGCGAAGCGCTTTGGTCTAAACGGCAACTTGCGTTCCCACCTCGACGACGCGGTCCGTGGGAATCTGGAAGTAGGTCGTCGCATCTTCCGCGCTGCCTGCGAGCGCAATGAACAGCCGCTCCTGCCAGCGCGGCATCTCCGATTTCGACGTCACGCGCAACGACCGCCGCGACAGGAAGAACGACGTTGATCCCAGGTCGATGTTGAGATCCTTGCGCCGGCAATGTTCGAGGATCTTGGGCACGCTCGGCGTTTCCATGAAGCCGTAGCGCGCAACGATGCGAGTGAAATGATCCGACACGCGCTCCACGGTCACCCGTTCGTGCCGGGCGACGCGCGGCGTATCCTCCGTCTTGATCGACAGCAGGATGTTACGCTCGTGCAACACGCGGTTGTGCTTCAGGTTGTGCATCAGCGACGTCGGCGCGGCATAGGGATCGCCGGTGAGGAATACCGCCGTACCCGGCACGCGATGGGGCGGCTTGCTCTCGAGCTTGCGCACCAGCCAATCGAGGTCGGCTTCATTGCGCCGCGTCTGCTTGGCCAGCACGCTCGAGCCGCGCACCCAGCTGAACATGATCAGGCAGAGGCTCATGGCGATCGTAATGGGGACCCAGCCGCCTTCGAATAGCTTCAGGACGTTGGCCGAGAAAAATACCTGCTCGATGACGAGGAATGGGATGATCAGCATCGCCGACTTCCACAACGGCCACTTCCAGCACTTCCAAACGACGAAGAACGCCATCATGCTGTCGATGACCATGGCGGCCGTGACCGACACGCCGTACGCCGCCGCGAGGTTGGAGGAGTTCTTGAACAGAAGGATGGCCACGAGCACGGCGGTAAACAAGAACCAGTTCACGCGCGGCATGTAGATCTGCCCCGCCATGCTCTCCGAGGTGTGGCGGATCTCGAACCGCGGTACCAATCCGAGCTGGATTGCCTGCCGGGTCAGCGAAAAGGCGCCCGTTATGACGGCCTGACTCGCAATCACGGTGGCGAAGGTCGCCATGATCATCATCGGGATCAGGGCCCATTCCGGATAGAGCCGGTAGAATGGGTTCTCCAGCGCCGTCTCGTCGGAGATGACCAGCGCGCCCTGTCCGAAGTAGTTGAGAAGCAGCGCGGGAAACACAAACCACAGCCATGCCGCCTGGATGGGCCTTCGCCCGAAGTGCCCAAGGTCCGCGTAAAGCGCCTCCGCGCCGGTGGCTGCCAGGAACACGAGCCCCATGATGGTGAGGCCGATGACGCCATGGCGCCAGACGAAGCTGATGCCGTAGGCCGGGTTCAGAGCGTTCCAGATACGCGCATTGTCGGCCACATGCATCAGGCCACCCACTGCGAGAAGCGCGAACCAGAGCGCGGTAATCGGCCCGAAGAATTTGGCCACACGATCCGTGCCATGCGCCTGCATCCAGAACAGGATGGCGAGGATGACGATGGCGGCAGGGATGACGGCCCGTTCCATGTGCGGCGCGATGAGCTTCAAGCCTTCCACGGCCGACAAAACGGAGATGGCCGGCGTGATGACCGCATCGCCGTAGAAGAACGCAGCTCCGGCGATGCCCAGCGTGAGCAGCAACGGAGCGCTGCGCTTGGCGACCGACTGACCCAGCGCCATCAGCGCAAAGGTGCCGCCTTCGCCCTTGTTGTCGGCGCGTAGCAGGATGATGACGTACTTGAGGGTGACAATAAGCAACAGCACCCAGACAATGAGCGACAGCACGCCCAGCGCCGATTCACCGGTCGACAAGCCACGCAGCTTCGCCGCATGGATGGCTTCGCGGAACGCATACAGCGGGCTCGTGCCGATGTCGCCAAAGACGACACCGATCGAGCCGACGACGAGCGCCAAAAACTTCTTGTCTTGATGCGCGTCGTCAGCGCTCTGGTGGCCGGCCTGCGTTTGTGCCATTCAGGCACCTCGCGGTTTTAGGGATAATTGCCCTGTCCAAAGTCGCGGCCTTCTACTCCTCGCCTTTCCCGTTGGGAAGCGGCAAAATTGCGCGCCTCCCAGGCGATTTGACTTGACCTGTCTGGAAATCAGCAATTGGCCCTGGAAGCGAGATGCAAGCGCATCCCCGCGAACGGGGAACTCAACGCGCCCTCCTTCCGTTCCCGAGCTCTTGGAGGCCCGCCTGCTACGGCACGTCCCGGGCATCCCAAACGCGCGTCCTACCGGCCTACCGGAGCGCGCGTGTGTATCAGGCGATGGCCCGATCCATCGCCTCCAGCTCATCGATCATGCCTTCGATGACCTTCAGCCCCTTCGTCCAGAAGGCCGGATCGCGGGCGTCGAGACCGAACGGCGCCAGCATTTCGGAGTGATGCTTGGAGCCGCCGGCCTTCAGCATGTCGAAATACTTGGCGACGAAGCCGGGATGGGCCTCCGCATAAAGCCCGTAGAGTGAATTCACCAGGCAATCGCCGAAGGCGTACGCGTAGACATAGAACGGCGAATGGATGAAGTGGGGAATGTATGCCCAGAACACCTCATAGCCCGGCTTCAGATCGATAGCCGGTCCCAGGCTTTCGCTCTGTACCGCCATCCACAGGGCATTCAGCTGATCCGACGTCAGTTCGCCCTTGCGGCGCGCCTCGTGCACCTTGCGCTCGAAGGTGTAGAACGCAATCTGGCGCACGACCGTGTTGAGCATGTCCTCGACCTTGGAGGCTATCATCGCCTTCTTCTCGCGCGCATCCTTGGTCTCGGCCAGCAGCGCCTTGAACGTGAGCATCTCACCGAACACGCTTGCCGTTTCTGCCAGCGTCAACGGCGTGGGCGCCAGCAGCGGACCCTGCTCGCGCGCCAGCATCTGGTGCACGCCGTGACCCAGCTCATGCGCCAGCGTCATCACATCCCGCGGCTTGCCGAGATAGTTCATCAGAACGTACGGGTGCACGCTCGGCACGGTGGCGGCTGAAAATGCGCCGGGCGCCTTGCCGGGTTTTACCGGTGCATCGATCCAATTCTTTTCGAAGAACTCACGCGCAATCGCCGCCATGTCGGGAGCGAATGCGCCGTACGCCTTGAGCACGATCGCTTGCGCCTCGGGCCAGGTGATGACCCGCTCGGGCTTCTCAGGCAGCGGCGCGTTACGATCCCAATGGGACAGCTTGTCCATCCCAAGCCACTTCGCCTTCATGGCGTAGTAGCGGTGCGAAAGCCGCGGATAGGCCGCACGCACCGAGGAGACGAGCGCATCGACGACGGGCGCCTCGACGCGATTGGCAAGGTGGCGGCTGTCTGCCACATCCTTGAAATGACGCCAGCGGTCGGAAATCTCCTTGTCCTTGGCCAGCGTGTTGGTGATCAGCGTGAAGAGCGGCAGGTTTGCCTTGAACGCTTTCGCAAGCGCTTCGGAACCCGCCCGGCGGCGCGGCTCTGCCGGGTCGGTCATGAGGTTGAGTGTGGGCTCCAGCGAAAGCGGTTCCTTCTCGCCCTCTACGTCGAAGCGCAGGCTCGACATCGTTTCGTTGAAGAGCCGCGTCCAGGCCGCGCGCCCGGTCTGGCTCTTCTCGGTGAACAGCGTCTCGAGCTTCTCATCGAGCTGGTGGGGCTTTTCCTTGCGCAGATCCTCAAACCACGGCTTGTAGCGCGCCAGATCCTTGTGCGTGATCGCCGCGTCGAGCACCGCATCGTCGATCTGATTCAGCTCGAGTTCGAAAAAGATCAGATCGGTCGAGATCCGCGTCAAAGCCTCCGAAACGTCGCCATAGAATTTGGCTCGTGCCGGATCGCTCTGGTTTTGCGCGTAATAAAGGCCGGCATAGGAACCAAGCTTGCCCATGGTGTCGGACAGCTTCTCGTAATCCTTCACGGCGACCGCCAACTTCGCGCCATCCTTGGCAAGATCGGCAAGCTTGCCCTGATAAGCGGCCTTCATGCGCTTGGCTTCCTCCCCGGCAGCGGTGATGTCGTCCGTGATTTGAGGTGCAGCGGGGCTGGCATAGAGGTCGGAGAGATCCCACTCAGGCATCTGGCCCAGTTCGATCTTTGGCGCGCCGGCAGCGGCTTTAACGGGGGATGCGAGGATTTCGAGGCGCGGAAGAGGACGCATCGGTAATTATTCTCCGTTCTTCTTGAGACTTCGGTCGCAATGTTAAAAAATCTACAGGCCCTCCATATCGGACCGGAGCGGCTGGATAGCAACCTGACGCGGCGAAAGATAGCGTTCCCGGTCCCTCACACAAGGGTGTGAACACCATTTCACGCGGCCTAAATGTCGCCTAGGATGCCGTGTGAACGGGACGTTCCAAGAGGAGACTGGTGCGATGCTCGCGCGGTTGAAAGTCATTGTGGCATTGGTCCTTTCGTTCGGGCTGGCGTTCGCGGCCCCAGTACTAAGTCAAGAGATCCCGAAGTCCAAGCAAACCGCACTCGGGAAATATATCGATGCGAGGCAAACGTTCGATCTCGTCAACAAAGACCGCTCGAAGGTCTTGTTCGTGGATGTTCGTACCTCCGCCGAACTCATGTTCGTCGGCATGACACAAGAGGTGGATGCCCACGTTCCCTTTACGGAGATGCTGCCCGAGTGGGACGCCAAGGCCGAGCGTTACAGGATGGCGCCTAATGCGTCATTCGTTCAGCAGATCGAGGCACAGCTTGCCAAGAAGGGACTGACCAAGACGGATAGGGTTGTCCTCATGTGCCGGTCTGGGGAACGCTCCGCACGCGCCGTCAACGCTCTTGCGGCGGCCGGCTTCACCAACGCATATAGCCAAATCGAAGGCTTCGAGGGCGACCTATCGAAGGACGGCCAGCGCACCATCAACGGCTGGAAGAATGCCGGACTGCCCTGGGACTACAAGCTCGACAAGGCGAAGCTGGCAGCCAGCACGCCCTGAGCATCCCAGCTGACCGGTTAATCTCAGTTCGCACACAAAAAATGCTCCATCCCTCAACGAAGCGTTTACCGTTGTCGGGCAGTCTCACGATCATTGAGTGAGTTGCCGGTCACCGGTTGTCCGATCCTGGATCACCTTGGGCATGTCGCCCTTTCCGGCCCTGTAACAGTCGGGTTAAGTCGCGTCCCATGTCCAAGCGTGTTCTCATCGTCGATGACGATCCCGCCCAGCGCCGTATCCTCGAAGAAACCATCAAGCGGT
Source organism: uncultured Hyphomicrobium sp. (assembly GCA_964587445.1). GTDB lineage: Bacteria > Pseudomonadota > Alphaproteobacteria > Rhizobiales > Hyphomicrobiaceae > Hyphomicrobium_B. The sequence continues at coordinate 68,952 of CAZPLQ010000004.1, forward strand.
TAGGCTTCGACACCAGGACCTGCGGGTCCGGCGACCAGGCTCTTCAAATTCTCGAGTCAGACGATCACGGCGGTGTCTCGCTGGTGCTTCTCGACCTCGTCATGCCCGGCATCGATGGCATGGGCGTCCTCGACCAGGTCGCGACCAAGTCCGGCATGCCGCCGATCATCGTACAGACCGCACACGGCTCCATCGACACGGCCATCTCGGCCATGCGCGCGGGAGCAGTCGATTTCGTCGTCAAGCCCGCCTCGCCTGAGCGCCTCGATGTCTCCATCAAGAGCGCGCTCAAAATCGAAGCGCTCGCCGGAGAGATCAACCGCATCAAGAAGAAGGCCGAAGGCACGCTGACCTTCTCCGATCTGGTCATGCGCGGCGACGCCATGAAACGCGTGATCTCGCTTGGCAAGCGCGCGGCCGCCTCGAACATCCCCGTGCTCATCGAGGGTGAATCGGGCGTCGGCAAGGAACTGATCGCGCGCGCGATCCAGGGCGAGAGCGATCGCGCAGGCAAGCCGTTCGTCGTCGTCAACTGCGGCGCGATTCCTGAGAACCTCGTCGAGAGCATCCTGTTTGGTCACGAGAAGGGCTCCTTCACGGGAGCCGTCGACAAGCGCATCGGCAAGTTCCAGGAAGCCGATGGTGGCACGCTGTTCCTCGATGAGGTCGGCGAGCTTCCTCTCGATGCCCAAGTCAAGCTGCTGCGCGCGCTGCAGGAGGGCGAGATCGACCCGGTCGGCTCCAAGAAGCCGGTGAAAGTCGATTTCCGCCTGATCTCGGCGACCAACCGCGACATGATCCAGCTCGTCAAGGACGGCAAGTTCCGCGAGGATCTCTATTACCGTCTCAACGTGTTCCCCGTCTGGGTGCCCCCGCTGCGCGAGCGCATCGAGGACGTTCCGGAACTTGCGCGCCACTTCGCCGCGCGGTTCGCAGCCGAAGAGGGCAAGCGCATCACCTCCTTCAGCGAGAACGCCCTGCGTCTTATCCAGGGCTACTCGTGGCCGGGCAACGTGCGCCAGCTCGAGAACGCCGTGTTCCGCGCCGTCGTGCTCGCCGACACGCCTGAGCTGACGGTTGCGGAATTCCCACAGATCGCCGCTCATGTCGAAGGCTTCCAGGCCGAAATTCCGGCAGCCCCTGCCGACGTGCAGAAGCAGCCGGCTTACACGGGTCCTGCATTGCTGGGCGCGGAAAACACCGTCCCGCAGACCGTGGCGCTCAAGGGCACCGGCGGCGCAGGCTCTCTTGGCATCCCTGCGATTTCCGAGGATGGCGAGATCCGATCGCTGGAGGCCATCGAGGCCGACATGATTAGACTTGCACTCGGACGCTATCGGGGGCACATGACGGAGGTAGCCAAGCGGCTGAAGATCGGCCGCTCGACACTCTATCGCAAGATGCAGGATTACGGCCTCGAGCCCCGCCCGAACTGAGCGCTTCTCAGTCAAACGAGCTTTCCGGCCGCGCAAGCAGGCTGGAAGTCCCCCGGAGCGCTATGCCCTTCGCGCTTCGAGTTGAAGGCCCCGGCGCTCCTGGCCGGGGCCTTCAGTCTTTTCGACGGACGCATCTAGCGCCGCCGCGCAAGGCGACGGGCGCATTGGAAGGCTTCCGGGCCGGTCTGGCGGCGGACGGTATTACCGGGACACAGGCACATCTGGCCGGTCTGCGCACCCGGCGTCTGGCGCACCATGCCGCCGTCACAAACCATCTTGGCTTGCGCCAAGGTGGCTGGCGCCTCTGCTGCCACCCCGCTTGCCTCGACCGTCTCCTGCCCGCTCGAGGGACTGAAGGCGGCTTTACCGGCTCGGACCTCGTTTTCGGCCAAGCGGCCCGCCTTTCCTGATTTGCGAGACTCGCGTGCGGCCGTGCGGGCCGCAGAACTATCCTCACAACGGACCTCGACCCGGGCGACGCTCTCGCGCTCCGCCGTCTCGGCATCGGTGTAGAGCGCCGGGCTGGAGAGCACATCCTCCGAAGCGGACAGACCGCTCAAGGCCAGGGCCGCAAAATCGAGGCGGCCCGCCGTAACGCGCCAGATCACGGGCACGCTCATGTCGAGGCGCAGGGCCGCTTGCGGCCGCGCAGCGCCCGCACATAGCGCAATGGCATTGCGCGCCAACGGCCCCAACGGATCGACGGTGAAGGCCAGCCGGGCGTGGTGGTCGAGCGCCCGCGCGCCGGTTGCGGCTTCTGGAAGGACCGTCAATCCTGCATCCTGTCCGGCCTGCTTGAGGTAGAGCTGGGATGTCACGAGCCGCAACCCCCGTTCGGGATCGGTTTGGGCATTGAGCCGCAGCCCGATGGCAAGGTGGGAGTCGCGTACCACGGGTTTTCCGTCCGCTCCCGTGGCAACGCTCAAGTGTGCATCCTCGTCCGCCGACATTTCGAGCGTGATCGCCTCGCCCGCCAGGGACGCCGAGGCAGCCGCAGCAAAGAGCACAGCGCTTGCAGCGAACCTCGCCAAATGCGCCCTCACACAGCGCCTCAAATCACTCTTCATGGCATCGCTCGTTTTTCTGTGTGTTGCAGCTCGCACGCGGGATGCACGGTTGCATCCCCCGGCAACGCATTCGTCGCGCCACGATCGCGAATGGTTCGAAGTTGGTGCGTATCCTTAGAGCTGTCGTGCCGGGCGAAACGCCATCGACGCCCTTTTGCCCTTTCACCAGCGCATTGACGACGCGTTGCAGCAACAGTTTCGCCATAGCCTCGTGTGAAAGGAATAGCCGGGCGCAGGGGTTCGCGTTAACTATAGTCAGCAGTCACCCAGACCGCTGACCGTGCAGTGAGGAAAGGTTGCGTCCATGGTACGCGTGCGCCTGCATCCGGCGCCTCTCCTTGTCACACGTACGGCTGCTGGTCCGGCGAAACTGAGCCTGGCGAAAATCACCGGCGGTCTCGCGTGTCTGGCAGTGGCGTTGGCATTCAACACCCAAGCGCGCGCCATGGATCCCGACGATACGCCGTGGACCGTGAACGACGCCAACCCGGGTTCGCAGCCGGACTCCATCGAGGATCTGCTGGAGCGCGACGCCAAGTCGATGCTGCAGGACACCGACATTGCTCCCCCCGGCCAGGATCAACCGGATTTCACGGCCCATCAGCAGCCCGGCAGCCTGGACGACGATCAGCTGTCGCCGCCGTTGCCGGCGGAGATCCACGATGCGCAGGATCGCGCACCCCAGGTTGCACTCCGGACCAGAACACCCGAGGCGGCTTTGAGCGGGGCGCCAGCCAAAACGGCCGTTCCGCCAGGCCCAGGCCCGGCGGCCATCTCGGAGGGCGCCGCCAACGCACCCCCGAGGCCCGTTACGGCCAAGCCGGCACCCAGCGCGCTGGAACCTGTTGGCGAAGCCGGCTCAGCCTTGGCACCGGCTCCCGCAACCCCTTCCTCGTCCATCGAGAGCCAATCCAATCTTCCGCCCTCTCTGCAGCCTCTTGGAGCGGGCTCGACAGGAGCCATAGCAACACCAGCACCCTCCGAGCTGTCTGAAGGTTCGGCGCCGATCGCGATCCCTGCCCGTGCTCCCGATCAGACCGCCATCCTGCACGAGAGCAGCGATCCAAGCGCGCCGCCGCCTCAGGCGGTGCCCGCCGAGCCCGTCCTGCGGGCTGCGGTTGCCGTCAACGGCAAGCTCTACCTTCCTATCAAGCGTTATTTCGAAACCGAGGCCGCTACGGCGCTGGCCGACTTCGACGCGCAAGACCGGGCCGCGTTGGCGGCGCACTACGAGAAGACTGTCGGCGAGGCGCTATGGGTCACGCGCGATGGCTTCAATGACGCCGCCCGCGCGCTGATGGCCGAAATCGCCAAGGCCGGCGAGTGGGGGCTCGCCCGCGCCGACTACACGCTGCCCAATCTCATCGCCAGCGGTGCCGATTACGGCTACCCGGACTTGATGGATGGAGAAGTCAAACTCTCGCTTGCCGCATTGGCGTATGCGCGCCATGCGCGCGGCGACCGCATCAACGACCCCACACAGCTCTTGTCGTCTTACCTCGATCGCAAGCCGCAGCTCATAGCGCGCGCAAAGCTCATCGCGGATCTGGTGGCGGCGCCCGACAAGGCGGCCTACTTGCGTTCCTTGCATCCACAGCATCCTCAATTCGAGGCGCTGCGCGAAAAGCTGGCGGAGCTGCGCGCCCAGCACGTCGCGGGCACCGAGCCGGAAATCATTCCGGACGGGCCGAAGATCACGCCGGGCAAGTCGCATGCGAGCGTGGCCGCGCTGCGCCGCCGTCTGGGCACGCCGATGCCGGATTCCAAGCCCGGCGCCCCGGCAATGGACGAGGATTTTTACGACAAGGATCTTGCCGCTGCCGTCATCGACTACAAACGCAAGAACGGCATCGAACCTGCCAATTCGACCATAACCACCGCGTTGCGCGCCAGCCTCAATGCGCAAGGCCGCCTCGACGAGGAGGCGGTGCTCGCCAATATGGAGGCGTGGCGCTGGATGCCGCAGGACCTGGGCGAGACCTACATATGGGTCAACATCCCGGAGTTCCTCGTGCGCGTCGTCAAGCACGGGCAGATCATCCACGAGGAGCGGATCGTCGCCGGCCGCAACGAGACCCAGACGCCGATCTTCTCGCACCAGATGAAGACGATCGTCTTCCAGCCGACCTGGAACGTGCCGGAGTCGATCAAGGTCAACGAGCTGCTCCCCAAGCTGCGGGCCGGCCGCAACCCCATCGCAGGCCAGGGCCTGCGCATGGAGCGCAACGGCCGCATCGTCAACGCCTGGGACGTCGACTGGAGCCGCCAGGACATCCGCAACTATCATGTGTACCAGCCGCCAGGCCGCGCGAACGTGTTGGGGGTCGTGAAGTTTCTCTTTCCCAACAAGCATGCCGTCTATCTGCACGACACGCCGGCCAAGAAGCTGTTCGACCAGAACATCCGCACGTTCAGCCATGGTTGCATGCGCGTGCGCAATCCGGTGCAGCTCGCGGAGGTCATCATGGCCGAGGACAAGGGCTGGACGAGGGAGCAAGTCGATGCGCTGATCCAATCCGGTCCCGAGGACAACGAAGTCGCACTCGACAAACCCCTGCCGGTCCACATCACCTACTTCACGATGTGGGTCAACGACGGCGGAACGGTTGCGACCTTCCCCGACGTCTATGGCCACGAGACGCGGCTCAAGCTTGCGCTCAATGGCCGCTGGGACCAGATCGTCCGCAACCCGGATCACTTGGCGCCCGCCGATCCCGGCGCCGTGGTATCTCGCGAGGACTGGGGTGACGAGGATGACGACAGCCAGCGCGTGACCCGCCGCGCCAAGCCCCCGCGCCTGAGCGCCCGCACCAGCCAGCCGGGCGCGGTCAAATACAAACCGGGCACGGCCATCTCCGACTTCATCAAGAACGTCTTCGGCGCGAACTGACGGCTGGCGCATCCCATCGCCAACCACCCAGATCACTTGGTGCGATCTGATGACATATGGTCGGGACGAGTATGCCGTACGCCGCCTTTACAAAATGCCGCGCACACGCCCGTGCCCTTTTCTTGCCAAAGGATTGATGTTTCCTGAGCCAGTTACCGGGTCTTAAGAGTTGGGGATTAACTCTCAAGGTGCCCGCAACGGGGATTCTAAAGGTAGAAGCGTAGGGATCGGGGGGACACGTGGCCTCACGACATTTCGGCGTTATTGCGAGCGCGCTGCTGCTTGCTGCCGTGACGAGTCTCTCCGCGGACAGAATCTCCGCGGCCGCGCCCGGGGAGCGCGTGATTTCCTTCTATCATATCCACACCAAGGAAACGCTGACGGTCGTCTACAAGAAGGACGGCAAGTATGTTCCCGACGCGCTGAAGAAGATCAACTGGATCATGCGCGACTGGCGCAAGAACCAGGCAATCCCGATCGATCCAAATACCATCGACCTCATCTGGGAGATGCACACGGAACTGGGCTCGCAACAGCCGGTCAGCATCATCTGCGGCTACCGCTCGCAAGGCACCAACGAGATGCTGCGCAAAACCCGTGGCGGACAGGCCAGCCAGAGCCAGCACATCACCGGACGCGCCGTAGACATCACGTTTCCTGACGTCCCCTTGAAGCGCATCCGTTATTCCGCGCTGGTACGCGAGCGCGGCGGCGTCGGGTACTATCCGACCTCCGGCATCCCATTCGTTCACGTCGACAGCGCGCGCGTCCGCGCCTGGCCACGCCTGCCGCGCTACGAGCTTGCGCTGCTGTTTCCCAACGGGCGCACGAAGCACATGCCCGCATCGGGCGGACCCATTACGCCCTCAGACGTTCAGACCGCGCGCGCCAAGCACGGCGATGTCGCCGTCCAGATTACCGCCTATCTCAATCTGCGCCGCGCGCCACGCCCGGCCACAGTGGTCGCTGCGGCAGAGGAGCCGCGGCCCGCTGCCAAGCCTGAACCCAGCGCTCCACCTAAGCCTCGGCTGGCGCTGGCATCCCTGGGCGGCGGCGACATCCTGCCATGGGCGAAAAAGCGCCCGGTGGATCCGCCCAAACCGGCGTCTCTCGTAACCTGGGAGCCGATTCCCGATAGCGAGGCAGCGCGCCCTCAGGTCGCCGCGCTCACGGCGCCCCAGCCGGCGGCGGTTGCTCCCAAGCTCGCCGGCCAGCCCAAGCTGGTGGATCGCCCGTCGCGCTTTGAGCCGCCCAAGGCGGCCGCGAAGGCCCGTACCGAGCCTGACCGCTCCGCGCTGGCGGCCCTTATCGCGAAAGCGCAGGCTGAGCCCATGCCGACGCTCGTCTCACAGCCAAAGCCCGCCGTTCGGCCGGCCAAGGCACTGGCCGCCGCAGCCATGCCCGAGATCGCAACCAAGCCCGACACGCGCGCGCCTGCCCGCGTTGCCGCTCTCATTCCGCAAGACCAGGAAAGCGCCAGCATCACCGACATGAGCCCGGACAGCTTGGGCAACGGCTGGGTGCAGGCGCCGGAATTCGACGAAGATCACCCTGAGGAACTGGCCTACCGGCCCTTCCCGCTGGCACCGCTGCTCACGGAGGAGCCAGCCTCCAGCGAACCGCAGTTCGGAGCCCTCCAGCACCCCGACGTTGCCCAGACGCTCGAACTGATCGACGACGTGGGTGCCGTGCTCCCGATGCGCTTCCGCCCCGGCCAGCAGGTGGCCCAGGTGATATGGGCCCAGCAGTTCCAGGGATCGGCGGTGCATCTTGACGCTCTCAAGGAACTCGACCAGAGCCGCGCCGCAACCGGAATCTCCGAGCGCGCCGTGCAGACCAGCACGCGAACCCGCTGAGAACGCGCAGCGAGACGTAAAAATACGTCGCCGCGCAGGCGCGCCTTGCGTTAGGCCTCGCCCACGCGATGTGTTCCGCGTTTGATGGTTTCCTGGCCTGCAGCCAGAACGAGCTGCCCCAGGGCGCGGTAATCGTCGGCGCGAGGGCTTGAATGCCGCCAGACGAGTCCGATCGTGCGCGCCGGCTCGGGATCGACAAAGCGCATCAGCTTGATGTCGCGGCCGCGTTCCTCGACCGAAACGCACAATTCGGGCAACAGCGTGATACCCAGCCCCGCCGCGACCATCTCCACAATCGTCGACAACGACGAGGCGCCAAACGTGTTGATGGTATCGACATGCTTCAAGCTGCAATAGGTCAAAGCCTGATCGCGCAGGCAGTGCCCCTCCTCAAGAAGCAGCAGCCGCTCCCCCTTCACCAGATCGGGCGTCGCTTTGAGGCGGCCAGAAAGATTCTGTGTCTTGGGCAACGCCAGCAAAAACCTGTCTTCGAATAGCGTCAGCGTCTCGATGTCATGATGCTTGACGGGCAGGGCCAGGAGAAGAACGTCGAGCTTACCCTCCGCCAACTCATGCAAGAGCGTCTCGGTCTGTGTCTCGCGCAAGTGAAGTTCGAGGTCGGGATGCTGGGCCTTCAGGAGCGGCAACAGGGGCGGAAGCAGATAGGGCGCGACCGACGGGATGAGCCCCAGACGCAGTCTTCCCGAAAGCACCCCGGCCGATTGTCTGGCGAAATCGACCAGATCCCGGACGTCGTTGAGGATACGCTGCGCGCGCTCCGCGATCTGCTCTCCTTTAGCGGTGAGTTTCACACCCGCGCGCGTCCGTTCGACGAGGTCGAGCCCCAACGATGCTTCCAACTCTTGTATCTGCATGGATAAGGCAGGTTGCGTCACGGAGCAGGCATCTGCAGCTCTGCCGAAATGCTGCTCGCGCGCGAGCGCATGAAAGTAGCGAAGCTGCTTGAGGGTCACGCTGTGCATTAGAGGTCCTGATTGTAGCTCCGACCGAATGCGAGTGGATGTTATCATGGTACTCTGGCACTTTCTACGGCAGGTTCGCGCGCCTTGGGCCGGAGAAAAGGCACGCGCAAACGAAAAGCACGACGGGCAGGAGCCCATCGTGCTCGTACTTTTACAGCCCGGCCGAAGAAGCTGAGACTATTCGGCTGCGATCATGGCGTCGGCGGCCTGCTCAAGCGCGGCGGCGTCCTCCAGCATCCCGAGCGCATGCAGGTAGACCTGCAAGACCGTGTCTTCTTCCTGGCGTTCGCTTTGGGACTTCTTCCGTAGACGAATAATCTGCCGCAGAACCTTGACATCGAAACCGACGGCCTTGGCTTCCAGGTACTTGTCGCGGATGTCGCTGGCGAGCTGCTTTTTCTCTTCCTCAAGCCGCTCGATCTGTTCGACCAACTGGCGCAACTGCTTTTGCGCGGAAGCCTGAAGCGTGCTCATACCTATGTTCCTCTCGTTCGCATCACTTGGCAGGACGCTAGCGAGGGTGCGCTCGCGGAACAAGGAGGGGTCGCGCGCAATCCCATGGGATAAGAAACAAGCGGGGCTTGACGTGCTTTTCGCGTCGCTTGCCGATTCGATGCAGGCAGGGCGTCAAGCCACCAATCCATTGCGCTTGGCCTCGGCCATGATCTCAGCGAGCACGCCAATCGCCAGCGTGGCCTGCCCCTTGGCCTGGGGTATCGCGCCGATGGGAGCACGAATGCGCGCCAGAACGTCGGCGGAAAATCCCATGGCTTCAAGTTCCGCCAGGCGCTGGCGGTGCACGGCGTGGTTACCCAGCACACCAATGTAGAAACAGGGCTTCGCAAGCACGCGCTGCAGAATGCCGGGCTCACTGACGTGATCGTGGAAGGCAATCACGACCGCGCAACAGGCATCGATCCGCTCGAAGAAGTCGTCCGGCGGCGCCGGTGTTAGAAAATGAGCAATGTGGCAAGCATCCAGAAGCGCGCGCGTGGCATCGTCTCCCGCCCACACATCGAGCGCTATTCCAGCCGCCTGCGCCATCTGGCACAAGGCGCTCACCGCAGGGCCCGCGCCCAGCAGCGTGATGCGCGGTTCGGGCAGGTAGACGCGCGTGAAGCGGCGACCCTCACGCCGGCTCATTCGAGCCGGCACCTCAGTGCTGACGACTGAGGACGTTGCAGTGTCGAGATCCGTGACGAGCGCGAACGGCCTGCGGTCGCGGCGCAACTCTCTCATCGCGTTTACGACGCCCGAAGGCAGTTGTGTGTCGAAGTAGACATCGAGACCGCTGCCGCAGGGCAGGCGTAGGTCGAAATACGGTGAGCCGCGGCCATAGCGCACAAGCCTGTTCTCACCTGCCTCCAGCAGTGCCTGCGCTTCGAGCACGATGGCCTGCTCCAAGCACCCGCCCGACAGATAACCGGCGCAGCGGCCGTCCTCGCAGACGGCCATCTGCGCGCCGACCGGACGCGGTGAGCCGCCTTCGATTGAAACAAGCGTGACGAGCACGGTTCGCAAACCCTCCGCCTGCCATGCGAACATCGCGGGCAGCACATCGTCGTGTGCCAGAGGACCCGTGGAAGCCGGCATATCGGGACGAATGAGATTCATTGAACCAACATTGAAATATGAACGCTCACGTGCACCTGTCAGGCGCCCTGCCTCTTGCGGCGCGGTGCGCGCGCGACGTAGCCCTTGCGTCCGGCGCGCGCCAGCGACGCCTCGAGGCGCGCATGCTGGACCTCGATCTCCTTCACAGCCTTGCGCGTGAATGCAAGATGGTTGGCGGCGGCACGCGCTGCCGCGTCCGGCTTGCGTGCAAGAATGGCCTCCGCGATCTCGATATGCTGGGCCAGCAATGTCTCTCGCACATTGGGCTGCAAATAGAGTTGCTTGCGGCTGTAGAAGATGTTTGACCGCAACAGTTCCGCCAGCGCCCGCATCATATGCGCAAGCACCAGATTGTGGGATGCATCATAGACCAGCAGGTGCAAATCGAAATCGGATTGGGCTTCCTGCGCGGGATCCTCGTGATCGTGCACCGACTTCATCGTCGCAATGCAATTGCCGATTGCATCGCGATCCACTTCATTGGCGCGCAGCGCGGCGTAGCGTGCGGCGAGGGAATCGACGCTTTGTCGAAACTCGAAATAATCCTGGACGGCCTCGGAGTTGTTCTCCAGCAGCGCTGCGAGCGGCTTGGTGATCGGCGTCATGAACTGGGCGACGTAGGTGCCCGAGCGCGATGTCGTCAGCAGACCGCGCGACACCAGCAGCGCCAGCGCATCACGTAGCGAAGGCCGCGAGACACCCAGCATGTCGGCGAGTTCGCGTTCGGCGGTGAGCTTCTCCCCCGTCCGCAGCGCCCCCTGCAAAATGAGCCGTTCGATATGACCAGCGATGGCTTCTGCAACGCTTGGTGTCCGCACGACCGCAGCCATGAGATCTTCCTCGGTTCCTGCCCTGTGAACGGCCCTGGTCTCCAGCTCTTGTATCAGGCTGCTCGCCAACATTCCTAATTGGTTAGAGCAAGCATTTGCCCAACGCAAGCAACCGGTATAGTAATTTGACCAAAGTGCATACGGGAATACCAGAGCCTTGACGAAGTCTGCAGCGACAATGCCCGGCGTGAGCCCGCCCCAAGCGGGAAAGCCGCTCGCATCCGCCCAGGCAGGAAAGGAAACTCCTCAAAGCTCCGCAAGGCCGCGCGTAGGCTTGTTCGTCACCTGCCTTGTCAATCTGTACCGGCCCTCCGTCGGGATGGCGGCGGTCAGGCTTTTGGAGGATGCGGGCTGCGAGATCGGCGTACCGCAGACCCAGGTCTGCTGCGGACAACCAGCCTACAACAGCGGCGACAACGCTTCCGCAAGCGCGATCGCCAGGCAAGTGATCGCTGCTTTCGAAAGCTACGACTACATCGTCGGACCGTCCGGCTCGTGCATGGCCACCATCCGGTGCGAGTACCCCAAACTGCTGGCGGACGATCCTCTTTGGTCGGCCCGAGCCGGGCAGCTTGCTGACAAGAGCTACGAACTGTTCGACTTCCTCACCAGTGTGATGCACGCAGCGCCCCAGCCCGTGCTCTGCAAGGGCACGGCGACCTACCACGACAGCTGCTCAGGACTGCGCACGCTCAAGATCAAGGAGCAACCCCGCCAGCTCCTGGCGAGCGTCCAAGGGTTGCAGCTCACGGAGATGCAGGACGCTGAAACCTGCTGCGGTTTTGGCGGCACCTTCTGCGTCAAATATCCAGCCGTCTCCGTCAAGATGGCGGACGACAAGCTGGCCAATATCGCGGCAACCAACGCGGATTATCTGCTTGGCGGAGACCTGGGCTGCCTTCTCAATCTCGCGGGCCGTATGACGCGCACAGGTAGCCACGTGAAGGTTTATCACGCTGCCGAGGTGCTGGCCGGCATGAGCGACCTGCCCGCCATCGGGCGCGGCTCCGGCGAGTGAAGGTCAGCCCTGCGCATCGCGCGCTTTTCCTTCCGCGTCCAGCACCGCGACCGTCTTGCGGTACAGCGCCTCCGCGCGCTCCGGCGTTTCCCCGATGCACACCACACCGAGCTTGCCGAACTGGGAAAGCGCGCCGATCAAATGAAAGGCAACGCCCTCGCCCGTGGCGGCATGAAAATGCAACCCGTTCCTCACTGCGATGTCGATGAGGTCGTCAGAGCACAGGCCGCGATAGCGATCGGATTCCAGATTGTCTGACGCGAAGTAGCAGCGCGGCCGGCCCGAAGGCGTCAGGAACTCGCCCGTGCGCGCGTCGTAGCGCCCGTCGGTGAGAAACTGCAGCATGAGGAACGGGTGCGTGGTCCCGCCTTTGCGCAAGTTGATCTCGATCGCATAGTGTTTCCAGGCCTCGCCCTCCTTCACCGAAATGAAGTCGAGCCCGAAGCGGCCCAGTACGCCCTTGGAGGCAAGTTTCTTTGCCGCCGACGTCGCCAGATCCTGAAGCTCCAGGCGATAGTCGGCCTGTGCCGGAAAGCGGCAGCCAAGAAAGATCTGCTGGTTCGCGCCGCCCAGAACCTGGTCGTGGGTCGAGATCGCCTCCAGCCGCCCCAGGGGATCGACCCGAAACTGCACCGAGGGCGATTGCTTCACTTCACCTGGAATGAACGCCTCGACGATCGCACCCATCGCCTTGAGCTTGCTTTGATAGAGATCCCAGGTCATGCCGCCGGCCTCGAACGCCATGTGCGAGAGCCTGTCGCGCACCCAGGCGAGCAGACCCTCCCCGCGCGGCGCATCCTTCAGGCTGAAGACGGCGTTTCCTTCACCCGAAAAGCCTTCGTTGATCTTGACGACGGCTTTCTCCAGATCGGGCCATTCGCGTTTCAGCTCTGTCAAGGCTCGTGCAACATCATCGGCTGTTTCGAGGTCCTCATAGCCCGGCGCCAAAGGGATGCCCGCTTCGCGGAAAATGCGCCGTGATCCGCTTTTGGTCCCCCAGTAGAGCAGAGCCGGATCGCACCCGTAGACCGGAAGATCAAGCCGCAGCGATAGCTCCCGCTCCAGCTCCGTAACCGTGAAGCAGGTCATGTGCGCGCTGCTCATGTCGCCTATGGAGGCCTTGATGCGCTCGATGAGCCGGGGCCGGTCGAGGATCTTGCGCGAAAGCGCCACGGGAGCAGCGTCCTCGCACGACAGCAACGTCAAGCGGCGGCGTGCGTGGGCGGAGGGGATGCCGGGCAGGAGATGGAGATAATAGTCGATGATCGTCTCGCAGATCGGCGAGCTCGTGATATAGATGACGTTCGTCTGCGGCATCCGCAACAAGAGCAGCAGGCACAGCATGCGCTCCTCATAGCGGTGCACCCCGGAGATCTTCGCCATTACGTCGACATCGACAGTGAGGCTCGGCACGATCACGACGGTTCGCTTGGCTTGCGGGTCGTCGAAGATCTCGCCGTAGGACGTCTTGAACTGCGCCTGCAGGGCGGCGAACCGCGCCGCCGCAGCGTCGCTGCCGGCCGCGTTGGCTGTGCGGGCGGGTTCGTTGCGCACCGCTGTCATATTATCATCGTCCGGCACGAGTTTCCTCTCCACCTACCGCAACCGTCCAGATGCCGCGAGCGCCACGCATCGGTCAGGGCGTGAGGATCGTGCCGTCCCGCGCGATCCGTTGCATCAGGTATCCGAGACAATCGAGCCGGATGGCGTTCGGATCGAGGGTCAGCATGGATGGGATTGCCGGACGCGCCAAGCGAATCTCACCGTTTTGGTAGTCGAAATAGTCTCCGCGCAGCTTGAACTCCCCGCACGGCACGACCTCCAGACGCCGTGTTCCGTGCCCACCCAGCGTTCCAAATACCGTGCCCGCTGACAGCTCGGAGAAGTTGAGGTGGTCGAGATCCGCGCGCAAACGCATGTCCGCATCCCTCCCGTCGAAGGAAAATGTCGCGTCCTCCGGTATCTTCAGAATGGCCCGCGTCTGCAGCAGGTCGATGTCACTTTCCGGCAGGCTTTTTCTGGGAAAGTGCGACATCGCAAGCGCCGCGTGGATGAACTCGGCTGCGTGCTCGACACCCGCCGCACCGCCAACGCGCCCGCACTCGACGGTGACGGCCGGACAGACATGCGCCATGGCGGCGGACTGCACGCCCAGCGGCTTCTTGAAATAGACGATCGTGCGGCTGAACAGGCGCGCCAGATGCAAGAACGGATCGCTCAGCTCATTGAGGCAGGCATAGTGCGGGTTGTGTCCTGTATTGTTGTGAATATCGATGCTGGCGAAAGGCTCGGCGGCGCGGACGATCTCGATCACCTGGCGCATGACGGCAGCCTCGGGCACATGCTCCGAAAGCGTTCCTGGCCACGTCCTATTGTAATCGTTCTGCGCCGGCAGGGTGCGGACGTTGGCGCGCGCGGCTTCGATATTGCCGACGAACAGCAGCATTGTGCGCGGCAAGCCTCTGGCTGCGGCATCCTTCATCACCGACTGCACCGCCTGCCAGCCCGTATCCTCGTTGCCGTGAAGCAGCACGCTCACGAACAGCGGCTTGGGCTGACGGCCTTCGATGTGAAACAGAGTCGGTCCCTTCAATGCGCGCCACAGATCGGCGGCGGGCAGATCGAGCAACTCGGGCGCGAAGCGATCAAGCATGTGAAGCCGCGGTTCCGCGATGAGAAGGTCTTCGGCAGTATTATCCATGCGTGGGCTTAGGTCCTTCTTATCGCCATCCCGGTCACACATTGCGCCACTTGATCAAACCACACCACGCTACACGTTGACGTTCGTCAACGGAGCGCCTTCGCTGCACGATAGCGGCAGAATTCCCCACAACACGAATGGTTATCATCCACGTCGGGACGGGTGCGGCAAACCGGGCTCCATGGAACGCAGACACGCCAAAAGGCATTTAACCCACATGGTTCAACGATCTCAACAAAGGAGGACCCATGTTGCGATCCAAGAAATTAGCTACGCTGGCAAGCATTCTGCTCGCAGCTGCTGCAACCACGCTTCCCGCGGGCGCAACACCTGTTTCACCGGCCGCGAAAGCGCCAGCTTTTCAAACTGCCGGCTCCAATCTCCAGACCGTGGAATGGCGCGGCGGACGCGGCTACGGACACGGCTACCGCCACGGACACTGGCGCGGTCATCGCGGCTGGGGTCCCGGCATCGTCGGTGGCCTCGTGGCCGGTGCTCTGATCGCGGGCGCGATCCGCGAGGGACGCGCAGACGATACCGATTTCGCGCGTTGTGAGGACCGTTATCGCTCGTTCGACCGCGCGTCGGGCACGTACCTCGGCAGTGACGGGGAACGTCACGTCTGCCCATATTTGATGTAGCCTTTGAGGCAATTGAACAGGGTCAGAAAAGCTCAATCGGGCGGCGGAAGTCGCCCGATTCTTTTTGTAAGGCATCGAAGCCTGAGCATGCGTTTTGAACCGAACCGTGGTTTAGCGGGCCGCCGCCATTTTGGCTTATTGCCGTAATGGGGCGGGCGCTCCCGCCAACTGCTCTGCCTCAGCAATGAGTGCGTGACCCAGGCGGAGCGCTTCCTCTGCGGCGAGGCCATAAGGCACGTCATCCTCAAAGCGCACGAGCACAACCTGCTCGAACCGGCCCGCGCCGATAGCAAAGCCGCTCGGCATTTTGGTCGGCCGAACCTGAGAACTGGAGGCAGGTCGCGCGGACCGCGCAAACTCCCCAAGCACGAGCGCAAGCGCCGCCGCCGTTTCAGCCGTCAGCGTAAGGGTGCGTTCGCACCCCATGGCATCCGCCAGAGTAACCGCCAACCGCTCTGCCGCGCCCTCGGCGCGCGTTGTCACAATGGCCTGCGCCGCAAAGGGTTCCGTCATCTGCGCCATCTCCCCGCTCGAAACGGCTCAAACTTAGCCATTCGCTTACCTGCACGATATGGCAACGGCGCAACGCAGAGCCCGTGATCACACATCCGCACACAACAAAAAGGCCCGGTTTCCCGGACCTTTTCGCGCGAATGCGATTGCGAAGCCTACATGCCCTTTGTCCAGCTGTCGACTTCCTGGCGCGCCTTGTCCTTGGCGTAGCCGTAACGCTCCTGAAGAACGCCCTCAAGTTGCTCGCGATTTCCGTTCACGCGGGCAATGTCGTCATCGGTAAGGTCGCCCCACTTCTCCTTGACCTTGCCGGAGAACTGCTTCCAGTTGCCTTCGATGCGATCCCAATTCATTGACCAACTCCCTTTGATACTCATTCACAAAAGCTGCGCACGAACATCGGCCGATGATCGTTGCGCGACTATCCTCGAGGTGGTCGTAGAACGCGGGAGGGTGTAGGAGGTTCCACGTCGCAAAAGATGATGGCGTTATCCCAAGCGCGCCATTTCCTCGCGCACGCGGATATCGGCGATCATGCGATCCAGCAGCAGACACGTGCGTTTGAAGAGGTCCGAGCCTGAACGGTAGTCGGCGGTGGCATAGAAATCACAGCGGCCGGCCTGAAACAGCTCGATGCACTTCGCAAGGCCCGAGTGGGCGGAACTCGAAGCCACCGGCTCTTTCTGACCTGGCTTGGCTTTTGCGCGTTTATGCACGCCTGGGGCGGACGCAAGCGGAGCATGGACCGCAATGGCATGGCCTCCGTTCTTCTTCAGCAGCGCCATGCTCGGCACATCGGTTTCGCCATCCCCGAAATAAATCATGTTCGAAAATGGAATCGGCCGCACTGCTTCGGGCATGTGCGTGTTGATGCTCTGGAACTGATCTTCCAGTCCCTTGTTGATGCGAAAAAGGTACTGCGTCTTGCCCGTGTCGGTGATGACGCGCTTGGGGAAGGGAAGATCATAGGCGTCGAACCAGTACTCGGACGCAAACACATTATCGAACTTGCGGTAGATCGATGTCCCCTCGATGATCTCGGTGAGGCCGGAGGAGACGAGATAATGTTTTACGGCGACACCCGCGGTTCCCGCGCGCTCGGCGGCATAAGAAGCAATCTCGTCGAACCACGTCTCGACGCCCGGATAAAGGTCCACCGACGCGCCTTGCGCAATGAGATCCTTGCGATCGACGCGCAGCCCCTTCTCTTTCGCCTTCTTGTACATAAGGTGCATGTAGGTGATGAGCGGATCGGCACTCTCGGCTCGCGCCACACGCGTGCATTCCGCCCAGAAATCGGCGGCCTCGATGCCCAGCTGCGGAAGAAACGAGTATTCCTGCATCGGCCGCGGCGATAGCGTGCCGTCGAAATCGTACACGAGCGCGATCGTCTTTTTTGCCGGCTCGATCGCAGCTGTATTGGACTTGTGCGTGCGTACGGCGCGATCCAATGACGCCGGCGCCGCCGTTATCTCGCTGCCGGCATCCACATGAGACTGCGTCCTGCGCGCCGCGCGCCTCGTGACCCGTTCGCTCATGGCAAAAGCTCCGCTTGCACCGTTCGACTTGTAGCGCCGACAAAAACCGATTCGGATGGCCGCATAAAGAAAATCCGCAATTCGGCTCACCTCTTTCCCATTTCTCGTCGTGTTTACGCCGGGCGCCAGCCATGATCGGTTCTTAAGTCATTTATCGCCCGGGGATCCGTGCTTGCGTCGCCCGGCGCGGAGATTTCACTCATGAAAGGTATGATCGGTTTATCCGCCACCGTTGCCTTGATGATGTTGAGCGCACCTGCCCATGCGCAGAGCGCGAAAGCCGACTGCACAAATGCGCTGAGCGCCATGGGCGTTTCCAGCAGTTCTGAAGGCGGCCGCGATTTCGAACGCTATGAGGGCCAAGCTCCTCCCGGCCTTGCACGCAAGCGTGCCATCGAGAATTGGCAATTGCAGATTGCCAACTCCTGCCCGCGATATTCCAGCAAGTGGTGGCGCGCACGCGGCATCCGCATCGACTGTGAGGGCGCCAATGGCAGGGAATATTGCACGGCGACCGCTCAGCCGGCGCGCAAGCTCCTGAGCTATCTGTTGCCGTTCTGAGCACACAAAAGACGGCGGAGCATCGAAAAAAGTACTGCCCCGTGCTCGGGCTCCGCCGCACTCTTGATTTCCGTACAGATCCCCACTCCGGGCATCTATCACTTCGCGTTTCAAGAGAGCGGGCAGGACAGTGCTACAAGGATTTTGCCACTCGGAACCCGCGATAGATAAAACGCGTATTCGGTGGAACGAATCCTCGATTGGCCGAGCGCAACACGCGCGGGCTGTCGATCCAAGACCCTCCGCGCATTCCACGAGGGCAACCGGGTATTTCGGCGGCCGCAGAACCGTCCAAAGGCGCGTTGACGTAGGTACCAGCGTAACAGTCCGAGACCCATTCCCAGACGTTGCCATGCATGTCATGCAGCCCGAACGCATTGGAAGGAAATGAACCAACCTCCACCGTTCTCTTGCGATAGTCGCCCTTCGGGCTGCCGCCATAAGTGTTCGTGCCATCGAAGTTGGCGACGTCCGCGGTTATTGTGCTCCCCGTCGCGAAAGGTGACGTCGTGCCTGCCCTCGCCGCGTATTCCCACTCGGCCTCGGTCAAGAGCCGATAGGGTTGCCCGGCTTTCTTGGACAGCCAAGGCAGGTACTCTTTCACGGCGTCGTCCCATGAGACATTGATGACTGGCCATCGATCGCGGCCCCAGCCTGAATCTCGGGGATTATGGCTGCAGCCGCCATCGGCCACGCAGGCATCCCATTCCGCGAATGTCACCTCATATTTGCCGACGGCAAATGGGCGCCCGATCTTCACGAGGTGTCGAGGCCCTTCGGAACTCGATCGCGCGTCCTCCTGTTCGGCGGACCCCATCTGGAACTCTCCAGCCGGGAGGACGACCATTTCAGGACATTGCGGACAGTCCTTGAAGGCTTCCTTCGGCTTGAGGCAGCGATGCACGCTGCCTACAAAAATCCCGGTGCTGTCGCACGCAGGTTCCGAGGAGTCCGCAACGGCCTGCCTTGGAAGCATCCCCGTTGATGCTCCCAAAAGCGCTATCAAGAGCAAAAGGCGAAGAGCATGGGCCAACTGGACACTCCCCAACGGGGTTCGTTTCGCGGGTCCATTCTATTGGCGCGCCGCGACTATGAATTGCGTCAGGTCAAGCTCCAGGAGCCGGCAAGGCCCTCTTCAGGGTCGCATTCTCTAGTGACTGCAGCCGCAGCCGCCCTTGCCGTTGCAGCCGTCTTTTGTCTCGTGGGCTTTGCCGTGATCATGGTCATGGCTGTGTCCATGACCGCCGCAGCAGCCTTCGCCATGGGCGTGATCGTGCGCATGATCGTGGCCGTGTCCGCCGCAGCAGCCGCCGTCATGGTGATGGTGGTCTTCAGGATCGACGAGCGCACCCGCAAGACGCCGCTCGATAGCGATCGAGAACTCGCGCGGCGAGTCCTTATCCTCCATCAGCAGCGCCATCACCTCTGCGCCGATGCGCAAATCGTCCACCGTGCCCAGGTAGTGACGGCGCAGACGGCCCTGCCGATCGAAAACGAGAATGGCGGGCGTGCCCTGTAGCTCGTAGGCCTCCATGGTGGCGGGCGGCTTGTCACCGTTCGACTTGTCGTAGGCGACGGGAATGGTAATGTGATTGTCCTTCAGGAACGCCTCGACCTTCTCGGGCGACTGCTCGTCAAAACGCTCGAACGCCATGTGCAGGCCAAGGACCGCAACCTCATCGCTGGAGAAGGCCTGACGCAGCCGCATCGCCTGGGGCAACCCGTAGCGGCCCGAGCCGGGGCACAGCATCTGAAAGACCGCCACGACAACCACCTTGCCCTTGTAGCCCTTCAGTGTCGTCTTCCCATCCGAGTTGTACCAACGCGACGCGATGAATTCAGGCGGGCTTTCGGGATTGAACATGCGAACGGTCCTTTATCGAGATGCAGGTGCGAACGGCCGCTTATAGCACAGCCGCCACCCCATGGGCGGGCTGCTCAGTCGCAGCCCTGGGTTTCCCTGGCGGCTTCCGCCCTGCTTTGGAATTCGGCCGTGCATGCGAACGTTTCGCGCGCCTGGCATCCATCGAGGGGCCCCGTCGCCGATATGGTGAAGTACAATGGACACCCGCGCATGACATTATAGGCTTCGACGCAGCCCACCGTCTTCGGGCGGCGGTACTGCATCCGGCTGAGGACACGCAGACTGTCATCGCGGACCTCGCCGGCAATGTAGCCCGGACGCGCCTCGACCAAGGCGCTGCGGATGGCATCCGGCGTCGTGATCGAAGGATCGGGCGCCAGAACGAATCCGATCGAAGGCTCGCGAAAGCCTTGCACGGCAATGGGCCCCGGGGCACATCCAGCGAGCGCGCGCGTGATCTGGCGCGCCGGCCAGATTTTGTCGATGGCCGGCATGGCAAGGCCAAGCAACGTGATAGCAAAGACCGACAACGCCGCAATTCCGCTCAACGCCCAATCTCGCAGCATGCCTGCCCGGCCGGCACGCGCGCTGAGAAAGAACAGGGCTGCGACCGCGATGGCGGCAACAATGACGTAAGGTGGCGGCATGTTGCGCAGCGCCGCGAAGGGCATCATCACAAGCGCGAAGCCGAAAAGAGCCGCAAGGGGCGGCCAGGGTATTGCGTGGCCTGCAGGCGGCACGCCATCCGGGTTGCGTTCCAAGACCAGCATGGCAACGGCGAGCGCCATGGCCGGGAACATGACCTGCACGGTGTACGTGCCGGGCTTGGACGACAGCAGTTCCAGATAGACGATGTATCCCACGATCCAGGCAAGGAGAAACCGGGCGATCTTGTCCTGCGCCCGCCGCGCCCAAAGTTGGTGCATCGCTGGCCATAACAAGGCGGTTGCGGGCAGAAAACCAAGCACGGCGGCAAGCAGGAACGTGCCGGGAAACGCTCTGAGCTTCATGTCCTGCGCGCCGCCCAGAGCTGCGAGAAACTTGCTCCAGCCCATTCCGGCGAACGGAATGCCATCCTGCAACGCGCGCACCACGAGCCATGGCGCACCGATGGCGGCCGCGAGCGCCAAGCCGGGGCCGGGGTGCAAACGTCCCAACCACCGGACATCGCGATCCATGACGCCGAGCGCGATGAGCGTGACCGTCACGAGGATCGGAGTGTGCAGGGCGTTGACCAGCATCCCCAGACCAACCGCGCCCCAAAACAGCATGGCGAGCGAAAACGTGCCCTCACTCTCCTCGCGGGCGCTATAGATCCGCAGCAGGGCCAGCATCGCGACGGTCGCCGGCAAGAGCGCTAGCCCGTCCGCGATGGCGAGCTGCGACAGTGCGACCGTGAGAGGGGCAACCGCGAACAGTCCAGTCGCGATCAGCGCGCTTTCCCGTCCAACGAGGGGCGTTGCAAGCCAATAAAGCGCCAGGACGCTGAGCAGAACCGCAAGCGTCCCCGGCAAGCGGTAGACGCGGATATCGCGTGCGTGATCTGCGCCCGCCACCGATGCCGCAAGCCCCTGCGCCCAGAACGTACCGATGGGGCGAAACTGGTGGATGGTCTCGCCGTAACGTGGATCGAGCCAGGCCCCGCGCGCCAGCATGGATCGTGTCGTCTCGGCGAACATCACCTCGGTACGGTCGACAGCGGGAAGCCGCAGAACGCCCGGAAGGTAGGTGAGGAGACACAGAACAGCCAACGCAAGCGCCGCCACCTTCGGGCGTGATGTGAGCTCTTTCAGCCAACGGGCCGATCCTGCTGCATTCTCCACGCGCTTGCTTGCCCCACCGCTTGACACGACTGCCGAGTTGGGTTGATTGCGCATTCCGGCAGGAAAAGACAAGGGGTGCGCACGCATGAGCGCGAATTCTCAGACGCCTTTGCGGCGCGCGCGGCTGATTGAAATCGTCAAGGCGCGCTCCTTCCAGGTCGGACCGGAGATGAAACTCGCGTCAGGCCGCACCTCGACATTTTATTTCAACATGAAGCCGACGATGCTGAACGCCGAAGGCGCGCGGCTGATCGGCGAACTCATCTGCGACCAGCTCGATGGCGTCGATGCCGATCTCGTCGGAGGGCTGGAAATGGGCGCGGTCCCCATTGCCGCCGCGACCGCGGCCATCGCGCACACGCGCGGGCGAAATCTGTCGGCTTTTTTCGTGCGCAAGCAGGCCAAGGAGCACGGCACCCGCAGTCTGATCGAAGGATTGGCGCGCGACGAAACGATGGCGGGCAAGAAAATCGTGATCGTAGAAGACGTAACGACGACCGGTGGATCTTCCATCAAAGCGGCGGAAGCCATCCGCGCAGCGGGCGGCGACATCGTTCGCGTCGTCACCGTGGTTGACCGCCAGGAAGGCGCTGCGGAAGCTTTTGCCGCGGCCGGCCTCGATTTATCGCCTTTGCTCACAATGAGCGACTTCCGCTCCTGATCGTTTTTTGCATCAGGCGCGCAACGGCGAAGCTGTATTTCCCAGCGTGATGCAAAGCGCGCAACTCCTGCTTCGAAATCGCGCACACTTTTGCCCTTGTCTCACCGCACCGATCGCTTTTGACTGATGCCCATGGGTGAGGTCGCAAGCCGCGCCCGCACGACAGCCGGTGCAATCACGAACGCTTGCGGAAACCTCGTTCGCTGTTTAATTGTTGTGCACCTATGTTATGCACTTGTTTTCGTAGTCCGATGGGCATCTTTTTGTGGTGCCGTCATCGAAAAAGCGCAAAGCTGGATCCCCAATGTACAGGCGTAGGTCGTTAGTTTTTTCCAGTGGATTGCGCAGCATGATCGGCCCCGGGCCACATGAAAATCGCGGTTCTGTGTCCGGCAGGGTGGGCGACAGCACGCCGATTTCA
Source organism: uncultured Hyphomicrobium sp. (assembly GCA_964587445.1). GTDB lineage: Bacteria > Pseudomonadota > Alphaproteobacteria > Rhizobiales > Hyphomicrobiaceae > Hyphomicrobium_B. Next base: position 91,369 of record CAZPLQ010000004.1, read on the forward strand.
CGCCGCCCGTCGCAAACGCCCGGGTCCTTGCATCACACGCATTCTTTACATCACACGCATTCCGTGAAGGTTCGCCCGTTGCCTTTGCGAGCGGTGCCAGCGCCCCACTTTCCAGAAAGTTTGCGCGAACCCAAGAAGGCGGCCAGCGGCACGGATTCCAGCGCTGTCAATATTCTGGCCGATCTGGCGAATGATCCTTCGGCCTTTTCCGCGGCGGCGGTTCGCCCGGCCAACTCTCCGCCAGCAGCGGTGCGCGCGAGCGCCGCACTGATGTCTGCCGTCCATGTCGCGGACCGCGCCTGCAGGCTTTTGCTGGATGCGACCTTGATCCTGGTGTTTTCGCCGGTGATTGCGGTTTGGTGGCTTGCCGAGCGCAAGCACCGCAAAGATCGAGCTTAAAATCAATAGGCTACCGAGTTCCGGACACGTTCTACATTTGGAGCGGCGCCTGCTGCAGCGCCTTCGCATGCCGGGAACAAGAACGCCGCACATAGCGTTGTCCTAAGGAAGTTTTTCCCAGACCGCGCCGTTCGACCGCAGTTACTTGACGATGTCGGCCAGCGTATCTGCTTTTCCGAAAATTCCCTTGGATCTTTGATCATGCGTAGATGGATCCCTTCCGCAAAAATCGGGCAGCCTCACAAGAACGATGACGACGGAGAACATGCGTTCCACGTTTTTCTCGCCATCAGCTTGATCTGCCTTGCGATCCTTACAGTCATTGCAGGGCTTGCCGCGCGCTGACACCGCGCCACTAATCCCTGCTTTACCGCCGTCTGCGGCGCGAGCTAGGCTGCACCTCTCTCGGGGGGTGCCGAATGATCATGCAAACCTGGCTCACGGTCAGCGGACTGACGCTCGACTTTCTCGGATTCTGTCTGCTACTGCGCGAGTGGTGGATCGCGTTCCTGAGCGAACGATCATTCATGGCGCATGAGGAACTTCTGGAACGTCAGCAGAAACTGCGGGCGTTCGCATCGCAGAACGCCCCTGAGGCCATGAAGCGCCATATGGCGACGGCTGGCCAGATGCAGGACGATATGGCGATCCGCAAGGCCCGCAGCGATCGCATGCAAGCTTTGCGCGGCCGCCGCTTTTGGTTCATTTGCGCGACGGTCCTGATCGTTTTGGGCTCTCTCCTGCAACTGGCAGGCGCACTACCGCCCACTTTCATGCCGTCAGGCTTTGCGCCCTGAAGAACGCACCAAGCAGCCCGGCCGTTTCTCCCGGCAGCTGATCGGGAAAGAAGTGTCCGCCGGGAAGCGTCGCGGTGGTCATGTTGGCAAGGCGCTTGCGCCATTCCGCTTCCATGTCAAACAGCTTTGCCATCAGCCCGTCTTCACCCCAAAGCACCAACGCGGGCGCCTGCACCTTGGTGTCGATATCGGCGCCATCGTGCACAAGGTCGATCGTTGCGCCCGCCCGGTAATCCGAGCACGAGCCGTGGATCATGGCCGGGTCACGCCAGCAGCGCCGGTATTCGGCGATCTGCACGGCGTCGAAATCCTCAATCTTCGTCTTGCCCCAGCCGACAAGGCAGGTCTCGTAGAAGAAGTCGGGATCGAGCGAAATCATATGCTCCGGGAAGGGCTCGGGTTGAGACAGGAAGTACCAGTGCCAGTAGCCGCCCGCGATGTGACGGTTGGTGTCCATGAACATGGCGTAGGTCGGCACGATGTCGATCACCGCGAGGCTTGCGACCACTTGCGGATAATCGAGCGCCATCCGGTGTGCGGTACGCCCGCCTCGGTCGTGCCCGGCGACGTGGAACCGGTGATGCCCCAGGGCACGCATGACATTCACCTGATCCTGCGCCATGGCGCGGAAGGAATAGTTGGCGTTACCGGGCGCGCATTGCGGTTTTCCGCTATCGCCGTAGCCGCGCAAATCGGTGGCAACAACCGTGAAGTCCCGCGCCAGCAGGGGTGCGATGACGGCCCACATGGCATGCGTTTTGCGGGTATCCATGCAGCAGCAGCAGCGGAGGTCCCGAACCACCGATCACCGCATTGATGGACACTTCCCCCGCCTCGATCTGCCGGCGCTCGAACCCTTCAAACATGCTACCGTCTCCATCCGTTGCGAATTTGCGACAACGGCAAAGCATAGGCAATTGGCTGGTGGACTGACGCGAGGTTGCGGGTGACGCCGCCACCTTTTCGGCCTTAATCGGAACCCGCAACGCACGAAAATGGCCGCCGGTGAGGCGGCCATTTGCATGATCCGGCAAGCCAGAGCCTTGTGCTCACTCGGCGGCGACTTGACGGCTGAGGGAAGGCCCTGCGCGCAGCACGTCGGCATCAACGTAGGCTTCGAACTTTGCGAAGTTCTTCGTGAACATGTCGGCGAGCTTCGCGGCGGTCGCGTCGTAGGCCGCTGGGTCCGCCCAGGTATCGCGCGGCGTCATCAGCTTGGGATCGACGCCCGCCATCATCACCGGCACCTTGAATCCGAAGATCGGATCAACGCGCATCGTATGGTTCTTCAACTCGCCCGACAGCGCCGCGTTGAGCAGTGCGCGCGTCACCTTGATCGGCATGCGCGAACCTTCACCGTATTTGCCGCCCGTCCATCCGGTGTTGACCAGCCAGCAATCCACGCCATGCTTGGCGATCAGATCGCGAAGGAGGTTGCCGTAGACCGAGGGATGACGCGGCATGAAGGGCGCGCCGAAGCAGGTGGAGAACGTGGGCTTGGGCTCGTTGCCCATGCCCTTCTCGGTACCGGCGACTTTGGCGGTGAACCCTGACAGGAAGTGATACATCGCCTGGCTAGGCGACAGCTTGGCGATGGGCGGCAGCACGCCAAAGGCGTCGGCCGTCAGCATCACGATGTTCTTGGGATGCCCGGCGCGGCCCGTTGGCGACGCGTTCGCGATTGCCTCGAGCGGATAGGCGGAACGCGAGTTCTCGGCCAGCCTGGCGTCGTCGAAGTCGGGCGTGTGACAGCCGGGCTTCAGTACAACGTTCTCAAGAACAGTGGCGAAACGGTTGGAAGCCTCCCAAATCTCCGGTTCGGCAGACTTGGACAGGCGGATTGTCTTGGCATAGCAGCCGCCTTCGAAATTGAAGATGCCGCTCTCGCTCCAGCCATGCTCATCGTCGCCCAGGAGCTCGCGCGTCGGGTCCGCCGACAAAGTCGTCTTTCCGGTGCCGGACAAGCCGAAGAAAACCGCCGAGTTGCCATCCTTGCCGACATTGGCCGAGCAGTGCATCGGCATGACGCCTTTGGCGGGCAGCAGATAGTTGAGGAACGAGAAGACGCTTTTCTTGATCTCACCCGCATAGCTCGTACCGCCGATCAGCACGATGCGGCGCGAGAAGTTGCAAGCGATCACGGTCTCGGTGCGCGTGCCGTGATAAAGCGGGGCGGCGCGGAAGCTCGGCAGGTCGACGACCGTGAATTCGGGCACGAAGCCCTCGAGTTCGGAGGCCTCGGGACGGCGCAGCAGATGGCGAATAAACAGCGAATGCCAAGCATATTCGCTGACGATACGCGTATTCAGACGATGCTTGGGATCGGCACCGGCATAAAGATCCTGAACAAACAGCTCCTTGTGCTTGGCAAAGGTGATGAAGTCGGCAAGCAGACGGTCGAACTGTTCCTCGGTCATCGCCTTGGAGTTGTCCCACCAGATGGCCTGGTCCGTCTCTGCGTCGCGCACGACGTACTTGTCCTCAGCCGAGCGGCCCGTATGTTGGCCCGTTTCCACGGTGAAGGCCCCGCTTGCGGCAAGTTGCCCCTCACCGCGGCGCAGAGCGATCTCCACAAGCTCGGCCGGCAATAGATTGCGACGGATCTTTTGCGACGCTTCGAGAGGGAAAAGCTGGATTGTCATCTATGGCCTTCTTCTGCCTTTGATTTCGCGCTCAAGCACGAGTGAACGCATTCGCAATGGGTTGGCGCGCAAACCCATTGTAGCTCACCTCCGCCGGTCGGAGATATTAGCACAGGGTGGCCGACATTGAGATCGAGTCAGGTATTTCTTGTGCTTAGACCTCTTTCGACTATGCGAGCCCCCCAGGCGCCTCAAGATGTGCCTTCGTCGGCATACGAAAGTCGCAAGCTATCCATTGCCAAGCTTAAGATATAGCTCAATTTTCCCACAAGATGTTGTCAAGGCCCGAATGCGGGACGACTCTGTGCGCCGGGCATCAAGGCAGTGGATAAGTTCATCGCGAAACCGGCCGGCAACAGTCACTTGCGCTTGCCGCTGCCCCGGCCGATCGCCTATTCAGGTGGCATTCAGGGTCAAGGTTAGAGTTTCGGCGCTGCCACAATTGGTTCATCTTGCGACCATACAGCGCCCGTAGCGGGTCCGACCCACCCCTGGGCACGAGAGGAAACAATGAAAGAGAAAAGCACGATCGCCCTGGTGGACGACGAACGCAACATCCTGACCTCCCTGCGCCTGGCGCTTGAGGCGGAGGGTTACAAGGTACGGACCTACAGCGACGGCGTATCGGCGCTCGAGGCTTTGACCGAGGAACCTGCCGACCTTGGCATCTTCGACATCAAGATGCCGCGCATGGACGGAATGGAACTGTTGCGGCGCGTCCGCCAGCAGTCCACCATGCCCGTGATCTTCCTCACCTCCAAAGACGAGGAAATCGACGAACTTTTCGGCCTGAAGATGGGCGCCGACGACTACATCGCCAAGCCCTTCTCCCAGCGCCTGATCGTGGAGCGCGTCAAGGCTGTGCTGCGACGCGTGGCCCCCAAGGACGGCGTGCCTGCCGAGGAGGAATCCAAGCGCGTACTGGAACGCGGGAAGCTGAAGCTCGATCCGGAGCGCCACACCTGCCACTGGGATAACAAGGCGGTGACGCTCACCGTCACGGAATTCCTCATTCTGCAGGCCCTGGCGACCCGCCCCGGCGTCGTCAAGACCCGCGACGCGCTGATGGATGCGGCCTATGACGATCAGGTCTATGTCGATGACCGCACGATCGACAGCCACATCAAGCGGCTGCGCAAGAAGTTCAAACAGGTGGATGACGACTTCGACGTGATCGAAACGCTCTACGGTGTCGGTTACCGTTTCAAGGAATGATCAGGCGCGGCAGGAGGACTGCCGCCCGAGATGAAGGTGCGCGCCCGGCATGAACGACCTGTCCGAGACGGCACGGATCATGGAAGCAAAGGCGCCAGCGGCCGCGGTGGCGGCACTTGCCGGCGCGGACGCGGCCGTTTCGGATGCCGGCAGCGCCGCGCGCCGTACCTGGAGCACCTCCGTCTCCAGCATCAAGGGCCCCTTGGCGCGCTGGTGGGGCCGTCAGCCGCTGACCCGCTTCATCCGCGCCAGTCTCGGCCGCCGCATCCTGATGTCGAATATCATGGGGCTCCTCGGCCTTTTGCTCGGGATGCTCTATTTGAGCCTCTCGCACGCTTGGCTGCTCGACGCCAAGATCGAGGTTGTCCGCACGCTTTCGCGCATTACGGCGGAGGCAATCGCCTACCGCGCCGTCAACGAGAACCGCGGCGCGCTCTTCGATCCCAACCGCCTGCCGGAGGGCACGCCAGCCCGGGCACGCCGGGACGACGCTTTTGCCGCCCTTGAGCTTCCCATCAGCCCCGAGCGCGCTACGCCTATTCTCAAGAAACTCATCCAGCCGACGGATCTGATCGCCCGCATCTACTCGCCAAAGGGCACGCTCATCGTCGACAGCGATACGCTGTTTGGCAAGGCGGACCGTGATGCCACCGTCCAGTCGACGGATAGCGACTCCTTGAGGCTGAAGAACTTCTGGACCCGTTTCCACTACTGGCTGAACAACAAGGAACTGAAGGTCTATCGCGAACTCGGCACCGCCAATGGTTTTCTTTATCCGGAGGTGAAGCGGGCCGCCGAGGAAGGCGTCGAAACCCCGATCCTCCTGCTCGACGGCAAAGGCCAGCAGATCGTCTCCATTGCCGCCCCCGTCAAGCGAGGCAACAAAATCCTGGCTGTGCTTTTGCTGATGACGCGGCCGGGCGAGATCGACCAGACCTTGTGGGATGAACGCTGGCTCATCATGCAGATCGCGGCGATTGCCTTCCTCGCCTCCATCGTGTCCTCGATCCTTCTCGTGCGCGCCATCGCCGGTCCCATGAGCCGCCTCTCGGAAGCGGCCAACAACGTCAGCAACAACATCACCGCCAAGGCCGAATTGCCCGATTTTGCCGGGCGCAACGACGAGGTCGGCCAAATGGGCCGGGCGTTCCGCGCCATGACCAACGCCCTTTACCGGCGTATCGAGGCGAGCGAAAAGTTCGCTGCCGACGTGGCGCATGAGTTGAAGAACCCGCTGGCCGCTGCCCGTTCCACGGCCGAGGCGCTCGCTTACGCCCGCACGGATGAAGACCGCATGGAGCTCGTCAAGGAGGTGCAGGACGAGTTGAAGCGGCTCAACCGGCTCATCAACGACGTGTCGAATGCCTCCCGGCTGGACGCCGAGCTTGCCCGCCAGCAGATGACCCGCATCAACGTGCGCGTCGTTCTGGAAAACGTCTGCGGTATTTTCCGAGATCTCTTAAGCGACGATACCCGCAAGATCCTGCTGATTATCGATCCGGTGGACAGCGAGTTGCAGCTCACCGTCAACGGCAATGACGGACGGTTGGGCCAGGTCTTCACCAACCTCATCGACAACGCGCTCTCGTTCTCGCCTGAGGAGGACACCGTCACGATCCGGGCCAGAAGCCGATCGGGTCATGTGGAAATCAGCGTTGAGGACCACGGTCCTGGCATTCCGGAAGACCGCCTGGGCACCATCTTCGAGAGGTTTTATTCCGACCGTCCCGCGACCGACGCGAAGCGCGGCAAGAATTCGGGCTTGGGCCTGTCGATTTCGCGCGAGATCGTGCTCAGCCACAGGGGGGAGATCTTCGCCGAAAACCGGCGCGACGCGCAGGGCAGCGCCTGCGGTGCGCGGTTTGTGGTTCGGCTCCCCCTCCTTGTCCTGGCTGGAGGAACGATTGGCCGCCCCCCATCCTGATTTAGGTCCGCATAGTCTGGAGACGGTCACAGTCCATGCCAGCGCTATTGCCGCCGGCGGACGCGCCGCGCTGATCCGCGGCCCATCGGGGGCGGGCAAGTCAGATATGGCGCTTCGCTGCATCGCACTGGCCCCCACCCCCCTCCTGCCCCAGCAAGCCAGCCTCGTCAGCGACGATCAGACCGTAATCACCCGGCGCGAGGGCAAGCTTTACGCCGCGGCACCCGCGCGTATCGTGGGGCTGCTGGAGGCGAGGGGAATCGGCATCGTTCGCGTTAACGATACCGCTGGCCCGCCGATGCCGCTCGCCCTCATCGTCGATCTCGTCCCATCCGCCGAAACCGCCGATTGCCTGCCGGATCGCTTGCCCGACCCCTGGCCCATGGTCCCGATTCTCGGCGTTGAACTCCCCCTGCTGCGGCTGAAAATTCACGAAGCGTCAGCTCCGATCAGACTGCTACTGGCTCTTGGCTGCCACAGCCTTCCCGCAACAGGCTGAAACCACCGCACCCGGGTGTACAAAATGCGCTTGCGATTTGGGCGAACCCTTGCCAACTTCCGCCCGGCGCATCGGCTCCGCCCGCTTCGCAACGCGGCAGCGTTATTTCGCGAAAGCAGGACGGTACGCAATCATTGGTGGCATGCAGCGGAGCCCCACAAGGAATGGCCAACTGCACATGATCGGACTTGTCATTGTGACGCACGGAGGGCTTGCGGCCGAGTTTCGCAGCGCCCTTGAGCATGTCGTTGGCCGTCAAACCGACCTGGAAACCGTCGCCATCGGTCCCGAGGATGACATGGAGGCGCGGCGGCTTCAGATCCTCGATGCGGTCAGGGCGGTTGATAACGGCGACGGCGTCATTATTCTGACCGATATGTTCGGCGGCACGCCTTCCAACCTCGCCATTTCGGTGATGGACGAGACCAAAGCGGAGGTCATCGCCGGCATCAATCTGCCCATTCTCGTCAAGCTCGCCAGCATCCGCACAGAAATGCCGTTGGAGCAGGCGGTCTCGACAGCGCGCGACGCGGGCCGCAAATATATAAAGGTGGCGAGCCAGGAGTTGGCCGGCTCGCAATAGGACGCGAAGAAGACCATGCCCGAGCTTAAAAACTCAAAGCGCCCGGAGGCGGTCGTCATTATCCGCAACATCAAAGGATTGCATGCGCGCGCGTCCGCCAAATTCGTCAAGTGCGCGGAGAGCTACGACGCGCGCATCACGGTCATGCGCGATGGGCAATCGGTAGGCGGCACGTCGATCATGGGCTTGATGATGCTGGCTGCGGGGCCCGGCTCGACGCTGCACATCGTCGCCGAGGGCCCCCAGGGCCCCGAAGCGCTGCAGGCGCTTGTGGCGCTCGTGGAGGCAGGGTTCGGCGAGGACTGTGTCGCGGACGCCTAGCTATATTTCACCATGAGCCAACACGATCGAGGCGCTGCACGTTTGCGATCGTTTTCTTGAGTCGCCTTCTCGCATAGATGACGGTCAGACGTGACGTCAAAAGGAAGAAAGACCTGCACGTTTGCGTCGTGCAGGCCTCTACTCAAATCTGAAACGGGCGTGCGCTGGAACGGCTGTCCGGATGTCAGGCGGTCACGCTCTGCGTGATCCAGTCCTCAAGCTTCTTCTTCTGGACGATGGCGCCCGTGTGCTGGGCTGCGACCTTGCCGCCCTTGAAGAGGAGCAGCGTGGGCATCGCCCGAATGCCATAGGCCCCCGTCACCTTGGGGTTTTCATCGACGTCGACTTTGACGACCTTGACCTTCCCCTTGAGCTCTGCGGCCACCTGATCGAGCGCAGGCGCCATCGCCTTGCACGGGCCGCACCATTGCGCGTGGAAATCAACGAGAACAGGCTCGCTGGATTTCAGAACTTCCTGCTCGAAGCTTGCATCGGTAACGGCGTTGGCCATGCTGGTTCTCCTGGTCGGGGCCTCAAATGAGCACCCCTCATTATCTCACCGGGCCAGACGTCTCGTACAGGCCCTTAACTGGTCGCAGCATAGGTAGGAATTGCCTCACGGGGCGTCAAGACTGGCGGGGTCTAAGTCCCACAACTGCCGGATATAAGTCTGGATTACTGTAGGGGGGACCTCCATCAGGCGCGCGCCGTCCGTCCACAGCAGAGCCGCGCGAATCTGCTTGCCGGGATAGATCTCGCCGAGTGCCAGGACGTAGGCAGCAAGCTGGTACAGATAAGCGGGTGCCACGGCTTCGACCAGCAACGGCGGCGGCCTGTTGGTCTTGTAATCGACCACCAGGACCTCGCGTTCCAGGACGGCGAGCCGATCGATCTGGCCGTTGAGCTTGAGCGCAGGGCCGGTGCCAGCCGGCCGCGGCAACGTTGCCGCAATGGCGACTTCCGCGCGGCTGTCGGGACCGAAGATGGGCGCGAACGCAGGATCGGTTAGCACGGCCAGCGCTTCCTTGACGATGCTGGTGCGGGCGGCCGTGGACAAACCCGCGCCGCGCCGCTCGATGAAAGCAGCGGCGGCGGTTTCGCGCTTTTCGGGCGGAACATGAGGCAGATGCTCGAGCAACGCGTGTGTCAACGTTCCGCGAAGGAACCGGCCGCCTTCCGCGAGGCGCAAGGGCGATGGCCGGTCGAAACTGTCTCCCGGCGCCTTTTCCTGGCGATAAGCCGGTTCGCCTTCCGTGTCCGGCGCGTACGGCTCCAATCGCGAGGGCGCCAAAGGCACGGCAAGTTGCGGTTCGGCGGCAGCGCGCTTGAGCGCGAAAGCGGGCAATGCGAGCGCCGAGTGGCTGACGAGTGCTGTTCCCTTGGGCGTTTCGAGAGCGGAAATCTGCGGCGTCTCCAGCCGTCGTACGTCAACGCCGTTCGCCACACACGATGTCAGCATCGGTTCCAACGCCCCGGCGATCAGATCGTACCAGCAATCCTCCGGGCGGCTCTTGCGGCCTTCGAAGCCGGCGACGTACAGGCGATCGCGGGCGCGGGTCATGGCGACATAGAGCAGGCGATTGCGCTCTTGCGTGTCGCGCGCGGTCTTGGCGTTCGTCGCCTCGCGAAGTCCCTCGAGGCCGGATGTGCCTTTCACGGCCCATACGACCGGCGCGGGAAGACCCGCCTGCCGCACCGCCGACTCCAGCGCAAGCAGCTTGAGGCCAGGGCTGTCGCCGTTCGCCGTGGTGCAGGTGTCAGGCAGAAAAACGATGGGCGCTTCAAGACCCTTGGCGCCATGCACGGTCATCACGCGCACCTCGTTGCGCCCATGCTCCATGTCACGTTTCACTTCATGCCCGCCCTGGCGCAGGCTTGCCAGGAAGCCCGTCAGCGATGGCGGTGCGCCGTCATCGTAGTTCAATGCGAGTTCCAGGAACTCGTCGATTGAGTCGGCGGCTTCGGGCCCTAAGCGGTTCAACATCAACGCTCGCCCGCCATCGCGATCGAGCAGCGCGGAATAGAATTCGAACGGCGGAATGAAATCCGCCTTCGATCGCCAGCGCTTCAATGTTTCGGCCGCCGGACGGTAACGCTGCGTGCTCTCCGCATGGGCAAGAAACGCCTTCCACAACGCTCCCTTGCGGCGCGGCGCGATCGCAAGAAGGTCGTCGTCGGTGAGGTTGAAGAGCGGGCCCTTGAGAACCGTCGCCAGCGCCAGATCGTCTTCCGGCAATGTCAGGAAGTCGCCAAGTGCGATCAAATCCTTGACCGCGATCTGATCGGTCAGATCGACGCGGTCGGAGCCCGCAACAGGAATGCGGCGTGCCTTCAAGGCGGCCACCATGGGCACCGCGAACGGATTGCGCTTGCGCACAAGAATGAGGATATCACCCGCCGTCACCGGCTTACCCGTCGAGGCCAATATCTCACCGGTTCCGGTCTTCAACCAGCCGTCGATGGTGGCGGCGATGCGCTCCGCCAAGCGGTTTGCAGGCGCACGCGCGTTGGTCTCCGACAGCGGGTCCCAGGGGTCAGCGTCCTGGTCCTCGCCGTGCGTCTCGGGCTCCCACAGTTCAACCAGGCCCGACGCGCCGAACCGGTGAGCGATGTGACGGATGGTCTGCCCGGGTGAAGCGGTGAGCCCTGGCGTGCGGTTTTCGTCGGCGAAGACGCGATCGACGGCGTCGAGCACCGGCTGCACGGTGCGGAACGAAAGATTGAGCGGAACATCATGCCATAGCGCCTCGGCTCGACGCGCCATTTTGGCGAATTGCTCCCCCATCTGCTTGAAACGTTCAGGCTGCGCACCCTGGAAGGAGTAGATCGACTGCTTTTCATCCCCCACAGCGAACAGCGTGCGGATCACATCCTCGCGCGCGCCGCTGCCGGAGAAGAATTCACGCGCCAGCGCCTCGATGATGGCCCACTGCTCGGGGCTGGTATCCTGCGCCTCGTCGACCAGGATATGGTCGAGGCCACCGTCGAGCTTGAACAGCACCCAGTCGGCGGATTGAGAAGTGGAGAGCAGGCCGATCGTGCGCTCGATCAGATCGTCGAAGTCGAGCGCGGCCGCCGCCGCCTTTGCCTCCTCGTAGAATTGCAGAGCGCGATCCGCCAGCCGGTACAACGCCAGCGTCGCCTCCACGACGGTAATCGCCTTGAGCTCGCTGGTCAGCGCGAGCATCTGGGTTTGCGCGCGCTGTGCCAGAGCAAGCAGGTCCGGCCGGCTGTCCGCCAGCCCTTTGGTCATGAGCCTGTCGCGCGCTGTTTGCGATGCCGTCAGGAGGTAGTCGCAGACCGCCTTGGCGCGTTCTTTCGTATTGCGCGCGTTGAGCGCACCGGCGAGCGACCTGCTCGCGGTCACGTCCGACTTTGAGCCGCCTGCGAGATGATCGCGCAGCGCGCGCAAGGTATCGTCATCGAGGAGTTGCGCGCGCTCTTCCTCAATGGCCGAGCGCGTCATGCCCTGGCGGACGTTGAAATGTCGGCGCAGCAGGCGTTCGACGCCTGTGAACGGATCGGTGTGACGGCCTTCCTCGATGCGGCTCGCCTGGCTCAGCCATTTGCGCTCCGCGATCATGCGCGTCAGCAGCTCATCGAAGCCGGCATCGGATGCATAGCCAACGGCCATGGTGAGCGCTTTGCCGAGCGGACTTTCGGGCCTTGCCGTTGCCTGCGCTATCGTTGCGTCGATGGCCCGCGTGACGATCTCGCGCTTCTTGGCATCATCCAGGATGCGGAAGCCCGGCGGCACATTGGCTTCGAGCGGAAAGCGCTGCAATAACCGCTCGGCAAAAGCGTGGATGGTCTGCACCTTCAAGCCGCCTGGCGTCTCGATGGCGACCGTGAACAGCGTGCGCGCGCGGGCGAGATCGCTTGCACTGGGCTCAAGGCCGGTCAGCTTGGCAAGCGCCGCTGTGAGGTGTTTCTCCTCTGCCGTTACCCATTCCGCCAGCTTGTCGAACACGCGCTTCGACATTTCGGCGGCTGCCGCCTTGGTGTAGGTGAGGCAGAGAATGCGCGCAGGCGCCGTGCCGGCAAGCAGAAGCCGCAGCACGCGGTTGGTCAGCACGTGTGTCTTGCCGGTTCCTGCGTTCGCACTGACCCAGGCAGAGCCGGAGGGGTCGGCGGCGTTACCCTGCGCGCGTTCCGTATGGCGGTGGACGGCTTCGATTTGCTCGCGGTCGAGAGGCTTGCTCACGTGGCTTACTCCTCCTCGTCCATATGGGCCGACCACTCGGCGACGCGCGCCAGCGTCGCATACTCATCGTAGTCGTAGCGGAAGCCTGCGCGGCGCACCGCCCGGTAGGGCGTTTTGGGATCGTCGTAGCGTGCGATGAGCTGTTCCAATCCCGCGCGCGCGGCCGCGGCGAGCGCCGCCACATCGCCGATGGAGACGATTTTTTCCTCACCCGGCGGCTCCCCGCCTGAAGCGCGAATGTAGCGCAGCGCGGACACGGGCTTTCCGGCAAGACCGGGAAAGCCCGCATCGCCAAGTGCGATCGCCGCCTCCAGCGGCAACTGCGGCGCGCGTGTGGACTGCACGGCTTTCGGCGCGGGCGCCTGACCCGTCTTGTAGTCGGTGATGACGAGGCCGTCTGCGCTGTCATCGATACGGTCGGCGCGGGCAGTGAGCCGGAATGAGCCTCCTGGCGCATCGATGATGAGACTGCCGGAAATCTCTGCGGAAACGGCCGCCACCTTCTGGCGCCGCGCGGGCTCTGTGTCGGCGAACCAGGAGAGGAAGCGCGACAGACGTGGCAGCCAGAAGGCCGCAACTCGCGGATGCCCGGTATAGTCCTGCAGGACGTCACGCGCGATTTCCTGCAAGTCCTCAAAGAGATTTTCTGGAAGCCGGTCAGGGTGGCATTTGGCGAACCGGGCGAGCACCTCATGGACGAGCCCGCCGCGCAGGCTCTGGTCGGGCGCTTCGCCAAGTGGGGCGAGCGGCTCCAGCTCCAGAATCTGGCGGGCGAAGATCGCATACGGATTGCGGATCCATTCTTCGACGCGCGTCACGCTCATCTTGCGCGGACGCAGCTCAGAAACCGGCCGGGGGGCGGGCGCGCTGATGCGTGTGGGTTCGGCATCGGCCAGCCCATCGCGTGCGCGGGCCCAGTTCAGCCACGGCTTATCGGGCGTCAACGAGTCCTCCAGCCCGGCTCCTGCAAGCAGCGCGTTAAGACGCATCAGCCAGCGCGACGGCACGGTTGGCACGCCGTTGATCTTTCCCGCTCGCGTCAGATACACCCGCTCCGCGCCGGCAAGGGAGACGAAATCATGAGCGGCGCGGCCGATGTCTTCCTCCGGCGAGGGGAGTTTCAAGTGCGCGCGCATGGGCCGGTTGAGCCACGCGCCGGGATCGGCCGATTCCGGCCACGTTCCTTCGTTGAGCGAGCCGAGCACAACGATGTCCGGCTGCTGCAGCCGCGCCTCGAAGGGCCCCCAAATCGAAACGCGAGGATGAACCGGTGTGCGCTCGCGGACATTTTCGCGCGCCAGCAGTGCGCTATAGAGATCGGCATAATCGGCGGCATGAATTGCGGGCGAGGGCATGGTGTCGTCGAGGAGGCCGACGAAGAATGTGTTGGCTGCCTCTCCGGCCTCGTTTTGCCACAGTGGATTGATGGGCGAGGCAACGAGCTGGTCCGGCTCCGGCGCGAGCTGCGCCAGGTTCTCCGCCGCGGCGACGTGGGCGGCCGCATAGTCCTTGAGCGGCCGCTGGGTCGTGCTGTCCGCGTAAAGTGCGCTCAGGGGTGCGAAGGCCTTGTTGAGGCGCGCAACGAGGTCGCGCGCACCCACGCGATCCTCGTCCCACAGCCTGCGCACGGCGCGATGCTGGATCGCATCTTCCAATGCGAGCTTGTCGGCATGGTCGAGCGCAGCCTTGATGCCGACGAGACCGCGGCCGAGATAAGGTGCGCGGAAGGCCATGAGTTCGAGCGCGCGTCCAAAGCGGCGGACGTCGAACGGTTCCAGACCGACCCGGCAGAGCGGATGCTTCAGGAGCGCCATCACGTGCGCAGGGGCGAAGTCGCTGACGGCTGCGTCGATGACGAGGTTGAGGAACGTGCCGGGTACGGTCTTCGCGAACGGACGTCCCGCGCTGTCGTCCACGCGAATGCCCCAGCTTTGCAGGCGGATGGCGACGCGGCGCGCCAGCAGCCGGTCGGGCGAGACGAGGGCAGCGGTAAGTCCCGGCATTTCGACCGCTTCACGCAGGATGAGCGCGACGGCCTCCGCCTCATCAGGTGCGCTCGGCGCTTCGATGAGCGAGATGCCGGTCAGCGCGCTCTTGATTTCGTCAGGGTCGGCTGTCTTCGCGAAGTGATGCCAGCGCTCGGTGGTCGCGGATGGGCGCATGGCTTCGCTCACGAGGCGTGCGCGCCCCGCCCGCATCCTAGACGCGCGCTGGCCCGGCAGAACTTGAACGTCGAATCGCGTGACGCCGAGTTGGTCGAGCAGCTTGCGCAATCCATATTGCGGGTGCTCGGGTGAGTCGGCCACGGCCTTCCAGCCGGCTTCATCAAGATCAAGATCGAGGGCCGGGAGCACGATGGCGCCATGAGGTGCGTTTGCCACCGCGCGCATCAGCGTGACGGTGGCCGGGATCGATCCGGTCACGCCAGCCACGACGACTGGCCCACCGGAGGCTGTGGCAGCAATCCGTGCGGCCTCCGCCGTGATAAGTGCGTTGCGCCGCCCGGCGGCAGAGACAAAGCCGCGCTCTCTCAGATAATCCGGCCAAGCGTGCGTGACGATGCGCAGGAAGTCGACCGTTTTCTGCCAGTGTTCGGCGTAGTTTTCCGGCACCAGCTCTTTCAGATCGGTGAAGGCGACGCCCTCGGTCTCCAGCATGTCCATGAGGTGCGCGAGTTCGGCCGCCAGCGCCGCGGCTTGTGCTGGCGTGTTGGAGCCTGCGCTGCGCTCATCGGGGTCCGCCTGTGCCAGCACGTTGCGCCAGCGCAGGACGAGTTCCATAAGCGTCAGCGTGCGCTCCAGCGGCGAGACCGCAGGCGGAAGATCGAGCATGTCCGCGCCGAGCGTCGTGAGCCCGGCGAGGCCGGACAACAAAGTCAGATCCTCCTCGCCCTCTGAAATCGGACGAATGCGCGGCATCAGCAAGGCGCGCGCCCCCGAGATGGAGAGGAACGCGTCCTGCAAGGCGCGTGCGGCGCGGCGCGTAGGCATCAAGAGCGTGGTATCAGGCAGCTCCAGCGCACGGGGAGCCTTGCCACCCGGAACCGGAAGATCGCCATCGATGAGCGCTTGGGCGAGGCGTTGAAGGAACGGCTCGCCTGCGGGTACGGTGAAGATCGCGGTCATGGGCGCGCTCCCGGACGGCCTGCGGTGTGAGGAACGTCTTCGCGCAGGCGCGCTTCGGCCTCTTTCAAAGCTCGAGGATCGCCAACGTGCATCCACGTTCCTTCGAGGCGTATGCCGAACACCCGTCCGCGCGCGATTGCGGCATCCCAGGACTCATTGAGAGAGAACTTGCCGGAAGGCGCGCCATCGAGCAGGCGCGGATGGGCAATCGAGACGCCCGCGAACACGAACGGTGCGCTCGGCGCGTCGGTGCGCCGTGTCAGCCGTCCTTCCGCGTCCATGAAAAAATCGCCGCAGCCGTCATAACCCAGGCTCGTCGTGGTTGGCGCCAGGAGCATCAATGCGTCCATGCGCGCCTCGTCCCACGCGTCAAGGAGCCGGTCGAGGTTGCTGACGGGGCCTTCGATCCAGACGCTGTCGGAATTGTGGATGACGAAGGAGTCGGCTCCGATCAAGGGCAAGGCGCGCACCGCGCCGCCGCCGGTCTCCAGCAGCACGCCGCGCTCGTCCGATATAACGATCTTGGGGACTTTACGGGATGCAAGATGAGCTTCGAGCAGATCGGCATGATGATGCACGTTGACGACCGCACGCGTGATGCCCGCAGCGGCCAGCCTGTCGAGCGCGTGGTCGATAAGGGGTTTGCCTGCGAGCCTGACCAGCGGCTTGGGCAGGGTGTCGGTGAGCGGGCGCATCCGTGTGCCCAGGCCTGCGGCCAGGACGAACGCTGTCGTTGGCCGCGCAGTCTTTGTCATGGAGATCGCTCCCGCGGTCTGGTCAGATATCGAGCGGGCGGGCGCGTCCCTCCGCCGGGAAATGCGACTCATACCACGCCGCCACCGGCGCCAATCCAGCGTGGGTCAGATCACGCGCCAGATATCCCCAGATCCTGGGGATATGGGCCAGATACTGGCGCTTGCCATCGCGCTTGGCGAGGCGTGTGAAGATGCCGAGGATCTTGGTATTGCGTTGCGCGCCAAGCGCGGCGTAGGCGTAACGGAACGCAGCCTCATTGAAGGCGGGGTCTTGTGCGGCCACGCGCGCGATGTAATGCGCAAGAAGTTCCGACTCAATCGTGGACGCAACATCGACGCGCGCGTCCTGCAGCAGCGAAACGAGATCGTAGGCGTGCGGGCCCAGAAGGGCATCCTGAAAGTCGATGATGCCGACATCCTGCGGCGGCGCGCGATTATCGAGCGCGATAAGATTGGGGGAATGATAATCACGTAGCAGCCATCCCCTCGGCATGGCGTCGAGCTTCGTGAACACGGCATCCCAAAGATCGTTGAACGATGCGCGAATGCCGCCGGGGACGTCAGCGCCGTGAACGGCCGGCCAGTACCAGTCGAGCAGCAATTCGGTCTCGATGCGCAGCGCGCCGTGGGTCACGGGCGGCAGCGTATAGGTTGAATCGTCCGGCAGCGGCATCTTCTGCGGCGGTGGATAGGTGCGAAGGGCAACGAGTGTATCCGTGGCCCGCTTCCACAGCGCCCGCTGATCGCCTCCTTGCGTGACTTCGCGGCCAAATACGCAATCCCCCAAATCCTCGATCAGAAGGAAGCCTTTCTCGAGATCGTGGGCGAGGATGCGTGGTGCGGAGAAACCATTCGCCCGCAGGGCCTGCGCGATGGCGACAAAGGGTCTGACATCCTCCGCCAGGAACGCGATGCGGCTGTAGGGCAGCCCATCGCGCACCGGCGGACCGTCCGGTTGTCTTGGAGAATCCATCAGGATCGCTTTGTCGCCGTGAGCCTTGGCGGTGCGGGCATAGCGGCGCGGCGATGCGTCGCCCTGGAGATAGCTCAGACGGCTGTCGGGTGCTCCCCATCCTTCATGGTTCAGAAACGTGCGGATTTCGACAAGCCGCTTCAGACGCGGGGCAAGGGCCGGCGTTGCCCGTAGCGTCACATCGCGCGTCTCGGCATTCTCCGTTTCGGACAGGCGCAGCGTGAAGCACTCGCTCGGCAACAGATCGCCGGCGCGTTCGGGCCATTCGACAATCGCAATGCCGCGGCTCAACGCGTGATCGAGCCCCAGCTCGTTGAGTTCGTCAGGCGCGCCGAGGCGGTAAAGATCGAAGTGTGCGATCTCGAAGCGTGGGGCGTCGTAGCTTTGCACGAGCGTGAACGTCGGGCTTGGAATCTCCATGCCCGGTGTCTGTGCCAGCGCCTCTATCAAGGCGCGCGCGAACGTGGTCTTGCCCGCGCCAAGGTCTCCCTCCAGCGCTAGCAGATCGCCGGGTTTGAGGGCGAATGCGACATCCTGGGCGAGCCGGCGCAACGCGCCTTCGGTGAGGTTGGGAAAAGTCTCGACTGTCATCATGCGGCGCAAAGATTACGCCGTGCGCTTGGCTCTCGCCAGTGCCGGGTAGCCGCTGTCCTCAACGGGAAGCGGGCGTTCGGGAATGCGGACTGTGACCCGCGTGCCGCGGTTTTCCTCAGATTCGATGTCGATGGTGCCGCCATGCAGCTCCACGAGGCTCTTGACGATTGAAAGTCCCAGTCCCGCACCCCTGTGCTTGCCGCCCCGGCTGCCGCTGACGAAGCGCTGGAAGACGCGGCCCAGTTCGGCCTTGGGAATGCCAACGCCACGGTCCTCGACACAAAACGCGATTGTCCCGCGGTCGCGCCAGCAGGTGATATCAATGGTGTCGCCGGACTTTGAGAACCCAACGGCATTCGAGAGAAGATTATAGAGGACCTGGCGCATGCGGGCTTCGTCGGCCATGAACTCCGTCACATCGTCGGCAACGGCAATGTCGATGGTGAGCTTGGCGCGCACCGCACGCTCGCGGATGCCGAGGATCGCGCTGTCGATGATGCCGCGAACGCCGACTGGCTGCAATTTCAGTTCGAGGCTGCCCGCGTCGATGGTGGCAAGGTCGAGAATATCGTCGATGATGGCGAGCAGCGTCTTCGACGACGACATGATGTCGCCGACGTACTCGCGCTGCTTGTCGTTGAGATCGCCGATGAAGGGCGAGGCGAGCATCTCAGAAAAGCCGATGATGGTCGTGAGCGGGGTGCGCAACTCGTAGGAAATGTGTCCAATGAACTGCGTCTTCAGGCGGTCGGCGGCGACGAGGGCTTCGTTGCGCTCCACAAGCGCTCGTTCGGCGCGCTTGGCATCCGTCACGTCCGCGAAGGTGAGCAGCGTGGCGCCATCCGGCAACGGGCTCAGCGCATAGTCGATGAAGCTGTTGTCTGCGCGCTGCATCTGGCCCTCGAAGAGCGTGCGCTCGTCGAGGAAGGCTGTGACGGCCTGCCCGATGCGCTGCCAGATCTGTCCATCGTGATGAAGACGCGACGCGAGGCGGATGATCTCCTCGACGTGGGGCAGCTCGCCAAGCGTACGCGCAGGAATGCCCCAGATGCTCGCGAACGCCGGATTGAAGATCTTGAGACGCCCGTCGGTGCCGAACACGGCGACACCCTCCTTGAGGCTGTCGAGCGTTTCGCTCTGCACGTCGATGAGGGTTTTGTAGCGGCTTTCGAGTGCGAGGGTTTTGGTCTCGTCGGAGAACAGATACGTCACGCCGCCATCCTGGCGGCGTTCGGCGATGACATGCAGAATGCGCCCGTCGGTCAGATGCCAGCGCGTCTCGAACGCCTTGCCCGACTGATAGCAGTCTAGGATCTCCTTTTTCCAGGCACGATAATCAACGACGGGCGGCAGCTTGCCCTGCTCGCGCAGCCGGTCGAGGATGACCCCGTCGGTGGGACGCTCCTTGAGCCAGCCCGGATCGATCTGCCAGAGACGGCAATAGGCTTCGTTGAAGAACACGAGCCGCTGATCGCGATTGAAGATGACGACACCCGTCGAGACCTGATCGAGCGTGCGGTCGTAAGCGGCGATCTGGCGTTCCAATTCTCCCTGCACGGTCTCGATGGCGGTTGCGTCAATGGCGGCACCCGCCGATATGCCGTCGACGGGCAGAACGACGATATCGTGGGGTTTGCGCTCGCCGCCCGCCACGATGTGCACGCGATCACGGTAGTAGCGGCCCTGGGAGAGGGCCTTGGCTACCGCGCGCCGGTCGCGGCTGTCGAGCAGTTCGATCTGGCGGTCGAGAACCTCGGCTTCGCCGCTGGCTTCGACGGCGGCCACGTATGCGGCGTTGATCCAGTTGATCCGTCCGTCGGCCCCGCGCAGCCATGCGGGCATGGGCAGCGTGTTGAGCAGGGCATGACTCGAGCGAATGTCGCGCGCCAGCATCTGGTGAGAGTCCAGAACGTGGGACAGTTCGAGTTTGTATCCAGAGATATCCTTGAAGCGCAGCACCGCGCGCCCGCCCGCGGCGCGGCCTTCCGCCTCCACCTGACCAGCGCCGTTGGTGCGCAAGATGACATTGAAGGCGCGGCCCTGGGCAAAAAGCTGGTCGAGCGCGCTTTTCAACGACTGCGATGCCGCCGGCTCCAGCCATTGTCCGAAACGCAGAATTTCTCCCTGATGCTCAGGCAGGCCGGGAATGCCGCTCAGCGTGTGGGCAACGATGCGCACGGCCTGGCCCTGTTCCCAGAAAATCAGAACCTGCGGTTCGGCACGGATGATGGCGTCGGCGGAGGCCAGATTACGCCGCAACTGCTGGACCTCGGCCTTGGCATCGCGCGCCTCGCGGCGGGCCGAACTCGTCATATGCCAAACGATAGAGACCGCGAGGAAGCCCGCGCCTGCCACCAGCGCGATGAGCGTAATGTGGCGCAGATCGAGCGCGCCGGACTGGCTCTTGTCGCCTGCAATGACCGCACCCAGCAGGATGGTGACACAGGCGGTCGCCGCAATCGCCAGCATGGCGAGTTGCCGCCGTGTCGTCGCCGTTTGTGCTTTGTTCGCGATCGCGCGCATGGTGCCAGGGGTGTGATTTGAAAGAGCCCGGCATGAGAACGCGCCGACAACCGACGCCGGAGGAGAGACAAGGGGACAAGGCTTACAGGCGCCTTGCGAATCACCTGTGATTATGCGGGGGCGGGCTGCGTCCTGCCAACCCGGGACGGCTGCGGAATGAGGCCCGGGACGCTCTTTTCAGCCAGCCCATGCACGCCTGCGGCAGATATGTACCAGACGCGGCCGGTTCTGAGAGACCGATCCGAAGTTTCGTGCGCCCGAAGACACAAAAACGGGCGCCGGACGAATGTCCACGGCGCCCGTTTTGTTTCGAGACCACTGGCAGGAGCCTGTCCTGCCGCCTCGAGCTTTCTTGAAATCAGTAGCGGTAGTGATCGGCCTTGAAGGGGCCTTCGGCCGGTACGCCGATATAAGAGGCCTGGTCGGGGCGCAGCTTGGTCAGCTTGGCGCCGATCTTCTGGAGGTGAAGCATCGCAACCTTTTCATCGAGATGCTTCGGCAACGTGTAGACCTTCTTCTCGTACCATTCGGGGTTCGAGAAGAGCTCGATCTGGGCCAGCGTCTGGTTGGTGAACGACGCCGACATAACGAAGGAGGGGTGGCCCATGGCGTTGCCGAGGTTCACCAGGCGTCCTTCCGAAAGCAGGATGATGCGCTTGCCGTCGGGGAACGCGATCTCGTCAACCTGTGGCTTGATGTTGTCCCACTTGAAGTTCTTGAGTCCGGCAACCTGGATCTCGTTGTCGAAGTGACCGATGTTGCATACGATGGCGCGGTCCTTCATGGCGCGCATGTGATCGATGGTGATGACGTCCTTGTTGCCCGTCGCCGTCACGAAGATGTCGGCGCGCGGCGCGGCATCCTCCATGGTCGTCACCTCGTAGCCTTCCATGGACGCTTGCAGCGCACAGATCGGATCGATTTCCGAGATCATCACGCGGCATCCCGCATTGCGCAGCGACGCCGCCGAGCCTTTGCCGACGTCGCCGAAGCCTGCGACCATGGCGATCTTGCCGGCCATCATGACATCGGTGCCGCGGCGGATGCCGTCCACGAGCGATTCACGGCAGCCGTAGAGGTTGTCGAACTTCGATTTCGTAACCGAGTCGTTGACGTTGATCGCCGGGAACAGCAGCTTGCCGTTTTTCTGCATTTCATAGAGGCGATGAACGCCTGTGGTCGTCTCTTCCGAAACGCCCTTTATGCTTTTGGCCAACGCGGCGAACCAGCCCTTCGGCTTCTCCTGGAGCGTCTTCTTGAGGAGGGCGAAGAAGATTTCTTCTTCCTCGGAGCCCGGCTTGTCGAGGAATGCGGTGTCGCCTTCTTCCGCGCGCAAACCCATATGCACGAACATGGTGGCGTCGCCGCCATCGTCGAGGATCATGTTGGGCATTCCGCCGTCGCCCCACTCGAACAGCTTGCGTGTGTAGTCCCAGTAATCCTTGAGGCTTTCGCCCTTCCAGGCGAAGACGGGAATACCGGCGGCGGCAATGGCCGCAGCGGCGTGGTCCTGGGTCGAATAGATGTTGCACGATACCCAGCGGATGTCCGCGCCAAGAGCCGCAAGCGTCTCGATCAAGACGGCAGTCTGGATCGTCATGTGCAGCGAACCCGCGATGCGCGCGCCCTTGAGCGGTTGCTTGGGCCCATATTCGGCGCGCGTTGCCATCAGGCCTGGCATCTCCGTCTCGGCGATGGCGATTTCCTTGCGGCCCCACCCGGCGAGACCAAGGTCCTTAACAATGTAATCGTCCTTACGGCTGCTCATATAGGCTCCCCTTGAACATAGGCTGCTGCTGGGCTGCTGGTCGCGCATCCTGCCGGATGCAGCGGTCTGGCGCGCCGGTGGGCGCTAGAAAGGCAGCGCTGGATCGCTCTCGGCGCCACTGCCTGGGCAGCCGCGCCGCCGGACCTATAGCCGAGCGGCCGATCCCTCGCAACAAGATATAAGCAACTCTTTATATGCTTGCGTAGATGGCCGCCTTGACGTCGCCGGAAGAAGAAAGCGCAAGCGTGGTAGGTAATATCAAAACGTGGGATGTATATCTTTAGTAAAAATTTGAGATATCACTCAGAAAACAAAGTAAATTCAGAAAATTTTACCGATCGTTTTCAGCGTTGTGAAATTCCTTTCAAATACATTGAGGCTATCGGGAGCTTTTTTCGAGTGTCTTAGGTATTGCCGCGAGGAGACGTGGTCATGCGGGTTGGGGCGTCTGTTTTGGCCGGCCGTCACGAGGACAACGCATGTTTTGCCTCCGCAGCCCGCACCCGCTGGGCCGCCTTTAGGCGCAACACGGCAGGCGATGTCGCACTCATGTTCGGCCTCATGACGTTTGCCCTGTTCATGTTCATCGGCGCAGCCGTAGACCTCGGCCGGTGGATCAATGCGCGCACGGCTACCATGGACGCCATTGACGCGGCGGTGCTTGCGGCCGGCCGCGCGCTGCAGACAGGGGCGAGTCAGGACTCCGCCAAAGAGCTTGCGCGCCAAGTATATCTCAGCAACACGGCGGGACGTTTTTCCGTCCAGAACGATACCGTCAATTTCGATATTCGCGATAACGGCACCACGGTCGTGGCGACGGGCCATGCCCACATCCAAACGCCGTTCATGGGGCTCGCGTCCGTCGGCACGCTGCCGCTGTTCGTCGCCTCCGAAGCACCCGAGGCAAAAACGGCCCAGAATTCCGCCGCCAACTACAATCGCGAAGTGGTGCTCATGCTCGACGTGTCGGGCTCCATGTGCTCGCCGTGTTCGAAGCGCGACGACATGCGGGCAGCCGCGAAGGACCTCGTCGACATCATGATGGTAAACAATGGCAAGACGGCCTACTGGTCCAAGATTGCCATCGTCCCCTTCTCCGGTGATGTGCGTCCGCCCGCCGGCCTCCTGGCGGCGGCAACCGATCCTGCCTGGCCCGCCGAGCGCTCCTTCACCTATGAGACCGGGAGCAAGAAGAAGAAAAGGACGGAGACCGTCCAGTATTCTCGGACCGAATGCGTCGCGGAGCGTAACGGTGACAACAAGTACACCGATGCACCGCCGGACGAGGGCGACTACGTGATGTCAACCTACACGCAGGACGGCGGGTGCGTCATAGACAGCGGTGCAGCCGTGTCTCCGCTGAGTCTCGACAAGACAGCGATCAAGAAAAAGATCGACGCCCTCATGACGGGCGGCGGCACGGCCGGTCACTTGGGAACGGCGTGGGCCTATTACATGCTGTCTCCGAAATGGAATGCAGTATTGCCGCTCGCAGGCCAGGCGAGCGCTTACGAGACGCCCAAGCTCAAGAAGATCGCCGTGCTTATGACGGACGGCGAATACAATCTGGAATACGATGCCAATGGCGTCGACACTTCCGACAAAGTCGCCGGATCGTCGGCCAATGGCGTGAGTTCCGCCGTACAGGCAATTGCAATCTGCAATGAGATGAAGAAAAACGGCATCGACGTTTTCACCGTCGGTTTCGATCTGGGCGGCAACGCGACCGCGATCAATACCATGAACAAATGCGCGTCGGACGCTTCGAAGTCCTATACCGTCGCGACGGGAGAACAACTCCGCGCCGCGTTCCGCGACATCGCCATCCGGACGACAGAACTTCATCTGTCCAAATAAAAACTCCATCTGCAAAAATGCAAAAATGACAGCGGCCGTAGTCCGTTTGCGCCGCCAACGGACGTTCTATCTCGCGCGTGGAATAAATTACGCGGGTTTGAAACAATATCTGATGATTTTCGATAGCTCTTCATCAACCCTATAATTAGTTCAAATTTGAGCTGTTAATATCTGTAAAGACTTTTGGCTTCATAACCGATGCAAGATCTTCGCATTGGAGCGAACCATGTCTAATTCTGTTCGACCGTCGGCCGACGGATCTCGGTCCACAACGCAGTCCGGCGCGAGCCGCTCAGCCAGTCTTCCGTCGCGGTTCAAGCGCTCCGAAGGCGGCAACGTCGCGATGCTTTTCGGCTTGATGCTGATGACGATGTGCCTGCTTATCGGCGGCTCCGTCGATATGGGCAGATGGCTCAACGCGCGCGATCAGACGTTTTCGGCCATCGACGCCGCCATCCTTGCTGCCGGCCGTGCGCTGCAGACCGGTGCGAGCCAGGCAGACGCCATAGCGCTTGCAAAGCGGGTCTACGACAGCAACACGCAAAAGCGCATCAAGGTCATAAATGACAGCGTGCGCTTCACGGTGAAAGACGATGGCGCAACGGTCGCGACGCTCGGTGAGGTGTCGGTCAAGACACCGTTCCTCGGCTTCGTGAACATCGAAAGCTTGCCGCTGTTCACGAAAGATGAAGCGCCTGAGGCGACGACGGCGCAGGATCGTTATGAGCGCTTCAACCGCGAGGTCGCGATCATGCTCGACGTCTCGGGATCGATGTGCTCGCCGTGCAGCAAGCGCGACGACATGAAGGTGGCCGCCAAGGATCTCGTGCAGATCCTGATGAAGAATAACGCCACGAGCGAATACAAGGCGCGCGTTGCCATCGTTCCGTTCTCAGGCGATGTACGTCCTGCACAGTCGATTCTGTCGCAAGTGACGGATCCGGCCGCGCCGACAACCGTCACGAAGACTACCGGCTCCGGCAGTAAGAAGAAGAACTACACCTACACCAAGAGCAAGTGCGTGGGTGAACGGACCGGCACGCAGAAGTACACCAATGCCGCGGCGCAGTCGGGAGCCTATGTTCTTCCCGCCTACAGCGACTCGTCGTCCAACAACTATTGCGACATCTCGACCACCGCTACCGTACTGCCGCTTACGTTGGACAAGGACGCCGTCATCGCGCGGATCAATGGGCTGGCAACCGGCGGCGGCACTGCTGGCCATGTCGGCACGGCGTGGGCCTACTACATGCTGTCGCCGAGCTGGGGCAACATTGTTGGCAATGTGTCACGACCGGCGAACTTCGATACCGAGGGTCTCAAGAAGGTCGCAATCCTGATGACGGACGGCGAATACAACCTCGAACGAGACTCTCAGGGTGTCACGGTTGGCGATAGCGGCGCGGGCAGCTCTGCGAACGGCAAGACGTCGGCACAACAGGCCGTCGAGATCTGCACCCGGATGAAGAACGACGGGATCGAAGTTTACACTGTGGGCTTCGATCTGGGCGGTAACTCGACGGCGATCAACACGCTGAGTGCATGTGCGAGCAACGCGTCTCACGCCTATCTGGCGGACAGCGGCGAGCAGCTCAAGCAGGCGTTCCGCGATATCGCCATCAAGCTGACGGATCTCTACGTTTCCAAATAGGGTCTACTCCACCCTATGGAAAAAAAAGGCCGGGGCGCTTGCGGGAGCCCCGGCCTTTTGCGTTCCGAAATTGGCGATCATCGCGCCACGCACCGGGAGCCGCATCGGACAGCAAGAACATGTCCCAGCGATTCCCGATGGCAATCTGAACCAGCGCGGGCCTCGATCTTCTATAAAACGGGCGGATGTTCGGCGCCGGTCGGCGGTGGTCCCATGCGGTCGAGCAGATCGTACTCGGCGTCAGTGAACACGCGCGAGCGCGTCAGGAAACGAACGCCCTCGGGGCTCTCCACGGAAAAGCCCGAGCCGCGACCCGGCACCACGTCGATGATCAGAGCCGTGTGCTGCCAGTACTCGAACTGCGACTTGCCCATGTAGAAGGGCTGCCCCGCAACCTCGCCCATGTAGACATCCTGCGCGCCGACTTTGAACTCGCCGCGTGGATAGCACATGGGGGCCGAGCCATCGCAACAGCCGCCTGACTGGTGGAACAGCAACGGCCCGTGAATGCCGGCCAGCTTGGCGACGAGCTTGTCCGTCTCCGGTGTCGAACTGACGCGCTGAACAATATTAGGACTCATTGCAACACCTGTTTGATGGATCATGTTTGTCGTGTCCGGCTTTGCGCAGCGTGAAGCGCTGACCAGGCCCGGCGGCAATCGAAAAGCCTATGGCAGGTCCCTGGGCCACATCCAAGATATAGGTGGAGGCCGTGTTACGCCAAGCGCCATCGCGATCCTCCATCTCGTAAACCTGAACGCCTTCCACTTCGCCGAGAAGATGATCGCGAGCCCCGATGCGCAAGGCGCCGGCTGGCAGGCAGATGGGAAACAGCCGCCCGCCAACGCGTCCTCCGCTGGTGTGCAAGATCAGCGGACCGTAGGCTTCCAGCGCGCGGACAATGGCGTTACGCGCTTCGAGTGTTGCTGAGATCCTTGCGAGCGTCATCGGCCGGTCTTCCCATGAGAGACTTTAGCGAACGTGAGCCGCTCCGCAACCCTGCAATCCGGGGCGCCAAATGTCAGGCCGGCACCTTGCTGCCATCCGGCACGACGATGGCGAATATATCGGCGAGCGCGGCAAGCGCTGCCTCGTGTACCTCCTGCGCCGGCAGATCGCCGCCGATGGGGTTTGGCAGCGAGCGCGTTGCCGTCGCCGACGCCACGACGGTGGGGCGGTAACCCAGATTAAACGCCGCCCGCGATGTAGAGTTCACGCAGACGTGCGTCATGAACCCTGCGATCACGAGATCGGTCACGCCCAGACGCTTCAGCTCCGCGTCGAGGTCGGTCTTCTCGAAGGAACTGGGGTAGGCCTTGGTGATGACCTTCTCGCCGGCCTTGGGGGCAACGACGTCCGCTATGCTGCCGATATGCGCCTTCGTATCGTAGGGCGAGCCAGGGCCTGCATCGTGTTGAATGTGAATGACAGGTGCGCCAGCATCACGCGCCCGGGCCAAAAGCGCGGCACACTCCTTCAAGGCTGGCTCGACGCCTTCGAGCTGCATGACACCTTCGCGATAGGTGTTCTGGCAGTCGATCAGGATCAACGCCGATTTGGAGAGGGGCTGTGGTTCGGTGGGAAGCTGCAGTAGCGACCGTAGTGTGGGCCGTGCCGGCATCAGCTTGGTCTCCGCTCAAGTATTCTGGATTGTCGTTTGCTCTGTAGATTGACGCGAAAGGGGGCGGCCCCTTGATGAGAGCCGCCCCCGATCAGCTTACCCAGGCGTCACTGGCATCAGAAGAAGCCGAGCGCCTTCGGGCTGTAGGAAACCAGCATGTTCTTGGTCTGCTGATAGTGGTCGAGCATCATCTTGTGCGTTTCGCGACCGATGCCCGACTGCTTGTAGCCACCGAACGCGGCGTGCGCGGGATACAGATGATAGCAGTTGGTCCACACACGGCCGGCCTGGATATCACGGCCGAAGCGATAGGCGCGCGTTCCGTTGCGGGTCCATACGCCAGCACCCAGGCCGTACAGCGTGTCGTTGGCGATCTTCAGGGCTTCCTCAGGCGTATCGAACGTCGTCACCGAGAGGACCGGTCCGAAGATCTCTTCCTGGAAGATGCGCATCTTGTTGTTGCCTTCCAGAACGGTCGGCGTGACGTAGAAACCGCTCGTAAGCTCACCGCCCAGGTTGGGACGCGAGCCACCGGTCAGAACGCGGGCACCCTCGTTCTTGCCGATGTCGATATACGAGAGGATCTTTTCCATCTGATCGTTGGAAGCCTGCGCACCGATCATGGTGGTCGCGTCCATCGGATGGCCCTGCTTCACCTTCTGCACGCGCGCGATGGCACGTTCAATGAACTTTTCGTAGATCGATTTCTGCACGAGCGCGCGCGACGGGCAGGTGCAGACCTCGCCCTGGTTCAGGGCAAACATGGTGAAGCCTTCGAGCGCCTTGTCGAAGAACTCGTCGTCGGCATCCATGACGTCGGCAAAGAAGATGTTCGGGCTCTTGCCGCCGAGTTCCAGCGTGCAGGGGATGATGTTCTCCGATGCGTACTGCATGATGAGCCGGCCCGTGGTCGTCTCGCCCGTGAACGCGATCTTTGCGATGCGCTTGTTCTGGGCGAGCGGCTTGCCGGCCTCGATGCCGAAGCCGTTGACGACGTTGATGACGCCTTCGGGGATCAGGTCGCCGATGATATCCATCAGCACCATGATGCTCAGCGGGGTCTGTTCGGCCGGCTTCAGGACGATGCAGTTGCCGGCGGCCATGGCGGGTGCCAGCTTCCACACGGCCATCAGCAGCGGGAAGTTCCAGGGAATGATCTGGCCAACGACGCCGAGCGGCTCGTGGAAGTGATAAGCCACCGTGTCGTGGTCGATCTCGGACAGGGTGCCTTCCTGCGCGCGCACGCAGCCCGCGAAGTAGCGGAAGTGGTCGATGGCGAGCGGGAGGTCGGCGTGGGTCGTCTCGCGGATCGGCTTGCCGTTGTCGATTGTTTCGACGAGGGCGAGAATGTCGAGGTTCTGCTCCATGCGATCGGCAATCTTGAGCAGAACGGCCGAGCGCTGCGCGGGCGAGGCGCGGCCCCAAGCTTCGCGAGCCTTGTGTGCAGCATCAAGAGCAAGCTCGATATCTTCCGCAGTCGAACGTGCGATCTCGCAGACGTTCTGGCCGGTGATCGGAGTAATATTCTGGAAGTACTGACCGCGAACCGGAGCGACCCATTTGCCGCCGATGAAGTTCTCATAGCGAGGCTTGATGACCTGCTTGGCGTTCAGCTTATCCATTGCAACGTGTTGCATGCGTTTCTCTCCTTTATTAAGCCTTGTGAGTGGCCTTCGTCAGGCGGGCCGGCATTGCCAATATGTTCTCTGGGGCAGATGGCCCCAGTCATACTCCTTCCCGTTCACTCCTGCCAGCCAGGGGAGCATTGGATAGTCTGGTTCTTTAGTCGAAAGGTCTACACCTTGCGCTGGAGCGCGGTGTTCAGGTTATCGTGAGCGGTGAAGACAGCGATGATATGTTTCTTCGTCGTCGAACGCTCAGTCCGGCAGTATCGGCACGCAGGATATCAGTCGGAGATATCGATCCGTTGGCAGTCTGATCAGTTCGACTGCGCGATCGTGCCTTCCTGCATTGCGAGTACATGACCGGCCAGATAAAGCGAACCACAGATCAGCACACGCTTTTCGCCATCGTGCAGCGCCGCAATGGTCTCCAGTGCCTCTCTCACGCCTGGACGGTCGGTGGCATTGAGACCGGCGCTGCGGGCAATTTCAGCGAGGCCTTCCTCCGAGTGCGGGGCTTCGTGTGCGCCGGAAATCGGCACGGTGTAGATCGCGCGGACCAAGCCGCGGAACGGCGCCAGGAACCCCAGCGCATCTTTCTGTCCCATCATGCCCACGACAAGATAGGTCGGCTTGGGCGCTTTGTCCTCCAGGCTGGCCAGCGTGTCCGCGAGCATGTCGCCTGCCGCCGGATTATGCCCGCCATCGAGCCATAACTCACACTCCGGCCCCACGATATCCGGCAGCAGGCCCGACGTGAGGCGCTGCATGCGGGCAGGCCACTCCACGGTGCGCAGGCCCCTCTCGATGGCCGCTTCATGGAGAGCGAGACCGGGGAGCTCCGCAGACAGGCTCAGCGCAGCGGCGACCGCTGTCCCGGCGTTCGAAATCTGATGGCGGCCGACAAGAGCGGGCAGCGGCAGATCGAGCAGATGGTCTTCGCGCTGGACGACAAGCCGCCCGTTCTGCTCATAGGCATCATAGTCACGCCCGCAAACGATCAGCCGCGCGCCCACCATGTTGGCCCGGGCCTCTATGACCTTCAAGACTTCGTCGTCCTGCGGACCCAGCACGCCTGTGACGCCCGGCTTCAGGATACCCGCTTTCTCGCCTGCGATTTTCGCCAGCGTGGGGCCGAGCTTCTCGGCATGATCCATGGAGATGGGCGTGATGACGGTGAGCGCCGGCTTCTTGACCACATTGGAGGCGTCCAGCCGGCCGCCGAGCCCCACCTCCAGCAGCAGAACGTCGGCAGGCGTTTCCGCAAACGCCAGAAATGCTGCGGCCGTGGTGATCTCGAACTGAGTGATGTCGTCGCCATCGTTGACCGCGTCGACACGCATGAGCACATCGACCAGGGCCTCCTCTCCGATCGGCTTGGCTATGCCGTCGGGACCTGCCAGGCGAATCCGCTCATGAAAGCGCACCAGGTGGGGCGAGGTATAGACGTGGACGCGCTTGCCCGCGGCCTCCAGCATGGCTCTGAGATAAGCGCACACAGAGCCTTTGCCGTTGGTGCCCGCGACATGAACGACGGGAGGCAGGAGATCCTCGGGATGACCGAGCTTGCCGAGCAGCCTTTCGACGCGGCCCAGCGACAAGTCGATCAGCTTGGGATGAAAGAGCTTCATCTGCGCCAACAGCGCATCGCTCGTCGGCCGTTCGAGTTTGATCGCCATCGGGCTACGCCTTACCGCTCGCGGATCGTTGGAGACATGCCGTCTCAGGCGCTTCTGGAAGCATCCTTCGGCGCGACGTGATGCGTGCCGGCGGCATCACTCTCGCGCTTCGCTTTGTCGGTGCGCGGTTCGAACCGCTGGCTCTGCGGAACAGGCTCCGGCTCGATCACGCCTCCCGTCTCGCGCGCGGCCGTCTCGATCAACTTGCTGTCGACGGGCGATCCGTTCATGTAGCGATGACCGTTGACGCGTTTGCCTGATCCTTTGCCGGCGTTCACGCCCGCCATGATGAGGCGGCAGATGCGCGCCAGCGTTTCGCGCAGCTTGTGGCGGTGGACAACCATATCCACCATGCCATGGGCAAGAAGATATTCGGAGCGCTGGAAGCCGTCCGGCAGCTGCTCGCGAATGGTCTGCTGAATGACGCGGGGACCGGCAAAGCAGATGAGCGCGCCCGGTTCCGCGATGTGGATGTCGCCCAGCATCGCATAGGACGCGGTGACGCCGCCTGTCGTCGGATCGGTCAGCACGACGATGTAAGGAAGTTTGGCTTCGCGCAGCTTCTCGACTGTGATGGTCGTGCGCGGCATCTGCATCAAGGAGAGAATGCCTTCTTGCATGCGCGCGCCACCCGAGGCGGCAAACAGGATGAAGGGTGTCTTCATCTCGACCGCACGCAGCATACCAGCGATCACCGCTTCGCCTGCCGCCATGCCCAGCGATCCCGCCATGAAGCGGAAGTCCTGGGCAGCGGCAACGACCTGCTGGCCTTCGAGGAGACCTTCCCCAACGAGCACGGCGTCTTCCAGCTCGGTTTCGGACTTGGCCGTCTTAAGGCGATCGGTGTACTTGCGGCCATCGCGGAATTTGAGCGGATCCTGGGGAACGCCCGGCACGGGCACTGACGTGTAGGTGCCGCCGTCAAATAAATGCTTCAGGCGCTGGTCCGCGCCCATGCGCATGTGGTAGTCGGAGCCCGGTACGACAAATTCATTGGCCTCGAGATCCTTGTAGAAGACCATCTGGCCGCTCTCAGGACACTTGACCCAGAGGTTGTCCGGCACTTCGCGTTTCGTGGTCGACGACAACAGTCCGCGAATTTTGGGCCGGACTACGTTGTTGATCCAGTTCACAGCGATTGGCTCCTCGTCTACTGGCCTTGCATGTTGATGGCCACCGGCTTCCGCCGACGCCGCCGAGAAACAATTACGGCAGCGCGGACCCTGAGGCCTGGGTCCATGCAAGGCGACACAATCCTAGCGCCTGGCGGCCTGGGTCTCAAAGGCTAGCTTGCCGCCTATATGGCCCCTTGGCGCGATGCCTACCAGAGGTTTCAGCCGATCAATAGGGGAAAACCCTTAAGCCGTTCAAGACCGCAAGGCGGATGAAAGCTCCTTGACTCTGTCCAATACGGCTTCAGCCGTAGTCGCCGTTGCCGACCCTTTGGAATCAAGTGTCTTTTCAATGATTTGCACCAGCGCCGAACCGACCACTACACCATCGGCTCCCTCGGCGATGGCTTTGGCCTGGGGACCGGTCCTGACGCCGAAGCCTACGACGACGGGCAGCGCAGTCTGACCTTTAATGCGGGTCACTTCTTTATGAACATCGTTTACGACGGGCGCGGCAGCCCCCGTAATGCCGGTAATCGAGACGTAGTACAGGAAGCCGGATGTGTTCTTCAGGACCGCCGGAAGGCGCTTGGCGTCGGTCGTCGGGGTCGCCAACCGAATGAAGTTCAGTCCGCGCTCCATGGCCGGAAGACATAACTCCTCATCGGCTTCGGGCGGTACATCCACCACGATCAATCCATCCACGCCCGCCGCTTTGGCATCGTCGAGAAAGCGCTCGTTGCCGTACACGTAGATCGGGTTGTAATACCCCATCAGAACGATCGGCGTTTCGGCATCTCCCTTGCGGAAACGGCGGACCATCTCGAGCGTCTTGATCATATTCTGGCCGCTCTTCAGCGCGCGCTGAGACGACATCTGAATGGCCGGACCATCGGCCATCGGATCGGAAAAGGGCATGCCAAGCTCGATGACGTCTGCGCCTGCGCCTGGCAGTCCGCGCAGGATCTTCTCGCTGGTCGCGAGATCGGGATCACCCGCCGAAATGAATGTCACCAGTGCGGCGCGCTTTTGCGATTTGAGCGCCGCGAAACGCGCATCGATACGGTTCGTGTCGTTGTTCTTCATGTTCAGATCTTCATTCCCAGATGCTTGGCGACGGTGAAGAGGTCCTTGTCGCCGCGCCCGCACAGATTCATCACCAGCAGGTTATCCTTGGGCAGCTTGGGGGCGAGTTTCATCACGTGCGCGATGGCGTGGCTCGGCTCCAGCGCCGGAATGATACCTTCCAGACGCGTGCAGAACTGCAGCGCCTCCAGTGCTTCCTTGTCGGTGACGGCCGCATACGTGACGCGGCCGGTGTCCTTCAGCCAGGCGTGCTCGGGGCCAACGCCTGGGTAATCGAGACCGGCCGAGATCGAATGCCCTTCGAGAATCTGTCCGTCCGCGTCCTGCAGCAGATATGTACGATTGCCATGGAGCACGCCGGGCGACCCGCCGTTCATGGACGCCGCATGACCATTGGGCACGTCAAGACCATGCCCCGCAGCCTCCACGCCGTAGATCGCCACGCTTTTGTCATCGAGGAAGGGATGAAAAAGCCCGATGGCGTTGGAGCCCCCGCCGATGCAGGCGACGAGCGTATCGGGTAGACGGCCTTCGGCTTGCTCCATCTGCTCGCGCACCTCCTGCCCGATGATCGACTGGAAATCGCGCACCATGGCCGGATAGGGGTGCGGCCCGGCCGCCGTACCGATGAGATAATAGGTGTTGTGCACGTTGGTCACCCAATCGCGCAGCGCCTCGTTCATGGCGTCCTTCAGCGTGCTCGCGCCGGCTGTGACGGGATTGAGCTTGGCGCCAAGCAGCTTCATGCGCGCCACATTCGGCGCCTGGCGCTCTACGTCCGTTGCACCCATGTAGATTTCGCACGGAATGCCGTACTTGGCGCACACGGTGGCAACGGCGACGCCATGCTGGCCGGCGCCGGTCTCGGCTATGATGCGCGTCTTGCCCATGCGGCGTGCAAGCAGGATCTGGCCGAGGCAGTTGTTGATCTTGTGGGAGCCGGTGTGATTGAGCTCATCGCGCTTGAAGTAGATCTTGGCGCCGCCCAACTCCTGCGTCATGCGCTCGGCGAAATAAAGCGGGCTCGGCCGGCCCGAGTAATGCTTGTGCAGATGCGCGATCTCGGCGTGGAACGCAGGGTCCGCCTTGGCCTCATCGTAGGCGCACTCCAGATCGAGGATCAGCGGCATCAAGGTCTCGGCGACGAAGCGCCCGCCAAATATCCCGAAGAAGCCCTTGTCGTCGGGGCCCGTACGCAAGCTGTTGATCTTTGCATCGGATTTGTTCGCTTGGGTCGACATCGGATGCCCTTCATGAAATCCCGGCGGCCAGCGCCTTGGGGGGAAGAAAATTCAAACGTGCTTAGCCGCCTTTGCGGCTTTGAGGAAGCGGCGGATCAGTTCCGGATCCTTGACGCCTGGCGCGCTCTCCACGCCCGAGGACACATCGACAGCCGCTGCATTCGTCGTGGCGATGGCCTTGGCAACGTTCTCAGCCGTCAATCCGCCCGAGAGCATGAACTTCATACGGTCTTTCACATCGTCGAGGGCGTGCCAATCGAAGGGGAGTCCATTCCCCCCAAGTACGCGCGCCCCCTTAGGGGGATGGGCGTCGAATAAAATAAGATCGGCGGATTCATTGTAGCGCATCGCACGCGCCGCATCGACCGCGGTGCCGACGCGGATCGCCTTGATGACCGGCAGATGCAGCCGGCTCTTGATTTCGCGCACGCGCGGCGCGCTTTCATCGCCGTGCAACTGGATCATATCCGGTTGTACTTTCTCGACGATACCATCGAGCACCTTGTCGTCGGGATCGACGAACAGCGCGACGATCTTGGCCTGGCCGCGCGCCCGATCCGCCAGCTTCAGCGCGCTCGCCGCATCGACATGGCGCGGACTGCGCGGACAAAAGACGAGCCCGATGTAGTCGGCACCAGCGTCCAGAGCCGCATCGACAGTCTCGAGCGTCTTCAAGCCGCAGATTTTCGCTTCCGTTACCATGGCAGGCTCGTTGTTCTCCCTTGGACCGCTTATGACTATAGCCCCGCCGAAGGGCTTGGGCATAGCTAACCATAGCGGTATTGGTGAAGACGACGCAGCCCGCCGCGCGCTGCATTGATGAGCCCGCGTTTATCGCAAGGCGGTTCCCGTGTCACCCCGCGTGCCGGGTCCCCAGCAAGCGGCGGCGCTGCCAGCGCCTTAATGCGATGAAGGACCAGATCGCTTCGACGATCCCGAATGGCCAAGCACCTTGCAAGAACCCGTAAATCGAGCCTGCCGCGCAGGCGATGGCGAAGCCAAAAACGTTCCAGTGGCTTGCGTCTTCGAATGCGTAGAACATAAGCATCGCTGAAACGGCGATGAGCCCGAAGACCGTCAGCCCGTCGAAAATCTCCGGCATCGGCTAACGGTTCGCCACGGCGAGCTGCTTGGCGTTCATGATATTGGCCTCACGCTCGCGCGATAGCCGCTCGGCCTCGGCTTCGAAGCGCTGTGCGCGCTGGCCCTGCGCGCGCGCCGTCCGCCGCCAGCGGCTTTGGCCGAGCCACGTCGCCACGCCGCCGAGAACGACGCCGATCACGAGCGCGCCCATCAAATACGCATAGAACGGAAGCTGGACGGCGAGCGCTGGCGCCTCTGGATTGAAGGGATCGAGGACGAGGCTCACGGGATGACGATTGGCGATGGCGATCGCCACCAGAAGGATGCCGAGAGGAAAGGCGATAAGCAACGATACAAGACGCCTCAACACGGGTGCTACTCCTCTATAAACATACGCTTGGCGGCTTCAACGGATCGACGCGCACGCACGTCTCAGTGCGGCATCTTTCCCGTTTCTTTATTATTGAGCCGATCGCGAAGTTCCTTGCCGGTCTTGAAGAACGGCACGAACTTTTCGGCGACCGACACTGTCGACCCGGTACGCGGATTCCTTCCCTGACGCGCCGCGCGGTGCTTCACCGTGAAGGCGCCGAAGCCGCGCAGCTCGACGCGGTCGCCGCGCGACAATGCGTCGACGATCTCATCGAAGATCACGTTGACGATGCGCTCAACATCCCGATGATAGAGATGCGGATTGGCCGCTGCAATCCGCTGTACCAGTTCCGACTTGATCACGGTCCGCTCCCCAGCCTGCCGAACAATTCTTCTTATTTATCAGAAGGATGCCAAACTGAAACGAGACCGTCAAGGCCAAGCGTGGAAATTGACCTGTCGCGCATCACGATTTGGGTGAGCTGTCCGGTGGCTTCGCCAAGAACCGCACCCAGCGCGCGGGAGGCCATTCCGAAAGGCCCAAAACCGGAACTAGAGGAAGGTTTCCAGTCGATGACCTTGGCATTCTTATCGACATTTTTCACGTCCTGGAGCCACTTTACGGCCTCGTCTTCACCTCCAATCTCATCAACGAGTTTGGCCGCCAACGCCTCCCGGCCGGAGAAAATCCGTCCCTCCGTCAGCCCAGGAATATCGGTGCCCTTGATGCCCCGGCGGCTCTCGACCAACCCCAAGAACCATTTGAACCCCTCCGTAACCATGCCCTGGGCAACCTGGCGGCCCTCTTCCGTCAAGGGCTCGAATGGGGAGGGAGTGGCCTTGAGCGGCCCGCTTTTGACCTCGTTCACTTTGACGCCGAGCTTGTCGAGGAGTTGATCAAGCTCCGGCCATTGCACGATGACGCCGACCGACCCGGTGATCGTGTTGCCGCGCGCCACGATATGATCGGAACTCAGGCCGACGATATAGCCTGCCGAAGCGGCAACCGTACCGAATTGCGCAACGAGAGGCTTCTTTTCGGCCAGCTTGCGAAGCGCCCCGTACAGGGCTTCGCCGCCCGTGGTCGTCCCGCCGGGGCTGTTCACGTAAAGGATTACACCCTGCACACGCTCGGCTTCCGTGATGTCCTTGAGCATTTTGAGCTGGTCGCGATCTTCGGTGATCGTGCCTTCGATCGCGATGCGCGCGATCTGCTTCTGGCTCGACAGCGAAGCGAGCTTGTCGCCGCCGAAGATCAGCAGG
This sequence comes from uncultured Hyphomicrobium sp., assembly GCA_964587445.1. Classification (GTDB taxonomy): domain Bacteria; phylum Pseudomonadota; class Alphaproteobacteria; order Rhizobiales; family Hyphomicrobiaceae; genus Hyphomicrobium_B. The sequence continues at coordinate 128,278 of CAZPLQ010000004.1, forward strand.
CCGACCGCAAGTGTCAGCGCCGCGATGCCCGCGCCGCGCCACAACGAGAGCGAACGGCGCAACCGGCGGCGGTCAAGTACGGTTTCGGTCTCGAGCATGTCGTCCTCATTATTTTGATCGGCTGGCACGCCCAACGCCCATCGTTCCACCGGAGCTTTGTGCAACGGCCCCCAGCCCCGGCCGCTAGTCGATTGATTTGCATCGACGTTAGGCAAGTATCCGGCACGGCGCAACGGCGCGGCGCGTCTGACGCGCAAATAAAGCAAACGCGCGGAGGTCTCCCTCCGCGCGCCTCGTTAGTAAACGAACCGCCTGCCAATTGGCAGCCTTATTCGCCAGCCTCGTCGTCGCCTTCGGAGCTTTCACGCTTCTTGATGGCGGCCTTGAAGATGTCGCCCAGCGACGCGCCGGAGTCGGACGAGCCGTACTGCGCCACCGCCTGCTTCTCCTCGGCAATCTCCAGCGCCTTGATCGACACCGAAATGCGCCGCGCCGCCTTGTCGACGCTAAGCACCGAGGCGTCGACCTTGTCGCCGACGTTGAAGCGCTCGGGGCGCTGCTCGGAGCGGTCACGCGACAGATCGGAGCGCTTTATGAAGGACGTGAGATCGGTATCGGCGATCTTCACCTCGATGCCGTTTTCCTGAACGCTTGTGACACTGCAGGTAACGGCGTCGCCCTTCTTGAACTTGCCCATGGCGTCCACCGGATCGCCGCCAAGCTGCTTGATGCCGAGCGAGATGCGCTCCTTGGCGCCATCGACGTCGAGCACCACGGCCTTGACCGTGTCGCCCTTCTTGTAATCCTTGATCGCCTCGTCTCCCGGCTTCGACCAGTCAAGGTCGGACAGGTGCACCATGCCATCGACGCCATTGTCGAGGCCGATGAACAGGCCGAACTCGGTGATGTTGCGGATCGGGCCTTCAACGACGGAGCCCTTCGGATGCTGGGCCAGGAAGCCGTCCCAGGGATTCTCCTGGGTCTGCTTGAGGCCGAGCGAGATGCGGCGCTTCTGGGGATCGACCTCGAGCACCTGAACATCGACCTGCTGGCTGGTCGAGACGATCTTGCCGGGGTGCGTGTTCTTCTTGGTCCAGCTCATTTCCGAAACGTGGATGAGGCCTTCGACGCCCGGCTCCAACTCAACGAACGCGCCGTAATCGGCAATGTTCGTGACCGTGCCCTTGATCTTGGCGCCGACCGGATACTTCTCGGCGATCGCCGACCATGGATCGGCCTGAAGCTGCTTCATTCCGAGCGAGATGCGCTGCGTCTCGGGGTTGATGCGGATGATCTGCACCTTCACCGTGTCGCCGACGTTCAGGATCTCGGAGGGGTGATTCACGCGGCGCCACGCCATGTCGGTGACGTGCAGCAGACCGTCGATGCCGCCCAGATCGATGAAGGCGCCATAGTCGGTGATGTTCTTGACCAGACCGTCGATGACCTGACCCTCTTCGAGGCGGGCGACGATGTCGGCGCGCTGCTCGGCACGCGTTTCTTCAAGAACGGAGCGGCGCGAGACGACGATGTTGCCGCGGCGGCGATCCATCTTGAGGATCTGGAAAGGCTGGGGCTGGTGCATCAGCGGTCCGATGTCGCGCACGGGACGGATGTCGACCTGGCTACCCGGCAGGAACGCAACCGCGCCGTCGAGATCGACCGTGAAGCCGCCCTTCACCTTGTTGAAGATGACGCCCGTGACCTTCTCGCCCTTCTCGTGGAGGCGCTCAAGACGGGTCCAGCTCTCTTCGCGGCGAGCCTTGTCGCGCGACAGGACAGCCTCACCGAGCGCATTCTCGACGCGCTCCAGGTAAACCTCGACCGTGTCACCGACCTTGAGGTCGCCGGGCTTGCCGCCCATGCCGAATTCCTTCAGCGCGATGCGGCCTTCCATCTTCAGACCGACGTCGATGACGGCCATGTCCTTCTCGATGCCGACGACCTTGCCCTTGACGACCGAGCCTTCGAAAAGGTCGTCCTTGGCGAGGCTCTCGGCCAGAAGGGCCGCAAAATCGTCGTGCGTGGGATTCATCTCTTTCGACAGGTGCTCAGACATTCTTTCTCCAAACAGGTTGTTGTCCGCGCCGCGACCGGCAGGCGGACGATTGACGGTAATTGTTTGCTGCTCGCCCGGAGAAACGGCCAAAGGCCGTGCGTCCGCACGGCCGGAATAGACGGAGTTTCACCGGGTTGTATGGGATGTCTCGAATATTGCCGCGATGGGTAACGCTACCCTGCCGGAAGACAAATTTAGGCCCTGCTTTCAGGACCCGGTCCGGCCGATCTCCTCGTGATCTATCCGGCGGCAACGCCGAATGGGGCCCGATATAGGCGAAAGCGCGCCAAAGGGCAAGCCGAACCGTGGTATGTTTGTCCAGGCACGAACGCCAACGCGAAGCCATGCTGGCCGGGACCGTACTCTGTCCATATATAATTTAGACAGGACGCCATCTAAATGTGGTGCCGAACTCGCCCCGGAGAGTTCCCCATGATCATCTTCTACAAGAACGGCGAGCAGCGCGTTATCACCGGCTGGCGCGAATGGCTGATCTGGGCTGGCAGCGAGCGCTATCCTTGTCGTGCTCGCCTGTTTGGCTCTCGGCTTTGCACTGACGCTCTTCACAATCGCGATCTTCGCGCTCCCCGTCGCGATCGTCCTGGCGCTTCTCGCTGGGCTCATTCAGTCACGGCGTTAGCTGCCCCCGATCTCTCCACGCCGCTTCAATTCCGCCTCGACGCCCGCCATGCCCTCCGCCAGCGTGATCCTCGGCGCAAAGCCCAGCACCTGCTGCGCCTTTTTTATCGAATAGCCGCCGGGGCGGCAGAGAATGGCGATGGCGCCCGGTCCCATCTCCGTCTTCGCGCCAATAGCTCGCGCCAGACCGCCACCGGCCGCCGCAAGGGCTTTCAACGCACGCGCCGGCAACGCGGGTGGTGAGCCCTCACGTCCCAGCCAATGCCAATGGTAGGTGAAGAACTCCTGCGTGGTGACGCCCCCGTTGGCGAGAATGAAGATCTCGCCGGCTCCCTTGGGGCTCTCGCCCGCAAGGATCGTCCCCGCCACCAGATCATCGACGTGGATGGGACTGAAATGCCCTTTACCCTCGTTGGGCAGCACGAACTGGCGCGCGCGCATCATGTTGAGCGGCTCGCGGATCCAGGCGGAGTCGCCGCCATAAACGTCGCTGGGGCGGATGATCGTCACTTCGATCTTGCCCGAAGCGTGGGCGGCGAGTGTCGCGTGCTCGGCGGCGATTTTGGAATCCGTATAGGTATTGCCGTTGGGCATGAGGGGCCACGTCTCGTCCGCGCCCTCATCGCTCTCAAAACCCATCGCGGCAACCGACGACACATGCACGAACCGCCGCACGCCCCGGTTGGCGGCTTTGTTGATGACCCTTTGAGTCCCCTTGACGTTGACGGTCCAGGCGATCTCCCGCTTCTCAACGAGCGAGACGACGGCGGCCGTGTGATAGACGATATCACAACCCTCCAGATGGTGGGCCCAGGGCGCCGGATCGCTGACATCGCCGGCAACCACGCCGAGGGCGGCGTCCGGATGGCGCGCGACGCCGACGGCTTCGATGCCGCGCGCACGGTAGGCACGCAGGATTTCCTTGCCGATGAAGCCCGTGCCGCCGGTGACAAGAACCTTGCGCGGGACAATGGCGCTTCGCGCGGGTTGCGACATTTCCTCGCTTGTTGTCGCGGTCATTGCGGGGGGCTCCATACGTTAGCGTCAGCCCTTTGACCCTAGAACGGTTTCGGGAAAAGTGGGACCGGATTTCTGACTAAGACGCACGGCTCTCGTGGAGCCTGCCGACAGCTAAACCCATGACGAGAATGCTCAACCTGCTGGTGGAGGCGCACCGCCTGCGAGCCGTTTCTCGACGATGTCGAGCGCCGCGTTGAAGGCCTGCTCGATCGTCATGTGGGTGGTGTCGAGCTGAAAAGCGTCCTTTGCCGGCCAAAGCGGGGCAACCTCGCGGCCGGTATCGCGTGCGTCGCGGCGGTGGATGTCATCCAGCACATCCTCGAACCGCACGTTCTCGCCGCGCTTTTCCAGTTCCCCGTGACGGCGGCGCGCGCGTTCTTCGGCAGTGGCTGTCACATAAATCTTCACTGGTGCATCGGGACAGACCACCGTTCCGATATCCCGGCCATCGAGCACCGCGCCAACCGGAGCGTTGGCGAAGTTGCGCTGATAATCGAGCAAGGCTGCCCGCACGCCGGGAATGCGGGCGACGACGGATGCCGCCTCGCCTGCCGATGCGCCGCGCAACGCCGGGTCGTCGAACGTCGCCGGGTCGAGAGACTTCGCGCAGGCGATGGCCGCCTCGGTGTCGGACAGATCGCGCCCCGCCCGCAGCACGTCACGCGCAACGGCCCGATAGAGCAAGCCCGTGTCGAGGCAGGGAACGCTGTAGTGCTCCGCGATGCGCTTGGCGAGCGTGCCCTTGCCGGACGCTGCCGGCCCGTCGATCGCGATTACCACGCCGAGCCGCCCGAACCGCGAGGCCGCCCCTGAAAGACGCGCACCCAACCGGCCAAGGCCAAAGCCCGCCGCCACGCCGCCGGCCAGCCCGCCGATCGCCAAGGCGTAGGCCGTTGCTTGCCACAGAATGCGCCACGCGGGCACGCGCTCGACGCCAGCCAGCGCATCCGGCCGTACGTAGTGAAACGCCACGATCACGACCGCACACGGCAACACGATATCGATGGCCGCGCGCGCGAGCTTGCGAAACGTCCGCAGCGAGCCACGGCCGTCGCGCACGGTCATTCCCCAGCCGAAGGGTGTAGCGAGAAGCACGGCAAGCAGGAACGCGCCCGCGTAGGCCGTCAGGATGGCCGGCTGCGTGAGACATGCCGGCGTGGGATGCGCGAAACAGTTTGCGATCTGCTCGAAATTGGTCAGCATTCCCGTAGTGCCCCCGCATGCCTTTTGCCTCAGCGGCTCTCGTTTTCAATTACCCTCATCGGCCCCAACGCCGCCGGGCTAATGGGGCTGATAGCGCGCGCCAAGCTGCTCCATCAGTCCGCGAAACTCAGGAAAGCTCGTCGCGATCATCGTCGTGTCATCGACGGTGACAGGCTTTTCGCTGGCCAGACTCATGGTGAGGAACGCCATCGCAATGCGATGATCGAGATGGGTTGCGACCACGCCGCCGCCCGCCACCTTGCCCGCGCCTTTCACGATCAGCGTGTCGCCGTCCACACGTGCCTCGACGCCATTGGCGGCAAGCCCCGCTGCGGTCGCCGCCAGACGGTCACTCTCTTTCACTTTCAGCTCCGCCAAACCGTCCATGCGCGTTTCGCCTTGCGCAAACGCAGCCACGCACGCGAGCACCGGATATTCGTCGATCATCGAGGGCGCGCGCGCTGCGGGCACATGCACGCCCTTGAGCTTGGAATAGCGTGCGCGGATGTCGGCAATCGGCTCACCGCCCTCCTCGCGCATATTCAAGAACTCAAGATCGGCGCCCATTTCCTTCAGCGTCGTATAGAGGCCCGTTCGTGTCTCGTTGACGAGCATATTCTCGACAGTAACGTCAGACCCTTCGGTCAGCAGCGCCGCGCAGATGAGGAACGCCGCCGATGACGGATCGCCCGGGACAGTCACGTCGCGGCCGCGCATCTCGGCAGGTCCCGTGACGGTGATGCGCGTCAGACCGTCTTTCTCGACCGTGCGGACATCGGCACCGAAGTAACGCAGCATCCGCTCGGTGTGATCGCGAGTCGCCTCCTTCTCGACGACGGTCGTCTCACCCGTCGCCATCAGTCCCGCAATGAGGATGGCGCTCTTGACCTGCGCCGAGGGGACGGGAAGCACGTACTCGATCGGGACGAGATCCGCACGTCCGCGCAGCGTGAGCGGCAACGTCTCCTTTCCGTCTTCGACGATCTGCAGGCCCATCTGCTTCAATGGCCCCAGCACGCGGCGCATGGGGCGCTTTGACAGCGAGGCATCTCCCGTCATCATCACGCTGATCGGATGACCGGCGACGACCCCCATCATCAACCGCGTGCCCGTACCCGAATTGCCGAAATCGAGCGGCGCATCGGGCTGCGTGAGCCCCCCCACACCGCGGCCCTTCACCACCCATATTGCACCCGTCTTGGCAGCGAGAGCCCCGAGCGCGGTCACGGCCTTGGCCGTGTTGATCACGTCCTCCGCCTCCAGAAGCCCCGTGATCTGCGTCACCCCGGTCGCCAGCGCGCCGAAAATGAGAGCCCTGTGCGAAATCGACTTATCGCCCGGAACCTTGACACGGCCCTTGAGAGCAAAGGCGCGGGCGGCGGAGAGGGGTTTGGGGGCTGAAATGTGCGACACGAGGAAATTTTCCGTGAGGTTGCTGTGCGTTCGGGCGGAAATAGCCCCGCTGTGCGGCCGGGGCAATCGCAATTGCGGCCGCCGCTACCTTGCGTTCAGGCCTGCGCCCGCCTCCCGGCCGCCTTGTCGCAGTCTCCGAACGACTTTAAGATTTGGTTTTGACAGCGGCCAAAGCCTATGGCAGACCGGCCGCCTCATTCCAATCCATCGAGGCTGTTTTCTCATGGCGACCAAGCAAGCGCGCGGGACCAAGCGCACCTGTCAGAGCTGCGACGAGCGCTTCTACGATCTGGCGCGCACCCCGATCATTTGTCCCCATTGCGGCGCGAGCTACGTGATCGCGTCGTCCCCCGCCGCCCTGGCCGCGCTTCAGGCCGAGGAGAAGGCTGCCAAGAAGAGTCCCAAGAAGCCCGTCTACACGGACGACGCCGATGCGGCGGGTGAATTGCCCGCGGTTGAGGGCGAGGAGGCGCTGGAAGACGTCGAGGCCGACGACGCGGTCGGCAATGACGATGATGAAACCTTCCTCGAAGAGGAGGAAGAAGAGGGCGGCGATGTCTCCGGCATTATCGGCGACGTGGCCGAGGGCGAAGAGGAGACTTGATAACCCTCAAGAACGTCCTTGCAGTTTTGGCCTGAAGGACTTATCAGGCCGGTTCAGCCGGGTGCTTCGCGCTCCCGGTCCATCCCAAACAAGGTTCGGGGCCGTAGCTCAGCTGGGAGAGCGCGTGAATGGCATTCACGAGGTCAGGGGTTCGATCCCCCTCGGCTCCACCAATGTCCCGCAATCCTTGAAAATGCACTCAGTGGCATTCGCCTGACGCGTAGCAGACGAAGGCTCTGGGAGAGCGGCCCGGCGGGCGGGTACGAACGGGCGTCTTCTGTTGCTCGGATTGAAAAGGCCCAGGAGCGCCGGCCGGCTCCATGTGCTCGTCATAGGGCATTCTTGTAAATTTTGCCGTCCTTCATGATGATGACGAAGTTCTTCGTGGGATCCTCGATAAGCTTGATGTTGGCAATGGGATCGCCATCAACGAGTAGCAGGTCGGCAAGCGCACCTTCCTCGATAACGCCGATCTTGCCAGGATAGGGAGTACGAGGTCCAGACAGGGCCAACAACGCGCCATTATCGCCTGTCGCCATTTTCAGGACTTCGCCGGGGGAATACCAGCGCACCAATTTTGAAAGCAGCACCCCCTGTCGGGCGGTACGCTTGGCATCGAACAGAGTATCGGTCCCCCAGGCCGTCTTGATGTTGTATTTCTTTGCGAGCGCGTAAGCGTTATCGGTACCTCTGACCATTTCAAGCTGCTTGGCCCTGTTTGGCGAGCCTTCGGGGTACGGATTTGCATCCTCGTCATCGAGGAAGGGTTGCAGGCTCCACCAGATACCCTTTTCCGCCATCAACTTGGCGCTAACCTCGTCCGCAAGCTGGCCGTGATCGATGCATTTCACCCCTGCCCGAATGGCTTTCTGAATAGCTGCCGGCGTGTAGGCATGGACGGTTACATAGGTTCCCCAATCCGCTGCGGCCTCGACCGCCGCATGGATTTCTGCTTCGGTGTATTGTGCTACGTCGAGGGGATCGAAGTTCGAAGCCACACCGCCTCCGGCCATGACCTTGATCTGGCTCGCGCCCTGCATCAGGTTCTCGCGCGTTCTGCGCAGAACCTCGGAGACCCCATCCGCAACGGCCGTGTACCCCTCTTTTTCGGTGAAGTGCAAAGGATCCGATGGGTCGCGCGGAATGTCATGCACGGTGCGAAAGTCTCCGTGACCGGACGTCTGCGAAATCGTGGCTCCTGCAGGCCAGATGCGGGGGCCGGCCGTGAAGCCTTCGTCAATGGCGCGCTTCAAGCCGAATGCCGGGCCGCCAACATCGCGTGCCGACGTAAAGCCCCGCATGAGCATCTCGCCTGCCGCTTTGCCCTGGCGAAGCGTCAGGTATTTGCTGTCGGAGGTCATCATCAGAGGTAGCGGGATCGTCGACATCGTCATGTGCGTATGCGCATCGATCAGGCCCGGCATCAGCGTGCGGCCTTTGCCATCGATGACGTGAGTGTTTGCGCTGCGATCCGTCACAATCGGCTCACGCGAGATTCGCGCGATCCGATTGCCCTGGACGAGGACGTTCGCAGACTCACCTAGCGTCGTGCTCTTACCGTCGAAAACCCGAACATTCTCGAAAAGTGTTACAGAGGCCGGGTCTGCCGTCGAATTCTGAGCGGATGCTGAAGAATGCTGGAGGCAAAGTCCCATCACGATGATAGCGAACGCACGTGCCGACATGACAGCCTCCGATGACTCTTGTTTAGATGGATATCCTACCTCTAGCCCAGCCTTAGCCAAGGCAGGTCGAGCTAGAAAATTTAAGGTAGCCCCGCGCTCTGCTCGAGGTCCTTATCACGCATCGGCCGGCACCAGAACCAATCGTCCGCTTAAACACCGGACGACGACGGCTTCGCCAAAGCACCCACACCGCCGCATCATGCCGTCGGTTTCAGCGGCCCCGGCGGGTTCGCCGGCTCGTGGCGCAAGTACTTCAGCGTCAGGTACGCGCCGATCCACGATCCGATGACCGCAAAGAAGACGTACACCCAGTTGTTGGTGTAGCTGATCACCGCGAACGAGGAGAGCATGTACCAGATGCCGCTCCAGTTCGCCGCCTGCATCGGCCGCCTGGCCACGACGGCGGACGTGAACATCACGTAGGCGGCGTCGGTTGCGGCGGTGGCGATCAGAACGCCCAGTGCAATTCCCATGTCTATGCTCATGACGAGGCTCCGAATGTCGAGAGCCGCGATCCTAGAGCCGTTCCTTCAACTCTGCGAAGCCCTCCACGACGTAGTACTCCGCTACGACGCTCGACATTGACGAGACCCGATAACCGGCCGCAAAAGATGCTTTCAACGCACAAAAGTCTCAAAGCCCACGATCCTTTCGTATCTGCAGGGCTGTCTGTGGGGTGAAATCGGGTGTTTCATCGGGTATGGTCGCGGGCAAAAGGCCTAAGTCGAAAAAAGCACTAGCTGGGGAAACACGCTCATGACGGACGCCAAATCCATGTTGGGCTGGATGGCGCTGGCCATCCTGGGGGCCATCTCGCTGGGAATTGTCGCCCTGTCGCGCGGCGAAACCATCAATGCCGTCTGGCTCGTATCGGCAGCGGTCTGCGTCTACCTGATCGCCTACCGCTTCTACGGACAGTTCATCGCGCGCAAGGTGGTGCAGATCGACCCCAAGCGGCCAACGCCGGCCATGCGGCACAATGATGGGCTCGATTACTGCCCGACGGACAGGAACGTGCTGTTTGGCCATCACTTTGCCGCCATCGCCGGCGCGGGCCCATTGGTCGGCCCGGTGCTGGCCGCCCAGATGGGCTACCTGCCGGGCACGCTGTGGCTTCTGGCTGGCGTCGTCTTCGCAGGCGCCGTGCAGGACTTCATCGTGCTGTGGGCCTCCACGCGCCGCGATGGCCGCTCGCTCGGCGACATGATCCGTGGCGAGATGGGCCAGACCGCGGGCACCGTCGCCATGATCGGCATCTTGATGATCATGATCATTCTGCTCGCGGTCTTGGCACTGGTTGTCGTCAAGGCTTTGGCGCATTCGCCCTGGGGCACCTTCACGGTGTTCGCCACCGTTCCCATCGCCATGCTGATGGGAATCTACGGCCGCTTCATCCGCCCAGGCTGCATCGCGGAAATGTCGATCATCGGCTTCGTACTGCTGATGGCGTCGATCTTTTTTGGCCAGACGGTTGCGCAAGACCCCACGCTGTCCGCCATGTTCACATTCTCGGGCGAGCAACTCTCCCTGATGTTGATCGCCTACGGCTTCATCGCCTCCGTGCTGCCCGTCTGGTTCCTGCTGGCGCCGCGCGACTACCTGTCGACGTTCCTCAAGATCGGCACCATTTTCGGACTCGCGCTCGGCATCCTCCTGGTACAGCCCGAGATCAAGATGCCGGCGGTGACGCGCTTCATCGACGGCTCCGGCCCCGTATTTACGGGCACGCTGTTTCCTTTCCTGTTCATCACGATTGCCTGCGGCGCCGTCTCCGGCTTCCACGCGCTCGTCTCGTCGGGCACGACGCCCAAGATGCTGGATAACGAAGCGAATGCGCCGTTCATCGGCTACGGCGCCATGCTCATGGAGAGCTTCGTTGCCATCATGGCGCTCGTTGCCGCAACGGCGCTCGAGCCCGGCATTTATTTCGCCATGAACTCCCCGCCCGCGATCATCGGCACGACGGCTGCCGACGCGGCCGCCAAGATCAGCTCGTGGGGTTTCATGGTGACGCCCGAGATGCTGGAGCAGGCGGCCAAGGACGTCGGCGAAGGCACGATCCTGTCGCGCACGGGCGGCGCGCCGACGCTCGCTGTCGGCATGGCGGAAATCCTTTCGGGCGCCATCGGCGGCAAGGCACTGATGGCCTTCTGGTATCACTTCGCCATTCTCTTCGAGGCCTTGTTCATCCTGACGACGATCGATGCTGGAACGCGGGTCGCGCGTTTCATGATTCAAGATCTGGTCGGCATGTTCGCGCCCGCCTTCAGGAACACGAAGTCCTGGGGCGCCAACATCGCCGCCACGACGCTGGCCGTGGCCGGATGGGGCTATTTCCTCTATGAGGGCGTCGTCGATCCCTTGGGCGGCATCAACACGCTGTGGCCTCTCTTCGGTATCGCCAATCAGATGCTGGCCTGCATCGCGCTCGTCTTGTGCACAGTGATCCTGTTCAAGCTGAAACGCGAGCGCTACGCCTGGGTCACGGGCCTTCCCATGGCATGGCTGGCGGTCTGCACGCTGACCGCCGGTTGGCAGAAACTGTTCCACGAGGACCCGAAGATCGGCTTTCTGGCGCAGGCGCAGAAATACGGCGATGCGCTTGCTAAAGGAGAGGTGCTGGCCCCCGCCAAGGACATCGGTCAGATGGGCCGCATCGTGTTCAACAATTACGTCGATGCCGCGATGTCGGCGATTTTCATGGCGCTCGTCATCGCCATGCTCGCCTTCGGCTTCATGGCCATCCGCGCCGCCCTCGCCTCTCCGACGGCGACGGCGCGCGAAACCCTCGTTGCAGCGGAGTAGGGCTCATGGCGGTTCGACACCAGGTACGGCCTTTAGAGGCAACGCCAGCCCCGGCGCAAGGCGCCGGGGACAAGGTGCGGGCACTCTTCAAGAGGGTCACGTCAACGGCGCGCCTGATGGTCGGCGTGCCGGATTATGAGGCTTACGTGCATCACCGCCAGCAGATGCACCCAGGCGAGCCGGTGATGAGCTACGAGGAGTTCTTCAAGGAGCGCCAGGACAGCCGCTATGGCGTCAACGGCGGCAAGATCTCGCGCTGCTGCTGAACCTTTTCGGCGGTACGTGTCTGCCGCGCGGCGAGCCCCGAACAGACGCTTCAACAGGGATGCCTATGCACCATCTCCTTGCCGTCCTCGCCGGCCTTGTCCTCTTTGCACAGACACTCACAGCTGCTTGCGCCGGCGAGCCAGCGTTTGGCGAACGTCTTGAGGGCTTCGACTACCCCCATCGGGTTCAACAGTTCAGTTTCGCCTCTCAAGGCCAGACCCTGGAGATGGCCTACATGGACGTTGCGCCCGCCCAAGCGAGCAAAGCCAACGGACGCACCGCCGTCCTGCTGCACGGAAAGAACTTCTGTGGCGCGACATGGGAGGCGACGATCAAAGTGCTCTCCGATGCAGGTTTCCGCGTGGTCGTTCCGGATCAAATCGGGTTCTGCAAATCTTCAAAGCCGCAAGGATATCAGTTCAGCCTCAACCAGCTTGCCGCCAATACGCACGCTCTGATCGTGCATCTTGGCGTCGGCAAGATCACGCTCATCGGGCATTCGATGGGCGGAATGCTCGCCGCGCGCTTCGCCATCGCTTACCCCGACGCGGTCGAGCAGCTCGTGCTGGTCAATCCGCTGGGGCTGGAGGATTGGCAAGCCAAAGGCGTGCCGTATGCGACCATCGATGCGCTTTACCAACGTGAGCTGAAGACCTCATTTGAAACGATCAAGGCCTATCAGCAGCGCATGTACTATAGCGGCGCGTGGAAGCCCGCCTATGACCGTTGGGTTGCCATGCTGGCGGGCATGTATGCGGGGCCGGGATTGGAGCGCATCGCGATTATCCAGGCGCAGACGAGCGACATGATTTTCAACGAGCCTGTCGTTCATGAGCTCGAACGCATCCAGATGCCCGCGACGCTGATGATCGGATTGAATGATCGTACCGCACCAGGATCCGACCGTGCGGCCCAGCACGTTGCGCAGCGGCTTGGCGATTATCCGGCACTTGCGCGCGCCGCCGTGGGACGGCTGGCAAACGGCCAGCTCGTCGAATTCCCGGACCTTGGCCATTCCCCCCATGTGGAGGACCCTGAGAAGTTCCATGCCGCGTTGTTGCGCGTCCTTGCGCGTTGAGGGTTCCTCGCGTTGCCTCGTGTCATGCCCCTCACTCTCCGGCCCACCCTTGCCAAGATTATCCGGCATTTTAAGTAGTATCTTTCTGGCGTGGTAACCGATAGGCGGCAATATGCAGACTTCAGCTTACAGAGTATAGGCGCCATGCTCGAACTTGCGATGGACATTCTTGGCACATTCGTCCGGGCGCTCCGCCTGCTGTTCCTGCGCCCCGTCGCACGCTACGCAACAGAGCCTTCGCGCACCGCCGTTGCTGTTCTCATAACCATATCGATTGCCTCGGGCACGTTGCTGGAGGCTGCGCTCGCGGGCGAGAACCGCTACGTGTCGGGCTGGGGGTTGCTGGCTGCCGCCGGCGGCTGGATCGCCTACACTGTAATGTTGTGGCTTGCAAAACCTCGCTACGCACCCTTCGGACTGCCGCGGATACTTGCCGACAGCGCGGCGATCGGCACTCTGACCGCAGCGATCGTTGCCGCCGTTTACGTAGGGGGCAAGAGCACCGGCACCGATGAAAGCTGGACGCTGTTTGGCGTATTCGGGGCGCTGGCGCTATGGTGGGCGATCGCACTCTGGCGTGCCGGGCGGACCGCGTGGACAGGTTCGCAGTGGCGCTATGGTTTTCGCGCGGTCCAATATGCCGTCATTGTCGCGCTACTGATGCCCGATGCTCCCATCGTGCGCGGGGATGCCACGCAACCCGGCTTCGACGTGTGGAAGACTGCCAACGCGTATTACAGCTATTACGCGGGCGTCTACGGGGACAGCGAGGAAGACGACGGCTCATCCCCCGTCAAATGGGTTGACGTCGAACGTACCTACTACATGCAGCCGCAATTGGTCAGCGCCGCGCTCGACAAGGTGCTGCCTTCCGACCCCAACCGAAGCGAAATCTACCTGCTTGCTGCCGCGGGATTTGCCCACCAGGACGTCTTCAAGAGCGAGGTCGAAAAGACGCGCGCGCTGTTCGACGAACGATTTGGCACGGCGGGCCGCTCGCTCGTCGCCATCAATCACGCCGATACGGTCGAAGACACGCCCCTGGCCAATGTCTCCAACATGGAGAGCTTGCTTGCGGGCCTGGCGCAGAAGATGGACACCGAAAACGACGTGCTGGTGATGTTCCTCACCTCGCACGGAACGCGCGGACGCTTTGCCGTCAACTTCTCAGGCTTCTCGTTCAATAGCCTCACACCCAGCGCCTTGCGTACGATGCTGGACACAAGCGGCATCAAGAACCGCGTGCTCATCATCTCGGCATGCTATTCGGGCAGCTTCCTGGAAGAGCTTGCCGGCGACAATACGCTCATCATGACCGCGGCGAGCGACAGCCGCACATCCTTCGGCTGTTCCAACGAACGCGAATGGACGTTCTTCGGCGATGCCCTGTTCAATCATGCCTTGCGTGAGACCTATTCGTTCGAGTCGGCGTTCGCTAAGGCGCGCGAGACCGTGGGCCAGTGGGAGCGCGAACAGGGTATTACGCCGTCCGATCCGCAAATGTCGGCAGGCAGCGCCATCCACGCCAAGCTGAAGGACGTCGCGGAGACCTTTGCTCGGCAGCAGGCCTCTCAAGAGAGCGCCAAGGAGGACGGCATCCCCACGCTCCGGCAAGCCGCCGACTCCAGGTAGAATTGAGCCCGGGTCCATCCTGGAAAGCTGACCTTAAGGTGGCCCCTTGGCGCAACTTTGCGTGGATGGATCTCCCACTTGCCGCCGGGCGCACGGCACACTAAACCGGCGCGATGGCCCCTCCCCTTCTCACTCTCAAAGATGTCTGGCTCACCTTCGGCGGCACGCCGCTGCTGGAAGGCGCAGAACTCACCGTTGCCCCTGGCGATCGCATTTGCCTCGTGGGCCGCAACGGCTCGGGCAAGTCCACATTGCTCAAGATCGCCGCCGATATTGTGCCCCCCGACAAGGGTGAGCGCTTTGCTCATCCCGGCGCGTCCATCCGCTACCTGTCACAGGAGGCGGACTTCTCGGGCTTTGCTACTGCGCAGGCTTACGTCGAGGCGGGCCTGGGTCCCACCGACGATCCCTATCAGGCCCTCTACCTGCTGAACGAACTGGGGCTGACGGGAGAGGAAGACCCCACGCATTTGTCGGGCGGCGAAGCCCGCCGCGTCGCATTGGCCCGCGTGCTGGCCTCACGTCCCGACGTTCTGCTGCTCGATGAGCCGACCAACCACCTCGATCTGCCGGCCATCGAATGGCTGGAGGAGACGCTCAAGCAGTCGCGCGGCGCCGTCGTGCTTGTCAGCCACGACCGCCGGTTCCTCGAAAATCTGTCGAAGACCACGGTGTGGCTGGATCGGGGCCGCTCCCGGCAATTGCAGGCAGGATTTTCCGCCTTTGAGGATTGGCGCGACAAGGTCCTCGAAGAGGAAGAGATCGAGCGCCACAAGCTCGACCGCAAGATCGTGCGCGAGGACCAGTGGATGCACGGCGGTGTCACAGGACGCCGCAAACGCAACGTGCGGCGCGTGCGTGAGCTCAAGGAGATGCGCAAAGAGGTGCGCGAGCGCCGCTTCGTTCAGGGTAACGTCCGCCTCGATAGCGCGGAGGGCGGGCTGTCGGGCCGGCTCGTCGCCGAACTCACCCATGTGTCCAAAAGCTACGGCGGCGGAGCGCCGGTCGTCGCCGATCTGTCGTTGCGCATCATGCGGGGAGACCGCCTTGGTCTCGTCGGCCCCAACGGCGCAGGCAAGACGACGATCCTCAAGCTCTTGACCGGCGCAATAGAGCCCGACAGCGGCACCGTACGCCTGGGCGTCAATCTGGAACTTGTGTCGCTCGATCAGCGCCGCGACGAACTGGATCCCGACTGGACCGTGCAGGATGCCTTGACGGGGGGGCGCGGCGATCAGGTCGTAATCAACGGCAAGGCGCGCCACGTCGCGAGCTACATGAAGGATTTCCTCTTCATCCCCGAGCAGCGGCTGACGCCGTTGCTCGTGCTTTCAGGTGGAGAACGCGCCCGTCTCATGCTGGCACGCGCGCTCGCCAAGCCCTCCAACGTGCTAGTGCTCGACGAGCCGACCAACGATCTCGATCTCGAAACGCTGGACCTACTGCAGGAGTTGATTTCAGACTATCCCGGTACGGTTCTGCTGGTCAGCCACGATCGTGATTTTCTTGACCGAGTGGTCACCAGCGTCCTCGCGCCCACAGGCAAAGGACGTTGGATCGAGTACGCGGGTGGCTACAGCGACATGCTCTCACAAAAAAATGCCCAGGCCGTACTGCCTGAAGAAAAGCGTCCGCAATCTTCAGCGGAACGTTCGCCATCTTCAGCGGAAAGAGATCCTCGCGAAGCCACAGATGCAAAGACAGCGCGCAAACTTTCCTTCAAAGAAAAACACTTGCTTGACACTCTTCCAGGGATCATCGCCAAGCTGGAAAGCGAGATTCAAAATCTGTCGGGAAAGCTCGCAGACAATGGCTTTTTCGCACGTGACCGCACCGGCTTCGACGCCGTGACGTCGCGGCTGGCTCACGCGCAGTCCGCGCTTGATGAAGCTGAAACTCAATGGCTTGAGCTGGAGGAACGGCGTGCTTGGGTAGAAGCCAAAAGCTGACCGTCTTATTCCGTATGAATAAGACCTCGCGGTTTTGTCAGGTTGCGTGAATCTGGAACTTTGTTGTTCTTGTAAGATCGAGTTGGCGTACGATACGGCTCGCACCGAGACGCTGGATTGCAGGAACGTCTCACCCCGTACGCACGAAACATCCCTACGCGCTAAACTTGATCGCATATTCAACTTCTGGTCCTAACTTTCCGGAACTGGGGCCCTGATGTCCGTTGATACTGAAGCAAGACTTTCACCGCGGGAGCTGCAGTGCCTGTCCCTGCTTGCTCTTGGACACTCTAACGAAGGAATTGCCAAAGAGATCGGCATTCGCCCGCCGACTGTTGCCATGCACCTTGCAAACGCGCGCTCAAAGCTGAAAGCCGTGACGCGCGAACATGCGGTTGCGCTTGCGGTGAGCAAGGGACTCATCAAGGTCTAGCGCCGGCCCGACGTGCCTCTCTCGCGAACGCGCTCGTCTTATTTGCGTGCGGCCCACTCGTCCTTCACCTCGTCGCACTTCTTCTCGATGAAATCGTTGATGTCGGTGACGAGATAGCTCGAAAGCAGGTTGACGGTGTTGTCCGCCGCCGTTGCGGTCCACATTGCGCCTTTTATCAACGCCGGGGCTTCGATCTTGCCCCAGTTCATCTTCGCGGCTACCGCTTTGCCGTTCGCGAAGTCGACCTTCGGCGAAAACTCGAACTTGATTTCTGTCGGCTTGTCGTCCGGCCGTTCGACGGTACAGCTGACCGAATGCTTGTCGAGCGTGGTGGAATATTTCGGCTCGGTCACAGCCTTCGCCAGATCGTCGTGCTTGATCTTGAGCGAGGAGGTGCAGCGCACCGGACCATAGGGCCAAGTCACTTTCAGACGTGACACCATCTTCACGAGCTGCTCCTTGCGCCAGCTTTTCAAGACATCGCACGAGATGTCGTGACCGCCAGCGGAAGGGTTCCTGAACGCGGTGCAGATGTCCACCTTGCAGGCCTTGCGGGCTTCCTTTTCGGCCTTCTCCTCGGGCGTCAGGACGATCTCTGGATCCTTGGTTTCGGTCTTTGCGGGCTCGACCGCCGCGGTCGCCGCGCCAGCCTCCCCGGTCACCTGCTCGGCGGCAGAGGAGGGCGCTCCTGCCAGTACGGCAAGCGCCAGGGCGACGGCGGGCGCCGATACGTAGGAGAGCAAGCTTTTGAATTGAAACCGGATCATGACGGGCCCCTGGACTGGCAGTAATGGCAAGGCGCGAGAGGGAACGCCCCTTATTGCGCGGCAGCGTTGCGATCCTTGCCGGGCGAGTTGAGCAGGACTGTGGCAGGCCATCCGCGGCCGCGATGCCGAAATACACTTTTTGTTCTCCTCGAGCCCGTCGCGCGGCTTGAAACGCCGTCCCATCCCTCCAATATTTGCAAGAGTAACCGGCCGCGCCTTAGGGGCGGCTGGAAATTGAGGGGATGGCTTAGCAGCGTCCCCAACTTGAAGGTCGCTTCGGCAAGACAAGGGCTTTCGGAAATGACACGTATGACCATGCTCTCGAACCCGTTGCTTCTGGGCTTCGAGGATATCGAGCGAATGATCGATCGGGCCGGCAAAGGCTCGGCCGATGGCTATCCTCCTTACAACATCGAACGCATCGCCACGGAAGACGGCAAAGCGCAGCTTCTGCGCATTACCCTGGCCGTTGCCGGTTTCAGCCGCGATCAGCTCGACATTACGCTGGAAGATAGCCAGCTTATCGTTCGCGGCAAGCAGACCGACGACAAATCGCGCGAGTATCTCTATCGCGGAATAGCAGCCCGCCAGTTCGCGCGCACCTTCGTCCTGGCTGACGGCATCGAAGTGAAATCGGCCGATCTGTCCAATGGACTGCTTTCGATCGACCTGCACCGCCTCGAGCCTGAAAAGCTCGTGCGCAGAATCGAGATCGGCGCCAAGTCGGCAAATAAAGAGCGGCCGTAGAGTCTTTCAAGACACAGCCAACCCGATCGAATCGTCCGAGGATCGAGGCGATGGGAATGATCGTTGGGCACTCTCGAAATCGCGCCCGTGACATCCCATAATTATTATGACCGATCCTCGTTCCATGGAGGAACAGCGTCATGAATGAAAAAACACCTGGTAAGACCAAGACCAAAGCGGTCCTCGACCCCCGTGCTGTGCCCCTGATGAGCGAGCTCGAACTGGCCCGGCTCGGCGGCGGAGAGGTTGCCTACATCAAGATATTGTCGTCCGACGACGCTCAGCGCATGTTCCCGATGGTTGAGGGTCTGCCGTCCGGCATCAACCTCTTCTCGTTGCACGCCGCCGACGGTACGCCGATAGCGCTTACCGATACTTTGCAGGCTGCCATCGGCCACGCGCAGGAAGGTGACCTCTCCATCGCGGCCGTTCACTGAGGACGCCAGAGCGGCGAAGCCAAGGATTCATCCAGAATGGATCCGCGCGGCGCCGAGATGGTTTCTGCCTGATGGCGTGCATGTCCTGAAAACAAAACCCCCGGTGGGAAGCCGGGGGTTTTTATTTTTTCCGGCTAATCGTCCCGGACTTAGGCCAGCTTGAAGGGCATGTCCTTGCCGGCAAAGAACGCGTCGACGTTGTCGAGCGCTTCGAAGCCCATCTGATTGCGCGCCTCGATGGCAGCCGAACCCAAATGCGGGAACAGGAACGTATTGGGCAGGTCGTAATAGCCCTCGTTGATCTTTGGCTCGCCGGCGAACACGTCGAGACCCGCATAAGCCAGCCGGCCAGACTTCAAGGCCGCGATCGTATCCGCATCGTTGACGAGGTCGCCGCGCGCCGTGTTCACCACGATCGCGCCCTTGGGCAGTTTCTCGATGGTTTCCTTATTGAAGAAGCCACGCGTTTCCGGCGTCGAGGGTGCGTTGATCGAGAAGAACTCCGACACCTTCAGCAGGCTATCCAGACTGTCGTGATAGGTTGCATTGTACTTGGCCTCGACTTCCGGCTTGGCCCTATAGAGATCGTAGTAGTGGACGTCCATGTCGAAACCACGGGCGCGTTGCGCCAGCGCCTGACCGATCTTGCCGAAGCCGTAGATGCCGAGCACCTTATCGTCGAGGCGGCGGCCCACCAGTTGCAGCGGCTGCCAGCCGGGCCAGGAGCGCGCGCGGATCATGCGTTCGCCTTCCGAGGCGCGGCGCGCCGAACCCAGCAGCAGAAGCATGGCGATTTCAGCGGTGGCGACCGTGACGCCGTGGGGCGCATTGCCCACCTTGATGCCGCGCGCCTTGCAGGCTTCCAGATCGATGTGATCAAAGCCGATCGAAAACGTCGAAATGCACTTGATGTTCTCCGGAATGCGGTCGATCACCGCCTTGGGGCATTTTTCGTTCAGCGTCAGGACGATGGCGTCAACGGACTTGGCGGTCTCGAGCATTTCGTCAATCGTGATCTTGGGATCGTCGCCATGGGCGATGACGTCATAGGTCTCCCTGGCGCGGGCCATCACGGCTTCCGGCAGGGGCCACGTGATCAGAATCTTCTTTTTCATTTTTGCTGGAACTCCCAAGTGTCCGACTTTCGTAGGATAACGCTTCTGCCTCAGTAGACTGGTCCTGACAAGGGTGAAGTCAGCGCCAATGCCTCACGCCGCAGTGCGGCATTTAAGAGCCTGGTAACCATGTGGGGCGCACTCTCGTTCTCGACTTCCAGATCGTATCGGCTTGCCGGCAAGACCCCGGACGTGATCGCATGTCGCGCCCAACACTCAGAATTGTCCTCATCGCCACCGCGGCCCTGGCCGGAACAAAGGTGTGGTTGCAAGACCGCTACCACCGGGCCATCTACGACGAAGCCTTGATGGCCGCCTACCAGGGCAAGGCCACGGTGTCCTGTCAAAAAGAGCTCGAGAGGCGGTGGGCCAGACTTGGCCCTCTGACGCTGTCGCCCTTGGGCGTCCGGATCGGCAATCCCGAGACGACGGTCGCCTTATGGGACACGAACAATCCGTTGTGGGATGTGCGCTATCGCCATCCCCACGTGATGCTCGCCGCTGCACCGCGTGGCGACATACAATGTGCGTTCGATATCGTCGCGGGCCTGGCGAGCGTCGATATTTCGGTGACGCAGTAGCTTGGCGCAGGGCCAATACCGATGGTGCTTTCTCAGCGGCGTACGCCGGCGATCGCAATTTGAGCCATGAAAAGATGATCGCAGCGACCGCCCGTCAATCGTGAGAGCAATTGGGTGCGCTGGCTGAAGGGCGTCACGGGACCCATCCAGGCGATGCGGAAACCCGCCTGTTCGAACATCTCGGCGAACGTCGCCGGCGTGAACCATCGCAAGTGGGTCCGGTCGAAGACACCGCGATCGGTGAGATTGAAACGCCCAAGAGCAATTTCGCGGACGACGCGCCAATGGGACACGTTGGGGGAGCTGGCCATGACGATGCCGCCCTGGCGGACGTAGCGCGACAACGATTTCAGCACGCGGCCTGGCTCGACCAGATGTTCCAGGACCTCCGACAGGATCAAGGCATCGAAAGATGCCGGCTGCCAGGGGAACTCCAGCGTCTCGACATTGCCGGTGATGACTTCGCTGAGAACGCTGCGGGCCTCCTCAGCGGCGGCCTCAAACAGCTCGACGCCGACATAGCGGCCACAACGGCCCTGCGCCAACGCCAGCGCGCCCGTTGCACCCGTTCCACAACCGATCTCAAGGATCGATGCAACCGGATCGTAAGGGAGCCTGCGCACGAAGTCCGACCGCGCACCCGAGAAATAGGATTGCGGTTTATTGGAATAGAACGCACTGAAGCTGTCGGCTGTCCCTGCCGTCTCAATCGACACGCCATCCTCCACGCAACGCTGGCATACGACTGACGTGCTTAGCACTCAATTCTTGAAGAGCACGCTAACGAACGCGGTGACGGAGAACCGCGCGAGCCGCGCGCTGGCGATCTTCGATTGCCATACGGCAAGTCTTAATCCGAATTTAACCTTCCCGCGTCATTGCTTGTCATTGGCTCCGATCGTCTCTCATGGCCGGCCGGGGCACGTCATCATCCCTCGACGAGCTTTGTCTTGCGTAGTGTGCTCGCCAGAATTCCCGCCCGTGTTGCGGCCGCCTGTCTGGGCGTTACGCTGCTCGCGGGCGCATGCGCGTCACCCGAAGTCATCAGCGGACCGCAATTCGTCACCCAGGGGGGCACGGCAGCCCTTCAACGCGTCTACCGGATCGGCATCGGCGACAAGCTCAAGATCTCCGTCTATGGCGAAGACAATTTAAGCGGCCCCGTCGAGGTCAATGCATTCGGTCAGGTCTCGCTGCCGCTCATCGGCGAGATGCCGGCCAAGGACATGGCGCTCAACGAATTCCGCGATTCCGTCGCGCGCCGCCTTGCCGACGGATACATCAAGAATCCCAAGGTCACCGTGGAGATGACCAACTATCGTCCGATCTACGTGCACGGCGAGGTCAAGAACGGTGGTGAGTTCCAGTTCAAGAACGGCGTTTCCCTGCGCGATGTGGTCGCCATGGCCGGCGGTTACACGTACCGCGCGGACCAAAGTTATCTCTACATCGGCCGCGAAGGCGAACGTGACGTCGCTGTTCGACTGCCTGCCGACGTGCCCGTTCTTCCGGGCGATAACATCCGCATCCCAGAAAGGTTCTTCTGATGCGGCGGCCCGCACCGAGCTGAAAGCCGCATGGCCGGACCACGCACCAGCCACAGAGCGGTTTTGACGCGCCTCGCACACAGCGCGCGCGTTCTCGCTCGTGCGCTGCCCGTACCGGTATGCGTGATGCTTGCGGCATCTGCGCCGGCACGCGCCGGAAACCTCGATCTCGACGACCGCGACGGCCTCAACACCACGACAATCGCCAAGAAAGAGCGCGATATCGAATGGCATCAGGAAAAGATATTGGGCGCCGAGGAGGTCCTTGGGCAGAACCGCAGCTTCGTCAAGCCTGACGGCTTGCGCGCAGGCAATTACATCATCCTGCCCGAGGCAGGCGCGGCCGTCACGTTCGACGATAACATCTTCAGCACCGATGCCGAAAAGGTGAGCGACTTTCGCACCGACCTGACACCCTCGGTCCAATTCCAGTCTGAGTTGCCGCGCCATGTCCTTGATTTCTCGCTCGACGGCAGAATCGTCAATTACCTGGAACACACTGATCAGAACTACGAGAATGTCAGAGGGCGCCTGGAAGGCGCATTGCACTTCGACCATGCTCACACGCTATCGGCCACCCTGCTGTCATCCCTCGATCACGAGGAGCGCAACAGCCCCTCGTATCCCTTCGCCGCCAGCGAGCCTGTGCAGGTCTGGTACAACAAGGCCGCTGTGGGGATCACGCGCGACGTTGGCCGGCTGTACGGAACCATTTCCGCGGCGGCGGAAAGCTGGGATTTCGCCGACAACGTGGCTATAGACGGCAGCCCGCTCGACCTCGACTACCGCGACACGCAAGCCTACAGCACCTCGCTGCGCATGGGGTACCGCATCTCGCCCGGCTACGACATCATCGGCAAGGTTCGCGGCATCAAGACACTGAACCGCGGCGACGCCACAAGCAATGAGGACTCCCTGGGATTCGAAGCGCTGGCGGGCCTCGCGTTCGAGACCAACCCCTTGCTGCGCTGGCGCATCATGGGCGGTTTCGGAGTCAGGGACTACGAGCAAGCCGGGCAGGAGAGCCTTACGACAAGCCTCATGGAGGCTGAAGTCGAGTGGTTGCCCACGCAACGGTTGACGATCTATGGCACGCTGACGCGGCGTCTGAACGACATTGGCGGGCCCGACGGATCCAGCCTCCTGCAGACCGGCGCGAACATCCGGGCCGATTATGAAATCTATCACAACCTGCTGCTGAACGTTGGAGCCTCCATCAGAGAGGACGACTCCGTTTCGCTGGGAACCTCAGAACTGGTCTACGGCGGCAGCATTGGACTCGAATACTACCTTAATAAAAACTGGCTGTTCACCTTTACGTACCAACATGACGTCCGAGAGTCGGATAGCGATTCGCGCGACATGCACCGCAACCGGTTCATGGTTGGCGCAAAGCTGCGATTCTAGGGCGGCAGATGGAAGACAGAGACGGCGACCTCGATGGCGAGAAGTCGGGCGGCGGGGCCATGAGCCTCGAGCGCGCGATTTCGGCTGTGCGTAAGCGGTTAAAGCTCGTTGTCGCCATTCCGGTTGTATTGGCGGTCATGTCGGCGTTGATCGCTCTGTCGATGCCTAACCGCTACGACGCCTCCGCTCTTGTTCAGATTGACCCCCGCCAGAAGCTGATCAGTAATCTCGACACCGTCGTCTCCGATCTCAAGGGCGACGCGCCGACCGTGGAGAGTGAGGTCGAGGTGATCCGCTCGCGGCCCATCATTCTGTCGGTCATCGAAACGCTGAACCTGAGGAATGACCCCGAGTTCGCCCACGCTTCCAAGCTCGACAAATTCCTGGCGTGGCTGGGTTTTCCGGCGCCCGACGCGGCCGCCGTTCCCGATCGCGCAGCCCCCCTGGCGCGCGATCAGATCGCGGAAGTCCTCAATCCCGAACGGCCCGGATCTGTCATGCCGGAACGCGATGAGGTCGCCGTCGCCTTCGCCGAAAGACTGAAGGTCGTACGCGTCCGCACGACGCTGCTTATCGACATTCGCTTTTCAGCTTCCGACGCAACCAAGGCCGCGCGGATCGCGAACACGGTCGCGGAGACCTACTTGCGCCAGCAGATCGAGACGAAACGGCGCGCCAACGCCGCGGCAACCGAAATGCTGGAAGCCAAGATCGAGGAGATGCGCAGCAGGGTCGCGCAGGCCGAACGCAAGGTCGAGCAGTGGAAAGCGCGAAACAACATCTTCGATTCCGAAGGCCAGATCCTTTCTGAAAAGCAGCTCGCACGGCTCATGGAGCAGTCGGTTAACGCGCGCAACGCCACGACCGAGGCCAAAGCCAAGTACGAGCAGACGCAAAAGCTCGCGCGCATGGGCGACAACGGAACCGCTCTGGCAGAAGTGCTCAAGAGCCCGACGATCCAGCTTCTCAAGGACCAGTTGGCCAACGCAACCCGGAGGTCCGCGGAATTGGCGACGCGCTACGGCGCCAAGCATCCTGAAATGCTCAAGGTTCGCGCCGAAGTCGCCGAAGCGCGCGCGCAACTCGATGCCGAAGTCGCGCGGCTGGTTGAGAACCTCAAGAACGAATACGAAGTCGCCGACACCCATGAGCGCCATCTTGCCCAGACAATCGCGCAGATGAAGGAGCAACAGGCCGACACCAAGGACGCCGGCGTGGAGTTGAAGGAGCTGGAGCGCGAGGCCGCGAGCAACAAGCAGATTTTCGAAGCCCTGCTCGCTCGCTTCAAGCAGACAAGCGGCACGCAGGACTTCCAGCTCCCCGATGCCCATATCGTGGAGAAAGCGGACATCCCCCTTTATCCCGCCTCGCCCAAGCGCAAGCAGATCGTGATCCTGGCCCTCATTACAGGACTTATCCTGGGCATGGGCCTGGCTGTTCTGCTCGAGTTGATGGCGCCCGGCGTCAGCCGCCCTGAAGACGTGAAGCGCGCGCTCGCGCTCGATCATCTGTCCTCGATGCCCGCCATCGCGGGCGACGGCATAGATAGAATCGATCCGGAAAAGGCCGTGCGCCTCATCGTCGCCGAGCCGGCAGGCGTCTACGCGGAGTCCATTCGCAGCGCACGCAGGGAACTCGACGCCCGCCGCAAACTGCCAGGTCCCCGCGTCGTTCTCGTTGCATCGGCGCTGCCCAACGAGGGAGCCGAAACGATCGCATCGAACCTCGCGCACCATTACGCGCTGACGGGCTCACGCGTTCTGCTGGCTGATGTCGACGTTCGCCGGCAACCGCTCACACGCCAACTTGCGCCGCAGCGCATCGCAGGTTTCGCCGATCAGCTCATCCTGAACCGGCCCGTCGAAGCGGCCGTGCTGCGCGACAGCCTGACGGGCTTGCATTTCCTGCCCGCCGCGGGCGATGCGCCCCTGGCGCGCTCGATCCCCGAAATTCTTGCCAGTCCCGTCACGGCGGCAGCCCTTGCACGGCTCAAAACGCGTTTCGAGGTCCTCGTATTGTCGGCCCCGCCCCTGCTTCCGGTCAGCGATGCACGCATCCTGGCCGATTACGCGGATCAGATCGTCTTTGTGATGACGTGGCAGAAGACGCCCAAGGCGCTTGCCAAGAAGGCAATCCAGATGCTCGGCGCAAACCAGTCCAAGATGACGGGAGCGATTTTGAGCGAGGTCTACGACGACGCGGACCGGCGCTACCTCGCAATGCTCGCGCGCGCAACGGCCGCACCGGCCTCTTCGGCCAGCGACGCGGCGTAAACACCACGATTTCATGAATACGTCACCGGCACCGGACCATTGCCGGTGGGCGCACCCGGCCGTGAAACATCGCAAATACAGTCATTCGATCTTCAATCAAAATTTAGACAGTTGCGATTAGATGGCCGTGCAGAAGCCGAGAATGGCTTTGGCACGACTACGTACATACAAGACAGGCAAGCGTATGAGCACCGAAGTCTCCGCATTGGCAAATGCCGCCGCCAGCGAACCAAAGGCGCGTGACGTCACGCGGCGCCGGCTGTCGCGCAACGTGGCCGCCGATATGGTCGCCATAGGCGATATTCTTGCCGTGGTCTTGGGCGGGTTGCTGCCTGCCTTGATCTACGCCATCGTCGGCAATATCAAGATCGACCAGGTTCTGGTCGTCCAATCGGTGCTCGTTGCCGGGTTCATCACGCATCTTTGCCTGCGCTTCCGCGGCATGTACGACACCACGCGCATGGATAGA
Organism: uncultured Hyphomicrobium sp.; assembly: GCA_964587445.1. Lineage (GTDB taxonomy): Bacteria > Pseudomonadota > Alphaproteobacteria > Rhizobiales > Hyphomicrobiaceae > Hyphomicrobium_B. Next base: position 154,408 of record CAZPLQ010000004.1, read on the forward strand.
TTTGCGCAGGATCCTTTCGAGCTTTTCATTGGCATCATCTGCGGCATGATCGGCGTGCTCGGCATCGGGCTCCCGCTTGCGCTGCGCAACATGCACATCGTCGTGTGGTATGCCGCCTGGATGTCGGCAAGTTTCTCGCTCATTCTCTACAGCCGCATTATCTCCCGCAAGATCCTGGCCCAGCTCGCCGCCAGCGGACGCTTCGACCAGCGCGTCGCCGTGTTTGGCGCAGGCCAGATTGCACGGCGCGTTCACGATCATCTCAAGACCCCGGGCCTCGGCATTCATTTCGCCGGCGTCTTTGACGACCGGGGTGGCGAGGATCGCCTCAGCTCCGAAGGTCTTGAAGTCACAGGCAAGCTTGAGGATCTGATCAACACCTGCCGCGAGGGCAAGATCGACCGTATCATCGTAGCCCTTCCCCAGTCCGCCGATCAGCGCATCTCCTCGATCGTCAAGAAGTTCGCCACGCTTCCCGTCTCCACGCATATCGTGACGCACATCTCGTCCGATCTCGTCGACAACGACATCGCTCACAATGTCTCAAGTCTTGGCCCCGTCGGACTTCTTGACGTAAAAAAAAAGGCCTGACGGGCTGGTCACCGATCATCAAACGCATTGAGGACATCGTCCTCGCCAGCCTGATGCTCACCATCAGCCTGCCCCTGTGGCCGCTGATTGCGCTCGCGATCAAGCTGGAAAGTCCGGGCCCTGTCATCTTCAGCCAGCGCCGCCGCGGCCGCTTTCTGCGCGAATTCCGCATGTTGAAGTTCCGCACCATGCGCGTGATGGAAGACGGCGCCGCCGTCCGCCAGGCGGTGCCGGGAGATTGCCGCGTCACCCGCGTGGGCCGCATCTTGCGCCGTACGAGCCTGGATGAGCTGCCTCAGCTCTTCAACGTGTTGCGGGGCGAGATGTCCCTCGTCGGGCCGCGCCCGCACGCCCTCGTCCACGACGAGGAGTTCACCCGCCTGCTCGAGATTTACCCCGATCGCCATCAGATGAAGCCCGGCCTCACTGGATTGGCTCAAGTGACGGGATTGCGTGGTTCGACCGCCAAGCCCGGATCCATCGAGGCCCGCGTCGAAGCGGACCTCGCATACATCAAGAACTGGTCGGTGCACCTCGACCTCAAGATCCTGACGCGCACGATTGCGGCGGTGATCGCGGGCACCAACGCGGACTAGCCGGATTCCTGCAAGCGTTTCGAGTTCAACGGCAATGAAGAAGAAGATCAATAGAGCGCCCTGGCCCGTCCTGCTGCTGATCGCTTCGTTCCTGTGCCCGACGGAGCTGTCGCTCTATATCGCCGGCCTGCGCTTTCCTCCGCACCGCGTCGCGCTCTTCATCCTGTTCCCCATCGCCATCATGCGGCTGTTGTCGCAACGCGGCCTGAAGCTCCGCGGCTTCGACATCTTCTTCATCCTGTTCAACATCTGGACCGTCGCCATTTACATGTATCACGAAGGCGGCCAGCCCGGCCTCGTATATGGCGGATCCCAGGCACTCGAAAGCCTCGGCGGATACCTGGTTGCGCGCACGTGGGTGCGCACCGAAATGGAGCTGCGCGCCACTCTCAGGGCGCTTGGCTGGGCGATCTTCGTTGCAGCGCTCATTGCCCTACCCGAGACGCTTCTCGGCCAGATCTACACCCACGACCTGTTGCGTCAGTTGACGGGCTACTATCACCCCATCGGCATCGAGCAGCGCCTTGGTCTTACCCGCGCGTACGGCGTGTTCGATCACCCCATCCATTACGGAACTTTCTGCGCGACCATGGCGGCGATGTTCTGGTATGCGGAGCGCAAGACGGCTGCCCGATTCAAGAAGGCTGGCCTGCTTGCCTCGGCAACGGTCCTCGGCCTGTCGTCGGCCCCGCTGCTGTGCCTGGGGCTGCAAGGCGGCATGCTGGTTTGGGACCGCATCACGCGCGGATTGAAGGGCCGCGCCATGCTCACCTTCCTCGTCATCGCGGGTGTCTATATCGGCGCTTCCCTGGTCTCCACGCGCGGGCCCATCGCCATCATCGCGACCAGCATGACGCTGGATCCATGGACAGGCTTCTACCGTTTGCAGATCTGGGAAAACGGCATGAACAATGTCTGGATGTATCCGATCACGGGTCTTGGCCTTGCCGAATGGGAACGTCCCTCGTGGATGTTCTCATCGACCATCGACGCCTTCTGGCTGGTCATCATGATCCGCACGGGCATTCCTGCTTTCTTCCTGCTTGCTATCGCGCTCTTCATGCTGGCGCGCGCGGTCAGCAAACGCGGGCTCAAGAACAAGGATCCCACCATCCGCAATCTGGCGCGCGGATGGACGATGTCGCTCATTGCGCTCTCCATGGTGGCGACCACGGTGCATTTGTGGAACGTACCGTTCACATTCTTCTTCTTCTTCCTCGGTACTGCCGGGTGGATCGCAGATCCGATCAAGGTGCGCGCGAAGGCCAAGAAGCCCATTGCGGCCGCGCCCGATGCTGCCGCATCATCGGCGCACGTGCCGCGCCATCCGCCGCTGCCTGCCGGGCCCGCGCCGGCATATCCGCTCCACCCCGCGATGCCGCACGGCGTCTACGCATAAGTAACGCGGGCTTATAACTTTGCTTTGAACGAAGGCCTGCAACTTAACAGCGTCGGCTTTACGCGGCCGGACGCTGCTGGTCGCCTTGCGCACCATGCAGCTCGGTGACGAGATCCTCCAGCGCCTCGCCCAGGTAGTCGGCCTTAGCGTCCCAGCCCTCGCTTGCAATGCGGGCGCGGGCCTTTTCCGGATCGTAGGGTTCTTGGAGCGCAGCAAGAATGGCATCGGCAAACGCTTTCGGTCCCTGCGCCACGCGCACCAGATCGCGGTACTTCTGCAGCGCGGGGAAATCCGTCGTGATAACAGGACGCCCAACCGCCAGGTATTCCTTGAGCTTGATCGGATTGCAGGCCTTGATCCAGTCGCTGTCATTCCACGGCATGATCAGGACATCCATGGCGGACATATAGTTGGCAATGAGCTCATAGGGTTTGCGGCCAAGAAGCTTGACGTTGGGCGAGGGGCACCAACCCTCCGGCAGAGAGCAGCCACCGATCAAAGCAAATTCGACATCGGGCAGCCTGCGCGCCACGTTGACGAACAAGGGCGGGTCGAAGGTGTGTGCGTCTATCCCGCCGATGAATCCGACGCGCGGACGCCGCATGATGGCGACATCCGCCGGACCCGGAGCGCGCGCACGGCCTGCCGCAATGAAGGTTTCAAGATCGACGCCGTGGGTGATGAGCAGCTGGCGGCGCACGTGCCCCTGCTCCTGCGCCATCAACACGGGATTGCAATAGACGACGAGGTCGGCCTCGCTCTTGAGCTTTGCGATATGCGCGCCCACGATCTCCGGATCGGCCTCGGGAAAGGCCTCGAACCGATCGGTTCTCTGGAGAACGAGCGCAACATGCGGAATTTCGCCGGTGAGCGGCGCGCCGGCCGGACAATGGATCCACAACAGCGGCCGCCGGATGCCGGCGCGGCGGGCTGCCAGCTTGATCTGAGGGCCTAGCGCCCAGCGGGTCAGTTTTTCACCCGCGGGTCCGGGCGCGCAGACCGGGGAGAAGACCCAGAAATTATTCTCGACGTGTACAAGACCCCGCGCCAGGCTCTTGAGCTTTCGGCCGATACGGGCGGCGAACTGGCTCTTCTCCTTCAAGGAGGGCATGCGTACCGCAATCGAGTTGACGAACAGCACGGGCCGGTTCCTGGCCAGGCGCCGCATGATCTGGAAATCGAAATGGCCGCGGTTATGATACCACCAGTCTTCGCCGCCGATGCAGATGATGCCGTCGAAGCCCATTCCCTCCGGGCCCGCGCTTTCCAGGCCCGTGCTATCCAGGAAAGCGCCCTCGCCCGCCTCGCTCGTCATGTGCAGCTCCACCCGCTTTTTAGCCGCGCGGCACTGCGCGACTCCAAACGCCGCGATTGTGCGGCATCGTCCGTTAAGCTTGCGTTAGCTTTTTGCAGTCCCGCCTCCATCGTTAAGCGTGGATTAGCATCGCGAAGATACTGTGGAGACGCCGCCGAAGCTGTCCCGGTCCGCTTGCAAGTTGCATCGCCATGTCCCGCATCGTTCCAATTAGCAACGTCGATGTCTCGATCATCGTTGTCAGTTACAACACCCGCGCGCTGACCCAAGCCGCGCTGACCTCGGTGCTGTGTGAGACCAATACGCTGCGCTACGAGGTCATTTGCGTCGACAACGCCTCCAGCGACGGTTCGGCGGAGATGATCGCCCATCACCCGGTCAAAGCCGACCTCATCAGGCTCGATGAAAACATTGGATTTGCGCGCGCCAACACACTCGCAGCGCGCCGCGCCAAAGGCCGTTACATCCTCCTGCTCAACCCCGACACAGTGGTGCTCGATGGCGCCATAGACAAACTCGTGGCGTTCGCCCGTACCCATCCGGCGGCCCGCATCTGGGGTGGCCGTACGCTGTTCCCCAACGGCACGCTCAATCCTTCTTCCTGCTGGCAACGCATGACGCCCTGGAACCTGTCCTGCCGGGCCGCCGGCCTGACGGGACTTCTCGCACGCTTTGAAACCTTCAACGGGGAATCCTACGGCCGCTGGCCTCGCCACCACGTCCGCGAGGTGGATATCGTCTCGGGCTGCTTCTTCCTTATCGAGCGGGAGCTGTGGGCGGGTCTTGGAGGGTTCGATCCCATCTTCTTCATGTACGGCGAGGAGGCGGATCTGTGCCTGCGCGCACGGGGATTCTCGGCGCGCCCCCTGGTGACGCCTGCCGCCACGATCATTCATTACGGCGGAGCTTCCGAGACGGCACGCGCCGATAAGATGGTGCGTCTGCTCGCCGCCAAGGCAACGCTCATCAATCGCCATTGGTCGCGCGCGATGGCGCCGTTAGGCCGTGGGTTGCTCGCAGCCTGGCCCGCATCCCGCGCCATCGTGACCACGGCACTTGCCGCTTTGACCGGATCACCATCCAAGAAGGCGTCTGCCGCCGCCTGGCGTAAAATCTGGGCGCGCCGCGACGAGTGGCGGCAGGGCTACGAGGGCTGCGCGCCGGATGCAGGCAAGCTCCCCGCTCTCGTTCCGTCGAGCCCGCGAGGACGGTCATGAACTCTCCTGCCGGGGCGCGCGTGATGCGTGCCGAGTCGGAACTGCCGGGCGGAGCCGAGCCGCGCTACACTATCGCGACGCTCGTCTCCGATCGCGCGCAGTACGACGCCATGCGGGCCTCGTTCCACGCCGGCGGATTCAATGGCCGCGACTGCGAGTACCTGTTTGTTGACAACACCGGGCCCCGGCAGACCGACGCCTATCACGGCTTGAACGCGCTGCTCAACGCTGCACGCGCGCCCGCCGTCATCCTGTGCCACCAGGACGTGCGGCTCCTGAGCGACAGCCGCGACGTCCTTGACGCGCGTTTGTCTTCCCTTGGTCAGATCGACACCAGTTGGGCGGTGGCGGGCAACGCGGGCGGCGTCGCTCCTGGGCAACTCGCCCTGCGCATCTCCGATCCTCACGGCCGCGATGTGCGCGTCGGCGAACTGCCCGCAAAAGTCGCGACGCTCGACGAAAACTTTCTCATCGTACGCCGCGACGCGCGCATCGGCTTTTCCAACGATCTCTCGGGCTTTCATTTCTACGGCGCGGACATCTGCCTGCATGCCGCCCAGATGGGCTATTCAGCCTACGTGATCGACTTCCACCTGGAGCATCTGTCCGCAGGCAAGAAGGGCACGGACTTCGGCGCCATGGAGCAGGCTTTCGAGGCCAAGTGGGATCGGGCCCTTTCTGCACGCTGGCTGCAGACGACATGCGCGCTGATGCGCCTGTCAGGCGCTCCGGGTGCGAATTTCATCAGCCGTCTCGCCAGCAAACCTCTTTCGAAGATTGTGCGCCGGCTGCCGTCCGCCCGTGGCTGGTCGCGCGCCGGCCAAAGCACCCCATGACCGTCCAAACCGAACGCCCCACGGCGCCCTCTCCGCACCAGGCTCGCGCACCGCTGACTGCGAGCACGGCCAGAATCGGTGCGCAGGGCATCCTGCTGTTTGCAGGCTTCGGCGTGGCCCAAGCCCTGTCTTTCGCGCGCAATGCGCTGCTGGGCCACGCTCTATCGCCGCGCGACTTCGGCATAGCGGCCTCCATCACGTTGCTCTTGCAGATGCTGGAAATGCTTTCCGACCTCGGACATGACCGCCTCATCGTGCAAGCGGCCGATGGAGATCGCGACGATTTTCTCGCCACGACGCATACGATCCTGCTGGCACGCGGTTTCACGTTGGCCATTATTCTCTTTGCAGTGGCCCCCTACGCGGCGGCGTTCTTCTCCATTCCGGAAGCACAAGACGCATTCGCGCTGATCGCGCTCGTGCCACTGATCAAGGGCTTTACGCATATGGAATCCCGGCGCGCGCAACGCCGGTTCGACAATCGTCCGCAGCTTCTGATCGAGGTCTTGCCGCAGGCCATCGCCTTGTCCGCCACGCTGCCTCTGCTCGAGATCTTTCCTGGATACGAAGCCGTGGTTGCGCTGTCTCTCATTCAAGCCTTTTCGAGCATCGCCATCGCGCGCATTCTTGCGGGCACACCCTACCAGATCGCATTTCGCAGGGATGTCACCGAACAGCTTGTCCGCTTCGGCTGGCCGATCCTGATGAGCGCGTTGCCGCTCATCGCCGTCTACCAGGGCGACCGCGCAATCATCGGCCGCCTCGCGGGCGTTGAGGCGCTCGCAGCCTATTCCGCCGCCTTCATGATAACGATGGTGCCGGGTCTCGTGGCTGCACGCGCAGGCCATGCCCTGATGTTGCCGGTGTTTGCCGCCGCCCTGCGTGAGAAAGAGCAGCTGCAGTGCAGCTTCGCGATGATGGCGGAGGCAACGAGCATCCTCGCGGGCGTGTACCTCAGCTTGTTTATCATCGCGGGCGGGCGACTGCTCACGATTGCATTCGGCCCCGCCTATCACGGGCTCGATGGCGTTGTCGCCTGGCTCGCGGCCATGTGGGCCATGCGCATGTTGCAGGCTGTGCCCGGCATGGCGCTAATGGCGGCAGGCGAAACCAAGCCCTTCCTCATCGCGGGACTAATCCGTGCGAGCGTGCTTCCAATCGTTTTCCACCGTGCGGCGCATGGCGCATCGCTGCAGGAAATCGCCGCTATCGGATGCATCGGCGAAGCGCTGTCTCTCCTTTATGTCGCCCTGCGCCTGCAGCGGCTCGAATGCGGATTGTGCGCCACCCTCTTGTCGCGAGCCATGTTCCTCGTCCCTGCCGCGGTGACAGCATCGCTGACGGCATACGCCGTACCTGGCGGCCTGGCGTGGACAATGACCTGCGCAAGCGCGGTGTCTCTCGGCCTTCTCGCGGTCGGTGCCGGCGTGATGCCATCGATCCGCGCGCTCCTGCGCGGCGCAATGGCGCCGCGATCTCATCAAATACAGCCTTGAGGCCAACGCGGCCTGCCCCGCTGATTGCAGCAGTCCCTCATCCGCCCCTTCGGGGCACCTTCTCCCGGCGGGAGAAGGAAGTCAGCTCATGAGATCGCAATCGGCTGTGGCCCGTCAGACGCCAGCGGGTGCGCAACATCGATAAGACGCCAGGGCTTTTGCCCTTGCATACCCTGTCGAATTTTAAGAAGTGATTTCGTTCAACCGGCGGGATGCGGCGCTGGACTCTGTACCGTCTTGCGCTTGTCGGACAGAGCAAGATCGTAGGCCGCCAGGAGACGGGCGCGCTCGTTTTCCCATTTGAGCAACTGGCGGGCACGAATCGTACCTTCCGCGCTCAGAGCCCCCGCGAGTTCCTCATCGTCGAACAGCCGCGCCATTTGGGCGGCCAGCTCCTTGGGGTCGTTGTTGCGCGCGTAGACTGCCGCATCGCCCGACGCTTTCTTGCCCTCGATGAGATCGAACGAGACGAACGGTATGCCGAGGCTCATATACTCGAATACCTTGTTCATCGAGATCTTGTCGTTGTAGCTGTTCTTGGGATCGGGAATGACGCCGATGTCGAATGTCGAGAACGCCTTCAGCAACGGCTCGCCGGAGAGAAAGCCCGTGAAGGTGATGTAATCCGACAGACCCTTGTCCTGCGCCATCTTCTGCAAGGCGGGCAGTTCCGTGCCGGAACCCACGATGGCGCACTGGATGTCACGGCGGCCCTGCGTATGCACGAGATCATCCATCGCCTCGATCAAAAGATCGACGCCGTCCTGCGCGCCCATGATGCCGACATAGCCCGCCAGATGCCTGCGGCCATTCTTGAGATCGACATGGGGCTCAAGACGCTTGAAGCGCTTCAGATCGGGGACCGAGCGCACGATGAAGACGCGGTCGGCGTCCATGCCGCCGCGTTCGATCGCGATCTGCTTGAACGTCTCGTTGGTGGCGATCGACACGTCGGCCGTTTTGAAAGTCAGCCGCTCCAGCCACAGCAGGAGTTTGTGAAACTTGCCCTGCTTGTTGAACTTGGCCTCAAACAGCTCTGGATTGATGTCGTGGTGATCGAAAACGAACCGTTTTCCGAACAGGTATTTCCAGAACCCGGCGATGATAAACAGCAGATCGGGGGGATTGCACGCCTGCACGGCATCGAACCCGACCTTCCAGTACGCCTTTAGAGACAGCGCGAATTCCCAGGCCAGCGCCCAGGAGTATTCCAGCGCATAACCCAACGCCCCGTCGGCCTCGATCGGCAACGGATGGCGAAAGATGTGAATGCCTTCGAGAACCTCGTAGGGCGCTGTGTACTTGCCGCCCTTTGGACAGACGATGGAGACCGTATAGCCTGCTTCGTGCAGCGTACGCGCCTCTTGCCACACGCGCCGGTCGAGGGGAACCGTCAGGTTCTCCACAATGATCAGAATGCCCGCCTTGCGCGACACAGACTTACGCTCCACCCACACACGCAAAATGCCCCACTGGGTGTGAGTGTGCCCACGATAGGTAAAGGAACCTTTCTGAATAAAGATCAACAATACCAATGATTTGTCTCATTTCGAGACAACCATACGGCTTGCACGGCTACGCGGTTTCTGAGATAAGGGAAGGTATTGATAAAGTCTTAATCCGTTTGTTCGAGTTTGAGGTAACGCGTCCCGTGTTCAAATTCTCAAAACTCATTCCCCAGCGCCCGCAGATTGACCTGGAGACGGTGCGCGAGACGTTGCTCTACATCGAGAGCGACTGCAGGGATTGCCCCGAACTCGAGCGCGTGGCAGCGGCCATTGCCCAGACCATCAGTGAAATCGACCGCGTGAGAGAGCCCGACGTGCCTCGCGGACGGACGGATGTGATCTCCGTAAGCTTTCTGCCGGCGGGACTCTGAGATCTTAGGATCTCAAAAGATTTGGGAAGGCGTCTAAATAAAAGCGGCGGGCATTGCACCCGCCGCTTTATTAATTGTTCCAGCTGTCCTTCGGTGAAGAAGCTCCCCGAACGGCGCGAAGCGCCGCGTTAGAACCTCATCTTCACGCCGCCGTAGATGGCGAACGGCAGGGATGGCGTGATAGAGCGCGGATCGTTAAACGTCAGATCCTGCGGCTCGGCCGCTTCCGTCGCCTCCTCCGTGTCGAAGAACGTGCCATAGAGGCCGTAGCGGCGGTCAAACACGTTCTTGATCAGACCGTAAATCTGCACGTTCTCCGTGACGTCGTAGGATGTATTGAGATCCACCCGGGTGTAGCCGCCAAGCTTGCGGTTGTTGTTCGCTTCGTCGCCGAAGAAGAACTGGCTGGAGGCAGCAACAAGATCGGTGCCCACTTTCCACTGGGGGGTCAGCCAATACTGGATACCCGCCTTGAAGCGATGCTTCGGGATACCGGGCAGGTTATCGCCCGACGACACGAAGTTGCAGAACGCCTCTTCGTCCTCTTCCTCTTCAACCGGGCACTCCTCGGCGCCTGGTGTATTGGGCGCAGGCAGGATCAGGTCGGTTTCGAACGTCGCATCGACGTAGGTATAAGATGCGTAGGTCGACAACCGCTGGTTCTGGTAGCCGATGGCCGCCTCGACGCCTTGGCGCAACGTGTCGCCCGCATTGAGGAAGTAGCCACGCCCCGTCGTCGTCGCCGCGACGTTCAGAATGTCATCGGTGTTGAGCGTGTGGAAGTAGCCCAAGCTCCATGCCAGCCGCTGACCATCCCAGGACGTATGCTCGCCGCGGATACCGCCTTCCCAGCTCTTGGAGACCACCTGCTTCAACGGCGGATCGTCGGTCAGGAAGCTTTCGATGAAGCAGGGATTTTCAGGCTCGGCGCAGCCCAGCTCAGCCGCGGTTGGAGCGCGGTTCGATTCTGCATAGCTGCCATAGAGCGACAGTCCGTAGCCAAGCTTGTAGGTCGCGCCCGCCATCGGGTTGAAGCGATCATATTTGTTGGTGGTGTCGAGTTCCGGGAAGCTACCCGTGAGATCGTCCATCTTGATGGTCGCATGATTGTAGCGGCCGCCAACCGTCACCGCCAATGCATCGGTCACATCGAGCGTGTTGGTGAAATAGACACCGTAGTAGGTATTCTCCGACGTCAGATGGCGCGGCTCGAGGTCATCGGGTTCGACGACGATGATGCCGGAACCGTCGACGACGAAGCGATCTCCAATCGTACCCAGCTCTGAAGAAGTATCGTAGTGCACCTTGCCGTGGTCATAGCTGACGCCGACAAGGAACTGGTTGGGACGATCGAACAACCGAGATTTCTCGACCGCCTGCAATGTGCCGCCCCAGCTCTCCGCATCCTGGTTGATGCGCTCGATCGAGCCCAGCGGACCATCGAACAAGCTGGCGCTGACAGGATTGCCGAACCCGTCCTCGACGAGTTCCTCTTCGCCATCCTCATTTATGCAGAGAAGACCATCGTTAGGGCCGCCATCCTGGCATTCATCGACTTCGGACAAGTTGCCGTCGATGAGCTTCTGCTTGAACTTGCGATAGTAGGTCATGCCTGAGAAGGCCAGCGTATCGGTGACCTGCACACTGCCGCGCAACGAAGGCATCAGCACTTCGAAATCGGTATCCTGCGGACTGGTGAACGTGCGGCCCCAATCGATGTCGAGAAGCTCGACGGGCGAAGCCGCAACGACACCAGCGTCGCTCTTGGCGCCGTTGAAGCTCAGGTGAAGTTCAACTCCATCCTTCTTGAAGCCGAGATCGGTATACATGCGCTTCACGTCGGCTTCGGAGAAGTCGCGGAAGCCGTCCTCGGCCATATACTCGCCGGCCGCGTACGCCGAGAAGTTGCCGCTCCGCGCGCCCGCTTCAGTCGAAATCTGGCGGCGGCCAAACGAGCCTCCCATCACGTCGATGGTGGCGCCCTGGAACTCGAAGCCATCCTTCATGGTGAAGGAAATAGCGCCGCCAATGGCGTTCAAACCGAACACCGGGTTGGACCCCACAACGGTGATGTCGCTGATGGCGATCGCGGGAATTGCGTCGAAATTGACAGTATCGCCGAAGGATTCGTTGATACGGATACCGTTCATATAAACTGCAAGCGCCTGCGAACGTCCGCCGACGGGCGAGGCATCAAAACCGCGATAGGATACATCGGTGCGCAGGCCGCCGCCCGTCGTGTCGGACAAGATAATGCCCGGCACCTGCCGCTGCAGCACGTTCTGCACTTGACCCGTTCCCTCACGCGCGATCTGCTCGGACGTAACCCGGCCGACGGCACTGGGAACCTTGACGAGCGGGATTTCGCTGCCCGCGATCGGCGACATCTTGACTTGCGTGTCCCCTGCCGGCGGGCCACCCGCAAGAGGCGCCAACTCAGCAGCTTGCGGTGGGGGCTGCTCCGCAAACGCTGGAGTTGGCGGCGCCTCCTGAGGTGCCGGCTGGGGTTGGGGTGTTGGCTTGGATGCCGCCACCGGAGCGGCCGCCGGCTTCTTCTTGGTAACGATCTTGGGCGGCTTGGCCGGGGGGGCCTCGGGTTTGGGTTGCGTCTGGATGACTTCCACGTCCGGCAACCGAGGCGATCCGGCCGCGCCCGGCGGTGTCTGCGCGGAAGGGGCGGGGGCTGCGCCATCCGTGGCTGCCGGCGGCGTCGATGGCGCGGCATCTGGTGCGGGCGCAGCCGGCGCGGCGTCTGTGGCGGCTGGAGGAGTTTCCTGGGTGTTTTGCGCCAAAGCCACAGGCGCTGCTGCAAGCAAAGCAATCGTTGCGCCCGCGATCAGCCATCGCTCCGTTCGTACAGTCATGTCGTAGATACCCCCCGTGCAATTCAGGCCCGTCAACCAAAAGATCCCCCCGGATCCAACGACGGTTGCGAGTCAGCCCACCATAGAAAAATCAAGATGCCTGCACGGGTAGTCTGGTCAAGCTACCAACATTTCCCGAATGCTCCCTTGAAAAGCTTATCGGGCGGCGCTGTGGCAGTAATACACCTCTTTGGTAATAGACACGGGAAATGGCTCGCCCTAAGCCAGGAATAAATCCTGCTGCATTGCAGCGCAGCATTCCGTTCCCAGGGTCGCTGCAGCAACTTGATTCTTCCTGAAAAAAGCCATCGACCAGGGAAGGGCCAAGCCGCTATAAATTCTCGCGGAGTTGATTGAAATTGTCCTGGTGAAGCCGCGTAAAACACACTAAATCCTCGGTCTTCTGAGACGGTGTAGCGCAGGAAACCTCACGACCACGACGTCGACTGCAAGAAATGCGCACGTCAGACCATCACCACTTGGCGCAATCAAATTTAGAGAGTTTTAGCGTGTCAAAAACAGTCTCGGTAATCCGCCGTGTCCTGGCCTGCGCAATCGTGTCAACAGCACTCTCCGCCACAGCCGCGTTCGCGGGTGGAGCGGGTGGGGAAACGCCCCCCGCAGAGGGCGGCATTGCACTCGAACTCAATAAACTAGAAGCGTACGACAAAGGCTGCCGCGCCTTTATCGTCGCCAATAATACCTCGGACGTGACCTACCAAAGCTTCAAGCTGGATGTCGTGTTGTTTCAGAGCGATGGCGTCATCGGACGCCGGTTTGCGCTGGACCTCGCACCGTTGAAGCCCAAGAAGCGCACCGTGAAGCTGTTCGAACTCGACAGCCAAGGGTGCGACAAGATCGGGTCATTCCTGATCAACGACGTGATGGAGTGCAAGACAGACACCGGCGCGCAAGTCGACTGTCTGCAGCACCTGACCACCTCGTCGCTTACCAGCGTCCAGATCTCCAAATAAGGAACTTCCACTTGGAACAGAACGTTGCGGCTGCGGCCCACGATTTTTCGCTTATCGGCATGTACATGGGCGCCGACCCTATCGTGAAGGGGGTCATGATTGCGCTCGGCCTTGCATCTGTCATTTGCTGGGCGATCATCCTGGAGAAAATGATCCGGATGTTCATCCTGCGCCGCGATTTGCGTGCGATGGAGCGTTTCGCGAAATCGCCCTCGAGCGTCTCCCAGACGCGCGGATTAACGCGTGTGCTCTTGAGCGCTGCCGAAAGCGAGGCGATCGAAGGCACCTCGCGCGGCGAGGATCGAAGCGACGTTCGCGCCCGGCTGGAAAAAGCCATGCGTACGGCGCTCAAGTCGCAACTCCAGCGCATCGAAGCCGGTTTGCCGTTCCTGGCAACAGTTGGCTCGGCCGCACCGTTCATCGGTTTGTTCGGCACGGTCTGGGGCATCATGAACTCGTTCACCGCAATCGCGCACGCGCAGGACACGAGCCTTGCGACCGTGGCGCCCGGCATCGCCGAAGCCCTGTTTGCAACGGCTCTGGGCCTGGCCGCTGCCATCCCCGCCGTCATGGCGTATAACCACTATGCGGTGAAGCTTGGCCGCGCGGCCGCGCGCGCGGGCGATGCAATCGGCGAGATTGCGCGCCAGATTTCGCGGCCCGCGGACGCAGGCCCCGTCAAGGCTTCCGTCGAACCTTTGCGTGCAGGAAAGGCCATCTGATGGGTATGGCAGCGCAATCCGCGCCATCCGACTCCGAGGACGGCGGCTACCGGCCGATGGCCGAGATCAACATCACGCCGATGGTCGATGTGATGCTCGTTTTGCTGATCATTTTCATGGTCGCAGCCCCCCTGATGGTCTCGGGCGTTCCCGTCCAGTTGCCAAAGACGTCTGCCGCCAAGGTCGCACCCACGCGTAAGCCGATGGTGGTGACCATGACCGGTGACGGCCGGCTTCAGATCCGCAATGACTTCGTCGCACGCGATCAGCTCATTGCGCAGCTTCAATCCATCAAGTCTTCCGAAGGCGATGGTGTCGTCTACGTCCGCGCCGACAGCAAACTTCCCTATGGGGAGGTGATGCAGATCCTCGGCGAGGTCGGCCAAGCCGGCTTCTCGCGCGTTTCGCTCCTGTCCAATCGCCTGCAGGGCCAATCCGTGGAAGGTCAGCCTGCGGACTCTCCGCCGGCTGGGCAGAACTGAAAGCACTTATGAACCTCATTCGTGCCGCCGCCATTTCGATTTCGGCCCTCGCCCATGCAACCCTGGGCTATGCCTTGGCGCGCCACGTTTCCGAGCCAGCGGTCGCAGCCTTCGAAAAAGGTGAAGGAGAGGACTTTCTGACCGTTGAGCAGGGCATCGCGATCGAAGGTCTCGCCAAACTCGGTGACGCGATGGAAACCATTGAAACGGCGGAAGCAACGCCGGTGGAAGCCGTCACCCCGCCTCCTGTCCAGGAGGTGAAGCCCGTCGACGAATTATCCGAGGCCATCACCTCCGAAGCGAGCACGGTGGAGGACAACATCGTCAAAGTGGACGAGCCACCTCCACCCGATGTTCAGGAGGAGAAGCTGCCCGAGCAGGTCCAGACAGTCGCGCAGCCCCAGCAGGTGGCGATCCTCACCGAACAAAGCTCGGGCGAGGTCAAGGTGGCAGGCGATGCCACCGCACGCGCGGAGTATCTCGGGAAGCTGCGCAATTTCCTCGAGCGGGCGAAGGTCAACCCGCGTTCGCGCTATTCGGGTACGGTGGTCGTCAAGTTCAAGGTCAGCACAGACGGCCAGCTCATGTGGCGCGAAATCTCATCCAGTTCCGGCTCCAAGATCTTGGATGACGCTGCTCTGGCCGCCCTTGACCGTGCCGCGCCCTTTCCCACCATGCCGGCCGAGGTTGCCGAGGAACCGCTCGTCGTCTCGGTCCCCTTCAAGTTCATCACCCGTTGAAGACGCCACGCCTTAAAAACAGCTGCGGGCTCTAGTAATCGACTTCAATCGACAACTTGTAGGTCGCATCCGGTGTGTTGCCGTTGAGCCCGAAGAGAACGCCTGAGCCTATGGTGATGGAGAGTTCCTTGTCATCCTCGCCGCCGTCCTTTTCTGCCACCGACTGGATGGGCGAGCGCGCATCGGGGAAGTAGCGATAGTAAAGAATGGGCCCCGCACGGTGCTGATCGTGATCGCCGAACAGTTCGCGCGCCTCTCCTGGCGTGCCGGAATTCCCCAGCCTGTCGAATGTTCCGTAGCTCTCCAACGCCAAGTCCCAGTTGTGTGAGAACTCGTACTTCAACTGTGCGAAATAGGCGAAGTCCCACTTTTCATCCCGCACGAAATCGGGATCGGACGACTTGCCGCCGATATGCTTCACAAACGCCAGATTGGCGATCGCAGACCAGGGCCCGGTATGGGCCTCTATTATGGGACCCATATAGAGTTCGGCGGCGGACTCCGCTTCACCCACAGGCGCGCCATACTCAAAGAGCAGTCCCAATCCCACGCCTTCCTTTTTGGGCTTGATCAGTACGACGACGCCCTCGATGGCGACTTCATCGAACTTCAGCGATCCCATGTCATCGGCCTGGTAGAAGACAGCTGGGTCGTCGAGACGTTCCTGCTCGTATTCGACGCCAACGCGAAAGCGCAGCCAGTCCGTCACGCCGAGTTGCACCTCCAGCGCTTGACGTTGGCGAATGACCGAGTTGTCGTCATGGATCCATTCGCCCGGGGACACTTCCGCGGACTTGCGCCGCGGCTGGCCCGTGGACCAGGCATTCTGACTCTGAAACTCGAAGTCCCCTGGCTCTGACTGCAGATCCTTGACTTCGAACTGGTTGATGGCGGGTCCGGCCAAAGCCCCGAACCCAGCCAAAGCCCAGACAGCAAACCCAGCCGTAACGAGTCGATGAAACGCCTTCACGTCGCCGCGATTCCCCCTGAATGTCGCGGGATTTTACCAAAATTCCGATCTAAGTCGGGAATAATTCCTAAATGGCTGACGAACTCGGCCATTCGGTGGCCTCAGAGCCACACCCACCTTCAATTTGTCCGTTCCGTGCAAAATGTGTCCTTGCGCAACCGGAATTAATTCGGCGCCCAGTCCGGATTTAATCCGCAGATTAACTGCGCATTAGGTGTCCGGCGATAGGGTCGATTCAACTAAATTGCACAACACACATGCGGGCCATCCATGCTCAACGGAGCCTTCGGGACCTCCAAGACGAACTCGCTGATGAGCGAATATTCCTCTTTGCTGGGCGATGCCGTGTTACGCCATCGCGCCCGTATCGCTGAACATTCGGCGCGCATCGAGGCTGAACTCGCCAGCAAGGTGAAAAGCGAGTTCATTGCCAACATGAGCCATGAGCTCAGAACCCCGCTGAACACCATCATCGGGTTTTCCAAGCTTTTGTCGGAGCACGACAAACGCACTTTGCCGGCCAACGAGATCGTCGAATATGCGACCCTCATTCACGATGCGGCCGGCCACTTGCTCTCCGTCATCAACGACATCCTCGATATCTCCAAGATCCAAAGCGGGCGCTATACGCTCGACAGCCGCGAGATCAATGTCGACGAGATCATCCAGAGCTCGATCACCTCTTTCCGGCTGATGGCGAGCGAAGCGGGCGTCGCGCTCGTGCCGGTGGTGGCTATCGACCTGCCCACGGTCCGCGGCGATTCGGTGAAGCTGCGCCAGATCTTCACCAACCTGATTTCCAACGCCATCAAGTTCACGCCGCGCGGCGGCAGCGTCACAATCGAGGCGCTCCGCATCAGCAACGGCGGCGTGGCCATTCTCATTCGCGACACAGGCGTCGGCATGACCGCGGACGAAATCTCCGTCGCGCTGACGCCGTTCGGCCAGGTGGACGGCAGCCGTTCGCGCTGGCGCGAAGGCACAGGACTCGGCCTGCCCATCGCAAAGGCACTCGTAGAACTTCATGGCGGCACGATCGATATCCGCTCCCAAAAGGGGCGCGGCACCGAAGTCGCCATCACGCTCCCTTCCCGCAACATGGTCTCGGCGGTTTCCGAGAAACACTACCCCTCCCACCAGTCTCCCTGATCTGACAAACTCTTCTCGTCCAAGGAATTAGCGGTAATGCAGACGCCCTCATCAACCCCAGTGACCGGGTCGCGGCCGGTACGCGATGCCTCTATTGGACGCATCGTTTCAGTGACGGGCTCAAAGGCCATCGTTCTGCTCGACGGCCAACATGACGGTCGTCCGCGCTCGCTCAACGACCGGCCTGAAATGGGAACACTGCTCGCCATCGACACAGCCAACACGATCGTGTTCGCCATCGTCTCGGCGCTGAGCGTGCCGGTTCCCGCCCAGCGCGAGGGCGACGCTGAAATCTGGATCGCCGAGTTGGGCCTTGTCGGCGAATTGTGGAAGAACCTGGAAAACAGCAAGACGAGCTTCAATCGCGGCGTCACAATCTATCCCGCGCTCGGCGATCGCGTGCGCGTCGCCTCTAAAAATGAACTCGAGATTGCGTTCTGCGGCGACACGGAACGCTCGGTGCGCGTCGGCTGCATCCGCCAGGATGCTTCGATCCCTGCCATGGTGGGCGTGGACGACCTGCTCGGCAAGCATTTTGCCATCCTGGGCACGACCGGTACCGGTAAATCCTGCACGACAGCGCTTATTCTGCGCGCCATCCTGGAAAAGAACCCGGCAGCCCATATCGTCCTGTTGGATCCCCACAATGAATACGCGACCGCATTTGGCGAATGGGCGGAAGTGATCTCGCCGCGCAACATGCAGTTGCCTTTCTGGCTCTTGAACTTCGAAGAAATCGTCGAGGTGCTGATCGGCGATACCGAGCGCAAGGCAGAGATCGAAATCCTCCAGGAGCTTATTCCGATCGCCAAGAGCCGCTACTCGTCGGGCCGCAATCAGGAAAACACCAAGATCCGCCGCAGCATTCTCGACACCGGACGCTACACGGTCGACACGCCGGTGCCCTACCGCATCTCGGATCTCACCACTCTGATCGAAGAGCGCATGGGCAAGCTGGAAAACAAGCGTGATCTAGCACCCTATCGCCAGCTCAAATCCTGCATCGACACCATCTCGCAGGACGGCCGGTACGGCTTCATGTTCGGCTCTCTGACCGTTTACGACGGGATGACTCAGGTGCTGGGCCGCATTTTCCGCGTGCCGGTCAACAACAAGCCAATCACGATTCTGGAACTGACCGGACTTCCCACGGAGATCATCAACGTCGTCGTGTCGGTCTTGTGTCGCATGACGTTCGATTTCGCACTTTGGAGCGAGGGACAGGTCCCCGTGACGATCGTGTGCGAGGAGGCACATCGTTATGTTCCGGTGAACTCGTCGTTGGGCTTTGAACCGTGCAAACGGGCCATCGCGAAGATCGCCAAGGAAGGCCGCAAATACGGCGCATCCCTTTGCATCGTCACGCAGCGTCCTGCCGAAATCGATCCGACCATCCTCTCTCAGTGCAACACGGTCTTTGCGTTGCGCATGTCCAACGACAAGGACCAGGCGATCGTGCAGTCGGCTGTCGCCGACACGGGTTCGGGCCTGCTGGAGTTCCTGCCTTCGCTGGGTCAGCGTGAGGCCATTGCATTTGGCGATGGCATGTCTCTGCCGGTGCGCATCAAGTTCGACGAATTGCCCAAGAACGCGTTGCCTCGCTCCTCGACGGCGCACTTTTCGGAAAAGTGGCAGAAGTCTCTGGGGGACGAAGGCTTCCTGGAACAGGTCGTGGACCGCTGGCGCGCCTCCGGCGTGGGCACGGGCGGCGATCTGTCGGCACAATTGGCCATGATGGCGGATGCCGTTGGAATTGCGCCTCAAGACGATTTTGCCGACCCTTATGCACACTCCCCTGCGGTCGCGGCGGCTTCTGGGGAGTTGGCCAACCGCAACGCGCCCTCTCTTGGCCTGTCCGGTGGACAGCCAGGCCAAACCCGCACCCCGGGCCTCACCCGGAAGGAAGGCGGGATCAGCCAGCTCAATCAAGGCTCCAGCCCGTATGCGAACCGCAGCGGCGCATCCGCCGAGCGCCGGGTTGCATCACCGCAACAATCTGCAGACATGCAGGCGGCAACCGCAGGAGGCAACACCAATTCGCTGCGCTCGCTGCGCGACCGCCTCATGCGCAATCAAACTTGAGCCACCGCGCATAACAACTTGCCACGTCTCGGAAAATGACGGTTTGGTGCGCAAAGCAGCCGCGCATCTGGCTAAGACCGCCTTGTGACGGGGTTAGATCGATCGGGACAGCGCTGAGCCGAACTCGCCGTTGGACAAAACGAGCGCCGACAACTTTTGCAATTGCCCGAAAGAGGCCCGCAAGCCAAACTAGAGTTCCATCAGCACACCGCAGAATACATAGGGGTCGGGACGGCATGAGCACCATTTTTCCGGTCATTTTGTCGGGCGGGTCAGGCACCCGCTTATGGCCGCTGTCTCGGGCTATGTACCCCAAGCAATTCATCCGCTTTTTCGATGGCCAGAATGCGAGCTTCCTTGGCGCCACGATGCAGCGTCTGAAAGCAGACGCAGGCTTCGCACCCCCGATTTTATTGTGCAACAACGATCACCGTTTCCTCGTGCAGGAGGAAGTCGAGCGTGCCGGAATTCAACCGCGCGCCATCATTCTCGAACCGATCGCGCGCAATACTGCTCCTGCCATCGCGGTCGCCGCGCTGGCGGCGCTGCGCGAAAATCCGGGCGCGATTTTGGCCGTCATGCCGTCGGATCACGTCGTGCAGGATGAAGCCCGCTTCGTGGAAGGCATCCGCCGTGCCGCCAAGGTCGCCTCGACCGGCCGCCTCGTGCTGTTTGGCATCAAGCCCAGCGAAGCGCACACCGGCTACGGCTACATCCGCCAGGGCACTCCGCTCGAAGGCTTCAACGGCGGCGCTTACACCGTAGAAGCCTTCTACGAGAAACCCGACAAAGAGACCGCCCAGCGCTACCTTGCCAGCGGCGACTACTTCTGGAACAGCGGTATCTTCGTTTTGAACGCTCGCACCTATCTGGAAGAGATCGCACGGCTCGAACCTCAAATCCTCGAGGCCGCCCGGGGTGCGCTGGCACGTGCATCCGACGATTTGGGCTTCGTGCGTCTGGACAAGGCCTCGTTTGCGGCCTCGCCAAATATCTCCATCGATTATGCGGTTATGGAAAAGACCACGTCGGCTGCCATGCTTCCCCTCGACGTGGGCTGGAATGACGTTGGCTCGTGGACGTCGCTTTGGGAAATCGCGCCGCGCGACGACAAAGGGAATTATATCCACGGCGAAGCGGTGCTGGAGGATACCGCGGGGTGCTATGTCCACACTGAAAAGTCGATCGTCTCGACCATCGGCCTCAAGGACCTCGTCATTGTCGATACGCCCGACGCTCTGCTCGTCGCCGACAAGAGCCGCACGCAGGACGTCTCGAAGATTGTCCAGCGCCTCAAGAAGTCGAACCGCAAGGAGCAGGAACAACATCTGCGTAACTACCGGCCTTGGGGCTACTTCGAGACCCTCAACATCGGCCCGCGCTTCCAGGTCAAGCTGCTGCACGTCAAGCCGGGCGGCAAGCTATCCATGCAGATGCACCATCACCGCTCCGAACATTGGATCGTCGTGCAAGGTACCGCCAAGGTGGTGATCGGCGATATCGAGAAGCTCGTTCGCGAAAACGAGAGCGTCTACATCTTCGCCACACAATGGCACCGCCTGGAGAACCCCGGCAAGGTGCCGGTCGAGATCATCGAAGTCCAGATCGGCTCCTACCTTGGGGAAGACGACATTCTGCGCACCGATGACATCTACCATCGCGCGCCGGAAGAAACGAAATAAGCCTGCCAGCCGTCGCGCGGTTCATCCCGGCCGAGCGCATGGTCCGGGTGCTTCCATCTTGGCTCCCGATGGCGCTCTCGTGCGCGCCAGAACCCTAACGCGGCGTTAACGCGAAGTTATCCTTTTTCAACCATGTTCTTGCCATCCGTCCGCGCGATGACCCGACGTTGCGGCCGGTTGTAGCTGCGTAATTCTGGGATCGCGTATCATGTGCGTCTTCGCATGCTCCAAGAGCGTCGCGGCCGTTTCCGCCACCGCGCTGGCCTTTCTCGTCACGCTCACAGCCCCCTCCACCTCAGCCCGCGCCGACATGCTCGCACCGATCTGGTCGGGCGTATATGCGGGCGTTCACGGCGGCGCCAGATGGGCCGATGTCGACTTTGCCAACATCGGATCGGCCGATAGCTCTGCCTTCACCGGCGGCGGTCACGCAGGCCTCAACATGGCCTTCGGCCAATTCATCGCCGGTGTGGAAGGCGACATCGACTACGACGGCAGTTCGTTCGGGTATGCGAGCGGCGGCACGACCGGCAGCCTCGATGTCAACTGGGGCGCCACCCTGCGCGGGCGTCTTGGCATGAATGTTGGCCCGGCATTGCTCTACGCGACGGCCGGCTTCGCCTGGAAAGACGTCAGCGTCGTCGAGACTAGTCTGGGCGGTGTTTCGGCCTCCAACAGCCAGGTTCTGACTGGCGTCGTGTACGGCATCGGCGCGGAAACCTACGTAATGCCGAACCTGTCGCTCAGGCTGGAAGCGCTGCGCTATGACTACGGTTCTGAGGATCTATCGGTTGGCGGAGCGGCCGCCGCCCTGCAGGAGATCGATCCCAGCGATACGGTCGTGCGCGCTGGCGTGACCTTCCATCTCAACTGAATGATTTGATTATCGGCGTCCCGCGACGGGAAAAGTCACAGGCGTCGCGGGCGTCAGCTTGCGGTCGCCCCACTCCACCCAGCCGTCCGTGCCTTCGGGAAACCAATAGAGCGTGCTGTAACCAAGCGCCGCGATGCGCTGCACGGCATTCCACGCCATCCAGCAATCCGACTGGCAGAAGACGATGATGGCGCGTGCCTTGTCCGCGCTCGTAAGCGTCTCGAGATTACGCGCAAGGTAATCCTCGAAGGCCGGTGTAATGCGGCCACGGCCAACATCGGGCAGCCACGTCGAACCAGGGATCGAGCTGTGAGGACGCGACAGGCGCCATTGCCCCGTCGCGGGATCGGGACCTGCGCCTTCCGACGGCATCACGTCGAGCAATATGGCGCCTTCCTTGATGAGCGCGTCGACACGATCGAGATCGACGCGCGTGCCGCCTTTTACGGTGTCGGGAACCGCGGCGCGATAATGTGCAATTCGGTAGCCTGTTACCGGGTCGAATGCCTCATCGTCCTCGCCGGCCTGCGCGAAGGCTCCCAAGAACACCGCAATGCCAGCACACAGCGCGATGCCAACACGGCGCGACAGCGCGAGGCGTGGCGTGGAAGCCCATTGCGTTCGATGATCGGCCCACCGCACGCGTCTCTCCTTCATGTTCAACATCTCGAGCTCAGAGTGAGATTGCGCAGGCGAATATTCCCCGTGAACCTTCGATTACTTCCCCTCTGTATTGCACTATTTGGCAATTCCCGCGCATGGCCACCTCTACATAGACTTTCGGCTACGACGCGCCCAGAACAAAAAGAGGCGCCGGACGTGAGGAAACACTTTTCGAGGACCCGCACCCTTCATGCCTAACCGCTCGCCCTTCAGGGCTTTCCTTGCCGCTGCGCTCCTTGCGACGGCAGGCGCCGCCGATTTGGCTCTGGCCCATGGGGACGTCACGCCCCAGCCCATCGACGTTACAGGCCTCGCGCCCCTCAAAGAAGGCGAATGGCTGACGCAGAACCCCTACAGCGGGGACCCCAAGGCCATCGAAATCGGTGCGTCGGGGTACAATCAGAATTGCGCCCGCTGCCACGGTCTTCAGGTCGTTTCCGGCGGTCTTGCCCCGGATCTGCGCTATCTCGAAAAGGGCCAGGTGGGCGATGAATGGTTCATCGAACGCATTCGCCACGGTGCCCGCAAGTCGGACGGCTCGACGGTGATGCCGCCGTTTGAGGGCGTCTTCACGCAAGAGGCTATGTGGGCGATCCGCTCCTACGTCGAATCCATGCACAGCGACGAATAAACGGAGTTACTATGTCGATCATGTCTTTCGCGCGTGCAGGCATCGCGGCAGCCGCATTTTCCTTGACATTTCTCACGCCTGTCCAGGCCCGGCCGCTCGAGAAGATCAAGGAAACCAATGAGCTGTTTGTTGTTGCCTACGAAGACAATAAGCCGTTCTCCTGGACAGCCGATGATGGGACGCCGAAGGGCATCGACGTCGAAATTGCACAGGCAATCGCGGGAAAACTTGGCGTAAAAGCCACCGTAGAATTGCGGATGCAGGCCGAGCGTGCCGATGGCGACGTGCGCGCCAATATCATCCGTGGCACGGTCGGCGGGGGCAGAACCGCCGACATTCTGATGAGCGTGCCTTTTGATCGGGAGTTCGCACGCAAGTTCGATGATGCACTGATTTCAAACCCGTACTTCCAGCAGAGCGTTGCGCTAGCCATCAACGCCCAGAAAATCCCCACCGATGCGACCTTCGAAATCTTTCGCAAGGAAAAAGTCGGGGTGAAGCTTGCCAGCGTGTCGGATTATTTCCTGATGGGATACGCCGACGGCGCGCTCGTCGACAACATCGCCCACTTCACCCGCGGACCCGTTGGCGCAAAGGAGTTCATCGACGGCGAAACTTCCGCAATGCTGGGGGTCCGTTCCGAGATAGAGGGCACGCTCGCGGAACTTGGCGCCAAGGCGTCGTTCATCACGCCGGACATGCCCGACATCATCCGCAAGACTTGGTCGATTGCCACCGCAACGCATGCCGACAGCAAGGATCTGTCGGACGCCGTCGGAACGGTCTTGGCAGAACTGCACAAATCTGGAAAGCTGAAGGAGATATTCGCCAGGTACGGCGTGACCTATGTGGCACCGCCGGAAGGGTGATATATGATATAGGCGCGATCGGCCAACGAGTCAGACAAGGGCGGACGGCATGACTAAGTATGCAATTGCAATTGCGCTCTCCGCGGTAATTGCATTTTCCACGTCCGCAATTGCCGGGGACATTCCGGACGATCCACTGAATTCCCCGGTCTGGAAGGATATCGCCGCCCGGCAATTCGGCGCGGCGCAAGTCGTGTTCGACGACCGCGTCAAGGTGGTCGTCCCTGGCGTTGTCGAGAATCAGGCTCAGGTGCCGGTGATCGCCGATGCACGCGATCTCCCCAACGTCGACAAGTTGATCGTCATCGCCGACCTCAATCCAATCCAGCACGTCCTCACCTATAGCCCTGGGCACACCAAGGCCGTTCCCTACATTTCCTTCCGCATGAAAGTGGAGCAGGCCACGCCGGTGCGCGCAGCGGCTCTCACCTCCGACGGCGTGTGGCATGTCGGCGGCGTGTTTCTGGAGGCAGCGGGCGGGGGCTGTTCTTCGCCGGCTGCAGCACGCGAAGATGCCGACTGGACCGAGACCATGGGGAACGCCCAAGGCCGTGCTTGGCGTAAAGCGGACGGTACGGCGCGCATGCGCCTGCGCGTAAAGCATCCCATGGATACCGGATTGGCCAAGGACAATACGCCAGCCTTTTTCATCGAGCGTCTGGACGTCAAGAACAAAGAGGGCGCGCCGCTTGCCACTCTCGAGATGTTCGAACCCGTCTCGGAAGATCCAACGGTCACGCTCGACATCAAGATCCCGCCGTCCGAGGGATCCTTCGTCATCGATGGACGCGACAACAACGGCAACGTCTATCGCTCGACCATTCCCGTCCCATTTGACGGCAGCGCGTTGACACCGCCCGGCGGCGCGTTCACGCCCAGCTTCCATTGGACGGCGCCTCTCAACCCTCCGGCATGAGCATGATCGACCGCAGAGTGTTGATGCGCGCGGGGCTTGCAGCCGCGAGTGTGCCATTTTTGCCGATGTTCTCGGCGTTTTCGGCGCCCCTTACGTATGCGCTTAAACCCATCGCCGTCACCGATGGCATGTGGATGCTGGCGGGCGCACCCCAGCCGATCACCTTCGAAAACGGCGGCGCGATTGCCAACATCACCATTCTCGACAGCTCCGACGGCGCGATCATCATCGACACAGGCCCATCGCGACGCTTTGGGGAAGAGCTTGCGGCGCTGGCGCGATCCCTGACGGGCAAGGACATTGCACGGGTCTACATCACCCACTTCCATCCCGACCATGCGTTCGGCAATCAGGCGTTCACGGCCGAGAGCATAGCCGCACCGCAAGGCGTTATCGACGGCTTGCGCGATGCAGGCGCGGCCTTCTCGGATGCCATGTACTATATCGCACGCGACTGGATGCGCGGCACCGACATTGTTTTACCCAAAAATGCTGTGACGAGCGGTGTGGAGGAA
This sequence comes from uncultured Hyphomicrobium sp., assembly GCA_964587445.1. GTDB lineage: Bacteria > Pseudomonadota > Alphaproteobacteria > Rhizobiales > Hyphomicrobiaceae > Hyphomicrobium_B. The sequence goes on from CAZPLQ010000004.1 coordinate 179,870, forward strand.
ATCGGCGGACGCCGGCTGCATCTGTTCGCGCTGGCGGGGCATACATCCTCGGATCTTGCGATCCTCGACGAGACCTCCGGAACGCTCATCGCAGGCGATCTGGCCTTTCTCGACCGCGCCCCGACGACGCCCCACGCGAATCTGGGCATCTGGCAGCAGTCGCTGACAACGCTTGGCGATCTGGACTTCAAGATTCTTGTGCCGGGGCACGGTCCGGCAGAGGCCGATAAACGGGCGCTGACTCAGACGCACGAATGGCTGACGGCAATCGCGGATATTATCCAGCGCAGCTATGAACGCGGCCTCGACATGCTGGAGACCGCGCGCCAGCCGTTACCACCTTCTCTGGAGAAGATTGCGCTCTCACGCTACGAATTCGAGCGATCCGTAATGCACCTCTACCCGAAATTAGAGGCCGAGCGTTTGCCTGAAGTAGGCAAAAAAATCGAATAATGGCTATTGGAAAATAGTCCCAATTCGTTCAATTCTCTGATGTAAGCCGTTTGTACTATTTGGCAATAAGAGCTGGATTGGCTCTGGGATAGCTTCTCGCATAGTGCGACTTCCTAAAAAACAGGGGAACAAATCCCCAAAACGGAAGCGCCGGTAAAAACGAGGAGACGCTCCATGAAAGCTTTCAAGTGGTACGCCACCGCGAGCGCATTTGCGCTTACGCTCGGCTTGGCTGTGCCGGTTCTTGCTGCAGATGTCACGATCGAGGACATCGTCAACGACGCGAAGACGACACACGACGTCGTGACCAACGGTCTTGGCACCCAGGGCCAGCGCTACAGCCCGCTCACCACCATCAACAAGGATAATGTTCAGAGCCTCGTTCCGGCATGGACCATCTCGCTTGGCGGCGAGAAGATGAAGGGTCAGGAGACGCAGCCGCTCGTCAAGGACGGCGTAATGTACTTCACCGGGTCCTACTCGCGCGCCTGGGCTGTCGACACCAAGACGGGGCATGAAATCTGGCAGTACGATCACCGCCTGCCCGAAGGTATTCTGCCCTGCTGCGATGTCATCAACCGTGGCGGCGCGCTGATCGGCAACAAGTTCATCTTCGGTACGCTCGACGCCAAGCTCGTTGCACTCGATGCCAAGACGGGTAAAGTCGTCTGGAGCAAGACCATCGACGACTTCAAGGCCGGCTACTCGTTCTCGGCCGCTCCGCTCATCGTGCCTACGAAGACACACGGTCCGCTGCTTCTCAACGGCGTGTCGGGTGGCGAGTTCGGCGTCGTCGGACGTGTCGAGGCCCGCAGCGTCGAAACGGGCGAGATCGTCTGGTCGCGCCCCGTGATCGAAGGACACGTGGGAACCCTGAACGGCAATCCGACCACCATGACCGGCACGAAGAACGAGACCTGGCCGGGCGATCTGTGGAAGACGGGTGGCGGCGCCACTTGGCTTGGCGGCACCTTCGATTCCGACACTGGCCTCGCTTACTTCGGCACGGGCAATCCCGCGCCGTGGAACTCGCATATGCGCCCTGGCGACAACAAGTGGACGTGCTCGCGCCTTGCCATCGATGTCGAGACCGGCGAGATCAAGTGGGGCTTCCAGACCACGCCGAATGACGGCTGGGATTTTGACGGCGTGAACGAGGTCGTCTCCTTCGACGCAGATGGCAAGAAGCTCGCCGCGACGGCCGACCGGAACGGCTTCTTCTATGTTCTCGATCGCACCAATGGCGCTTTCCAGGGCGCTTGGCCGTTCGTCGAGAAGATCAACTGGGCGAAGGAAATCGGCAAGGATGGCCGTCCGGTTTTCAACCCCGAGAACCGTCCCGGCAACCCAAAGGATTCCAAGGATGGCAAGAAGGGCAACTCCATCTTCGCCGTTCCGAGCTTCCTTGGCGGAAAGAACCAGATGCCGATGGCCTACAGCCCCGACACCAAGCTGTTCTACGTTCCCTCCAACGAGTGGGGCATGGACATCTGGAATGAGCCCGTCGCTTACAAGAAGGGCGCCGCTTATCTGGGTGCGGGCTTCACGATCAAGCCGCTGTTTGAGGATCACATCGGTTCGATGAAGGCCATTGATCCGATGACAGGTAAAATCGTCTGGCAAGCGAACAACCGCGCACCGCTCTGGGGCGGCGTGCTCACCACCGCCGGCGGCCTGGTGTTCTACGGAACGCCCGAAGGCGAGTTCAAGGCGCTCGATGCAACCACCGGCAAGGAGCTCTACAGCTTCAATACCGGCTCGGGCATCGTCGGAAATCCCATCACTTGGGACGAGGGCGGCGAGCAGTTCGTATCTGTGATCTCGGGTTGGGGCGGCGCTGTGCCCCTGTGGGGCGGCGAAGTCGCCAAGACGGTCGCTCACCTCAACCAGGGCGGCATGATGTGGACGTTCAAGTTGCCCAAGAAAATGGCTGCGAACTGACGCAATACCAAAAGGCTGCATAAGCCTTCATCGTCACGAGAGAGGGCGGTCCAAAAGGACCGCCCTTTTTTCGTGTCTGAGGACATACCCCTCTGACACCCCATGGGGTCCGGAACCGCCAACGGCTGGCTGGCGAGCCAAATCGAGAACCTCGAACGCTGACGGGCTCAGGAATGGAACCTATGCCGATGCTGGCGCGTCCAAAAGAAAACTGAAAAATCAGCTCAGGCTCAGCGCCGCTGGAACAACGGGAGAATCGACGATGAAAGTCATGGTGATCGTCAAAGCCACGAAGGATTCAGAAGCCGGCAAGATGCCCAGCACGGAGCTTCTTGCCGCCATGGGCAAGTTCAACGAGGAACTGGTCAACGCTGGCATCATGCTGGCGGGGGAAGGCCTCCAGCCAACCTCCAAGAGCGTGCGGGTGCGTTTCTCCGGTTCCGATCGCACCGTTACACACGGGCCGTTTCCCGAAACGAAGGAACTGATCGCAGGCTTCTGGCTGTGGGAGGTCAAATCGATGCAGGAAGCCATCGATTGGCTGAAACGCTGCCCCAATCCGCATGACGAAGCCAGCGACATCGAGATCCGTCCGCTTTTCACCATGGAAGATTTCGGCGAGGCCATGACGCCCGAACTGCGCGCGCAGGAGGAGCGGATCATGGCCGGGGCGGCCAAGCGCCGGGCGGGTTGAACGGCCGCAGAAAGCGGCACGATCATCACCCGTTATAACGAACGCGAGTAGGAGACCTAATTATGAGCGACCTCAAAACCAAACCTCAAGCCGCCAGCGCCAGCAAAGCGGCGGTATCCAGTCTTGCGCCTCATATCGTGTGCGCGGGAGCAAACGACGCCATCGATTTCTACAAGAAGGCCTTCGGCGCGCAGGAGTTGATGCGAATGCCGGGAAAGGACGGGAAGCTCATGCACGGCGCCATTACGATCAACGGCGCAACCGTCATGCTCACCGATGAATCACCCCAGTACGGTTCACTTTCGCCCAAGTCCTTGAATGGCACACCCGTCACGCTGCATCTCAATGTCGATGACGTCGATGCCTTCATGGCAACCGCGCAAGCTGCGGGCGCCAACATTATCATGCCACCGGCCGACATGTTCTGGGGTGATCGTTACGGCGTGTTGGTGGACCCCTTCGGACATCGCTGGTCGATAGCCACGCATCAACGAGATCTTACCCCAGAGGAGCTGATGACAGCTGCCCGCGAATTCCAGGATAAAGCCAACTGTCCCTGATGTTGGATTTAGGCGTTGCGAGTGAAATTCGCACCACAAGGAGCCGGGCCCGTTGCGGCCCGGCTCTTTTGCGGACCTTTATGCTCGGCCATGCGGAGACTGAAACCTGTTATCAAAGTGCTTCCCGTGCCATAATTCCATCTGGCGAGCAACGGATTGGCATCCCTTGAGCGTTAACATCGGGTGTCCCCTCTAGTCGTATCGATAGATTAATGGGTTAGCTCGTCGCCTTTGCGCGCGTCCGATGGAGAATTCGCTCATGAATTCAAAGGGAGGCCGGATCGCCCGGGCGACCGCATACTTGCTCCTCCTGGGGCTGGCGGCGGGCGGTGCGTGGCTGGTTTCCACGGACGCCCAGGTGCGTCTCGCCGCTGTTAATCTGTTGAAATCCGTCGAAACCCGCTTCTCGGCGCGTGGGGCCGAGCCAGACAGCAAGCACGCCGAGGATGCCAAGCGCCGGCCGGATCGGGCCGTAACCGTCGAAGTCTCTGGTGCGCGCGCGGCGAGAACCTCGAGCGACATAAGAGCCATCGGCACGCTCCATTCCGACGAGTCGGTCGTCCTCGCCAATGAGATAGCAGGCCGGATTACGGAAATTGCCTTTCAGGAGGGCCGTCCCGTTCAGAAGGGGCAGGTCCTCGTCAGGCTCGACGACGCGCTTGCGAAAGCAGAGGTCGCGGACGCCGAAGCGCGACTCGCCCTTGCGACCGCCAACAACCAGCGCGCGCAAACGCTTTCCAAGACGGGAATCGTCACGGGGCGCTCGCGCGACGAAGCGGAAACCAATTTCGAGACTGCCAAGGCTACTCTCGAACTTGCCAAGACGCGGCTGTCCAAGCTCGATTTACGCGCGCCCTTCGATGGAGTTGCGGGCCTGCGCGGTGTGTCCGTCGGCGCGTTCGTCAATGTCGGCACCGCGATCGCCAACCTCGAAAAGATCGACACGCTTAAAGTCGACTTCAAGATCCCCGAGACGCATCTGCGGGACGTCTCGAATGGCCAGAAAATCGAGCTGACCGTCGACGCCCTCCCGGAGCGCACGTTCATCGGCGAAATCTACGCCATAGATCCACTGGTCGATGTAAATGGCCGCGCTCTTCAGATTCGCGCGCGCCTGGAGAACACCGGCCATGTGCTGCGGCCTGGTCTTTTTGCGCGCATAAAGGTCATTGGCGCTTCCCAGCGCGATGTGGTTTTGATTCCGGAATCCGCCATTATCCCGCGCGGCGATGAGACATTCGTTTTCAAGGTCGATGAGAACAAGGCGGTTGAAGCGAAGGTCCAATTGGGGCGCCGCGCCAACGCGGAAGTTGAGGTTCTCGAGGGGCTTGCGGCAGGTGCGCGCGTCGTAACCGCAGGCCACCATAAGCTGCGCAATGGTTCAATGGTGGAGATCACGCCCTCCGTCACCGAGCAATCGCGCAACCGTTCCGACGGCTCCCTGCCGGAGACCAACGTGAATTCCTCAAGCACCCACGCCAATCGGAGAGGCTGATGGGTATTCTGGAATTCTGCATCCGGCGGCCGGTCTTCGCCACTGTGCTCAGCCTTATTCTCGTCCTCTTGGGATTGGTGTCCTTCCAGCGCCTTACGGTGCGCGAATTTCCCAACGTCGACGAGCCGATCATTTCGGTGACGACAGACTATCCGGGCGCATCCGCCACCATCGTCGAGACACAGGTTACTCAGATCCTCGAAGGCTCGATTGCCGGCATAGAAGGCATCGACGTGCTGGAATCCACCAGCCGCTCGGAGTCGAGCCGCATCACCGTGCGCTTCCGGCCCAAGGTCAATCCGGACGTCGCGGCCAGTGACGTGCGCGACCGCGTGGCGCGCGTGCGCGGCCGCTTGCCTGAAGAGATCACCGAGCCTGTCATCGCCAAGATCGAGGCCGACGCACAGGCCATCATGTTCCTTGTGTTCACAAGTCCGAGTCTGTCGAGCCTTGAGATCACCGACTACATCGACCGCTACGTAACCGACCGGCTGAAAACGCTGACCGGCGTCGCCGACGTGCAGATCTACGGCGAGCGCCGCTATGCCATGCGCGTGTGGATTGACCGTGTGCGTTTGGCGGCGTTCAATCTCACGGTTCAGGACGTCGAGAACGCGTTGCGTATGCAGAACGCGGAGATCCCCGCTGGACGCATAGAGAGCGCGGAACGTGAATTTCCCGTCCTGTCGCGCACCGGCCTGTCGACGCCCGAGCAGTTCCGCAACATTATCATCAAGATTGCAAACGGCCACCAGGTCAAACTTGGCGAGGTGGCGCGCATCGAGCTTGGGGCGGAGGATGAGCGGCGCACGTCCACCTACGGCGGCGCGCCCGCCATCGCAGTCGGCATCATCAAGCAATCGACCGCCAACCCGCTGGAGGTATCGCAGGCGGTCAACGAGGTATTGCCCGAGATCAACGCCGGTATGCCGCAAGCCTTGAAGGCAGAAGTCGGCAACGACGACTCGGTCTTCATCGATCGCTCCATCAAGGCCGTCTACCACACCATCGCGGAAGCGGTCGGCTTCGTCGCCCTCGTGATCTTCTTTTTTCTACGATCCTTCCGCGCAGCCCTCATTCCCATCGTCACCATCCCCGTATCGCTCATCGCGACGTTCACCCTCATGCTGGCGCTTGGATTCAGCGTGAACACGCTGACGCTGCTGGCCATGGTGCTCGCTATCGGCCTCGTCGTGGATGACGCCATCGTCGTGCTTGAGAACATCTACCGCCACATTGAAGACGGCATGAAGCCGACGGCAGCCGCGGCGAAAGGCATTCGCGAAATCGGTTTCGCCGTCGTCGCCATGACGCTGACACTGGCGGCCGTTTATGCCCCAATAGCGTTCACGCCTGGCAAAACGGGCAGACTGTTCTTGGAGTTCGCCCTGACTCTGGCCGGTGCGGTGATGGTCTCCGGTTTTGTGGCTTTGACGCTGACGCCGATGATGAGCGCGAAGCTGTTGCGTCACAACCCGCAGCCAAGCCGCCTCTTCCAGATCATGGAGCGCGGCTTCGTCGGGCTGGAAAACGGCTACCGCTGGCTGCTCGGGACACTGCTGCGCGTGCGGCCACTCGTCATTCTCGTCGCGATCGCTGTCGCGGGTATGAGCGGGGTATTTTTTACTACTCTGAAGGCCGAGCTTGCGCCCGAGGAGGACCGCGGACAAATCCGCGTACGCGGCACCGCGCCGGAGGGCGCGACCATCTCCTACACAGAGCGCTATGCGCGGCAGATCGACGATATCCTCGCAACGGTCCCGGAAGCCCGCGGCAGGCTCACTATCAGTGGTACGCCGGAGGTTTCGCGTGCGCTGGTCGTGGCCCCGCTCACCGACTGGGATCAGCGTACGCGGTTGCAGAAGCAGATCATCGAGGACATCAATCCGAAGCTGAAACGCATCGCTGGCGTGCAGGCCTTCGCGCAGACGCCGGGGCCGTTCGGCCAGCGTGGCTCCGGTCGGCCCATCGAATTTGTTCTCCAAACCTCCGGCACCTACAAAGACCTGCAAACTTACTCCGATACGCTGCTCGACAAAATCCGCGACTATCCGGGCCTTGAAAGCATAGACACGGATCTCAAACTCAACACGCCCGAATTTCGCGTCGAGATCGATCGGGCCAAGGTCGCCGACCTTGGCCTCGACGTCGCCGTTGTCGGCCGCACGCTCGAGACGCTTCTCGGCGGCCGTAAGGTCACGCGCTTTGAGCAGAACGGCGAGCAGTACGACGTCTACGTTCAGCTTTCGCCCGACGACCGCTCCACGCCCGAGGCGCTCTCGACCATCTTCCTGCGCAACCCGCGCGGTGAATCAATCCAGCTTTCCAACATCGTCAGCGTAAAGGAGAGCGTCGCACCCAAGGAACTCAAGCGCTTCAATCAGCTTCGCTCGGTTACGATCCAGGCCAATCTGGCACCTGGCTACACGGTGGGCGACGCCATCGCCGTGCTGGAAAACGCCAAGCGCGAGGTGCTGCCGGCCACCGTTCAGACGACATTGAGCGGCGCCAGCCGCGAGTGGCGGGATTCCTCAAACAGTCTCGCGATGGTATTCGTGCTGGCGATTGCGTTCATCTATCTCGTCCTGGCAGCTCAGTTCGAAAGCTTCCGCGATCCCTTCATCATCATGTTGAGTGTCCCCTTGTCCATGACCGGCGCGCTCGGAGCGCTCTGGCTCACGGGGGGAACGCTCAACGTCTATTCGCAGATCGGTCTGGTCACCCTGGTCGGATTGATCACCAAACATGGCATTCTCATCGTCGAGTTCGCCAACCAGCGCCAACGCGCAGGCGTCGAACGCATGCAAGCCGTGCTCGATGCCGCGGTGCTGCGCCTGCGCCCCATTCTCATGACGACGGCCTCCATGGTGCTCGGCGCGCTGCCGCTCGCAATTGCCACTGGTGCAGGCGCGGAAAGCCGCCAGCAGATCGGCTGGGTGATCGTCGGCGGTATGTCGCTGGGCACACTGCTGACGTTGTTTGTCATTCCGGCCATCTACAGCTACGTCGGCCAGCGGCATCAGGCCGAGGGCGAGGACGTGCAACCGCCGGCCGAACCTGCAAAGGCAACGTCCCTCGACAGCAAACGTCCAGGCGCACAGGCCGCCTGATCTTATGCTGTTCCGGTATAATGGAACGATCCCACCCTTTTGATGGGACATCCTTGCCGTGCGAGGGATGCGCTGTTGGCCAGAGTGCTTTGCGGAAAAGTGGGAACCGGTTTTCCGATAAGAAGCACGACAAAATAAAAGCCTAAAGCCGTTCCGCGCTTCTATCAGAAGCGGAACGGCTGTAGGAAGGCCCGTCGCTCAGGTCGCCTCGCCATCCAGAAGATCCAGCGTCTTGACCGAATGAGCGAAGGCGGCGCCGGCGCGCATCTCGGCCGCAACCCAAATCGCCTCCATGATCGCCTTGGCGCTCGCACCTTCGCGGCGCGCCGCCTTGACGTGTCCCTCGATGCACCATGGGCACTGCGTGACATGCGCGACCGCGACTGCGATCAGCTGCTTCGTGCGTGCGTCGAGTTCGCCCTCGGCAAAGACTGTCTTGGAGAACGCCTTGAAGGCGTCATCGGCTTCGGGGGTCAGGGCGTGACGCCGCTCGGCATGAACGCGGGTGGATTTTGGAAAACGAAGATCGGTCACGAACGCACCTCCCGGGGCGCATCATGTTCGAATTTCGGAAACAGCACATCATTTTCGAGCCGCACATGCGCTTCGAAATCGCCGATGAAATCGCCCAGTCCCTGGTAGAGCGCCGTCCACGTGCGGCAGGCACCGTCGGGTAGAGTCAGATCGGCTGTCAGGTTACGGATGTAGGCGATTTCGGTGCCTTGGTCGTCATGATCGGCACGCATGATTGCGATCGGGTTCTCGATCCCTTCCGCGCCGCGCCGGATCGCGGGAAAGAGAATCAGCTCTTCCTTCTTCATGTGGACTTCAAGTTCGCCGATCATCTTGCGCAGCAACTCCGCGAGACCTGCTGGCACACCCGGAGCGCCGGCATGGACCTGCTCGACCTTCGCCGCCAGCCGGGCCAGCTCCGGCAGTTGTTCACGATGGCGCGCGTGAAAGCGCGTCTCGATGTAGCGGGTGAGTTCGGCGGGATCTTCAGGGGAAGCGTTCTCTTCGGTCATTGCAGTCTCCCTACTCGAAGCTAAAGCGCGGCAAGGTGCGGCGCAGATTTGGTTTGCGCATACTCGGCGGAAAAAGAAGCGATCGCGCGATGCGCGGGCGAGGCGGCTGTTTCGCCGGAAATCCGTTGATCCGGATCGCGTCCTAGCCTAGTCTCACGAATAGGTATTGTAAATACCTATTCATAGAGTGGAACCAAACAACGATGCGCCTGACCTCCTTCACCGACTATGGCCTCAGGATGCTGATGCGCATGGCGAGCGTCCCGGACCGCCCATTATCGGCCGCCGAGATGGCCGAAGAGTTTGGCCTGTCGCGCAATCATCTTGCCAAGGTGATGCAGACGCTGGCACGAGGCGGGATCATCGAGACGAGGCGTGGCGGCGGCGGAGGTGCGGTTCTGGCCCGGCCCGCAGGTGAAATCCGCATCGGCGCGGTGGTGCGCTTGCTGGAAGAGGGTCAAACGCTCGTGGAATGTTTTGCCCTCGGCGGCAGCGATTGCACCATCATCGGCTGCTGCCGGCTGAAGGCGCGGTTGCGCTCCGCCGAAGCGGCATTTCTGGCCGATCTCGACCGCTCCACGTTGGCTGATATCGCGCTGCCCGCACCCGCGGCTGCATGATTCAGATGAAAGGAGAGGAATGGCCGTGGATGTCCGAGAGATCTCCTCTCACCAGAGGCATTCCGCCAGATGCTCGTCCTGGTCCAGTTGATCGACTTCAACCCCCGTAAAATCACTGCGTGAAACAACACCATATATCTTTCCGTTTTCGACCACCGGAAGGTGGCGGAAGCCGCCATCGCTCATTATTCGCAGAGCATCGATGGCATAATTACCGGGTGTGATCGTCACGGGGTGCGGTTTCATCGCAAGCGCGAGACGGCTACTGCCCGCATCGCCACCTTCAGATAGGACCCGCACGGCGTCACGGCCAGTGAAAATCCCGCCGAGGCTCCCCTGTTCATCCAGGACGAGTACCGATCCACCGCCGGATTGCGTCATCAATTGACAGGCGCGCCGGACCGTATCCTCGGCAGCAAGCGCAAGTGGTTTCTGATCCTTGATTATGGATGATATCTCGCGATGTGTCGTGAGATGAGGACTCTTCCAATCAAACGCTTCGAACTCCATTCCTTTGAAATCACCCCTTGAGACGACACCAACAAGCTTCCCGTTCTCCACGATCGGGACGTGCCTGAAATTGCCTTTGACCATCGCTTTCAGCGCATCGATCGCGCGATGAGCCGGCGTCAGCACCATGGGGTTGGGCGTCATGGCCTGCTGTAGCGGGGCCGTGGCGGCGCGCTCGCTACTGGCCAGAAAACGTACCACATCCCGGCCTGTGAAGATGCCCAGCAAGCTCGCCTTGGAATCTACGACGAGAACCGAGCCTGCTCTGCGCTCCCACATCAAGCGACACGCTTCAGCAACCGTCACATCGTTGCGAAGCACAACTGGTTTTTGATCTTTAATGATGTAGGCGACTTTTCTATTGGTCATGATATCCCTTGAGCGATCAAGCCTCTCAGTAAGAGGGGTCTCTTCTTTCAATCTGCCAAGCTCCGACAGATCAGCAATTCGAACTGGTGGCCGTCTCTGCCACGGCATCAGGGCCACGAGCACTCGCTGAATCTATGTTCGCTCAATCCTTATTTATAGGCGCTTTTACGCGACCGTCACGGGCTTTGATTCGTGAGAATATCAAAGCTTGATATCGAGCGACCTCAGCGCTGCCCGGGAAAAACTGATGGGATGCTGACATAAGAGGTCAGGCGCCGCTCAGGCACCATGAGCCATGATCTCCTCATCCGCTAGGGATTGGCGGCAACCGAAGAGGAGAACCCAATGAAACGAACTCTTATCGCTACCACGGCATTTCTGGCGTTCACAGCCACGGCCTCCGCCGGCAGCTTCGGCAAGCCATGCACCGCGGAGCCGGAGGCAAGGTGGATGACGCTCGATGCCATTCAGAAAATCATCGAGGACCATGGTTACACAGTTGCCAAGGCAAAGATGAAGGGAACGTGCGCAGAGGTTTATGCCCGTGACTCTGACGGCAAGCGGATCGAGTTCTTCATTGATCCCGCTACGGGTAATCCTGTCGGCACGGACTGGAAAGCGCCGGCGGCGAAGGGCGGCGCCTGATGGCCGGCGACAGGTCATTGGCGCTTGAAGCTGGCGGCGGGATGCCGCCGGCGTCGGGCAGTGGGACGATCAAGGTCTGGGACCTTTTCGTGCGCATCTTTCACTGGAGCCTTGTTGTCGCCTTTGCAGTAGCCTTCCTGACGGGCGATGGAAACGAAAGGGTGCATACGATCTCAGGCTATGCCATCGCCGCTCTGGTGGCGGCGCGAATTGTCTGGGGGTTCATCGGCTCGAAGCACGCGCGATTTGCCGATTTCGTAGTTGCGCCGCGCAAAGTGACCGAGTTCACGATGCAGAGCATGCGCCTCAAGGCGCCCCGCCATATCGGGCACAATCCGGCTGGCGGGGTGATGATTCTCGCGTTGCTCGCAACCTTTGCCGGACTGGCCATTACAGGCCACCTCATGACCACCGATGCTTATTGGGGCTCCAAAACCTTGGAAGACGTGCATGAAGCGCTCGCATACTTCGCTCTTGGCCTTGTCGGCTTGCACGTGCTGGGCGTTTTCTTAACCGCCATTGAGCACCGCGAAAACCTGGTCAAAGCCATGATCACGGGAAGGAAACGGACCTGAGCGCGGAGGCATCGCTCGCAGCATCCTGCGCCGGGGCATGGCTGCTGCGAGTGACAGGGCGCAGCGCTCGTTGCTGTCTGCCGGAGTGCCGCTTAGTTCGTTGGGCCAGAACTTGCCCGAGGCAACCGCAGGTGAACATTGAACAGGCCGCCGCTGTTGTCGAGTTCGACGACGCCGCCCCAGGCCTCGGCGATGTCAGAGACAATAGCGAGGCCCAGCCCCGTACCACCGCCTGACGTGTCGAGCCGGCCACCACGCTGGAGAACATCGCCAAAATTCTGCGATGGTATCCCAGGACCGTCATCGCTCACGGTGACAGTGATCCAATCCTGCGTAACGGACGCGCTCACAATGACGCGCGTGCGTGCATATTTGGCTGCATTCTCCGCAAGCCCGCCGAGGGCTTCGGCAAGGTCATCGGCATGGATGCGCGCATAGGATCCCTCAGGTACTTCGAGCGACCATCCACGCGACTGCCCAAGCGGCGTCCGTTGGAGGACCCGAATGACACGGGATGCAACGTCCGCCACGCCAGCGCTCGCCAGCGCGTTGCCGTTCTGCATGCGGGCGCGCGCAAGCTGCCTGTCGACATGACGCTGCATCATATGCGCCGCCTGCTCCAAATCATCCGCAACGGCGCTATCGCCGCCCGCTCTGATCTTGGCGATACCGCCGGAGAGTACTTGCAAAGGCGTTTTGAGGCCATGCGCGAGGTCCGCCGCCCGCTGACGCGCCGTCTCGATCTGCTTATCGCGTGCATCGAGCAAGGTATCGATCTCCCGCGCCAAAGGCTGAACCTCGACGGGAAACTTCGTGCCAAGCCGTGCGCTCCTGCCTGAGCGGATATCGGCAATTCGCGTGCGCACGGCAGCGAGAGGACGCAATCCAATCGAGACCTGCAGCCAGGCCGCCACGATGAGCAGTCCTGCAAGGATCAGCAGGAAAGGGGCGAGAGCTTGGGCGAAACGCCAGACTGCATTGTCGACCTCCGCTTCATCACGGCCTACGGCAAAGCGGGCAACCGCGTGCCCCAGGCGGGCAGGCAGTTCGACATTGCGCTGCATGAGATAGAGGCTCTGGCCGTCGGGCCCTGCGATGGATTGATGATGAGACCGCGCATCGATACCAAGCGCCGGGGGCAGCGCCAAAGTGAAATCCCATAGCGAGCGGGATCTGACGTCGCCACCGTTCTGGAACGTCACCTGCCAATAAAGCCCGGACAGAGGCGTCTCAAATCGCGGATCGGCGGGCGGCCTGACGACCGTCACCACGCCCGATGAATCCTTGTCCACGCCGGCGATGAGCTGATCCAGATGGGCATTCAACTCCGCGTCGATCCAATCCTTCACATGCCGCTCGAACAGCAGCGTCAACCCTGCCGCAGCCACAAGCAGCGCCAATGCAATGAAGGCGGCTGCACCGAGCAGGAGGCGTGTCTTGAGCGCGTCGATCAAGATGGCTCGTCCGCGATGATGTAGCCGAAGCCGCGGCGGGTTTCGATCGCGTTCGTGCCGAGCTTCTTGCGGATACGCATGACGGCGGCCTCGAGTGCGTTGGCCTCGCGCGCGTCGTCATCGCCGTAAAGGTGCTCGATCATTTCGGCGTTCGATACCACGCGCCCCTTGTTGTGCACCAGGAAAGAGACGAGCCGGTACTCCAACGGGGTCAGCGGCACATGGACGTCGTTGACGAAAACCCGCATTTGCCTTGTATCGACGCGCAGCGCACCGCTTTCGATAACCGGGCTGCCAATGCCGGCGGAACGGCGGATAAGTGCACGAACGCGCGCGACAAGCTCTTCCATCTGAAATGGCTTCACGAGGTAATCGTCGGCGCCGGCATCAATGCCTTCCACGCGCTCAGGCCAGGAACCCCGCGCCGTCAGGATCAACACGGGCATGTGCCGCTTACCCGCCCGCCAGCGTTTCAGCACGGCAAGTCCATCCATTTTCGGCAATCCCAGGTCGAGGACCGCCATGTCATAGGGTTCGGTGTCGCCCCTGAACCACGCGTCCTCGCCGTCGGTTGCGATGTCACAGACAAAGCCCGCGCTCTTGAGAGCCGTCACCACGTCGGCAGCGATACGGGCATCGTCCTCTACGACCAGAATGCGCATCAGTCATCATCTTCGATCTTCAGGATTCTGCCGGTGGTGGCCAGAACCTCGACTTCCTGAATCCGGCCACCCGGCCGCAAGATCTTGAAGTCATAAACGAGGCCGTCGTCATCATCCTCGAGTTCTGTTTCAAGCACCCGGCCGGGAACCTTCTCGCGCAACATATCGACGATCTCCTGCAGGGGCTTGATCTTGCCTTCCTGCACGAGCCTGCGCGCACGTTCGTGGCCGACTTGATCTGCGCCAGCAGGCTTGGCCGCCGCAATGGCCGCCGCCAGGACGAGAGCGGTCATGCAAAATATGGCTGAAGCGTTTGTTCTCATTGCAGCATGATCGAAGTTGAATGCTGACAAGTCCCTGACAGCAACAGTCAGATACCCGTCACGGATACCCTGCCATGTTGGCTGGCATCGTAATCCGACTTGAAAAGGAGATCATCCGATATGAAGGCCCCCCTCTTCGCAGCAGCAGCTTTAACCTTCGCCATGTTGACACCGGCCTCTGCCGGCGACCGGCTCAACGTGCCGGCCGATCAATGGCTGTCGCCCTCCCAGCTCACCGAAAAACTCACAGCCCAGGGCTACAAGGTCCACAAGATCGAAACCGACGATGGAACCTACGAGGTCGATCTGACCGACAAGAACGGCGTTCTGATCGAGGCCCACGTTCACCCCGCGACGGGCGAAATCCTGCTTGGCTACGACGACTGAACGACTCAATGGGTGAGGAGACTGCGGATCACGCAGTCCCCTCACCCATGCCTAAGCCACCTAAGGACCGGCAGCGCGACTGCCGATCAATCCCACTCGCGCTCACGGCGCACGATGCGGCCATTTTTGATATCCACATCGTACACGCGGCCACTGCGATGGCGGGCGTTGTCGACCTCCCAACGGCCGTCGTCGCGTTCAATCTTACCCCACGATACAAATCCGTTCGCACGCAGGGTGTTCGAAATAGATTCGCGCTCGCTCTGGGTTGGCAGGCGGTCGGCCATGGCCGGACCTGCCGTCAGAGTAGCAAGGACGATCGCCGCAAACTGGATGATTCTCTTCACACGTCACCTCTTTTGGTTTTGCGCTTGACGGGCAGCCAGCGGCACCCCCGCGCAAAACTCAGATTAAGGATGGCCAATGTTCGAGAACTGACAGCGATTGTCAGCGTCCTGTCAGGATGCGTCCGGGCTCATCTTGAAACCTGATAGATACGCTGAGGTGCGCGCTGCACGAGCCTCACACCTTTTTGATGCATCATAGATATTCCTTTTAGTGGACTTCCGAACAAAAAGAGGTATCGTTCATGTATCTTTTCAAGCGCCAACCGAGGAACAGCGCGGTTAGTGACCGTTTCTGGCCCTTACGCAGCTGCTGCTCCGGCTCGGGAGTGATGCGATCAGGAGGAGCGCCATGTCCGTTGCACGAAGAAAGCTGACCGTCGAAGACTATATCCTGCCTGAACTTCCGGAGAGCACTCGGAAGGATTCGGTCGAAACTCTGAAGGATACGGTGGAATATGACGATGGATTGCTGGCGATTGCCGGACCCATCATGGTTTTGTGTTACGTGCTGCTTTTCGCAGTTGCCGCCATTACCTTTTTCGCGAACGGCTCTGCCCTTTTTGCCGTCGCGGTCAGTGCGGCCTTTGGCGTTGTCTTTTTCGCCATACCGTTCGTGTTCTTGAAAATGCGATCCAAACGGGATGACCGGTGGATCAAGGATGCGCCCCACACAACATGCGCCGTCGTTGAAACCTGCACGGGCGAGATAAACCGGTCAGAAGCAATCATCCAGATCGTCTCGATCCCCATTGCCGTCCTGGTAGGGTTTACGTTGCTGGCGATCCGATGGAGCCTGCTGTGAATTCTCGCGTCATGCCTCCAAATACAGATCGCGAACCAGATCCCAGGGCGCCCGGCACCGCCGCCGGTATCACTGAGCCGATGATCCGCGATCTCGTCCATGCGTTTTACGCGAACGTGCGGCACGACGCTGTATTGGGACCGATCTTCGAAGCCGAGATTGAAGACTGGCCGGCGCATCTTGAAACCATGTGCGCGTTCTGGTCCTCCGTCACGCTGATGAGTGGCCGCTACAAGGGCCAACCCATGTTGGCTCATGCAAGAATTCCAGGCATCTCGCGCTCTCACTTCGCCCGATGGCTCGTTCTGTTTCGTGATACGGCGGGTGAAATCTGCCCAGCCGATGCGGCAGATCTCTTCATCGATCGCGCCGAACGGATTGCCCAATCCCTGCAACTCGGGATCGCCCTGCATGGATCCGGCGAAGACGAACGCTCCATGATGCAAAAGGAGAAAGTTACATGATCAACAAGGCCCTTATCCCCGTCATCGCCCTGGGGGGATTGGCATATGTTATGCCGGTAAACGCAAGCAACGCAGCGGAGCATTTCGTCGCCAAACTGCACCCGCTCAACGCCGCCAAGATTGGAACGTCTGCATCTGGAGAGGCGCGCCTTGACATAGCGGATGGGACGCTGACGATTGCGATCGATCTTGAAGGCGTGCCGCCGGGCCTCATGCACTTGCAGCACTTCCATGGCTTCCCCAACGGCAATGATGCGACTTGTCCCGCCGCCGGCGCCGACACCAACGGAGACGGCTACATAGATCTGATCGAGACCGAGCCCGCGTCTGGCACAACCATGGTGCCGTTTCATGCCCATCCCGCAACGCTTGAGATTCCGAACGATACGTACCCGGTTGCCGACAAGGCAGGAGCGGCGCACTACAAGCAGACCGAGAGCATCAGCAGCCTGGAAAACGCACTCAAGGACAAATTCAAGTCTCCGGTGCTGGCACTGGAGAAACGCGTGATCTACGTACACGGCGTTGCCTCCGGCACCAATCTTCCTGACAGCGTGCAGTCACTCCCCGGCGTCCCGGCCCAGGTGACACTGCCCATCGCTTGTGGAAAGATCGAGAGGGCAAACTGATCTGTCGCACATATCGAGCATAGCCATGACCGTCCTCTTAAAGCGCGCCTATGCGCCGCCCGCGGCGGAGGACGGCATGCGCGTGCTCGTGGACCGGCTATGGCCACGCGGGCTCAGAAAAGACGAGGCCCGCATTGACGTCTGGATGAAGGACATCGCACCGAGTTCGGCGTTGAGGCGCTGGTTCAATCACGACCCTGAAAAATGGCAGGCGTTCCAGCAGAAGTACGTCAAAGAGCTGGAAGGCTCCGCTACGCTGGACGAGCTTCGCCGTCTGGCGCAGCGTTGCCGCATCACGCTCTTGTTTGCAGCGCGCGACGAGCAGCACAACAATGCGGTCGTCCTTCAAAGCCTGCTGAAAGGCAAGACCGCCCGGGCGAGCCGGTCACCATAGGGCTGCAACCCCAAAATGGACGGCAAAAAAGCCACCCAGGATGACCATATGCACGATTGCCGCGACGACAAGATCGCGCGTCGAGTTGTCTGGCGTGCGCTCGTAATCCCCGTTCATGGCCTCTCGCTCCAACAATCGAACCTCGCTACAGCCAATCGGGTAAATCTCACCGCGCCACCTTTCGCGCCAAGGTGGCCGGACCGACAGCCTTGAGCGCATGAGCCAAATCGTCAATCAGATCATGCGGCGCTTCGAGGCCAATCGATAACCGCAAGAGGCCGTCGGTAATCCCCGCCGCGCGGCGGGCGGCGGGATCCATGCCCGCGTGCGTCATTGTCGGCGGGTGCGCAACGAGGCTTTCAATGCCACCCAGAGATTCAGCAAGCGTAAAGAGCCGCACTGATTCCACGAAGCGCCGCACGGCCTTGAGACCGCCGGACAGCTCGAAGCTCAGCATCGCACCAAAACCCGATTGCTGCGCCTTGGCGATTTCATGGCCCGCGTGCGACGGCAAGCCCGGGTAATGCACCCGCGCAACCGCCGGGCAATCCTCCAGATAGCGCGCGATCGCGAGCGCAGTTTCCTGTTGCTGGGCCACGCGGGGAAACAGCGTTCTTATGCCGCGAAGCGTCATATAAGAGTCGAAGGCCGATCCCGTGACACCCACGACATTCGCCCAGGCCCCAAGGCGCTCGGCATCCGACTTGTCCGCACAAATAACCGCGCCGCCGACCACGTCCGAATGACCGTTGAGATACTTGGTCGTGGAATGAATGACGTAGTGTGCGCCAAGCTGAAGCGGCCTCTGCAGCGCCGGCGACAGAAACGTGTTGTCGACCGCGACCTTGCCCCCGGCCTTGCGCGCACGCGCAGTAATGGACCGGATATCGACGACGCGCATCAGCGGATTGCTCGGCGTCTCGATGAGCACCATGGCCGGGGAAGCCGCAAAGGCCTCGTCGAGCTGCTTGGGATCGCCTTGGTCCACGAACATAACGTCGAAATGACCGAGATCGCGGCGGGCCGAGAGAAGACGATGCGTTCCCCCGTAGCAGTCGTGAGGCGCAATGAGCAGGTCTGCGGATCTCAGCTCGCTGAATGCGAGATCGACGGCGGCCATGCCCGAAGACACGACCACGGCAGCTTCCCCGCCTTCAAGCTCGGCCAGGGTCTCGGCAAGGAGCGCGCGTGTCGGATTTGACGTGCGCGAATAGTCATGCGCGCGGGCGCGTTCGAAGCCTTCAAAGGAATAGGTTGTAGAGAGGTAGATGGGAGGGGTGACGGCGCCAAAAGCCGTATCCGCCGCAATTCCTTTGTTCGCCGCCACCGTTCGGGGATCGTTCTTCTTCGACATGCTGGCCTATTCCCTCTCACACATGATAACAAGTTTATATCGTATTACGATGCAATCAAGAGACCGCCATGACGAATTCAGGCCGACAGTGGGAGCTTGCCAAGCAGAGCTATGAAGCCTTGGCAGATTTTCGCTATGCCTTGCGGCGCTTTTTGGCTTTCAGTGAGCAGGCTGCCGCTGCCACAGGGTTAACTCCCCAGCAGTATCAGGCACTTCTGGCCATCAAAGGCGCAAGGGAGCAGGACACTCTCGCAATCGGCGACATCGCAGAACGGCTCATGGTCCGCCATCACACGGCCGTCGAGCTTGTCGACCGGCTTCAAAGAAACGGCTTTGTTGCCCGTCGAAGGGACAAGTCCGACGCACGGCGTGTGACGGTGAAGCTATCGGCCAAGGCCGAGCGTACGATGAACGGCCTGGCCGCCGCTCACCTTCACGAATTGAAAGGGATACGGCCGGTCCTTGAGCAGCTTCTGGGCCAATTCGATTCCCCGGATGAAAAAGGGCGGCACCGGCTCGCGCCCAGAGCGCCACGAAAGGGCTAATCCGCGTCGCAAGCCCGTGCCTTGCAACGCACGGGGCTCGCCCCCCTCCTGCACCGCCGACCACATATTTAAAGTCCACCCGCCAAGGCCACCTGCCCAACCGGCGCGCCGATGCCAAACCCGAGCCTTAACACTTTCGGGGCCTTTGAGCCCAAAGTCCGAGCAAGGGAAAACTAGCGAAGCAGCCACTTGTCAGCTAAGATTCCGTTTTGAACAAACTAATAATTCCAATGGGGTGGCGGTATGCCCGCTGCTATCGTGAGCACAACGGCAATAGCCGCAGGGCAAGCGACGACAAGGCTCAAAGGGGAGGAGAATTGGAATGCAACCAACAAATGACGCTGTCTTAGAGAAGGTCAAAGCGGACCCACAGTTCAAGGAACTCGTCGAGCGCCGGTCGTCCCTGGGGTGGATACTTACTGTCATCATGCTCGTGATTTATTTCGGCTTCATCCTCATGATCGCCTACGACAAGGATCTTCTGGCGCGATCGCTGTCAGGCGGCGCAACAACCGTCGGCATTCCGATTGGCCTCGGCGTCATCCTCTCTGCCTTCGCACTGACCGCCATCTACGTTTGGCGCGCCAACAGCGTGTTTGACAACCTCACCCACAAAATCGTGGAGAGGGCGAAGCAATGATCGGATCAGCTTCCAGGCATGCCCGGACTGCCTTGTTGGCGGTCGCGCTCTCAGCCGTGCTCACAACCACAGCCGCGCTCGCCGACACCGCTCAGGTCGAAGGCAAGGCCGACATCAACATGTCGGCCATTATAATGTTCCTTATTTTCGTTCTTGCGACACTCGGCATTACCAAATGGGCCGCCAGCCGTACCAAGTCGGCGGCCGACTTCTACGCCGCCGGTGGCGGGATCACCGGCTTCCAGAACGGCTTGGCCATCGCCGGCGACTACATGTCGGCTGCCTCGTTCCTCGGGATCTCCGGCCTCGTCTTCGCCAACGGCTATGATGGACTGATCTACTCGGTGGGATTTCTGGTCGGCTGGCCGATCATCCTATTTCTGATCGCCGAACGGCTGCGCAACCTCGGCAAGTTCACCTTCGCCGACGTTGCGGCCTTCCGTCTCGACCCGACACCGATCCGCCTGCTGTCGGCGCTCGGCACATTGGTCGTCGTCTCGCTTTATCTGATCGCGCAGATGGTTGGCGCCGGTCAGCTGATCCAGCTCCTGTTCGGCATGGAATATTGGCACGCCGTCGTGATCGTCGGCGCCTTGATGATCATCTACGTCGCCTTCGGCGGCATGGTGGCCACCACATGGGTGCAGATCATCAAGGCCTGTCTTCTCCTGGGCGGCGCGACGTTCATGGCCATCATGGTCCTCGCCCATTTCGGCTTCTCGCCCGAGGCGATGTTCCAAAAGGCCGTCGAGTTGCATCCAAAGGCCATTGTCGATGGCAAGGCGGCTGCAAATCCTTCAGCGATCATGGGGCCGGGCACATTTGTGACCGATCCCATCTCGGCGATCTCGCTCGGTCTGGCGCTCATGTTCGGAACCGCCGGCTTGCCGCACATCCTGATGCGCTTCTTCACGGTTGCCGACGCCAAGGCGGCGCGCAAATCGGTGCTCTACGCAACAGGGCTCATCGGATATTTCTACATCCTGACCTTCGTCATCGGCTTTGGCGCCATCACCTTTCTGCTGCAGAACCCCGAGTTCTTCAAGCCGGGCGTCACGGCGGCGTCCAACGGAAGCTATCTGCCTGCTGACATGCTGGGCGGCAACAACATGTCGGCCGTGCACTTGTCGAAGGCAGTGGGCGGCGATCTGTTCTACGGCTTCATTTCTGCCGTGGCTTTCGCCACGATCCTGGCGGTCGTGTCAGGCCTGACGCTCTCAGGCGCCTCTGCGGTCAGCCACGACTTGTATGCGTCCGTCATCGCCAAGGGCAAAGCGTCTGAAGACACCGAGGTTCGGATCTCGAAATTTTCGGCGCTGGTCATCGGCATTATTGCCGTCTGTCTTGGCATCCTGTTTGAGAAGATCAACGTCGCCTTCATGGTCGGCCTGGCCTTCGCGGTCGCGGCAAGCTGCAACTTCCCGGTGCTGCTCATGAGCACCCTGTGGAAGGGAACGACCACGCTTGGCGCCTTCGTGGGTGGACTGCTAGGCCTTATCACCGCCACGGTGATGCTGGTTCTCAGCCCCGGCGTCTGGGAGGCCGCGCTCGGCCATCCCAAGGGATCGGCGCTGTTCCAGATCTCCAACCCGGCGTTGTTCTCGATGTCCATCGCTTTTGCTGGAATCTGGCTGGTCTCGCTCCTGGACCGCAGCGCGCGCGCCGCCAAGGACCGTGCCGGCTATGAGGCGCAGTTCATACGTTCAGAGACGGGCATCGGCGCAACGGGCGCAGTTTCGCACTGATCGCGATCAAGGCGGCATGAAGCAGCCTCGAGGCACAAACACGCAATCGCGGCCGGCCCTGCCCTGAACAAGCAGGCCGGCCGCAACCATATCCACCGAGCGCGCATTCACCGCGGGCGCGCAACGGATCAATGCCACGGAATCAATGCCATGCCGCAAGCCTTCGACACCCAGAATCCGCCCTTCGACCGGCTGACTCACGCGGAGATCAACGAACTCAGATCAACGATGGACATCGGCTATTGGAGCCCGGGAGAAGTCATCGTTGCGCGCGGAGAAGCGTCACCCTTCCTGCATGTCGTCATCAAAGGATCGGTCGAAGAGCGCGACGGCGATGAAGTCGAGCACGTCCTGCGCGCAAAAGACAGCTTCGATGCCCGCGCTCTCGTCCATGGCGCGGCCGGTTCGACCTTCATCGCCGCGGAGGAAACGCTCTGCTATCTGCTGCCAAAAGATATCATCGTGCGGCTCATCAAGCGCAACACGGGTTTTGCGGCTTTCTTCTACTCGGAGCTTTCGCGAAAGCTCACCGACTATACCGAGCAACACGACGACAATACCGGCGGCGTCAATCGCGTCTTGCGAGCGCGCGTAAAGGAAACGAGGTTGCATGATGCCGTTTTCATCGATGCCGGTGCGACCATTACCCAGGCTGCGCAGCTGATGGAGGAGCGCCATAACAATACGCTGTTCGTGAATGACGGGGCGCGGACCGGAATCATCACCGGCACGAACCTAGCCAGATCTGCGGTTCTGCTCGCGATGCCCCTCGACACCAAGGTGCGAGATGTCGCGCATTTCGAGATCTTCTCGACCAATGCAGACGACTTCATCTTCGAAGCGCTCATCAAGATGACGCGCCATCGCGTGCGACGTCTCGCCGTCGTCTCGCAAGGCGCCTATATCGGAACGCTTGAGGATGTCGATATCCTCGGACTCGTTGCAGGCAATTCGCAGCTCATCCCCGGACGTATCGACCGGGCTCGCACCATCGAGGATCTGGAACTACCCGCCTGCGACATCCAGCATCAGGTGGAGCGTCTCCACCGCCAGAAGGTTCAGGTCGAGGTCATCGCCGAGATCACCTCGGATCTCAACCGCGCGCTGTTCGCCAAGGTCTTCGATCTGATTGCCCCGCCTTCCATCAAGGAGGTTGGCTGCCTCATGGTCATGGGCTCGGAAGGCCGTGGCGAACAGACGGTCCGCACCGATCAGGACAATGGCCTTCTGCTCGCAAGCCCCGTCCCCCAAACAGATCTCGACCGCTTCCGCGAGGACTTCACGTCGGCACTCCAGACGTTCGGCTTTCCACCCTGTCCCGGCAACATCATGGTGCGCAACCCCGTCTGGTCGCAAACCATCGACGGCTTCATCCGCCAAATCAAAAGCTGGGTCATGACGCCCGACGAATACTCCGCCATGAACCTGGGTGTATTCTTCGACGCGGTCTCGGTGACCGGACGTGCGGAACTCGTGGATCAGGCCAAGGCGGTCATGAGCAACATGATGCAAGGCGAAAGCGCCTATCTGGCGCGCTTTGCCAAGGCGATCGATCAGTTCGAAGACGCTTCCGCAGGCGTGCTGAGCGCCATCATGGCAACCGTCGGCGTCGGCTCCGATGTCATCCACATCAAGAAATCCGGAACATTCCCGCTGGTCCACGGCGTGCGCGTCATGGCGATCGAAAAAGGCGTGTCGGCCACGTCGACGGCGGAGCGGCTCAATCAGCTCGCGCACCTGGGCGCCTTGAGCCAGGACCTGGCCGATGAGATGCACAGCGCGCTCAACTATTTCATGGAAGTCCGGCTGAAGTCGCAGCTCGAGGCCATGCGCACGGGGCGCCACGAAGAGGAAGCGATCGTCCGTCTGGGAGAATTGTCGGCAACCGAGCGCGATCTGCTGCGGGACGCCTTGAAGGTGGTAAAACGCTTCAAGGAGATCCTGCGCACACGCTATCATCTCGGGATGCTGTGAACCGCCATGCATCGCTTCATCAAACGGCGCCTGGACAGGATGCGTCTTAAAGACAATGCCTATTCCTACCTGTTCGACTCTTCTTCCGAAGACGAGGTCGTGTCGATCGATTGCGAGACGACCGGGCTCAATACCAAGACTGACGATATCGTCTCCGTCGCCGCCATAAAGATCCGTGGCAACCGCATTCTGACGAGCGAAGCCTTCCAGGCCACGGTAAAGCCCAAGGCCCACATGGCGGCGAACTCCATCAAGATCCACCAGATCCTGCGCTCCGACGTCGCCCAGGAACGCCGCATCGAGACCGTCCTGCCGGATCTGTTGAAGTTCATTGGAAGCCGGCCGCTCGTTGGCTACTGGATCGACTTCGATGTGAAGATGCTGAACAAGAACGTACATCAGCTTCTCGGTATCCCGTTGCCGAATGCGCGTATCGACGTGAGCGATCTTTATTACGACCGCAAATATTCCAAAGCCCCGCCTGGGACCAAGGTCGACCTGCGCTTTGCAGAAATCCTCGCGGATCTCGGCCTGCCGCCGCTCAAAGCCCACAATGCGTTCGACGACGCGTTGAGCACCGCGCAGATGTACGTCGTCCTGAAGGATCTGAAGGCGCGTGGCGTGTTCTTGAAACGTGTGCGATCCGGTGACGCTCCACCGCCCCCAATGGGTTAGATCGCGAGCGCGAAGATTTGCGGGGCCCCCAGGCCACCATCAAAGCGGGCGAATCGTTGCATAGCATTCGGGCATCGATCCACGGGAGCGGCCATTTTGACGATCTACCGTCTCACGCAGTACCGCCTTTGCCCAAAGTCGCGCGCCGTCCGCCTGGCGCTCGGCGAACTGGGCCTGGACGCGGAACTGATCGAAGAGCAGCCCTGGCAATACCGGCCGGCCTTTCTGGCCAAGAACCCGGCGGGCGAGTTGCCCGTCCTCGAGTTGTCGAACGGACTGACGCTGTGCGGTGCTTATGCGATCTCCGAGTATCTGGCCGATCGCCCGTCCCCCGCCCTGCAGCCTCCCCGCCGTCCCGCACTGATGTTCCCCGGCAATGAGGAGGAGCGCGCCGAAATCCGCCGCCTTGTGGACTGGTTCAACGGCAAGCTCAATCGAGAGGTGACGCGTGAGTTGCTGATCGAGAAGGTTTATCAGCGCATGCACCCCACCAATCCTCAGGTGCCCGACGCCGATATCCTGCGCGCGGCGCGCGTTAACTTGCGTTATCACCTCTCTTACGTCAGCTATTTGAGCGAATCCCGGCGCTGGCTGGCCGGCGACCAGATGAGCTTTGCAGATCTGAGCGCCGCTGCCCATATGTCGGTGATCGACTTTCTAGGCGAGGTGCCGTGGCCCGAGTATCCAGGAGCCAAGCTTTGGTATGCGCGGATGAAATCGCGCCCCGCGTTCCGTCCGTTGCTGGCGGACCGCGTGCCGGGCGTCGCGCCTCCTGCAGGCTACGCGGATCTCGACTTTTGAAGGAGGCCGCCGCCGCATGGGGCGAATTTGTCTCATGACGACTGCACCCGATGGGACTGCGCCCGATCCGCATAAACTCAGGGCCCTCATACTGGACCACGCTGCCCGGCTTGGCCTCGACGCGGTGGGGATCACCAAGCCCAGCGCCATCGCGAATGCCGCGCCGCGTCTCATGCATTTCCTCCATGAAGGCCGCCACGGTGGCATGCACTGGATGGCCGATACCGCCGAGCGCCGCGCGGCGCCAACGACGCTATGGGCCGAGGCGCGCTCCGTCATCATGATCGGACAAAGCTACGCGCCAGCTCAGGATCCGCTCCAAGCGTTGCAAGAGCCGTCCGACGCGATCATCTCCGTCTACGCCAAGGGCAAGGACTATCACGACGTGCTCAAGGCCAAGATCAGGTCGCTGGCGGGCGAGATTGCGCGCATCGGACAATGCGACGTAAAAATCTTCGTCGACACCGCGCCCCTGATGGAAAAGCCGCTCGCTGCGGCCGCAGGCCTTGGCTGGCAGGGCAAGCATACAAACCTCGTCTCACGCGCACATGGATCCTGGCTGTTCCTGGGCGCCATTCTTACGACAACTGAATTGCCGTCCGATCCGCCAGAGATTGATCACTGTGGCTCCTGCCAGCGTTGCCTCGACGCCTGCCCGACCCAGGCGTTTCCAGCGCCCTACCAGCTCGACGCGCGCCGCTGCCTGGCGTACCTGTCGATCGAGCACAAGGGGCACATCCCGCGCGCGTTCCGCACGGCCATGGCAAATCGTGTGTTCGGCTGCGACGATTGCCTGGCGGTGTGCCCGTGGAACAAGTTCGCCGAGGCTTCGCGCGAAGCCAAGTACGCCGCTCGTGCCGAGACGGACAATCCTCCCCTCGCCGAGCTTCTTGCCATCGACGACGCGACGTTCCGCAGGCGCTTTGCCGGTACGCCTGTCAAGCGGACGGGCCGCGACCGCATCGTGCGCAACGCGCTCATAGCGGCAGGCAACTCCGGCGACGCGGGCTACGTCCCCGCCATCATTTCCTTGCTGCGAGATGGCTCGCCGCTGGTGCGTGCCATGGCGGTCTGGGCGCTGGCAAGGCTTGCGCCCGCCGACACCTTCAGCACCTTGAAAGCGCGTTATCTTGCGGCGGAAGCCGACGAAGACGTTCGCGCCGAATGGACATTCACGGAGACACCGCCTTTATGACTCACCTATTTTGTTTCGGCCTTGGCTACAGCGCACAGCGCACCGCGCAGCGCCTCGCCGAACGCGGCTGGCGTGTTTCGGGCACATCGACATCGGCTGAAGGCATCGCCAAGCTGCAACGCGCGGGCTTTGATGTGGTCCTGTTCGATGGCACGCGCGCCAGCCCTGAAGCCGAGCCTCTGCTTGCGCAAGCAACGCACATCTTGTTGTCCATCCCCCCTGGTCCAAATGGCGATCCAGCCTTCGTCCATTACGGCGAAGCCGTTGCGGCTTCCAAAAGCATCGCCTGGATCGGCTATTTCTCTACGGTGGGCGTCTATGGCGACGCGGCGGGCGGCTGGGTCAGCGAGGACGAAGAGGCCAGACCTGCATCAAGCCGCGGCAAGCTTCGCCTCGCCGCCGAGCGCACTTGGCAAACCCTGGGAGAGACAAGCGGTAAGCGTGTCGATATCTTCAGGCTCCCGGGCATCTATGGCCCCGGCCGCAGTGCCATTGAGGATGTAAAAGCCGGCACGGCGCGCCGGCTTGTAAAGCCCGGGCAGGTTTTCAATCGCATCCATGTGGAGGACATCGCCGCAGCCGTAATCGCCGCTATCGACAAGGGGGCGCCGGGCCGCGTTTACAATGTCACCGACGATGAGCCGGGCCCGCCCCAAGACGTTGTCACCTATGCCGCGGAGCTGCTGGGCTGTCCGCCACCACCCGAGATCGACTTTGCCACCGCCGATCTGTCCCCCATGGCGCGCAGTTTCTACAGCGAAAGCAAGCGCGTATCGAACGCGCGACTCAAACGCGAGCTGCTCCCTCACCTTGCCTATCCCACCTACCGCGAGGGCCTTGCGGCAATTGCCGGGATCACAAAAAAGTAGATCCACCCACATGCCGACCGTCTTTCAGCCCTAATGATCCGAAAACTGGTGCTGCCGGCGGGGCCTTGATGCCGGTGCGTTACAAATCGACGATGCGACTGCGGTCGATGGCACCAAGGACCTGACATGCGGCACACGTTCTTGCTCTTTTCGGCGCTCGCGGCGCTGACGGTAATGCCTGGGGTACTTCAGGCACAATCCGTCGATCCCGCCCATGCACTCGCGCAAAAATTCGCAGCCGAAAATCAAGGCGAGACACGCACGGCGCCACCTGCGGCAAAGCCTGCCCCGCCAAAAGACGCGCGTGTCAAGGCGACGCCCGCCAAGAGCATCCTCGCCCCACCTCCCAGCGCGGACTACGAACGTGAGATGCTGGATGCGGCACGCGCGGAAGCCGATGCGCGGGCACAAGCCTCCAAGATCGAGCAGGCCAAGACGCACATCCCGGTGTCACCTGCGCCAGCACCTGCCGCGGTCCCCATGCAGATCAAGATCGAAGCCAAGATCGCAGCGCACGCCGTCCTGGTTCGTGCCGCCGACGCTCAAACAGCCAAGCCTGCCGCTGCCGCGCCGGTCTCAGGACGCGCCACCGTTCTCGTTGTGCTGTCCCATACACTTGAGCGCCCCGGTTCTCTGCCCAGAACGTTCGATCCCATCCTGTGCATGGAAGCGCAGTGCTATGTTTCGTCGGGTCCGGCTTCGCAGGCCAAACCGATTGCCAAGCCTCAGGCCTTGAGCACCAAGAACACGATTACGGCCGGCGCGGGTGCATGCGCCGGAAAAAACCAATGCGCCTTCCGCGGGATCGATATCTCTACAAAATCGCGTATTGAGATTGTCGATCTTGGCCTTGTGCGGCATGAACATCGCGAAGCACTGGATGCCACCATCGATAAGAGCTGCCGCGTCGAGGATGGCGATCTCGGCTGCGATCATCCGCTCACCGCGCCCGACTATCGCATCTGGATCGTGCCGGAGGATGTGGCCGGCGCCGCCGGACCCCATGGCCTTGAGGCAGCTCTGGCAGATGAGCTGCCGGAACCCGACATCGCGCTTGATACCGACAAGTAGTCTGCCCCGCTACATCACGCTTTCGATCTCCCGATAGAGCCTGTCGAGATCCTGCGGCCGCGACAAGCGATGCTCGCCATCTGCAATCTCGATGAGGCGGACATCCTTGCCCTTGAGAAAATTCAACAGCTCGCGCGTGTGCGCGGCCGGCACGTCAACGTCCTGAGCCCCTTGAATGATGACAACGGGACAACCCGGATCTAAGGGCTCCCTGGCGAGCAGATGCTCGCGGCCATCTTCGATGAGATCGCGCGTAATCGTATAGGGTGCGTCGTAAGCGGAGGGACGAAGATGATAACCCTGCGACTGGATTTCATCGCGGATTTCCTGGGAGAACTTCTTCCACATCAGTTCCTCTGTCATGTCCCAGGCCGGCGCGATCAACACCAGCGCCTTGACACGGGATGCCGCTTGCGGATCGTCACGCTGCAGCGTCTTCAGCAGCATCAGCGCAATGTGACCGCCCATGCTGGAACCGATTATGATCTGCGGCCCCTGAGTCACTTGCGTGAAAACCACGCGCGACTCCTCCAGCCAACGGCCGATCGTCCCTTGCTTGAAATCTCCACCCGAGCGGCCATGGCCGGAATAATCGAACCGCGTGTAACCCACTCCATGGCTGGCCGCGAAGTCCATCAGCGCCGTGGCCTTTGTGGAGGCCATGTCCGACATGAAGCCCGACAGCCAGAACAGGCTGGTACCCCCGGGCTTGGCTGGCTTGTCGCTCAGATACGCGATATCGCGCGCGTACACCCCCTTGCCGACGATCAAGGTTTGCGGATTGTCCATGTGAGCCTTATAGAACCCCTGGCCGAACGCCATTTCGGGCGCGGCGGCGTTGAAAGACGAACTTTAGGGACCGACAATGCCCGAGCGCTTGACCGTGTTGCAAGTCATTCCGCGCATGCGCGCGGGCGGCGCGGAACTCGGCTGTCTGCAGATCGCCGAAGCGCTCGTGAAGAAGGGGCATCGCGCGCTCGTTGCCTCGCAAGGCGGACGCCTGGCGGACCGGCTTGCGGAATTCGGCGCCGAGCACATCACACTTCCACTCGCAACCAAGAACCCGCTGGGCATCCTGTCCAACAGCCGCGCCCTCGCCGGTATCATCAGGCGCGATAAGGTCGATATCATTCACGCCCGCAGCCGTGCCCCCGCGTGGAGCGCGCTTGCCGCGGCGCGCAAGACCAACATTGCCTTCGTGACGACCTATCACTCGGAGTACTCCGAGAAGAACCGCATCAAGAACTGGTACAACGGCGTGATGGCGCGCAGCGATACGGTGATCGCCGTGTCCGACTACATGGCGCATCTGATCCGCACGCGGTATGCGACGCCCGAGGAGCGCATCGCCGTCATCCATCGCGCGTTCGATCCTGAACGCTTCGACCTCGCCTCGTTGACGCCAGAGCGGCTGGACGAGGTTCGCCGCCTGCTTGGCATAAAGCCGGGCGACCGCGTGCTGACGCTTGCCGGACGCATCACGCCGCGCAAGGCGCAGCAGTATCTTGTCGAAGCGTTGGGGCTTCTCAAGGCGCGTGGGCAAGGCAATATCGTTGCCGTCCTTGCGGGCGAAATTGAAAAGCCGGAGTTCAAGGACAAGCTGGAAGCCGAAGCAAAGCGTCTTGGCGTATTGGATTGGCTGCGCTTTCCCGGGCATGTCGCCGACATGCCTGCGGCCTACCGCGCCAGCGACATCTCGCTGAACATTTCCGAGCAGGAGGGCCTGCCGCGCGTGGCCATCGAATCCCAGGCGATGGGCGTGCCTCTGATCGTGTCAGACACGGGCCCCGGCCGCGAGGTTGCCTTGACAGAGCCGGATGTACCCCGTGACTCCGCCTCCGGTCTGCGCGTGCCCTACGCCGACGCGAAGGCCCTGGCGGACGCCATCGAAACCATGTTGTCTTGGAGCCCGGAGGAGCGCACCACGTACGGCAAGCGCGGCAGCGATCATGTTCGTTCCCGCTTCACGCTGGAGCAACTCACAAGCAAGACACTGGATGTTTATGAGCGGGTTCTGGCGCGGCGGCGCAATCGCAACTAGAGCCGTTCCGGTTTTGATGGAATAGCGGAACGGCTCAAGGCTTTTGTTTTGTCGTGCTTCTTATCGGAAAGCCGGTTTCCACTTTTCCGCAAGCACTCTAATAATCCACCGCCCTTAGGGAGTCTCAACGCAATGGACATCGTATTGAAAGACGACTCCAAGAGCTGGCTGATAACCGGATTTTTCACCCCCAACTACCGCGAACTTGCCGAGCCCTTTGCGGCGTCGTTGCGTGACCAAGGCCATCCCCATCATCTCTTTGCCGTGGAGCGCTCCGGGACGTGGAACTATGAAACGATGCGTAAGCCCGCGATCGCCCTGGCCGCCTTGGATGCCTACCCGAAGAAGACCGTCATATTGATGGACGTCGATTGCACGGTCAACGGCGCGCTTGACGATCTCGTCAACTTCAATCCCGCCGTGGATGTCGCCTGTTTCATGTACGTCAAGACGAAAAAAATCGGCCGGCATCGCCAGCGCACCTCGTTGAGTTCCCGCGTTGTGCTCCTGCGCCCCACGGCTGGTGCGCGAACACTGCTTGAGAACTGGCGCGATGCCTGCGTCGAGAGACCCTGGATGCACGGCGATGAGCCGAATATGATGCTGGCGCTCGCGCGCTCGAGCGGCACGGCGTTCTCGCCCATTCCACTTGGCTTCTCCGGCCGCGAGGTCGACACCGCCCCGCCCGGTGCCGTCATCACGCACGATAGCGCTTCGCACCAAGGTCAGAACCCGCGTTCCTTCTTGAAACAACTTTGGCACACCGTAGGCGCTAGCCGTCCGGTCGATGTCGCGCCAAAAGCCGAGCGCCGCGAACGGGAACACTCATGACGAAGACGTCAGGCGCCAGTCAAAACCGCGTGCCTTTGTCCTGCTGCATCATAGTCAA
Source organism: uncultured Hyphomicrobium sp. (assembly GCA_964587445.1). Lineage (GTDB taxonomy): Bacteria > Pseudomonadota > Alphaproteobacteria > Rhizobiales > Hyphomicrobiaceae > Hyphomicrobium_B. The sequence goes on from CAZPLQ010000004.1 coordinate 211,128, forward strand.
GAACGAAGCTGATCGCATTGCACGCTGCGTTGAAGCGATAAAGGGAATCGCGGACGACATCGTCGTCGTCGACAGCGGCTCGACGGACGCTACCGTGGAGATCGCCCGCCAGCTCGGCGCCCGCACCTTCTTTCGCGCTTGGGACGGCTATGGACCGCAAAAGCGTCATGCCGAAGATCTCGCGGCACACGATTGGATCTTGAATATCGATGCCGACGAGGTGGTCACGCCCGAACTCGCGAATGAAATTGCGGATCTGCTCGGCGCGGGACCTCCACCAGCCAAGGCCTACCGCTTCCGCCAAGTCACCGTTTACCCGCACCAGGATCGCCCCCGGTTATGGGCCGACGCGCACAATTACGTCCGGCTTTACGACCGCCGCGTGGTGCGCTTTCGCGACAGCCTCGTGCACGATACTGTCGATCTCGCCGGTCAGGAGGCTGGCCAACTGCAGGGCTCCGCCTTGCACTTTTCCTGGCGCACGCTCGAACACGTCGCCCGTAAGCTCGACAGCTACACGGATCTGCAGGCCAAGGAATTGCGCAAAAATCCGGTGGCCGTCATGTTGCGCCTCCCGTTCGAGTACCCTGTGCTCTTCTTTCGCTACTACGTGTTGCGCAGGCACTTCACTGGCGGGCTGTACGGCGTGAAGACAGCCCATACGATTGCCGCGGGCCGTACTAAGCGGCTGACGAAGTTCCTAAAACACCGAGCGCCTTGAGACGTGCGAGGCGGCCCGTCCTTGCCCAAAAGTCAGACTCTATTAGCTAAAATGTGGGTTTTGACCCGGATTTCCGGTTCCGATCCGGACGTTACCGTTCAACCCCGCTTGACTTGTTCCCAAAGGTTCCCGATCTTCTGGCCCGGCGACCCGGCCGCCCAACCTCCTGGCATTTCTGGGAGAATGATGCGGTTAAAGTTGGCCACCCCACGCTATTTGAAACAACACAAGGAGACAGACCATCCGCAAGCCAATGCGCCCCGAGCCTCAGAGCCGGGAACAATCCGGGCCCCGCATAAATGACCAGATCCGCGCCCGCGAAGTCCGATTGATCGACGAGACCGGCCAGAATATTGGCGTCGTCGCAAAGTTCGATGCCATCGCCCGCGCTGAAGCCGCCGGCCTCGATCTTGTCGAGGTTTCACCGGATGCCGAGCCGCCCGTTTGCAAGATCCTCGATTTCGGCAAGTTCAAATATCAAGAACAGAAAAAGGCTGCCGAAGCCCGCAAGAACCAGAAGATCGTCGAAATCAAAGAGATCAAGATGCGTCCGGGCATCGACGATCACGACTACGACGTCAAGATGCGCGCCATCAGGCGGTTCTTCGAGGAAGGTGACAAGGTCAAGATCACGCTCCGGTTCCGCGGCCGCGAGATGGCACACTCCCAGCTTGGCATGGAGGTGCTCCAGCGCGTCAAAGCCGACACCGAGGCGCTTGCGAAGGTCGAGAGCGAACCGCGCTTCGAAGGCCGTCAGATGGTGATGATCCTCGCACCGAGATAATCTCGCGCGCCGCGCCAACTGCCAAATATTAAAAAAGCCGCGTGGCCCAGGCCCGCGGCTTTCATATTACCGGAATGCTTGAAACTACTGCATGGGCTCCTGGGGTGACAGGCTTTGCAGGTAGGCAAGATCCGGCCTGTCATGATGCGCCGCCTGGAGCCGCTCATTGACACCCATCAAGACAGGACTTCCGTCTTACGGTTGGATGTCCGAACCTGCCCCGACCGCTATCGGGTCTTGAACGAGGGGTTGGAGGACCGAAAGCTGATCGGCCTCCGCCGCGGGCTTGTCCCAGCGAATGCGGCTGATCCTGGGAAAGCGCAACGCATAGCCCGACTTGTGACGGCTCGAGCGATGCACGGAATCGAAGGCGACCTCGAAAACGAGCTGGCGCGCCACCTCCCGCACCGGGCCGAACTGGTTGATCGTGTTATTTCGAATCCAGCTGTCGAGACGTCGCAGCTCTTGGTCCGTGAAGCCCGAATACGCCTTGCCGATCGGGAGAAGCTGGCCATCGCTCCAGAGCCCGAACGTGTAGTCGGAATAAAACGACGAGCGTTTGCCGGATCCGCGCTGCGCGTACATCAACACGGCATCGACCGAAAGCGGATCGCGCTTCCACTTGAACCAGTAGCCCTTCGGGCGGCCTGCGATGTATGGGCTGTCCTTGCGCTTCAGCATGACGCCTTCTATGTAGTTCGCGCTGCCGCGGTCGGCTCGCGCGCGCAGGTCCGCCAGCGAAACGATCGAGGTAAAATCCAGCAGCGGCGACAGCGACAGGCGCTGGTCATACCGTCGCGCGCGCTGCCAGGCTTCCAGATGCGCGCGCCGCTCAATGAAACTGCGAGCCCGCAGATCGTCCGGCCCATCCTGCAGCATGTCGTAGACCACGAGGTGGGCAGGATGGCTCTCAAGAAGTCTCTTGGAGGGCTGTTTGCGATTGAGGCGTTGTTGGAGATCGTTGAATGGGGCGATATCGCCGCTCCGCTTCACCAACAGTTCTCCATCGAGAGCCGCAATCCCGGAGTGCTGCACGACAAGCTCAGGAAAAGCAGCCGATATGTCGTCGCCGTTTCGTGAATAAAGCCGCGCCGATCCGTTACCGGTGACGAGCTGCACACGGATGCCGTCGTACTTCCATTCGGCAGCAAAATCTTGGGCCGCAATGACGGACAGATCCGATTCTTCTACGGGATGAGACAACATCAAGGGATGAAATGCGAGGGCATCATTCACGCGCGGCTCCGGGCCCCTCCCTTCCAGCCAGGCAAAAAGCTCTTCGTAAGGCGGCGAAAGCCCATGCCATAGCGCCTCGATATCAGACACATCCTTACCGCCGAACTGCGCCAGAATCGTCTTCATGAAACGCGCGGAAATACCCACCCGCAAACCGCCGGTGCCGAGCTTCAGCAGGGCCCATCTCTGTTCCGAGGTCGCACTATCGAGCAGGAGGACGAGATACTCCTTTACCTCGGCCCTCGTCGCGGCGCTGAAGCGATCTATAACCTCGTGCAGAGCGGGCAAGCGGTTGAGGCGCGGGGCAGCAGCATTTTCAGGCCAGATGTGCGCCACCGTCTCCGATGTCTCGCCGACATAGTCCCGAGACAGGGCAAACAGGTGAGGATCGACCCGTTCGTCGACCACCTCCTTGATCGTCGAGCGCTTGAAGAATGCGAAATTGAGCGTGCCCGCCAGCGCCGCCACGGCGTATCCGCGGTCTGGATCCGGCGTCCGCGCCAGATAATCTTTCACAAGCGCCGCCTTGGCGAGATTGCCTTGGGTGAAATAGAGCCTGTCGAGCAGCGAAGCAAACGCCTCCATGCGCTCACTCTCCGTCCTCTTCCTCAAAGCCCAACAGCGAAAGAGCCCGCGCCCTGTAGCCAAGCTTTTCGGCGATATAGGTCAAGGCGTCCTCGCGCCCGTGTGTGATCCAGACTTCCGGCGCGCCGACGTCTTTCAGGGTGGCGATCAATTCGTCCCAGTCTGCATGATCTGAGATCACGAGCGGCAGCTCCACCATGCGCTGGCGTGCGCGGGCCCTGATCTGCATCCAGCCCGAAGCCATCACGGTCAGCACGTTCGGAAGATTGCGAGACCAGCGGTCGCTCAGCGCAGACGGCGGCGCAAGAACGATTTCGCCAGCCAGCGATGCCTTATCCACGGATGCCACAGGCACGATCTCACCCAGCCTGTAGCCCAGATCCTCGTAGAGCTCGCACATCTTCACCAATGCGCCATGAACAAAGAACGGCTTGACGTAGCCGAGGCGGCGCAGCTCCATCATCACGCGCTGGCACTTACCCAACGAATACACCCCGACCAGATGGCAGCGGTCCTTGAACAGCGCCAACGAGGTCAGCAACTTGACAAGCTCCGCATCGACCGATGGTTGGCGGAATACGGGCAAGGCGAACGTCGCCTCGGTGACGAATACATCGCATGTGACAGCCTCAAACGCCCGCGCCGTCGGATCAGGCCGGCGTTTGTAGTCTCCCGACACGACAATTCGCCCGCCATCATGGGCGATGACGGCCTGCGCGCTTCCCAGGATATGTCCAGCCGGCGCGAACGAGAGCTCTGCAGGCCCAATGTCTATGACGCCGCCATAGTCGAGCGGCGTGCGCCGATCACAAAACCCGCTGCCATATCGAACGCCCATGATCGCAAGAGTTTCAGCCGTTGCAATGACCTCGCCGTGGCCTGGCCGTGCGTGGTCGGAATGCCCGTGCGTGATAACGGCCCGCGCGACGGCGCGCACCGGATCGACGTAGAAATCGCCGACGCTGCAATAAAGGCCCTCCGGCCTGACGCTCATCCACTCCCTGGGATGACTCATGATCATTTGTTCAAGGCACGCTGAGGACTACCTTCAAGGACTTCGCGACACCTGTGGTCCCAGAAGTTCAGCCAACAACTCTATCAGTTGAGCATTGCGGATCGGCCGGCGGATCAGCCTCATGTTCGGACGGATGTCCTCTGTCGAGAGCAATTGATCCGAGATTAACACATAAGGCACGCCGTCCTGGTCCAGCTTTTCACGCACGCGCACCGCGGATGTCCCGAGCAGTTCACCATCGATGATCGCGGCGTCAATACCACCGCGATGGATCGCTTCCAAAGCGCTGGCGACCGTCGTCGAAGGACCGATAGGCCGATACCCTTCCTCGGTCAGCGTGTCCTCGATTTCCAATGCGGTTAGCGGCTCATCCTCGATCACCAGAATATTCCGGCGATCCCCGATATGCCGCGTTGCGTGTCTTGCTCGCGGATGGATGAGCAGCGGCGCTTCCTTGCGGATCGGATTGAACATGACGGATTCGCCCAAACCATCGTCATCGAGATTGGCTTCGATATGGCATTCGACCCCCGCCGGATCGAATTTCAGACTGGTACTCATGTGCGGCAACCCCCCGGACCGCTCGATCAAGAGCGTGCCGAAACCACGTTTTTTCGGCGAGGAAACCGCCGGGCCTCCGGATTCTCGCCATACGAAGTTCAACGTGTCGCCCTTTGTGCCCATGCGTTTCCACGAGATCTCTACCCGGCCTGACGGACACGACAGAGATCCATACTTCAGAGCGTTGCTCGCCAACTCATGCAGAACGAGAGTGAATTGCAGGGCACTTTGCGGCGACAGGAACACGTCGTCACCCTGCACAAAGACGTTTTCCGCGCCACCCAGCGTCACGGCAAGCTGCGAGTTCACGAGATTGCGCAAGTCCGCTCCATACCAATGCGCATCCGTCAAAACGTCGTGGGCGTTCGCCAGAGAATGGAGCCGGCCACGGAAGCTTGCGACGAACTGGTCGAGGCTCGCGCTCGACCTTGCCGTTTGCCCGGCGATGGATTGAACGATGGCGAGGGTATTCTTGACGCGGTGATTGAGCTCGGCAACGAGCCTGTTCCTGACCTCATCCGCCTTGCGCCGCTCGGTGATGTCGCGGTTGGTCTCGAGCACGAGTCGCCGGCCGCCCACCATGATCAGCTCATGCCGGCTATCGACCCAGACCTTTGTACCGTCCTTGGCCCAGTGCAAAATTTCGCCAGACCACGCTTTTTCCTCCTTCAGCGCCGATATGATCTCTTCCAGCGGAACCGGGTGCTGCGATCGCAGGAGTTCATGGCTGACACGCCCAATGGCCTCGCTCTGCGAGTAGCCGTAAAGTTCCTGACATCCGCGGTTCCAGCTCACGATGGTGCCTTCGAGATCCCAGGAGAAAATTGCCTCGTGGGACATCTCGATCAGTCGCGCCTTTTGGCGCAGCCTTTGGGTTGCAAGGCGCTGCTCCGTGATGTCGGTATTGGTGCCGCACCACAGGACAATTTTGTCTGCATGGTCGCGGATGGGCATAGCGCGCGATAGGAACCACCTATAAACACCATTTGCCCCGCGCAGCGGGAATGTATCTTCCCACACCTGTCCGCTTCGGATGTTCGCTTTCCATTTCTGAGCGACGCGTTCGAAATGATCGGGATGGTGGACCCTTTGCCAGCCCCATGTCTCCATGTCGGACATTCTCGTCCCGGTGAAATCGAACCAGCGCTTATTATACCAGAAAATGGACCCTTCGCTGTCGGCCATCCAGGCAAGCTGAGCGATATTATCGGCAAGCGCCCGGAAGCGCTGCTCGCTCACCTTCAGCGATTCCTGCATGGTGTTGAGCTGCGTCACATCCCGCAGACTGCATAAGAGCCACGCGGGCGCCGCGCCTGTCGCCTCCTTCACCGGCGCTAATGTTACTTCTATCCAGCGAGGCACGCCTCGTCCGGATGGACAGTAGGCGGTTTCGGTGACATTGAGGCCTTTGCTTGCTCGTTCTATGGCCGTCCTGATCAGCTCTGCGCTGTCAGCCGGCCATAGACTTGTCAACGGGCGATCTTCCAGGTTGGCATCCTCTGGCAGCCCAAACAGTTCAAGCGCGATGCTGTTGATCGCCCGTATCCGGCCATCGGTATGCAGAAGGGCTGCACTCCACGGGCTGAACGCCAACAGCTGCAGGCTGAGCGGGGAACCGGCCAGATTATCGTTCTGGGTTTTGCCCTCAACAGTTGGACGAGAGCTCGTATCCTCGGTCATACTCCTTCCAATTCCAACTTCTAATTCCGGTTCCGTTTTTCACAGGCATGCTCCATGACCGCGCCACCGCGCTCAGTTTACGCTTGTCCGCGGACCACCGGCGCACATGTCGAAGAACAGCGCTTGACTGATGATCGCCTTGACCATTTCGGGCTTGAACGGCTTGGTCACGAGGAAAGTCGGCTCCGCGCGTTCACCTGTCAACAGGCGTTCGGGATAGGCGGTAATAAAGATGACGGGGACGTTGATGGTTCTGAGAATGTCGTTGACGGCATCGATACCAGAGCTGCCGTCGGCAAGCTGCACGTCGGCGAGCACGAGCCCCGGCCGGGTCTTTGACGCTATATTCGTGGCTTCATCGCGCGTCGTTGCAATGCCGACGACTTGATGTCCGATGTCGCCAACGAGGTTTTCGATATCCATGGCGATCAGCGGCTCGTCTTCGATGATGAGTACGCGCGCCGCGATTTGCTCGGAGATCTCCCGGCTGGCGGCATCGACCAATTTGCGAACCTCATCCTCGCTGCGATCCAGCACGATCGCCATGTCGTGGGTCGAGAACTCTTCGACCGCTGCCAGAAGGAACGCTTGGCGCGGCAACGGCGTTAGGGTTTCAATCCGGCGCTGCGCGATTTCTTCAAGACCGTTTCCGGCTGCTTCCGGGGTCTGATTGAAAGGAATCGCATTCCAGACGTTGAGAAACGTTTGGTAAACGGCGGCTTTTGCGGGAATATCGCGACGGAGGATGCGCGGATCAGCAACGAACGTCTCAAGCGTGGCCACCACATAGGCATCGCCCCGCTCCTGGGAGCCCGTCAGCGCACGCGCAAACCTGCGCAAATACGGCAGCTGCGGCGCTACCAAGTCGACAATCGACTCACTCATCTGCACTACACCCCGTTTGTTGTTGTGTGATGTTCGGATAGGAGACGTGTCTTTCGCATGGCGGTTCGATCCCCGCCGTCCCAAGGCAACGCGCTACGAGGGATTTGGTTCCACGATGGTCCATACGAAACTCAAAGAATCGTCGTCAATGGACCAGATAATCGAGGAGTTTTGCTTTCCTCGCTTTCATCCGTGCCTTGCTCGTTAATGTCCAACATCTCAACGAGCTTGTTTCGAGCGCGGTTGACCCGGCTCTTGATGGTCCCGACAGCACATCCGCACATGAGCGCGGCCTCTTCATAAGAAAATCCTTCCGCGCCGATGAGGATCAGTGCCTCGCGTTGGTCGTCCGGCAGTTTTCCGAAGGCTGCGGCAAAGTCCAAAAAATCCATATGCCCGCTCTGCTCACCGTGCGTGGCGAGCTTGTCAGACAGAACGCCGTCAGGGTCTTCCACCTCGAACTTGCGTTTACGCCGGTCCGACAAGAACGTGTTTCGCAGGATCGTAAACAACCAGGCCTTGAGGTTTGAGCCCTCTGCAAAGGTCGCGCGATTTTTCCAAGCCTTGATCAGCGTCTCCTGAACGAGATCGTCCGCGTAATCGGCGTTACCCGAAAGAGACTTCGCGAACGCCCGCAAATTAGGGACGAGCGCCGCCAAATCGTCTTGGAATTGACCACTCATCCACTAGCCCTTGCGTTCAGACTTCGCCAGTTGCTCAAGAAGATTTACGAATTTATCTGGAAGTGGCTCTGACACCTGCTGGCTGTAAAGAGCGCGAAGCTGTTTGGCGATCTCCTGCCCGAGTTCAGATGGCGGCTCAGCTCTTTCTGATGCCATTGGTTGCCGTGCCGTCGCCATATGCTTGGTCGTTTCATTCTCTGACATGTTGGAACGTACCCTCTTATCGTCAACTGCAGCGGGCAGTTCCCCCACCCAGCAAGCGCTTTCTGAAAGCCGCCAGCTTTCGGTAACGCATTAAGTGCCAGCGGGTTCCCATATTAGGCCGAAAATCAGTCATAACCACAATGCATTGAATGTATTAACTTTTACGGCACCGCCTGTGCGTCGTCTCCATGGCGTTCCTCACTATTTTCTGTGTTTGGTTCGTCGGAACCTGCCCGGCTGAGAATAAAAACCACGATCAAGATCAGGATGACCAGCGGGAGGTTGCGTATCAGCGTTCGCACGATGCCGGGCACCGCCACGGGAGCGGCACTGGCCAACATGGTCGTTGCGAGTTCGCGCTCGGCGTCACCGAAGGCACGCACCACCGCACTGTCGTCTGACGGGCCGCCTTCCATCGTCCCCGAATTATCTGATGCAGTTCCGGGCTCGCCAGTTTCCATTGTCGCGGGGCTCACAGCACTGACGTAGAGCATCGCCATCAAGCCCAAGACTGCGAAGCCGCCAGCCATGATCAGCTGACCGGTCTGCATGCCATATTTGGCATTGACGTAGGTCGACAAGGCGGCTGTGGCAAATCCGGCTGCGACAAGCAGTGGAAGCGCCGCCAGGGCGCGGGCTAAAGCCAGATCGAGAACGTTCTCGATCGCGGCCTCGGCACGGCGCAGAACGGACTGGAAAAGCATGGGCCACCCCTGGGGTTTGGCTTTCGTTGGCGGGCCGGATCAGTTGTTGAGCGAATACTATTCGTCAGCTCTTCCAGAGTGCGCCAATGACGAATCCAAGAGCCGCCGCCATGGCGAGCGTCGTCAAGGGCTGGTCTTTCACGGATTTGTCGACGGCGGTCTTCAAATTGCCTGCGACCGCATTGATTCGTTCGCCCGCTTCGCGGCCTTGGCCTGCAATATCGCGCACAGCAGTTTCCGCGCTTTCGATGGCGCTATCAAACTGCTTGGTTGCCTTGTCGGCCAGATCAGCGGCCTTGCCTGCTAGATCGTTAGCAGCTTCGCGCGCGCCTTGCTGGGTGTCGCGACGCAGATCCGAGGTATTAGATGCCGAAGAAGCCATGATCATCTCCTGAAAAAATTGCTTTGGAATGGGCCCGCGGCTACAGGCACCTACGCGCTTGAAACGTGAAGATCTCACTTGAGGTTCCATAGACACGACGGAAAGGCGTCTTTGTCAGCGTCGCGGCCGCCGCGTAACGGCGCGCGTGAGAGAACCGGCCGCACGCCAAGCCTGGCGGGCCGTGTTGCGCCAGCTGCCCGACCTCTTCGCCTCTGAAATCCGGCGCAGCGTACTGACCCGGCGCGCCTGCACCAACTTATCCGCAATGACGTTGGCGACCGGCGCAAGGACATCGGGTGGAGCGACGTCGATCTGATCGACCTTGACGCCCCCGATGAACGGAGTTTCCAGCGCTGCCGACAGCGCGCGCGCGATAAGTTCTTCTTCCAAGGATTTTTCTTCGTTTGTGGCGCCGCCAATAAAGACGGGGACCAGAAGAGGCGGAATTTCGTCCGCTGAGGATGCCTCCAGCGCAATCTTGAATGTCCGCAGGACCGAAGCGTCCGCTTCAAGATCCTGACGAGATGCGAGCCACACAGCGATATCGGCGCCGCCGAGCTCCTTGACCACAGCGCTGGCATTGGACGTTTGCGAGACCAGAGCTACCGGCTCACCGACGACTGTAATTGCCAGTTCCGGCGCCGCGGCTTGAGAGATCCGCTTCTGATCGAGAACCCCCGCCAACAGGGACGCAACAGCAAGCCGATCGCTTCTGCTGCCGCCTCCGACGACAAGGCGCAGGACCATGCGCTGCGTCTTGAGGTATTCCAGCATGTCGCCAACAAGTTCCGGCTCTTCGGCCGTGCCTGCCTTCAGACGCTCCGCCACCTTGAGCCGGCCGCCGTATAGATCGATCGCTGCGCGTCCGATCTCCTCGACAAACGCTTCCGCTATGCGGCGGGAAACATGTTCCTTGCCGTAATTGTAAACGGCACGCGAGAGCCGCTCCCGCGCTTCATTCGTGACCGCCGTCGCCGGATTGACGATGCGCAAGATCCGCCAGATATCGTAGGCGCGCTCAGCGACATCCATTGCGCCACGCCACCTGTAGGCGGCGAGCACTTGCGCCACCGTCAGCCGATCGCCGAAGGGTACGGATGTCACGACGAATTTGCCGAGCCTGCGCGACACGCGCTCCACGATGGCGAGCGCTTCGGGCAATGTGAACCGCCAGAGCGCGTCCGGCTTTTCGCCATGCAAACGTTTGGCGACGCTATCGAGCGTCTGCTGTCCAAGAGCGAGGAAGTAATCGGCATTCGTCATTTTGTCGACTTCGATACGCGCGGCAATCGCCAGAACATCCTTCCAGGCTTCGGCCTCGGCCTTGGTCCAGTGAACATCGCCTTCCGCCTGAGAGTCGCGTGGCAGTGCTTCGGCCGGAGGCGGCGCACGCGACAATGCGTAGTGAAGTCCGCCTGTGATCGCGCCGGCCACGCCAAGCGCGCCCAGCGCCCACCACAACAGCAGTCCATGCTCCCACAGATACAGCCCTCCGAGCGGCACCAGCGTCAGCGTGGGTAAAAGAACTGCCGCGCCGGCCATCACGCTTTGGGTAGGCGAGGAAAAGCGAATTCTCCGCTTGGGTTTTGACTCTTGCGGCATCGATTTCGGCATGGATCTCCTATGGCAGCGTCCCATTATACACCAAAGACCGGCAACCTCACGGTAACCGGCCCGGCACAGGGGAGCTTTGGGAGCGTCAAGTTCGTTTGACCAAGCCGCCGATGAGCGAAATCACGAATAGAACGATGGCGATCCAGAACAGGATGCGTGCACCCTCCATCGCCGTGCCCGCAACGCCGCCAAAGCCGAGGAACGCCGCTGCCAGCGCAACGACCAGGAACACGATCGCATAATGCAGAAGGTTACCCATACGAAGTCTCCTTGATGATCATGTGGCGCTAACGCGCAGGAGCTTTCACCGGTTCCCTGGAGAGCCAGCTCGTTGGGTCTTAATATTGGAATTCAGCGCGCGACCGCCGTGCACATGCCCAAGAAGCAACTTTTGCCGAGGAATGGCGTTGTAGTGCGGATTTGGCTACCGCGATGCTCAGCGCGCACTTGGATCACGCGCGGCGCGGCATCGGTCCTTAGGGGGTCGTGACCAATGCCGATGCTTGCGGACTCTGTCAAAAACCTCGCTTCGTTTCTGATCGTCGCCGCGATCCTCGTCGCTGCATTGCATTACGGCGAAGACATACTCGTTCCCATGGCGCTTGCCGTCATCTTGGCTTTCTTGCTCGCACCCATCGTGCGTGCCCTGAGACGCGCAAGCATCCCCCACAGCGCAGCGGTGACGTTGACTCTCGTTACCGCCGTGACCATCGCCGGCGCAGGCGTCTATACGTTCTCGACCCAGATGCTCACCCTGGCCGACAACCTGGACTCCTACCGGTACAATCTGATGAACAAAGTGCGTTGGGCAACGCGCCAGTCCAGCGGCGACAATGTTTTGACGCGCGCGTCCGAGGCCGTGGAAAAGCTTCAAAAGGATGTCATGGAGGAGATCGGGGGAAAGGAGGCGGCTGGCAAGGATGCAGCCAATATCCCGCCTCCACCAGCGCCGCTTGCCGATCAACCAGCAACATCATCATCCGAGCAACACTCTCCTGCCGCCCGGGGCGAGAAGCTCCAATCCCTGAAAGATTTCGCGGCGGCAATCGCCGCGCCGGCCGGCAAGACGGCATTGACCGTGCTCTTTGCCTTTTTCCTGTTGCTCCAGCATAGCGACCTGCGCGATCGCGTCATTCGGATTGCAGGCACGGATAACATTTCGAGTGCGACGGCGGCGATGGCGGAAGCCGGCACGCGGCTTTCAACCTTGTTCCTCACCCAGGCTGCGCTGAACGCAAGCTTTGGCGTTCTGGTCGGCGTGGCGCTCTGGCTCATCGGTGTGCCCAATGCCGCATTGTGGGGTGTCGTCGCCGCGATCATGCGCTTCGTCCCGTTCATTGGATCATTTCTTGCGGCGGTGCCACCGTTGCTTCTGGCGGCGGGCGTCGAGCCCGGCTGGAGCATGTTCCTCGCCACACTCGCTCTCTTCGTCCTTGGAGAGCCCTTCATGGGACACATCGTCGAGCCGCTCGTGCTTGGCAAGACGGCGGGGCTCTCACCGTTCGCCATCGTCCTTGCTCTCAGCGTTTGGACCATATTGTGGGGACCGATCGGCCTTATCCTTGCGGTGCCTATCACATTGTCCGTCGTGGTTCTCGGCCGCTACGTGCCTGGCCTGGAGTTCTTGAGCGTGCTTCTGGGAGACGAGCCCGCGCTTACGCCGCAGCAGCGTCTGTATAACCGTCTTCTGTCAAAGGACGCGTCCGCGGCGATCGGCCAGATCGAGGACGCCAACGCGCAATCGTCCATCGCGAAAACAAGCGATGAGATCGTCCTGCCCGCTCTTCAACTCGCGAGTGCCGACTACGACCTAGACAGGCTGGACGACAAGCAACTCTCTTCAATGCAGGAAACCGTCGATCTTGTCACAGCCGCCTTTGCGGGTACGGGCGGGCTGGAGGCGACAGCGGACACGCCGAAACAGGGGCCGATCCTTGTCGTTCCCGCGCGTGGTCCAGTCGATCGCATGGCCGCGCACTATCTTGCGTCACTGCTGAATACAATGACGCCGTATCGGGTGAGCACATCGGGTGCGGGCGCCGCTGGCTTGACCGCCCTTTCGGACATGCGCGCAACGGCACAGAAAGGCGACATTCAACCCCAGATCGTCATTGCGACGACGGGGCAGTCTACCAGTGCTCAGCTCAAGTTGATCGTGAAACGAGCGGCGTCCTACTTTCCTTCCAGTTCTATTTTCGTCATCGGGGCAGATGGCAACCTTGCCGGACTTGAAATGGAGTCGATCCCTGGCCACTGGATGCGCATCGGCCAACTCATCGAGTTGATCAACTCCAAGCGGCAACCGAACCCTGGCCGCATCCCCGATGCGCCGCCGCTGACGGAACCTATTCCGCTGGAAGCAGCAACCTGAATCGCCGCTATCACAAATTAGCGCGGGAAGGGCTGGCGCAAACTGCAACTTTAACAACCCCCACCACGTTTACAGACCGTTCCGTTTCACGCTTTCAACTCGATGGAGTGGTCATATGAAAAATGTTGTTCTTTGGCTCCTTGGCGTGCCGATTTCGCTGCTGATCGTTCTTAATCTCATGGGCGTTCTGTGATGCCAATCGCCGCAAAGGAGATTGCCCTCCAAGCCTCGATCGCCAGCGACTTTGTTGCTGGCCGTTTTGATCGAGGCACGTCTTCGAGCATCGCCTGCGTCGTGGCGCGCGACGCCGGGCTGGCTTGCGCGATTACCCAAGAACGCAATGTCCGCAACCGCGTGCACCAACGCCTTGCGGCGCACACAATCATTAAAGCTCGCGGGACCGGGATAGCGCCGTTCACTCCGCCATCTCATACTGCTGGCTGGCGTCGGCGCCGTCGGCCCTGAGTCCAGCCGATTTCGCCGGAAGCCTGATCGTGTAGCAGATACCTTGAGTGGCGTAGTCTGCTTCCATTTTTCCACGCAGGCCCCGCTCAACGGCAAACTGTATCACCGCTGAACCAAACCCCTTCTTGGAGGGCGCCGACACGGGTGGTCCACCTTCCTCTGTCCAATGGATGACGAGTTCGTCTCGCTGCTCTTCCTGCGAACCACCCTGTGTCAGTGAGCCATCCTCGGCGGCCTTGCGCGCGACAGGCTCCGAATGCCAGGACACAGTGACTTTTCCGTCGGGAACGGACCAGGCACCGTACTTGGTTGCGTTTGTGGCAAGCTCGTTCAGCGTGAGGCTCAACAGCACGACATCATTGCGCGCAACAGGCGCCACAGGACCGTCGATCACAAGGCCATGGCTGCCGGAACTGGCATACGGTCGCAGAACCTCGCGGACGAGACCCGCCAGGTCGAGAGCCGAGCTGCTGTTGGGACGCAGCAAATCCTGAACACGAGCCAGTGAGTTGAGACGCTCGCGAAACGCACGCCCAAACTCTTCCAGGTTGGAGGAGTAGCGCACCGTCTGCGAGGCGATGGCGGAAACCACCGCAAGGGTATTCTTGACCCGGTGTATGAGCTCGTTATTGGCCAGTTCGGCAGATTCCTGCGCCAGTTGGCGCTCCTTGACTTCCGCGGCGAGGATCCTCTGGGCGGATTCCAACCGCTCGCGGGAGAGCGCCAGCGAGGCTGTAATCCCCGCGACAAGGCAGGCGATAGTCAAGCCTGCGATGAGCACGAGCAGGGGCTTGTTCTGGTCGATGGAGGTGCTGATCGGGCGGCTGGCGGCAATGTCGATGATCCACGCCTCTCCGGCTATCTCGAGCGGGTAGCGCACCTTGAATGGATACGAAGCATTGGCCTGCTCTCTCGGCGTATTCGCAAACAGCCGTGCGGAAGGATCTCCGGCGATTCCATCGTAAATGATGATGCTGAACGCACGGAGCTGGGCAGGTGTCTGAACTTGCAGAACCGAACGAAGCAGGTCGGTCATGCGGAACGCCCCATACATGAACCCGGTGAGACGCGCGCGCCGTCCCTCGAGCGTCGTCGGATCCGTCTCACCGGAATAAATCGGCAGGTACATGAGCGTGCCGGCCTGCACGCCATCATGTGTTTCCTGCACAAGCTCGACCTTGCCCGAAAGCGCCGCCGCGCCGGTGTCGCGCGCACGCTCCATGGCAGCGCGGCGCGTCGGTTCGGAAAACATGTCAAATCCAAGCGCGCGGCGATTGCGCCAATCGTCGGGCTCAAGAAACATGATGACCGTATAGTATTCCTGGGCGCGACGTGGATGGACCGTGAATGTGCTATTACCCTGCCGGCGTTGCGCTGCCTCCAGAGCTTCGATCTGATCCTTATGAACCACCGCGCTGTAGCCCAGCCCTTGAAAGCCGGGAAACGAAGTTTGTAGTTCAAGAGATTTGACGATGGTGCGCCACTGCACAGCGCTCAAATCACCTTGGGCCTTGAGCATCCCGGCGCCCGCACGCAGGACCGTCTCATAAGTCCGCATCGCATCTGCGACCCCATCACGCACTTCACTCGCTTCAGCCTCGAACTGGGCACGCTCGGACGTCGCCACGTCGCGCTTCACCAACAGCCAGCTGAGCCCGGCGGCCGCTAGCGCGAGAAGGAGCACGAGCAAAGCGGGCAAAAGACCCTTGAGACGTACTGGGTGAGTTGATCCGGCGACAATACTCAATTGTTTCGGCGCCCTATTCCTCGCGGCTAAAGCAACGGATGGACATTACCAAGTGGCGGATTGCCTTAGAAGACAGATTGAGGCGCCCGGATGGGGTCGTCGCGGCCTAGGTTAACTTGCCAAGACAGCAGGGATTTGCTGAACTATGACAAATGCCGGGGAGCGGGAGACCAAAGGGTGCTGCGGGGGAAAGTTCAGGCACTTTCAGCCATTATGCTTGGCTCGATGTTATTCGCTGGTGGGGTAACCGCCGGCGACCTCTTCAAACCCCTCGTCATCGGAGGCCAGGCCGTAAAGTGGTTCCCGCGTGCAGATGGCCGGGTTGTCCTGACATTTGCAATCGCACGCGATGATATGACGTTTGAAGGCGCGATTAATTGCGCACGCATCCGCTCGCCGCGCGCACTTCTCGAAAAATCAGCCATCGATGGCGGCCGGTTTCGCCAAGCTCTGTCCGCAGCATTTGGGACATGGGAACGCGCGGCCAATGTCAGCTTCGTAGAGATTGAAGATCCTCGCCAAGCGCAGATTGTCATCGGTGCGCAGGTGGAACCCGAAGGCTACGCCTTCAGCAATGTCATGCCTGGCGCGCGCACCTCAAATGGCTTTCGCGAAATCAGCCGCGCGCAAGTCTGTCTCAACCCTCGCCGCACGTGGAAGTTGGGCTTTGGCGGCGATCTCAGCATTTATGATCTGAAGTACACTTTGACTCACGAAATTGGCCATGCCATCGGCCTTGATCATCCCACGGGCCGAGGTCATCTCATGTCGTTTCGCTACAGCGAGAAGCTTGATGGCTTGTCGGGTGGCGATATAGCGGGTGCGGAATATGTGTACGGCGCGCGCTTGCAGACACGTCAAACGCGCGAGGAACGCGATCGTGCTGCGGTCAACACCCACGCAATGGCGAATTGATCGGTCATGATGTCGCCCACATTGGCTTGGGGCGCCGAAAAATTGGTTTAACATCGCAAAAATACGCGAATTTCCTGGCATTTCGCCGCATGCGAGGGAACGCATGCGGGAACCAAATCTCCATCGATCCGTTTTCTCCCCGACTGCCGAGAAGGCATGTCCCTCCCGGAAAACGTCACAAGGAGTTTGAGCATGAAGTTCATTCCCGTTCTCGCACTTAGTGCGGCACTCATGACGACGACGGCGATGGCACAGCAGTCCGACAGCACTGTGCCGTCCGATCCGCCTGCAGCCACCGAGTCTACACCACCCGCGACGCCGGCTCCGCAGGCTGAGCCGACGCTCCCCGACTCGTCCGCCACAACCGGTCCGAGCGCTTCCGATACAACGGCCGATGCATCGATGGGCCCCATGATGACGGACAGCGAAGCAAAAGCGTGGATCAACAAGGTCGTCTATTCGAGCGACGGCACGAACCTGGGTGAGGTTGCCAGCATTCTGCGTGACAACTCCGGTCATGTTACCGAGTTGCATGCCGATATCGGCGGCTTCCTGGGTTTGGGTGAAACGCGCGTGCGTGTTGCCCCGGGCGATTTCAAGCTCGACAAGGATCGCGTGGTTCTCAACATCGCCGCCGACCAGGCCAAGACTCTTCCCAAGATCGAAAAGTGACCTTCTCATGGACGGTGCTTTTGATGGAGCCCCGGAGCAATCCGGGGCCCTTTTCATTGGCCGGGCAGATTAATCGGCCATGCCCAAATACGGCGCGCTCGCGACTGTCTGCAGCTCAGCGGGAACCGGTGCGTCTGAGGCGGCGTTCTGGGACCACGAACGTCAAATAACATTCTGCGGATGAGACGCCATGAAGAGTAAGTGCACGAAGACGATCGACCGGACCGTCAATCCAACAAGGGGCAAACGGAGCCCTGAGAAGATTCGCAAGGCTCCGTTGCGCTCCAAGCTTGCTGCGAGCTGGACCGATATGAGTTGGCGCAGGCGGCTGTTGGCCGATCTCGATATGGTTCGCGCTCCATTCAGGGCATTCGGGGTTCGGCCGCGCTGATCAAGGCCTATTCAACATCGCAGCGACACTCGCCTGTGCGAGACTCCGGGAGTTGTTTTTGGCGCGTAGACAATCGCGCATCGCGCACCTTGCCGCGTATCCGGCACCCGGGAGAAGACGAATAAAAATTCCATACCGCCGGAACCCCTCACGAGTTGCCGCGTTTTTTTCACCGATGCGATCGGCCTGGGCGAACGTATTCGCCCCGCCAGCATCTGAGCCTCTTCCCCCCTTGAGGCAAAAACCAGCGGCTCGCAGCCTCCCCCGTCTGCGAGCCGCTTTTTTAAAAACATGGGACACTCTTCCGGTACGTCCGGCGTAATCCGCAAGCCCATTGAAACTGCGGCACGTCGTCCGGGGTAACAATCAGCCACCCGCGATGTTCATGCTTCGTCACAAATACAATCAGTGTTCACAAGTTTGAAATTTCTCTCATTTTCTCGCGAAGGCCGCGGCGACCGCACTCGCTGCGCGCATTTACCTCAACTCACTTTGTCCTCTTGTTTTCGCCGCATTGAGAAGGCCGTTGCGCGTTGCAAGTGAAGACAAGTGAGGAGTTATCGGATGCGTAAGCAGATTTTCGCGAGTTTTCTTGCCGCGCTCGCAATCATGAGCGGCGGCATCACCTCGGCAGAGGCAAAACGCTATTCGGGAATGGATGGCCGTCCTGCCAGGTGGTGCGGCTGGTGGATGCGCACGCAGCTCGGCGGGGGACCCGAATATAATCTCGCTGCAAACTGGCGTCGCTGGGGCCGCCCTGCGGGTGGACCGCAGGTCGGCGCGGTTGTCGTGTGGCCGCACCATGTCGGCATCATCACGGGCCGCGCCTCGAACGGCCGTTGGATCGTGAAATCCGGCAATGACGGCGGCCGCGTGCGCGAACGCGCCCGCTCCGTCTCCGGCGCTGTATTCCGCGTCGGCTGAGCCCGGATCGGAGATCGCCCCAGGCTGTATCAAAGGGCGACGACCCGTACCTCAAGAAAGCCGCTGGCTAGCGAGTGTGCTGGCCAGCGGCTTCTTTACGTGACGTGACCTGCCCTGGCGGGAGGAACACATCATAGCCGCCCTGCAAGAACGGCATTACCGATTCCATCCGTAGTAGCGCTGCCACCAGGGGCGGCGATGGTAATAACGGTGGCCATTGCCGTCATGAACGCGATGATTCCACCAGCGCCGTTCGGTATGAACCCGCCGGTCAGGATAGGCCTTTACGTACTTGCTCGAATAGCCCTGCGAATATCCCTTGCTATGCTGATAGTCACGCTCGTAGGCAGCAGCTGGCACAGCGGACGCAACCAGCGCGAGGGCGGTTGCAGCGAGGATGGACTTGTACATTGCGGCAATCTCCGTTGGATTTCCTGGAGCAACCTTGGCTCCGATGAAAACCACCCTAGCTCGTGCCGTATGAATGGGCTCCGAGCGGGGTATTCAGACTGCGTTCATTCGTGCAAAGCGCTCTGGGAGGGGATTTCGCCTGCCAAGTCGCGCGCTTTTGGCGATTATTCGCATCACCAATCCCCGCCATTCACAGGCCTTCCCGCTGAAACAATTGGCGGGCGGTGCGATCGTCTGATTAACTTGTCTTCGTGGGTTGCGAAGGGGCGCACCCGCTCGGAGAGCGGGTTCGAAATTGGGATGCTGTTGCGGGAGTTCACAGAGCCGGCGGCCGAGCTGCTGGAAAAATACGCGGGCCTGAAACTGGATCCGATGTGGAGCGATGCCGTCGTCGGCACCAGCCTGTTGCTGCTTGCCGCCTTTGCGCTGAAGGGGTCTTATTTGTGGATCCGCCGCACCTTCTTCAATGACATCCGCGCACTGCCCGAGGATCAACTGGCGATGGTCAATATCATCGCGCAGGACGTCAACGGCATCAAACACGACCTGCAGCGCGTGCAGGAAAGCCTCAGTGCCAGCGTGACCACGCACTTCGACAAGGTCGTCGACGAGATCAAGATCAATTTCAACGACAACGAGCCTACGCCCCATCAGCCCGTGCCGCAGCCCAACCGCGCGGCGCAAACGCCAACGGGTACGAAGCTGCGCAAGTTGGTGGCCTTGCGGGTGCGCGACGCCGTCATGGAGAAATTTGTCGAAGGTGGCTGGTTTCGCGAAGACACGAAAGCTCGCCACACCTACATCTTTCGCAAAACCTCCTATACCCGCGCGCAATTCGAGATCACGCTCGAGACGCCCTATCGCGATCCCAAGCAACGCGGTGCCTATGCGCTGCACATCCGCGTCGATGGCCGCAAGAAGCTGAACCTGGAGTGGCGCGCGGGCAGCGAGCCCGCCTTGCGCTATCTCAGCGCCGGAGACTGGGTCGAGGTCATTACCCTCTGGAAGTTCGCCGGCCCCCGCCGCGCGACGCCGCTTGCGGCCGCCGCCGAGTAGCCTACCCTCTGCACCCAGCACCCTTTCAAGGTCCGAAGACCGACCAGTTGGTGCGTTGCGCGATCAGTTCCAGCGCGCGCGTACCCAGCAGCGAGTTTCCCTGCCGGTTCAATCCGGGCGACCAGACCGCGAGGGAGGCGCGGCCGGGAACGACGGCCAGGATGCCGCCTCCGACGCCGCTCTTGCCCGGCAAGCCTACCTTGAAAGCAAAATCTCCCGATCCATCATAGTGGCCGCAGGTCAACATCAGCGCATTGATGCGCCGCGCCCGGTCGGCTGAGATCACGGAAATCCCCGTTGCGGGATCCCGTCCGCCATTGGCGAGAAAAAGGCCCGCCTGAGCCAATTGAATGCACGTCATCTCGATCGCGCATTGGTGAAAGTAGACGCCCAAGGTCATCTCGACCGGGTTTTTGATGTTGCCGAAGGAGCGCATGTAATTGGCGAGGGCCGCATTGCGAAAGCCGGCCTCCTGCTCGCTGCGGGATACAGCCGGATTGATCCGGATCGTGTCATCGTTGGCCGCCACGCGGACAAAGCGCAGGATCTCGCCGATCGCTTCCCGGGGCTGATGCCCGGCCAGGATCACATCCGTGACCACGATCGCGCCTGCGTTGATGAAGGGATTGCGGGGGATGCCGTGCTCATGCTCGAGCTGCACGATGGAATTGAAAGCCGACCCCGAGGGCTCCCGGCGCACCCGGTTCCATAGGCTGTCGCCGACCTTGCCCAGCGCAAGCGCGAGCGCAAAAACCTTCGAGATACTCTGGATGGAGAACGGTTCACGCGCGTCGCCCGTGCTGTAGCTCGCGCCGTCGAGCGTAGCAATCGCGATTGCGAACTTGCCCGCGTCGATCTTGGCCAACTCGGGAATGTAATTCGCGACCTGCCCGCGCTCCTCCACGCGGATCAGGTCCTCGGCGATCTCGTCAATCAGCGCCTGAAGGTCCATGCCCTTTGCTTTTCCAATCGCGAATGGGAGAGATTCATCTTATCCCACACCGCAGAGTCTTCACCTCTGGAGCGCGCGGTCGCCTGATGCCGCAGCTTATTGCTGCTCCAGCGCAACGAGGCGGCGACGCGCCCACCCACGGGCGTCATTCCCCGAAGGCGGGATCAAGACTCAAAGACGCTGCCTATCCACGTGTACTCACAGGCACGTCAGTCGCGGGGGCAGGAACACGCGAGGCCATCAAACTAAGAAACCAAGGTCCAGTGCGTCCTCGGCCCCTTGCTCCTTTTCCCCACTTCCCCTATAAACACCGCCAGAGCCGCCCGGCGAGGCATGCCGTGGCGGTTCTTATGCTTTTGAAAAACAAGCGGAAACCGCCCAAAAGCATTCCTTCGCGATACCGGGGGACCTCGCAAGAGGCGCCTCGAGAGTGTGGCGGTCTCTTACACCTGTGCCCGCAAGGCGCACGATGACGGGAGACACCGCATTTAGGGCCGGAAACGGCCCTGGGCACGACGAGCGCCTTGAAGCTTGCCATGACGCGGATAAGCGCCCTCCCTCGTGGAAGACGGCCGCCCGTGCTTTCGGCTAAGCCTCACTCTCGTCTGCGCCTTCCGAACCCCTCTTCGGGGCTTGGCCGTTCGCTTCCGCGGACCGGCCGCCAAGCCACAAAGAGGAACCGGCAGGACGGCGCGCTGTGAGCACTTCGGACCGCAAGGTCTGAGGCCGCGACTGCGGCCAGTGCCCAGGTAGCTCCGCGAAGGGCCAGGATGATCGCGCGCAAGCGCGAGCATCCGAGCGGGCCCGCGAACAATACACGGTTCCGGCCGGCTCTTCGGAGCAGAGCCGGAAGCACCATCAAACAGAGAGAAGCAAAATGCCGAAGATGAAAACCAAATCGGGCGCCAAAAAGCGCTTCAAGATGACAGCCACCGGCAAGGTGAAAGCCGCCCAGGCGGGCAAGCGCCACGGCATGATCAAGCGCACCACGAAGTTCATTCAGAAGGCCCGCGGCACGAGCGTGCTGAACGAGAGCGATGCCAAGATCGTCAAGAAGTACATGCCCTACGCTCGCTGACGCGCTCTTTAGTTTGTCGCGTGCGACTCCCCTGGCGGGGAGCCGGCCGCACGCGACGGACGCGAGGGAGCAGACCGCCAGTCGTTCATCTTGAAGCACATCACATTCTGAGGAGTTCCTCATGGCCCGCGTCAAACGTGGCGTTACCGCCCACGCCAAGCACAAGAAAGTCATCAAGGCCGCCAAGGGCTACTATGGCCGCCGCAAGAATACGATCCGCGTTGCCAAGCAGGCGGTCGAGAAGGCCCAGCAGTACGCCTATCGCGACCGCAAGCGCCGCAAGCGCAATTTCCGCGCGCTCTGGATCCAGCGCATCAACGCCGCCTGCCGCGAGCACGGCTTGACGTACGGCCGCTTCATCAACGGCCTGTCGAACCTGGGCATCGAGGTCGACCGCAAAGTTCTGTCGGATATCGCGATCAACGATCCCGCCGGCTTCAAGGCGCTCGTCGAGAAGGCCGCAGCGGCCGCCTCCTCGCCCGTGCGCAAGGATATTGCGAAGGCGGCGTAAGTCTCTCCTTGGTTGTGCCTTCCGGCTCTGCTTGCGCGCAAGCTAAGCTGGGAGGCGCTGTCATCCCGGCAGGAGGTGCGCTTTTTGCGCCAGGACGCGGTTCCAGTTGCGCGCCCGTTCCGCGCAGCCCTGGGTTCCGGGTTTCGCGGAGAGCGCTCGCCCCGGATGACAATGCGATTTCGCGCCTAAAGCGAATGCGCTCAACAGGAGCTGCGAATGTCGACGATAGCCGATCTATCAAAATTAGAATCCGATCTCCTCGGCGAAGTTTCAGCTGCCGGCGATCTGGCCGCGCTCGATGGCGTGCGCGTGTCCGCGCTCGGCAAGAAGGGGCGCGTCAGCGAACTGATGAGCAAACTTGGCACGCTGCCGCCTGAAGAGAGAAAAAGCTTCGGCCAGGCCGTCAACACCGTAAAGCAGAAAGTCACCGAAGCGCTCGACGCCAGGAAGGGCATTCTGGAAGAAGCCGCACTGCAAGCGCGTCTTTCGACTGAACGCGCCGACATCACGCTGCCCGTGCGGCTCGGACCCCAGGGCGAGGGACGTATTCATCCCGTCTCCCAGGTGATGGACGAGCTGATCGAGATTTTCGCGGACCTCGGGTTCAAGGTCGCCGAAGGTCCCGACATCGAGACCGACGAGAACAACTTCGACAAGCTCAATATTCCCGCCGATCACCCGGCGCGCCAGGATCACGACACATTCTATTTCGCCCCCAAGGAGGGCGGCGAGCGCATGCTCCTGCGCACGCACACGAGTCCGGTGCAGATCCGCACGATGATGCGCGAAAAGCCTCCGATCCGCATCATTGCGCCGGGCCGCGTGTACCGCTGCGACAGCGACCAGACGCACACGCCGATGTTCCACCAGATCGAGGCCCTCGTCATCGACGAGACGACTCACATGGGACATCTGAAGTGGACGCTTGAGGAAATGATCAAGGCGTTCTTCGAGGTGGACGAGGTGAAGATGCGCTTTCGCGCGTCACACTTCCCCTTCACGGAACCTTCAATGGAGATCGACATCGGCGCGGAAGCGATCGGCAAGCCCGGCAAGTGGCTCGAGATCGGCGGCTGCGGGATGGTGCATCCCAATGTGCTGAAGAACTGCGGACTCGACCCCGACAAGTACCAGGGCTTCGCGTTCGGCATGGGTATCGATCGCATGGCGATGCTGAAATACGGCATTCCGGATCTGCGCGCGTTCTTCTCGGGCGACCTGCGCTGGCTGAAGCACTACGGCTTCTCCATGCTCGACGTGCCCACGCTCGGCGGCGGGTTATCGAGCTGATCATGGCGCAGCGGGCCCAGTGAAATCCCCTCCCCTTGACCCTGAGACGAAACGATGAAATTCACACTGTCCTGGCTGAAGGATCACCTCGACACCGACAAATCGGTTGAGGAGCTCGCCGCCAAGCTCAACGATATCGGCCTGGAGGTCGAGGGCATCGATGATGCGGGCGCGAAGCTTGGCGCCTTCACCATCGCGCGCGTCGTGGAAGCCAGGAAGCATCCCAACGCCGACAAGCTGCAAGTGCTGCAGGTCGAGATCGAAAAGGGCAAGCCGCTGATGGAAGTCGTCTGCGGTGCGCCGAATGCGAAAGCGGGAATGCTCGCCGTGTTCGCCCCACTCGGCACCTACATTCCAGGCTCCGGCATCACGCTCGAGAAGAAGCCCGTCCGCGGCGTCGTCTCCAACGGCATGATGTGCTCGGCCGCCGAACTGGAGCTGTCGGAAGAATCAGACGGCATCCTCGATCTCCCGGCCGAATGGAAGGACAAAGTCGGCGAGCGCTACGTCGATGCGGCAGGCCTCAACGATCCCGTGTTCGAGGTGAAGCTGACACCCAACCGCCCCGACTGCACCGGCGTTCGCGGCATCGCGCGCGATCTTGCTGCCGCCGGAATGGGCACGCTGAAGCCGGAGCCCAAGCTCGGCAACGTCGAGGGCAATGAGCCCTGCCCTATCGCGATCAAGCTGGAATTCACGCCGCAGACAGCCGATGCCTGCCCGGTTTTCGCGGGCCGTCTCGTCAAGGGCGTGACCAACGGACCGTCGCCTGCATGGTTGCAGAACCGCCTGACGGCGATCGGCCTGCGCCCCATCAACGCGCTCGTCGATGTGACGAACTACATCTCATATGATCGCGGTCGCCCGCTGCACGTCTACGACGCCGACAAGCTCAAGGGTCCGATCCGCGCGCGCCTTGGCAACAAGATCGAGAAATTCCTTGGCCTCGACGGCAAGGAGCACACGGTCGATCCGACCATGTGCGTGATTGCTGATGACAGCGGTCCGCTCGGCTTTGGCGGCATCATGGGCGGGGAGACGACGGGCTCCACCAGCGCGACCACGAACGTCTTCATCGAGAGCGCCTATTTCGATCCCGTGCGCACCGCTCAGACGGGGCGCAAGGCGGGGCTTTCCACCGACGCGCGCTACCGCTTCGAGCGTGGCGTCGATCCGGCCTACGTGAAGGGCGGACTGGATCTCGCAACCGACCTGATCCTGAAGCTGTGTGGCGGCACGCCGACAAAGATGGAGGTTGCCGGCAAGGAGCCCATCCTTAATCGCGTGATCGCATTCGACTTCGCCCGCATCAGGAAGCTCTCCGGCGTGGCGCTGCCGGATGCCGAGATCAAGGGCATTCTGGAAGCCTTGGGCTGCGAGGTCGATGGCACGCCGGACGCCGCCAAGGTTGCCGTTCCCTCCTGGAGGCCAGACATCCATGGCCCTGCCGATCTCGTTGAAGAAGTCGTGCGCATCGCAGGCCTCGACCGCGTGCCGTCTACGCCGCTGCCGCGCAATGGCGGGGTCGCCAAGCCTGTGCTCACCGAGAAGCAGAAGCGCGCTCGCAGAGTCCGGCGCGCTTTGGCAGCGCGCGGGCTCGTTGAAGCCGTGACGTGGTCGTTCATTGCGCGGGCGCAGGCCTCAAACTTTGGCGGCGGCGCGGACGCTGTCGAGCTCGCCAATCCGATCTCGACCGAGATGTCGTCGATGCGGCCGTCCTTGCTCCCCGGCCTCCTCGCATCCGTCACGCGCAACCGCAATCGCGGCCTCAACGATGTGGCGCTGTTCGAACTCGGTCAAGCCTACCGCGGCGACAAGCCGGACGACCAGTATCTGAGCGCGGCCGGTGTGCGCGCAGGCTCGGCGACGCTGACCGGCAGCGGGCGGCACTGGTCCGGCAAGGCGGAGGACGCTGGCGTGTTCGACGCCAAAGCCGATGTATTTGCAGCTCTCGCCGCGCTTGGCTTTGATACGGGCAAGGCGCAGATCACGCGCGACTGCCCTGCTTGGTATCACCCGGGGCGTTCAGGCACGCTGCGGCTCGGGCCCAAGGTCGTGCTCGCACACTTTGGCGACTTGCACCCTGCAACGCTCAAGGCGATGGATGCAGAAGGCCCTGTCGCTGCCTTCGAAATCTTCCTGGACGCGCTGCCGGCGGAAAAGAAGAAGTCGCGCGCCAAGCCGCCGCTGGCCGCAGCCGATCTGTTGCCGGTGTCGCGCGATTTCGCCTTCATCGTCGCCAAAGACGTCGCTGCCGCCGATGTGATCAAGGCTGCCGCGGGCGTGGATAAGGCGCTGGTCCAATCCGTCGACGTATTCGACATTTTCGAGGGTGGCGCGCTCGCATCCGAGGGCAAGAAGTCGATCGCCATCGAAGTCACCTTGCAGCCGACGGAAGCGACGCTGACGGACAAGGATATCGAGGCCATTTCAGCCAAGATCATCGATGGCGTGAAGAAAGCCACGGGCGGAGAAATCCGCAGCTGAGGTCTACCTGCGTTTTTTGCCGTATCAAATTCAGCACGCAGGCCTCGCTTGCGTGCCCAGTTGCCTCACGATCGGACTATGCGGCGATCAACAGGCTGCTCCCGTGCATTATCAGTGCTGCGCGACTGCAGGCCGGCAACCATCATGATTGCCAATATGAGATTATGCAGCCGGAGCGTCAGCACGCCGTGCGTTACAAACATATCGCTGATGAAAACAACCAGGAACCCGGCCATTGTGAGCGGCGCCATTCCTGACAAAGATGTTCTAATCAACACAAACAAGAACCCCAAGAAGATCAGGAACGGTATGAGTCCACTCTCGCCGAGGACCATCAGGAAGGTGTTGTGGACCCCAAGCCAATTTCCCTCTAGATCCAAATGCCCGCTGCCTTCCATACGATGATAGCTGCCGATGCCGCTACCCAACGGGATTGTTTTGCTTATCCGTTCAAGCCCAATACTCCACAGCTCGACGCGTCCGGTCGTGGTTTTATTGTCGACCTCGCCGGAAAAAATGTCGACGACTTGCTCGATACGGAGCACCTGCTCGTCGGTCATTCCCAATGGGTTCACCGACACGATGAATTGGATTACCGGATAGAGCGCGAGCATGGACAAGAGCGCAATGACAAGAATGCCGTATGAGCGACGGGCCAACAGAAATGCGCCTGACAGGAATAAGAAGAGCAGCATACCCGTCTTTGAGAACGTCAACAGAAGCGCGGCAAGCGCAACCGCGAACTTCAGCACAGTTGCAAGGCTCAACCTTGTTGCCGTCGTGGCGATGATGACCAGGAAATAAAGCGCCATCACCGCGGCTTCGTTGGGGTTGTCGAAAAAGCCGGATGCGCGCTCCTCGGGACGCTCAATCCCGAAGTAGGAAACGATCAATCCATCGTTCAAGACAGCAATACAATCAAAAAAGAACAGAATTTGGAGCACGGCCAGCGCCGACTGCAGCCCGTCACGCCCACGTTGCGCGATAAAAAAGTACACTGCACTACAATAAATAACAGTACCGACATAAGCGATCAGCCGGCTGGAATCGAGTTCTCCGCCGCTCGCCAGCGGAAGTAGTCCGCCCAAGCTATACGCCAGTATGAAGAACGAAAACCAGACATAGGCCTCGCCGACCAATTGCTTACTTGCGCAGGCCACGATCACGACAAGTGAGATACCCAATATAAGGGGAGAGAGAAAACCCAGCGTCCCCGTGGCAAACTGCATGATGCCGTTCAGGTTCATCCCGGAATAGACGATCAGCAGCAAGCCCAACGCTTCGAGCCAACCCTGCCTTTGGGTCCTGATGCCTGCACTGCCGTCAGTCACTGTTCTGCTCCGCTTTGCAGGCATCGGACATTCGTGCAAGTGCTGCATCAAAGGCAGGAGCGGGTGTCGTGCGGTTGCGGCGCACCTCATCCCATTGGCTGGACTGAGCGGTGATTCGCGCCATCTCGCGGATTTGAGAGGATGCACTCCGGCGTGCGCATGCGCGCATCAGCGCAAAATCCTCCAGGCCCCGCTGGAATGCCAGCAAGCGACGGCTGGGCAAAGGACAACCCGTCTGATCCGCATAGATCAGCGCAAAATCGCGTTCCGAGCCGCCAAAATCTGTCCATCCGATCGTGGGCTTATCCGCACCGTTGGAATCCCACATAGACCAAACCCCCGCACCATCCCAGTTCTCGCCGAAAGCAAGCCAGGGCATGCGGCGAAAGTACGTCGAAAGACCGAGCGTCTTTGTATACTGGTCGGTCGCATAGATTTGGGGTGCATAGTTGCGCGATGGTCTTGGCGGATGCCGCGTCAGGATGCGGTCGAGATATTGCGGGACATCGATCTTGGCAGCGTGGGCCGCACTGATGTCGTCGATGGTCGCGTAGATCGCGACAGACGGGGCGATGCGGCGAAGCGCATCAGCTGCGGCATTCAAACGATCAACGTTCGCGCCACGCCCCTCGTCGACCGGAAAAAACATGACCTCACCCTTGTAACCCTCCTCGCGGATGGCTTTTGAGACCCATGTCCACCATGTCTTGAGCTGTTCTTCAAATTGTGGCCCGCTACCGCTTACCCAAGCCGGATCGGTCACGTCCATGAACAACAACAACCTGCGCGATGTTGAGAACGTTCTCAAGTACGTGCGCAACAGCGCAGACGTCCTGCCCGCCTGCCTGGGTAACAGAGCTGCAGAATCCACGACCGCGGTATCAATCCATGCGTCGTCATGAATTTGTGACCCACAACGCGGGAGATTCCGGGCCGGCCCGTGCAGATAGGACCATGTCGTACCAAACGGACGATCCTCGGAAGCCGTCTCAATCACGTGCCCATCGATGCTAATGTCCTGGCGATCCTTGCCACAAGACACCCCGACGACAGTTTGCATCTCACCGGCCTTGAGCGCACGTGCGCGAATGACGGCGACCCCCATGCTTCGTGGCGGCAGCGTGATGCTGTCGTTGGGCACGAGCACATCTGCCCGCCAACGATAGTCAAGAGCCAGGACGTAATGAGCAATGAGGATTTCAGGCGACGCCAACCCCTCGGTACGCGTCTCGTGGAACTTAACTTTGACCGGCTCGGCGGAAAGGTTCTCGATTCGCACAAGACCAACGACCCATCCGCCGACAGCATGCATCGTGGGTGTGGAATCGGCCTTTGCCGCTGCGATGTCCGCCGGAGCACTTTCCGTCCAGGGCGCAATTTTTGTGACACGGCATCCCGCATCGCCAGCGACGGTGGTATCCAACGGCCAAGCCAATCGCGCCGCCGGTTCGGCGCCGAGCGGTCCGAGACCTGCCCGTTGCTCGGCGTATGTCCGTCGTCTTTGTATCGCATCATCTATCGCATCAGCGACGATATTTGCAACCGGAGACTTGCCTTGACCGCCCGCGGCGATGATACGGACCTCATCGAGGATCAAGTAGGGCGCGCTGCGAAAGATCACGATGAGAACGGATTTGACATCGACGGGAGCAAAACTGAGGCTGAGCGTTTGCGCACCCTCTGACTCCGGCGCTGTTTGAGCCGCGTCGCCGACATAGGCCCAGCGGCCATCCGGAACTTGTACGTAGACGTAGGCATTCGCCGGTATGCCCACATCCGAGCGTGTCCCTTGAAAGGTGCCAAGTTCCACGCTGCGAATGCTCACGCTCTTCTGAAACTCCTGCCGATAGATGATCGGCGACTTCCAGTACCATCCGACAACCTTGGATCCGGTCCACAAGCTCCCACGCCGTTCATCATTCAAGACCTTGTTCCATACGCCAGTGGCAAGGTCGTAGTTTGGCGCCGGCGTGAGATTGTAGGGCGCTGAAGGCGCAATATTCTCACCGTCTTTTGCAGACGCTGCCTGCGTATTCAAGAATAAGAGCAGGCCTGCAAGCACGGCCAGCAAACCCCACTGCCGTCGCGTTGCCCACGTCGTCCATCCCTTATTACCTGAGCAATTCACGGACTATACAGCCGCTCCCTGACATTGCTCCACCTCGCGCAGCCAGCGTTGCGCTATGGATTCTGCCGTGATGTTCGAGATCGCCTGCACAGCACGCTGCGCAAAGCTTGACCGAAGCGCATGGTCGGTCATCGCTTTCTTCATTCCGGCCGCCAGGCTTTGCGCATCAGCGTCGGGCACAAGGATACCGTATTGACCACCTGCGAGTATTTCGCCGGTTGCCCCAGGACAGTCGGTCGCCACAACACAGAGACCTGCGGCCAGCGCCTCCAGTATCGCGTTGGGATATCCCTCATAGCGCGCGGCATGCACATAGAGGTCTGATGCACGAAGTTCGCCCATGGCGTCGGTCGTGTTTCCCATCAGAAAGATCCGATCTTCCAGCTTCTGTGCCGCGATTTGACGTTCGAGACCTTCCCGCTCCTCCCCTACCCCGAAAATCGCGAGTTCCCAATCGGGTACGTCGGCGCTGATCAGCGCGAAGGCGTCGATGAGACGATCAAGACCCTTCTGATACACGAGCCGGCCGAGGGTCGTTGCGCGACGCCGGCCATTTTCCGCGCGCTTCGCAGGCGCGTTCGAGATACCCTCGGCTGTTCTGGCTGGGTTGGGAATCACGACGGCATCGAGCCGCAGATTCTCGTCGTACCAGCTACGGATATTTTCGGTCTGTACGCACACGCGATCCGCATAAGGATAAATAAAATTCCGAACCCGCCCTCTCACGGATGGGATCTTGTCATGGCCGGGGTGATTACGGTCGCTGATGATGACGGGAATGCCAAGGCTACGCGCGGCCAATACGGACGTGATATTCGCGTTAAGAAGAAACGAAATGACAGCGGTAGGACGGATCTTCTTCAGGGTGCTTCGCAGGCGAACAACGCGTTGCGCGTTGTTGGAGACAAAGCCGAACATGTTTTCCGGGGAAACGCTCAAGCCAATCTGATGGCGAATAACGCGTGGATCAACCGGATATAAGGGCGGGGTGCCGGGATCCTCATAGGTGATCAGATGAACCTCATGACCGGCCGCCACCCATTCCGCACACAAAATCGAGGCGACGCGCGCCGCTCCGCCGATGATCATATTTGGAATGACGAACGCTAGGCGCTGCATCGTGAGAATGCCCTATTCCATTACCGAACTACTTCACGAGAGCGCTGTCCGCCGTGCGGTTCGCATGCGTGTTCACAATCCTGCATTTCATCGGGAAGCAGATTCGGTACGATGCCGAGAAAGCCGTCGCCGGCGCAGCCGGACCCCGATAAAATTTGCAACCCTGAGAAGGGGAGCGAGAGGCGAGATGCGAACAACTTTTGCGTCTATCAGAATCCCGTCCCGCGTCGTCGTAAGCGTGTGAACACCTTCAGGATAAGGCCAACGCGGGTCCGGTTCAATCTTACGAACGCAAACTTCGTTAAACGCCCTTGGCGAAAGCTCGACGATCTCCATGATATTGGCCGCCGAGCCATAGGAATTTGTCGAGTCTTGGGATGGCCGGTACAGCTTCCCGTTCAATCGCACGATCGGGCCAGCCGGCCTTGCAGTCTGAACATCGCATTTGACCGGATTTGCCGGGTGCGGCGTCCAGGGTCTATTCAGGTTTTCAGCAAACCATATCCTTAACGTATGTTGGGCTTCCGCAGCCGACGCGCCGAAGAGATACCAATAGCCATTGTGTTCGATCAGCGTCGGATCGGCAATTTCGAAGCCCAGGAATATCCTTCGCTTCTCAAGCCTGATGTCTCCGTCCGTCGTGAGCGGGTAAGCATACGCCACGCCTGCCTCGCAGGATTCCGGAAGGCAGACTTTGCAGTCTCCCAAATCGAAAACGTAGGGATAAGACATGTGGAACGGTTCGCTGATGACGCGTTCGGCCCGTTGCGCCCATCCCGTATGGGGACTGTAGTGCAGCGCGCGGATATCGCCCTTGCCGATCCAATGGTTGTAGCACTCACAGTAAACCTTGAGCCCGTTCGCCACCTCCAGGCCCATGGGGTCGGCGTAGAACGCGCCAAATCCCGGTGATGGGCTTGCCCATGATATGTTGGCGGGCAACCCATTCTGGAGGAGAGATTGAAAATCAGTGGATGCGATCCCGACGTGCCACTGATCGAACGTGAATAAAGCCTCGATCTTCGCACGGAGCCATTGCACGACATTTGTCATCACCGAGATCTGACGCGGAAGGATTGGCGATGTTTCAACAGCGCCGCTCCAATGTTCTGCCGATAACGTTTCGACCGGCAGAGAGCATCCTGCGATGATCATCGCTGCAATGCTTGCCGGCCATTCAGACATCACGCCCGTCGCCACGGCCAGGTTGGCCTGAGCTGTCCGAGGTGTGCGCAGCATCGCCCGCTTGAGAACGACGTCGCTGCCGATTGAGGGCCCAAGCCGCACAAATACGATCTCGGTAAGAGCCTCCCTCTCGAGAACCGGCCGCACAAGCACTCCAGTCTGCTCGTCGGCACGTTCGCCAAATCCAGTGAAGCACCATGCGCCGTGACGCGCCGCTTCCAGCACGCTGCCTTCGAGCCGTTCGATGCCGAATACCAGCAGGAAGTCCAGATCCATCGCACGGATCGCAGCGATGCTCTCCATGGTGAGGCGCCAACAGCCGCGATCGACTTTAACGCCAGGGCAGGTGATGACCTGTTGAGGCACCGCGTGCGAAGGAGACGAACCTTCGCGTTGCTCGTGCGAAGTCTGAATTGGCTCACCCGCGGCGAGCACGCGGATCACTCCCGCCAGTTGACCGCATTTGCGCGAGGCCAGGAGCTCAACAGCCCGGCGTTGCCACGGCTGCCAATTCGCATCCGTGCAAATGATCGCAAAGCGCAGCCC
Organism: uncultured Hyphomicrobium sp.; assembly: GCA_964587445.1. Classification (GTDB taxonomy): domain Bacteria; phylum Pseudomonadota; class Alphaproteobacteria; order Rhizobiales; family Hyphomicrobiaceae; genus Hyphomicrobium_B. Next base: position 243,761 of record CAZPLQ010000004.1, read on the forward strand.
AAGAGGGGCATCGCAAGGGGAAGGCGAGACGGCACCAGCAGGATTACGCGTTTCTCTTCTCACGGCCTGCGATCCCCAAATCCCTCTGTGGCGCATGATGTTCACGACGCCTGCTCACCCACAACCTGTGGCGTTGCCTCAGCGGCGTCCCGGCGCGCCAATTCGCCGATGATGAGGAACAGCACTATTTCACCCACCAGCATCGTCAGACTGGACAAAATCACGATGGACAGAAGATCATTGCCAAACAGCCACAAGATGATTGCCAGAACCGCAAGGCGCCCCGCATTGACCCAGGCTTCGACCTTGATCCTGCCCAACCGGTGCACTTCCAGATTGAATTCACCTAAAAGCAGGCACAGAAAATTCAGCCCAATGAAGATGGCAAACGGCAATCCGATGCCTGGATATTTCACACCATAAATTCTCTCAATCATCACTGATGCGACAGCCAAGCCGGCAAGCGCCATCGCCGTTCCTCCAAAGATCAGCGTGAGAAACCTCTTATTGGCAATCACGTCTGCTCGCCTTATGGCATTCCCGGCGAAGAGAGGCAGAAGGTGGATCCGGACTGAAGCATTCAAGAGAACGAGAGGCCCAACGAATATGAGAAGCACGCCGAACGTCGCAACGGCCGCCGCATCCAAGCGATGGGAAATGACAAACTGAGGTAAGTAGATCGCGCACGTGTAAAGCGTCGCCGAAATATAGACCGGCAATGCATAACGCAGCACTTCCGAAGCCGTGCCGCGATCAAACCTGTCTACGAACTCCGCCGTCTTGCGCCATTTGTACGATACAATCGCCACGAGCGGTCCGATGTAGAGTGCCACGGCCACCGCGAACGCATTCCCGGTCACTATCCCCAGAACGGCCAAAGGTATGCGCAGTATCGCGAAAAGAACGTTTGCCTGGGCAAAGCTTGAAAAATCCATGCGCGCCTGATCGAACGCGCGTGCACCACTCCACAAATCGATGGACGCGGCGCACGCGATGACAACCAACCAGAATGCAGGAACACCTGACAGATAGCCGAGAATGACGAGCGCCAAGCAAAGGGTATAGACGGCTGTCTTCAGCCAAATGAGCGTGGATAAGAATCGCCTCTCCTTCTTCTCTGCATACTTCTTGACGGTGCCAACATTGGTGCCAAGGTCGAGCGCGCTGGAACCCAGCTGACTCATCGAAACGATGAGACTGAGCGTTGCGAATTGTTCGATAGGCATCACGCGGCCCGCCAAGGCGAGCGCGAGGAACGAGCTCACATTGACGGCAATATTGGAGCCCAGGACTCGCAGCGTATCGCGTATCACCCGCAACCCCTAATGTTACCGGAGAGGTTCGCGCGGCAGAGCAGCCTTGGTTTCAAAACGTCCTCGATCATGCGTGGAGCCTACCGTTCGACCGTCAGAGTGAACGAAGCCGCCGTGACGCCAGCGGGCCAGTGTGCGACGAGCCGGGTTGTCGGCACCTCTTTGCCAAGATCCGGCCACCAGACCGCTGGCTCGATCTCGAAGGGGACACTCGCGCGCAACATAACAGAGCAGCCGCCCAACGTTATGCGTATTCCCGCTCCCGAAACGCTGGGGTTTGCATCAGGATGCAACAACAGGCCGACGGCCGCATCTGAAACAAGCCCACCCTCCACGCGATCGATGATCGTCACGTCATTGGCCGTCACCTCGAAACGACGGAAATGCGTCACCGGTGCATAGCCGTTGTGACGCCCCTCCATGACGAAGCCATCCTCTGTGGCATCAAAGCGGAGAACCTCCGGCCGAGGCCGCCGCCCGACACGGAAATCCCCAAAGAAGTCGGCTTGGTCATACCCGGCAATGCTCAGGGTGTTATGCGTTCTGGAAGAACGCGCGTCGGCTCTGCGATCCCCCGCCACATATTCATAAACGCCTTGATCGACGATCAGTCTCCTGCCCCGCACTGACCACTCGAAAGACAGAATATCTCCATGGCCATGCCCCGGGAGATCGTCGGGTCCGATGAGGCCGCAATCAGCTACAAACAGGTTTTCATCCACACCCAGACCAAAATATCCAGCATCAGCGAGTGCGAACGTCGAACGCCGGGATGGCCTGCGCGCGAAAACCTTCTCGTAAGCGTCGAGGCAGTCTGTCGACGAGTAACTCATATGCAGCCCGGCATCGCTGAATTGCGGAGGTTTTCCGTCGCCATGCGCAAGGTCCGCGATCACCTGGGCCATGTCCGCGAGCGTGCGATCCAGCTTTCCGCCGAGCGGGTCCATGCCAAGCACATGGCGGATTTCCAGCAAGTCGACGAAGACCTGATTGTGATAGGATAATGAGCGTTCGAAATGCACGCCGTCTTTGAGAATCTGGCGAGGCAATTCAGCGGCGAGAAGCTTCAAGCCCAACTCCCGCCATCTCCGAGCCGCTGTCCCGCAAAAATAGGCGCTTCCAAGGATCAGCGCCTTGATGTTCTTTATGAGGTGATTGCCGCCGAGATCCGTCTCGAGGTTGCGCTCAAGAAAATTCAGTTGGGCCGCGATACTTTCGGCCATGCGCCGGCGCAGGGATTGCGGCAGTTCGCGCCTGCACGCCAATTGCTGCATCCATATCACGGTGCGTATCGAGACCGTGTAGCTGTTGAACGTGTCTCGCCAATAACCCCTGGCAAAGGGTCGCGCCGACGTGATCCACGACTCCACGAGAGAGGCAAAGACGTCGTCTCTGACCTCCTCGAGGTATTCCATGTAGTTCAGGGTCATCCACCAGAGCTGGGTTTCGCGCTCTTGGTTCGGGTTGTGCCAGGAGATCGGCTGCCGAAGTGTCTTCGTCTTGCCCAACAAGGTGAGCGCGATGCTGTCGTCGTTGACAACAGCCGAACCGAACCGCGGTGGCATCAAGGGCTCTGGCAATGCCCCGCTTAATTCGACGTCATCAGGCGCAGCAAGCACGTCAGGCGGAAAGGTCTGAAGCCAGATCCGCTGCAGCGTCAGAACCTGACGCCGCAGCAAGCGGTGAAGGGGGATATGGCGCGCAAATGCAAATTGGCGCGCCACACCACGAAAGGCGTTTTCCGTTCTGCCCTTCAGCTTCTGCCAGAAGGTCGGGCGCGGTGATTTTTGAGCAGCCTCGAGTGCCGAAAAAAGCTCGCGCGTCGCTTCTTCACGGGTATAGCGGCTTAGAACGACGTCCGAATTGCCGTGTGCAGGCGTTTCGATCTGATCGAGGCGTGTGGCCAAGTCGACGATCGCGTCCGCAAGTGAGGCCCTATCATTTGCGGTGAATTCGATGTTACCTCCGCTCTCGGCCAGTATGGCCTGCGCTTCGGGATTCTCCACGCCATACAAAATCGGGCGCCCCGCCAGCATGCAGTCGAACACTTTCGAGGGCACGGTCAGCGCGAACACGGCCTCGCTAAGAAGGTTGATGAAGAGCGCTGCCGACTGCCGCATCTCAGCCATGGCGGACGGCTTATCGAGCACACCCATAAAGCGGACAGATGCCCCCAGATCGAGATCGGCGACACAAGCGCGCAAGGTATCCTCGATAGCTCCGGCACCGATGAAGTCCACAGTCCAGCCCGCGAGCGCTTTTGACCGCTTTCGCGCGTCGGCAAAGGCCGCGATCAGCACATCAAGGCCCTGCGCACGTCCCAGATTGCCGGCATAAAGAATGCGCCGGTGCACGTGCTGGGCAGGCGGCTGAGGCGGACGCCGCAAAATGCCGTTGTAGACGACGTGCACCGTCTTTCCGGATGCCTGAACCAGATAGCCTTGCATCGCCTTCGATACGCATGTCATGCGATCTGAGCGGGCATAAAGCCACCGCTCCAGGATCTTTCCCAAGCGGAACAGAAGACCATCCTGGGAGATCATTTTGGCGCCGACCGCCGACTCCGGCCAGATATCGCGAATGTCGAGAACCAGCGGACATCCCATGATCCGGCGCAACGCGTCCCCCGCAATGCCCACGAACAACGGAGGTGAACTGACCCAGATGATGTCCGGGCGCCACCCGCTCCGCTTGAGTTTCGCGCCGGCCCATGTCGCGGTCAGAACGAATGAGAGATAGTGCATGATGTAGTTGACGGCGCCGCCGCCCTGGTAGGGCCGGATCGCGACGCGTATCACCCCGGTATCATCCCTCGGGTTTTCCGCCTCCGCTTGAGCCTTGTGGGGAACTGCGGTGATGACACGCACGTCTGCATCCTGGCGCAACAATCCGACCGTCTCGCTGATGCGGAACGCGGCGGCCGTAATGTCCGGCGCATAGAACTGAGAGATGACAAGGATCTTTTTCTTGTGCGCGCCCGGTTGGAAAGCCGGCTGTGCCTGCTCGACAGGAACTTGAGTGGCCTGCGGGCTTAAGCAGCTCCGGTAAACTCCTTCCACATCGGCAACAAAGTCCCGCGGCGGCGCCACTCGCACGGCATCATGCGCTTCATTCAGGAGTTTTGCGGCAAGATCGGAGGCGTCGCGCGTACGGAACAGTTCTGTGCCTTCCGGCCGCTTGACGCAATCGGAGGCGAGAACGCGCTTTCCGTACCAGAGTGCTTCGCGCACCGTGAGCGCATCGCCGTCCGTGTTCGTCGCGCGAACGACGACGTCGGAACTCGCGATGACCCCCGCGAATGGTGCGTCGATGTTGATGAGCTTGATAAACGGCCCCAGTCCGCGCTGCTCAATCTCGTTTTGCATCGCCCGGTAGCTGTCTGCCCCGACCCGAAGCGACGCCACGACCAAGAGGAGTGCGTATTTTTGCGAAACTTCCGGTCGCGCGAAGCACTCGATAAGGAGATCCAACCCGTAGAGATCCGAGCCGTCGGATAAGCGGATATTCGATGCATTCGAGACGGCGATCTTGCGGCCCTCACGGCGACGTTCTCCAATCCAGTCCGCAACCGTTGGCGGAACCATCTCCTCGGCGGGGGCGGGCGGCAGAAATGCCGGGATCGGCTCACCTTCAAGCCCGAGCAAGTCGCGGATCTCTTCGCTCACCGGAATTGCACGATGCGAAAGGCGGCACGCCAAACGATACGTCGCGCGCCGGGCAAGATTCGCCTTGGCGGAGTGAATGGTGGTGACTACGTTTCGGCCCAGAAGGCGTGCCGCCACCGCGTGATACAGCCTAACGTAGGGATTGCTTGAATGGATATGAACGATGTCTGCGTCCCGCACGAGCGCAATATAGTTACGCAGAGACATCGTTCTGACATTCGGTACCTGATCATGCGACTCGCGCGATTCATTCAACAGATGCACCACGTACCGGCGTCTCCTGAGCGCCTCGGCCAGCCTCGTGATGTGCACCGTCACGCCACCGAGCGGTGGCGGCAAAGAACCTATCAAAAGAACTCTTTTGGCTCGCGCGGCATCGGATACTGATGGGCGTGCCTCCCTATCCGGCATAGGTTTGCCGTCAAATGATCCGGACGCATCCGCGCGTGGGCAGGGCATGAAAGCATCATCTGTTTGCTTGACGATATTTTCCAGCCGATTCAAGATGAACATCCCACATACTTAGATAAACGCGCGCGATGGACGCCTCAAACCGCGTGGACTTGAACCTGCTTGCCAGCAAAGTCTGCAAGAACGGCATTCACCATCGGGCCGGCCTGATCTCTCATGACATCGTCCCACAGGCGTTCAGACCACTCCCACAACACAATCTCAATCACATCTCGCAGGCGGTGATGAATGTAGTAATACTGCCTTCCTAAGGGCATTTGAACCTGCAGAATCAGTCTGCCGCTCAACAACCCTAATTCCGTATCGATAGCCATCAACGGCGCTACCGCCGACAACTCGTTGCGCAGCTGGCGAAGGTGCGCGTATGCGTCGGAATTAAATGCTAGAGTTGCTAGCACGGGGCCGCCATCGAGAGCGGTCACCATCGGATGCCCCGTCAATCCCACCGAATGGGAAACAGCCGTCGAGGATTGGCGCCTGAACAACGTCCATGCCCTTGTATTGCGGCAACGGGCCCATCGTACAGGACGACAACGCCGTCTCGCTGCTTATTGAAAACGGCATTCGACTTGTCGATCCGCACGAGGCGTCACGCGCGAGGATGAAAAGAGTTTCCTGCTTGTCCTGAGCGGGGCAAAAACGGTTTTCCTGCCCCTCCCTGAATACGGTAAAGCGGTTCGCCGTGCTCAAAATATAGTCGCCACCAGCTGAGTCATAGTGGTGAGCGATCCTCTCTCCAGGCAGTTGTTGGCGAACTACCAGGCTCGGCATCGCCGTGGGTGCCTATGCTGCGGCGTGCGTCAACATATGCTCCCGTCACACCGCATCACTCAATCCGCCTTACACCGGTCTGGCTTGCGAGCTTTGCCAATCCATTAGTACACATACGCGAAGCAGCGTTAATGTTAAGATAGGGTGCTCACAAAGATCGGAGAGTAAGTTTCTATAAGAAACGAATCTACGGGAAGCCAACTTCCCATTACTTTTACCAGTTTATTACGCAAGAGTTCGCTGATAACAAAGCGCGTTTTTCCTCTGGAAGTCTTCTCGATTTCGTCTACATAATGAATTCGAATTGCAATCTCATTTCCAAGTTTCTGTGTAAAATTGCGAATAATATTTATCTCATCCCTTTTTGTATAACCTTCATTCTTGATAATGAGCACATCGATAGATCCAACATCGCGCTGACGAATTTGCGCCGCACGTACCCGCATCTGATCCTGAAAGACAAGATCCAGCGTGGAGATCCGCGCACCATTGGGAAGCTCGACGTTGTCTTCCGCGCGGCCTTCGACCGAAGTCACGATGCGTCCGGGGCGGCCACATCCGCATGGGTCTGATGACAGGCGAACGAGATCGCCCGTGTCATAGCGCAGGAGCGGCATGGCGCGGTTCGACATATTGGTTCCAATAACCCTATGCAAACCATCATCGCCAATAGGAATGAATTCCGCCGCCGCGAAATCCTCGTCAACATGCAGATTCCCATCGGGGCATTCTGAGATATTGGCGACCGCCTCAGCCATCGCATAGTGCTGCAGAGGCTCGACACCAAAAGCCGAACGGATGATCGTGCGGTGATGTGCGAGCACGCTTTCCGAGCAGGTTGTCACCCAGCGCGGCTGGTAACCAAGGTCAAAACCAGTCTCCAGCAGGTAGGAGGCCAAAAGCGTCAAATGGGACGGATAGCCGTGCAGCCACGGCGGCTGGGCCTCCCGCAACTTTTGAGCTGTGAACCGGATGTTTTCGGGCGCGGTATGCAGTGCGCTGAACAGGATCTGCCTGCCAAATCTGTTCTCACGCCAGAAAGGTGGAGAGGTCTGTTCCAAAGGCACGATGGACCGGCCGCCGAAATAGGCGCACCAAGTCCCGAACGGCAAACCATGCCAGCGTAAATAGCGCCACCAGACCGCATATTGCTCCCGGACCGCAGTTTGCGTCGTCGAGAAAACCAATCCGGCTCCTGTCGTGCCGCTGGTGTGCTCGCTCTTGCGCTCTACTTTAGGAACGGCGGTGGACAGAAAGCTTTCAGGCGCATTCTGGATTTCAGCTTTCTTGAGCACCGGAAGTTGCGCCAGGTCCTGGAGGGACCTGATATCGCCGGGCTTGACACCCAGCTTGGTGAAGAGCCTTTGGTAATATGGGACAGTAGTGGCCGCATGCTCCATGAAGTCCCTCAGGCGGGCATCCCGGCAGACCTCAAACTTCGCCGGATCAAGCTCCGCATTCTGTTCGCACGCGCGCAGATGAGTCCAGAAATCGTTATTGTAGCGCGAGCGCTTGATACGCAGCCCTTCGAGGGAACAAGCAACATTCTGCAGCATCACCGGTAGCTTAGCATAAATCACATTCTGCCACATGGGGGCACCCATCACTATATCCTACCAACATATTATCTTTTCACCACAGCGGCTCATATATGGAGTGTCATTTTTTGAAGGGCGTCTTTGCAGCGCCGGACAGGAAGGTCATTCATGCACCATCCAGGCCATCGAGCATCATTATATAACCCTAAACCAAAGCTTCTGCATTTCCAGCCGCATAAAGTTGAACATTTGGCGCGTAGTCGATCATTGAGCCATATCTTTTCTACAAACCTCGCTGATGACGAAGCGCGTCTTGCCGCTGGCGGTCTTTTCGATCTGGTCGACATAATGCAACCGGATCGCGGTATTCTTGCCGACCCGCATCCGGAAGCCATGTAGAATATCCGCCTCGTCGGCCTGCGAATACGCCTCGTTCTTGGAGATAAAGACGTCGATGGCGCCGACCTTGCGCTGGTGAATCTGAGCCGCGCGGACGTTCACCTGTCCCCTGAAGATGTGATCGAACCGGCAGATCCTGGCCCCATTGGGAAGCTCGACGTTGTCTTCCGCGCGGCCTTCGATCGAGGCCACGATACGCCCGGGACGGCCACATCCGCATGGCTCCGATGACAGGCGAACGAGATCGCCCGTGTCATAGCGCAGGAGCGGCATGGCGCGGTTCGACATATTGGTTCCAATAACCCTATGCAAACCATCATCGCCAATAGGAATGAATTCCGCCGCCGCGAAATCCTCGTCAACATGCAGATTCCCATCGGGGCATTCTGAGATATTGGCGACCGCCTCAGCCATGGCGTAATGCTGACGCGGCTCGACGCCAAAGGCCTCTCGAATGGCTAAGCGGTGATGCGCAAGAACGCTTTCCGAACAGGTCGTCACCCAGCGCGGCTTGTAGCCTAGATCAAAGCCGGTCTCCAGAATGTGGGACGCGACGATCGTCAGGTGCGAGGGATATCCGTGAAGCCAGGGAGGCCGTGCTTCACGTAGCTTGCGCACCGTATGTTGCAGGTTTTCAGGTGTCGTATGGAACGCGCTGAAAAGAATCTGCCTGCCTGCTCTGTTTTCCCGCCAGTACGGGGGAACGGTTTGCTCGGTGGGCACGATGTAACGCCCGCCAAAATAGCCGCACCACGTTCCAAACGGCACGCCGTGCCAACGCAGATAGCGCCACCATACGGCATAGTGCTCGCGCACGGCCGTGGGCGTCGTGATGAAATCCAATCCGGCACCCGTCGTTCCGCTGGTGTGCGCGCACTTGCGTTCCCGCCGCGGCACGGCATCGGAAAAGAAGCTCTCAGGTGAATCCTGGACTTCAGCCTTGTTCAGAATCGGCAGTTGCGCCAGATCTGCCATCCCTCGGATGTCCGTCGGCTTCAAGCCGAGATCGGCAAAGAGTCTTTGATAGTGCGGGACGGTTGTTGCCGCATGACGGATCGTATCAGCCAGGAGCATGTCTCTGAGGCGCTCAAATCCGGCAGCATCCAGTTGTGTGTTGTGTTCAAACTGCCGGAGCAGATGCCAGAATTCTCTGCTGTAGCGAAGCCGCTTGAGGCGCAGCCCCTCAAAGGAGCAAGCGGCGTTCTGGAGAAGGATCGGCAGTAGGAGATAAAGACTATTCCGCCACATCGCTCTTGCCCTTCAGCAATCTCTTGCAAGCCTCTAGTACTTGCTCGCCGTAGCAAGGGGTGGTGACGTTTTGCTTCCTTTTGGCAGTCACGTTTTCCAGGATTTTGGATGCGAGGTCGTTCGCGTCACGGCTCCGAAAAACCACGACTCCAGCAGGTCGCGTAACGGCATCCGACGCAATCGTCGGAATGCCCAGCCAGAGCGCTTCTCTGACAGAAACCGCATCCCCATCCGTGCTGGTGGGTCGAACAAATAGATCGCAGAGCTTCAACACACCACTAAACTCGATATCGCCTCGTCGCAGAAGGATACGGTCCTCGAGGGCTTCTCGCCTTATCCACTCGTTCAAATGGTGAAAATAGCGGCTGTCGCGGTCGATATCGGCAACGCAGACGACAGCGGCACACTGATTGCGCACCTCTGGCTGCACAAACGCTGAAATCAGGAGGTCAAGACCGTAAACATCGGTTTCGTTGACAACCGTCAGACGGCTGGCATTGAGCGCAAGAACCGTCTTCTTTTCCTGTTTGCGCTTTTCGATCCAGGAAGCCACGTCGGCGGGAACATCTTCATCCCCGGCCGCAGGACCTATAAAGGCCGGAATCACGAGAACGGGCAAGCCGATCTCCTTGGCGACCTCCTCGCTCACCGCGATACGTTCCTGCGCCAACAGGCACGCCGCACGCAGACACAGGCGCGGCAAAAACCGGCGGTCATGGCCGTGCACGGTTTGCAGGACCGGCTTTCTCATGGCCCGTGCGGCAATCGTATGCGCTAGGCGCAGATAGCGGTTGCTTGTATGGATGTGGACAAGACCGGCGCCCCGCAACAGCTCGAAATAGGCGAAAGGCGACAATCCGCGCAACGGCGGAACCCCGGGCTTTGCACGACGAGACTCATCGAGCAGCCGGTATGATAAGCCCTGCTCCTCGTAGAGACGGCACAGCCGGCCGATATGCATCGAGATGCCGCCTCTTGGCGGAGGTACGGGTCCGATCATGAGGACGCCGCCTGCAGAGGCGCTTGGACGACCGATCTCTCCTAGCCGTTGGCCACCAACGTATGCGCTCGACATTTCACTCTTTACTGTCTCGCCAGAGTAGGGTCCTCACACACGCGTTCTCGAGGGTTCAGTGTTCTGGGGTTCGCCGGATGTATCTGGTGCTGCAGGCTTATGCACGCCAATCGTTGCGAGAATACCCTGCACCAACCAGCCCAGATCTCCCAGAAAACTCCGCCCGGAGTAATAATCGAGGTCCATTCGCGCTTTGATCGGGAAGAGTACCTTCCGATAGAACTCATCTATATCGCCCACAGCGGGGAAATACACGGCCTCGTCGCGGAATTTGACTTGCGTCGGTCCGAGTATTCCAGGTTTATATTTAAGAACGTCTTCGAATCCATCCTTGAAACAGTCCGCGTAGCCCGTCGACTCGGGCCGTGGACCGATGATGGACATATCGCCGATCAGCACGTTCCAAAGCTGTGGCAGCTCATCGAGTTTTGTCGCTCTCAGCAGGCGGCCGATCTTGGTCATTCGCGTATCGCCATCGAGCGTCAACTGAAGACCGTTGGAGCTGCAGTCCTTATGGAACTTGCGGAATTTGTACATCCGAAAGGGCCGCCCGCCGAGACCGAGCCGCGTATGGGAGAAGAAGACCGGTCTTCCACTCTCCAACACGATCGCAAGTGCGATGAGGGACATCAGCGGCAACAACGCAATGAGGGTTACGGCAGCCAATAGGATATCCAAGGCGCGGCGCGTTGCCTCAACGAAGTTTGCACCGCGTACTGCGCTTGTTGTTACTGTAGCCACGGAACTCAGGTCCTCTACTCTACTAAAGAGCGTCCGCTAAGGCGCTCGTCACGAGATCCACATCACACTCTTGCATCTTGGGATGAAGCGGAAGCGTCAGTTCACGCCTGGCGAAGTCCTCCGTCTCAGGCAATTCGGTACCCGGATATTTGCTCTGATAATAGGAGAACAAGTGGGTCGGTGGATAGTGGATTGTTGTTTGTACTCCAGAGGCGCGCATGGCCGCAATGACTTCCGCGCGATCACTCTCGCGGGGCAAGACGACGGGCATGATGTGGCAGGCCGACGTGCGCGGGGCGGAAAACGGAACCTTGACGTGCTGAGCACGCTCGGCCAGGAGCGTCCTGTAGCGGTTCGTAAGCTGACGGCGGCGCTCGTTCCAACCCAGCAGTTTCTTGAGCTGCACAAGCCCGATTGCGGCGCGCAACTCGTCAATTCTGTAATTGTAACCCAGCATGGTGACATCGTAGCCGGGCATTGAGCTGCCGTGGCGCTGGAACGTAGCGCTCGTGAGACCGTGACCGCGGGCCTGCCGGACTCGGTCCAGAAGACCCGGCTCCCGAGCGATCACCGCACCCCCCTCGGCGGTTGTCATGTTCTTATTGCCGTAAAAGCTAAAGGCCGCGGCAACTCCGAATGTGCCGGCTTCTTTCAACCCGGAAGCATGGGCGGCATCCTCGACAAGCATGATCCCCCGCTTGGCCGAAAATTCCTGCCATTTCTCCCGGTCTGCCAGATATCCAGCGTAATGAACGAGGATGATTGCCTTGGTCCTGGCAGTACACTTTACGGCAGCATCCTCCAGCGACATGAGCGGCACATCGACAGACTCGATATCGACGAAGACCGGCGTTGCGCCCACGTAGAGAACGCTGTTGGCGGTCGCCGCAAACGTCATGGCCGGAACGAGAACCTCATCGCCTGGCCCAAGACCAAGCCCGAGCAAAATGAGATGAAGTGCGGCGGTGCAAGAGGAAAGCGCAACCGCGTCTTCGGCTTCGTGCAATGCGGCAAAGGCCTGCTCGAACTGGCGGACCTTCTCACCCGCCGTGATCCAGCCGCTGTCAATCACCGCAATTAAGGCATCTTTCTCATCTTGCCCGAGGCAAGGCTCAGAAACACTCAGCATGGGGATAGATACTCTTATGGTGGGATACCGGGCAGCGCAGCGAGCCCTGTTCAAGCGAAACTTTTCAGGTGAGCACGGCTTGCGACGGCATCATGTCGCCGTCCCAATCCATGTCTTGGGCTTTCTGGAAGTCCTCCACGCGCCCGATGTCCAGCCACAACCCGTTGTGGTGGTAGGTATGGACCGGAAGTTGCCGCGCCATCATCCCATAGACCATATCGTCAAAGCCGAATGGTGTACCCGGAGGCACAAGGGACATTACGGAAGGTTCCATACAATAGACGCCCATGCTGACGCGGTGCTGCAGAATCGGCTTTTCCAGGAAGCGCGTGACACGTCCATCGGTATCCTCGATCACGCCGTAGTCCATCCGCGTCGTGCGCAAAGTCGTCGCGATCGTCACGGGACCGCCGTGACCATGGTGGCAAGCGGTGAGCTTGCGCAGATCCATATCCGTCAGCACATCCCCATTCAGCATGAGGAACGTGTCATTAATGCGATCACGCAGCAGGGCGAGCGCTCCGACGGTGCCGAGCGGCTCGGGTTCTGTGGTGTAATGGATGCTCATTCCCCATTGATGCCCGTCACCGCAGAAGCTCTGAATGAGATGGCCGAGGTAGCCGGTCGTAATAAAGACTTCCTCGAGGCCGTGACGCCGAAGTGACTTCAATAGCAATTCGAGAACAGGCCGGGCACCGATAGGCATCAATGGCTTTGGCAGAACAGATGTGTAGGGGCGGAGTCGCGTGCCTTTACCCCCGCACTGAATAACGACTTGCATAAAAAGTCCTCTACGCTGGCACTAGAATACTCGCCAAACTTAGACGTAAATTTTCTCTTTAGGCAACGACAACAAAGCGTCAATCTACTCAATTATCAGCTATTATGCTTAACCCTGAAAGAATTTCTGAACGTGCGTCACTTTCGCGATGCGTTGCATGTTTTTCCGCATTCGATTTGTACGATGATCGGGACCGGCTGGATCATTCACGAGACTGTCACACCTGACTCCAGCAAACAAAACTCCAGCAAACAAAGACCCGACAATCCGGCAAAGATGGAGAATCGCGTCGCATCATCTCTCGTGATTTACCCGATGCAATCTAGGACCTCCGCTTTGGGCTTGATTTTGCGTGCCGCATTTTTGAGCATTGGAATTCTGACGCCGAGGTTCGGCCAGCAGCAATCCAGCAGCACGCGCGTTGCCTTTCAACGCTCAACGCACACACATCGGCACCACGCTTCGCTTAGGACCAGAGCACATTAGCCAGCAGCACTCGCGGTCAATCACAGCGCCGCTCAGTCCCGCAATGCCTTACCCAATTGGGGCAAACACCAAAGATGCAGCCACTATTTGAGATCTTCAATTTGAGATCCTCACCGCTGGCCAAGCGGCTCCACAATGTGTCTCCATATTTCTCGTCTTCAATCGACGGCCCACCTCCCTAGCGTTCGGATCGACATAAAAAACATCTTACAATTGAAGCTTACCTTAACCATTAGCTATTTTTCAAGAAACTGAAAGTTGAAACACCGATGAATTCAACTAACCACGTATAGTGGCGATCCGTTACGTGCGGCGTTCAGGATCCGCTGACCGGGTTGTGACACGGCCAAGACTCCGGAGTATAAAGAATGGCTACGCATGGGCTGCCCATTACAGTACGGATACGATGCCGAACGTGCCGGGGTGGTGGTCAAGGACGATTTAGAAATGGCGGATTTCTCGCATGACGAAATTGTCGACCCACAAAGCCCGGATCGTTCCTGCAATTCTCTCTCTTCTCATTGCCCTGCTCGCAATCGCGTGTCCCGCGCGAGCGGAAGGTCCGATTGATATTCGCAAATATCATCTGGCTCCCGGCGACAAGATTGCCATTACGGTGTTCGGTCAGCCCGAACTGTCCGGCGACTTCGCGGTAGACGGCGCGGGGAATGTTCTGCTTCCGCTCCTGGGAACGCTGGAAGTGATGAATCTGACCGTGCTGGAAAGCCAGGAGCGCATTGTTGCCATGCTGGAGGATGGCATTCTGCAAAAGCCCGTCGTCAGCGTGAAGATTTCTGAACTGCGGCCTATTCAGGTTCTAGGCGACGTGAGATCACCCGGCCTCTATCCCTACCGCTTTGGCAGTATCGTCAAAGGCGCGATCGCCCAGGCGGGAGGGCTCGGGTTAGCCCAGCAGTTCGCCGGCGCTGCGGTTTCCGACCTCGTTGTCAGCGACGAGCGATTGCGCCTTCTGGAGGCTGAACGCAAGCTTCTTCTCGTCAAGAAGGCTCGCTTGGAGGCTCAGCGGGACAGCGCCAAGACGTTTGAGGAAACATTGTCGGAAAGAGACATGCAGGATCCCGAGACCACAAAGCTGATCAAGCAGGAAGCCGAGGCTTTCAGAAGCGAAAGAACGGCTCTGGACAAGCAGATGAGTACGGTACGGTCACAAACGCCCCAGATTCAGATGGAGAGTGAAGCCATCGATGGTCAAATCGCTTCCGAAATGAAGCAGATTGAAATCGTACAGGCCCAATTGGCGGAGTATAAGAGGCTTATCGATAAGGGGTTGGGTAAGTCCGCCTCGGTCATTGAGCTGCAACTGGGCGAGGCCAGCAAGCAATCTAACGTCTACAGGCTCAAAGCTGACAAATTCCAGCTGAGCAACAGGATCCTTGCCCTCGAGATCCAGCTCAATGATATCGAGGCGACGTACAATAGCCGCGTCCAGACGCAGCTCCAGGATGTTCAGAAGCGGCTTCGTGAGATTGACATCACGCTGCCTTCTGCTCAGCAGTTGCGCGATTTCAAGGCGTCCGTAGCAGGACAGAAAGTCGACGGATCGGCGCTCGTAATTACAGTAACCCGCGTCCGGGACGGTGTTGTCTCTTCGTTCCAAGCCGACGACACGACCTTCCTGGAACCTGGTGACATCCTGGAAGTCAAAAATGCGACCTTAACGTCCGGCAACACGGCCGCACAAGCGGCGACTCACGAAAGATCAGAAAGCGGGCCGGACTCACAGAAGCCAACAGACACGAAGGCCCAATAACACCACCGCTCAACCTGTCCCAGTTCCTCGGTACCTCAAAGTATGCTGCAGAATGTTCCGCACTCGATCAGAAGCACTTCTAACGCGCTTCCACTGAACGATGAAAACTCACTTCATCGAACTATGCTTGCTGCTTGGCGTGAGAAACGAGCGGTCGCGTGGATCTGTGTGGCTGCGCTGCTCTTAGCCATGGTCTTCGTTCTATTCCGGTCGCCCGTCTACACGGCGCGGGCCATCGTCCAGCTAAGCTCCAGCCAGGAAGATGCCCAGAGCAATTCCACACAGATTGTGACGTTGTCACCGACCGCAGCGACCGATGCTGCGGCTTTTCTCGGGTCGGAAGCGCTTGCTCACAAGGTTGTCCTGCGATTGGGCTTCGACAAGCTCCAACAGCGTTCATGGCTGGCGGAGTACCTGGAAAAATGGCGCAACAGCGAGTGGAACGACTATTTTCCGATCCAGTACGTCATACCCTCCAACGAGGACGCAGCAACCAAAAAGCTGATGGCCCGTCTCGCCGTCAGAAATGAACCGCGCTCCAACATCATTACGGTAGATTATACTGCAGGCTCTGCTTTGGAGGCTGCGCGCATTGCGAACGCGGTCGTCGCTGAATTCGTCGATGCCCGGCGCATACAGAAACTCGCTGCACGCGTTGAAGCCGCACGTACCGAACTGACCGGTCTACAGCTGGTCTACGGTGCCCAGCACCCAAACATAGCACGCGCCAAAGACAGCCTCGAGCGAGCTGAAAGTGCGCTGCTTGAAGAGCAAAACCGCAATCCGCCAAATGAAAACGAGCTCGCGGCGCTAGGCTACGTCGTGACGGCCCGCGCCAACACGATTCCCTCAGGGTTGGGTACCTTCAATATTCTCGGAATCGCGGCCGTCTTGGGTTTATTGTGCGGGATCCTGTATGCTCTCGCAAAAGCGGCGCTCAAGAATGCGTCACCGCCGGGCAAGACCCCCTCGGCACAATAGTAGCCGACAGCGCGGCGAACCGGCCATCCAGGCGTCAAGTCCTTTTCACATGCCCCAATGGGCTCACGGAACCGCCATCAGACCTATCGTATCGACCACAACCTTCTCCAGGAACTTCTGCGGCTGGAGGCTGCGGAACTTCTTGTGACCGACAAGAAATGCGACGATGTCAGCCTCGGCCCTGGCAGTCTCCGCATCGACGAGCTTGAGCCGCGGGTGGGCCGCCATTTTTGGAGGGAGGTCTTTTAACATCGGATCGCAAACGAGGACTTTGAACTTGGAATTCCGCAGCAGCCGCTCGACGATGTGCAGCGCCGGGCTTTCGCGAAGATCGTCGACATCCGGTTTATACGTCACGCCGAAACACGCGATCACCGGATTTCGGAAACGGCCAGCCGCGTGCAAGATACGATCGTACACATAATCCGTCTTATGATCGTTGATCTCTCGCGCCGACCTGATCAGCCGGCTTTGCTCGGGCGCTGAATCCACGATGAACCAGGGATCGACGGCAATACAATGTCCGCCGACTCCAGGTCCCGGCTTCAGGATCGCCACACGCGGATGCTTATTGGCGAGTTCGATCGCGCGCCAGACGTCAACGTCGAGACGATCGCAGATCAGAGAAACCTCGTTTGCGAATGCGATGTTGACGTCGCGATAGGCGTTCTCCATCAGCTTGACAAATTCCGCCGTGCGGCAATCGGTATTGTAGGAGGTGCCCTTTACGAAGGTTTCGTAGAGTGAAGCCGCCTTCGCCACGCAGAATTCCGTCATGCCGCCGATGATGCGGTCATTGGAGACCAACTCCCGGACCATTTGGCCGGGCAGGATGCGCTCAGGGCAATGCACGACATAAACTTGCCCCTCATGGTGGTCCTCTGTCTTATAAGCCGGAAAGACAAGATCCTTGCGCTTCTCCGCCAGCCGGGCGGTTATCCGCTCGGTAGTGCCCACCGGCGACGTCGATTCCAGGATCACCGTGCACCCGGGCTGCAGGTAGGGCGCGATGGCATCGCTGCCGGCATCCACGTAGGACAGATCGGGCTTCTTGCCGTCCTTGAACGGAGTTGGCACCGCGATAATGTAATAGTCCGCCTCCGCGGGGGTGAGCTGCGCCGTCAACCGCCCAGTCTTCACCGCGGCCGCGAGAAGCATCTCCAGATCGGGTTCACGGAAATGGGCATGTCCCTGGTTCACCTTGGCGACGACATCGGGGTTGATGTCGAAGCCAATGACGGTGTGCCCGGCACTCGCCAGCATGGCGGCAGTGGGCAATCCAATATAACCAAGTCCTACGACACAAACTTTGCTCATGCTGTGATCTTCTCTGAGATGGCATCTACGATCCGGCGCGCCGCAGTTCCGTCCCCATAGGGAAAGCACGGCTTGGCGCGCCTGCGATATTCACTCGCGTCGTCCAACAATCGATCCACGACCCGCCGAATGCGGTTCGGATCGCACCCAACCAGTTCGACGGCGCCGAGCGCCACAGCTTCCGGGCGCTCGGTAACATCGCGCATCACGAGAACCGGCTTGCCGAGAGCGGGCCCCTCCTCCTGGATGCCACCGGAATCCGTCAGCAGAATACGCGCCCGCCTCATGAGGTAGACCATATGGACATACTCGACGGGATCGATGAGATGAATGGATCTGCGTCCCGACAGGCGTTTCTCGACCACCGACTTCACATTGGGGTTGAGATGGACCGGATACAAAACTTCGACGTCATCGCGCTCGGCGAGCGAAAGAAGCCCATCGCAAATCTGCTCGAAGCCATCGCCGAAGCTCTCGCGCCGATGGCCTGTGACGAGAATGAGCTGGCGCTCAGGATTGAGAAAGCTGAACCTCGCTTCACATTCGCGCACCAGCGCGCCATCGCGATCAAGCCGACCGGAAACATGCATCAAAGCATCAATTCCGGTATTGCCCGTCACGACGATCTGCCCCCGGCGGTTGTATTCGTTGCGCAGGTTGACAGCGGAAACCTCGGTCGGCGCAAAGAGCACGTCGGCGATGCAGTCAATCGCGACACGATTGAACTCTTCAGGCCAGGGACGCGTGAGATCGTAGGAGCGCAATCCAGCCTCCACGTGACCAATCGGAACGCGGGCATAGAATGCCGCCAACGCGGCGGCCATGGCCGTTGTAGTATCGCCATGCACCAGGACGCGATCGACGCGATTGGCAACATAGACCTTCGACATCTCTTGCAGAACCCGGGCGGTAATATCGGAAAGCGTTTGCCCCGGAGTCATGATATCGAGGTCGATGTCGGGGCTTTCGCCAAACAGTGAGAACACCTGATCGAGCATTGTGCGGTGCTGACCGGTCGACACGACGATCGGCTGAAATCCTTTCCGGCGACGCAGCTCCAAGACCACAGGCATCATTTTGATTGCCTCTGGCCGTGTGCCAAAAACAACCATTATCCGGCTCTCGGCGGCGCTGCGGGGCGTGGTCATATGGTGATCGTGGATTCTAACGGACATCTACCCGACGTTCTTCAAACGGAATTTATAGAAGACAGCCGCTTTCAAAGCATCCCCCCGCATGGCTGCTCAATTTCTCTCAGAGAGATGCATCATTTCGTTAAAAGCGTTCTCCACTATATACGCATATCTACTCGATCCCGCCGAATATCTGGCCAAAGTCATACTACTTTTTAGGCCTTTGGTTATTTGCGCCGCCGAAGATGTCCAGGCTATTAAGTGTCTTTTTTGCTTCCCGTTCAGTGCCCAGCAGAGACGATTTCAAAGCTTGTAGGAACGGATCGTGCAATCCTACAATGCAATTCAAGGCGCATAGCACGAGCTTCATTCCAAACATGGCGCATCCTCCGGACATTGAGACTGCCGTCATCGGCGGCGGCGTTATTGGCCTCGCCATTGCGGTTGCATGTGCCAATAAAGGACAGGAAGCGATTGTCTTTGAGCGCAACACGGATGTCGGGCGGGAAGTGAGTTCGCGATCGAGCGAGGTGATCCATGCCGGCATCTATTATCCGAAAGGGTCCCTCAAAGCGAAAGCCTGCGTTGCCGGGCGCAAGCGTCTCTACGAATTTGCCGAACAGAACGCCGTTCCGGCCAAGCGGATCGGGAAGCTCATCGTTGCCACCGCTTCTGCTGAAATCGCTATGCTTCAGAAATTCGAGAGTCTGGCTCAGGCCAACGGGGTCGAGGATCTTCGCTGGCTCACGGCTGCTGACGCCCGGGCGCTGGAGCCGGAAGTTGCTTGCGCCGCCGCTCTATTCTCGCCCTCCACCGGCATCATCGACAGCCACGCCTTGATGAAGGCGCTTGAAGGCTGCCTTCAGGCAGGAAACGGCTCCGTCGTTCTGCGATCGCAGTTGCAAAGCGCGCTGTGCCTGTCCGATGGAACCTTCGAGCTGGAGATAGCGAGTGGAACCGACATTTCAAAACTAACCGCACGAAATCTCTTCGTAGCGGGTGGGCTCGGCATGGCCAGCCTTCGTGACAAACTGCCTTTTGGCAACGGATATGAACCGCCCAAGACGCGTTTTGCCAAAGGACATTACTTCACCTTGCAAGGACGCGCGCCGTTCCGGCATCTCGTCTATCCCGTACCCGTCGATGGCGGGCTTGGAACGCATCTGACTTTGGACCTGCAAGGAACCGCCAGATTTGGGCCGGACGTGCAATGGATCGATCACATCGATTACACGTTCGATGATTCCGGCGGTAAACGGCGGACGGATTTCGAACACGCGATACGACGATACTGGCCAGCACTTCCAGATAACGCGCTCGAGCCGGGATATACCGGGATACGGCCTAAAATCTCATCCAAGGGAGAGCCGCCGGCCGACTTCGAGATTCACGGCCCGGAAAAGCACGGCATACCCCGCATGGTCGCCCTTTACGGCATCGAAAGCCCTGGTCTTACGTCTTCTCTAGCACTTGCCGATTACTGCGTGGAACTGCTGGGCGCTCACTGAGCGACGACGTAGTTGCCATAGAAGTTCTTGTTGTCTTCAACGTCGGCGTAGAAGCCTGTGCGGACGCAAGACACCACTTTTTCGATGGAGTCCGGAACGCTGTACTTCGGCTCGAAATCGAGCGCGGCACGGATCTTGTCGAAGGAGACGCGATAGTCGCGCTGATCGAAACCACCCGCCTTGTAGGTGACCTTGGCATCCGCAACACGCTTGATCAGCTCATCGACGATCATCTTCTTGGTGAAGTTGTTTTCATTGCCCCCGACATTGAAGATCTGCCTCGACACGACATCGGCCGGCGCCTCGATGACGCGGATGATGGAGTCCGCGATATCGACAACGTGGCAGTAGGGGCGCCAGGTCGCTTCGTCATAGACAAGGAGTTCCCGGCCCATCGCAATCTCGCGGCTGAACTCCGATATCGTCAGATCAAAGCGCATGCGCGGCGACAGGCCAAACGCGGTGGCAAGGCGCAAAACAGTCGTCGAGAAGTCGGTCGCGTTGGATTGACTGGTTATGTACTCCTCGAAGGCAACCTTCGTCTCCGCATAGACGGAGCGCGGGTTGAGCGGCGAGGTCTCGGTGGCAGGTTGATTGCTTTCCAGGATGCCATAATTGCTGCAAGTCGATGTAAAGATGAACTTCTTCACCCCACGGCCGGCAAGCTCTGTAAACAGACGACGGGAGGCCGTCCCGTTCACCTCCCTGGTGAGATCGGAATACTTCTTCGAAATCGGATCGCCGACCAGCGCAGCCAGCAGCACGACGTCGGTAATGTCATGAAGGCTTTCCCGAACCACGTCGATGTTGCGCAGATCGCCGCGGACAAACGAGAAATCGGGATTATCCATGAGCGGCGCAATCGTATTGCCCGTCGGATAATAGAGAGCATCAAGACATCGCACCCGATACCCGAGTGCCAGCAACTGGCGAATGAGAACGTTGCCGACGTAACCGGCACCGCCGACAACGAGTACGTGTCTCTCGCCGCGCTCTGAAGGCGAAAACGACTGGAATTGCGTCACGGAGGAATGCAACATTTTCCATCACTATTACAAGATTTTGGATTGCTGCTTTCATAGCTCTTTCGCGTAAGCTCAGAAAGCAATTTTGGATCGTATATGAATTCAGAGTTAATCAGAAGACCAGCCGTTCCTGATAGTCTTTTAATTTCTTTTTGCAGATTCCGACCCAGGATTGCCGCGCGATCAGACATGATCGAACTCGACTTGGCTGGAGCGGCAGACCGGCAATTGCCGGCGCCAGGATTCGAACATTAAAACGCACCACAGCCGATAACTCCAATCGCGCGCGCCGCTCAGATGCTCTGCCCACATGGACCGGACAAGTCCAGGATTGAGATATCCTGCCGCGGCCATTTTCGAATAATCCAGCAAATCTTCGGCCCAATCGCGCAGCGCTCCCGGCAGCCACTCGCAAAGAGGAAATGCAAAGCCCATCTTCGGCCTGTCAACCAACTCCGCCGGAATGTGGCGATAGAGCACTTGGCGCAGCAGCCACTTCCCGGCGCCGTTGCGCACGAGTTGATTTTGCGGCAAGCCCCATGCGAACTCGGCGATGTCCTGATCGAGCAGAGGTGCGCGAACCTCAAGTCCCACCGCCATGCTGGCCCGATCGACCTTCACCAGGATGTCTTCCGGCAGATAGGAATACACATCGAGAAGCTGCGCAAGGCGCGAAGGATCTGACGCTCCGATGCCAAGCGCGCCCATCCAAACCGGATCGAGCGGCTCTCGGCCGCCAATCACCAGATTTTCCGGATCCGGCCATTGCTCGACGAGGTCGCGATAGATCAATTCCGGCCTGACGGCTTGCAGCACATCGGCGAATTTTTGCGCGCGCGCGGCGAGCGGGCTTTGTCCATAGTCGCGATGCATGACGGTCTCCGCACCATTCCATACGGCCTTCGGCACGGTGCGGATCAGGTGCGCGGCCCCCGGTTTCAATGCAGAAGGCACGCGCCCCGCCATCCGGCAGATTTTTTCAAGCTTCGCATAGCGCGTGTAGCCGCTGAAAAGCTCGTCCCCCCCATCCCCCGACAGGGCAACGGTGACGTGACCTCGCGTCAAACGTGACAGAATATAAGTTGGAACCTGCGAAGGATCGGCGAACGGTTCATCGTAGACGTTGGGCATCTCGAAGACGGCTTGGAGAAGGTCGCCGGGCGTGACGTGGAGCGTGTGATGTTCAAGCTTCAGGTGATTGGCGACGTCCTCGGCATGACGCGACTCGTCGTACCGCGTGTCGCCAAACCCGATGCAAAAAGACTTCACAGAACCTGACGCGCGCGCACGCATGATCGCCAGGACCGTCGAACTGTCGATGCCGCCCGACAGATAGGCGCCAAGAGGCACATCCGAGGCCAGCCGGCGGTCGACCGCCAATTCGATCAGCGTTTCCAGCCTGTCGATGGCCTCCGCATCGCCGAGTTTTGGAGTGTTCGCCGCTGCGGCCCTCGCACTCTCGGCCGCATCCCAGAATTTTCTCCGATTGAGAATACGCCCGTCCTGGATGTCGAGCATTTCGCCGGGGCGAAGCTTCTCGATGCCCTGGTAGATCGAATGGGGGGCGGGAATGTAGCCAAACCTGAAGAATGAGCACAGTGCGTTGCGATCGATCTCGGGCTTGAATTGGGGAGAGGCGAGAAACGCCTTGGGCTGGGACGCAAACAGGAACGTCCCGCCATGAAAGCCGAAGTAGAGCGGCTTCTTTCCGAGAGGATCGCGCGCCAAATGCATCATGCGCTCGCGGCGGTCCCAGCAGGCTATCGCAAACATGCCGCGCAGAAGTGGCATACAGGCTGCAAATCCGATTCTATCGATGAGTTCGATCAAGATCTCGGTATCGCTGTGGCCGCGAAGCTGCGTCCCGTCCGCAACCAAGCCAGCTTTCAATGACGGCGCGTTGTAGATTTCTCCGTTGAACATGATCACGTAGCGACCGGAGCGCGACTGCATCGGCTGGCGGCCTGCGGGACTCAAATCCTGGATTGCCAGCCGGCGAAACGCCATTGCGACGCCGGTTTCCCGGTCTGTCCACAAATGGCTGTCGTCTGGGCCGCGATGGGCAATCCGGGTGCCCATGTCATTGACGATCCGCTCCAGGCCGTCACCAGTGTGTGCGTGCGGGAAATCGATAAACCCAGCAAACCCGCACATTTCCCTCGGCTCCCTCGAACGTCCAATATCTCTTGCAGGCAAGGGAGCCGAAAATTAATCAGCTCATATCCACAACCGAGGCCCGCAAATCGACCGGAAAATATCCATGGCATGAAACTACACGACTGCGGAGCATAAAATCGTGATTTTGAGATCTATTGGTATACAGCCGCGCAGCCTATCCAATCGCGTGGTTAAGGTGGCAACGGCGGCGAGGACGCGAGGCATTAAGACGCTCCTCCTTGACGGTCGGGAGTGGCGCTTGGCGCAGTGGAATTCCTCCCTGTGAACAGCTAACACTCACTCCGGCTTTAGCGCCGGAGTCGATGTGCGCGCACGCACTCTGTGAGCCGGCAATCCGCGTTGGAAATAAAAATTCTTGAGAGGCACATGATGACGACCCTTCCGGCGCAGACGGCGAACGAAAACCTCCCCCGCATCATCGTCGTGGGTGGCGGCGCAGGCGGCTTGGAACTCGCCACCCAGCTTGGTCACAAGCTTGGACGAAAGGGCAAGGCACACATCACTCTGGTGGACAAGGCGCGCACCCATATTTGGAAGCCCTTGCTTCACGAGATTGCCGCCGGGTCCATGGAAGTCGATCGGCACGAACTGGAGTATCAGGCCCAGGGTCACTGGCATGGATTCAAGTACCGCTTCGGAGAAATGACCGGCATCGACCGTGGTAAAAAGCTCGTCCACCTGGCGGCGACCTATGACGAAGATGGGCGGGAAATCACGCCCGAACGCTCCTTCAAGTACGATATCCTGGTGATTGCGATCGGCAGCGTGTCGAACGATTTCGGCACACCGGGCGTGAAGGAAAACGCCATCATGCTCGACACGCCCGAAGAGGCCGAGCGCTTCAACCAGCGCCTGCTGAATGCGTGCGTACGCGCCAGCGCCCAGTTGGGGCCCGTGCGGCCCGGTCAGCTCCACGTCTCCATCATCGGTGCGGGGGCGACAGGAACAGAGCTTTCCGCAGAACTGCATCGCACTGCGCGCGGCGTCGTCGCGTTCGGCCTCGACAAGATCGACCCGGAAAAAGACATCAAGATTACCTTGATCGAAGCCGCACCCCGCATTCTGCCCGCGTTGCCTGAGCGGCTATCGGCGGCAACCATGAACATCCTGACCAAGCTCGGCGTAGAGGTGCGCACAAACGCCCGCGTAACGCGCATTACGAATGAGGGCGTGACTCTGGCGAGCGGCGATTTCCTACCCTCCGAACTCGTCGTCTGGGCCGCCGGCGTCAAAGGCCCGGATGTGCTCTCCAAACTCGACGGCCTTGAAGTGAGCCGAATGAATACCCTCGTTGTACGGCCCACACTGCAGACGACGAAGGACGATGATATCTTCGTCATCGGCGACGCCGCCTATCTCGTTCCGGAGGGCGAGACATCGCCTATCCCGCCACGCGCGCAGGCGGCACACCAGGAGTCCTCGCACCTCGTCAAGCAGATCCCGCGCAAATTGCGCGGCGAGCCGTTACAGCCGTTCGTTTATCGCGACTTCGGCTCGCTTGTTTCGCTCGGGCATTACACGACGGTTGGAAGCCTCATGGGCTTTGTTTCTGGCAAGTCCATGCGGATCGAAGGCTTGTTCGCCAAGCTGATGTACCGCTCGCTCTACAAGATGCACGAGATGGCGCTGCACGGGCCCGTCAAGGTCGCGCTCGACACGACCTCACGCCTCATCACCCACCGCACCGAGCCGCAGGTCAAGTTGCACTGACCTTCTTACAAGCGGTGCAGGTTTTGCGTCGTGCGCCTCAATCGCGAACGGCCTGGGCTTTCGATTTGAGGTCGGCGAACAGATCGTAGAGCGGCCCCGATCGGGTAACGCCGGCGCGCGCCTTGGCCCGGGCCTCATGCACAAACATCTCGATACGCGGGCGCCACTCAGCCATGGCCGGCAGGACAAACGGCTCGCCGCGGGGCCGTGCCCTCCGGCGCGCCTCGGCCACAAACGCCGTCAGCTTGTGCCAGAAGCCACCGGAGTCGATCGTTACGCCAAGTCCCAGACCCCAATAAGCCGGTTCGTGCGCAGTGACGACGACAATTGGCGCCTCCAGATGCATGACGATCTCGTCGCTGGCGCCATGCGGCTCGAACGTCTCGAGGATCGCCGGCTTGGCAAGCGTAGTTTCTTGTAGAATCCCATGCGCTTCTCCATCCACCGCCGGCGATGCGCGAACCGTCTCGCTGCTTTCCGTGCCGGTCTGAACCGGGATCACCTCTTGTGGAGGCACCGGGTCCAGATAGATAATCGTGAGCTGGCGCATCTCCTGGCGTGAGGGTCGTGGCTGAAGATCAGCCCGCCGGTCCTTCAAGGACGGAAGCTCGGGTTCCGGCTCGATGGCAGCCAACCGCGTCTTATGCCCGGGGCGCGCGGTGATCTGAGGGGATCCCGCTTGAAATTTGAGAGATAGGCCCGCGATGGCCGCATCGTGTGCCGCCTCGAAGGACGCGAACACGCCTATATAGCCCGGCACAGGCGCATAGCGGCGCTTCTTCTGGTAGCGTGCTTCCATCTCGTCGGGAGAACGGATGATCGCGACCATCAACTCCGCCACACCCTTTTCCCGAAAGCCCAGCTTTTCGGCGGTCGCACGCGACACATCGAGCTTGCGCTCACCCCAATAGGGGCCGGCTGAATTGACCCGCACCACCGCCGCCTTCTTGGTTGCGGGATTGAACGTCAGCAGCACGGTGCCGTCTGGAAAGTTGGGGCTTGCCGCATTGTCCGGCTCGCCGGGACGGAACACCTCGCCCGAACTCGTCAGTCCACACGTGTTGAAGCGGTCGGTCCGGCAATCGTCATAGAACGACGCCATCATCACACCGAACCGGCCGACGCTGCCGTCCATCTCAGCGAGCGTGGAAACGCGATGGCAGGTCTTGCCATGGCAATGGACGCCACCGGGCGTCTTGGCCCTGGCATCATTGCCCATTGCCGCCAGCGCAAGCCCACCGGCGAGCACGAACCTTGCGAACCGCAAAAACGGCCCACAGGCGCGACGCAACGCAAGGACGCACGAGACCGGATCAACCGGTGTTTCCCGGCTGGGGAACATGGAACAAATCCCTACCTGCCCAGCAGCCTTGATCGCTGCACGGACGAAGGCACATTAGCCGTCAGGCTTCTGAGATACAGTTAACAGAGCCGGAAATGTGTTTCAATTTCGAGCGCAAAGCGCCAGAGTTCTAAGGGTTTGTTAACTGTACCATCCTGGCTTGGGCGTGCTCAAAGCCGCTCGGCTTCCAGGTCGTATTCATCTGCTTGCGTCACCTGCGCCTGCACGATGTCTCCCGGCTTAACGCCATGGTCGCCATCGAGAAAAACACTGCCGTCGATCTCGGGCGCATCCCAGCGCGACCGGCCGACCGCCCCATCCTCGTCAACCTCATCGATGATCACATCGATGGTCCGGCCGACCTTTTGGGCGAGCAGGGTCGCGCTGACGCGCCTTTGCGCTTCCATGAAGCGGTGCCAGCGCTCCTCCTTGATCTCCTCGGGAACGGCGCCCGGCAGATCGTTGGCTTTGGCGCCCGCAACGGCTTCGTACTTGAAGCAGCCGGCACGGTTGATTTTGGCTTCCTCAAGCCATTGAAGCAGGAAAGCGAAGTCCTCTTCCGTCTCGCCGGGGAAACCGACGATGAACGTCGAGCGGATCGCAAGATCGGGGCACATATCGCGCCAGCGCCGGATGCGCTCCGCCGTCTTCTCCTGATGCGCGGGCCGGCGCATGGCCTTCAGCACATTGGGCGATGCATGCTGGAAGGGGATGTCGAGATAAGGAAGGATCTTGCCCTCCGCCATCAGCGGGATCACGCCGTCCACATGCGGATAGGGATAGACGTAATGCAGGCGAACCCACGCGCCCAGATCGCCCAGCGCGCGCGCCAGATCGAGGAAACGCGCCGCCAGAGGCGCGCCTTTCCATTGGCTTTGCGCGTACTTGATATCGAGACCGTAAGCGCTGGTATCCTGCGAAATAACGAGCAGTTCCTTGACGCCCGCCTTCACGAGGCGTTCGGCTTCGGCCATCACGTTGTTGGCCGGGCGGCTGACAAGGTCGCCGCGCAGCGATGGGATGATGCAGAACGAACAGCGGTTGTTGCAGCCTTCCGAGATCTTCAGATAGGCGTAGTGGCGCGGCGTCAGATGCAGCCCCTCAGGCGGCACCAGATCGACGAAGGGATCGTGCAGCGGCGGCACCGCATCGTGCACGGCCGTGACGACCTGCTCGTACTGGTGCGGGCCGGTGACGGCCAGCACGCCAGGATACGCGTCGCGTATGCGGTTCTCCTCGACGCCGAAGCAGCCGGTCACGATGACGCGCCCGTTGGCCGCCATGGCCTCGCCGATCGCCTCCAGGCTCTCCCGCTTGGCACTGTCGAGGAACCCGCAGGTGTTGACGACGACGACATCGGCGCCCTCGTAGTCAGGCGCGATGCGATAACCCTCTGAGCGAAGTTGCGTGATGATGCGCTCGCTGTCGACCAGAGCCTTGGGACAGCCGAGCGACACGAAACCCACCTTGGGCGCACTCGTCTTCAGAGCACGGGAGGCGCCGGCGTCAACATGGGAAGAAGCGTTCAGGGAAATCTTTGTCATGGGCTGCGCTTCTAGACCGGCGCACAGGGCCGCGCAATCGCGCCATTTGCGCACCCGCGTGCAAGGTGCTTTGTAGGCATCCATGAGTACGCCTGCCCCCGCACAACTCTCAAGGCCGCCCGCACCAATTCCGGGCCTGGCGGCCATTGTGCTGGCGGCTGGCTGCTCCTCGCGGTTTGAAGGCGGGCATAAGCTGACCGCAACCTTGGATGGCCGCCCGCTGGTTGCGCGGGTCCTGGATCAGGTCTCCGCTGGGCCGGTCGAAGATATCGTGGTCATCGTAGGCGCGCATGCCGATGCCGTGCGCGCCGCAGCCGGAGAGGGGCGCTGGAGGTTTGTCCTGAATCCGGCTGCAGCCGACGGCCTGTCTACGTCAATCCGGGCGGGGATTACCGCCCTGCCCTCCACGGCACAGGCAGCCATGATCGTGCTGGCTGACATGCCCGGGGTTACGGCGCCGCTGATTGCTGCCCTCGCCGAAGCCGCCGCGCGCAATCCCGGCACCATCGTCCATCCCGTCGCGACCGACGGCAGCCAGGGTCATCCCGTGCTGTGGCCTGCCGATTTATTTGGTGCGCTCGCGACACTCACCGGCGACAAGGGTGCCAAAGGCCTGCTGGAAGCTCACAAGGCACGCGTGCTCCCTCTTCCATGGGCCAGTGCCGAAATCACCCGCGATATCGACACGCAGGAGGATCTGGCAGCCTTCCTCGCGCGCGCGGATTAGATACGTTCAGGTTGTCAGCTGTCTGCAACGCAGTCGAGGCCGTCACAATCGCCGCAAGTGATTGTCGAAGGCAATGCCTTCCAGCACGCGCTCGCTCAAGATGCGCGTGCCGGGAGCCTCGTGCCGGAAGGCGCCCAGACCCGAGGTGACACAAAAACGGGCATGCTCCTCACCTGCCACGCCACAGCCGTCGGGCAACGGACTATTGTCTACGACGGCCCCGTCTGCCGTGTTGACATAGATGATGCGGCCGGCCTTCGGAGCGCTTGCCGCGATCATGCCGCCATCGCAGGCCACGGCCACCGAACCGATGTACCCCTTCAGGTCTGCGCCCAGCGCAGATGCCGGGGTAATGAGGCGGATAGGCGTGTCACGCGTTGCCCGCCCGATCAGCTCCGGCGTCGCCTCGAGGTCACCCTCCCATTGACCGCCGAACCACACCGCTCCGTTCGCGTCCGCCGCGATGTGTCTGATAGACAGCCGATTGAGGTCGGCACTCAATTCGTGACGCGCAATAAGCGCGCCGCTTTCGGCGTCCGCGAAGGCAAGATTGGGCTGCATCTCGTCAAGGTTCAACATCGCCCGGCCCGCCTCAGGCACCGTGTCGATACCGCCGTTGGCAATGGCAAGCGTGCGGCCGTCCGACAGCAGGATGATCTCGTGGGGACCCACGCCATGGCTTGGATGTTCGCCGATCCGCTTGTAGCCGGCCTCCACATCGTAAATTCCGATAACGCCGCGGCCGTTGGCGATATCGTTCTCCGAGACGTAGAGGAGCTTGCCATCGGTGCTGAAGGCGCCATGTCCGTAAAAGTGGCGCCCTTCTATGGCATTGAAAACAGCGGGCTCACGTGCGCCGGCACAATCGAACGCGACTGCGAACGTGCCCGGCCGCCGCGCGAACGCGACGGCACGGCCCGTTGCGCGATGAAGCGCAATGTCGTGTCCGCGCGCGTTGAGCGGCACTTGGCGCAACACGTTGCCATCGGCGGCCAGCAACAAAATCGCATAGCTACCATCGGGCATTCTCGCGGCACTGACGAAAGCGGCCTGCAAAGTGTCCGCGGCGATCGCAGCGGGCCCACCAAATCGCGCCAGCGCGATCACCGAAAGCGTGCCAAGCAAAACGGTTCTGCGGTCAATCGCCATCGAGCTCGTTGAAGCCGATTGGAATACCTGCCGCATTGGCCATCTCCCTTCCGATCAGTTGCCGTAATCCGTTTATGCGGCCGGCCACTTCCCGTCGCGAGGGGGCAGCACCCGCTTGGGCGCGCTTGACCGCCCCACCGACGCCGTCGCTCCGCAGAATAGCGCGCCATGCGCCCGCAGCCCAACTCTTCATCCAATGTTTATCCGGTGCAAGGCTGGCCTCCATATCGAGGCCGTCATAAAGGGCCTTCAGCCCGCGCGTGGCTCCTACGAAGTAGGCGGACTCTGCCTTGATCCGCACGAAGGGACCGCTGGGCTTTTTTTCCGGCTTCGCGCTCTTTACCGTCTGAGTGGCCGCACCACGGGCGCGCGGCTTCACCTGCGTTTCGGATATGACCTGCAAGCCGGTCAGCAGCGACCGCACCAGATCTCCCGCCGACTCGGCGTCGGACTTGTAGATTTTATGGTCAGGGCCGGCTTCGAGCATGATTTGCCGATACCCTCCGTCCTGCGTCCATGCCTCGCGGATCTCATGCGCAAGCGCGGCCAGATTGTCCGCCACTGCCCCAGCGAGCTGACAGCGATAAACCTCGCCTTCGGCATCCGCGGCGGCCTGCTTTTCGTCTGCTTGCTCAGAGCCTTGCGAGAAGCGCGCCGCCTTGCCGCTTGGATCTTCGGGCGGCACAACTAAAAATTCGAGGGCCGGAAGTCCCTGCACCGCGGCACTTTGCTTCGCGAGCGCGCCAGGTTCTAACAGCGCTGGATTTTTTGCCGCCAGGATCTGGCGCAACTGGCGCGCTACCACGCCCCGCGGATCGGGCCAGAAGGCGAACCGCTCGCGCCGGCCTTTCGCCGCCAGGGGGCCAAAGCGCAAAAACTCCACGCCGCCCCAGGCCGACGCAGTCTCGCGAAACGCCGCGCCAAGCGCGGCAAAGGCCTTGTCTTGAGCCTTCGCGGCGGACTTTTTCTTGTCCGCCGCACCGTTGCGCGTTGCGCACCAGCCGCGGACGGCTGGTGCCAATCCAGCGGCAGACCTCTCAAGCCGCTCGAAGCCAGGAATAACGAGCTTTTCCAGCACATTAGAGACGCGTTGTGTGTTGTCTGAAATTGCTCCGGATGCCGGACCGGCCAGACAACACACTATCAACGCCGCGCAGAAACACGCCTGCTTCCAAACTTGCGCTCGCGCGCCCATACCCGCTTCGATCCTGTCGTGCCGCCCTTTGGGCTATTTGGCACCAACAGCCTCCGGCTTGTCGAGGCTGTCAGAGCCTTCCACGGTGATCTTGAGGCCAAGTGCCGCAACCACAGCTTCGATGGCCCGCGTCTGCGCTACGAGCGAATCGACCGCATCGAGAACGAGCTTGTTGCCTTCCTCGTTGCCCGCCGCCAGCATCTGGTCATAGGCCATGCCGCCCGTCTCGGCTTTATCCTTGATGGCCTTCAGCTTGGCGAGGGACACCGCCATGGCGGCATCGACCCGCTTGGCAGCGTCCGGGTCCTTGGCGCGCGCCAGATCGGCGATGGAGGCAACCTTGAACGGCTTGCCGAAATCGGCTTCGCCCTTCCAGATGGAGATCATGCCAAGCTGGTCGTTGTAGTGGCTGTTCTGAGTATCGTCAGAGAAACAGTCGTGCTCTTCCTCGGTGTCATGCAGCAACACGCCAAGCTTCATGCGCTCACCCGCAAGCTCGCCATAGGACAGCGAACCAAGCCCGGTCAGGATGGTCGCGAGCTGATCCTCTTCCGACTTTGCAAGCAACTCCTTGCGCGCGGCGCCACCTTCGGCCCAATTGCCGACCATTTCCTGAAGATCATCAATGAGCAGATCGGAAGCTGCCTTGAGATACGCGCGACGGCGGTCACAATTTCCACCCGTGCAAGCTTTCAGATCGTAATCGGTCACCGGACGGTTTCCTGCGCCCGGGCCTGTTCCGTTGAGATCCTGCCCCCACAGTAGAAACTCGATCGCGTGATAACCGGTGCCAACATTGGCCTCGACATCGAGCAGGCTATTGAGTTTGCTGATCAGATCCTTGTCGATGGTGGTGGCATCCAGCGTCGTATCGCCGAGCTTGACCGTCTTATTGGCGATGATGTTGGCGGTATAGGCGGGGTTCTCGTCGCTGGACTCGCCGTAGGATGTCGTGTCGACATAATCGATCAGGCCCTCGTCGAGCGGCCATGAGTTCACGCGGCCTTCCCAATCGTCCACAATCTTGTTGCCAAAACGGAACCCCTCGGTCCGCTGGTAAGGGTGGCGCGACTCCTTCCAGGCCGCGCGCGCGGCAGCCAGCGTCTCTGGGCTGGGCGCTGCGAGCAGTTTGTCAATAGCAGCCCCCAGTTCCTTGGCCTTTTGCAGCGCGACAGAATACGTGTGTTCGGCAAGCGACATGTAGCCGGCCGTGACATCCGCCGGCTTAGGTGCGGCAGCTTGGCACGGCACCCCGGCAAGAACGAGCATGGGCGCAAGCAGCGCGCCGAAAAAGCCACTTCTGGTCATCTCTTGATCTCCCAAGACTTTGTTGATTGCGACCCCATTCACCAGCATTGTGACCCGGCGCGGGTACGAAACGGGTTCCATTACTTACCAAAATAGTATAGTTTTGCAATGCCTTCGCAAAACGGTTAGGAATTGTTCCTTAAGGGACGGCGTGAGTCCCTCCGCGCGACATTGAATGGGGTTCGAAAAGAATGCGCCTTACAAAACAGACCGGCCATGCGATTCGTATCCTTATCGATTGTGCGCTCGCTGGGGACGATCTCGTCAAGGTCGCGACCCTGGCCGACCGGATCGATATCACGCATCAGAATGCCTTCAAGATCGTGCACCTGCTGTCACGTGCGGGCTTCATTTCCAGCGTCCGGGGGCCGAATGGCGGCATTCGCCTTGCCAAGCCCGCCAAGGATATCCGTATAGGCGATATCGTGTCGGCCATGGAGGAAACCAGCGTTACAATCGTCGGCGAGGAGGCTGCGGAGACCGGTCCTCTGTCATCGCTGTTCGGGGACGCCTTGGCGGCGTTTATCTCGGTGCTCGATGCGCATACGCTGGCTGAACTCGCGGCCATGCACAGACCTCAGCCGACGGGCCGCAAGGTGCAACCGGCCGCTACGACGCGCCGCGGAGCGGCCATCCGTAAAGCATAGAGTGTCTGGCGGCAAAGCCGGAACCGGCTTTGCGATCAGAAGCGCGAAAAAATGAAAGGCCCTTGTGCCGTTCCGTGCTCCCTAAAGTCGGAACGGCTCCGGGAAGTCCTCCGGCGTGACCCGCCAACCTCCGCACTTACTATTTATTGTTACCCGTGTCGCTGTCGGAGATCTGCGTATCCTGACCGTACCAGACCTGCGCCTGCTGGCTGAAGTGCATGCTGGCGAGATAATACGCCAGCACAGCGACGAGCAGCGGCGTGCCTAGAACATGCACCGCCTTGAGGATCCGATCGAGTCCCCGTGCCTTGCGCAGCAGCGGGTTCACGCGCGCGATCGAAATCGCGATCATGATGCTGACGGCAAGATAATCGACAAGGAAGATGCGGTCCGAGACGGTCGCGGCGTCCGTCCCGACTTTCGGAATGGAGAAGTACAGTGCAACCGCCGAGAGCAGCGCCGTCACCTGGATGGTGACGATGGCCTCGAAATGCTCGCGTGGAATGAAGATCGACAGGAACGCGACAATCAGAATGAAAACGAGCGGAATGACAACGCGCAGATAGTAGTCGGTCGCCTCGCGTTGCATGACGTAACCGAACTCCGCCTTGTAGAACGGCACAATGCTCTTGGCGTCGGAGTGCGCATCCGTAATGGGTATGTAGTCCCCGTCATAGCCGACGTACTGATCACGCAGAACCCAGCCGTCGGTCTCCAGAACGCGGTCCCGCATCGCCGCAGGCGGCGGCTGGATGATGAACGCGGCCTCCCCATCCTTCGGCTTCAGCTCGATGGAAAAAAGCTGCGTATCGAAGGGATAGCGGGAGAAGTCCGGCCGGGACATGAACTTGCCCGTGATTTTGTAGATGCGCACATTTTCCGGATAAATCCCGCTGCCCGCGGCCTCGTTGAGTGGCTGGATGGTCAATTTCGGCCCGCCGTCTTCGGCATCCAAGAAGGCATTGGAAAAATTGATGCTCGAGACCGGGATGCCGCTGTCGGCGTTCATGGTGAGAAAGAACTCGGCAAAGAAGCTCTTTTCGTCATCATCGATGCGAAACAGCCGTGTGACATCGACGTCCATGTAGATCGTCTTGATCTCGCGCAGCGTATCGTTGCGCATTTTTGCGTACTGACGCGCCGCAAGCCGCTTGCTGTCCATGCCCCTGTTTTTCACGAGGATCATCGGTGTCTTGCTTGCGGTCCGCCCCATCGAATGGAACGACCAGTCATCGAACTTGCCGCGATAGGCGCCGCGGCCCGTCGCATAGTCTGACTTGATCGCTTCGATAATGCGCGTGCGAAGTTCGGCCAGGCTCAGTTCAGGAGGTGACAGCTTGGCCACTTCGCCGACAAGGCCTGTCATATCGCCATAGGCGGCGCCGCGGCTGATAGCGCGCAGGTTGACCGGATCGAGCGGATTTTCCGGGATGCCTTCGGGCGGTATCTTACAGGAGCCGTCCTTCCAGCCTGGGGCGGAGGAATTCTTGACGTCGGCAAACAACCAGCGGGCGCCGCCGCCATCGAGCATCTGGCGGCGAAGGCGGCTGTTGTAGACGAAGGGCAGCGTCGACCAGCCGAGCTGATAGAGCGCCGCGTCGTAATCCTTGGCCGCTTGAGAAAAGAAGATCCGCTCGCCGTCAGTCAGCAGGAAGACCGGCGCGCGAAGTTGTTGGGCTGTGGCCTCTTTGAGAAATTCTTCCATCGCAGCCGCCCCCAACTGCACGAGAACGATGTCCGCGTCCTTTGCCTTGATGTCCTGCACGGCCGCTTTCAGGTCCATCATCGAGGGCGCGCCGTCTTTAACGGGGATGGCATGCTCGGCGACGAGCGGCGCCTGTGCCCCTTGGCCATCACGCAAAAGACGCGCCAGCTCCGCCGACCCTGGATTGTCCCTGATACCGATGAAGGCGGGACGCGCGTATTTTCCGTCCTTCAGAAAACGGGAAATAACAGGCACGCGCTCGCTTTCCTGCGAGGGACGCATGGTGAAGACGTTGGGAAAAGGCGCCAGGCTGCCCGTTACGGATTGATCGGTTATGAAGGGAATATTGCGCTTTGCGATCTCCTCACCAACCGCCTCGAACACCGCCTTGCCCCGGTTCGATCCCGAAAGGCCGATCATGGCGAGCGTGGTGGGATCTTCCAGCGCTTTCTTGACGTTGGCGATTGCCGTGTCGCTGTCGCGCAAATCGTTGTAGATGTCGGCGCGCAGACGGCGATCGGAGAACTCGGGCAGAGCGTTGAGCTCGCGGATTCTCCGGTTGACGAAATATTTCATCGCGGCCACGGAGCCCGACGAGAAACAGCCGTCCTTGGGCTCCGAAATGAAAACCTTGATCGAATACTTTGCTGCCGCGGCGTCGGCCGTATCAGCCAGCGCACGCTGCGGGCAGAGAACCGAAAGCGTTGCAATAAGCATGACGACTGCGAATGTGGTGCCCCGGGCAAGCTGTCGTAGCAATGAAGTTCCCCCCACACAGGACCATCAAACATCGAAACTGCTTAGGAAAAAAGCGGCCGCACGGCAATTCACGGATGGTAACGGTGCCCAGTTTTCGCTGTTACGTGACCCTAGTGCGCTTCATCCCAGTTCGCCGCTGCCTTGGCATCGACGTGGATGGGCACGGAAAGTCGAACGGCGGGTTCCGCCGCCTTCTCCATGACGGCACGTGCGGTCTCGATCAGCCCAGCCGTCTCTGCGGTCTTCACCTCGAAGACCAATTCATCGTGAACCTGCAGCAGCATGCGCGCGGATTGAAGCTTGGCTGCGCCTATTGCTGCCGCCATACGTATCATGGCACGCCGGATGATGTCGGCCGCCGAGCCCTGGATCGGTGCGTTAATGGCCGCACGCTCGAGAAAGCCGCGCATGGAGGGGTTTTTGGTATTGATCTGAGGATAATGGATGCGCCGCCCGAAAACGGTTTCCACGTAGCCGTTGGCGTGCGCGGCTTTCTTCGTCGCCTCCATATAGTCGCGAATGCCGGGAAAGCGCTTGAAGTACGTCGTGATGTACTCGCCGGCCTCCTGTTTGGAGATGCCAAGCTGGTTGGCCAGACCGAACGCCGAGATGCCGTAGATTATGCCGAAGTTGATGGCCTTCGCGCGCCGGCGCACTTCACCCGGCATGTCCTTGATGGGTACGCCGAACATTTCTGACGCCGTCATGGCGTGGATATCCAATCCGTCCGCGAACGCCTTCTTGAGCTGGGGTATGTTCGCGATGTGAGCCAGCACGCGCAGCTCGATTTGCGAGTAGTCGGCCGATACGAGCTGGTGACCTGCCTGCGCGACGAAGGCGGTGCGGATCTCGCGCCCTTCCTTCGTGCGCACGGGAATGTTCTGAAGATTGGGATCGGATGAGGCAAGCCGGCCGGTCGTCGTGGCAGCGAGCGCATAATTGGTGTGAATGCGGTGTGTCTGCGGATTGATGAAGTTCGGCAGCGCGTCCGTATAGGTCGACTTCAGCTTGGTAAGCTGGCGCCACTCCAGCATGGTGTTGATGAGAAGACGGGCATCTTCGGGCAGATCTTCGTTGGCAGCCAGATCATCGAGGGTTCCGGCGCGGGTCTCCCATTGCCCGGTCTTGGTGCGTTTGCCACCCGGCAACTTCAAGGTATCGAACAGAAACTCTCCCAGCTGCTTGGGAGAACCCAGGTTAAACTTTTGCCCGGCAAGCTGGCAGACGCGATCTTCCGCCTGGGCGGCGCGCTGCGCGAAGGTGCCCGACAGGCGCGCCAGAATGGCTGGATCGACCTCGATCCCGGCGCGTTCCATGTTCACAATGACAGGAACGAGTGGCCGCTCCAGCGTTTCGTAAACGCGCGTCATGCGCTCGGCCGCCAGGCGCGGCTTCAACTTCATCCACAGCCGCAACACGATGTCTGCACATTCAGCGGCGTACGCCTGCGCCTGTGCGATGGGCACGCCGTC
This sequence comes from uncultured Hyphomicrobium sp., assembly GCA_964587445.1. GTDB lineage: Bacteria > Pseudomonadota > Alphaproteobacteria > Rhizobiales > Hyphomicrobiaceae > Hyphomicrobium_B. The sequence continues at coordinate 280,849 of CAZPLQ010000004.1, forward strand.
GAAGGAACGGTCCGCCTTCTTGGCGCCGGCCGCATGGCTCAGAACGCGTTCAAGGCTCATTGCGGCATGACCGAGATGACGTTCAGCCAGTTCCTCCAGACCGTGCCCGCCCTTGCCGGCATCCAGTGTGTAAGACACCAGCATGACATCGTCGCATGGCGCCACATTGACACCGTGGCAGGCCAACGTCAGCAGTCCGGACTTCAGGTCGTGGCCGATCTTCAGGACGCCCTCATCCTCGAGCAGCGGCTTGAGAACCTCGATGGCTTGACTTGTATCGATCTGACCCGGCGCAAGCCCACTGCCCGCGAACAGATCGCTCGCGCCCGTGCGATGACCCAGCGGTACATAAGAAGTGTTTCCAGGGGCCAGCGCGAACGAAAGTCCCACAATTTCGCTGCGCATGGCGTCGGGCCCTGCAGTGTGGACGCTGACCGCAAAACGGCCTCGCGAGCGAGCGCTTTCCACCAGGGACTTGAGATTTTCCAGATTGGTAATCAGCGTACTCGACGCAGGATCGATGGGAGACTTGAGAACAGCGGCGTGGTGGAAAGCGACGCTGGCCGAGGGCGTCGCACCCGCGGGCGTGGAGACGGCAGCTTTCGCGACGCGCGATTCGGCGGGCTGCGCGCCGGATTGGCCACCGGCTGGCTTTATCGAGCTGCCAACCGAAACCTCCAATGGCGGAGGCACCGGCGCGCCCAATCCTTCTGCAATCCGCTTTGTAAGCGTGCTGAATTCCATGCGCCGCAGAAAGGCCAGCAGTTCATCTGGCTTGGGATCACGCACCGCCAGACTTTCAAGTGGGGTATCGACAGGCACATCATTCTTTAGAATGACCAGATCGCGCGACAACCGCGCCTGATTGGCAAACTCGATCAGCTTTTCCCGCCTCTTGGGCTGCTTGATCTCGCCCGCCCGCGCCAGCAGGCTATCCAGATCGCCGTATTCGTTGATCAGTTCGGCAGCGGTCTTGACGCCGATTCCGGGGACGCCCGGAACATTATCGATCGAGTCCCCGGCGAGGGCCTGCACATCCACGACCTTGCCGGGCGGCACGCCAAACTTTTCAATCACCTCATCGCGGCTGATGCGCTTGTTCTTCATGCCATCGAGCATGATCACGCCCGGCTCGACGAGTTGCATCAGATCCTTATCCGACGAGACGATCGTCGCCTCTCCGCCTGCATCGACCGTCTGGCGCGCATAGGTTGCGATGATGTCGTCCGCTTCGTAACCGTCAAGCTCGACACAGGCGACGTTGAAAGCATGGACGGCATCGCGGATGAGCGCGAACTGCGGCACCAGCTCTTCAGGCGGCGGGGGCCTGTGAGCCTTGTAGTCCGAGAAGATTTTGTTGCGGAATGTCTCTCGACCCGCGTCGAACACGACCGCGATATGAGTTGGCGCCTCAGACGCCTTGCTCTCGCGCAGCAGCTTCCAAAGCATGGCGCAAAAGCCGTGCACCGCACCGACGGGAAGCCCGTCGGAAGGGCGCGTCAACGGTGGGAGCGCATGAAATGCCCGGAAAATGTACCCAGAACCGTCGATGAGATAGACGTGACTACCCTTGGCGACGGGCGCCGCGTCCTCCTCGGGGCTCGAGGTAGACGCGGCATCGGGTCTGACAGAAAATGACTTGCTCATGACGCCAGTATAGGGCGCACTCACAAGGACGTCATCACAGATGCGCCTACTGCTCCTGGCGAACCTGGAGCTTCTCCACCATCAAACGCAGTGCGTTCTGGAAATCAGCCCGCTGGCTCGAGGGCAGGACGCCCAAGACGCTGTCTTCAACATCGCGGGCAACACCCATGGCGACGTCGAGAACCTTCTGTCCGGCATCTGTAATCCGCACCGCATAGCGCCGTGCATCCTCGCGCGTGCGCTTACGCGCAAGAAGACCGCGCGAAACCAACCGGCGCACGATGTCTGCAAGCGTCGAACGGTCAATGCCTGATAGCTCGCAAATCGTGGTTTGGCTCGGATTGTCCTCGCGCGCCACGATGTCGAGGACGATGAACTGACGGGCCGTGATGCCATCTCTTCCGAGCGCGGAGAGAAAGGCTTCGTCGGCGAGTTGGCCCGCCCTATGAAGAAGATGTATAGTGCTGTTGGATGCGATGAACATGCGTGTTTTCTTGGCCACTGAATAAACCTCCCGGTTCCGGAACCAGATAAAAAACCTACTTGGCGATGTGATTATGCTGAAGCAAGAGGCTGTATAAGAATTCATAATTCAGCGCTTGACTGTGTGCGCAAGATTCCTTGATCGTATACGCATCTACCAGCTTGGAAATATCATACGCCTACTCACATTCCCGTGTCCGCCCAAATTCAACGACCTTCAAGATCATGTCCAATTCGACTCCCGTAGTACGCGCAATCATCTTGAAGGGTTTTGACAGATTTCTGGAAGGCAGAGGGCTTCCAGTAAAGGAAATTTTTGCCTACGCCGGTCTCACGCCTGCTGACATTACCGACCCTGAGCGTAATCTGCGCCTCGACGCTGTCGCCCGCCTGTTCGAAGAAACCTCCACAGCCGCTGGAGACCCGGCACTGGGTATTCAGTTTGCCCGTGACTTTCCCGTTGGCGGAACAGGCGTGCTGGGATTTCTGTTTGTTCACTCGAGCACGGTCGCAGACGCCATGCGCACGGTCGCTCGTTTTGTGCCTTTACTGGGTCAACCGCGCCGGATGACGTTCGAGGAAAGCCCAAGAGGTGGCGTTTTGTGGTGGAGATGGCCCGACACCATCGGATCTCCTTTCACGCAATTTGGGAGTTGCGCCACGGCGCTACTCACATTGCGCCTGAAAATGATCATCGCGAACCCTGGCTGGCAACCCCTCGAAGTCGAAATGCAGAACGCCCCTTTGAACAACGCGGAAGTGCGCAACGTCTTTGGGCAGAATGTCAACTTCCTTGCCGGGCGCAATGCGATCCATGTCGATGCGGCCACCTTGAGGCAACCCATCGCGCGCGCCGAGCCGGGACTTCGCGCCGTCCTGGAGAGCTATGGCGAGCGCATGATGGCGGAACTGCCCTCTCCAGACGTGGGCACCTTGGAACAGACCCGCGCGGCGATCGAAAAACTGATGCCCAAGCGCCGCGTTTCACTGGACGAGATCGCCACTTATCTCAATTGTCCTCCCAGGACGCTTCAGGCGCGGCTTGCATCTCAATCCTCCAAAACGTTCGAGGCGGTCCTGAATGATGCCCGGAAGGCGCGCGCCGAAGAGCTTCTGAAAGTCTCGAACGTCACAATGACGGAAATCGCCTTGCATCTGGGCTTCTCGGAGCTATCCGCCTTTACGCGCGCTGCCCAACGCTGGTTTGGCCGTACGCCCAGCGCGCAACGCCAATTCCTGAGAGCCAGTGCTGGAGAACGCTAGAGCCGTTCCGTTTTTTGACGGAATCGCGGAACGGCTCCAGGCTTTTATTTTGCCGTGCTTCTTATCGGAAAACCGGTTCCCACTTTTCCGCAAAGCACGCTAGCTTTCAGGGGCGCGTCGCATCCGATACAGCATCGATCGAGGCATAATAGGGCTTCAAATCGATAAGCGGGGTTCCGTCGATGCAATCGATATTGCGTATCCGAAGGCTGCTTGCGCCCACGTCAACGATTTCCACCACCGCCAACCCAATAGGATTGGGCCGGACGGGAGAGCGCAAGGCAAATACGCCGCGCGGCGTCGCCAAATGGCTGGGAACCTGCTCGATGAGGTCGCGCCGCGCGCGATCCAGCCAATAAAGAACCAGGGCGTGAGAAAACAACCCCAGATCCCTGAGGCCGGAACTAAAAGGTGGAAAAATCTCGATCGTGGCCACGACATCCGAACGCTGGCTCGAACTCTTCGGACAGTCCGACGTCGATGTCCAAGGTGTGCGAATGCGCCCAATGAAATATACGCCTGCATCGAAGGCGACCGGCAGCTCGATCTCGATCTCGCCGGGCCGCGGCGGTTTGAATTCCGGCATCTTGCTCTCCGGTTGGACGTGCCGCTTCTGCCGGGCGTGGAACGGCGCATAGCGCGGTCTTCTGGCCGGCGCCTGCCGGAGCGTAAGCGCACAATTTCATAGCATCAATATTTGCACAATGCCCCAACGTGGCCTCAAATAGGCCCTCAAGCCCTAAAACACTTGCCCTTGCAGCGTGATTGCCATCATGCATTTGCCACCCAAGAATTTTCTCTACTCGAAAGGGAACCACATGATTTCGCACAAGGGCCTTGCGTCAGCTTTGATCGCCGCAACGGTTTGCATCACCGCCTTCTCGGCGGCCGCGGAGGCTGCGCGCTACAATCCATACTGCCACACGCGCATGGAAGGCCGCGCGACCGGCCAGGGCCTGTTCGGGGTCGGTACCCAGAACGCGCGCGGCTTCGCCGTGGCGGATTGGGAAAGCAAGGTGGCCGACCGCTGGGGCCCGCGATATGCGTCGTTCCGTTATGCGCGCGGCGTTCAATGGGACTGCAAGAAGGGCGCGATCCTGCAGGCCAAATGCGTTGTCACCGCCATGCCCTGCCGCCACTGAGATACTTCGCGTCCTGCGCACCGTCTGGGCTGCGCAGCGGGGATCTGCTGAAACCTCTGAAAAGACTCCCGGGGTGGTGTCCCTTTACGGCGCCACCCCGGCGCCTGCTAGCGCAGGCCCCTGCCGCCGGGAGGCGGCCCGCGATGTCCGCGTTTGCGGCGGCCGATCGAATGGGCTATGCATGCCCACCTCTAGCGGCCGTGATCGGCCGGACAGGCACCCGTAGCTCAGCTGGATAGAGTGTCGCCCTCCGAAGGCGAAGGTCGCAGGTTCGAATCCTGCCGGGTGCGCCACAAGCAATCAATTGATTCTGCTTAATATTTTGTCATTTCCTTGCGCGGAAATTCATTGCGAATTCCGCGCGTTGGCGACCTGAGTTTTTCACCTCCCTCACACTGATCCGTCTCTCCATCACACACGCCGGCGGATTGCCCGTTTTATCTCTACCGCCGTTTTTCGGCGGTCAGACTCGCATGATTTTTTTGGGGGGGCATGTGGCGCCTATCGCGTCTCAAATCCAAGAATTGCGCGCTGGTGCTACCAGTCGTGAGGTCGTTCTTTGCAAACTGAGATCAGGCGAGCGCCCCGCACCAGTTTCAGCGAACTGGTCGCTGAGGTTCGGCTTGTCATCTGTTTTGGCGCGAAATGGCAAGACACAGAACGCCAGAGAATCGAAATGATCTGACGAACCACTTCTGGGAGTTGTCGCGCAGCAAGCCATTCGCGGGGTTCAGGCAAAACGTTATCGGAACATCATTGGAGATAGGTATGAAGATTACTCGACGGGCCGCTGCGTTTAGTGGAATGAGTTTGCTCGCCGCGGCGGCGATGAGCCGTTCAGCACTTGCCCAGGAAGGGGCGCTTCTTGGCATCGACGAGGGGCTGGAGGAATTCTGGCTTGCCACAGATGCCTTTATCTACGGCTATCCGCTCGTGACCATGGAGATGACCCGGCGGGTGCTGACCAACGTCGCCGAGCCGGCGGGAACGAAGGCGCCGATGGGCCAGCTCATCAAGATGCGGCACTACCCCGACGCGTCATTCAGGGACGTCACCGCCCCGAACGCCGACACGCTCTACACGACGTCGTTCTTGGAGGTCGGCAAGGAGCCGTGGGTGCTCAGCGTTCCCGACATGAAGGGTCGCTATTTCCTCCTGCCGCTGCTCGACGGCTGGACAAATGTCTTCCAGGTTCCGGGCACCCGGACCACCGGCACGGGCCCGCAGACCTACGCGATCACCGGGCCGAACTGGAAGGGAACGCTGCCCGACGGCGTCAAGGAATACAAGTCGCCGACGAATATCGTCTGGTTGCTTGGCCGCATTTATTGCGACGGCACACCGGCCGACTACGAAGCTGTGCACAAGCTTCAGGACGAGTTCAAGCTCGTTCCGCTGAGCGCCTATGGCAAGTCCTACTCGCCGCCCGCTGGCAAAGTCGATCCGGCGATCGACCTCAAGACGCCGGTTCGCGATCAGGTCAATCGCATGAATGCGGTCGAATACTTCACCCTGCTGTGCGAACTGATGAAGACCAACCCACCGTCGCCAGCGGACGCTGCTCAACTCGAAAGATTCGCCAGCATCGGTATCGTGCCGGGGCAGGACTTCGATGCGAGCAAGTTCAAGGCCGATTTCTCCAGGCGCGTGCCCGACGTCGGCTTCGACCGGATCATGCTTCAGTTCAAGATCAACAAGGAGATCAAAAAGGAAAACGGCTGGGCCTTTACGACCAAGACGGGCGTCTACGGTACGGACTACCTGATGCGCGCGCTCGTGACCGCCATCGGTCTTGGCGCCAACCGTCCGCAGGACGCGCTCTATCCGGTCTCGAAAAAGGATACCGATGACCTCAGATACAGCGGCGCGGACAAGTACGTCATGCACTTCCCGAAGGGGCAGCTGCCACCCGTCGAGGCATTCTGGTCGGTGACGATGTACGACCCCGCGATGTTCTTTGTGGACAATCCGCTCAACCGGTACTCGATCAGCCCGCGGCAGGATCTGAAGCAGAATGTGGATGGGTCGACCGATCTTTACATCCAGCACGAGTCTCCGGGCAGCGACAAGGAGTCGAACTGGCTTCCCGCTCCCGCCGGCGACTTCGTTCTCATGCTGCGGATGTATTGGCCGAACGAGGCCGATCCGACGATCCTCAACGGCTCGTGGACCATCCCGGCCGCCAGGAAGGTCTAGCAAGACGCCGGGCCCAGGCCGGCTCTCGGAGTCCGGCCTGGGTCCTCATGACCCTGCTTTCGTTCATCCGCGTCGATGGAAGGCTGAAGAGCTTCTTGGGCAAGGCCGGGCGGGAGGCGCAGAGGTCGCTGCTGATCGGTCCACACTTCGCGGATCTGTCGAACCTCGTTGAGCACTGCCTTCCGAAGCCTTCGCTTGATTACATTTCTGGTCAGGTCACGGAGCTGCTGATGACCCGGCCAGATCGTGTCAAAACCGCAGAGTTGTCAGCCGCAGCAGATGGCGGGGGCGAGAAAACTGCGCTCAGCGGCATTCGCGTAAGGGAAGCGCTTGTGCGCTAACGGACTACTCTATGGACTAGAAGACCTTATCGACGCACTGGCCATTGACGAGCTCGAACCTGCCTTTGCAGACGCACCGGCCATTCTCGCGGACCTCATTGGTCCGGCAGCTTGCCGGTGCCTGAGGCTTGGGCGGCGTCGGAGAATTGGGCTTCGGAGCCGGAGGCTTGGGCGCGCGGCAGAAATCGTCCCGGAACGTGGTGCCAGGCGGGCAGGTGCAATTGGGCGGCGTGCCGACCATGCCTTTGCGGCATTTGTCGTCAACGCACTGTCCGTTCCTGAATACCATTTGCCGTGGACAGCAATTGGGCGGCGTGCCGTTCGGCGTGTTGCGCGGACAGGTCTGCGGCGGTCTCGGCGCTGGTTGCGGTGTCGGCTGCTGCTGCACGGGCCTGCAAACTCTCCGCCTGAGTTCGAAGCCGGGCAGGCACTGGCATTGGCCATTGACGAGCCTGGCGTTCTGTGGACACGGGGTCGGCGCTGGTTTCGTCGGCGCGGGCTGCTGTTGCACGGGCCTGCAAACGTTCCTTCTGGGCTCGAAGCCGGGCAAGCACTGGCATTGGCCATTGACCAACCTGGCGTTCTCCGGGCAACCCCGCTGCGGTCTCGGGGTTGGCTTCGGTTGCGTCGGCGCGGGCTGCTGCTGCACGGGCCTGCAAACGTTCCTTCTGGGCTCGAAGCCGGGCAAGCACTGGCATTGGCCATTGACCAACCTGGAGTTCTCCGGGCAACCCCGCTGCGATCCTGGGGTCGGCTTCGGTTGCGCCGGCGCCGGTTGCGGACGCGGCGTTTCATCAGGTGGCCTCGTTGTGTTAATTCCGCCGTCGCCTTTGAAGTTTGCGCACTCAGTCCCGTTCCACTGCGTTTGCGGCGGGCAGGTGCAAGCGTTCTCGACGAGGATCATGCCGCCGCTGCACTGGGCCTGCGGAGGCGGCGTAACCGGCGCCGGTTGCGGACGCGGCGTTTCATCAGGCGGGCTCGTTTTGTTGATTCCGCCGTCGCCTTTGAAGTTCGCGCACTCCGTCCCGTTCCACCGCGTTTGCGGCGGGCAGGTGCAAGCATTCTCGACGAGAATCATGCCGCCGCTGCACTGCTCCTGTGGAGCCGGAGTAACCGGCGCCGGCTGCGCCTGCGGCTTGGTCGATACAGTATGACAGGCCTCGTCCGACCCGTCCGTGCCGTTTCCCACGGTCGCGCAATTGGAGAACTGCTCGGCGGAGGCATCGTTCGGCAGCTTCACGACCATGACGAAGGTCCGCGGACCATTGGGGGTTCCGGCGGCGGCATCGACGTCGAGCCGGACATTGTCCGGCGAGGTGCACGAGAACGGGATCTTGGTGGGCTGCGTCGCGCACGGCAACGGCGGCGAGATCGACACGATGTCGGCCGAAGAAAGGCCGGTCAGCTTGTCGGTGATCGTGACAGGCGCGTTGTGGTCGATCGGTCCGGGATTGAACAGGGTGAGCTGGAACGTGCAGGTGCTGCCGGGCGCGCACGCCTGATCGCCGGTCTTGGAGATCTTGACGTTGAAGGGGTCGAGTTGGACCTGGGCGCATTCCCGATCATTGACCTTGTTGTCGCCGGCGTCGTTGCCGACCGGTGTCGCGATGTTGGCGCAATTGGTGACGACGTCATTCTTCTTCCAGCCCGGACCAGGCGTGACCACGAGGTCGAGGACCACGCCGGTGGCGGCCGCGAGTGTCGTCTGCTTGTGCGTGCAGGAAATGGCGCGCACGCTCGTCTTCGTGCACGTCCAATCGGCGTTGGGCTTTGCCTCGATGCTCGCCGGAATCGACTGTTCGGTGCCAGAGCTCAACTTCGCCGGGATTTCGTCGGTGAACGTGATCGGGCCGTTGTAGGCGGAGTTGCCGGCGTTGAGGACTTGCACGCGGAAATCGCACGGGCCCTCGATGGCGCATTCGCCCACCTTGCTTCCAGCCTGCAGTTTGCCGGAAACGGCCTTCTGAATCGCAAGATCCGCCCGGTTCGGCCGCGGCTCCTTGATGGTCACGCATCTGCGCGGGGCTGTCGTGTCGATGGGCGTGCCTGAGGGCACGATATCGATGCAGTTCGTGTACTCGGGCGCCAGCGGCACGCCCATGATCATAATCTTTCCGAGCATCTGCTCACCCGGCGCCAGCCGCTGCTTGTTGCCGTTGCAGACGGCGATGCCATTGCCCTGCTCGGTAGCGAGACGGCAGGTGAAATCGCCGCCCTGCGTAAAGATGGGGATGATCTTGCTGGCCGGTGTGAAGCGATCCGTGAAGGCGAACGGGCCGATGGCATCCGCGTTGCCGACGTTGCGAATGCTGACCGAGAAGGCACATTCCGGCTTGCACGACGTGGCCGCTGTGATCTTGGTTGCGCGCAGGAGCGGACCGTTGACGAGCGGCATCGTCCGGCACACCGGCTCGGCGAAATTGTCCAACTGCAACTGTGCGCAATTGCGGATCGCCGTTGCGCCACCGGTGGGGCCAGGCTTGATGCTCATCGGGAAGGTGATGGTTTGCTTGGCCGGGACCCTGACCTTGGCCGCGCCTGTGGAGCATGTCAGTCCGCCTCCACCCGTTCTGCAGATGAAGGGAGCGCTGACGTCCGACCCGGGCGGAAGGGACGCTTGGACGGAGCCGAAGTCCGCATTCGGCAGCGGCGTTCCGTCGGCGGTCGAGACGTGATCCGTAAATGCGATGGGGTTCGTGAAATCCGTATCGCTGGTGTTGGTGATCGACACCACGAAATCGCAGCCGCCGCCGGTGTCGGAGCATTTCTCGGCAACGGGGTTCTTGGTGAGGACGAGCGGTTTTGCGGCTGGCCCGCCAGTATCGCCCGGCTTCTCATCCGGCTCGATTGGAACGGTCGCGCACTGCTCGGGCGCAGGCTCCTGGGCCGCGCCACCACCAGCTTCGCCCGCACCACCTGCGCCGCCACCGCCCGCACCACCCGCTTCGTCCGCGCCACCAGCACCGCCTGCGCCACCGCCGCCCGCGCCACCACCGCCTTTGTTCTTATCGGCGACACATGTGGCGATTAACTCCTCGCGCTTGGACTTGAGGGCGCTCAGCGTGCTGCCCTCCCCGAAGGTCAGACAGGCCTTCATCTGCACGGCGGGATCGGGCGAGATCAACGTGGGCGGCGCGCCGCAGTCGAGGCTCTTGAACCGTTCCGCCTGCTCCAGCGCCTCCTTTACATAACCACCGTTGCAGAAGTTGTTGCTGCGGCACGTTTCCAGCTCGGTTTTGCGCGCGCGGTTTTCCTCGTCCAGTATGGGAGCGTTGGACGACTGGCCCATGCAGAAGTCGAGATGGTGCTTGTTGTCTATCGACCAGCGGGTCACCGAGGGACCGCATTTGTTGGCCTGGAATAGTCTGGCATTCAGTGTGGCGTCCTTGGCGTACTTGAAGCACGCCTCATCCTCGACGCATACCAGCGGGGCAACGCTCGAGAAGCCGACGCTGGCGCCATTGTTGGTGACCTTCGTGCCAGTCGCCTTGCCGCCGGCGCCGATCGTTCCCTTGTAGGTTTCGCGGGTCCCGTTGTCCCAAACGACGAGGAAATCAAAATTCCCAACCCCGATATTACCCGAGACGCGCCCTTTCACCGGACCGTTGGGAGAGATGACGGTTGCAGTGCCAGACAGCTTGCCGTTGACCTGAGTGAGAGGGGTGAATGAGACCCCGCCGCTGCCGTTGTTCTCACGAACCGAGAAGCCGTCCCGCAGGAACTTCCGGCATGGGGACTGGCGCAGTCCGAGCGCGGCGCCGCCGCTGATGTCGCCGATACCGCCCGTGAGATGCAGCAGGCCGTTTCCGTTAGGAAACGATTGGGGAAACGACTGTGGCGAGAACTTCGCGGGCTTGAAGAGCGAGCGGTCGAACGGCGCCTCCGACTTCTTCTCGGGCGCGTTCTCTGGCGCGATCTGCTTTTGCGGAGCGTTGGGGTCCAGTGGCGGGATCTTGCCGCCGACCCCGGTGAGCGGAATGGCGCAGTTCTTCAGCGTGGTCGTCTCGGGCGGCGTGTTGGGCGTGAACGCAATATTGAGATCGACGGACTGCTTCGCCGCCAGGGGACCCGGATGCGTGCATTTGAACGGCGCGGCGTTGGTGCAGGTCCACGGATCGTTGGGTTTGCCGGCAATCTGCGCCTTGGGGGCATCGATCACGTCATCGATGACGATCGGGCCTTGGATCTCGGCATCCGTGCTGTTCGTCACCGCGATGGTGAACGCGCATGGCCCCTTGGCGGTGCACTTGGAGGTGCTTTTCTTGACCACGGTAATCGGGCCGGTCTGCGTGGTTGCGTTGGGATCGATCGGGATCGTGGCGCAGGCCTGGGCGTCGGTTCCAGGAGGCTCGGCGTTTTGGGGGGCTTTACCCGCTGCCCCAACGAACGCGAGATTGGTTGTGCCGGCATTGCTTTCTGGTCCCGTTGCCCCCAATATAATCATATGGCCAAGCGCCGCCCAAGTGTCGAACGCCGTACCTGCAGGCACCGTAGCTTTGACAGTGAACGTCGCCGTAACGTCCGCGCCGGGCGCCAGTGTGAACTGCGGGTTGTCGCAAGCAGCACCATGGCCTAAATCACCGATTGCTTTACAGTTGGTCCCGGGCGGCACACTCGCCGAGATGAGTTCGACGGCGGGTTGGCTGCCTTGAACTGATTTTAATCCGGCGGCAGGCGCAACACCTACCCCGGTCAACAATCTGCCGGTGATAGGTGCTGTGGTCGTGTTGGTGCCCGTGACTTGCCATACACACGGGGAACCCGACGCGCATGATGGCGAGAGGGATTTGACTACAACTTTGATGCCCTTGCGCTCTTCCGGAGCGAACTCTGGTATAGCGCTGGCGAGGGTGGCGCAGTTCTGCACTTCAGTCGCGGTGCCGACCGGGCCCGGCAGCAAGCTTAAGCTCAGGTTCGGTGCCAGCGATGCGTTGGGCGGGATTGGGCCCGGATGGACGCACGATTTACGGCCGCCCGCAGTCCCTACGCAGGACCAGGGTGCAGGCCGCTCCGACGTGAGTTCTGAGGCCTCGGCAGGCGCGCCCGCAACAGAGAACACATCGTTGATGATGATTGGCCCGGGGATAGGCTCGCCCGTCGTGTTGGTCACCTTGATGTCGAACGAGCAGGGGACGTTCTCGTTGCACGCCGCCGTCGTTGCCACCTTTTCGATCGTGATGGGGCCGATCTGAACCTTGCCGCCACCACCGCCGTCGGCATCGGAGCTGACCACGTCGGGAGGGATCGCCCCGCCACCGCCGCCCGCAACGCCGCCATCGCCCACAACGCCTCCGCCGCCCGTGACGCCACCGTTGCCCACGACGCCGGGTAAACCATCGGCACCCGCGCCGGCAATATTTGGAGAGGCTCCGCCGCTTTCGCCCGCGCAGGTGTGAAGCACCGCCACGGCGCCGGCATAGCCACGCGCGCGTGCGTTCAGAAGGCTTGGCGTCCAGGCGATGACGGCGCTGTCGTTCGGCGGAACGTTGCCAGGCTTCACCAAGCCCGCGGGGCTCAATTGCAGGCCCTGCACGGTGGCATCGGGTCCGAGCGTGTTGCCGGATGCGACGACAGTGCCGCTGCACGTCGCCGTATCCAGCGTGCCGTCGGCATTGACTTTGTATTGCAATGCCACGCCGCCGGCGCTGGCACGCGACTCCTCGGCCTTCCCGACCGCGTATTCCTCAGGCGCGGGCTGCCAAAGCCCCTCCGCCGCCGGAGCCTCGGGGGGCGCGGCCACAAAGCGAAGCACGCGGGCCGGTCCCTCCGCCTGGAAGCTTGCGTAGTCCGCCGGGTTCTGGACGTCGCCACGCTGGGCCAGCACCATTCTGCCGCTGGCCTCGAACGCGATGCCCGTCACTGGGAAGGACGGCGTACCCTCGACCGCGACTTCGAAGCGCGCATCTGTCTTGAACGCGCCGTCCGCCTCCAGCCCGACCGACCAGATCTCAGGCCCTTCGGCGACCGCGAAATAAAGACGGCCATCATGGACCGCGAGCGCGTCGATGCGGCGTTCCTTTTGCGCCAATCCCCACGTGGCGGGATCGGCGGTCACGAAGGCGGGCGACGTGATGTCGAGGCGCTTGCCGTCGTCGTTAACGGCGGGTTTGCTTGCGCGCGACGGGCGCGCAACGACGCCATAGTCAAACGTGCCTTTGTCGGCGCGATCCGCGGCGCTCAGGCGATGGATCAGACCGGTATCGAGATCGGATGCATAGAGTGTGCGGCTCGCGGGATCGAACGCAAGGCCGCCGATGCCGGGGCCGGCGTTCTTGAGATCCCCGGTCCGCAGCTCGGCGAACAGCGAGGGCGTACCGGTCTTGCCGTCGATCCTCCAGATCGTGCCGGGGCCGGCGCCGGGAAGGCCGCCGAACTGGCCGTCCATGAACGTGGCCCCCGGCGCGCCCGCCGTAAGCCTGTCAGGCTGGCCGTCGCCATCCTGGTCGGGCCGGACGATATGAAGGCCGAAGGCGGAGGTCGCGGCCGCGAAAAGCGAGGGTACCGGCGCGGTGGCATCGGCCCCGTTGTCGAACGCCAGTGCGAAAACGTGGCCGATGTCGCGGGCCGTGAAGGAAAGGCGCGAAGGGGAAAGAAGCGTCTGGCCCGTAAGGTTGCCCAGCACCGTGCTATTGAGCACCTCAAGCGTGGGCCCGTCGGGATCGAGCACGGTCTTTGCGACAGGATCGACGCCAGGCGCCAGCCGTTCCGACTGCAGCTTGGTGCCGGAGAAGCCGCTCACGGCGATATCGCCGATTTCAATGACGTTTTGCGCGTTTCCGTCGGCGCCGGCCAGGGGCGTCGGCGCCTGGGCAAGCCCGTGGGAAACGATCGCCACCGCAAACAACATCGCAAACAATGGGAGCGTGACGGCCGCTATCAACGCGCGCCGGTGAGGCCAGTTCACCATGTCATGGAAGCGAAGCCGGACTATGCGGATGAACGAGCGCAACCCGTCGCGGCATGAAGGGCCAGCCCCGACCCTGCGCAAACGAACTGCTGCCGACCGACTGTTCGCTAGAATGGTACAACTCCACCAATCGCGTGCACCGAAGTCGAAAAACGCCGCTGTGCGGCGTTAGGGTCCAACATCAGCAAGCTGAATTCGGTAGCTGTCGCACGTTGTGTTCGCATCAACCTTTAGGTTGAGAAGCGCCCAGGAAAGGCGTGGTATGGCGTTGAGAAGTGTCTGCCTCAAACCTTGCCGACGACGAGCTGGATGAGATCCGTCTGGCGGCGTGCTCCGGTCTTTGCCATGAGGTGGTTAAGGTGCGTTTTCACAGTTGCTTTCGAAATGCCCAGTCGATCGGCAATGTCCGATATGCGTCCGGCTTCCAGCACGGAGGCGAGGACGCGCAGTTCGCTCGGCGTCAGATGATAGCGGCGCGCGGCGGCCTCCAGCGGCGACTGCGAGGCGTGCGTTATCCGGCGCACGAACAGGGCTGCAAGCGCCGTGCCAGCATCGGCAATCCGCCTTGCCGCCGAGGTGATGGGCAGCACGTTGGCAACGTAATCGCATCCGTTCGGATCAGTGATCGGGACGTCGATGCCTTTGCCGCCGAGGGTCAGACCGCCTTGAGCGGTAACCGCCAGGGCCTCGCGGAGAAGGCGATCGGCGGCGGAGTTAACGATGCGCACGACGCCATGGCGCGCAACAAGAATGGTCCCTGCTTTCAGCATGTCCTCGGCGGCCGTGTTGGCGGACACGATATTACCCCCGGCCGCGACGAAGACGACCGCCGCGTCCACGCGTTCGATGGCTTCCTTCAGCATCCACTCCGCCGTTTGCCCTTTCTGGACAACCTTGCCGACGGATGCCGCGCGGCGGACATGTGGAGCGATGAGTTCGAACCGCCGGCGCGCGCCATCATCGATAACACCGTTCTCTTCGCTGCGACGGATGACGAAAAAGGCCGTCGCCGTGGCGGTGCGTTCGAGATTGACGCCAATGACGTCGATCAGCCCCTGCGGCTTCACCCACTCGTTATAGAACCGTGTCTGCCGGAATTCCTCATGCGGTATGAGATCGGCGCCTGCCACGGGCTTTCCGACCTCGACGAAGGCGAGCGCCGGAAAATAAGGATTAAGGCTGCCGTACTTTTCGCAGTAGAGCCGTTCGTAGTGCGGATCGCAGTTCCAGGCATGGAAGATCGCGGCATGTCTGGTCGCCGCGTCCTGCCAGAAAAGGGTCGCAGACGTGCCTTCGACAAATTCCCCGGTCTTTTGCAGTGCGTCTATCCAGCGGCCGGGATCGACCGCGGCATCGTAGAGCGTCTCGATCGCAGACGACAGATTTTCAATTTCGCTCATGAGAAATCAAGTCCACAATATGGGCAATCAGGTTCAGAATTGGCAAATGCCAAATCCTAGCGATGGTGTGGATGCCCCGCAATGGCGCTGATGCCAACTCTACGCTCGTAACACTGACTATGACCACTGGCCCGGGTATGGATATTTTCAATGCGTCGTGCACCGATCCCGCTTCTTCTGACATCGCTACTTATTTTTGTTGCAAATGACTCCTGCGCGGTAGCGCGGGAGGAAAGCAACGGCCTGTCGCCAACCCCGCGTCCGGTGACGGTCGCGCGGGCGTCGGCAATTCCAGCGTGCACGGTTCATGTTGATGGGCAGGCCGGCGCGGGCGGAGACGGCTCGGCGGCAAAGCCGCACAAAACCATCTCCGCCGCCTTGGAGGCCGCCAGCGCCGGTGCCGTAATTTGTGTCGCGGAAGGCGTCTATGCGGAACAGCTCAAGCCGGGGGAGAAGCACGTCACACTCGCGGGCGGCTTCCAGAGCGGCAGCGGTTTCAAGGTACGCGATAGCGCTACCTACGTGAGCAAGGCGCAAGGGAGCGGCAGCGGTTCCTTCCTTGCTATCGAGCAAGCGGCCGGCCCCAAAGGCCTCACCGCCATCGACGGGTTCGAGATCACCGGCTATGCGCAGGCGATCGTGCGCGACTACTGGGAGCCGCAGCACTTCGAAGTCACCAATAATTTCATTCACGATAACACGTGCGATGACGTCACGAAAGTCGGCGGCGGCGTATCCATGATTAACGTGTCCGGGACGATAAAGGGCAACGTGTTCATGAAGAACGCCTGCGGGCGTGCCGGCGCTGTCTTCGTCAACGCATCCAACTACGAGGGCGAGGTTTCGCTGGAGAATAACTGGGTCGGGGACAACGCGGGCATTGAGCCCGACTCCGCGCATGGCGGCGCCTTCTATCTCTTTGGCCACAAGCTCACGATCACCGGCAATGCGTTCATCAACAACTCGGTGACGAAATGGGGCGGGGCTGTTTTCGTCGGTGCCTATACCGCCGGCAACGAGTTCACCACAGCGACGGTCTCCTGGAACGTCTATCGCGGCAACCGCGCTGGTGATTCCGGGGGCGGCTTCTTCTGTGACGACGGCGCCACCTGCCATGTATCGCATGACGTCTACGAGAAGAACTGCGGAGGCAACGTGATGGTCGATGGCGGCGCCGGGGGCTCGGGGCCGACGACCGCGACGTTCGACTACATCACCAGCGTTGGCGCGCTGGAGCCCGACTGCAAGACGCCCGGCATCGGATTCTACGTCAATACCTTCGAGGCCCTCGCCCAAGACAGCTACAAGATCACGCGCGCGATCTTCTGGGGCAATGCGCCGGGTCAAGATTTCGCCACCGGCTGCGGTTCGGGTTGCGAGAAAATCAAGGTCGAGGTCAGCCGCTCGCTCGGCGACACAACGTATAAGGATGGCAACATAAAGATCACGTTTGGAGAGGGCATGGTAGCGCCCGCCGATCCGAAATTTGCAGCGCCCGACGAGGGCGATTTTCGTTTACTTCCGGATAGCCCGGGCAAGGGGCTTGGCGCGTATGGCGACATTGATGCCGCCGCGCTGACGCCGATACCGCCGTCCTCGGCTGCGCCGTCTGGCAGCACCTTATCCGTACCGAGTAATCTATCACCGGCTCGTATGGCCGAAGCGCCATCATCCGCCGACGCATCGCCATCCGCACCGCCCGCGCCCCTCGCGCAAGCGCCGGCGGATAGACCTGCATCCGCGACCGGCGAGACAGTGTCCGCCCAGGAAGCATTTCGCGCGGCGAGCGAGCTGAATACGGTGGAAGGCTGGCAGTACTACCTGCAAACCTATCCGAACGGATTTTATGCGGAGATGGCGCGCGGGTTCTTGAAGAAGCTCGGCGGCGCGCAACCGCCTGCATCGCAACCTTCCGCGCCGCAACCGCAACCTGTCCCGTCCGCTCCGCCCATCGCAAGTGACCAAACTGCAAACGCAGCCCCCGTAACAGCGAGATCTGCAACGGGTGCCACCGCAGGCGAAGTGGGATCGCCAGCCGTGGAACGCGGCGACGCCTTCATGGGCTTTCCGGAAAAGTTCAATCGCTATTACACTGACCTCTTATGGCTGCCGCAGAGGATCATCTACGTCAGTCCGAAAGGCAGCGGTGATGGCTCGACGCGCGACGTCGCGGCAAATGCCAAGCAGGCGATCGCGCAGGCGCGGCCCGGCACCGAGATCCATTTCCTGCCCGGCAGCTACGACGCCTGCTACGAACTCGACAAGGACAGGAGCGGCACCTACGACAATCCCGTCGTTCTTTACGGCGAGCGCGGCAAGGACGGCAAGCTTGGCGTAAAGATCAACTGTTGTGCGAGCGGCCGCCAGACGTGCATCAATTTGGAAGGCGCGGATTACGTCGCGGTGGACGGCTTCGAACTCGCTGGCGGCAAGTTCGGCGTGCGCGCCATCGGGCTCGGGCATCCAGCATCCGAACACGCGCGCGGCATCGCCGTTCTGAACAACAATGGCCACGACCAGGACCGCGACCCATTCTTCTCCGCGCAGGTCGATTGGGCGGTATGGGAAAACAACATCGCTCACGGCGCCGGCAAGGGCGATGGACACGGCATGTATCTCAGCAACGGCGGCGACTGGAACATCGTGCGCTTCAACGAGACGTTCAACAACGTGTCGAGCGATTTCCAGATCAACCCCGATCCGGCCAGCACCTGCGCGGAGGTCAACGTTGCGTTCAATGATCCCCGCTGCGACGCCTTTGCTGGCGAGGGCGAAGGCGGCCAAGGCGCCTCCGACTACTTCCTCGTGGACGGCAACTACTTTCACGACAGCGAGATCGGGCCGAACTTCACCAGCGTGCGGCGAAGCATCGTGCGCAACAATATCTTCGGGCCGCAGAAGCGCCATAACGCGTCCTTCTGGCAGGAGACCGACAACGCGAAACTCGCCTCGACCGACAACAAGGTTCTGCACAACCTCTTCATTACTACGCAGCGGCATGCCGTGAAATTCGAAGCCGGGTCCACACGCAACGTATTCGCCAATAATATGCTGCTCGGTATCGCGCATGACGGCGGCAAGGCCGTCGCCAATCCGAAGGCGTTGCTCATGGAGGTCGATGGCAGCGCCGGCGACAACGCCTATCGCGATAACCTGTATATCTCGGGACATCTCGAAGGCCGCGACCTGGGAGAGGGAGAGATTGCGCGCGCGGATTTCGACCCGGCGTGGTTCGCGCGTTTTCCAACTGAGCTCAATCACGACCCCAACAATTTTGCGTCGGCGGCGGGTGCGCCGATGCTGGGCAAAGGCAAGCTGTCACCTGACGCGCCGGCCGATCGCAATGGCCGGGCGCGCGCCAACAGCGCTACCCTCGGGCCCATCGAAACGCCTGCGCCGCAATGATTGATCGCGGTAAATTTATGCGCACGCGCGCATTGACGGCATCGATTTGAAGAGCATGGAAAGGAAGGATGGGTCAATTTTGTGCATACGGAGAAGTAGCATGTGTTACGGCAGCAGGGCGTCCCGATTGTCGACCCAGCCGGTCCCTGTAGTTTGAGACGCGCGAACATTTCACGCATCGCGTCTGACCGTTCGGCAAGATCTCTGATCAACGCATATGATGCGCCCGGGAACAGGATAACAGGTCGGAGGCGAGACATTCACGGCCCTGCTCTGAGTCGGAGCCCCGATGCGCATCACGGCTGTGAGTGGTCCAGGCTAATGCGGCGCGCCTAACGTCAGGAGTTTATCAGGTAACAGATTGAATTACGGCGCTGCCGGCTGAGCCAGCCGCGCGTTGAGAAGATCATAAATGCGTTTGGCCGCGACCGTATTGTCGGGTACACCCCCGAGCACCAGCGTGATCAGATCATCGCCCCTGCGGATGAGGATCATAGGACCGACAGATGTCGCCTGGTCGCCAAGACCGGCGAGGTGACCCATAACCTTTCCAAGTTCCGGCTCCATGATGCCGACGCCCTTCATGCCCGCGGCGCCGTCTCCCCAATTGAGCTGCACCTCGGCGTAGGCTCCGCCGATCTCATCGCCGCCGGCCGTATAGGTGCACTTCGTCTGCCCGCCCCGATCGTCGGCCTCGGCGGTGACCGTGCTGCCGAGAATGGCGCTCATGTCAGCGGCCGAGATGAGTGCGCACGCAGCCGGTGCGGCGGCGGCGCTGCCGCTTGCAAGCCCGGCAAGAAGTAGAATGGCGGAAAGCATGCGCATGATGGCGATCCTCTTTGCGACGCGATCAATTCTACGCATCCTCCTCATGCAAGACCACTGCGAAAGGTCGCAAGCGCATTCATGGAGAACCAGCCTGTCGCGGATGATTTTTCTCAGCCGCCTAGTCACGCCGTCTTCGCCTTGGCGGCGGATGAATCTCCCTACTGGTTCAGATTGCTGTCGCACCAGCCCTTCAGATGCGCGCGCCAGAATGCTTCGAGTTCGCTCAGTCAGCATGGAGCCGCTTCAGGGGAGCAGGCCAGTCACGGAAGACGGTCGATCTCTGATGCCGTAGCTATTAGAAAGCGCCTACATCGGTACGTTGATTCTTGTCGTCGGTTCCGGAGAACCCGTAGCGACCCTTTGCCAGTCCGGTGTCCATTCGAACGCTGAGGTAACACATGCGAGTTCCGGTAAAGCCGCTCACACATTATCCGCTCTACCTGCGCCCCTTCTTCTGGAACCAGCACCGGAAATACGGCCAGGTCTTGCAAGCCGCTCTCCTTTGGGGACGATCGCCCCGCCTGTTCCTTGGCGTTGCGTTTCTTTACGGTATGATCGATCGGCGCTCGTCCCCCATTGACCCGCAGTTGCGCTCCCTGGTTACAGTGCACGTCTCCCAAATCAACGACTGCCCTTTTTGTGTGGATATCAACTCTGCCACGCTCATCAAGCGGGGCGTTAGTATCGAGAAAATCGACGCGCTTGCGAACTGGGCAACAAGTGCTCTCTATGACGAACGCGAGCGGGCTGTCCTGAGGTACGCTGAGGCCATGACGCGCTCGGATCAACGCGTCAGCGACGAGATCATGGCAAATCTGCGATCACATTTTATAGACGACGCTATCGTCGAACTCACGGGCCTCATCGCATTCCAAAACATGTCGAGCAAATTCAATAGTGCACTCGGGGTGCCAGCTCAGGGGTTCTGCAAGAAATGAGCGCGCCTGAAAGCAAAATAAGAAGCAGACGACGCGTGAGATATTGATGACGCGGATGTCTTCCCATTGGAAGCCATCAATCGATCCTACGATAGGGCCGCAAGGGTACCCCTCATGTGATGGTGCGGATTTACTGCTGCCAGCAGCAGATCAGCATTCAGAACCCGAGTAGAGGTGGGTGAAACGTGGTCTGGGGTTGGACTGACATCTGGATCGGGTAATATCGAGCGTTGATCGGATGTGCGACGTCTGCCGGTGCTAAGGCCATCCCGGCGTCGGAACGTATGGCAGCGTGGGGAAAAGCGGGATCCAAGTGGCGCCTCTGGCGCGGCGCCATGCACGAGGGGAATCGTGAGAAAAGGCAAAGGATGGTATGGGGCGTTCGCGCTCCTCCTCGTCATTTCCTCCGTCACGGTCTACGCCGTTACCGGACAGGATGCCCTTGGCGCCGCCGGACGCTTCCTCTGGAACGGACTTGTTCTGGCCGCGAATGCTGTTCTTCGCACTGGCGGCAGTATCCTGGGTTTCTTGGCGCGCGGCATCGGCTTGCGCCGTGTGTCACGGCTTTTTTCCGCGCTAGCGACTGTGGGCGTCGGTTACGCGGCTAGCGTCGTGGTGAGCGATGCGACCGTGATCCGGACCCGCGGGTGGCGCGGAAAGCTGCAGGCTGGCATTGGCCGTGCGCGGGAGTTCTGGCACGACCTCCCGCTCGTTGTGAAGCTGATCGTCGTTGTGGGGCTTATCGCGAGCCAGATCTACCTGCATTTTCTGCTTGTCGTCTTTCCGATCGCTTTCCTGGTGCCAGTTGTTCGGAAACTATGGGTTCGGGCGGCGGATCTGCTGTTTGGATCCTGGTACTGGAAAACATTCGGCGCCGCCCATCGCGCGCTGCTCGCGGCACTGAAGCGATGTCCACCGGTGCGGATTGCAATGCAGTGGGCCCGGCTCCAGCGCTTACGCTACCTTTATGCTTGGCGATTGTGGAGGTACGATCCCCGCTACAGGAATCCGGGGGGCAATACCCGCCGCGTCAGTTTTGTGGAACCGTTACGATTGTGGTTGCGCGGCGAGCTCGATGGCTATGTCGGGCGTCCGCTGCTGTCGGGCCGGCGGTCGCAGCGTAAGCATCCGGCCGGGATCGCAGGTCTAGGAAATAAGGCTGCGTAATCCTTCCATTCATTAACCTTTCCGCTCATTAACTAGCGTCAATATCTAGCGGCATTGGCGCGGAATTAAGCTTGCAAACAAGCAATTCGGTCATCAAGAAAAGGATATGGGCATCCTTTAATTTTATCATCTGGTTTTCGCTGGCTACGAGATAAGCTTGACCTATTTCCATCACAAACGACGTGTCGTCCTTCTGGCCTGCCAGGGGACACGTGGCGATATTCAACCCTTCTTGGCGGTCGCTCAAGGTCTCAAGGAAGCTGGCTATGAACCCGTCGTCGCAGCGGCCGATGACTACCAGTCCTGGATCGAGAAAGGTGACTTAGCTTGGCGGCGGCTTGGAAGAGACGTTAAAGCTTGGTTCCTGGAGGAGGAGAACGCCCGAAAATTAACATTGTCTCCCGTCAGCGCGCTCATCAACTTGGGCGAATTGTTGGAGCGGCCGCTTCAAGACCAACTTGAAGATTTGCTCACGGCGTCGGAAGGCGTAGATGCCATATTGTTCAGTGTGCTATCGCACCTGGTTTGTGATCTTGCTGAAGCGCGTAAGCTGCCCGCCGCAGCATTGCTATTGCAGCCGGCAATGCCGACACGCCAATTTCCCAGTGCTCTATCGCCATACCAGGATATGGGGCCTTGGTTGAATCGCCTCTCTTCAGAGGTCGCCTTAAGGGCTCGGTATTTATCGCGACGCAAGATCACCGATTGGCGGAAGAACGTCCTTGGTCTTTCTCCGAAACCAGCAAGCTGGGCGGCCTTTACGATCGCCGGGCGGCCCATCCCGAAGATTTACGGCTTCAGCCCGCATGTTTTGCCTGTGCCAAGCGACTGGTCCGACAACAACCATGTCGCCGGATACTGGTTTTACGATCCTGCGCTGCGTGGCGAGCCCGACTCCGACACAGTTCAAAGCATCTCAGCCTTTCTCGCTTCTGGCCCTAAGCCCATATATGTCGGCTTTGGCAGCATGCCGATCCCCAATGCGCAAGAAAATCTGGCGACATTGAAGGATTCACTTCGCCGCCTCGGCATGCGGGCGATCATCTCGCGTGGCTGGGCCGGATTGGAACTTGGTCCTGCCGATCATGATCAATTCTATTCATTGGGAGAGGTCCCACACTCATGGGTCTTCGAGAGAGTTGACGCCCTGGTACACCATGGAGGTGCCGGCTCTACCGCGACCGGTTTGCGGGCGGGGCTGCCGACACTGGTCTGTGCTCTAGGATTCGACCAGCTGTTTTGGGGACATCGTATTGCCTCGATAGGCGCGGGCCCCAAGCCGCTGCCGATGCGAAACTGGTCGCCTGAGCGCCTCGACGCGTCCTTGCGTACACTGACCACCACTGAACGATTTCGACAAACCGCACAGGCAATCGGGAACAAGCTTCAGGCCGAGAGAGGGACCGCAAATGCCGTTGCTTGCATCCGTAAAATTATCGGTGATCCGTAAATCACAAAATCCCGGTGCGTCCTTGGGCGCGACGGCTGTGGCACATCCGCTGTTGGGTGAGTTGCGGAATTGATAAGGCGGACCGGAGTGGGGTCTGTCAGCGACATCCAAAAGTTACTGGCAACTCCGCCGGAAGGCGGGTCCTTGACCACTTCCCTCAAGCGCCTCAGCTTAGCCCTGTCACTCAGTCACTTCCGGCATTTCCGAACGGTAAGGGCGAACTCGGGGAGAGCGTTACATGAATGGTGCGGAAGCACTGGTCGCGACTGCGGCAATGAACGGCATCGAGATCTGCTTCGCCAACCCGGGCACCACCGAGATGCCTCTGGTACAGGCATTGGACTCGGTCCCAGGCCTACGGGGAATACTTTGCCTGCATGAGAACGTTGCGACCGGAGCAGCTGACGGCTACGGCCGGATGAGGGGACATCCGGCCATGTGCTTGTTACATCTGGGTCCGGGTCTCGCCAACGGGCTAACCAATCTGCACAATGCGCGTCGCGCCTTCACACCCGTGCTGAACGTGATTGGCGAACACACCACCTGGCACCGGTCCGCCGATCCGCTGCTGGCGAGCGACATCGAAGGAGTGGCCCGCAACGTCAGCGACTACATCAAGAGGAGTCGAGGTAGCACAACGATCGCGTCGGACCTGGCCGAAGCGATCGGGGCCACGATGGAGAAGGGCGGACGCATCGCAACCCTGATTGTTTCGCACGATTTACAGATCGGCGAGGCGGGAAGCGAGATCCCAACGCATCAGGCTCTGCGAAATACCGCATACTCATTTAGCAAAGTCATCCAGTCCGCAAAGGCGCTGAAGGCAGGCAAGTCAGCATTACTGTTAGGCGGACGTGCACTTTCCGAAGATGGGGTCATTCTCGCAGCCAGGATAGCTGCCGCCAGCGGTGCGGAACTCCTCTGCGATACCTTCTTTGCACGTATGGAACGGGGTGGCGGTCTCCCCGCTCCCACGAGGTTACCCTATTTCCCCGATCAAGCTTTGGAGCTCACCCGGCGCTATCAGCATGTCATCGTTGCCGGCACGCGGCGGCCGGTCGCCTTCTTTGGGTATACGGGGCTCCCGAGCTATCTCACCACCGAAGAGCAGACCGTGATGCTGTCCGGCATCGAGGATGATACCCTCGGTGCGCTTGCCGCTCTAGCGGCCGAAGTGAACGCCCCTGAGGTTATTGAGCCGATAGCCGGCAAGGTTCCGATGATGCCGAAGGGCGCTCTGGATGCGCAATCCGTCAGCGCCGTCATCGCGCGCTTGCAACCGGTCGACAGCATCGTCATGGATGAGGCCCTGACCGTGGGTATGCCATACTTCGATGCTTCGCGGTATTCGCCCCGATTCAGTCACCTGATGCTGACCGGTGGCGCGATTGGCGAAGGACCGGGCGCGGCGACGGGAGCCGCCGTCGCCTGTCCGGGCCGGAAGGTGGTCAACTTTCAATCTGACGGCTGCGGCGCCTATTCCATCCAGGCATTCTGGACTCAGGCCCGCGAGAACTTGGACGTCGTGACCATCATCGGCTCCAACCGGAGCTACAACATTTTGCGTGTCGAGCTTCTGCGTGCGGGCGTCACGCGACCGGGCCCGATCACACGCTCCTTGGCAAGCTTGGATAGTCCATTTCTCGACTGGGTGAAGATCGGTGAAGGATTCGGCGTGCCCTCCGTTTCCGTCGACAGCGCCGAGGCTCTCGCACGCGAGCTGGAGCGGGCCCTGATGCTCAAAGGGCCTCGACTGATCGAAGCGATCATGACCTAGAACGCACTACTGCTCCCATTGCAGCCCCTATGGCGTTCCTTCGCCTTCTAGCACTGCAGCAGGATACGTTTCCGATGATCGAAACCTGCTTTAGGAAGGCTTGATTCAAACATTGACCTAGGTCAACGCCGCGACATGGTCTGAAAGCTATACTTTTTTAGTAAACTATTAGCGTCCATCTATTACATGGCACGCGTTTTTTTGCCGGAGACAGCTATGTCACAAAGAACTTTTACGCAGCGGCGCCCCAGCGCGCCCGGCCCCTTCGCCACCAATGGCTGGCTTCATCGGAATTATTGATCGAGGCGTGCGGCCGTAGCGAAACGCAGCGGATCGTCGATTTCCTTGTGGGTAGGGTGGTGTGGGCGAACGTGGCGGCGATAAAGGCAAGAGCTTTCCGTTGGCCATGGCACAGGAAGGCGAACGCGTACGCATCGCCCGCCTGAATGGCGGCCACAGTTTGGAAATTCGCCTGACGGACCTAGGCCTGAACGTCGGCAGCGAGTTGCTGATTTCTCACCGCCAGGGCGGCCAGCTGGTCGTCATCCGCGGGGAGACACGGTTGGCCCTCGGCGCCAGCATGGCGCAAAAGATTTTGGTGTCTCGACTCGAGGCTAATGCAGAAGAACAGTGATGAAAACAACGATAAAACTTGGCGATCTCGCAGTCGGAAAATCTGGCCGGGTGGCCGGCTTCGATGAGGGAAGCAAGGCCTATCGCCGGAAACTGCTGGCTATGGGCCTCACGCCCGGTACTGAATTCACGATCGCGCGTTATGCCCCAATGGGCGACCCGGTGCAGCTTCTCGTCCGTGGGTTCAGCCTGAGTCTGCGCAAGGCCGAAGCAGCAGCCTTACGGGTGGAAAGTATCGCGTCATGAGCAAGAAGTTCATTGTCGGCGTTGTCGGCAACCCCAACTGTGGCAAGACGACCTTGTTCAACGCCCTGACCGGGGCCAAGCAGCGCGTCGGAAACTGGCCCGGCGTTACCGTTGAGCGCAAGGTCGGACGGTATCAATACGAAGGCATCGAGTTCGAGTTGGTCGACCTGCCGGGCACCTATTCGCTGGAGGTTTCCGAAGGCGAGATCTCGATCGACGAACAGATCGCTCGCGATTACGTGGCCAAGCGCGAGGCGGACCTGATCATCAACATCGTCGACGCTTCCAACCTGGAACGAAACCTTTATCTCACCAGCCAATTGCTTGAGATGCAGGTGCCTATGCTGGTGGCGCTGAATATGATGGATGCCGCCGAGCAAGCCGGGGTCACCATCGATGTGGCAGCACTACAGGCCGCCCTGGACTGCCTGGTCATCCCCATCGTCGCCTCGACAGGAAAGGGCATTCCCGAACTGAGGTCGGCGGTGCGCGAGGTGGCGGAAAATCCGCGGGTCTCGCCGGCGATCATCCCCTACGCAACCCCAGTGGAAGAGGCGGTCGCGTCGCTTCTGCCGAATATAACATCGCTGGCAGAAAGCCATAACACCGATCCGCGATGGCTTGCGATCCGTCTTCTCGAAGGCGATAGCCTCGCGCTCAAAATGGCGAGCGGGGAAACCGTAAAACGGCTCGGTGACCTGCAGAGGGAGCTCAAAACGACGCTCGGCGACGACATCGACATCAGCCTGGCTGACGCACGCTACAGTTACGTCAACTGCTTGGTCGATGGCGCCGTCCGGCGCAGAGGCCAAGTGGTGCGCAGCATCTCCGATAAGATCGACCGCGTCGTTTTGAACCGAGCGTTGGGGATCCCCATCTTCCTCATCGCCATGCACCTGATGTTCATGTTCACCATCAATATCGGCGGCGCCTTTATCGACGCCTTCGACATCGTTACCGGCGCCATCACGGTCGATGCCTTCGGCGAATTTCTGAACCGCGCCGGGTCGCCGGAATGGCTGACTGTCCTCTTGGCCAGCGGCATCGGCGGTGGCATTCAGGTGGTGGCAACGTTCATCCCCATCGTCGGATTCCTGTTCCTGTTTCTGTCCATCCTGGAGGACTCGGGCTACATGGCCCGGGCCGCCTTCGTCATGGACCGTTTCCTGCGCAGCATCGGCCTGCCCGGCAAGTCTTTCGTGCCCATGATCGTCGGTTTCGGGTGCACGGTGCCGGCGGTCATGGCGACCCGTACGCTGGAACATGAACGCGACCGGCTTGTCACCATCGCCATGTCTCCGTTCATGTCGTGTGGCGCGCGGCTGCCGGTCTACGCCCTGTTCGCCGCCGCCTTCTTCGCAGCCTACGGCCAGTACGTGGTGTTCCTGCTCTATATCATCGGCATCCTGGCTGCGGTGCTCACGGGCCTGGTTCTCAAGAACACGCTGCTGCGGGGCGAGGTTACGCCGTTCGTGATGGAATTGCCGCCCTACCATATGCCCACGCTCAAAAGCATCCTACTGCGCACCTGGGAACGCACCAAGGGCTTTGTCATCCGCGCCGGCCGGGTGATCGTGCCCATGGTCATGGTGTTGAATGTGTTGAACAGCGTCGGCACGGACGGCAGCTTCGGCAACAAGGACACGGATAAGTCAGTCCTCAGCGAGATAGGCCGAAAGATCTCGCCCCTGTTTTCACCCTTCGGTGTGACCGAGGCCAATTGGCCCGCCTCCGTCGGCATCTTCACCGGCTTTCTCGCCAAGGAAGCCGTCGTCGGCACTCTCAATTCTCTTTACACCGCGCTCGGCGAAAAGGCTGAAGCCGGACTGCGCAGCCAGGACAATCCCAAACCCATGAGCTGGCGCGCTGACAAAACCAAGGAAGAGCTTGCTCCCCCGCCGGCGGAAAGCAAGGAACCGTTCGACCTCATGGGCACGATAACCAAGGGCCTGGAGACCATTCCGAAGAACCTGTCCGAGGCGATGGGGAACTGGCTCGATCCTATGGGCCTGAACATCGGCGACGTTTCGGACCAGGCCGCAGCGGCCGAGGCGCAGGAAGTGGGCGTCGGCACCTACGGGGCCATGGCGCAGCGCTTCGATGGAGCAGCCGGCGCCTTCGCCTACCTGTTGTTCGTGCTTCTTTACATGCCGTGCGTCGCGGCCACCGCCGCCGTGCGCCGGGAAACCTCTGCGCGCTGGACCGCTTTCGTCGCGGCCTGGACGACGGGATTGGCCTACGTCGTGGCAACCCTCTACTACCAAATCGCCACCTTCGACGCCCATCCGGGATCATCGGCGGCGTGGATCGCAGGCTGCGTTGTTCTCAGCCTGACCGTCGTCGCAGTCATGCGGTACTGGGGGCAACGCAGTCCCGACGGCTTGCCGCTGGGGGCGGAGGCGAGCCATGCCTGAGCGGAGAACACGCAAATGATCTTATCAGAGCTTCGCTCCTACCTGCAGACGCATCGACGGGCGGCGCTATCCGACATGGCGCTCCGCTTCAACACCGACCCGGACGCGCTGCGCGGCATGCTGTCCAAATGGGTTGCCAAGGGCAGGGTTGTGAAGCTGCCAGCGGGAACATCCTGCGGGTCCACCTGCTGCCACTGCGACCCCCTGACAATGGAAATCTACGAATGGAAGGAATAGCGCTCCGAGGCCGTCAATTATCGGCCACGTGCAGGTGAAGAATGGCAAACGACACGCTACTAGTGACGGGCATCCATCGCGAGGAACTCGGTTTCGGCGACCGCGTCTCTGCGCTTGTCGACCCAGCGCGTGTCGATGTCATGCGCATACCGCAGGGAATTCCCCAGACGAAGAAGGGACCCGGCGAACATTTCTACTCCAGCACCCAGCATCGCGAAATTTACCTGCAGTTGGGCCAACAGGTGAAGCATCGCTACCGCCTGATGATCGACCTGCATCGGGGGCTTGACGAGACTGGCCGCTGCGCCGACGTTTTCTGCCACGATGAAAATTTCCTGCGATGTCTGGGAGCGCGGCTTCAGAAACTCTCCGGCAAGTCCGATATCCGCTTGATCCACATCATTTCTCCCGACTCTCGCAACATGGAATTTAGTGATGAGAAAATCGCTGACGCTGAAGCGCGGACATGGATTCCATCTAAGATTTCGCTTGGCACATTTCCATTATATGTGGGGCTTGAGATTTATCTACCCACGGAGAGCGACGGGAAAGAGGAAGACTGGGAATTCGCGCACCTGCTGATTTCCCAGATCCAAGCCTGCGCACCCCATTAACAGACAGCCGAAGATCATGACCGATAACGACCTTGATAAGTTCCTCGCTTTGCGCCGCCACCTGAAGATCGCCCATCACATCCCCGGGCGCGTCCGGCTCAGGGCTGGGCCATCGATATTCACGGAACTCGCTACCATCGACGCTTCTGTATTCGACAGGATGCTCCAAGCCATCGACGGCATCGAGGACGTGCGGATCAACAAGATGGCAGGGTCGGTGGTTATCGTCTACGCAGCAGATACGGTCGAGCCGGACCACTGGCACACATTGATCAACGGCGAGGACGCGGATGCGATCCTCCTGATGAAAAGTCTATTGAATGGAAGCACACCTCAGGAGACCGCGATGGCTCGTCATTTGGGATTAGGAGACACTCTTTGACGAGAACCCGGCGTAGTTCGGTTCTCCCTTTACGCTGTTCTTATGGAGGTCATGTCCGAAGCCCACTCAGCAGTTAACCAGATGGATGTTTGACTTGAGTTGAGGCCGGAAGCGGATTTGGAAGTTATTATGAGAAGATACGTTCAGAATACCGCGCTTGCCACCATATTGAGAACCAGGGACGTCCAGGAGCAAACTGCGTCCAGATCATGAGATTACCCAAGGAAGGAGAGCAGCACGTGACGATGTCGAACAGTCTTCCGGACACCCCCCAGGGCGTCGTGCCAAACGGCAACCAGATCTTTCGCGCCGGCGTGAGCGGTGCCGCGATCGCCGGTACTTGGACCGCGATCTATGAAACAATGCGTGTACGCAACAATGAAATAACCGTGGAAGAGGCCATCCGCACGACTGCAAGCAGTGCCGCAATCGGAGCCGGTGCGGGCGCAGTAGCTCATGTCGCGGCGCACCTCGCCAGAGGCGTGCCTATTCTTGGTCTCGGCGCTCTGGCAGCTCTTGTGCTGTATCTTGTCAGCACCCCGAAAAAACCTGCTTCTGTCGCGGCAGAGCGGGACTGGGGAGAACCAGCCAAGACCAATGCCTGATCGCTCAAACTCTATCGAACTACGGCTGCGCGCCACAACATGAAGGAGAAGACAATGATGAACTCGAAACCCCACGCAGACGCTCCAGGCTTGGTTGGAAGCCAATTTCTAACCGGAGTCCTCGTGGGCGGCGTGGCGACCTATATCCTGACCAACGAGACCATCCAACGCGCCGCCATCAATGGCGTAGCGCATCTCTGGCTCGCTATCACAGGCGCCCTGGAAGAGACCAAGGAACGCTTCCGCGACGCTGAAGCCGAAATAAAGAGTGCGACCGAAGCCGAGATCAAGAAAACGCGCGAAGCTTAATCGATACAGCCCATGCAATTTCGACACTCCGCCTCGGCAGGTTCCGATCGTGCCTCCCATGCATTGTCGCGGATGGGGATCGGCGTGGCAATCGCGCACGAATGCTCTGGGCGCTTGCGGGTCAAGCTGCCGGTTCTAGGCCTGCCCAAGCTCAAGACCGATGATCTGAACCGCATGATCAGAGCGACGCCGGGGGTGACCTCGGTGCGTATCAATCCAAGCGCGATCTCGCTCATCGTCACCCACGATGGGACCTCGGCCACGCGCAACCGGATACTGGACCGCTTGTCGACCATAAGGCGCGACCAGCTGCAATTCCGGCACCCTGAAGAAGAGGAGAGGCCGTCGTTTCTTCCTTTGGCCGGTCGCGTGGCCCTTCTGGCGGCGCTTCCAGCTCTGCCACCTGCTCTAGGCAAGTTTCTGAGTATCGCGACAATCATGCCGCGCGTGTTGCGAGGCGTGCGGTCGGCGATGGCCAATGGCGTGAGTGTCGAACTCCTCGATGCTTTGGCGGTGTCCATTGCCGCGTATCGGGGCAACTTCGCCACCGCCGTCACCACCGACCTCATGATGGGCTCCGGCGAATTTCTCGAGGAAACCACGATCCGGCATTCCGGCAAGCTTCTCCAGGAGCTCCTGATGCCGAACCCCGAAACCGCCTGGATCGAACAGGACGGGGAAGTCGTCGAGGTTCCGTTTGCCACGGTGAAGACGGGCGATGTGGTCGTCGTCAGTACTGGCGGGCTGATACCGGTCGATGGCATCGTCAAGGGGGGCTCGGCCCAGGTCAACCAGGCCTCGATCACCGGCGAGAGCCTGCCTGTCCGCAAGGAACCGGGCGACGCCATCATTGCCGGCAGCCTGGTCGAAGTCGGTCATCTCAAAATAGAGGCGCAGCGGGTCGGCGACGAAACCACGACAGCGCGGATCGCCGCGCTGATCCAGGAGTCGCTCAACGTGCGCTCCGACACCGAGAGGCTGGCCCAGAATAAAGCCGACCAGCAGGTCTACATGACCCTCGGGCTGGGAGCGGCGACATTAATTCTGACCCGCGACCTGAACCGGCTAAGCTCGGTGTTCCTGATCGATTACGCCTGTCCGATCAAGCTCAGCGCGCCCGTCGCGGTGCGTGCCACCATGTCCGAGGCGGTTGCTCGGGGCATCCTGATCAAGGGCGGTCCGAGCATCGAGAAACTGGCCAAAGTTGACACGTTCGTGTTCGACAAAACCGGTACGCTGACGCACGGCGCATTGTCCGTGACGGATGTCGTGTCGCTGGCGCCCGCACATTGGTCTGAGAAACAACTTCTTGCACTGGTCTCCTCGCTCGAGGAACAGTCGCAACACCCGGTTGCCAGAGCGATCGTTGCTGAAAGTCGCGCGCGTGGCGCGGGACGTGTCTCTCACGGCGACGTCACGTTCGATATCGGACACGGGTTGCGGGCGACGGTTGAGAGCCAGGAGGTGCTGGTCGGAAGCCGCCACTTCCTCGAGGATTTGGAGGGCGTCGATTTCGGCGGTCATACCGCGGCTGTGGAGCGGCTGGTCAAGGAAGGCAAGATGTTGCTCTATGTCGCCGCCGGCGGCAAAGCCATCGGGCTGATCGGTCTGCGCGACGAGTTGCGCGCCGACGCGCGAGAAACCGCCGACCGGCTGCGCGCATCCGGCGCAACGGCGCTGGTCATGCTGACGGGCGATCGGAAAACCCGCTCGGAGGCGTTTGGCGCAGCGCTCGGGTTCGACGAGGTCCATGCCGAACTTCGGCCCGAGGATAAGGTGCGAATCCTGAAAAGGCTGCAACAGGCTGGGCGCAACATCGCCTTCATCGGCGATGGCGTGAACGATGCCCCGGCCCTTGCGGCGGCCAGCGTCGGCTTCAGCATGTCGCAAGGTGCCGACATTGCCCAGGCGACCGCTGACATCACGTTGCTCGATGACCGTATCGGTGCCGTCGCCGATGCGCGGGAGGTTTCAGTTCAGGCCATGCGGATCATCAGCACCAACAGCACTGCCGCCATCGGCATCAACACGGGGCTCTTCATTGCCGCCTCGGCCGGGGTCCTTTCACCCGTCTTCGCGGCGGTGCTGCACAACGGCTCCACCATCGGCCTTCTGGCCTCTGCGCTCGCCCGGGCGGGCTTGCCCGAGCGCAGATCCAGCCTTTCTGCTGGCTTGGCTGCCAGGGAATTCGCCCTACCCGCGCGATCTCCACCAGCGCGTTGCGAGGCGCTGGCAGATCTTGACTAATCGTGTCATATAAGAGATAGGTTAAACTGTTTATCAACCTTCTCGGAGGCGCGAGATGGTTTCCTGTGTTCACCACATACCGGGACGGGCCCGTTTCAAGATCGAAGCGCTGCGCCGCGACGCTGAATTGGCCAGAATGATCGAGGGACAGGTTTGTACCTTGCGGGGCGTCGTTGCGGTGGAGATCAACCGCCATGCCGCGTCGATCGTCGTCCATTACTGCGTCGAGACGGGCGAGATCGACAAGATCATGGACAATATTTGCGCCCACTGCCCGAGAGCGGCGCTCAACCGTCGCGCGCATCAGGCAAGTCAGGTCGTCACGACACAGACGAGCAATGACGCCGGCGCGGGTATGCAGCCCAAGGTCATGCATGCCATGAGCGAGGCCGTCAGCAAGGCGGTCCTGAACACATTCATCAATCGCACCATCGAGCGGGGGCTGTCGTCCATTATGATCGGCAGGCGCTGACCGTCCGGCTTCCGGGAGGCGGTCGATACTGCTGGCGGGTGCGTCAAGAATTTCGACATCACGCACCGGGATCCCTTCCGCGGCATGCCCGACTACCTCGGCCTGTCACAAGCCTTAAAGCAGGAGCTGGTAACCGATCGGTCGGCGCCGTGAAAAATCAACTGAGTTGGGATGACGCCGGAAGCGATGGAAGGGTTTATGCCTCTACCTTTGCTCGAGGTTCCCGTACCACTAGAATATCGCAAGGAACATCCTCGAGGATCCGTTTAGCGACACTGCCTATAAGGGCATCAAAAATCGCGCTACGACCGTGGGTGCCGACCACGACGAGGTCAACCGAATTGCCCACAACATAATCATGCAACAAGTGGTTTGGAGCGCCGTATTCAATCAACACGTGAGGCGGATGTCGTTGATTCTCGAACTTGTCCGTATCGCGCAAGAAAGCATTGCAATCTTGTTCGGCAATATTGCGGTATTCGCGCCGATAAGCTGAGGCATCGCTCATCAACCCAGACATCGGAGGATCATAGGCATGAAAGACGGTAAGCGTTTCCTCCGGAAAGAAGTGCATCGCAGTAACAAGCGCATGTCTAGAAGATTCGGAAAAGTCAGTCGCAACGACAATGTGACGGTAGGCACTTCTTGCCCGCTCCTTGACGACCAAAAGCGGCACATGAGAACGGCGTAGGAGGCGGTTTACAGTTCGGCCCAACACCAGCTGGCCGAGCAGCTCGTTTCGGGCAACGCCAATCACGATCAGTTGGCTGTTGTCCGCATTCGCGACACGCATGATGGACTCGATGGTATCGCCCTGATCGATTAAAACGGTAGCTGTCTCCGCAAGCCCCCCAAGGTCGATAAGAAGGTTCTTCCTGGCCATATCGAGCGGTTCGGTCGGCCGTCTCCAGGACGACAATGGGTCCATCGGGTCCCTAGGTGACGCCGCTTCATCAAGCACGTGCAGGACTGTCAAGTGTGCATTCCAGCGCTTTGCAAGCGATATGGCCCGGTCAAGGGCACGATCGCTGCGAGCGCTGAGATCCGTCGCCAGCAGGATTGCTTGGGGAGGCCCTTTTGTCCAACTGAGTTCATTCAAAATTGTCACCTCCATCTGGTCGTGGACACACCATACTTTGGATCAGACGAAATTTGCCACCACGTTTATCTCAAAGGTTCAATTAATCATCAGTAGGCTGATGTCGTATGTCGCAAAAAGCCGCTAACGGCGCTGCGCCAACCCGATCGACTTTGGGCTCGACAAATATCCGGGGCATGACCAGATAAAGCCGTCTTAGGCATTATCGCGGATCCGTGCGGCCAGTGAGATGCGGCATGCCCAAGACTTTCTCGACGGGCACAACAAACGCCAGCCCATGACCTGGCTGCTCAAGCTCGGCTTCTCGAATGATCTCCAGCAAGATGACGTCGATTTTGTTCCTCTGAACCAACGTCAAAACAATCTCTTTTTCGGGCTCGATTGGAATACCGAAGATTGACTCGGTTTCATTGACGCCAAGTCCGCGCCCGAGCAACACGGTCCCTCCGGTGGCGCCAGCCTTGATTGTGGCTTCCAGAACCGTATTGCCCCACCCTTTGCGCACGATGCTTACGATCAGCGAGGGGTTCTGCATTTCAGGTCTCCTTTGGGAAAGTCTTTCGGGGCTCCTTCCATCGCATAAGAAGTCCCAGCATCATGACCGAGATCATCGGCGCCAGCGCGATCAGCGAAACGAGACCGAAACCATGCACGATTGGGTTCTGGTTGCCCATTGACGCAGACGTGCCCAATGCGAGTGCCAGCAGGAAGGTGTTGGCCAACGGCCCCGTGGCGACGCCACCGGCATCGACGGCAATCGCCACAAAGTTCCTCTCGCTGAACCACATGATGATCAAGACCAGCGCGTATCCCGGTATCAGCAGATGCAGCAGCGAAATCTCGTAGGCGATCCTGAGCATTCCCAGGCCGACGAACACCGACACGCCGATGCAGATCGCATATAATACGAGCGACCGGCGGATGGAGCCGTTGGAAGCATCGTCGACTTGATCCGCCAGGATGCGTACCGCCGGCTCTCCCCAAGTGGTGACGAACCCGAGAAAGAGACCGGCCGGCAGCAGGAGCCATTTCTGAGGCAGCAAGCCGAGGGCCTCGCCAATTGCATGCCCGAAGGGCATGAAGCCAATACCTACCCCCAGAAGAAAAAGAAAAAGCCCGGCGGCCGCGATCGCGGTTCCGGTCAGGATCCTCTGGACATCCTTGCGCGGCAAATCGAGCAAAAAAATCTGGAAGACCATAAAGAGCACCGCCAGCGGCAGCACCGCCATCATGACACTCCATGCGGTGGAGCCCAGTTCTTCCAGAAAGTGCGTTTCGATCATCGCAGCGCAAGCCCCATAATCATGACGGCTATGATCGGTCCGATCGATGCCAAACCCAAAAGCCCAAAGCCG
The DNA here is from genome assembly GCA_964587445.1 of uncultured Hyphomicrobium sp. Lineage (GTDB taxonomy): Bacteria > Pseudomonadota > Alphaproteobacteria > Rhizobiales > Hyphomicrobiaceae > Hyphomicrobium_B. The sequence goes on from CAZPLQ010000004.1 coordinate 316,406, forward strand.
TCCGACACCGCGGACCGGCCGGACAACACGGAACTCAAGCCCACAGCCACGCCGAGCACCACCGGCGCCGTCAACACGCCCGTCGTCACGCTGCCGGCATCATATGCCAACGGCACATATTCCGATGGAGCGATAAAGGAAAGAAGGATCACGACGACAAGGGCGGACGTAAGCAAGAGCCGCAGCGAAATGCCATAGACGACACGCGCCATTGCAATGGCCACAAAGATCGCAACGCCGATGGCGACTATGTAGAGAACGGCCCTTCCGTCGATGGCGCCAAGCGAGACGCGATCCACCTGGTTCGCGAGAACCAGCACGTCAGGTTCTGCAATCGTGATCGCAAAGCCTATCGCGAATCCTACAGCAATGATCAGCGCAACCGATCCTTTCTTGGGCAACTCGGCTCCGATGAAACGCCCCATGGGCAGAATACCGAGATCGATTCCCAGAAACAGCAGCAGCATTCCGATAATGACGAGTGTCGAGCCCGCCAGAAATTGAAAGAACAGCGGTATAGGTGCATGGACGAACGTCAACTGGAGCAGGCAGACCACGCCGATGAGCGGCGCGACCGTCTTGAGCACTTCCAGTAGTCTCGCTTTGAGTTCGGATAGCATGGGTTCGAATGGTTGTGGTTGCGGAGGGAAGTTCAGGGCAGACGGGTCAATCAATCAGTCCATGATTATATGCATCGCACAGCCCTCGACCGCGCGGCCATTTTGCTTAGTTCGCGCAACCATAGCACTGAACTCGCAACCGCAATGCATATCATCCAGTCGCTCAAGGCCAGGGCCGTCGTGGAGAAAGCCTGCTGCAGGAATGGCACGTAGACTACCGCAACATGAAGCGAGAGCGACAGCGCGGCGGCCGCCCAGAGCCAATTGTTACTGAACAACCCTACAAATGCGCTCTGTTCGTCGGAACGCGCATTAAAGACATTAAAGAGCTGGAACATCATCAACGTCGTGAATGCCATCGTCTGTGCATATGAGACCGTGCCGGTTGCTTCGATCAGGCCGCCAGGAAGCGAAGCATCAAGCACGAGAAGGGTTCCCGCCGCCATTATTACGCCGACGAAGAGAATGCCTCCCCACATGCGCCGCGTGATTACGCCTTCGCCTCGGGGACGTGGAGGCCTGGTCATGGTTCGCGCATCAGCGGGATCTAAGCCAAGGGCGAGCGCAGGCGCGCCGTCGGTCACCATATTGATCCAGAGAATCTGCGTTGCCAGGAGCGGCAGCACCAGACTGCCGTCGCCGGTGGCAGCGTCGGACAGGCCGATCACCCCAGCCAGCAATACGCCAAAAAACATGGTCATGACTTCGCCGATGTTCGACGACAGCAAATAGCGCAAGAATCTTCGGATATTCGAGAAGATCGCGCGCCCCTCTTCCACGGCGGCGACGATCGTAGCGAAATTGTCGTCTGCCAGCACCATGTCGGCTGCTTCCTTCGATACATCGGTTCCGGTAATGCCCATCGCGATACCGATATCGGCCGTCTTCAAAGCAGGCGCGTCGTTGACGCCGTCACCAGTCATCGCAACGGTCATGCCACCGCGCTGTAACGCCTGGACGATGCGTAACTTATGTTGCGGATTGACGCGAGCATAAACCGACGTATCCTGGACCGCCCGATCGAGAACTTCATCGGGCATCGTTTCCAGTTCGGCGCCGACGATGACCCGGCCATCGGCCGCTACGCCAAGTTCCGCGGCGATCACGGCAGCAGTTTTTGGATGATCCCCCGTGATCATGATGGGGCGAATGCCGGCGCCTTTAGCTCTAGCGACCGCGGCCTTCGCTTCCTCCCGCGGCGGATCGATCATCCCGATCAGTCCCAGGAAGACGAGTTCTTCTTCGACACTGCTGTCGAATCTACGGAGATCCGCACCATCAATCTGCAGTGAACGGAAAGCCACGCCCAGAGTGCGCAATGCATCGGCGGCGAGTGCGTCATTGCTCGCTAGAATCTCTGCCCTGCGGGCATCGGTCAGCAGTCGCGACTCTTTGCCCACGAGTTCGTGCGAACAATGCGTGAGCAGAACATCCGGCGCACCTTTGGTCAGTGCAATGAGACGCTCGCTCTTCTCTGCGTCGGTATGAATAGTGCTCATAAGCTTGCGTTCGGAGGAAAATGGAACCTCACCGATCCGGGCAAAGCGCGCATTTAGCGCCTCTTCCGCCAGCCCCGCCTTGCGAGCCGCGACGATCAAAGCTCCCTCGGTCGGATCACCCTGCACTGTCCATCGCCCGTCGTACTCTTGCAGCACGGCATTATTGGCGCGATCTGCCGCTCTCAGCGCACGGGTCAACTCGTATTCGAGGGCGCCACTGTTTGACGTGTCGCCGTAAACCGTTCCTTCTGGCGCGTAACCAGTACCCGTCAGGTTGGTGCACCCGCTCGCCGTGGCGACGCGGCGGACCGTCATTTCATTCTTGGTCAGGGTGCCTGTTTTGTCGGAGGCGATCACGCTCGCTGAGCCCAAGGTCTCTACCGCAGCGAGCCGGCGGACAATGGCTTTTCGTTTGGCCATACGCTGCACGCCGAGAGCAAGTACGGCGGTCACCACCGCCGGCAAGCCTTCCGGGACCGCAGCTACCGCAAGCGCCACGCCCAGGATCAACACATCAAATATCTCGGAAATTCCACGAACGTCGCTGACGAGAAATATCGTGCCGATCATCACTATGGCAATGATCACGACGGTAACAGCGAGCATCTTCCCGACGCGATCGAGCTCCTTTTGCAGAGGTGTCGTCTCATCGGGCGTCGTCTCCAGCATGCTGGCGATACGGCCCATTTGGGTCTGCATGCCAGTCGCGGTGACAACCGCAGACCCATGGCCATAGACGGCAGCGGTCCCGCTGAAGACCATGTTGTGCCGGTCGCCTAGTTCCGCCGCATCGACGACGAGCGCGGTGTCCTTCGAGACTGGCAGACTCTCTCCGGTGAGCGCCGCCTCCTGGGTCTGCAAGGCTGTCGATTGAATCAGCCGAGCGTCGGCAGGAATGGTGTCGCCTTCCTCAATGAAGATGATATCGCCGGGGACGAGTTCAGCCGCTGGCACGTTCTGCCTCGCGCCATCGCGGAGTACATTGGCACGTGCGGCCGACATCTGACGCAGGGCCGCGACAGCCTGCTCCGCCCGGGCCTCCTGGACGTAGCCCATGAGCGCGTTAAGGAGGACGATGACAAAAATGGCGATGGCTTCGTAGGGTAGATCCGAATGACGCTCATAAAACCAAAGGGCCGCGGAGACCGCTGCAGCAACGATCAACAGCGCCACTAGGATATTGGTGAACTGGTCGAGAAACTTCCGCCATGCGGGCCTGGGCGCTTTCCCCTCCAATTCGTTCCTGCCGTAACGCGCCAGACGCTGCTCGACGTCGAGCCGACTTAAACCGGAGCTTAGCGACGTGCCGGTGGATTTCAGAATATCGTCGATCGTTAGCCTATGGAATTCGATCTGGTGTTCGCTTCGATTCAATGAAGTGTCCGTTCGTGATCTTGATTTACGAGAGTGAGGGAGACGTGTGAACCGCAATGGCACGGCTGCTCGCTCAACCGGCATTCCCTCGACGGGCGGATTGATTCTTCAATTCATAACAACGCTATCGTCTCCCGGCACAATCGAGCTTGATCTGTCGCAAGATACGACAGGATGCCGCAAAACTCTGGCGTTGCGAACACGTGGTCCAAACTTGACCTCATCTTGGACTGGCAGCCCTCGGGCGGCCAGTCACATATCGAAGGTAAAGCGCGGGTTGGGAATGGATCCCTGAACAAAGAGCGGACAGGATCACTCGTGGCAAGGCTGACACAGGCTGGCCTCAGGGAATATCTCGCAGAGAGAAGACCATGCTATACGATGAATGCTACATAGCTTTCGGCAAAGGAGAGGAAGGAAACATTGGAGACGATAACGCTGGTGCTGGTGGTGTTGGTCGCGCTTCTTGCCAGCAGCTTTCTCCTGCGAATGTCCGGCCTTCCGGTGCCCCTGCCGTTGGCCCAGATCGCCGTGGGTGCGGTGCTCGGCAGCGTCGCCGATCTCAGGGTCGAGCTCGATCCCGAAATATTCTTCCTGCTGTTTCTGCCGCCGCTGTTGTTCATCGACGGCTGGCGCATCCCCAAGCAGGGCCTGTTCCGCGACGCTTCGACCATCCTCGAGCTGGCCCTTGGCTTGGTGATCTTCACCGTCGTAGGCATGGCGTTCTTCATGAACTGGCTTATTCCGGCGATGCCCTTGGCGGTCTGCTTCGCACTCGCCGCCGTGCTCTCGCCCACCGATCCGGTCGCGGTATCGGCGATCGCAGCGCGCGTCCCCATCCCGAAGCGAATGATGCACATCCTCGAGGGCGAATCACTGCTCAACGACGCCTCGGGTCTCGTGTGCCTACGGTTCGCCATCGCGGCCGCGCTGACCGGCACATTTTCGCTTCCGTCGGCGTTCGTGACCTTCCTGCAGCTCGCGCTCGGCGGCATCGTGATCGGCGTCACCGTTACGTGGGGCATCACGACGGCCAAGACGTGGATCAGCCAGCGCTACGGCGAGGAGCCGGGCGTGCAGATCCTCGTCAGCCTTCTGCTGCCCTTCGCCGCCTATCTTGCGGCCGAGCACCTGCATTGCTCGGGTATTCTCGCCGCCGTCGCCGCCGGCATCACGATGAGCTACGCCGAACTCTCCGGACATGCCCTCGCCATCACGCGCGTCCGGCGTAACGCCGTCTGGGATACGGTGCAGTACGCCGCGAACGGCGCCATCTTCGTTGTGCTCGGCGAGCAGCTGCCAATCATCTTCTCCAAGGCGGCCTCGACCGTCTGGCAATCCGGGCATTACCAAACGTGGTGGCTCGCCATCTACGTCGTCACCCTCACACTCATGCTGGGGGCGTTGCGCTTCCTTTGGGTCTGGGCATCGGTGCAATTCACCTTGTATATGGCAAGCCGCAAGGGCACTTTTCTGCCGCGGCCGGGCATGCGCGTGCTGCTCGCCACGACCGTCGCCGGTGTGCGCGGCGCCATCACGCTTGCCGGCATTCTGACGCTTCCGCTGGTGTTGTCCGACGGTTCCCCATTCCCGGCACGCGATCTCGCCATCTTTCTCGCGGCAGGCGTGATCGTGCTTTCTCTCATTATAGCCAGCTTCGCGCTGCCCTACCTTCTTGCGGAACACAACGACGTCTTGCCTGAGTCCAGCCACGACGAGGAAGAAGATCGCGCGCTCAGGGCGGCAAGCGAAGCTGCGATCCGGGCCGTCGAGAAGGCGCAGCACGAGATGGCGGAAGGCCGAAGCGACGCAGACGTGTACGCGGCGGCAGCCAGTCGCGTGATGGATATGTATCGCCTCCGCATGGCCGATCCGCTGCGCACGGCAGAAGAGGTCCAACTGAGCAAGAGGGTGGACGAGATCGAGCGAAGCCTGCGCCTTACCGGCCTCAAGGCCGAGCGGGAGGAGATTTTCCGTCTCGCTCGCAACAACGAGCTTGAAGATAGCGTCGCGCGGCGCGTCGTCCGCAATATCGACCTCACCGAGGCCCGAGAGGGGTGAACGGCTCACGTCTACTGACACGGTACCTTTGTGACCCAAAGCCGATGAAGTCTGCTTATAGTAGCAATTGCTTGTTCCGGGCTGATGAAGATGCGGGCTCACACTTTCGCCAGCACGCATCCCAACTGATCGATTATGCCGATACAGATGGATAGATGATCTTGTCTCGCGACTCGATCACGGCGCCAGGCGTGAGGCGCGCGGGATCGAGGCGACCCTCCCCCATGATGTGGAAAACGCTTTCACCGCTGGCGATGAGGTAGTCGGCGACGATGCGGCGGTGGCACCGCCACCAGACAGCCTCCGAGCACATGATCGCAGAACGACGCTTGTGCCCTCGATCACGCAGTTGCTCAAAGCCCGCGTGGAATTGTCCTGAAAGCGCGTAGTCGGCATAGTTGTGAAAACTGTCGTTGGTCCAGAAACCGTTGACCTCCGGAGGCAGGCTTCTGGCTTTACCACGAAGCCCGCCAAGGGCCGCAATGTGCTCGTACGACACCTGGAAGGTTGCCAGAGCACCGGGGAGCACATCCTTGTTGAATTGCGGATTGGCTCTCGACATCGGGATTTTCCTGATATCGACGACGAGTTCCACCTGCGCTTCGCGCAGAAGCCCGGCAAACGCTTCCAGGCTCCGGTTGGAATGACCGATGGTGAAAAAAGGCAGCTTCACGCGTCGCCTACATCACACATAATCGAGAGCACTGCCCTTATGAGCGGCGATATGGTCGGTTTTGTCGCTCTTGATCTCATATTGGGGGTCATCTTTCGTCGCGTGATGCGTGTGGCCCTTATAGACGAAGTCGCTGGTGTGGATCGCAATGATGGTTCCCGACACGCGGCCAGCCTCGGAGTTCCAGGCCACGTGATCGCCTATCTCAAATCGCCTCGTCATTTTGACAGTTCCTCGTTTCGTCCAGAACTCTCAACATGGTCGGATCATTGTGCTGGCCCGTCTCGCCAGCTTTCTGATGGAAGCTATCGGATGATTTCGACTGTTGGCAACTGGTGGCTCTGCTCGTTCGGCGGTCGATCCCATAAACCGGCATTGGCAGCCATACGCTCGGCAACGTGAGGGCGCCACGGTCCTCGCGGAATGCAAGGAAAGCAAACAGGTACTCCGATGGCTCCCTTCGAGAAACCTCGCGCCCCGCGCACGAAAGCTCCGCAAGTGGCTGTCAATGCGGTGTCGGCGAGCAAATTCCTTAAACGCCTTTGCAAATTAAGTTTCTGCCGTTGCGATTGGCTGCCGGCGTTTCTACCTTAAAAGATTGCCAGCCCGCTTCCCGCGCGAGGCGTGGCGGTTCGGGCTTTGGCTTGCAGACTGGAGTTACGTCCATGTCGGGCACGTTCATCGTTTTGCATCTCGCCGGTAATGTCGCATTGCTCCTCTGGGGCATGCACATGGTGCAAACCGGCATCCAGCGGGCCTACGGTGCCGGCTTACGCCACTTCCTGTCGGGCGCGCTGCAAAGCCGGTGGAAGGCCTTTTTCGCCGGATTAGGCATTACGGCCATTATCCAGAGCAGTACCGCGACCGCGCTAATGGCTTCGAGTTTCGTTGCGGGCGGGTTCATGGACCTCGTGACCGCTCTTGCGGTTCTTTTGGGCGCCAATGTCGGCTCGACGCTTGTCGTGCAGGTGTTGAGCTTCGACATAGCCGCCGCAGCCCCGCTGCTCATCCTCGGAGGTGTCATCGCCTTCAAACGCGGTGCGCGTACCCGGATCCGCGACCTCGCGCGGGTCGCCATCGGCCTCGGCTTGATCTTGATCGCGTTGCATGCTCTCGTCCTTACAATCCAGCCGGTAGAGCAGGCGGCGGCTGTGAGCCAGCTTCTCGGTCTTCTGGCGAGCGATCCGGTAATGAACGTCGCCATTGGCTCCCTGGTGACGTGGGGCTCGTACTCGAGCATCGCCACCGTCCTTCTGGTGATGTCGCTTGCCTCCGCGCATGTTATCGGCGGCGTGCCGATGCTGGCTCTCGTGCTCGGCGCGAACCTCGGCATCATCATACCCCAGTATCTAGGGGCCGGCTCGGACCCGGTGGCACGCCGCCTGGCGCTCGGCAATCTCATCATTCGCGGCGCCGGCTGCTTCGCCGTTGCGCTGCTTTTGGAGCCTATTTCGAATGCCATCGCGGCTTTGGATGCAGACCCGGGACGTCAGGCTGCCAACTTTCACACGATCTATAATGTTCTGCTCGCCTTCGCGTTCATAGGCGTTCTGGGACCGGTGGCGCGCTTATGCGCGTGGTTGCTGCCCGACGCCACCACCGCACTGGATCCGGGCGCTCCGCATTACTTGAATGCACGCTCCGCTGATGCGCCCAACGTCGCAATTGCCAATGCGCAGCGCGAAGTGCTGCGCATCGTCGATTTCATCGAGCTCATGCTGCAAAATTTCGCCGAAGGCCTCGATAGCGATGACCGCAAGAAGCTTGCGCAAGTCAGGTCGCTGGACGATACGATCGATCGTCTTCACAGCGCAATCAAGACGCATCTCGTCGACGCGAGCCGCCAGGGCCTCAGCGACGCCGACGCGCGGCGCTGTTCGGAAACGCTCGCCTTTACCGTCAATCTCGAGCATATCGGCGACGTGTTCGACACAAGCCTACGCGAGCTTGCCAATCGCAAGATAAAGAACCGTCTGACTTTCGCCGATGAGAGCCGCAAGCAGATCGCCGAACTCCGCGAGCATGTGCTGCGGCAACTGCGCCTCGCCGTCGCCGTGTTTCTCCATCGCGACGAGCAGAGCGCCCGCCTGCTTCTCGACGAGAAGCTGATGGTCCGTGACCTCGTTCAGACCGCGACCGATGACCATTTCCAGCGATTGCGCGAAGGACGGACCGAAAGCATCGAGACGAGCGCCCTCTATCTCGACATCATTCGCGACCTCAAGCACATCACCGCGCACCTGGCCTCGGTTGCCTATCCAATTCTCAGCGAAAGGGGAGCACTGCTCAGGAGCCGCGTCGTCGACGAGAGCGATGCGGCAGGACGCTCGCGCTCCCAATCCCAGTTGAACTAAATATCCTTCCGGACAGTTGCAGTCGAAGCTGACGCACACACAGCGCCCGGCAAGGGCATTTGAGGGCGGGTTCAGCGCTGCGGCATATCATGTGCATTACGGCGGTTATCCCCGCATTCCTCAAGATCGGACCTAGCCGCCTCGCTGATTCGTCGATTACTTTTTTGGCATGTTGCCAGATATCCCCATTTATGTTGTCAATCTTGACCGCAGCCCCGAACGATTGCAGTCGATCGCGAGGCAGCTCGCGCAGATCGGATTATCCTTTAGGCGCATTGCCGGCGTTGATGGCAAAACGAGCGATCTTGAGAGAGAATTGTTCAGCGGCCGTGCTTCGCTGCCGGATGTTTCCAAGAAATCTTTGACGCGAGAAGAGATTGGATGCCACTTGAGTCATCTCAAGACGTTCGACGAAATTCTGGCGTCGGGCGCTTCCTCGGCGATTATTCTCGAAGACGACTTGATCATCTCGCCAAGCTTCCGATCCGCCGCCTTCGCTCTTGCGGCACGTTTCTCAGGAGAGCCCGTCGTCATCAAGCTTGAGCCATGGAACAAGCCGCGCCTTGCGTACAAGGCCCATCGATGCGGCGATTTAGATCTTATTTTCACGAACCACCAGCTTACGCAAACCGGCGCATACTTCATTACGGCTGAGGCGATACGCTTGTTGCGCACACCGCTTTCGCGCATCGACCGTCCGTATGACGATGCCCTCTACGCGGCGCGCGAAAATGGCGTCGGCATTTTTTCGCTTTCTCCAGCCATAGCGCAGCAGACGGCGTCGTTTCACAGCTTGATAGAAACGGGGCGCAGGAGATTGCGCGATCGCGATCGCCGGTACGGCCTGACGCGCGAGATCATTCGCCCCATCAAGCAATGCGCTCAATTTCTGAGCCTTCTGCGCGTGATCAAAGTGAAGTCCGGGTGGCAAGGTTTGATCAATCTGCGTTGGCACCGTCCTGCGACGCCCGGCCGCCCGCCGCAATCGATGGGAGACTTTACGGAGTTCTCCTCCGCGAGCGATGCATGCGCACGCGCCGGGCGGGTTGCAAGATGACGATTGACACTATCACCCATGCCTTGCGCGCCGGCGTCGAAGAGTTCTTGTGTAACTTCGCCGGCCAGAAAATCTTGTTTTACCCAAATCCGGGGAATGCTGGCGATTGCCTGATCCTGTCGGGCACGATGGCGGCTTTTGAGAGGGCCAACATCGAAGCTGCCGTCATCGGCCGGGGCGCCGATGTGTCCGGAAGAACGGTTTTCATCGGCGGCGGCGGCAATTTCATCGATCTTTACGCCGACGTCAGGCGGATGATCGAGACCTGCCACGCCGGGGCCGAGCGGTTCGTGCTGCTGCCGCATACGATACGCGGCAACGAAACGCTGATCGCATCTCTGGACCGGCGTGCGATGCTCTGGTGCCGTGAGACACCCTCTCTTCAGCATGCACGCAACCTCAATCCGGCGCTCGATTGCAGATCCGGACACGACATGGCCTTTCACTGCGACGCGTTTCAATTCCTGAACGATCCGACCGTTATTCGAACGGCGTCTTCGAAACTCGACGCAGATCTCGCGAGACGCGGCACGTCTCTTCTCGAGCTCTCCAAACTCGATTGCGTGCGCTTCATGCGACGCGACCGTGAAGCCTTGGATCTGAATTGCCAAAGCGATCTCGACGTTTCGACGGCCTTCGGAGGGGCCTCAGACAGCGCCTCGGCGCGCGTGATATCCTGGTGCTTGCTTAAGACAGTATCGGTTGCGCGCAGGATCGTCACCGACCGGCTGCATGTCGCTATTGCGGCGGCGCTTCTCGAACAGCCCTGCGAGCTTCTGGACAATGCCTACAACAAGAACCGTTCGGTCTACGAGCACAGCTTGTCCGGTTTTCCCAACCTGAGCTTCAGACGGGTTCTTGCGCACGCGCTGCCGGATCAACCCCCGCCGCGTCAGAGATCACGACTTGGAAACCTCCGCCGCAATGCGCGAGATTTTGTGCGCAAACATTTCCCAGGCGCGGAGGTTGCGCAATGACGATGCAGCGGCGCGCGCCGGCACGCGAGCCTGCGCTCTGGCCTTGGGTTGAGCAGGATGTGGGGCACAATCGGCATCTCGTCGTTACTGTCGATCTTGGGCGAATCCGGAGCAACGTCGAAGCAATCAAGCAATCCTGCCGCGTTCCGGTCATGCCTGTCGTCAAGGCGGATGCCTATGGTCTGGGCATGCTTGCCATCTGCGATTGCATCTGCGATCTCGCGTCTGCTTTTTGCGTCTTTCAGCTCGAGGAAGCGGTCCGTAAGAGTCTTGCAGCCCGCACAGGGCGGCGCGTGCTTGCCCTTGGTCCGCCATCGTCACACGATCCTGAGGTCTATCTCACCCATCGGGTAACGCCCTCCGTGGCCGATCCGGAATCGGCCAGGCTGTTGCGCAAAGCAAGACCGGCGCTGTGCGTCGATACGGGAATGCAACGGTTCTCATGTCCTGTAGACCAGATAGAACGCACGCTTAGGGCGGGCGAATGCACGGAGATCTTTGCCCATGGAACCCGGAAGGAACATGCCGCGCGCGTCGCCGAGATCGCGCATGGCCGCGACGCCTTCAGGCACGCCGCCGCGTCTGCGCTGCTTTTAGAGCCCGATTCGCATCTCGACGCCGTCCGTCCAGGGCTTGCGATGTATGAAGGAGCCATTGAGGCCGCGATCCCGCTCCACGAAGTCCACCGAAGTGCCGGCCCTGCGGGGTACTCCGAATTCGAGGAGCCGTACCATGGCGTAATACTGGCCGGATACGCGCAGGGACTGCGTAAGGGGCCGTGCCTGATCAACGGGCGGCTGAGCCGGATCGTGGAAGTCGGAATGCAGTCAGCCTATGTATCGACTTCCGCGCAGGACCGGCCCGGTGACAAGGTCGTGCTTCTCGGCGAAGAACTCACCGCCAGTAACGTCGCCGCAGCTTGGTGTGCGAGCCCACATGAAGTCTTGATATCCTTGACCCGCGCGGCGTCGCGCGTCTATCGATACTAGCTTGCCGGATTGTTTGCATGGCTCGGGTTGAAGTACGTGTGTCGGAAGACGGGCTTCATCGAGAAGTCTTGAGCCCCGATCTTTGCCGTCCGCTGACATATCGCATCGCGCCGCGCGGCGGCGCCGAACCTCCGAAGTTCAACGCCCACGATTTCGCGCTGATAGCCCTGCTTCCGATCGCCATGCATGAGGGCCAATCGCTGGAGGTGGATTTTCCCGCCGACTCTGTGCTGCTCGACGGGCTCGATCACTACCAGGAAGTCTGGCAATCCTGGCGGCCGGATATTTTCCGGCATCGTGTCGCCATCCGCACGGCCGGGGAGTACCTGAAGACATCGCAACAACAGTATCCGCCACGGGCCGTCGCAGCCTTCTCGTCCGGCGTCGATAGCACGTTCACGCTGGCGCGCCACATCCACGACCGGGCTGGCCGTGCGCGGCGCGATATCCGGACCGCGGTTCTGATACATGGTTTCGATATGCCTCTCGAGGCCGAAGATGGCTTTGAGACCTTGTCGTCCAGCGCGCTGGCGATCTGCCGGCAACTGGGCGTCGATCTGGTTACGGTGACCACCAATTGGCGGCAGCTCATAACCAACTGGGAAATGACGTTCGGCGCGGGGCTGGCTTCGGTTCTGCATCAGTTCGACGCCGCCCACGACCTTGCGCTGATCGCGACCGAGGAAAGCTACCAGAACTGTTTTCCGGTTTGGGGCAACAGCTTTTGGAGCGATCGCTTCTTTTCTGCGTCGAGCTTCGCAATAGAGTCGGACGGCGGCGCCTACGACCGTATCCAGCGCGCCGAGTTTGTCAGTCAATATCCCGGACTCGTGCCGCACTTGCGCGTTTGCTGGGCGGGACCGCGGACAGGTCAAAACTGCGGAACATGCCCCAAGTGCACGCTGACCAAGCTGAACCTGCTTGCGGCAGGCGCACCCCAACCCTGGCCGTTCCCTCAACCGCTGACGCCGCAGCTCGTGCGCAACATGCAGATCAAGACCCGCTGGCAGATCCAATTTCTGGAACTCATCTTGTCGCACTTGCAGAAGCGCGCCGGCGTTGACCCTGACATCCTCTCAGCTGTTCGCGACCGCGTCGGACGCCAACGGTCGCCATTTCAGCGCTTCCGGAGCCTTTGGAAGTAAGCTCGACAATGGATCTGCTAGAGTGCTTCCGGAAAAGTGGGGAAACGGCTCAAGCATTGTCGCGCTCCTACAGTGCGACACCCTCGACGAAAGCGGAGTGATTTGACGGGAGATTGTTGCTGCTCGAAAGCGGAGAGTCGGCTTGCGCCAGCATCAGGTCTTGTCCTTCGGCACGATCCTATAAATCCAGAATCCGCGGTGCTGATAGACGAGTTCGAAGTCCTTGAGCAGCAGGGGATTGGATTCGGAGAACGGAAGTAGCTTGGCGAGAAGCATGTTCTCGCTCTCCTTGTTGGTGAGATAGTGCAGCCGCACTGCGCTGCCGATCGGCTCTACCGAATAGGCACCGTCTATCTTCGCTTCGCGCATCCACTGGCGGGCCGCCTTGATCACGCCGTGCGCCTGATTGGTCGCCGCGAAATCCCGATAGGCGATGCTGATCTTGTCGGGCCGTGCCGATGCGGCCTTCCAGATGTCCGAGAGATGGACCGCGATGTAGACATCGCCCGCCGGGGCGAGAGCCCGTAGCGCCTCGGCGCCCGCCGCCTCGTCCATCATCAGCGCGTCGATGAAGCGGCCGAATGTCTCCTCGTCCGCCTTGGGAACGCCCTGGCCCCAGAACGCCTGCTCCTGCGACAGCACCCGGCCCGACGACTGGAACCAGGCGGATGGCACCATCAACCCGCGCGCCAGCGGGTCGTCGAGCGGCGCCGTGCGTTGGGAGACGAAGCGGATCTTGCGCGACAGGTCCCACCAGGACAAAAGCGTCGCCGTCTCCGGCACGTGCTGCCGGATGGCAGCGAGCACCTTGCCAACCTCCTTGATGGAGAGGTCCGCCGAGAGCACGGGCTCGGTGACGAAGTTCTGCCAGTCGAGCGCAACCATGCGACTGTCCGGCCCCGTGGCCACCAGCGCACTGGCGACTGGTCCCCGAACGCCCTGGGTGCGCCACTCCAGGCGGTGGATGTTGGCATCCTTCCGACTCTCCTCGCCCAGTCCAAGATCAGCATAGCTTGCCGGCTCGACGGCGACCGGCACGCGCTCGTAGGGAACAGGGTCCGGCTGGATTGCGGAGTTGATGGCCAGAGCCATGAGACTGGCACCCGCAAGCGCAAGCCCGATCCCGGCTTTGGCCCAAGGACGCCCGGATGTGCGCGCGTCACTCGTTCCGGGATTCTGCGCCGGCGCAAGTCCGGCTGCCGTCGACGCCTGCATGTCGCCTCCCACCTCTGAAAAAAGCAGATCCGAGCAACCCGTTGTGTGTGCCGGCTGCCCGGATCCAGTTAGGCTCGACCCGCCTCGTGTGAACGCCCCGCCAGAAGGCGGGGCGCGCAAGCTAGTCCTCCCGCCGGCGCTGCCGGAGATAGAGCCCGAGACCCGCCAGGAGAAGAACGCTGCCCAGGCCGCCGACTGCCGCCTTCTGGGCCGGAGTCTGCAGGTTCAGGAGGTCGCCGCGCTTTTGGGGCGGCTCGAGCTTTTCGACCTTCGACCTGAGCTCGGCCATGTCACGCAGCCGGGTGCTCTCGTCGTTGATGCGAACGGCACTCTTGATGAGCTGCGACCAGCCTTCCGAGTATGTGTAGCCGCCGGGATTCACGTGGGCGAGCCCCTTGAAGTGCTTGATCTTGTGGTGCTCCCACATCTCCGCGAACTCGTATTCGACGACCGTCGGGTTGTTGCCCTTGTGCCAGAACAAGTTGAAGAAGTTGCCCGGGCCGTTTTCCTTCTCCGGCTCCGGCACCGTCGGCCTGTTGGTCTTCTGGCCAGGCAGCAGTCCGTCCTCGTAAAGCTTGGTCAGCACGACCTTGGCATCCTCGGTGATCTTGATGCCGTCGATCGTCCCCTTGTCGATGAACTCGAGATAAGAGCGCGAGAACCGTTCGGAATGGCAGTTCGTGCACGTGCCAACCCAGGCTTCCTTGCGCTCCTCGAACCAGGGATGATTCAGATTCTCGGCGATCTTCGTCGTCGGCTCGAAGGCCCAGCGAACCTTGCGCACCAGGTTGTGGCTGAACTTGCCCTGATACTCCATGTGACAGAACTGGCAGGTCGGCGCGTTCATGCCGCCTTTTTCCATGGCGTCGGCGAGCTGAGCATTCCAGTCCCACGTGTCGCCGCGGGCCTGATAGATCGTGCCGTGCTTGGAGTACATGTAGGCTTCGTATTCGTTGTGATCGACGCCGTTATGGCACATGGCGCAGACCTGCGGCTTGCGCGCCTCGACCGCGGAGAACTCGTGCCGCGTGTGGCAACTGTTGCAGGTGTTCTGCGACGTGTGGCAGAACGTGCAGCCTTCCGCCACCTCGCGCTGCTCCATGGCGGCCCAGATTGCCGTCTCGACATTGGCCTTGTACGACAAGGCGTGCGAGGGCCGGCCCGCCGGCCACTGGTCTTGCGGCCACGTCAGCGTATCGCGTTCCGATTCCCGCTCGCCGAACTGCTTGACATGGCACTGCCCGCACGCGGCCGCGTCCGGCATCTTGAGTTCGGTCTTGTGTTGACCCTTGGCCTTGTTGACGCCGATGTGGCAGTCAATGCAACCCACTTCCTTGAGCGCCTCGCCCTCGCCCAGCACCCCCATCGACCGCAGGTTGCCTTCCACCTCGACGATCATCGCCTTCTTGTAAGCGCGCGAGTCGCCGTCTGGCAGATTGCGGATCTCGTCCAGATTGCCGTGCACGCTCTTCTGCCAGCTGTGAACCCACCCGGGTGTCGTGCTGGTATGGCACTGGACACATTCCGTGCGGGTGGCTTCCACGTCGACGCTCTGAGGCGGCTCGTAGAAATCACGCGGATTGAGATATTTGGAGATGGGGATCGGCTCCCAGAACTTCGACAAAGAGCCCGGGCCAGCCCCTTGCGCCGGATCGTTATAACGCTTGGTTAGCGCCTCGTAGAGCTCCTTGGGAGAGGCGGACTTGTCGAGCCCAAGCGCCTTGAGGGTCTCCTCCGGAATCTCGCTGCGGACAGGTCCAGCAGGAATTGCGAGCCCAATCGCGACAGCGATGGCTGCGACCGAGGCGGTGGCCAGGCTCCGGCGAGCCCTCTTGATAAATCCCCTCATGGAGATGCCTCCCACGTTCATGCGCCAGGGACGCCGGCGAGGGAGTCCCGTTCTTCACATGAATGACGAAGTGCCGTTGATGGGGAAGTACCAGTGCCCGGCTTTGATATGGCACCACGCCTCCTTGCACTCAGCAAGGATCGCGGCTTCACCGCTCGCCCGCAAAGCGACGACGCAATTCCCGCGCGGCGCAGCATGGCGGGATGCGGCGCAACATGTGTGAAGAGCGGGTTTCGCGTTCAGCACCGCGCCTCGGTGTTCTCGCGGACGTACAAGGACCCGAGCACAAGGAGTTGGGGAGCTGGCGAGCCGGCGCTCAGCGCGCGCCTGCCTTCAACGCATCGGCGACCTCGCGCGGCATGTAGTTCTCGTCGTGCTTGGCCAGAATCGTGGCCGCGCGAAACGCGCCGTTCTCGATGCTACCCTCGGCGACGACGCCCTGCTCCTCACGAAAGAGATCCGGCAGAATTCCCTGATAGCTGACGTCGATCGTATTGCGGCCGTCCGTGATGCGGAAGGCGATATCGAGCCCGTTAGGCTGGCGAACGACGCTGTTGCGCTCCACGAGACCGCCGATGCGCGTGCGCACGCCCTCCGTCATCCGGCCCTCCGCGATATCGCTCGGCGTATGGAAGAAGACAACATTCTCGCGCATCGCCCGGACAACGAGGAGACCCGCCAGATTGAGGATCGACACCGCGGCGCCGATGATGATCGCCCGCTTCTTCTTTCTGGTCATGAACCGCATCCTCACTCTGCGAAGGTAAGGCCGAGTTCTGCCCAGGTATCGCAGAGCGCCGCGACGAGCCCCTCGACCATCGCCTCGCTGTGACATGGCCCGGGCGTAATGCGCAAACGCTCCGAGCCCCTCGGAACGGTTGGAAAGTTGATCGGCTGGATGTAGAGGCCGTGCGCCTCGAGAAGATAGTCGCTCGCGGCCTTGCACTGGACAGGATCGCCGATCATCACCGGAACGATGTGCGTCGGTGCGTCGATGAAGGGAATGCCCGCATCGCGCAGTCGCGACTTCAAGCGGCGGGTCCGGGCCTGCTGAAGCGCGCGCTCCTCGTCGCTGTGTTTCAGATGGGCGATGGCCGCACGCGCGCCTGCGGCCAAGACCGGAGCAAGCGACGTCGTGAAGATGAAGCCCGGCGCATAGGAGCGGATGGCGTCGCAGATGTTGCTGCGCGCGGCGATGTAGCCGCCCATGACGCCATAAGCCTTGGCCAGCGTGCCGTTGATGATGTCGATGCGACCGCGAACGCCGTCCCTTTCGGAGATGCCGCCGCCACGAGGGCCATAAAGCCCCACGGCATGGACTTCGTCGAGGTAGGTCATGGCATGATAGCGCCGGGCCAGATCGCAGATCTCGGCAACGGGGGAGATATCGCCATCCATGGAGTAGATGCTCTCGAACGCGATCAGCTTGGGCGCCGAGATCGGGCAGGCGGCGAGCAGGTCTTCCAGATGCCCAAGGTCATTGTGCCGGAAGACGTGTTTGATGCCGCCGCCGCGCCGGATGCCCTCGATCATGGATGCGTGATTGCTGGCATCCGAGAACACGATGAGTCCGGGAACGAGCTTCTGCAGCGTCGACAGCGTGGCATCGTTGGCGACGAACGCCGACGTGAAAAGCAAGGCTGCCTCCTTGTCATGGAGATCGGCGATCTCCGCCTCGAGCGCCTCGTGATAATGGGTGGTGCCGGAGATGTTGCGGGTTCCCCCCGAGCCTGCGCCCACTGCGGAAAGCGCATCCTGCATGGCGGCGATCACGGCCGGATGCTGTCCCATGCCCAGATAGTCGTTCGAGCACCAGACCGTAATCTGCGAGGCCTCGCCGTTGCGCGAAAGCTGCGAACACGGAAAGTGACCGGCAATGCGGTCGTTGGCGTGAAAGTACCGGTAGCGCCCCTCGAGCTTCAATTCGCCGATCTGGAAATCGAACTGACGATCGTAGTCGGGAAGGCCGCTGCACCACTTGCAGGGCGCCTGGGTCTGGGGCGGGTCGAGGCGAGGCAGCCCGTTCGCGAGGGATTGCGATTTCATCATTTCACGTCACCGGCGCTGCTCGCCTCAGGGGCCTTGTGTGAAGGCACGGCGGCTGTCGCGCCCTCCAGGGCCGGCGGGGTCACCGCCAGACTTTTCAGAAGCTCGGACACGGCGTTCTTCGCGTCCGAGTTGGTGCTCACCAAGCCGTCGAGTTCGGTAAGGATCTGGCGCGCCTGCGCGATCTCGTGGCGATGGATGAGGCCAAGGCTCTTCAGCCACAAGGCCTCGGGCTTCTTGGGCTCGGTCTGCAAGATGCCGTCTACGAGCTTCTCGCCCTCGCCCCGGTTGGCGTCGCTCTCGGACCGGATGAGCGCGGAAGCGAGGACGAGCTTCAGGCCCTCGTCCTGCGGCGCCATGGTCTGTGCCCTGCGATAGAGGGCGAGCGATTCCTCCTCACGCTCCAGAACGCGATAGCTGCGCGCCAGCATGATCACATCGTCGATGGTGGCGTCGGGACCTTTGACCCGCTCCTCGAGCCGCGCCACCATCGCCCCGACGTCCGGGGTTCCATCGGCATGCATGGGCGGCGCGCCGTCCCGGCTGGCAGCGGGAACAGGTGGCGCGCCCGTCCCTGCGGCCATTGCGTTCGCCGGCAGGGGAATGCTGCCGTCGGCGTGTGGATTGGCGTCGGTTCGGAGGTCATGACCGCTAAGGAAGATCGCCAGCGCCGAGCCGCTGACGATCACAGCTAAGGCAAGCCCGAGCGCCACATGCGGATAGGTCCGTGACGGGGAGGAACGCGCGCCGCTGCCGGCTCGCAACTTGCCAAGATGGCTCGCGGCTTTCTCGGCCTCACTCATGACCAGGCTCCTTTGCACATTGTAATCTTCCTCACCGATACGTCCTTCGGACAAGGCCACATCCAGCGCCACCATCTCGGCGACGAGGCGATCCTTCTCCTGCGTCCAGGCCGCCAGACGCCCTTCCGCCTCCAGCCCATCGCCGCGATCGAGGTCCGACTCCGCGCTCAGCAGAGGATAGACCGTCCAGCCGGCGGCCACCGCGCACAAGAGAAGGATGGCGATCAGGATGCTCATGGTTCCAGTCGCTCGATGCGGCGGATGAGTTCGCCGGTGTCCGTGCCCGCCGCCGAAGCGGGCACGAGAAGGCTTTTCCTGCGATGGAGCACGAAAAGGGCCGCAGCCGATCCGGCGAAGAGTGCCAATCCCGGGAAGAGCCAGATGAGGAGTGCGGCGCCGCGCCGATGAGGCTCCATCAGGACGAACTCGCCGTAGCGCTCTACGAAGAAGGAGACGATCTCGGCGTCGCTGCGGCCCTCGGCCATCTGCTCCCGGATCAGCGCCTTCATCTGCGCGGCAACGGAGGAGTGAGAATCGTAGATCGTCTCGCCCTGGCACACGGGGCAGCGCAACTGCACCGCGATGCTCTTCAGGCGCGGCTCAAGCGGATCCTCCTGCTGCAGCGGCGCGTCGCCAGCCATGCCCAAAGGAATGCCGAGCAGCATCACGAAGCCAAGAACGATCGCTCTCCAGATCATCGGCCGGCTCCAATCAACGCGAGATATGTCTCGGCTGCAGCCGGCGTAAGCGGTCCGATATGCCTGGCGCGCACGATGCCGCCGGCATCGACGAAGAATGTCTCGGGCAACCCGAAGACGCCGAAATCCACGCCCGTGCGCGCGTCGGGATCTGTGGCCGAAGGATAGGGGAATGCGCCCATCTTCTTCAGGAACTGCCCGGCATTGGCGCGCGTATCGCGGTAGTTGATGCCGAGCATGCGGACGCTCGGATCCTTGGCGAAGCGCTCGCCGAGCCCCACGAGGACCGCATGCTCCTCGCGGCAGGCGCCGCACCAAGAGGCCCAGAAATTGATGATGTGCGGGGTTCCAACGACACTCGCGCTCTTGATTGTCGCTTCGCCGTCGAGCGCGGCTAGAGAGAAATCTGGAAGCAGGCGCCCGACACGGGCGGACGGCATGAACGACGCATCGCGCCGCAGGCCGAACGCGAACAGGACGAGGAGTGCTAGCAACGCCGCCATCAAAACGGGCTTCCACCAGGCCCGCGCGGGCAAAAGCGCACGCTTCTCGAGTCCCATTGTCATGGTCTCACCGCCATGGCCGTTCTGGCAGCCTGCTTCGTTGCCGCGACCTCGGTGCGCGACTGAGACAAGGCGAAGAGCGAGCCCAGGATCATGACGATCCATCCGGCCCAGATCCAGTTCACCAGAGGGATGTAGTAGGCGCGGATCGAGGCCCTGTTGCCCAAGAGTTCCTCGCCGATGACGAGATAGAGATCGCCCGAGACCGTGGACAGTATGGCCGACTCCGTCGTCGTCATCTCGCCCCTGGGATAGTTCCGGCGCTGAGGCTCGAACACGCCGAGGTGCGTCGCCCCATAGCTCACGTCGATATTGGCCTGGCGCGCCGCCCAGTTGGGACCTTCCACCGGCACGACACCGTCGAACCGGAGCGTATAACCGCCGATCTCGAAACGGTCGCCGGGGGCCAGCACGACCGTCTTGGTCTCCAGGAACAGCCCCGATGCCACGATGCCGAACGTGACGAGCGTGACACCGATGTGGACGAGGAAGCCGCCGTAGCGGCGCCTGTTCCACAGCGCCAGGGTCCTCAAGCCGCGCCACCAGCTCTCGCCCGACACGGCAATTCGCGCGCTGACGGAGCGGCGAATGTCGAGCGCGATGCTCGACAGGACGATGCCGACGGCAGCGAGCGCCACCAAGGCGGTGAGGTCGCGCACGCCCAATGCGAAACTGAGCGCGATCGCCGCGACGCCGACGAGGAACGGGACCGTCAAGAGTTGGCGCATCTTGGGAACGCTGGACTTGCGCCAGGGCAGCACCGGACCCAACGCCATCAGCATGACGATCGCCACCATGATCGGCAGGACGACCTTGTTGAAGTAGGGCGCCGCCACCGTGATGCGCTCTCCGGCGATCACCTCGATCACGAGCGGATAAAGCGTTCCGATGAAGACCGTCGCAGTGGCAACCATCAGGAAGAGATTGTTGAAGAGCAGGCTCGTCTCGCGCGACAGGGAGCCGTCGAGCCGTGCATCGGACCTGAGCGCCTCGGCTCGCGCCACGAGCAGCCCGAACCCACCGAGCGTCACCACCGCGAGGAAGATGAGGAGATAGGCCCCGCGCGTCGGGTCGACCGCGAAGGCATGAACCGACGTCAGCACGCCAGAGCGGACCAGGAACGTGCCGAGCAGCGACAGCGCGAAAGTCGTGATGGCGAGGAACGTGTTCCAGCCCCGAAACAGATTGCGCTTCTCCTGTGCCATGACGGAGTGCAGCAAGGCGGTTCCCGTCAGCCACGGCATCAGCGAGGCGTTCTCCACCGGATCCCACGCCCAATAGCCGCCCCAACCGAGCTCGTAGTAGGCCCAGTAGCCGCCGAGCATGATGCCACTCGTCAGGAAGAGCCATGCAAACAGCGTCCAGCGGCGCGTCGCCACGACCCATTCCGCGCCCGCGCTGCCGCGCACGAGCGCGGAGATTGCGAAGGCGAAGGGCACCACGAACCCGACGTAGCCGAGGTAGAGCAAGGGCGGGTGAATGATGAGCCCCGGGTCTTGTAGGAGCGGATTGAGCTCGCGCCCCTCGGCGGGCGCGGGATGAAGCTCCGTGAATGGGCTCGACAGGAACAGTATGAGAACCAAAAAGCCCACCTGCACGCCCGCGAGCGTCGCCATGACGTGGGGCATCGACCGGGGATGGCTCTCCCAGTGCAGGATGACGACCAGCGCGGAATAGAGCGTGAGGAACCACAGCCAGAGCAGGAGCGAACCCTCGTGAGCGCCCCAGAGCGCCGTCAACCGATAGATGAGCGGCAGGCGCGTGTTGGAGTTCTGGGCCACATAGGCCACGGAGAAATCGTTCTGGACGAACGACCAGACGACGGTCGCCACCGCGAGCGTCACGAGCGCCAGATTGGCGAGCATCGATTGCCGGGCCACGCGGACAAACGCCGGCCGGCCCGTCAAAGTGCCTGCAATCGCGAAGACCACGCAGCACACCGCCAGAACGAGCGCCAGCGCGGTCGCGGCCATGCCCAGCTCGATAAGCGATCCGCTCATGACCTGCCTCCAATCTGCTTCGAGCGCAGCGGACGCGGCACCGTGGGCGTGGCGACCCGCAGCACACTCGCCAGCCGGGAGATCCCGGCTTCGATCTCTCGCGGCGTCAGCGCGGCATAGCCGAGCACCAGATGACGCTGGTCGGCGCGCGCCGGTCCGAAGTGGAGGGCCGCGCCGGAGAAGAAGGCGTACACGCCGACGCCGTTCTCGAGCGCGCGGCGCTCGATCTCGCTGGCGTCCGGCAGACCGTCGGGAATGGACCAGATGAGATGCATTCCGGCATCCTCGCCGGAGACTTTGCAGTGTCCGAAATGCTGTTGCAGCGACGCGAGCAGCGCGTCGCGCCGCTCCAGATAGATCTGGCGCACGCGCCTTAAGTGCCGGCGATAGCCGCCCTCGAGCATAAAGTCCGCCATGGCGGCTTGCTCGAGCCAGCTATGCCCGTTGTTCATGAGGGCCTTCATGCGCCGGGCCGGCTCGGCGAGATGCGGCGGCAGAACCAGGAAGCCGAGCCTCAGGCCAGGTCCCATGCATTTCGAGAAGGTACCCATGTAGAGGACGCGGTTGCCGCGATCGAGACCTTTGAGCGCCGTGAGCGGCGAACCGGTGAAGCGGAAGTCGCTGTCGTAGTCGTCCTCGATGATGTAGGCGTCGTTGCGGTTGGCCCAGCTTAACAGCGCGAGGCGCCGCGACAGGGTCATGGTGACGCCCATCGGATACTGATGTGAGGGCGTAACGTAGACGAGCGCGCCCGGCGCTGCCGGAAGCGCCGGGACATCGATCCCTTCCTTGTCGACCGCAACGGGATGAAGCACGCCGCCGAAGCCTTCCAGCACGAAGGCTGCGCCCTGGTAACACGGGTTCTCGACGACGATCGTGTCGCCGGGCTCAACGAGAAGCCGGCTGATGAGATTGAAGCCGTCCTGGCACCCGCCGACGATGATGATCTGCTCGGGGTCGGCGATGATGCCACGCGCCGGTCCGAGGTGGTCGCAGATTGCCTGGCGCAGCTCGATGAGGCCAGCGGGGTCGCCGTATTCGGTGAGACCCGTTCCCGACCGCTGCAGACGTTTCCAGACATGCTTGGACCAGGCCTTGACGGGGAACGACCCCGGATCGGGACGGCCGACCCAGAAATCGACCGTTAAGCGCTTGGGGTGCGGATTGCGCAGCGAATGCACCCGCGAGCAGGTCATCAGCCGTGAGGTGAAGCCGGAGCCATGTGCCGGATCATGGCCATGCTCATGCTGCTCCATTTTTCTGACGGACGTGGAGAACGTCTCCTCCGGGATCTCGGTGGCGACGAACGTCCCGACATGCGGGCGCGTGTAGATGTAGCCCTCCGAGCTCAGACGCTCATAGGCCAGGATGGCCGTGTTGCGGGAGATACCCATCTGAGCACTGAGTTCGCGGGTGGCCGGCAAAGGGGACCCGGCGCGCAGGCGGCCATCGATGATCATGGCCCGGATCTGCTCGAACACCTGGGTCTGGAGCGTCGTCTTCTCGACCCCTCCGACGATCATCGGAAGCTGAGTTGCCGTACCTTTCGACACAGTGCCCACGATGGTTCTTTAGCCCGTCCTGGAGATCCTGCTCAAATCTGTGGCACCACACTAGTGTCCAATCAATGGGGGCGCTTAGATCCACAGCAAGTCCTGAACATGGTGCCAGACACTTGTTTCGCGGCCGGTCTGGCGGGGCAGCCCGTGTCGAGGGTGGGCAAGGAAAACCGGGCTGGCTGGCGAGCCAACACACGCCATGGCGCCGGGTCTACGTCGAGAAAGGCCTGGGCTGAGCTTGCCGTCTATTGCGTACCCGGAGACTCGGCGAGCATCGCCCATGTCAGGTCGAAACGCGCCAGGTACTTTTTCAGACGGTCGGAATCGTTGGCGGAGGTTTTCCGCTGCCGTGACGCAGAAAAGAGACGACGTCCAGCGTCGCTCATAGAGCGTGAGGTGCGGCAGGCGCGGACGACGTACGCGAGTTGAACGCGTTCGAACGGGTCGGTTGCCGTAAATCGCTCGCGGCCAAGAAGTTGAAGGAGTTCCTGGTCGTCTGCCGAGGCCGAGGCGGTCTCCCATTTTGCCAACAAGCGGGTAATTTCATCCTCCACGACAGGCACGCCGATGCGGCCTTTCGGAGCGAGGGTGGCCATGCGCGTTACCGATGCTGATAAGTCGCGAAAGCTCGCGGGCCAGATCGCCTCGCCGGACATCGCGAACGCGAGATACTTCTCGCGCGCTTCCTTGTTGAAGGTGACAGTGTCGCCCGTCATGCGGGCGTGCCGGTTGAGCTCGTAACCCAGGTTTGGTTCAATATCTTCGCGCCGCTCAGAAAGACCCGGAAGCGCGAAACTCCAAAGATCGAGCCGCGCCAAGAGATCTTCACGAAATTTTCCCTGGCGGACAGCCTGCGCAAGTTCCCGATTGGTACCGGCGACGAGCTGGAAGTCGCTGCTGACTTCCTTATCCGAGCCGACGGGCAGGAAGCGCTTGTCCTCGATCGCACGCAGGATCATGGCCTGCTCGTCGAGCCCGAGTTCGCCGATCTCGTCGAGAAATAAGATGCCGCCGTTCGCCGTCCGCAAGAGCCCCGGCCGGTCGCTCATGGCACCAGTGAAGGCGCCTTTAACATGGCCGAAGAGCGCGGACATGGCGCTGTCGCCGCGGAGCGTGGCGCAGTTCACCTCGACGAATGGACCCTTGATCTGGTGCCGCGCCTCCTTGAGTTCGAATATCCGCCGGGCGAGGTGCGATTTACCGGCGCCTGTCGGGCCGGTAAGCAGGATTGGCGCCTTAGAGCGGATGGCGACCTGCTCGATGCGATCAATCATGGTGTTGAAGGCGACATTGCGCGTCTCAATGCCGGATTTCAGAAATGTAGTGGCCTCGGTTTGCTCGGCGCGAAAGCGCGTTGCGATCTTGTCGTAGCGGGAAAGATCGAGGTCGATGATGCTGTAGGTGCCGACCCCGCCGTCCCTCCAGCGCTTGGGCGGGGTGACTTGCAGGATCTGCGCCGGAATGAGGCGCGCTTCGGCAAGGAGGAACCAGCAGATCTGAGCGACATGTGTTCCCGTCGTTATGTGGAGAAGATAATCCTCGGCATCAGCGTCGAATGGATAACCGCGCGCAAAGTCGTGGAGCGCTGCGTAGACCTCTTCGAAATCCCACGGGTCCTTGAATTCGATCTGGCGTGAGACAACGCTGGTCTCCGGCGAGACCTGCGCGATGTCGCGCGCAATGCGGTCTGCAAGCGCCGTGTGGGCGCGGCTGTGCAAGAGTTCGAAGCGATCGATCTTGAGATCCTCGTGCTGGCACAGCGCAACGGACGGACGCCAGCGCTGCCAACGGTCGGGATGTTTACCCTGGTCCAGCGTGGTTCCAAGGAAGCCGATGACGACTCGTTTTCTCATAAGGAAATATATATCCAAAAAGATAAAATATAATATTAAAGGATATTATTTCTAACAGACGTATCCGAACTCGTCTTCGTGTGAAATAAAATAATCCATACATAACAATTGAATAGACGATCGTAGTGTGTTGATCGCCTTCTGGCACGTTGGCTGCAACCTATCCCTTGAAGACCTAATCGAAGGATAGAAGCCATGGCCAACAAGTCGCTCTTTGCGTCCTACCCGGGCAAGTTGCTGCCGCGCGCCACGAGAACGAACCGCGCGGGGGCTCCGGCTTACGCGCTGGAGCCGCGCGCAAAGCTCGCCCAGCTCGCCATGACGGGCACGCTGTCGCAGACGTTCTACGCTTCGGGTGCGGCTCAGCTCGGCGATGTTTTGGAGATTGCGGCCAAGGTCGAGCCCGCGTTCATCGCTCGAGCCGCGATCTACGCCCGCAAGAAGGGGCAGATGAAGGACATGCCGGCGCTGCTGCTCGCGGTGCTGTCGGGTCTCGACGCCCGTCTCTTCTCGCTCGCGTTCCCGCACGTTGTCGACAACGGCAAGATGCTGCGCACGTTCGTGCAGATCATGCGCTCGGGCACCGCGGGGCGGAAGTCGCTCGGCTCGCGTCCGAAGCGGATGATCGAAGGTTGGCTGAACGACGCCACCGATCGCCAGATTTTGCAGGCTGCGGTCGGCCAGTCGCCGTCGCTTGCCGACGTGATCAAGATGGTGCACCCCAAGCCAGCGAACGCGGCGCGCCGGGCGCTCTATGCCTACTTGATCGGCAAGCCGTACGATGTTGCGCTGGTGCCTGAGGCGGTGCGTGCATTCGAAGCCTTCAAGCGCGATGCCTCGGCCCCGGTTCCGGACGTGCCGTTCCAGATGCTGACAAGCCTGGAACTGACGCCGGAGCACTGGGCGGCGATCGCCGAGCGGGCGGGCTGGCAGATGCTGCGCATGAACCTGAATACGTTCGACCGGCAGTGTGTGTTCGCGGTCCCTGGAATGACCGAGAAGATCGCGGCGCGCTTGATGAACGAAGCCGAGATCAGGAAGTCGCGCGTGCTTCCCTACCAGTTGATGACGGCCTTTATGGCCGCCAGCGACGACGTACCGGCGATCGTGCGCGAGGCGCTGCAGGATGCGATGGAGATCGCGGTCGCCAACGTACCGGCGATCGCGGGCAACGTCGTGATCTGCCCCGACGTGTCGGGCTCGATGTCGTCTCCGGCGACGGGCTACCGCAAGGGCGCCACGTCGGCCGTGCGCTGCATCGACGTTGCGGCGCTCGTCGCGGCGGCGATGCTGCGGGTGAACACGTCAGCGCGTGTGCTGCCGTTCGAGGGCTGCGTTGTCGACGTGACCGTGAACCCGCGCGACACGGTCATGACGAACGCCGCCAAGCTCGCCGCGGTCTGCGGCGGCGGAACGGATTGCTCGGCGCCGCTCGCGAGGCTCAACGCCGAGCGGGCAAACGTCGACCTCGCGATCTTCATCTCGGACAACCAGTCCTGGATGGATGCGCGAACGGCCGATCGCACGGGGCTGATGACGGAGTGGATGAAGATCAAGGCGCGCAACCCTGGCGCCAAGCTCATCTGCATCGACATCCAGCCTTACGGCACGACGCAGGCGCCCGAGCGCGACGACGTGTTGAACGTTGGCGGCTTCTCGGATGTCGTGTTCGAGGTGATCGAGGCGTTTGCTTCGGGCAAGCTCGGGCGAGCGCATTGGGTCGGCGAGATCGAGAAGGTGAAGTTGTAACAAGAATGCCCGCGGCGGCCGGCTCGAGGAACGAGAGTCGCCGCGGGCAACCGAAAACCGGGGGGAATGCCTGCCTGGGACTACATTCGCTGTAACCGAGAACGTCTCGGGCGCTCCGAACTCGTCCCCCCGGCTTTTGAGTTTGAAAATGGAATGAACCTGGCGAATGCCTTGCGGGACTACATTGCCAAAAATGTTGCGTCTCGTGAAACACAACCTCGTCGCCAGGACTAGAATATCGCGCCTGACGGCCGGCTCCGCGGAGCGGAGTCGTCAGGCGCAACTAAGAAAGCCGTGACGAATGCCGATGGAACTACATCGTATAAAACGACCGGGTCGCAGGTTCGATCCCTGCCAGTCTCCCGCAAGGGATGCTGTAGCTCAGAGGTAGAGCAGGTGCCAGCGGCCCTGGCTTCGGCCAGACGCCTTTGGCAAACGTTTCATCACTCTCGTCGTCACGGCCCTTAATTTGCGAACTGCACGGCGGACACTCCGGGCAAATGCCGGCGGGAGTACATCCACCAAGCCTAAGAGCAAACGGCGTGTGGAACACGCCACCGGGTTTCCGGTCGCTCGCCTCTCGCCCCTTTCGTTGCCCGGGGTGCCCGCCGCGCAGTTCACACGACGTCACGAAACAACAAGAGATACGCCATGCGCCACTCGTTCGAACTCCTCGCTGATCGCCACGCGCCCGCCGCCTCTGCGGAGCGTCGCATCGCGCCCGTAAAGATGTGGACGCGCGGCGTGCCGGTCGAGGCGCAAGCGGCACAGCAGCTCATGAACACGGCGTCGATGCCGTTTATCTTCAAGCATCTCGCGGTAATGCCGGACGTGCATTATGGCCTCGGCTCGACCGTCGGCTCCGTCATTCCGACCAAGGGCGCGATCATTCCGGCCGCGGTCGGCGTCGACATCGGTTGCGGGATGATGGCGTGGCAGTTGACGCTCTCGGCAAAAGACTTGCCCGACAACCTCGCCGCGATCCGATCGGATATCGAGCGCGCGGTGCCGCATGGCTTCATCACCACGCCCGGCCGGTCGTTGAAAGGCGGCTGGGACGTCGTGCCGAATTCCGTCGGCACGCGCTGGCGCACGCTCGATGAACGTTACACCCGCATTCTCGAGAAACATCCGAAGATCGCCCACAAGCGGCCTGCGCATCAGCTCGGCTCGCTCGGCACGGGAAATCATTTCATAGAGCTTTGCCTCGATGAAAACGATGCCGTTTGGGTGATGCTGCATTCCGGTTCTCGCGGACCCGGCAACACGATTGGACAGTACTTCATCGAGTTGGCGAAGGAGGACATGAAGACTCACTTTATCAATCTTCCTGACAAGGACATCGCCTATCTTTCGGAAGGCACCGAGCACTTCGACGACTATTTCGAGGCGCTGATGTGGGCGCAGGACTACGCGTGGGAGAACCGACAAGCGATGATGGATGCGATCCTGCGCGTTCTGCGCGAGCACTTGCCGCCGTTCCAGATCGGCGCGCAAGCGGTGAACTGCCATCACAACTACGTTGCGCGCGAAAGGCACTTCGGGCACGACATTCTCGTCACCCGCAAGGGCGCCGTGCGCGCAGCGACGGGCGTGATGGGGATTATTCCGGGGTCGATGGGCGCGCGTTCGTTCATCGTGCGCGGCAAGGGCAATATGGAAAGCTTCTGTTCATGTTCGCACGGCGCGGGGCGCGTCATGTCGCGCACGCAGGCGAAAAAGCAGTTCACACTTGCCGATCATGCCCGCGATACGGCTGGGATAGAGTGCCGCAAGGATGCCGACGTGATCGATGAAACTCCGAAGGCATACAAGGATATCGACGCCGTCATGGCCGCGCAGGCCGATCTCGTGGAGATCGTGCACACGCTGCGCCAAGTGGTGTGCGTGAAGGGGTAGTCATGCTCATCGTTGACGGTAGCCAGGGCGAGGGCGGCGGGCAGATTCTGCGCACCGCACTTACCCTTTCCATGATCACAGGCACGCCGTTCCGGATCGAGAACGTGCGTGCGGGTCGCGCCAAGCCGGGGCTTCTGCGCCAGCACCTGATGTGCGTTGAAGCCGCAAAGCGCGTGTCTAACGCGCGCGTCACTGACGCCGAAATCGGCGCGCGGGCGCTGACGTTCGAGCCTGGGCCGATTACGTCCGGAACCTTCGAGTTCGCCGTTGGCTCGGCGGGCTCGACGGCGCTCGTCTTCCAGACGGTGCTGCCCGCGTTGATCATGGCCAGCGAACCTTCGAATGTCTTGCTATCGGGTGGCACGCACAATCCATGTGCGCCAACATTCGACTATCTTGCACGCGTTTTTCTGCCGGTTCTCGCGCGTATGGGTGCAAGCATCGAGGTAGGGCTGGAGCGTCACGGGTTTTTCCCTGCGGGTGGCGGATGCTGGCACGCGCGCATTGCGCCCTGCCCGCGTCTCGCGCCGATCACGCTTGTCGAATCGCCCAAAGTCACATTACGCCGAATCCACGCGATCGTGGCCAACATCCCCTTCGACGTGGCCGAGCGCGAAATCGAGACAGCGCGGACGCTGCTCAACTGGTTTTCCGATACGGTAACGGCGGCGACCGTCAAGGCCGATGGTCCTGGCAACGTTCTGTGGGTAGAAATCGGAACCGAGACGATGTGCGAAATGTTCACTGGTTTCGGCGCACGTACCCTCAGGGCAGAGACGGTAGCGGAAGACGTAGCCCGAGAAACGCGGGGCTATCTCGCTGCGCAAGTTCCGGTGGGGCCGTACCTTGCCGACCAACTTCTGCTGCCGATGGCACTCGCGGGTCGCGGCGAATTTGTTACCCAAGCGCCTACGGCTCACACGCGCACAAATGTTGCAATTATCGAGACGTTCTTGCCCGTCTCCTTTGAACTCACGGAGATGGGGAAGGATTGTTGGAAGATATCGCTCGAAGGATAGAGTCGACGAATGACCACGCTTGATGACTTCAACAACGTCTCTGGTTTGGTTCGGGAGCATATCTCGGAGACACTCGCGCGCGTTGCAGCGGAAGAAGGCGTGCGCATCCTCTACGCGGCCGAGTCAGGGAGCCGCGCCTGGGGCTTTGCTTCCCCAGACAGCGACTATGACGTGCGCTTCATCTACGCGCATCCGCGCGCGTGGTATCTCTCGCTCGCCGAGCAGCGGGACGTGATCGAGCGGCCGCTCGACGACAAGCTCGTCGATCTGGCCGGATGGGACCTGCGCAAAGCGTTGCGGCTTCTGCTTAAATCAAATCCTGCATTCTATGAGTGGCTGACGTCCCCGATCGTCTATCGGGATGACGGGGTGTTCCGCGATGCGGCCAAGTCTTTATTCGAACGCCACGCCGACCCCAAAGTTCTAGCGCATGCTTATCACAGTATAGCGAAAGGACAGTTTTCTGGTGGCGGCAGCACAGCCGACACATTCAAGCTGAAGCGGTACTTGTATGCGGTGCGCCCGGTCCTATCATTGCAATGGCTTGCCATGCGCGGCACCCTGCCGCCGATGAATTTGCAGGAATTGATGGAAGGCGCCGCGCTGCCCGTAGCTGTTCGCGACGCAATTCTCAACTTGCTCGAGCGGAAGAGAACGACGCCGGAGCTGGGGCACGGTGCGCGTATCCCCGTGCTCGAAGATTGGCTTCGCTCGGGCATAGCAACGCTCGCCCCGAAAGACCGCAATGCCGAGGAAGGGAACTCGGACTCAGCGCTGCGCGAAGCTGACGCATTGTTTGCGCGCATCGCGGGGCTTTGAGCATTCGTTTTCGAGACGTTCTCTTCAGTTGGCGGTATATCTTCATATCATCCCACGCAGACAAGCGACATCCGACATGTACCTTGAAATCACGACGACGCACCACCCTGCCACTGACCTCGGATATCTCCTGCACAAGAACCCGGCGCGCCTGCACCAGCAGGAACTGGCCTTCGGCAAGGCTTGGCTGTGCTATCCGGAAGCGTCGCAAGCCCGATGCACGGCAGCACTATTTCTCGATATTGATTCTGTTGCTCTCGTACGCGGAAAATCGGGCGGAGAGGGCCTCCTTCAGCAGTATGTGAATGATCGGCCCTACGCGGCGTCCTCGTTCCTCAGCGTCGCCATGGGCCGCATGATTCGTGAGGCGATCTCCGGCCGCTCGAAGGAACGCCAAGCACTTGCCGACACGCCAATTCCACTTGCTGCCCGCGTGACGCCGCTTCCCGTGCGTGGCGGTGGCGAAGCGCTTGTCCAGCGGCTCTTCGGCCCGCTCGGACATACGATCAGATGCGAACGGATTGCGATGGACGAGGTTCGCCAGGATTGGGGCGACAGTCCTTACGTATCGCTGACGTTATCCGGAACCACACGGCTCTCGGATCTTCTTTCGCATCTTTACGTTCTCATACCCGTACTCGATGCGCGCAAGCACTATTACGTCGGCGAGGACGAGCTCGAGAAACTCCTGGCGCGCGGCGAAGGCTGGCTCAAATCGCACCCCGAGCGCGAACTAATCGTATCGCGATATCTCAAGGGCCGATCGTCTCTTGTCCGCGAGGCGCTCGCAAGGCTTGCGGAGGATGAAACGCCGGAACCGGAAAGCGCGCTCGACTCCGCAAAAAAGGATACCGCCGAAGAGGCGATCGAGAAACCTATGCGCCTGCATGATCGGCGCCTCGATGCCGTGGCGGAGACCTTGAAGACGCTCGGCGCGAACCGGATCCTCGATCTTGGATGCGGCGAAGGCAAGTTGATTGGACGTCTCATAAAGGAGCGGCAGTTCACCGAGATCGTCGGCGTCGAAGTCTCGAGCATAGCGCTGGCGCGCGCGGCAGACCGGCTGGAGCGCGTGCCCGAGCGCGCTCGCGCACGTGTAAAGCTGCTCCAGGGCGCGCTCATCTACCGGGATACGCGGCTGCGCGGCTATGATGCCGCGGCCTTGGTCGAAGTGATCGAACATATCGAGCCTGAGCGCCTGATCCACCTCGAGCGAGCCGTGTTCGGCGATGCGGCGCCCGAGGGCGTGGTCGTGACCACGCCCAACGCAGACTACAATGCGCTCTTTCCGGCGCTGTCTGCCGGCAAGTTCCGTCACGAAGACCACCGTTTCGAGTGGACGCGCGCCGAGTTCGCGGCATGGTGCGCGAGGACGGCTGAAACCTACGGCTACAAATTCGAGATTACACCGCTCGGCGATGTCGACGAAAATCTTGGCGCCCCCTCGCAGATGGGTGTCTTCACAAAATGAAGCTCGAGATTCCCGAATTCACCCTTGTCGTTCTCATCGGCGCATCCGGCTCCGGCAAGTCGACGTTCGCACGGAAGCATTTTCTTGCAACCGAGGTCGTCTCATCCGATGCCTGCCGCGGCATCGTAAGCGACGACGAGAACGATCAGGCAGCCACGAACGACGCGTTCGCGGTACTGCACACGATCGTCGAGACGCGATTGAAGCGGCGCAGGCTGACTGTGGTCGATGCCACCAATGTGCAACCCGAAGATCGCAAGGGCCTCGTTTCACTCGCCAAGAAGTGGCACACACTGCCTACGGCGATTGTAGTCAATCCGGGCGAGGATCTGTGTCATGCCCGAAACAAGCTCCGGCCTGACCGTGATTTCGGGCCGCATGTCGTGCGCAACCAAACGCGCGCATTGCGGCGCGGACTCTACAGCCTCAAGCGCGAGGGCTTCGGTCACATTCATATTTTAGACTCGGTTGAAGAGATCGAGGCCGCCACGATTGAGCGTGTGCGGCTATGGACCGACAAGCGCGACGAAGGTGGGCCCTTTGACATCATCGGCGACATTCACGGGTGCTGTGACGAGTTAGAAGCATTGCTGCAAAAGCTCGGTTATGCGATCACGCGCAACGAAGCGCCGGCCGGCGTACGTTATGAGGTGACGCCGCCGCCAGGACGCAAGGCGGTCTTCGTCGGTGATATCGTCGATCGCGGTCCGCGCGTTGCCGACTGTCTGCGCTTCGTTATGGATATGGTGGATGCTGGACACGCGCACTGCGTCATCGGCAATCACGAGGTCAAGGTGGAGAAGTGGCTCAAGGGCTCAGACGTCAAGATAGCTCACGGCCTTAACCAGACAATCGCCGAGTGCGAAGCGGCTGGCGAAGCGTTCAAGGCACGCGTCAAGAAGTTTATCGGCGGGCTTAAGAGCCACTATATGCTCGACGGCGGACGGCTCGCCGTTGCGCACGCAGGTATCAAGGAGGAGATGCAGAACCGCGCTTCAAGCGCGATCCGGGCCTTCTGCATGTACGGCGAGACGACGGGCGAGACAGACGAGTTCGGATTACCCATTCGCTACAACTGGGCTCATGATTATCGCGGCGTCACGCGTGTCATCTACGGACACACGCCTGTTCTCGACGCCGAGTGGTTGAACAATACGTTGTGCATCGATACAGGCTGCGTCTTTGGCGGCAAGCTGACGGCCTTGCGTTATCCTGAGATGGAGTTGGTAAGCGAGCCAGCACGAGCGGTACATTGCGAACCCACCCGCCCACTTGGCGCTTCCCAAGCAGGGCGGTCGGCCCAGCAGGAATATGATGATACGCTCGATCTTTCAGACGTCTCTGGAAAGCGTATTCTCACGACGCGCTACTCCCACTCCATCACCATCCGGGAGGAGAACGCGGCAGCGGCGCTCGAGGTCATGGTGCGCTTCGCCGTCGATCCCAAGTGGCTCATCTACCTGCCGCCGACGATGTCGCCGTGCGAGACGTCCATTCTTCCCGGATATCTTGAGCATCCGGCGGATGCATTGAACTTCTATGAGCGTGCAGGCGTCAAGCGCCTACTGTGCGAGGAGAAGCACATGGGGTCACGCGCCGTTCTCGTCGTTGCGCGGGATGCGGACGCCGCGCGACGAAGATTCGGTGTCATGAATGGCGCCCAGGGGCACGTCTATACCCGCTCCGGCCGTCCGTTTTTTTCCAATCCCGATGAGACAGCGGAAGTCATTGCCCGCACTGCGGCCGCTGCAGAAGCGAGCGGTCTCTTCACGGATCTGTCAAGCGACTGGCTGTGCCTCGATGCCGAGATCATGCCCTGGTCGGCCAAGGCTCAGGCATTGATCGAACAGCAATACGCGCCGGTGGGAGCAGCCGCGCGGAGTGGACTGCAAGGCGTCCATGATGCCATTTCGAAGGCTCAGGCCCGCGGCGTTGCGATGGATGGACTGATCGAGCGGTTAGAAGGGGAGCGCAAGCGCGTTGACGCGTTCAGCGCCGCGGTACGCCAATATTGTTGGCCGACGCGCGGACTTGAGGGGGTGCGCATCGCGCCGTTCCATCTGCTCGCAAGCGAAGGCAAGGTCCACAGCGATCAAAGTCACGTCTGGCACATGCATATCCTCGCCAGTCTTGCGCGCAATGATCAATTGTTCCAAGCGACGCGCACGATGCTGGTCGACTTCGATATCTCTGAAACGCGGGACGCAGCTATTGCCTGGTGGCTCGAGATGACGGCCGCGGGCGGCGAAGGCATGGTGGTGAAACCCGAGACGTTTCTTTCGCGAGGTGCGGAGAACCGAATACTGCAGCCGGCCGTCAAATGCCGGGGGCAGAACTACCTGAGGATCATTTACGGACCTGATTACGACCGGGAGGATAATCTCGTTCGTCTACGCAAGCGTGGCCTGAATGCCAAGCGCTCGCTTGCCGCGCGCGAATTCGCGCTCGGTCTCGAGGCGCTCGAGCGCTTCGTCGCTCGTGAGCCTTTACGCCGCGTGCATGAATGCGTTTTCGGTGTCCTGGCGCTCGAAAGCGAACCCGTCGATCCAAGGTTATAAATCTGTCCTGCTCGGCCAAGCCAACGCTCGAAGGAGGAACAGGGCGGCGGCGCTCCCTGCGTCGCTTCTATGCCGGCCTCTCACCAATGTAGCGCGCGAAGCGGTTCGGTGTGCCAGTTCCAAACAGCATGACGTCATAGGCCTCCGGCCTGCCGCCTTCCATGCCCGGCGAACCGATCGGCATGCCAGGAACCGCAAGGCCTCGGCCATCCGGCTTCTCGGCCAGCAAGCGCGAAATGGCGTGCGCGGGCACATGCCCCTCGATAATGTAACCCGCGATGATCGCCGTATGGCAGGACGCGAGTTCCGGCGGCACGCCGTGTTTGGTCTTCACGGCCATGACATTGGGTGTCTGGATAACGGTTGCGACGAACCCGTTACGCTTGAGATGCTCGACCCATCCGCCGCAGCACCCGCAAGTCGGGCTCATCCAGACGGTGATATCTGGGCCCGTCTGCGCGAAGGCGCGACCGCCTGCCGCGAGAAGCACGCCCATTGCGGTCATGCGGAGAATGCGTCTGCGGCCGGAGTTAATGCCCTGATCGTTCATGGGTAGACCCTACCTATTCCTCTGCTCGCCAAGCCTCAACGGATAGATCGTTTCAGCATGTCCATTCGGTTCGCGATCTTCTCGCGCCGCCCACCTCGCCGTAACACGTCTCGACCGGCGAGGGCACAGGCTCATGGCCCGGACGCGGCGCGGGAAATCGCTGCCGGCACCTCCCCCCGCGAGCCGCGTTGAGTGCCTGCTTACGCGCATTAAAGAGCGCGCGGCAGGCAGGAGAGATAGCCGGGCACCGGCACTTGCAGCCGGAGAGATCGCAGCAGGTACATTAGAGTTAGTAGTCGACAACGCCGTCGAGAGCGTAGTGCTTGATCGTTTTGCGGTTCTTGATCAGTTCGTCGATCGTAGGCTCATCTTTAAGTGCTCGTGCAATCGCCATTTTCATGGCCTTGTAGTTGGTGCTGTAGAGATCCTTTTTATCGAGTTCCGCATGACCTGGGCAACGCGGATCCAGCCAGATGGTCACGATCATGCAGATGTTGTTGACGATCTCTTTCGGGATCACACCGTCCGATACACTGTCCACAATGGCATCGCCAATTGCCGCTTGCACGACGCCGCCAAGGAGATCGACATACTCAGCCGAAGGGATCGTCACCTTCGTGGTCATCAGAGTGACCGGACGCACCATCTGGTTAAGGTCGCGTATGACGAACATGCGTGTGTGGCCGGCAGCCTGCCCCAACATGCTCGCAAATGCCTGGCCAACAGGCCCCCTGACTGAGCCTATCAAAACCTCGGGCATCGCATCCGTATATTGACCGGGTGCAGCGAGAACCGTCGCCTCTCCCGCTTTGAAGATGATGTCAGTCATTTGTTACCGCTCCGCTCGTTGGCGTTATGAAAGAGACGTTCGTCTTTCGCGACCCCCATGACCTGACATCTTTGAAGATAGGTTGCAATGACGCCGTCGCATTGCATATCGCCCTGAATTTTGGCAGGCGATAGCTGAGGCAAATCATCGATCCCTCGTTACGGTGTGTATCAATGCATGGAAGCCATTTAATGGGGGCACGTGGTGACGACGGGACAAGCAACGAAGACATCGAAGCTCAAGATCAGCGTCGTGCTGCTGACGCTGCTCCTGGGAAGCTGCATGGCAAATAACTACCTCATGCTGTGTGACTTCCACTCTTCAAGGTCCCTGAAGTGGTACGTCGTGCGGACCATCTGGTTCAATAAGCAAGAACTCGGCATACCCTTGGGGTCTTCGGATGAGATAATTGCGGCCTGGATTAAGGATCATCCCGATTGCTGTGCAGCGATCCCCACCGAACGTCATCCTATCAAACGGGCTTTGTTTGGAAGTAATATCGAGGTCCAGATAGCATACCGGAAAGCGTCACCGAGACGCGAATCGCACCCCTATCAAACCATCGAATACATACTTACTCCGTGCGGCAGCTTTGTAGAGCGCTCGGGGCGGTCAGAATTGCGTTCACCACCTGATAAGTTTGGTTGGTCGAACACTGAAATCGAATCATGGAGGGTGCGCGAATGAGTTATGATTGGAGTCAGTTGACCAGCGAGTCTATGACGAACCTGTTTCTTTACGGACCAAGCGTCAGTCAGCCTTTGCGAGCGCAACCTCATGGATGATCCTCTTGATCTCCGGCCGGCACGAACCGCAGTTGGTGCCCGCTTGCGTGGCTTCGCCCACCGCTGTGAGCGTGCGGCAGCCGCGCGCAACGGCGGCAGAAATCTCGTTGGCGCCGATGCCGAAGCAGGCGCAGACGGTTGCACCGCGGTCTATATCGCCGGCTCCGGGCCGGCCGGCTAGGACCGCGTTGCGTTTGCCCAATACCGGGTTAGCCGATACCAGTTGCGCGATGGCCCATTCGCGCGAGGCGGCTACGGGCTCGGGGGCGAGGAACAGCATGCCCGTCAGTTGGCCGTTGTCGTACGCGGCAAACCGCATGCGTCCCGTCTCGGTATCCTGGTAAACGACCGGATCGCTCTCCGTGCCGAGGAGTTCGCGCACAAATGCGGGCCAATCGGCTGGATTTTCGGCGACCGCGAACTCCACGCGCCAACCGCCATTGCACTTGGCGATGGCCCAATATTCCGCCGGAACGAGCGCCGGCTTTCGCCGGAGCACGGCGAAGCCGTAGGTCGCGGCGATGAAGCGCTCTATGCGAGCCGGCACGTTTTTCAATGCGGGCTGGCCAGAAATCACGTCGGTGATGCCGGGAACCAGGCAGTCGACACGGGCACCCGAGGCAAACTGGTCGTTCCAGTGCATGGGAACGAAGATTGACCAGGGTTGCTGGCGCGCGGTGACGAGCGCTCGCACGAGGATTGCGCCAATCCCCGTCGAAACCCGTACCAAGTCAGCATCGGCGATGTGATAGCGCTTTGCATCGTCGGGATGGATTTCGATGAACGGCTCAGCGTAGTGCTGCGAGAGGCGCTCGCTCTTTCCTGTCCGCGTCATGGTGTGCCAGTGGTCGCGAACGCGGCCGGTGTTGAGCGTCAGGGGGAAGCCTCGCGTCGCGCACGCCTCTGCGGCTAGCCCCGTGGGGACGAACCGGGCCTTTCTGCCGGCCGTAAAATAATCGCCGTTGGCGAACATGCGTTGGGTGCTCTGTCCATTCGCGCGCTGCGGCCACTGGAACGGAGTAAAGTCCTCGTATCCGGCGGAATCGAGCTTCGCGCAAGCGCCGATGTCGAAAGCGCGGGTGCCGTCGTTCTCGAAAGCCGAAAGCGCTGCGTGCTCGGCAAATATCTCGTCCGGCGAGTCGTATGCGAACGCTTTGCTATGGCCCATGCGCCTAGCCACTTCGGAGATGATCCACCAGTCCGGCCGAGCGTTACCGGGCGAGGGCAAGAAGCTGCGTTGACGCGAGATGCGCCGCTCCGAGTTGGTAACGGTGCCGCTCTTCTCGCCCCACGCCAGGGCCGGAAGCAGCACGTGCGCGAGCTTTACCGTATCCGTCGCAGCCGTGACGTCCGACACCACGACGAACGGGCAGCCGGCAATGGCTGCCTTGACGTTGCCGGCCTCTGGCATCGACACGACGGGATTGGTCGCCATGATCCACAAAGCTTTGATGCGTCCATCGGCTACGGCGCGAAACATGTCGACAGCCTTGGGGCCAGGCTTGTCCGCGATGGTAGGCGCGCGCCAGAAGCGCTGAACGCGATCGCGATCCTCGGGGCTTTCTATCGCCATGTGGGCCGCCAACATGTTGGCGAGACCACCTACCTCGCGCCCGCCCATGGCATTCGGCTGGCCTGTGACAGAGAACGGCCCCATGCCGGGCTTGCCAATGCGCCCCGTCGCCAAGTGACAATTGATGATGGCATTGACCTTGTCGGTACCGGAGGATGACTGGTTGACACCCTGGCTGTAAATGGTGACCGTCCGCTCGGTGGCCGCGAACAGGCGATAGAACTCTTCAAGCGTCCAGAGCGGAATGCCCGTCCGGGTGACGAGCGTGTATATGTCCAGCGCGCCTGTCGCGTCGAGCGCTTCATCGAAACCCGTAGTATGTTGCGCGATGTGACGCTCATCGATTGCCCGATTGAGCGAAAGATGACGCAGCAGCCCGAGAAATAGCGGAACGTCGCCGTCGGAGCGGATCGCCAGATGGAGATCCGCGATGTCGGCCGTGGCCGTACGGCGGGGATCGACCAGAACGATTTTCATGCCGGGTCGCTTTTCTTTCGCCGCGGCGATGCGCTGGTAGAGAACCGGGTGGCACCAGGCAAGGTTCGAGCCGACGAGGACGATGAGGTCGGCGAGTTCCAGATCCTCGTAGCAGCCGGGAACCGTGTCAGAGCCGAAGGCGCGGCGGTGCCCGGCAACGGACGAGGCCATGCAGAGTCGCGAGTTGGTGTCGATGTTGGCCGAGCCGATGAAGCCCTTCATCAGCTTGTTCGCAACATAGTAGTCCTCGGTGAGGAGCTGCCCCGAGACATAGAACGCAACGGAGTCTGGGCCGTGCTCGCGGATCGTCTCGTTAAATCGCCGGGCCACGAGATCGAGCGCGGTATTCCAGTTCGTCCTGGCGCCGAGAATCTCCGGATAGAGCAGCCGCCCTTCGAGCCCGATGGTCTCCGCCAACGCGGATCCCTTCGAACAAAGCCTGCCGAAGTTCGCGGGATGGTCCGGATCGCCGCGAACGCTCACATCACCCGTCGCTCCGGCCTCGGCGATGACTCCACAGCCGACACCGCAATAAGGACACGTGGTCTTGACGCAGCGCGGGGCGGCCATGTCCATCGTCAGGCCACCTCTACGGCGACGTTACTGGCGATGTAGACCGTGCCGGCTTCGACTTTCAGCGGGACGGTGTGCACGCAGCCTTCGTCGGCGCCCTCGGCGCGACCCGTCTCGAGCGAGATGACCCAGTTGTGCAGTGGGCACGTGACGGAGGTGCCGTGCACGATGCCCTGACTCAGGGGGCCGCCCCTGTGCGGACAACGGTCGTCGATCGCGAAGATGCGATCGTCACCCGTACGGAAAACGGCAACTCGCCCCCGCGGGGTCTCGACGCAGCGTGCCCCGCGCCGCGGAATTTCGGTGATCTGTCCAATGGCGATCCAGTGCATGACGTCACTCCGCTGCCTGAGGGAGACCAACCGCCGCGAGCGGACGGAATTCGTGCTTGTCGATACCCGATACGCGTTCCGACCAGGGGTCGACCTGCGCGAATTTCTGCGAATAGACGAAACGGTCGAAGTAGGCGCGACGGCGCTCGGAATCGTCGAGGATCTGGCGGCGGATTTCGTCTGAACCGACACGCTTGGCCCATTTGTAGATGCGCTCGAGATAGCGCGCCTGCTCGCGATACATCTGCACGAGAGCGGCGATCACTTCGAGAACTTCGTCCTCAGTCTTGACGAGGCCCAAGACTTCCGTGCCCTTGATGTCGAGGCCGGCGGCGCCAGCGAAGTGGATCTCGAAACCGCTGTCGACGCAGATGATGCCCACGTCCTTGCAGGTTGCTTCCGCGCAATTCCTCGGGCAGCCGGAAACGGCCATCTTCACCTTGGCCGGCGTCCACGAGCCCCACATGAACTTCTCGATGCGCACGCCCAGGCCGGTCGAATCCTGCGTGCCGAAGCGGCACCACTCGCTCCCAACGCACGTCTTCACCGTGCGCAGGCCCTTGGCGTAGGCATGGCCGGAGACGAAGCCTGCCTTGCCGAGATCGGCCCAGACGGCTGGGAGGTCCTCCTTGCGGACGCCCAGCATGTCGATGCGCTGACCGCCGGTGACCTTGACGGTGGGGACTTGGAACTTGTCGACCACGTCGGCGATAGCGCGCAGCTCACGCGCGCTGGTCACGCCGCCCCACATGCGCGGCACCACCGAGTAGGTGCCGTCCTTTTGGATGTTGGCGTGCACGCGCTCATTGATGAAACGGGACTGGTAATCGTCGGCGTAATCGCCCGGCCAGTCGCAAACGAGATAGTAGTTGAGCGCCGGGCGGCACTTGGCGCAACCGCACGAGGTGTTCCACTCTAGCTCCTGCATCACGGCGTAGACCGTCTTGAGGTCCTTAGCCTTGATAAGGCGGCGTACGTTGTCGTGGCCCAAGGCCGTGCAGGCGCACATGGGCTGCACGGCTGCGGGATTGTAGACTTCGCCGAGCGTGAGCTTCATCACCTGCTCGACGAGGCCGGTGCACGAGCCGCACGAGGCTGAGGCCTTGGTATGGGCGCGGACGTCATCGAGGGAGGTCAGGCCCTTGCCGTTGATCGCGGACACGATCTTGCCCTTGCATACGCCGTTGCAGCCGCAGATCTCTGCGTCATCGGGCAATGCTGCAACGGCCGCCGTAGGGTCCAGCGGCGCACCGCCCTGGTAGGCTTGGCCGAAGATCAGCGTGTCGCGCATCTCCGAGATGTCGACGGCTTTCTTCTTGAGATCGTTGAACCAGGCACCGTCCGCCGTCTCGCCATAAAGAACCGTGCCGACGATACGGTTATCCTTCAGCACGAGGCGCTTGTAGACGCCAGCCGCAGCATCGCGCAGCACGATTTCCTGCCTGTCGTCGCCGTCGGCGAAATCTCCCAGCGAGAACACGTCGATACCGGTGACCTTGAGCTTGGTCGGAGTGTCGTTGTGCACGAAGCCCGGCCCTTCTTCGTCAGCGAGCTTCGCGGCTGCGATGCGGGCCATCTCGTAGAGCGGCGCGACGAGACCGTAGACGTGTCCGCAAACCTCCGCACATTCGCCGAGAGCGAGGATGTCAGGATCGGACGTCTGCATGTGGTCATCGACGACGATCCCGCGGTTGGTCGCAATGCCTGCGCTCTTGCCGAGCCATGCGCTCGGCCGGATGCCGGCAGCCATGACGACAAGCGTGCATGGAATGACCGTGCCGTCGGCGAGCTCGATCCCTTCCACCTTCGTCTCGCCGATGATGCGCTTGGTATTGGCCTTGCACATCACCTTGATACCGCGTCCCTCCAGCTCGCGCTGCAGGAGGTAGCCTGCCGCCGGATCGAGCTGCCGCTCCATGAGCGTGGGCATGAGATGGAGCACGGTCACGTCCATGCCGCGCTCCCTCAGCCCCGCTGCCGCCTCCAGGCCCAGGAGGCCGCCGCCGATCACGACGGCCTTCGATCGCGATTGCGCGGCCAGCAGCATGGCCTGCACATCGTCGAGATCGCGGTAACTCAACACGCCTGCGAGGTTGTTGCCCGGCACCGGAAGGATGAACGGCACCGAGCCGGTGGCGATCACAAGCCTATCGTAGCGCGCGACGACACCCCTGTCGGAGGTGACGGTCTTGGCCGCACGGTCGATCGCGACAATCTTGTGGCCCTTGTAGAGCGTGATGCCGTTCTTGATGTACCAGCCGTCGCCGTGGATGATGATCTGCTCGTAATCCTTCTCGCCGGAGAGCACGGGCGACAGCATGATGCGGTCGTAGTTCACCCGCGGCTCGGCATTGAAGATCGTGACCTCGTAGCGCCCCGGCGTTTTTTCGAACAAGTGCTCGAGCATGCGTCCCGGCGCCATGCCGTTGCCGATGATGATAAGCTTCTCGATCATTCGCTGCGCTCCTCTTCGCTATTCGGCCGCGACAACGGTTTGATGGGACGGGCGACGAACTGAGGGGCTGTCCCGGTTCATGCGACGGACGACAACATCCATCCACACCAGAAGGCCGGCCGAGATGGCGAAGAGCAGCATGAAGCAGCTCGACCAGAGGCCGGTCGCGTCGTTCAGCGCTCCAAAGGCGATGGGAAGCACGAACCCGCCGAGGCCGCCGATCATGCCCACGAGGCCACCGACGGCGCCGACGCTTTCGGGGTAGTAGGCGGCGACGTGCTTATAGACCGCCGCCTTGCCGAGGCTCATGAAGAAGCCGAGCACGAAAGCAGCAACGATGAAGGCGGCAACCCCGATTTCGAAGTGAAAGGCAATGTCGCCGTTGATGCCGCGCATGACGGAGCTGGTCGGCGGGAGGGACAGAACGAGGGTCGCTGCGACCGAGACGCCGAGGCTCCAGTACATCACGGCGCGGGCGCCGATACGGTCGGACAGCACGCCGCCGTAGGCGCGGAAGATGCTGGCCGGGATCGAATAAAGGGCACCCACCATGCCGGCGGTGGCGATGTCGAAGCCGTAAACGCCGATGAGGTAGCGCGGCAGCCAGAGGGCGAGCGCAACGAAAGCCCCGAACACGAAGAAATAGTAGAAGGCGAAGCGCCAGACCCGAGCCTCGCGCAGCGGCTTGAGTTCGAGCAGGAACGACTTGGCCACAGCACCCGACTTGCGCTGCTCGACGATGACAGGGTCGTCCTCGGTCGTGAGATAGAACACGGCAGCCATCACGACGAGGGCGGCAGCCCACATCAGAGCGACCGCCTGCCAGCCCCAGGCGAGAAGGACGAAAGGAGCGGCAAACTTCGTCACCGCCGCGCCGACATTGCCGACGCCGAAGATGCCGAGCGCGGTGCCCTGCCGTTTCTGCGGAAAGAAGCGCGAAACATAGGCGATGCCGACTGCGAAGCTGCCGCCGGCAAGGCCGACACCCAAGGCGGCTGCGAGGATCTGCACATAAGTGTGGGCGAAGGCGAGCAGAACGGTCGCAACGCTCGTCGCCAGCATCATGATCGTGAAGACGAGGCGGCCGCCGAAGCGATCCGTCCAGATGCCGAGGAAGATTCGCGACAGGGAGCCGGTCAAGATCGGCGTACCGACGAGTAGGCCGAACTCGGTCTCGGAAAGCCCCAGCTCCTCCTTGATGCGGACTCCAATGATGGAAAAGATCGTCCACACCGCAAAGCACACCGTGAAGGCCAGTGTCGACATCCAGAGCGCTCGGCCCCCGGTGTGCGCCAATCCGAGATCCGCATAACCCTTGTCCTGCATCGATCCGTCTCCCACCTTGCAAAGGCCCGAAAAATAAAAAGCCGCCGGTCAAACCCCTGCGCTGCTGCGCAATGGCTTGAATGGCGGCTTTGCCCG
Source organism: uncultured Hyphomicrobium sp. (assembly GCA_964587445.1). Lineage (GTDB taxonomy): Bacteria > Pseudomonadota > Alphaproteobacteria > Rhizobiales > Hyphomicrobiaceae > Hyphomicrobium_B. The sequence goes on from CAZPLQ010000004.1 coordinate 360,252, forward strand.
ATGAGCGCCCGTCGTTGGGCGCGCGGCTAATCCTGGAGCTGTGGACGCACCAACTTTGGCGCTGCAGCAATTTCTCAGGATCAACCTGTTAGTGCACAGTTACGCGCGCCGGCGCGCCCTCAGCAAGTCCAAAGAATGAACAATCTGGCCACCAGCGGCACAAAGTTTGTGCAGCGCACGCGCCGGGGAGCTATCGTCTCTGGGCTTCGATGTAGGCTTCAAGCCGGTCCGGATCGAACAGCGTGCCGTCGAAGAAGCCATCCGGACCGAGCGTGAGGCTCGCGCCGGTCGAGCCGACCGGCGTCGGCGCAACGAGAGCGCCCTCCACCTTTGCATTCGCGGACGGGAGCGCGATGCCGAGCGGCTTCAAAGCGCTGCGGTAGATGTCGGGCCGGTAAGTGTGGAGCGCGATGGCGGCGTTCTCTGGTGTATGGGTCACGTGCCCCCACCGCACCATCTGCGAATAAAACCACAGCGCGTGGCTCTTCCAGGGGAACGGCGCCGCCTTTGAGAACGGCACGAAGAAATCCTCCGCATGCTTGATCTCGCCACTGCCAATGTCGAGCGCACCCGAAAGGCCGTGCAGCATCCATTCCGCGGGGCGGTCGATGAAGGGTCGCGCCGCCAGAATCTCGGCAAGCTCCCGATGATTGGGAGGCGCACCACACCACTGAGCCGAGCGGCACAGCGCACGCAGCAATGCAGCAAGCGCCTCGGGCTCGCGTTCCGCCCAAGGTGCTGCAACGCCCAGCACCTTCTCGGGGCTCGAGTGCCAAAGAGCCGCTTTCACCGTCACGATATGACCAAGCGTGGTCTTGGTTGCGGCTGTGTTCCACGGTTCGCCGACGCAATAGCCGTCGATCGTCCCGCTCGCGAGTGCGTCCGCCATGAGCGGCGGGGGCACGAAGACGATCTCGACATCGCGGTCCGGGTCGATGCCGCAAGCGGCAAGCCAGTAGCGAAGCTCATAGTTGTGGCCCGAGAATGGATGGACGACGGCGAACCGCAGCGCAGCGTCGCCTGCGCCGCCATCTTCCGTGATCAGGCTTCGCAGGGCATGTCCGGCGCGAGCTGGGTCGAGGTCCGCCTTTGCGCCGTGCGCGACCATTCGGGTCCACAGCGCATTGGATACAGTGATCGCGTTGCCGCCGAGGCCGAGCGCGATAGGAGCAATCGTCTTCGCGGCAAGTGGCGTGAGGCCGAGGTTGGCCGCAATTGGCATGGGCGCCAGCATGTGCGCGACCTGGAAGTGCCCGACAGCCATGCGGTCGCGGATGTTGGCCCACGACGTCTCGCGCACGAGTGTGAGATCTATGCCTTCCGCATCGGCGAAGCCCTTTTCCTTGGCGGCGACGAGGACCGCGCTGTCGAGCAGCGGCATGAAGCCGGCGACGATTTCGTATGAACGGCGCTCGCTCATGTCCCCTCCGGCGGAGTCAGCAGACCAGCGGCCGTGATCAGACTCTCTGCAATCTCGGAAATCTTGCGGTTCTGGTTCATGGCCGTTTTGCGCAGAAGGGCGTAGGCGTCCGCCTCGGAAAGACCGCGCGTTTTCATCAAGATGCCCTTGGCGCGATCGACAAGCTTGCGGCTTTCGAGCTGTGAGCGCGCCTCCTCGAGTTCGCGCGACATGCGCGCGAAAGCATTGAAGCGGCTGATGGCCATGTCGAGGATCGGCTTTACGCGCTCGCGCTTCAGTCCATCGACGACATAGGCCGAGACGCCGGCCTCCACGGCGGCTTCGATCGCCGCCTGGTCAGAGCGGTCGACGAACATGGCGATCGGGCGCTTCACCGCGCGCGAAAGCTGGAACATGCTTTCCAGCACGTCACGATTGGGGTTCTCGAGATCTATGACGATGACGTCGGGGGCGATCTCAGCAATGCGGCGCGCTATGCCTTGGACATCGTGGATAACGGTCAGCTTCGTATAGCCCGCATCGCGCAGACCATCCTCGATGACGACGGCCCTGAGCCTGTTCTCATCGATGATCAGAACGGAGAGGGTGGCTTCTGGTTCGGGCATCCGTTCGCTCTGTCGGCAGCGGCAGCGCCCTTAGCACGAAATATTGCAGGGCGGCAATCGGTCGGCGCATGCGGCCCTTCCGATCGTCTCAAGCTGGCCGAAGCCAAGCGCACGGCGGCAAGAGTGCCGAGGATATTGCCGTGGGGCCGCCTTACGGCACTTCGCCGTTTCGCATGCGCTCCAGGAGCTTTTCAGCAGCCGGATAACGCTCGCGGATGCTTGCCAGGATACGTGCGCTCTGGAGGGCATACGCCCCGCCCTCCAGATCGAGGAGTTGAACGGCGACTAGGAAGGCCCCCAGGTCGCCGAGGGATTCGCTCTGGGGAGCTTTGCCTATGGATTGCCGGATCAGGATCTTCGCCCATTGTTGCCGGTCTGCCGCCGTGACTTTCACTTCCAAAGGATCGGTTCCCGCCGGCAGGTTGGGCAAGAGAGCTTCGCGGAGGCAGTCCTCAGGAGGCGGGTCGCCGCCGCAAATCTCGGCCTGAGTAATGAGCCTCCCTTGCGTGGAAACCGTTATCTTGAACGGCGCCTCGCCATCCGTCCAACCGATCCAGAGTGGCGGGCCGGCGTCGTCCGAGATCAAGAGTTTCCCCCTCACCCCGGGGAGCACTGACGGGGGAAGTTCCGCAGAGATGTCACGCGACACCGCATTGCGCGGCCCTTCGCTCTCGCCCGCGCCACCCGAATATAGCCAGCGATAGGCTGATGCCAATTTGGGCAACAGACCTTGCAGACCACTCCAACTCGCCGGCGGCAGCCTGGTATTTTGCGCGTTGAGAGTGACGTGGCGCGTTGCATCTACGAGAACCTTGACCGAACTCTTGCTGCCTGCGTCCGGCGGGAAGACCAATTCGTCGTTGGCATAGAGGATTTCGTGCTGACGCAAGGGATAGAGCTTGCCGCCGCGCTTGATTTGGATGGCCGGTGTTCCGGCTTCCCTAGGCTCAATATCGATGGCGACGCCCGCGGGCGCGTCTTGGGCATGGATAGCTCCTGCGGGCAAAATGGAGAGCAGGAAGGCTATCATGGCGAGTTTCGCCGGCGCAGAACGCATCATGGATTTCATGACCTAGTGTTTCGAAGGACCACTTCCGCTTCGGGTTCTTAAAAATGCTGAAAGTCCGTGGCTGGGAAGCTCCAACAGGATCTCGATTGCAGACTCGATCGCAAGAAAGGCGCCGAGCATCACCAAGGCGTAGCTGACGGTTTGCACGGCGTCGGCGGGATTCAACCAATACGTTGCAAGTGATAGCCACACGTAGCTGAGCGCCAGGATGACGAACCCCGCAGGGATCGCGCGAAGCGTCTTGGCGATCACGGCGTAAGCAATGGCGATGAGGAAAGAAACGACGAAAAGGAAGAAGGCGCTGACGGGCTGCGTGTCAAGGATTGCGGGAGCGACCGCGACCGCGTTGGCAATCAGCGCTGATCCCGGCATCGTGCCGAAAGGCGTTTTGAATGTGTCTGGACCATAGCTTGCTCCCAAAACGACCACGCGATCCCTGATCGCCGTGTCGGCGACTTCGCCATTGAGCAGGCTGAGCGCCCGTACGCGCTGATACCTGAATCCATGATCGCCCATCCAGCCGGACACGCGCTCGTGAGATGCGCCTTGGATCAAAAAGGGGATCAACGCCTTATGAGCACCGGCGTTCTTGGGCCAATCGGGCTGAACTGCCGGGATGCCCTGGGCTTGTTGCGCTGCATAGGCAAGAAAACCGTCGAGCTTGGCTGAGCCCGCTCGCTCGGACTCTGCAAGGGCGAGCGCGGCGAGCTGCGGCGAGGGGATAGCCGCTATCTTTCCTTCCTTGCAGGCGGGCTCCCAAAGGCGCCAGCTTCTGACGACGCCATCTCCGTCAGCGGCAAAGAGGCTAGAAACCCATCGAATGTTGGGGTTCTTGGACACGGCATCTTCGAAGGGCGAGGCCTCAAGCTTGTTTTGGATTGCGGGGACGCATGCACTTGCGCTGCATACACCTTCTGGGCAGGGGAGAGACCGCATCGCCCGCGTCAGCAGCAACGGCGGACCATTGCTGGGATAGGCATCAAGCGTCTTTGCCAGATCCGTGTCGCCAGCCGAGACCATGACGCCCGAAAGATCGAAGTCGACAAAAATTGCAGACGGGTGCTGTGCCGCAAGCCGTTCGATCAGCGCCGCAATCTTTGTGCGTGGTGTTGTGCGCGTGGCGTCGGACCACGCATTGAGCGCTTCGTCATCCACGTCGATAAAGGTGACCGGCAGGCTATGAGTGGCGAGGCTGCGATTGAGATGCGTTGCGCGCAATTGGGCATCGTAGCCGTAGCCCGCTTCGACAATCTCAGGAATTTCGCTGATTGCTTCGCGCCCGAGCGCGAGAGCCGCGATGAGCGCAAGAACGGCCGCAATGAAGCTCACGCGCCGGTTCGAGACAGCGGCGACGATGCGCTCAAGCGAGAAACGACCCGGCTCCCGCATCGCAGCCCGCCCCTCTCTATTGCGTTTCGAGGCAGCCGCAGAACTCAGACGCTGCGGCGTCTCCCAGGCGTTTATGTCTTGCAAAAGCCGTCATGGCACGCCGCGATGGTCTTCAAATTCATTCTTGATGAAGGGAGGGCAAGTGTCACGCTGCCCCACCTACCGTAGCCCTTTACATTTTCGCTTGATTTTCACGCCTGGAACCGCCTCGAGGCGGGCCCGGATTGCATCGCAATCGTCAAATGCCTGCTTCGTCAGAAGCGCGCCCTCGCGCTTGATCAGCGCCAGATTTGTCTGGCGAACCGATGCGGCTTCGGGCGCTTCCGGCATGAACCGGCTACCTGCAAAATCCGACGCGTGACAACCACAATCCGTCTTGGGCGAAGGACACGTTGACACTTGGCTCGCCCAGACGACAGGATCTTTGCTCAGTGTCTCATCTTCGCCGCCCGTGCACCTGCGGTGAATTTCGCCATAGTCTTTCCAACTCAACTCTTTTTCGCCCAGAAGCTTGAACGCCACGATAACTTCAGCGCGGGGCTTCAAGCATTCGCGAACCTCTTCCTGGGTCAATTCCCGTTCGTCGATTGGAAGGATGTCCTGGCAGGAAGCGGCGAAGACAGTGGGGCTTAGACAAATCCCTAACGCGATGAGGATCGCCGCCATCACTCTGTTGAGCATGGAATTCACCTCCCGACGAAAGCCCATTTACCGTAGCGAGTTGCACTTTCGTTTGATTTTCACGCCGTTCATCCCTTGCAAGCGGGTGCGGATATCGTCGCACTGCGCGATGGTCTCTTTGGTAACGATCCCCGCTTCGTGTTTTATGAGCCTTAGATTCCTCGCGCGCATACCCTCGGCCTCGGCTTCTTCCGGCATGAATCGTGTGCCAAGGGTGTTATCGGGGGGGCATCCGCAGCGTGACTTTGGCGATGGGCAGCCTGCGACTTGAGAGGCCCATTCTACCGGATCGCTGCTAAGCTCTTCGCGGCCTTCGGCATTACACCTATGATTTAGCTCGCCAAAGTTCTTCCAGGTCAATTCGCGCTCGCCAAGCAGATGGAGCGCGACCATGGCCTTCGCGCGCGGCTCAAGGCAGGCGCGCATTTCATCTTGGGTCAATTCGTGATCGTCGAGGAAGAGGATGTCGCGACACGCGGCAGCCGATGCTGCGCCATGTTGGGCAATGAGCAAGACAAAGAAGGAAGCGAAGGTGGCGGAATTCCTTTGCATGTTGCGCCTCGTGGGCAAACAAATACAAACTGCAATATATTTGATATTTGACTAGGCAACGACGTCCTTTTTACTCCCCCTTCTGACGATTTCCAATATCCTCATGTACCCTGGCGTACAAAAGTTTTGATGAACTGAGAGTATGGTAAGCTCTCTCCCTCAGCTTTCGACGGCCGTGATGCGAGGCTTGGGATGATGCAGCTGGCTAGAAGGATGGCACGTGCGGCCCTGACTCTTCTGATTTCGCAGAGTGCTGCCGCCGATGACGCACCGCAACTCATGCTGGAGACCGGCGGGCACCTCGGCATCGTTCGATCCCTCGCCTTTACGACATCCACAAATCACCTCGTATCGGCGGGAGACGATAAGGTTATCCGGGTCTGGGACCTAGCCACGAAGCGAACGGATTTCGTGCTGCGTGGCCAGGCAGGTCTTGGGAAGGAGGGCAGCATTACGGCCCTTGCGATCTCACCCGATGATCGCTGGCTGGTGGCCGGAGGCTGGTTTAGTGCCGATGGCGCACTTGAGCCGTGCTGCGGTGATGTGCGCGTGTACGACCTTTCGCAACGCAAGCTTGTTGCCCTCTTGAAGGGGCACACCGATGCACTGACGTCACTCGCATTCTCTTCCGATGGGCAACATCTCGTTTCCGGCAGCGCGGATAAGACCGCGATCCTTTGGGACGTGGGGAGCCGGACCGCGTTGAAAACATTCTCGTCTCACAAGGCCGCAGTCACGAAAGTGGCATTCGCTGGCGGCGGTGCGACGGTGGTGACTGCAGGCGCTGACGGAAGCGTTCGGCTTTGGAATACGTCCGATGGTGCGGTCAAGAGCGAGTATCGCTTGGGTGCGGCGGTGACCACGCTCGCCATCGCTCCACAAGACGAGCTGATTGCTGCCGGCGTTGCCAATGGCGAAATTTTCAGAATCGATCCCGGCCTGGAACCGGGGCAATCCACACTGGCAAAGCTCGAAGGCCCTGTGCGCACGCTGGTATTCGGCAAGGACGCAAATACGCTGCTAACGACATGCGACTGCCTCGATACGTCCGTTCGGGCCATTGATGTGAAGACTGGAACTTCAAGGTTACTGTTCAAGGAACACGATAATGTCGTCACGGCGCTTGCCCTCGCTCCCGATGGAACCCGGGTGGCCTCAGCCGGCGGGGAGGGCCACGACGTGCATATTTGGGGTTTGGATGCAGGGCAGCGCGACATAACGCTTGGCGGAATTGGCAAAGCTGTTTGGCAAGTGGCCTTCTCCAAAGACAGGCGAGAGGTGGCGTGGGGCACGAGCGATCCTTGCCCGGAATTGTTGAGCTGCCCTAACAAGCCGGCGCCCCTGACTTTCAAGCTCAAGCTGCCCGCACAGGAGCGTCCTCTGGGTGAACCTGAGCCGGTGAAGCCAGAAGAAGATCGATCCTTTATGCGTGCCCGAACCTCATATTCCGACACGACCCTCGCCGCACGCACCGGAGAGGGCTCCAAGCGGCGTGACGATACGCTGGAGGTCCGGGAAAAAGGAACGGTGAGGGCCGTTATCCAACGCGATGCGACCAGCGGATTCATGCACTCGGCATTCACGTTTGTGGCACAGGGCAAGCAGATCGTCAGCGGCGGCGCGGCCGGAACACTGACCCTCTACGACCGCGACGGCCGATCGATCGGCTCTTTTGTCGGTCATACGGACCAAATTCTTTCCGTCGCCGCAACGCAGGATGGCGACATCCTTGCTTCCGCGAGCCTCGATCAAACCGTGCGTCTCTGGAATGTCGCGACAAGAAAACTCATCGTCACCCTATTCCAAGGCTCGGATACAACGTGGATAGCCTGGACACCCGGCGGCTACTACACGGGCTCTCCGGGCGCCGATCACGTTGTGGGCTGGCAAATCAACCGCGGGGCTGAGCATGCTGCAGATTATGTCGGCGCCGATCAGCTTGGGCAGCATCTTCACCGACCCGACATTGTCGAGCGTGCCTTGGTGCTCGGATCTGCGGAGAAGGCGATCGAGGAATCTGAAGGTACGCGCGTCAGACTCGGTGAACTTCTCGGCAGGAGTATTCCGGCATTTCGCATCACGGATCCGGTCCAGGGAGCCAATGCACCCGATGTCGCTCAGGTTAGAATAGCGATTGAGGAGAATGCCGACCCGATCAAGCTGGTCAATGTTACGGTCAACGGCGCGCAAGTTGCCCGCGTCACCCCGCCCACAGGTTCTGGCGGACTTCCGCCAGGCGACTTGAATCTCGATGTCCCCCTCTATGGAGGACGCAACGAGGTCCGCGTGGCGCTTGTCAATGACGTGGGAGAGCGATCCGAGACGATTGCGCTCAATCGCGATGGACAAGGGGCACTCGATCAGCGCGGCACGCTCTATATCGTAGCCATCGGCGTCGATAAATATCCCGGGCTTGGTAACCGTTGTGGCCGAAAGGGCAAGTCGAGCTGCGATTTGCGTTTTGCCGGCGTCGATGCGCGTGCGCTTGCAGATACGGTCGAGCGACGGCTCGGCCCCGGCCATAAATCAACCGTGAAGCGTATTCTGACGAACGGTGGAGAGCCGAATAACGCGCCCACGGCGGCCAACATTCTGGATGCTGTGGACCTGTTCAAGAAGGCCAAGGAAAACGATACGCTTGTGCTGTTCGTCGCCGGCCACGGCATGAACGATAGGGGAAGCTACAGATTTCTCGCCAGCGATAGCGAGTGGGCCGGAAAGAGCCTGCGCACGTCCACGGTCGTGACATGGTTCGCGCTTCAGGAAGCGCTCGAACTCGCGAAGGGACGCCGCATTCTGGCCGTCGATACCTGCCACTCGGGAAACTCTTACAATCCTCGCCTTGGTAACGCGGCTTACCACGCCAATATCATCGCCTACACGGCAACCCGCTTTGACCAGCTTTCGCTGGAGCATGAGTCGGTCGGGCACGGATTGTTCACATTTGCGTTCTTGGAAGCACTCGATGGAGAGAAGTCCTCAGCGTCAGAGGGCCTATCAACCAAGGATATGGCGAGCTATCTGGCACGGCGTGTCAGCGAATTGGCCAGGGAGCGTGGAGCAGCGCAGGACCCCCAGTATTTCCGGGGGCGTGACGCGGAAGAGTACCGGCTTGTGGGGCGTTAGGTCCGCAAACTGCTTCCTCGCGGCAATCATATTCGTCGTGACCGTGTTCGCTTCGCAGGCGACATACGCAACTGCATCGTCGGGTGGCACGATTGACCGGCTGAGCTTCTCCGCGGCTGTGGTGAACGAGCGAAAACCCCGGGCCTATCCTTTAGCCTGCGCTTTGCGGATGAGGCTTTCGGTGAGAGCGGGCGAGCACATCTCGATGAAGTGATAGGCGTATTTGCGCAGAGGCTTGCCTTGGCGCACGGCGATGCTCGACGTGCTCGGCCGGAAAAGTCCATCGCAGCGCACGAGCACCAGATTGCGATCGCGGTCGGGATCAAAGGCCATCGAGGCGATGATGCCGACGCCCAGGCCGTACTCCACGAAGGTCTTGATGACGTCGGAGTCGAGTGCGGACATCGCGAAGTCCGGAACGATGCCAACGGATTCGAAGGCCGCATCGATGCGCGCGCGCCCGGTCAGTCCTTCATCGTACGTGATGAGAGGATAGCCGGCGATCTTGTCGAGAGTGAGCGTTGTCGTGGCGGCGAGTGGATGATCCCTCGGCACGACCACGGCATGTTCCCAGGTGAAATATGGAAACGCCAGAATCCCTGCGTGCTGTTCGAGCGTGTCGGTGGCGATTCCAAGGTCTGCCTCGCCCTCGAAGATCGCTGCAGCGATGTCGCGCGGATTGAGTTGGCGGAGATTGAGGCGCACCTCGGGATACGTGCGGCGGAACTCCGAGATGAACTTGGGAAGTACATAGCGGGCTTGTGTATGCGTGGTCGCGACCGTGAGCGTCCCTGCGGCTCCTTTCTCGAACTCCCAGGAGACCTGCTCGAGATTCTGCGCTTCTTCCAGGATGCGCTCGACCACGCGCGCAACCTGCTCGCCCGGCTCCGTCAAGCCGAGGAGGCGTTTGCCGCGGCGGACAAAAATCTGCAGTCCGAGTTCGTCTTCCAGATCGCGGATATGCTTGCTGACGCCCGACTGCGAAGTGCGCAGAGCCGCCGCGGCTTCCGTCAGATTGAAGTTGTGGCGCAGCGTTTCGCGAATGATGCGCAGTTGCTGGAAGTTCATGCTTGCATGCGCTCCATCAGGATAGTGGCGGCACGTCCTCGTCAATTGGGTATTTCACAGCCGGACGTGTTTGCGATTGGCCTGCAGCGAAGTGTGCTGCGGCGCGCGTGGAAAGCAATGCAATTCTTGTTGGTTGCCAAATCGGTGCTTCATGCGTTTGATGCATGTGCTGGCGATGATCGCTGGCCGCGGTGATTTCAAGGGCGACTTGCGCCGCGTCATCAAACGCTAAGGTGTCACGCGAAAACCGGCGTGACCTCCAACAAACTGGAGACCGCTATGATCGAAGTATCCCGCATCCTCTGCAATCCTTCGTCTCCGGCTGCGTGTTGTTGTTGACGCTGCTGCGCTCAACGAGACACCAAACGCATCCAATATAACAGATGAACAGAAGGACGCCGGCGCGGCCGGCGCATGAGGATCCATGTCCTATAAAGCACAGTCTTACGTCATCGAAGTCGGCGACGACCAGGTCGGCGTCATCATCAAGGAGGCAGGCGAGAGCGAGTTCCAGTTCCACGCCGCCCTGCTGGCTTATCAAGCGCTCGAAGGCCGGCGCTTCGACAATCCGCTTCTGGCAGAACGGGCCGCCATCGCCCATTCGGTCGGCCGCCACCGGCGCACGCGCTTCGGCTACGGACGCAGGGCGGCATGAATAAGCCCTCGAGCTATTTCAGCAGGTTGCGGCGTCCGCGAAAGGTGCGGGCTCCATCCTCAGGACTTGCGGACACGAAGAACGCTGCGCGCAGATCTTCTACAGCTCCCCTTGATCCGGCTGGCGGACGGGTGAGCGGGGTTGCGCCAGCCTCACGGCCCTCTATTTCCGGCGCGACGCCGCCGGTGTGAGTGTTCTCCGGCCTATCTCCTGGGCAAGTGAAATGCGGGACCGGTGACAACCTCACTGGTCCCGTTTCTTTCGCGGGGGAGAATTGCGAGGCAGGGAATAAGCTCAGAATATTTTCTTGGTTCACAGGATGCCGCCTGGGCCGCGAACGTGATCTCAAGAAATGACATCGCAACACGGAAAAAAACATCACATGAATTTCGCAAAGATCATCACGCTCGCCGTGCTGGTGGCCGCCTTCGCACCCAACGCGCCGGTCAAGGCTGAAAGCTCGATCCTGAATGCGTCCTATGACGTATCGAGAGAGCTCTACAAGGAGATCAATCCTGCCTTCGCCAAGTTCTGGAAGGTGAAGGCGGGCGAGGATGTCACGGTCAACCAGTCGCATGCCGGTTCGACCAAGCAGGCACAGGCCGTGGCCGAGGGTCTGGAAGCGGACGTCGTGACGCTCAACCAGCCGACCGATCTCGATTTCCTCGTCTCAAAGGGTGCGGTATCGGCGGACTGGCGCAAGGAATTTCCCGATGACGCCGCTCCTTACACGACGGCCAGCGTGTTCCTGGTGCGTAAGGGCAATCCCAAGAACATCAAGGATTGGGACGACCTCGTTAAGAGCGGCATCGACGTCGTCATTCCGAATCCGAAGACGTCGGGCAATGGCCGCTATACCTATCTCGCCGCCTGGGGGTATGCGCTGTCCAGGGACGGCGGCAGCGCAGACAAAGCCAAGGAGTTCGTCAAGGCGCTGTTTGCCAACGTGCCTGTCTTCGACGGCGGCGGACGCGGCGCCACGACCACGTTCACGCAGCGTGGCATCGGCGACGTGCTGGTGACCTTCGAGAATGAGGCCGCGCTCATCAAAAAGGAAATCGACGGCGACAACTTCGAGATCGTCTATCCCTCGCTGAGTGTGGAGGCCGCGCCGCCGGTCGCCCTCGTTACCAAGGTGGTGGAGAAGCGCAACTCCAAGGCCACCGCGAAGGCCTACCTCGACTTCCTGTACAGCGCGGAGGCGCAGGCGATCATCGCCAGGCACCACTTCCGGCCGCGCACTGCCGTGAAGAATGCAGAATTCCCGCCGATCAAGACGTTCACCGTCGAAGACAAGATCGGTCCCTGGGCAGATGTGCAGAAGACGCACTTTTCTGATGGTGGAATCTACGATCAGATTACGGTCAGGACGCGGTAACGCAGAAGAGACTTTTATCATCGGGGTTGTCGCGGCGGCGCCGCAACTCGTTGCGCGCCCACCGCGCAAACCATGATTTGCTTATCACTTCTTCTTGGTTCGTTGGTGCGGATGGGGTGGCTAATTTAGCCCCCAAAGTCAGTTGGGGAGCGATGCGCCGTGCCTTGGAAAATTGAAACCATTGTCGACGACCTGCGCGTTGCGCGAGGCCGCAGCAAACGTTTGTCACGCACAACCGACCTGGCGGCTCCGCTGCCTGATACGAAAGCCATCGACAATGCCTTGCAGCTGCTTTTTGCAGCCATGTTTCCGCGACACTCGGGAACCTCGGACCACAGTGTCGAGGGATTGGCATTCTACATGGGCAACGCGCTCAACACGGCTTTGCACATCCTGTCCGAACAAGTACGCCGCGAACAGAACTCCTTGCCGCCGGCCCCGTCAGAAAACTCCAATCAGCGCAGTGCCGAGGCAATCATCTCGGAATTTTCTCAGCAACTGCCTCGCGTCTACGAGATCCTGGAGAGCGACATTCAATCAGGATTCGAGGGGGATCCCTCGGCGCGCAGCACAGAGGAAGTGCTGTTGTGCTTTCCCGGAGTGAAGGCGATTTTTCATCATCGCGTCGCTCATGCGCTCTACAAACTCGGCGCACCCATCGTTGCGCGCATCATCGCTGAGATTTCTCATTCGGCAACCGGGATCGACATACATCCGGGCGCCGAGATCGGACCGAGCTTCTTCATTGACCACGGCACCGGCGTTGTCATCGGCGAGACGGCCGTCATCGGCCAGCGTGTCCGGCTCTATCAGGCGGTCACGCTTGGCGCCAAACGCTTCAGCCTCGATGCGAACGGTGCGCTGCTCAAGGGCCAGCCGCGCCATCCAATCGTGGAGGACGACGTCGTCATCTACGCGGGCGCCACCATTCTCGGGCGGGTCGTGATCGGGCGGGGATCGTCGATCGGCGGCAACGTCTGGCTCACGCGAAGCGTGCCCGCCGGAAGCAACATCGTGCAGGCGCAGGCCCGCTCGGAGGTGTTCGCCGAGGGCGCCGGAATATAATTCCAATATAACGACGTAGACAGCAAAACTGGAACGATGCTTATGCATTATCCAGATAAGAGATTTTTCTGTTTTAGCGGATATGAGGAACTAAATGGCAGACGAAGTTCAGACCGCCCTTGGCGATATCGCAGCCCGGCAGCTCGCCAATGCGACGAAGACAGTCCCGCAAATGTCGAGTATCACGCCGCGCTGGCTGGTGCACTTCCTGAATTGGGTGCCGGTCGAGGCAGGCATCTATCGCGTGAACAAGGTGCGTGACGCTTCGAGCGTGGAAGTCGCCTGCTCGCTGCGTGACGAGCGCGTGCTGCCCCAAACCTACGTGGACTACGTCGAGAACCCGCGCGAGTATCTATTGAGCGCCGTACAGACCGTGCTCGATGTTCACACGCGCGTGTCTGACCTCTATTCGGTGCCTCACAACCAGATCAAGGAGCAGCTGCGCCTTACCATCGAGACGGTGAAGGAGCGCCAGGAAAGCGAACTCATCAACAACAAGGAATACGGCCTGCTCGCGCACGCCGCAGCCTCCCAGAAGATCAAGACCCGCACCGGCGCGCCCACGCCCGACGATCTGGACGAACTCATCACCAAGGTCTGGAAGGAGCCAGCGTTCTTCCTGGCGCATCCGCTGGCCATCGCCGCCTTCGGACGTGAATGCACGCGGCGCGGCGTGCCCCCGCCGACGGTGACGCTGTTCGGATCGCCCTTCGTCACGTGGCGCGGCATTCCGCTCATTCCCTCCGACAAGCTCGAGGTAAAGGGCGGCAGGACCAACATCCTGCTCATCCGCACGGGCGAAGCCAAGCAGGGCGTCGTCGGCCTGTTCCAGCCTGGTTTGCCAGGCGAACTGAGCAAGGGCCTGTCGGTGCGCTTCATGGGCATCAACGATCAGGCGATCGCTTCCTATCTCGTGTCGCTCTATTGCTCGCTCGCCGTCCTGACGGACGATGCGCTCGGCGTGCTGGAAGGCGTCGAGGTGGGCAAGTATCATGTCTACAGCTGATCTGGTGCGCGGAGCGGCTGACCTCGACGCGCTGGCGGCGGCGGCGCGCGGAGTTGGCGGCGGCGGTCTGACGCCGACGGCAGGGCTTCCCGATCCGGCCTTGCTCGCGCGGATGGCCAACCAGTTCTTCGCTGCTCTGCCGGGACAATCCGTTCCGGTGAGCGCGGGTCCTTCGTTGTCAGGGTTCGGCGCGTCACCCGTCGAAATCGCGGGAACATCGGCGCCGCATGTGGCTTCGGCCGCTACGTCGCCGGTGTCGACCGCCATTCCAGTGCACGCGGCCAACGTGCCGGTGGTACCGGGGTCGTTCGATGCCTCGGCGCTGGATGGGAAAGTGCTCGATACTCTGATCGGATCGATCGGGCCGGGGTCTGTCCCCTCCTCGACGCCGGGACCTTCGGCGCCTGGCTTCGGCACGACGGATGCGGGCCTTGCCGCTGGTGCACAGACGGTCGCGGCTCCGGCTGCGATCGGCTCCACGCCCTCGCCGTCTCTGGCAACTGCAAGTCATCCGCAGCCCACATCGATCGGCTCCGTCGACGTGCTCGATCTGTCTGCCGTCAATGCACCGAGCGCACCCCAGCAGCCGTTGCCGTCGAGCATCGACGCGGGTCCTTCGCTCGCTGGCCACGGCACCTCTTCGGAGATCGCTCCAGGAGGGGACGCGCCTATACGTTCCGGTCTTCCCGGCAATGGGGCCAGCAGCATTCCGCAGCCCCCCGCCGTATCGCCGCCGGAGCAGGTGCTGGTCGATGACTCAGGGATCGCAACGCCCTTGTCGGCGGGAACTCAGATCGGCAGCCCGATCGAACTGCCGTTCGAGTGTGAACTGCAGGCGTTGCTTGCACCTCTCTATGGATCGACGGCTGTCGTCTCGCAGCCAGTGCCGCCGGCCTCCACGCCCTACTTCCTCAATGGCGCCGGGATACCGGAGTTCTCCGCACCGCAAGGCGCTCGACATACGTCGCCGTTCGGCTCCGCGCATCCCGCATTCGATGTGCATGCGATCCGCCGTGATTTCCCGATCCTGCAGGAAACGGTCAACGGCCGTCCCCTGATCTGGTTCGACAACGCGGCAACGACACAGAAGCCGAAGGCGGTCATCGACCGGCTGGCGTACTTCTACGAGCACGAGAATTCCAACATCCACCGCGCGGCCCACGAGCTGGCGGCGCGTGCCACGGATGCCTATGAGGGTGCGCGCAGCACGATCGCGCGCTTCCTGGGGGCAAGCTCGGCGGAAGAGATCGTCTACGTGCGCGGCGCAACCGAGGCGGTCAACCTCGTCGCGGGTACGTACGGCCGCCAGCACGTAGGGCCGGGTGACGAGATTGTTCTGACCAATCTCGAGCACCACGCCAACATCGTGCCGTGGCAGCAGCTCGCGCTCGAGAAGGGCGCGAAGATCCGCGTCGCCCCCGTCGACGACCGGGGCGCGCTTCTGCTCGACGAGCTCGGCAAGCTGCTCAACCCGCGTACCAAGATCGTCGCCTTCACGCATGTCTCAAATGCGCTCGGCACGATCAATCCGGTCAAGGCGATGACCGGGATGGCCCACCGCGTCGGTGCCTGTGTCGTCGTAGATGGCGCGCAGTCCGTGTCACATATGAAGGTCGACGTGCAGGACATCGACGCCGACTTCTACCTGTTCTCTGGGCACAAGCTGTTCGGGCCGACGGGTATCGGCGCGCTGTACGGAAAGAAGAAGATCCTGGACAGCCTGCCGCCCTATCAGACGGGCGGAAACATGATCCGCGACGTCACCTTCGAGCGCACCGAGTTCAATCCACCACCGTGGCGTTTCGAAGCCGGCACAGGTAATATCGCGGACGCAGTAGGGCTCGGCGCGGCGATAGATTACATCGAGCGCATCGGGCTCGATAACATCGGCCGCTACGAGCATGCGCTGCTGGAGTACGCGACGCATCGCCTGCAGGAGATCCCGAACCTGCGCATCATCGGCACGGCGCCCGAGAAGGCGAGTGTCATCTCGCTCGTGATCAAGGGTGTGCCCAGCGAGGAAGTCGGCGCGCGGCTCAATAAGTACGGCATTGCCGTGCGTTCCGGCCATCACTGCGCCCAGCCGATCCTGCGCCGCTTTGGCCAGGAGATGACGGTGCGCCCCTCCTTCGCATTCTACAATACCTGCGCGGAGATCGACGTGCTGGTTGCAGCACTGAAGGACATCCAGGCCGAAACGGGGCTGACGCGCGTCTGATGAATCCTGTGGCCGCCTTATGGAAAAAGAGAAAGGGCGCGGGTGACAGCTCCGCGCCCTTTCATGTCTCGCTCATCAGATCATGACGTGCAGGGCGGGGAAGCGCCAGCGCCGTAAGGCAAGCCCGCCGGCAACTCCGATAGGGGCAGCTCCCATGCGTCCAGGAGAAGCCGCACCGGAGCTGCTGCTGTCGAGCCAAGCGCGCGCGATTCCGGGAAAAGTAATCGCGCCCGCCTCACGCTCGAAGGCTATGCGAAAAGATCGCTCGAGTTAGTGCAGAGAGATTCTTTACGCGACGCACAGATGCAAATCCGTCCATGCGCGGAAACCGCCTTTGAGATGGCGTGCGGACAGCCGCGCGGAACGCGCTTTTTGCACCGCCATGGCCGAGCGCTCGCCGTATTGGCAGTAGAATATGATTTCATGCTTCCGGCTGATTGCGCTCAACAAGCCGCCAGGCCCCAGGTGCTGCTCCAGGGCAGTGTAGGGGACGTGGTAGGCGCCAGGAATTTTACCGTATTTCAGGCGTTCTGAATCCTCCCGCAGATCGACCAGTGCGATATGGTCGTCTCCAAGAATGGAGCAAAGCTCGTCTGGCTCGACGGCGAAGACTTCCGACATAGACCGGTCCTGCTGTAATCCGATCCGTCTGTTGGCGGGCACGGCTGCGTCCATCAGTTTGGGGCTGGGTAACTTGAGATTTGCCATCAGATCGACGTAGGCCTCTACGCTCGCGACCTGAAGACGTGGATTGAACGCCTTCTCTTCGCCGATCGTGCTCACGGTATCGCCCTTATAATCGTGCGCCGGGTAGACCAGGGTATCGTCAGGCAATTTCAGCAGCCGATTGAAGATCGAGTCGTACTGTGCACGGGCATCGCCGTGTTGAAAATCGGTGCGGCCGGTCCCGCGAATGAGGAGCGTGTCTCCCGTAAAGACGCGATCTCCGAGCGTAAAGCAGTAGGAATCATCGGTGTGGCCGGGCGTGTAGATGACGCCGAGATCGATCCCTTCAATACGAATATGCTCGCCATCACCGACCCGCATGGAGACGACATCCGCCTTGCTCTGTTCTCCCATGACCGTGATACAGCGCGTGTGATCGCGCAAGGCGCCCAGTCCGGTGATGTGGTCGGCATGAAGATGCGTGTCGACGGCCTTCACGAGCCTCAAATCGAGTTCCTCAAGCAGCTTCAGATAGCGATCCACCTTCTCCAGAACGGGATCGATGATGACCGCCTCGCCGCCCCGGCGGCTTGCGAGCAAATAGCTGTACGTGCTGGAAGCACTGTCGAAGAGTTGTCTGAAAATCATGGATAGGCCTCTCCCATGGGTGATTTGCGTCACCGTCTTAAGAGGCAATTTTCATTTAGGACGACCGTCGAGGCAAATTCATTCTCCTTCTTTGTAAATGGGAATTTTGTATTTCACTTGGCCACGCGCGCGTAGCGATAGTGTTGCAGACATTGAATCGGCGAATGGGAAATCTGCATGGCGGGTGGATGCACGCACATCATCGTCGCGGGAGGCGGCGCCAGCGGTGTCTTGCTCGCTTGCCACTTGCTTCGCGAAGGCGGTGAAGGTGTCCGCGTGACGCTGGTCGAGAAGCGTGCGAGCGTGGGGCTCGGCACCGCTTACAGCACGAGCCATCCCCGGCATCTGCTGAATGTCCGCGCCTCCAATATGAGCGCATTTGCCGACGACCCGTCGCACTTTCAACGCTGGCTCACGGAAGAGACAAAACTCGTGGAAAGCGATGCAGCCGCTGCGATGGTCTTCGCACCGCGCAACGTGTATGGGCACTATATCAGTAGTCTCATCGATACATTCGATCCCGATCGAGTGCGGCTCGAGATGGTGCATGGTGAAGTCACGTCGATCGTTCCGGAACCAGCGGGTGTGAGAGTTCAAACGGCGTCGGGCAAAACGATGAAGGGAGACGTCGCCGTTCTCGCCACCGGGTTCAGTGAGACGGCGCGAGATGACGCCACTATCCACAGTCCCTGGTCGCAACCTGCAGCCGCGGGACTCGCACCTGATGCTCCAGTTCTTATTCTTGGAACCGGTCTCACGATGGTCGACCTCGTGATCGAATTGCGCTCCTCGGGACATACCGGTCCGATATACGCCATGTCTCGACGTGGCCTGCTTTCGCAGACACATTGCGCTACCGTCCCGCTGAATTTAGCGCATGCTTCCGTGCCCTACGGCAAAAGTATATTGCAGCTCTGGCGCTGGTTGCGCCGTCTGTGTGAAGATGAGGTTGACGCTGGACGGGACTGGCGCGGCGCGATCGACGGAATTCGGCCCTTTACGGCGGAGCTTTGGCGGCAACTGCCACTTGAGTCCAAGCGTCGCTTCCTCCGCCACGCCCGCCCCTGGTGGGACATTCATCGCCATCGGATGGCACCGGCGATTTCGGCAGAAATTGCTAGCGCTTGCGCCTGGGACCATCTGCATATCCTCGCCGCCAAGGTTCTCTCGATAAAGGCGGATAGCGGAAAGGCAATTGTGCACTTCCGTCGCCGCGGTGAAACAAAGACTGAAACGATGGAGGTCGCACGCGTCTTTCCATGCATGGGCGTTTCAACCAATCCGGCAACGTCCAAGAGCGCTGCGATCCAATCGCTTGTGCTACAAGGTTTGGCGCGAGCCGATGAGATGGGATTAGGTCTGGACATCGCAGAGAACTGCGCTCTTCGCGATGTGAACGGGGAAGCGTCACAGCGGCTGTTCGCGGTCGGACCGATTACGCGAGGCGCCTACTGGGAGATGATTGCGGTTCCGGACATTCGCCTCCAATGCGCGAAACTTGCACAAGAGATCATCCGGCGCCCCAAGCTGCGGGCGGTTCTGTCGTTGGCCAGCTGATGCTCGCACAGCGGGTGGCACCTTCAAGGACGATGCGCATGACGCGATGACCGCGCGAGCCCTGCCGATAAACAGAAATAATCACTTACATATCGGGACGTGCTTGCCACCCGTGCAGGATACATGAATGTACGCCGGCAACGGACCTACTCGGCGAGGTGAGGGGTGTTGGCCGTTGCCGTTCTGGCCGCCTGCGCAGCACGCTTCTTCGCCCAGATTACGATACCGGTAACGGACAGCATCGCAACGACAAGACCGATCAGCGAAATCAGAATTCGCCCCGGCAATCCCGCGATACGGCCGGAATGCAACGGAAACTGCAGCTGCATGAAAATGTCCGCCGCCGTTCCCTCAAAGGGTACGCGCCCGCCCGCAGCTTCACCGCTGCGGCCATCGAGGAAGAGCATCTTGGTCATGCCATATCTGCCATGTTCCTCGCCCGGGTTATAGAAAACGACGCCGTAGAGGCCGTGCAGGCGGCCATAGAATGCATCTCCTGCCGGCTCGGTCCAGCCGCGCACCTTCGCCTCTGCCGATAAGCTTTCAATTGCTTGTTCCCATGACAACGCCGGCTCGATCGGCTTCGACTGGTCCAATGGCGTGTGATCGTCGAAAGCATCCGGCGTGAGTGTTGCAAAGGTCGAGAGGATCGGACGCACCACGATGTCCGACAAGTTCATGGAGATCGACGAGAAAGCGACAATGAAAATAATCATCCAAAGCCACAAGCTGAAGGCGCGGTGGAGATCGACATTGAGGCGGTAGCTGCTAGAGCCCAACTTGATCTGCCAAGCGGGCTTCCAACGCTCCCACCACGTACGGCGGGGGGCCGTGCCGGAAGCGGTCCCATTCATCGGTAACGTCCGGCGCGGCGGCAGCGTCAGATAAAATCCGACGAAGCAATCGATCGTCCAGACGATGGCGATGATCCCCATGAACCAATAGCCCCAACGGTCGATGCCGCCGAAGTCCGGAATGTGCATGGAATAATGCAGCTTGTAGAGGAACGGCAGCACGTCCTCGCTCGAAAGCGAAATCTTGCCCCAATAGCGCCTGCCGGCGTGCTCGCCCGAAACCGGGTCTACGAACACCTGATTGTAGTCTATTTCGAACGGCTGGCCCGTCTCTGGATCGATTCTGGGCTCGACGCCAATGAGCGCATTGTGCCCGGATTCAAACTGCAGCGGAAAATATGTGACGACGACGCGCGGATCGGCCGCTTCGACCGATCGCACGAGAGCCAGCGGCTCCCGCGGCGCGCCTTCAGCTTTGGCGTCGAACAGATGCGGGTTCAACCACTCGTCGAGTTCGTGGTCCCACGAGATGATCGCCCCTGAGATGCCGGAAATCGTGAGGAATACGGCAATGAAAAGGCCCGCCCAGCGGTGCAAGAGCCCGAACGCTTTGCGCATGGCCTAAATCCCGGTCTCCGTTCCGACGCGATACCCTCTAGGTTGACGAGCGAACCAGAAGCGGTATCACCAAGTATTTGTTACCGACGACAGGAAAGACAAATGATCGGGCGCGTTACCAGCGATAGCGCAAGCTGCCGAGGATCGTTCGGCCTTGATCGCGGTAACAATAATCGGCCTGGCACACGTCCTTCTCAGTATCGAAGATGTTGCTGACATTGAATTGCAGCCGGGCGCCTTTGAACTGCGGGTCGAACCCTTCCAGATCATAATGCGCAGCGGCATCAACGAGCGTACGGGCCTCGTTCTTGAACGTATTCTCGTCGTTTCCGTAACTCGTACCGATGTACCTGATGCCACCGCCGAAGCCGAATCCCTGCGCCGGCCCGTATTTGAACGTGTAGTCTGCCCATAGCGACGCGGTGTGGTGGGGAATGCTGGAAAGAGTGTTCCCACTCAGTCCTTCGTCGCCCTCGACGATGGTCATATCGATGTACGAATACGAGGCCAAAAAGCTGAACCCATTGTCGAGGGAAGCAGCGCTTTCGATCTCGAACCCTCGCGACCGCAAGATGCCGGCCTGAACCAAGCGTGACAACTGAACACCGTCGCGCTCGAACGTTTCCGCTACGAGGCCATTTTCCTGTTCGATCTCGAAGATCGCCGATGCCAGACTGATATTCGTTCCCGGCGGGATATATTTGAAACCCACTTCCTTGGATTTTGCCGACGTCGGGTCGAATGCGGCCGCATCGTCCACTTCCGGCGGGTTGGTACCGGCTATCGGATTAAAGGATGTCGCGTAGGCAACGTAGGGCGAAAGGCCCGACTCGAACAGGTAGCCGAGCGCGACGCGGCCGGACCAAGCCTTATCCTTCTTGTCCTGTGATGCGGTGCTTGCGGGCGTCTCCTCGTCACCCGCGAACCACCAATCGGTGTCGGTCCTGACCCAATCGTGCCGTCCACCGAGCGTCAGCAGCCAACGATCCAGCCTGATCTGGTCCTGAAGGTAGGTGCCGACCGAAAAAAGATCCTGGCTTGTGCGCCCGATGATCGGTGGATCTGGGATGAACTGCTGGCCATAGTTGAAATTGATGAGCGGCACACTCTCGCCAAAACCCTCAGCTTCATTGTAGGTGAGATAACTGGAGTCAACACCGGCCAGGAGGGTATGGCTCAAAACGCCGGTCGCGAATTTGAACTCGGCGAGATTGTCGATCACCGCCGTATGCATCTTGTCTTCAAGCGTGCCGTTGGCGCGGGGGATTACGCTGGTGTCCTCGGGCAAATCCGTAAGGTCAATGTATTCGAGGCGGCTATCGAGACCCGTGTAACGCGCCTTCTGGCGCAACGTCAGCACGCTATTCACCCGGTGATCGACCTCGTAGCCGATGCGCCATTGCTCCTGCGGAAAGTCGTTGAAGGCAGGGTCGCCCGAGACAATATCCGTGCGTCGCACACGTTCGCCGCTGTAATCGTTCCAGTAGGCCATGTTGCCGCCAGCATTGCTGTCCATGTACTCGCCGAACACTGTGATTTTGGTGTACGCGTCCGGCCTGAACGTCAATGCTGGTGCGAGATAGAGGCGGTCGTCCTCCACGCCCAGTTGCTGTGTGTCGCTATCGCGAACGACGCCGGTCATGCGGTAGAGCGTGCTGCTTCCCGGCGTGATCGGTCCCGAAAAGTCAAAGTTGCCCTGGAAGCGGTCATGATTGCCGATGAGGAACTCGACCTCGTGGAACGGAACCTCGGTCGGCCTCTTGGTGTACATGTCAACGATGCCACCGGCGCTGCTCGCGCCATAAAGCATGGACGACGGTCCCCGCAACACCGTGAGGCTGTCGAGACCATACAGTTCGTTGCGGAATATACCGAAGGGGCTACCCATCTGCCTTAGCCCGTCGCGGAACAGACTATCGCCAGTCAGGCAATCGAAGCCGCGAATGTTTACACAATCGAAGCGTGGGTCGAAGCCGGCGCCGTTGACGCGAACGCCCGGCACGTAGCCGAGCGCGCTCTCCAAATTAAACGGCTTGCGATCTTCCAATTGCTTGCGCGTGACCGTCGTAATCGATTGCGGCACCTCGGCCAGCGGCGTCGCGGTTTTCGTGCCGACCGTCGTCGTCTTTGCAACATAACCGCCGACGGCGCCCGCAGGCGTGCTTGCGCCGTCGCTCACGGCCAGGACATCGTCCGGCGTCATGTCGATGGGAGCCGCTACGGGCGCGGCGGCAACAGGAACCGCCGCGGGTTTGGTCTTCAGCTTTTTCTTGGGCTTGGGCGCAGATGCGTCGCCCCGAACGACCACCTCAGGCAACGATTCGGCCGGCTCGACCGCGACGGCGGGTACTTGTGGCGTTGCCTGCGTCTGCGGCTTCACCTCCGGCGTTACCTGAGTTTCGGGCGGCGCCTCTGGCGTTGTCTGGATTTGTGGCTGCGCCTCTTGTGAGGCCGGCGTTTCCTGTGCCGATACAGCCTGTGACAAAGAAGCGACCGCGATGGTCAGCGCAAAGCGCGCAACATTATGGAGATTTCGCAATTGTGCCGCCCTCGGTTTCACCTTCGTGCATCGCTCAACGCGAACCTGCACGCGCCGGATATGCGAAACCCGGGCGCCGATTGTGCCATGGCCATACTGGGCAATAGGACGGTGGTTGCCATCCAGGACGTGGCGAATGGCGGGCACGGCCAGAATCCAGGCTGTTCGTACCCTGTGTATAAAGGATACTTAAAATGTCATAAATAGGAGATCGACTTGTCCGCGGACAATCGAAACACCGTTGTGCCAATCCTGCATCACTAAGGATGCCGGTAGGGGGCACCCGGAAAAACGAAGGCGAACTGCGTTGCTACCGGATCCACACCGAGTGCGGTCGCCGACATGAATCCAGCCGCGATCAATATCGCGAAGCGCGCCATACCTGACGATGACCATGTCGCCCTTGGCCTCCCGTTGCCGCCAACGGTTATACCCGAAGCAGCCAAGCCGGAGACACGATCGACGCAAACTTGAGAGTCGAACCCGTCAACTGGCATCCCCTACAGATCATGGGCGGCGCTCAATTCGGTGGCGGCTCGGGAGGCGTAATTACTGTTGTTGAAGTTTGTATGTCAGATATTCCGCTGCCCGGCTTGACGAGCTCAATCTCGTCCTTATTGCCATCCAAACTCAATATCACCTTTTCTGGCTCTACTGCTTCGATTGTCCATCCATCTAGTAGCTCGCCAGCAGGCTTGTTCACGAGTCCTGTCCCATCTTTCCTTTCAAACAATGCAAAACCTTGTCCCTCTACGATCATTACACCACGCAACGAATAGCTCTCGGATAGGGGCGGTCTGACGAGGGGCGCAGGAGGCGGTGGTTGGGGTTGCTCGTCTTGCACAACAGGCTCGAGAGGTTTGGGTGGCAATGGACGGCGCGATTTGTGGAACAATGGTCGTTCAAGGGACTTTGCAAAGGTGGACGTCGGGGACGCTTCCACTTTGGCTTGTGAAATCGATCGATCCACCAACAATCCATTACTTAGGTTCTGTAAACTTTGTGGCTTCCAATCTTTAGTCAGCACATTGTACAGCTGAAAGCTGCCCAGCCCCGCAGCCAACGCTATCAATCCGTTCCAAATGTTTCTTTCAGAAAAGATCATGATTGCTTTCCCGAAGGATTAGCAAGTGCGCGCACAACGAGGTCGACACCAAGTATGTGATCCCCGCGATAGGGACCACCTGCGTCACCCGTTGCAGGCAGCGGAGTTTGGCTATCGAAGCGCGACGCACCTGTAACACGCAGACTATCCACCGCCGCGGCGGGCTTCAGCTGCTGTAGCTCGTGGAGTACGGAAATCAACTCTTCGTGGGACGCGGAAAACGCGACCGTAACGACAACGGCTTCCAGATCCCCTGCTTTGCTTTGCGGTTGAATACGCGACTGACTCACGGGAAGATTTTTAGACCTGATCAGCGTCACAACGGCGCGCTCGAGCGCTGCGCCGGCTGCTCCAGATGAGAGGTCATTGAATACCTGTTTGCGTGCTGCGTCGCTCTTCTCTTGTCGCTCTAATAGCCTTTTTCGATCAGGCAGTTTGTTTGCCACGTCCCGAAGCCGCGCCACCTCAAGCGTCAAATCACCAACTGCGGCTTCTTGAGTTGCCAAATAGGTAAACACAGGAATGACCATAAGCTTCGCCGCAAGAAGCATCATAAGCGCAGAGACTGCGATCGCTAGAACTCTGGAAAGAAGACTATTGGCGTGAATAGCGTCCAT
Organism: uncultured Hyphomicrobium sp.; assembly: GCA_964587445.1. Taxonomy (GTDB): domain Bacteria; phylum Pseudomonadota; class Alphaproteobacteria; order Rhizobiales; family Hyphomicrobiaceae; genus Hyphomicrobium_B. The sequence goes on from CAZPLQ010000004.1 coordinate 385,028, forward strand.
CAAAGTCCCCGTCGCACGACGCTAAGAGAAAACCGCTCAAGCTCGGTTCCATTCTCCCGATTGATTGGGGTGAGAAACCTGGCGTCTGTAAATTTCGGATCAGCCTCGACAGCTTGGAGAATTTTCGAAGCTGACGACGAAAAACCCGAGATTGTTACAGTCTCTCCTTCAATCTTGAGTTCGGTTAGATAGGACGTGTCGTCGAGCGCCCCGGTCAAACTTTCAAGGGTTTCCGATAGGGACGTATTTCGCTCTTGAAGTGCTCTCACAGCATGCCGTCGGTTTTCTAATCGACTTTCGGCCTTTCCGAGTGAGCGAGCATCTGCAAAAGTCTTCTCGAGCTCAGTTCTCTGTATTTTGAGTTCTGCCAGCGTCGTTTTCAGCTTCCAGAACGGTACCGCAACGTTGGCCACAAAAAGTATTGCAATGAGCGTAAAGAGCAGAGGCCTGTTAAACAATTTTGCGCCGGAAAGCCTATCAAGTGACAGAACCGTCAGATCTTCAGCTCCAGGATCGACGTTGTCGGTCTGCAGGATCAAGCGATCGATCGTGTAACCAAATTGCGCTGCGCGAGCCTGAAGGTCGTCCAGCAGCTTTCTGGGCACAACTATCATCTCAGCCGTTAGAGTGCCCGCTGACTCGTTCACAGACTGCAGGTTCGTTCTGAGCAGAACATCCTCAGGCTGAAATGGCGTTAGACCATCGAGCTGGTAGGTGATTGCAGAATCAATTTGATCTCGAACTGCATAAGGTAGAATGACCTCTTGCCGAATATAGTCTCGAGTGTTGAGTCGAGCTCCGATGCTCTGGGTATGTTTAGATTTTGGCCTTGGAGCATCAATATCGCCGGAATGGCTGGAGATCAGGGCCTCTGCACCGTTTTCTTTTTTTAGCAGAAAGGTCTTCTGCCCCTCAGCGACAAGCATAATGCCATCCGATGAGTCTCCCAGCTTAAGCCGCTTCTTGCAATCCTGCGCAATCGCAGCGAGTTCAGAGATCCACCATTTATACAGCTTCGAAAGTTCTACTTGCTCTGTTAGAACGCTCATCACATCTACTCGTCAAGAACGCAGGTTTCAGCGGTTTCGGGCTCGAGCTCGTACCTGTTCAACTCAAGCAGCCTGTAGGGGTCCGATTGCTTTCCTGTGAGATAGACGACTGCGTGTGTCTTCGCATGCGGGAAGTTCGGATCGCTCACCTCGGCTGTGATGGATATTATCCCTGTGGGGTCGCCGATATCTGATTTCTCAGCATTTGCCGTTCTTAACTCCATGGCTCTAGTCTTGTTGACGTCCAGCGTGGCCATAATGATCGGAAGACTCGCTGTCGCGAGGTCCGGTCGCTCATGGAAGCCGTATCTCGTAATGTGTGGTCTCAATTTCAGGTATGATGTTTGAGACATTCCGCCGAAACGACGAAGGTCGCTCGTGGGACCAGTGCTCTCCTGTCTCGCAGCAAGCCAAGAAAATACGCTTGAAGCTTCGCTTTCTGAAATACAAAGAACAGTGAACAGTCTTTTCAGCGTCGGATTGGGATTCCTATTCAGGCTTACCTTCGAAACTTCGCGGTCGACCCGAACGGTAACGTGCGGAGTATCTGATTTATCGGTTGAGGGAAGGCGAGATCTATCATTCTTCAACTTGTAGAAAATCTCTCGATGGATTGCCGACTCCACCGCCCAAGCAGACTTGAGTCGCATGAAACCGATATTACTTGAGCGAGCATCACGCCTAGTTACCTCCACCAGCATCATTGCGAGCGCTGCTAAAAGAATGATCTGAGGCAGAACCACGAGGAAGCTGAAGCCGGCATCTCTGGCTGTGAGATTGCGATCAAAATCGATTGGCCGACTATCAAAGTCCAAATCAGAAAATCTCATTGCGGCACCTGCTTCAAGCGGAGCCCCACAATAATGTCACGACGGATCTCGTTGGCCCTTGTGCCGTAATCTAACTCCAGACGGATAAGTGACGGGAGGGCGGCTTGGTTCCTCCATTCTTGCTCCCAGTGAGCCTCGCCGTTCGCGACCTCTTTTGCAAAGAAAAAGCGGGCGGCTGTTAACCGTTGAACAAGTGAAATTTCCCGAAGCTCATTCTTTCCTGACTCATCAACTGGCTCGACTGCGATTATGAGCCGTGTCGGACCGGCCGAGCTTCGAATTGAAAGAGTGACACGATATAGAGATCCCATTCCAAACTGTTCTGGCAGATCGCACAGGAAAACTATCCTATCTGGCTTTCCCTCGAATAGGTTACTCATTGTAGACGGCACATTCGGACCAGGCCACGCTCGTTCCAAAAGACGGCGGACAGTCGCGTCAACTTCGGAGATCTCACCGATCTCTTCCTCTGTGCCATCAAAACGTTTCCGAAGATCGCTTCCATCTCGAAGCGCCAGCGAAAGCGATACAGCCACAAGCGATAGAATCGCCAGTGATACGACGGCCTCAATCAAGCTGAAGCCACTGCATTTGCTAGCAATTGCCTTTGAGCGAGGTTCCATGGGCTGTATCACTGTTTGTCAGCGATGCCGGCAACACGCCAATACTCGAAAAGATATTTGTGTCGTGCCGGTGTTCGATTATCAGACACGCGCAACAAGATCCGGAACAGACCAAGACCTCCCTCCGTGCGATCGACCAGCTTCGTGTCCTCGTTCCATTGATACATGATGCCGATTTCTCCACTCGCCTCTCCGGCACGGAGTAATTCCTCAGCAGCTTTCAAGGAAAACCTGTTCTGGGCAAAGTTCTGAACCGTCGTGAGCATATTTTGAAGGCGCCCAACCTGATTGTGTTGGGCTGACACCGCATAGAACGAAAGCAACGTCATCGTAGCAATGACAAACGCCACCAAGACCTCGACAAGAATGTATCCGGCCTCCGTCTGGCTCTCTCCATCTAAGCATCTGGTCATCGCGTACCCGTCTGAGAAACATTGGACTGACTTTTAATCCGCCCGGTTAGCCACTCGATCCTCACAAGCGCGGTATGCTGCTCGTGTTCCAGGTAGATATCCCCGCCGGATGACGAGCCATCTGGAAAGAATACGACCTCTGCCTTCGAGTTCGAAAGAAGTTGGTTTTCGCTTCCCACAAACCGAAGTCTCACTTTTGAGGGCAGCTGAACAATTTTGGAGGTCGCTTGCGATGCCAACATATTTTTTGTTACATCGATTTCTAGCTTGCTCGGCCGGCCTCGCTCTTGTGCCGAAAGCCGTTCGAACCACAAGGCCTTCTCCACGTCGGAGACAACACGATCTCTTTCACTTGAGGCTCGTGTAACGTTGATTGCTTGAATGCCAAGGGTCGCGACCGCGGCAATTATCGCCACAACGACCAAGACTTCGAGGAACGTATAGCCGTCTTGGGATGAGCTTAAAGTGCACTTCTGTTCGCGGAAGTTGACGCGCTCTACGTGTGCGCGACGCATATTTGTGCCCGGAGCCAATATGAGAGCTTCAAGTGGCGGACGTGCCGAACGGCTTTCCATGCATCACCCGATCGCCAAATCATTGACGCTCGTGAGAGCCGCCATCATCGCATAAACAACAAATCCGATCACCAAACCGAGAACAAGGGTCAAGACTGGTCCGAGCAGCGTCAACAGTCGCTTGGAGAGGACGTCTGCCTCATTTTCGTAGATATCTGCCAGGCGAGAGAGAACAATAGGAAGCTCACTAGCTTCTTCACCTGCAGAAATCAGTTCGACAAACATCGCCGGAAAGAGACGTCTCGACTTCAGGGCCTCCGACAACTGCTTTCCCTGTCTGATAGAACCGCGAACGACTTCAATCTCGTGTTTCAGAGCCTTGTTTCGACATGTGCCGATCGCGATGTCCAATGCGTCGTTTAGAACCACGCCATTCTGCAAGAGGATTGCTAATTGGCGGGAAAGCGTGCCCACCTCGATGCGTGTCCGAACCCCACCGAGAAGCAAGGGCGAAGTTAACTTCATTCTATCGATAAGAACGCCCCCTCTTGCCGTCCTCGACATGCTTTGGAACAACGCGAAAAGAGCGATCGATAAAGGGATAGTTGTCCAGCCCCATTGGACAAGCAAGTCAGAGACTTTAAAGACGAATGCAGCCGCCTCGGGTACCCTCTTCGCTGAGTCGAGAAAGAGTTCACGCAATTTAGGCACAAGAACCGTGACGATGACTGCGATCGTGCAGAACGAGACGATAACCAAAACGCCTGGATAGACGAGGGCCGATCGTATCTCAGATCTGACTTTGCTTTGGCGCTCAAGAAAGCTGCTCGCATAAGACAAGGCTTCTTCGATACGGCCGCTGGCTTCTCCGGCCCGTGTCACTCCAAGCACAAACTCCGGCATTGCAATTGACGGATTGGCAAACGCATTCGACAAGGAGACGCCCTTGCGAAGCTCATCCTTTAAGGTTGTCGCTGCGTCACGTGCATGCGTGTCGTTTGATGTCCGGGCGAGGAAATCAGCGGCCCGCTCAAAATCGAGTCCAGCACTTAAAAGTATGCGAAATCTTGCCAGGAAGTCGATAACGGCGGTTTCGGATAGAGTAGACGACGATAGTGGGAGCCATGCTCTCCCGGAGTGTCGCTTGGGTCTAATATCGAAAGGAGTCAGGCCTTGACCAACTAACATCTTGCCGGCAGCGACATGATCGGATGCCGACAGATACCCGGTGGTAAGCTTGTTACCTGCACCGACTGCTCGGTACTCGAAGTCTGGCATTGCCTAGCCCTTCTTAACAACCCGGCTCAGTTCTGCCACATCCGTTACACCGTCTGCGACCTTGCGCAGACCGTGTTGATACATGCTCTGCATTCCCAGCTCGAAAGCTAGCCTACGAAGCTCGACTGCATCGGCGCCCCCCCGGATAGCAGCTCTTACGTCGTTGGTGAGAACGAATAGTTCATACACACCAGTCCGACCTCGATAACCTGTCCCACCACATTGGTCGCAACCCGATGGTTCGCACAAATTGATTTTGTCGGCTTCGATCCCTGCAAGTAACTTCCGCATCTCGGCAGACAGTGACGATACCTTGGTCTTGCAATTTGGACATAAGACTCGAACCAGTCTCTGGGCGACAACAGAATCAATCGTTGCCGTTAGAAGAAATGCCTGCAATCCGAGGTCCAGCAGTCGGGTGATCGCGCTTGTGGAATCTGTTGTATGCAGCGTCGAAAACACTTTGTGACCGGTCAAAGCAGCTTGGGCGCAGATCTCGGCCGTCTCCACATCGCGGATTTCGCCAACAAGAATGACGTCTGGATCCTGCCGTAACATGGACCTTAGGGAGTTTGCGAATGTAAGACCAATCTGAGGCTTGACTTGACACTGGTTTACGCCCAGCAGCTCATACTCAATTGGGTCTTCGACGGTGAAGATCTTCACCTCTGGTCGGGATAGCTCATGGAGTGTTGCATAGAGCGTCGTCGTTTTGCCGCTGCCAGTCGGGCCCACAACGAGTGTTACACCCGAGGGATTGGACAGTTGCTCACGATACGAATGAAGGACAGCATCCGCGATGCCAAGCGTATCCAACGATGAAGTTGAGGATGCCTTATCGAGCAACCGGATTACAGCGCTCTCGCCATACATTGTTGGATAGGTCGAGATTCGAAGATCAAGCTCTTTGCCCCTCACGGTTGCTTTGATGCGACCATCCTGTGGAAGCCTTCGTTCGGAAATATCGAGGCGAGCGAGTAATTTTATCCGGGAGATAACAGCCGCGCGCGCTATGTTTGAAGAACAAGGCATCTCACGGAGCATGCCATCAATTCTGAAGCGTACGAGCAGATCCGCTTTGAACGGTTCGAGATGGATATCCGAAGCGCGCAGATCAGATGCACGTAAGAATAATTCATTGACATACTTGATTACAGGCGCCTCCGTTGCAAGGTCTTTTAGTCTTTCGATATCTCCGTCGTAATCGGCACCTTCAGTTTCTCGCCTGTTCTCTCCAGCATCGCTATGGCTGGCTTCGTAGAGTTCTTCGATAGCGCGCGCGACCCGAGATGGCTCCGCCACTACCAGATTAATCTCCCTCCTCAGTGCAACTGTGATCGCATGTAACGCCTGCCGATCGAACGGATCCGCCACAGCGAGTGTTATGACGTCGCCATTTGTATCTACGGGCAAGACAGACTTGTTTGCGAGAAAACGCTGGCTGATCTCGTTTTGGAATAGCGGTTCTGCAGGTAGTCGTCCGTCATCCAGTCGTGGAAGCCGCAGAAATTCCACGAGTCGATCTACGACCGAATCTTCTTGCATTAAACCCATGCGAGACAGAAGAAGAACATAGCTTGAATTGAGCGCACGCCGTGCACTTTCCAGCCTTGCGACGTCTGATTGCGAAATCGCACGGCTCGATACGAGGTGCTCCACAAACCTCTGCTCGGAATTGTCAAGCTCGGCTCGCACTGTTCAAGTCCTCCATCGGAACTCAATTTCAGCTATGCGCGCGAGGTCAGTCCTTTGTTGAGTATCCCATTTTTTGCTCATCTGGCCGATGGCGTCCATTGTCTCCAATGAATGCGCGCGTTCCGCGATTTCTAGTGTTCGCCACGTCTTCCAGTTTGCCGCGCAATTCTTCCGTTATGAGTTGGGCATCGGACCGCCCCCACACGACTCGCGGCGTGATTACAACCATGAGTTCGGTTCGATCTTTTGCGCGATCATGTGTTTTGAATACTTCTCCCAGCCCCGGAATATCGGAGAGCAGCGGAACGCCAGTCGTTGTGTTGGAGCGGCTCTCTCTCATCAGGCCACCAAGTACCACTGCTTCTCCATCGTGAACTGAAATCGAGGAGGAGATTTTGCGTTGCTGGATTGTTGGCGATTCGATCCCATCCTCCTTGTCAGTCGCGACGTTGCTGACCTCCTGGACAACATCCATTGCAACCAGACCTCGCGCATTGACCTGCGGGGTGACTTTGAGAATAACGCCAGTGTCGAAGTATTGGACGGTTTGTACAATTGGGGCATCAGGCGTCGTTATGCTTCGTGCGGTGCTGGTGAGCACCGGGACCTGGTCGCCAATTTGCAGGCTAGCGGTACGGTTATCTCGCACCATTATTCGAGGCGAGGACACAATCCGTACATCAGTAACATCGGCGAGAGCATTCAATACAGCGGCTACATCCGCTGCACTGAAGAAATAGGAGAAGCCAGGAAATTTTGAGAGAATTTGGCCCGTATCCAACGCGCTGAATGTCGCCTTGTTGTGCTTGTTCTTGAAGAACCACTCTATGCCGAACTTGAGACCATCCTCGAGTTTGATCTCAGCAATCGTGACCTCAATCATCACGAGGGGCGCGACCAGATCCATGCTTTCGATGGCCTGGACAATGACTTCATAGTCGCTCTGACGCGCACGAATAATCAGCGTATTATGCTCTTCGTCCGCAACTATCCTCGCCTGAAGTTCATCACCGGTCGGTGCTCCCCTTAGCGAACTGTCAGAACTGGCCGCTGCGAGCCCAACGTCTCCCACCGCCGCAACCTTTACACCCGCTCTGGAAAGTTCGACCGCCTTTTCTTCTGGAGGGATCATGGGGCCGTTGGGGGACTGCGGAGAATCTATCTCGTCTCTGTTTCCCGTCTCGCTCGGCTGGTTATACGAACCCGACGTTGTCGCAGTTCCGCGCTTCTGGAAGACACTTTCAAGGAGTGTGGCAACTTCCTTGGCCTTCCGGTTCTTGACGTGGAATACAAAGAGACGCTGCTCATCGCCCTTTTCTGCCTTGTCGAGGCGTTCAACCCATTCTGTGACGAGCTTCAGACTTTGTTGGCGTGGCGCGATAACAAGAAGCGCATTCAGCCTGTCCAACGTGACAACTTGAGGCGGCGTAACTGATGCACTACTAGCGTGAGCCGCCATCACAGACTTTAGCTCCTTCGTAACGTCGCCCACACGCGACTTCTGCAGCTTGAAGTAGCCAAACGACATGCCCTTCATACCGTCGACATCAAACATGTCGATCGTATCCAAAAGTGCACTGAGCTCTGGACCGGTTGCGGAAACGATCATCAGGTTGCGGGTATCATCGACGTTCAGGATGCTGCCGGCTGGCGCCATGGGCTCCACGATCTTTGCCATCTGTGAGGGTGCTACGAACCTCAAGGGTACGGCGACAACATTGAACCCAGCTCGCAGACCTGAGGCGTCGTGAAGAACGCGCGTAAGCCGGCCACTCCCCTTTGCCTTTGCAGCCGGCACAATGCGATAGACTTCACCCTCGCGCGCAAGCGCTAGCCCCGACGCGGCAAGCGTCGTCTCCAGGGTTGGAAGAACAGATGATTTCGGGATAGGGCGGTTCGTACGCAGCGTGATGCGTGCCTGGCTTTCGATATCGACTACGAAGTTCAGCTTCAGCACATCACCCAGCACGGATTGCGCAACTTCCCGGATATCGGTGTCGGAAAAATTCAAAACGACATCGCCATCAGGCAGTGCCTCGGCTTGGTTGACTGATCTGCTTTGATTTACAAACCGGTCTGTACCGTAGGCGATCTGTGTTCCCTTGGATTGGGTTGTGCGGGGATATTCGGCGCTGGAGGAAGATTCAGTTTGCGGCTCTGCTCCCCCACCCGTCAAGCCAACGGGGAATGTTGGAGAGGCATCATTCGTTGCTGCAATGTCTAGAGAGGCAACGCGTTGAGGCTGACTATGTTGAGGCTGACTATGTTGAGGCTGATTATTCGGCGGCGTCACGCCGAGAGTGCCATCAATGGGGGTCGATGCTGCTCCAACCTGGAGCAGCTTGGTTGCATTTCCTGCGCAGCCTGCCAAAGGTAAGCTTACGACGAGCAAAAGTCCGACGCTTCGGAGCGACGCAAAACGCACACACAAACGCAACTTAATGCCCCCTTCTGACTCCGCAGCAAACGCCTTGCGCAGCTTCCGCAGACTGCGGTCATCGATGCATTCTTACCAAGTACCCCCCGTCGTGCACTTGTGCCGCAGAACACTTGTTAGCATACTTACTATCTAGAACAAGATCCGATGCCGGAATATTTTTCTTGAACGAAAGTCTTTGATCAGCCGTGTCGCGATAACATCATCGGTCAAAGGTCAAGTGCCCCATGACGCCGGAGCTGTCCATGAGCAGGCTCGAGCCAGCCGCCACCGCACCCGTCAGCGCGCCCGTCTCGAACGAGCCGCCCTGCGCGACGGACACCGCCCCGCCCACCACCGCATGCAGTCCGACCTTCACCGTCGCGGCCACCGTCGCATTCGCGATCCCGCCGATGGCCTGATGGATTCCGGCATAGGCGCCCATTTGCACGAACGAGATCGCCGCGCCGATGAAGGCCTGTTTCAGCGTTCCCCCCGCCGCCAGCGTGAGCCCCGCCCCCACGGCGGCACACGCGAACGCGTTGACCCCTGGCGTCGCACACGCCACGATCTGCAGGATCGCCCGGCCGATCGTCGATCGTGCGATCGCGCGTGCCGCGTGCCGCGTGCACGAAGGACAGGGGGTTATAGTGTTTCGGCGACGCCGAAATCAGAATCCGTTGCTTCGATCTTCGCGCGTCGGCCGCCATTCCTCAGATAATAGCGAGAGCGACACCAGATCGCTTCAAGGTGAAAGAATCAGCCCTAGTGGTTGCCATTCCGGCGTAACCCAAATGGCGATCGAAAATTGATCTTCACACGCCAATAGCATTTTGAGATGACCACAGTCTGAATTGGCCAAGCGGTTTACGGTTTCTCGCATGCCATAAACGTAAGAAGCCTGCAGCCGGTCTGCCCGCTGCAACCGGCCGCCTTGAATCTTGAGTATTTCTTCTCGAGTCTGGAAATCCTCGCTTTCAAGTATTGAGGTATGCGGATGCTCTTTTAATGCTTGCAATGCAAGCGTAGCGATTGCAGCAAAGCCAGCATCCTGCTTGAGCTCACTCAATAAAGAGGCAAAAGTTACTCTGCTCACCATGCAGGAACTCCTATGGGTTCAGCACCTGTCACAACCCCTCGCACCAACCATTCACTTTCGCGATGTATGTCGGGAGACGGTGTTAATGAGCTCCTAGAAAACTGTCTGCTCATGACCACACCTCGCCCGGTGCTGAAGGTAGCTCGAAACTCGGCCTCGCTCCAATCGGTCGACCATGAAGTGAAGGCGCTTCGCGTGTCACCAGCATTGTGCTGTTCTGGTGTTGCACTTCCTCCGCGTGGCCGAGCAACTCCCAGCAATGCATCTTCGTAACCGGGATGATCCGACCCAACACCACGGTATAATGTCATTATGTTATCATGCGTGCCACCTGACGTATCCGCCGGTGCCATCGCCCAACTGCTGAACGCATCCCAAGCACCGCTGAGCTTCGTGCTCA